>NZ_CAXBNC010000003.1:0-376968 GCF_963977085.1 uncultured Paraglaciecola sp. | reverse complement strand
AGAACAGATTCCGATGCAACCCCTAATTTCAAATAAATGTTTGTTTGCTTAAAAAACGCTCACAATTAGCGAAATTACCGTGTTTTTTACTATATACAGTAAAAGGATGGCTGATACTGAGTGTAACTGTTTGCGAAAACCCTATAAATGGGTACCATAAGTGCGCTTTATATTCTTATAACCATAAAATCTTTTTAGGTAGAGTCACATGAATCCATCTTTTATTTTGAATATCTTTATCACAGTCATTTTCGCTATTGTTATATATGTCATCTTACCCATGGTAGCAGCGGATATCCCCAATCACTTAGCTGCAGCCCTAGGCATTTTAGTGGGTGGCTTAGTCGTCCCCGCGTTATTGAAAATGTTTCCATCATCTAACGCAACAGGTGAACAAGGCAATTCATCAGAAGTCTCCACACTCTATGTAGGAAACCTTCCCTATCGTGCAGATGAAGAAGCTGTTCAAGAACACTTTGAACAACAAGGCAATGTAGTTTCCGTGCGTTTGATGAAAGATCGCCGCACTGGTAAAAGGAAAGGGTACGGCTTTGTTGAAATGAACGCTAAGGGAGCAGATAAAGCAATCAAAAATCTAAATGACTCGACTTTCCAAGAACGTACTTTAAAAGTGCGTTTGGCAAAAGAGAAAGTTGAGGACGAATAGTTCCATACAATAAAAAGAAGGCCAGCATCAAGCTGGCCTTTTTTTTACTTAGCTAAATTGCAATCTAAGATTACCCCTCTGGTTGATAACCTTTAGGTAAATTGTTCACCAGCTTTTGATTAAATTCATTGAATCGATTAATAGCGGATATTAAATCTGGGGTAGCCACATCTTCACCTAATTTATTTATCAGTTCGTTGATCACATTTTCATAAGACTGACTATCTTCTAGATGAAGTCTTGACCCATCTAACACATTGAGCAGTTTATCAAGATAGTCAGCAATGGGTTTTACAGCTTTCGCTGGGTTACTATCTACACTATCTTCATCAAACCGAGACACAGTTTCGTAGGCTTTGATAACTTGTGTATTTTCTACCTTTGTTAACTGCAATGCAAAACTAGATAACTCTTGTTCATCAAAACCGAGCTCTAAGGCTTGGTTAAAAGCGGTCTCAATATCACCATTAAAAAACTCTTCAGCAAGTTCATTGGCATCAGAAACTAATTGACCAATAGCTTTGAGTTCGTCTTCATCTAACTCACCTTTAACTGAGAACGAAAAGGAGTTTTCTTGATAAAACACTGCGTTTTGTTCAATTACTGCAGTATTAGATTGTGGATCTTCTGCCTGCTCGGGATTCACATCAGATTCTTCTACAGGTCCCGTTGTTGGGTTCTCAGTTGTAGCGTTGGCATTTGACGCTTCATTAGTCTCGCCTGGTTCCGGCACAACAGTCTTATCAACTAACTCTGTTTCCTGTACTTTTTGCTCTACCTGTCGTTGACTTAACTCAAATTGCTCTAAGTCTGCAAACGTAATTTTAACTGTGTCGCCATCTCTGGTGCGAATACTCAGTTCACCAGACTCTTGTTTTGCATAAGAAACACTGGTGGAACTAACAGTAGACTGTGCAGACTTTTCCAAATCCAAAGCTTCAGGATTAAAAATATCTCGTTTAAGATTGGCAATACCTTCTTCTATTAAGCTTTTACTCTTACTAATGCCGTTAGCAATTTCTTCATTCAAAAAACCTGCTAAATCCTGTTCCGCTAGCTTAATGCCTCTTAATACCCCAGATGAAGCTTGTTCAAAGAGATCTTCGAGTTCACTGTCATCGGCCCCTCTATTTTGTGCATTCTTAATAGCACCACCCACGAAACTGAGCACATTTTTTGCAATTTCTTCAAAATCAAATAACGAGTCTTCAGACTCTTTAGATTCAGGAATAGAAAAATTAGGCTTATGCCTATCAACCTCTAGGGTATTGTTGAAAGAATTGGTATATATCTTTACACCCAAAGAGGTACTGGAACTATATTGATCCACTCTTTGTGCTACTTGGTTATTTTGTCCGCTGATAGCTTGCTTTAATCCAGCATCGCGGAGCTGATTCTTAACACTATTGTCGTTACCCAAATGTTGGGGTTTATCACCTAAGAAGGCTTTTAATTGACTAATATTCATGGCAGATACCTCACTATCCTTAACTTAGTATATCGGCCACTACCTTCACATTCTTTAGTTAAATTTGCACAAAAATTATACGGCCTAAGAATTTTACTTTTTTATAGATATTGCAGAATGAATAAAAACACTTTACCTTGCGCCTTTTTATCCCCCGAAAAGATTGAGGCAACACATGCGGCCAACTGAAATTCAAGCTGATAATTATGTTGAACAGCTGAAAAATAAAACAAACCTTATAAAAGAAAGTTTTGCTCAGCACCCTATGCCTCAATTGGAAGTGTTTGCATCCGAGCCATTGCATTATAGGTTAAGGGCCGAGTTTCGGCTCTGGCACGATGGCGATGACCTTCATCATGTCATGTTTGACCAAACTACAAAACAAAAGTACCAAGTCAATAACTTTCCTCCAGCCAGTCAGCTTATTAATGATGTGATGGTTGATTTGGTTTCATTACTGAAAGTAAACGACACGGCCCGAAGAAAACTGTTCCAAATTGACTACTTAGCCACACTAAGCGGGGAAATCATTGCCTCTTTGCTGTATCACAAAGCATTAGATGAACAATGGACTGCAGAAATGCAAAAAATTCGTTCTACATTAAGGCAAAAGTACAAAATAGATATTATTGGTCGAGCAAAGAAACAAAAAATTATACTAGATAAAGACTATGTCTCTGAAGAATTGACAATAAACCAACGTAACTTCGCCTTTAAACAAATTGAAAACAGCTTTACTCAACCTAATGCACGGGTCAACATCAAGATGATTGAGTGGGCTTTGGATATTACTAAAAATAGCCAAGGCGACTTACTTGAACTTTATTGTGGTTCGGGAAATTTTTCGGTGCCCTTAGCCCAAAATTTTGAAAAAGTTCTGGCAACTGAAATTTCTAAAACCTCTGTTGCAGCGGCGCAAGACAACATTGCATTTAATAACATAGACAACTTAAAAATCATTCGCATGTCGAGTGAAGAATTTGTTCAAGCCCAACAAGGCGTTCGTGAATTTCGGCGTTTAGAGGGCGTTAACTTAGCAGATTACCAGTGCAAAACAGTGTTAGTTGACCCCCCACGCGCCGGTTTAGATGACGGCACGGTCGAGATGATCAGTCAGTATGAAAATATAGTGTATATTTCATGCAATCCTGAAACACTTAAACTCAATCTAGACACCTTGTTACTGACACATACCATCACTCGATTTGCCTTATTTGATCAGTTTCCCTACACTCATCATGCTGAATGTGGGGTCTATTTACAAAAAAGCAGTTAGCCCGCAGTTTGTTCTGCTTTAGCTTGCAAAGCACCGTTAACAACAAATCTTAATTGTAGCTTTAGACGCTCAGCAACAATAACTTTTTGCTCATACGATGCATCAAGTGCTTCAGCTCCAGCACTAAAAACTAATTTCACCATTGCTTCAGCTTGTAGGTTGGCAATGTTATAGGGCAAACCGGTAGTAGAGATAGTGTAATCAGTGAGCTCTACATTAAAGTGTTTTATTTCTCGCAAAACGGCGGCTCTAAACGCCATTGATGTACCTGTGTGTTCTCGTAATAATAAACGGAAAACATTGTTATTAGCGGTAATAAATTCCATAAAGGTATCCACTGAGGTATTGATCACACCACCACCGGAAGCGATCCTCACTCTAGCTTGACGCATCAACTGACGCAAAGCTAAACCAGCTTCATCCACTAAGGTTAAGCCTAATTCATCTATATCTTTAAAATGTCGATAAAAAGAAGTGGGTGCGATACCCGCTGCTCGCGCAACCTCTCTAAGACTGATACTCGACAAACTTCGTTGTTCATCTAATAATAAAAATGCCGCTTCGATAATCGAACGGCGTGTACGTAGTTTTTGTTCTTGACGGTTCAATAGTGACAACCTGTTGTTGGTGACCGAGCCAATATTCATATAATTCTAACGTGAAAAAAGTAAAACACATACCGAAGAAATTTAACACTTTATACATATATGACTTGCGAAACGCTAAAGGCAACGTAAAATAGCGTACACATGTAAGCTGAATTTAATATTTTTAAATGAAAAAACCCCGCCTGATTCTTACCAATATATTGGTTTTTACTATTACTGGCTTTATAGCTGCAGTATTGGTACCTTTTGAAGCACTAACAAATGGCTTCGATGCCGTTGAAATTATTGCGTGTGTCTTTTTAATTTATTTTTCAGGCATGTCAATTACTGCCGGCTATCATCGACTATGGTCACACAAAGCATACCAAGCCAATATATTTGTAAGAACAGTTTTGGCTATTGGTGGAGCAATGTCACTGCAAAATAGTATTTTGCATTGGTGCTCCGATCATCGTATCCATCACAAACATGTAGACGATAATGACCAGGATCCTTATTCCGCCAAAAAAGGGTTTTGGTATTCTCATATTGGCTGGATGTTAAGGGAGTATCAAATCCACCGTTATGATGATTACAACAATTGCCGTGACTTACAAAAAGATCCCATAGTGATGTGGCAACATAAGCACTATTTAAAAATTATGCTTAGCGCAAACTTTGGCATCCCCCTATTACTCGGTTGGTTAAATGGCGATGTGTGGGGCATGTTGTTATTAGCTGGGGTATTTCGCCTAGTTGTGGTTCACCACGTTACGTTTTTTATTAACTCCCTAGCGCACATCTGGGGCAAGCAACCCTATACCGATAAAAATACTGCTAGAGATAACGATATCTTAGCATTTTTTACTTTTGGTGAGGGCTACCACAATTTCCACCATATATTTGAATATGACTACAGAAATGGTATTAAGTGGTGGCAATTTGATCCCACTAAATGGTTGATCAAAGGTTTATCTGTTATTGGCTGGACCAGTAATCTTAGACGCTGCCCCGAAGAAAGAATTGAAAAAGCGAAAGTGGCCATGCAACTCAAATTAGCCCAGGAAAAAGTATCTAAATTGCCCAATGCAGATGAAATATTAGCGAAAGTGCAATTTGAATATGAACTTTTAGCACAGCGCATGACCGATTATTACGCCGCAAAAAAACAACTGATGGAAATTAGAAAACAAAGCTTAAAGCGCAGCTATGAAAACCTTGAAGTACATTACAAATATAAAGAGTTAAAACAAAGTTTAGCCTTACAAAAACAAAAATGGTTGCAGCTCAATCAATTTGACTTTTTGCCCACCATGGCAAAATAACAGCTGGGAAAAATCAAATAGATAAGGTCTCTTTTGAGACCTTTTTTTTACAAGTAGAATCGAGTTGGGGATGCGATGACAGCTAAAATAGACATTGTCTCTAAAATTCACGATTGTACTGAATGTGCACATTCATTGCCTTTTCCACCTAATCCAGTATTACAACATTCAAATAATGCAAAGCTTATTCTGATTGGCCAAGCACCTGGCATTAAAGCCCACCAAACGAATACACCATGGAATGATGCCTCAGGCGTTAGATTACGAGAATGGCTAAACCTGCCTGAACATAGATTCTACGACAAAAATACCTTATCTATCGTACCCATGGGATTTTGTTACCCAGGAAAAGGTAAGTCTGGTGATTTACCACCTAGGAAGGAATGCGCACCCAAATGGCATCCGTTTCTAGTTCAACAGGATCCAAGCAAAATAATCCTTTTAGTCGGAAAGTACGCACAAGATTATTATTTAAGAGACAAAAAATCACTGACTGAACGGATTAAAAACTGGCGTAGCTACCAAGCTCAATTTCTACCTTTACCCCATCCTTCACCGAGGAATAATATCTGGTTGAAAAGAAATACCTGGTTTGAAAACGAAATATTGCCACAAATGCAAACAAAAATTAACGAAGTGTTGCTGAGGGAATCAACCTAATTCGGTTTTACAACACCTCTCGAAATGAATCAGAGTAAGTTAGAGATACAAATGTGGGGGATCACTCGTTTAAATTGATTCATCAAAGTGATGCTCTACATCAAAAGTGTTAATAAATACGCCTTGAGTTAATTGTCTTGTGTACCTAAAAATTCGACTAGTTGCTCATATGGCATAGGTTTCGCGAATAAATAACCTTGGGCTTCATCACAACCTAATTTCAACATATAACTTGCCTGCTCTCTTTTTTCAACACCTTCAGCTATCGTAGACAAACCAAGTTTATTGCCAAGGGTGACTATAGTTTCGGCAATAAATGCCGATTTACCTGGCTTTATCTCATTCACAAATGAGCGGTCCACTTTTAAACGATCAAGAGGCAATTGTTGTAGATAACTCATAGATGAGAAACCCGTACCAAAATCATCAATAGCGACTTTTACACCAAACAATTTTAATTCTTGTAAAGCTTCAATCACAATTTGGGGCTCATCCATTACCACACTTTCAGTAATCTCTAACTCAATTCTATCGGGCTGAATATCAAACTCCATGATGATATTTTTCACAGTTTCAATAAAACTTGGATCTCTAAATTGGGGCATAGAAATATTTACGGCCATGCGTAACCCAGTGTGACCTTGGTCAGTCAGCGCTCTTAACTTCCTACATGACTCTTCCAATACCCAAATCCCAATATCAATTATCAGGCCAGAATACTCAGCTAAAGGAACAAATACCGCAGGCGAAACAAACCCGCCGTCAGACGTGGGCCAGCGTAATAATGCTTCCATCCCTACTATTTGTTCAGTGACTAAGTCCACTTGAGGTTGATACCAAAGTTGTAACTTCTTAGCCTGGAAATCTCTGGTCAGTTGCCTGATCATATCTAAACGCCAAGTTGTTTCCTCTTCCATCTCTGGCGCGTAATATTCATAGTTTGTATTAAGATTTTTCTTGGCTTTATTTAATGCAATGTTGCTATGTTTGAGAATATTAATGCCGCTTTGTGGCTTTCCATCTAATCGACAAAAACCAAAACTAGCCGAAAGTGGTAAGGTATGTTCACCTGCTTTAAATGGCGCCACAAAAATTTCATTTAATGTTTGGGGATTAACAAAAAATTCGGCGCCAATTAGGCCAAAGACATCTGATCCAATTCGCCCTATTTTCACCTTGTCTAAAAATGTTTCTTGTATTCGATTGGTCACTGCAAGCAAAGTACTGTTACCGGCATCTTGGCCTAGCCCATCATTAATATCAGCAAAATGATTGATATCAATTAACCCCACAACTGAATTTTCAGATTTGCGTTTAGCAACAACACTATCATCCAACATATTGATAAATTCACTGCGATTAGGCAACTTAGTTAACCAATCTCTAAAGGCTGCTGTGCGGAGTTGATGGAATAAATTGACGTTTTCATAACCAATAGAAATACTAGATAAAAATACTTCGAGTAGTTGTTGGTCAATGGAATTAATTTCTTTGCCTATTTGTAAATAAACGGCAGCCTCGTAACCCGAGCTATTGAGATAGAGCACCGAAAATTCTTTCTCAAATATGTGTTCTTTCAGTTGTAAACAGCAAGTCACAAATTTTACAATGCGTGAATTGTGTAAACTGTCTAGTCTTTCATTGATATAGGAAGCAAATTCACCTGCCGCGCCTAATATATATACGCCATCATCTTCTTTATCTAATACCGAGCCCGCTTTAGCACAGACAACCCCACCCGCTTCCAAACCAATAAGTGAGCTAATTTGAGTGACTACACCTTCACAAAAACTCTTAACAGAATGTTCTTCCATTAGGTTTGCAGCAGAGACAATAATTTTTTGTAGGCCTAAACGACTTTGATTAATGGTCAATATTTGTTGATAAGAACGCAAAGAAGCAATAATGGTTGTCACCAATTTACTGCGGGTTAGCTCAGTTTTAGTTTTGTAGTCATTGATATCGTAATCTTTAATGACTTGTTCTTCGGGCGCATAGCCAGGCTGCCCTGTTCTTAAAATAATGCGTGGTTCCATAATCTTTAATTCTTCGCGCATTATTTTTGCTACATTTAGGCCTGCATCATCAGACTCCATCACCACATCGAGTAAAATAATGGCGATTGAAGATCCCATTTCTTCAATTATTTTTAATGCTTCAGTACCAGAATAAGCATGGATAAAATGCAAAGATTTATCGTTTACAACCAAATCTGACAGAGCAAGCCTAGTTACAGAATGTATTTCTTCATCATCGTCGACCACCAATACATTCCACACACCAGTAATCTCTGGTGTGAATGAATGGACATCTTCTGATAAGAAAATTAATTCATCATTGTCATATTTGCTTGAGCTCATTTACATTCCATAAGTTCGAGATCCTACTGCATGTAATAACCATGCCATAGGTTTGACATTCATTTACATTCAATTCAACAAAACACAAAGAAAAAGCTATGAGGGTATAAAATTACTTACCCGTATAATTAAAGTTAACATTTTTATTTGCTCATGTAACATGAATTAACGCAATATACAGAGCAACAATACAAAATTTATTGCAGTGATTTAAGTTTCATGAAAATAGAATCTCATTCTCCGCCCACTACAAACCCGTTAAAACCAATGCATTCACAAAAAGTAGATGCCAGTGTGGACTCAGCTAAGGGGCAATCAGAAAATAAGATAAATAGGCAATCTACTCAAAAACGTATCTTACATTGGTTTTCTCAAGCTGGCGTGCGTGAAGATACCCGCCCAATAACATCCACTAGCAGCAATGAAAAAATTAAACGTAAGAAAGAACTATTGGCTCAACGAAAATTAAAAAATCTAGAAAATATCCTAGCGAGAGCCTTGGATTTTTGTCTAGATGAAGGAAAAGAAGAAGACTTAGATCCTGATTGGTTTTTTAGTTTCGTAAAAATGGCGGAAGAGATTTTTTCTCCTGCCATGCAGGAACTATGGGGCAAGATATTTGCAGTCGAGACGGCAAGACCGGGTAGTTTTTCTTTAAAAACCTTAGGTATATTAAAGCAGCTCACTCAAAAAGATGCGCAAATTTTTCGTCATGCAGTCAATCTCACCAGCCGCCGTAAAGGTGAAGCGACGCCTAAACTTTTGCTTGGTTATTATCAAAAAACCAGTCTTTGGTCATTCTTCAGCTCCCACAAAGAACTTCAACTTAACTTGGCCACATTTGGCTTAGGGTACCCTGATATTTTGTCACTAATGGATTTAGGTTTAATTCACAATAGTGAAATTGAATCTGGCGAATTACCAACAGGGGTGACGGCAGAATGGCGTTGTGCAGGACAAACATTAAATTTAAATGCAAAACGCACCGGCACCACTTTGGTTTATTACAAATTTACCACTACAGGTGCTGAATTATGTAAATTAGTAACCCAAAAGCGACAAGATACTTACGTAAAGTCGCTCAGAATCACGCTAGGCAATGCGTTTGATATACTGTAGTTAATTCATAGTTGCTAGCGCAACAAATGAAATAGTGCTTGGAAAGCGCTAAATGCCATCGCCAAATTCATGCAGACCACATTCTCTTTTTAATCCAAAGAAACGAGTATCTTGTTCACTCATACCTTCTTCCAAAGAACGTGTACTGTGCCAATCACCAATAGACACATAGCCTTTTTCCCACAACGGGTGGTAAGGAAGATCATGTTCTTTTAAATACATGTGAACATCTTTGTTTGACCAATCAATAATAGGGTAAATCTTATATTGATTTTTCAACTGCTGCACAACAGGCAAGGTCTCTCGCATATCTGATTGACTGCGGCGTAAACCCGCAAACCAACTTTTAACTTGTAGTTCATCGAGCGCTTTTTGCATAGGCTCAACTTTATTCAAGGTATTGTATTTTTCTATGCCTTCTAATCCTTGCTCCCACAATTTCCCCATGCGCGCTTCTTGCCATGCAGATGACACATCAGCACGATAAACTTTCAGATTAAGCTTAAGGCGTGCTGTTAATTCATCCACAAACTGGTAGGTTTCAGCAAACAAATAGCCTGTATCAGTGAGCACCACAGGAATATCAGGATGCTGCTGGGTCACCATATGCAACATTACTGCAGCTTGTGCACCAAAACTTGATGACAACATAAAGTTCTGTGGCAGATTTTCTAAAGCCCAGGTCACTCGTTGTATAGCAGACTGTTTTTCTAAGCGACTATTGGTTTGCGCCAATTCGTCACCTGAAAGACTCAGTTTTACACTGCCTACAACCTTAGATTGAATAGCTTGGGTCATCATAGAAGTCCTTGGCTGAATCAATAACAGGTTTAATCACTTCAGCTCTAATAAGAAAATCACCAAAAGCTTCGCCGGCGTTACGCTCTTTTGACCAACGGCCAATTAAACTATCCAACTCACTCATGATTTCTTTTTCATCAATATTCTCACGATACATTCTAGGAATACGTGTACCTTGACGATCCCCCCCTAAATGGAAGTTGTATTTTCCTGGACCTTTACCAACCAAGCCAACTTCTGCCAGCATTGCACGGCCACAGCCATTTGGGCAACCGGTAACACGATAAATAATACTTTCATCGGGCATACCATGTTTTGCCAAAATCCCTTCAATTTGAGTTACTGCATCAGGTAAATAACGTTCTGCCTCTGCCATGGCTAATGGACAGGTGGGTAACGACACACAAGCCATTGAATCTTTACGTTGCAAACTGACTTCATCTGACATTAGTCCGTGTTCACGGGCTAGCTTTTCGATTTCAGCTTTCTGCTCTTTAGGTACACCCGCCACGATCAAATTCTGATTGGCAGTAAGACGAAAATCGCCACTATGAATTTTTGCAATTTCCGCACAGCCCGTTTTAAGGGTTTTGCCTGGATAATCCAAAATACGGCCATTTTCGATAAACAGAGTAAGATGATGTTTGCCATCGATACCTTCAACCCAACCTATACGATCACCTCGAGAAGTAAACTCATAAGGTCGACTTTCTGCAAAAGTAGCACCTGAGCGTTTTTCTACTTCTGCCTTAAAGTTTTCAACACCCACTCGTTCTAGTGTGTACTTAGTCTTGGCATTTTTACGATTTACACGATTACCCCAATCTCGCTGTGTGGTTACCACAGCTTCAGCAACAGCTAAAGTATGCGCTAAACTGATAAAACCAAAATCGTCGGCTTTACGTGGGAAAGTGGAAGTATCACCATGAGTCATGGCCAATCCACCACCTACTAATACATTAAAACCAACTAATTTTCCGTTTTCAGCGATAGCAACAAAATTCAAGTCATTAGCATGCACGTCAACATCATTTTGCGGCGGAATAACCACTGTTGTTTTAAATTTACGGGGTAAATAATGATTACCTAAAATAGGCTCATGATCTGTTGTTTCTGTTTTTTCACCATCCAACCAAATCTCTGCGTAGGCGCGTGTTTTAGGCAACAAATGTTCACTGATTTTTTTTGCCCACTCATAAGCGTCTTGATGTAACTCAGACTCTACAGGATTAGAAGTACACAACACGTTGCGATTAACATCACCTGCAGTGGCAATAGAATCAACACCCACTTGATTAAGCATTTGGTGCATAGGTTTAACGTTAGGCTTTAACACTCCATGAAACTGAAACGTTTGACGAGTTGTTAAACGAATACTGCCGTAAATGCTTTTTTCTTCTGCAAACTTATCAATGGCTAACCACTGCTCGGTAGTAATAATACCACCGGGCAAACGTGCTCTTAACATGACGTTTTGTAGAGGCTCTAATTTTTGTTTTGCGCGCTCTGCTCGAATATCGCGGTCGTCTTGCTGGTACATCCCGTGAAAACGAATCAGTTGGAAGTTATCACCAACAAATGCACCGGTTAAATCATCATGCAAATCTTCTGCAATGGTGCCACGTAAGAAATCACTTTGGCCTTTCAGGCGTTCGTTATCGGCTAACTTGCCTTCAACTACGAAATTTTTGTTGTCAGTACTCATTAATAAACGTCCTTCTGGTAACGTTTTGCACGGCGCAAGTCAGAAATATACTGTTCTGCTTGCTCTTCGCTTTTGGCACCATGTTCAATCACAATTTGCACTAAAGCGTCTTGTACATCTTTGGCCATATGGTTAGCGTCACCACATACATAAAGGTGGGCGCCCTGCTCAAGCCATTTGTATAACTCTGCACCTTGCTCAAGCATTCGATGCTGCACATACACTTTTTGTTCTTGATCTCTGGAAAATGCCAAGCTGACTTTATTAACGACACCGTCTTTAACAAAACGTTGCCACTCTGTTTGATACAAGAAATCCTGAGTATAATTGGGATTGCCAAAGAACAACCAATTCTCACCACTTGACTCTTCCGCTTCACGTTGTTGCATAAACGCTCTGAAGGGCGCTATTCCTGTACCTGGACCTATCATAATAACAGGGGTATTGCCGTCATCGGGTAACCGGAAATTGTCATTTGTTTCAACAAATACATTTACTTCACCACCTTCATCTAGTCGTGTAGACAAAAAGCTCGAAGCACCACCTTGGTGGGCATGACCATGGGCCTCGTATTCAACTAAGGCAACGGTAAGGTGCACTTCATCTTCTACTTCAGCTTGGCTAGAAGCGATGGAGTAGAGTCGTGGAGTCATGCCTCGCAATGTGTCAACCAGCTCTTGTGCAGTTAACTTTGCAGGAAAATGACGAATGATATCGATGATTTGGCGCTCTGCTAAAAACTCTCGCAATACCGACTTATCATCTAATAACGCATTAAGTTCGACACTTTTGGCGTATTCTGCATACTTGCTGACAAAAGTGGGATAACTTTGAGTTAGCTCTAATTGATTCACCAAAACATCATTAAGACTGTATTCATCACCTGACCAGTTAACCAAGGTATCAGCTTTTAAATCAAGGGCAGCGATTAACTCAGCCACTAGGGTTTCATCATTTTTAAACCACACACCTAATGCATCACCTGGTCGATATTGAATACCTGAATCTTCAAGGGATATTTCAATATGACGGATATCCTTCACTGAATCTCGACCTGTTATCTTCTGACTTTCAAGTAAGGTTGCAGTATAAGGCGATTTTTTAGTGTATTGATTGGCAACGGCAGCATTAGAATTCATCGTTAACGATGGCGCAACAGAGCGAGCACTCTTCGCACTTAACTCGTCTTTCACTTGGTGAGTGACAGTGTCAAACCAAGCCGTAGCAGCGGCGTCATAATCTACATCACAGTCAACACGATCTGTAATGCGAGTTGCTCCGAGATCCTGTAAACGTTTGTCGAAATCTTTGGCTGTTTGGCAGAAATATTCGTAGCTTGTATCGCCTAATCCTAAAACAGCAAACTTTAACTCATTAAGTTTAGGCGCTTTTTTGCCACCTAAAAAGCTGTGCAGTGCAACAGCATCATCAGGCGCTTCGCCTTCGCCATGGGTACTGACAATAACGACAAGATGACTTTCAGTCTTCAATTGCTTCTGCTTATAATCAGCCATACTGGCGATTTTAGCGGGAACATTAAGCGCATCTAATTTGGCTTTATATTCCTGAGCAACGGATTTAGCGTTACCGGTTTGCGAACCATATAAAATAGTCAAAAACTTTGCTGGTCCACTATCGGGTTGTGATAACACTGTAGATTGGCCATTTTGCGCCAAACCAGCCAGATAACCACTTAACCAAGTCAGTTGTTGTGGATTGAGAGTGGCCGTAGCCTGATTTATTTGAGACCACTGGTTTTCATTTAAACCTGCGGCAAGCCCATTGGCTTGATTTATTACTGAAGACATAGAATCGCTAACCGTTATTAATACAACTATAGGTTAGCGATATAAGGACATAACCGGAAAGAATAAAAACTAATTTTTTATAACCAAATCAGATGAAATTAAAAATGCACCTCTAAACCAGCGTATACGCCTTTAAATTCAAGGTTAGAGTAAATATCATCTAAGTCATCCAACTCTAACTGAACAGCCCGATAACCTAATTGAAAAGTGACATCTAACGCCAAATTTTCCATCAAGCTATAAGTCAAGGCTGCTTGGTAATCTGACAAGGTGTGATCATCAATATTTAAGAAACTGCCTTCTGCAAAAGCACCAAAGCCACTAAAGGGAATGCCTATTGCCAACCGCGAATAAAGCATTGGAACAGGCCCAGAAAACGCTTCTCTAGACGTAGAAGAAGGATTATCTTTTTCAGTAACTAAAAGTTCTCCATCAATTTGTTTTGCATTAATGCCTACATCAAAACTAATTAAATCATTATCAAACAACTCGTAGTACAAAATAAAATCTGTAGTTGTTAATTGCACATCGGCGAGCACATCAGTGTTATCAGCATAAATTTCACCACCAAAGGTATATTGGGAATTTAATGTTGTTTCACCTGAGGTGTCCATTAAGGTTCGTTGTATCTTTATATTGGGAATTAAAGGAACCGGATGTTCAAAGGCTACATAAATGTTCGAATTGGTTTGATCTTCAAAATTAAAATCCGCATTGGTGCCATCACTTGAAAAACCACCTGTGGTTTGCATATTCCACCCCTGCGCCCCCGCATAGAGGCCAAGCAAGGTATCAGCTTGTGCAGTAGCACTGGCACCCGAGACAATTAAGCCTAACGTTAGGACTGTCTTTTTCATAATTTAACCTTGATTCAATAGTTCGCTTAGCTCAATTAGAGCAGCATTTGCCCGAGAAATATAGTTCGCCATAACTAATGAATGATTAGCTAAGGTACCAAAACCACTGCCGTTTAATATCATTGGACTCCAAAGAGACTCTTGTGTGGCTTCTAGCTCTCGAATAATTTGTTGTAGACTCACTGCAGCGTTTTTCTTCTCGAGAACTTCAGCAAAATCCACCTCTACTGCCTTTAAAAAATGTATCAATGCCCAACTTGCCCCTCTGGCTTCATAAAAGTTATCATCTAACTTCCACCAGCTGGTTTTTTCAGCCAACCTATTCGCCGTAGGGGTAGATTGCATAGCTTGAGCATCACCCGCTAAATTTGTATCAAGACGTTCTTGACCGACACTGGCACTCAAACGTTGTGAGAAACTGCCCAAGCGTTTTTCTATCTGTTTAAGCCAATCTCTCAAATTATCTGCCCGGGCATAAAACTGGCCCTGTTTTTGGCGACTGTCAGCAAGGCTACTTCTGTAGGCATATAAATTATCAATGCCTTCTTGATATTTTGATTCTGCTGATGGCAACATCCAGCTTAAACTATCTATATTAAATTGCGGTTGGGCTTTAGTTAGAAAGGGATTTTCTAAGGATTGACTTTGTGAGCGACTAAAATCCTGACGCATGGCTAAGGCCAAATCGCGGGTCATTTCTAAGGCACCAAATTCCCAACTAGGCATATTGTCCATCATGACACTTGGTGGCAAGACATCATTTGACAAATAGCCTCCAGGTTTATTTAACAAGGTTTCACTGACTTTTATCAAACTCGTAGTGATAGTGTAACCTGCAACAACCGTTTCATTTTTCTGACTTGCTTGTTGTTGCGCCACAAGTTCAGGTTCAAATAATTCAGGCTCGAAACTCCAATATACTGACACTATCCATAATAAGAAAATAACAAGTGCAAACATGCTTAATAGCCATTTGGGGGTAAGATACTGTTTCATATTTTCTCCTAATGATGTTTATGTACAGAAGGCTGAGTGACATTAGCCGTGATAATAATGGACTCCCCCGCTTTGGTCAGCAATGTAATAGTAACAGACTGATCTTGATGCAAAGGCTGTTTCAATCCAAACAGCATAATATGCAGACCTCCAGGAGAAAACTGCACACTTTCACCGGGCTGAATAATCACCTCTGACTGTTGTTGCATACTCATCATATCATTCACCATAATATGATTATGTATTTCTGCTTTAGCGGCGAAGTCTGCAGAAGCCGCTATCAAAATTTGTTTTGTATCGGAACGGTTCTCAATTGAAAAATAAGCCGCGGTATTTGGCACTCCAGGGGGCAGTAATCTGACGGTTGCGTTTGTTACTATTACCTCAGCGAAAAGGGAACCCGTTACTACACTACTCAGCAATACAATCAATCGAAGCATAAACCACCTAAAGATAATAAATATGCTTTCAATTATTCAGTAATTCTATTTAACATGCCAACCATTAAACACAAAAGTTTGACCTAGGTCTTATGTTAATTTCAGTAGGCGGGAGTTTGTTTGTCTCTCACTAAAAGAAAAATCACTAAGGTAAATAAGATAACCGGCCAAAACACGCTTAATCCAGCAACAAACAATCCAATAACTGCTGCAATTAAGGCAAAAATAATCGCGGCAAAAATACTAAATGCGATAATAAAACCCACTACTACTAATATTGCGACTATAGCTGTCACTGCAAGAATTGAGGTTATCGGCTCAAAATCATATTCGGCAAAAGAAAAATGTAAATCCAGCCACTGGGTTGCTAGGTGACCCAAACTATAGGTCAACACTATCGCTATCAATACCGCCAGAACGATGTTTTTAAACATACCCTACTCCTATCTGTTAGGGATCAAGACTGTAGCAGTGATGTAGGCAATCGCAGTAACCATTGGCAATGTTATTAAACAGACCACAGCCACTATACGAACTAACAATCTAGGCACACTCCAATGTTTAGCTAAACCAGCACATACGCCCGACACTTTACGATGTACTGAATCTTTATATAATCTGTTAACTTCATAATAACGCTTCATTTTTTACTCCTTTGTCTTTAAGTTTTGGCTGTTAGTGGCAACGATTGATTGCCACTAACACATTGTTCAATCAAAACTAAGCCACCTTTTTACGTAAAGCTTCTAACTCTTGCTCAATTTGGCTCTCAGCTTCAAGTTGATTGAACTGTGCATCTAAGCCTTGTGATTCATTGACTAAGTCGTAGGCCTCTACTTGTGACTCTAGGTCATCAATGCGACGTTCATATTGTTCAAAACGAATAATCGCATCATCAACCTTGACTGAATGCGCTTTATTTTTAGCTGTCATTCTTACTGCTACCGAACGCTCTCTCACAATCAGAGACTTTTGCTTAGCACGCGCCTCCACTAGTTTGTCTTGCAATTTCCCCATATCAGCTTGCAATTTAGACAGCGATTCTTCTACTACGTTTTGCTCCTCGGCTAAAACAGTCAGTTTTTGCTGACAAAGATGCTTTTCACCTAATGCTGCTCGAGCCAAATCTTCACGATCTTTCTCTACTGCTAAAGTTGCCTTTGCCTGCCATGAATTGATTTGTTGTTGCAGTTTATCTTCCTGGCGTTGCACCTGTTTTTTCTCAGCTAAGTTAGTCGCTGCTACAGAGCGCAATTCCACCAAGGTTTCTTCCATTTCTTGGATAAGTAATTTAATTACTTTGGATGGATCTTCCGCCTTATCTAAGATGGCGTTGATATTGGCTTGTACTATGTCTGACATTCTCGTAAACATACCCATTTCTATTTCTCCAATCATATTAATCAGTTTTACTGCTGGGCCATTCCAGCACTACTCAATCTATTACAAGTGTTGTGCCAATTTAACAAATAGGAATAAATAATTGATTTATATGGATTTTTATTCAGATATTGGAAGTAGGCTTTAATCTGTTTGTTGCGCTAACCTAACAATTTAGTCAAATCGACTAAATTGTTAGTGAAAATCACAAAGGATATTTTCTAGACTTCCTATGTGTAAATTTCACTCTAAAGGCCATCAAAGGATCTTCGTTATTTGGGCTAAGTGACAGAAAAAATTTGAGCTCCAATTTGATGAGAGCGAGATGACATTGATTACCTGTATTAGGCCACCAAAAATGTTAACAGTATGTAACTAGATACTAAAAACAAGGAACTAATATGCTATAAATGCGTCAAATAAATTCCTGAGATGCGGTTTAGGTGTAGAGGTAATTGTTATGACCGGTAAACGTTTTTTAACTTTTCTTGCCCATAGAGGTATTCCCGCCAGTTGTTTTGCCCAACGTTTGGGATGTCGTTTATCATCCATTAAAAAGCTTCAATCATGTGACAAAGTTCCCCGTCACTATATTAATATGTTGATCAGAGAATTTGGTGTGTATTTGAATGGTCGCGATTTAGATTTGTTAACCAACACCTAAATTTCCTTGCCGCAGTGATGGGAACTGTCAGGCTATGATTAAGCCGCCTACCTTTCAAGATGCACAATTAAGCTCATAAGGTTTTTTATTACTTTTGTTGAGATTTTGCTTTGAAAGTCATTAATTCAAATGAACACTCGTTCAATAATGACCATTGTATTATTGACATACAAAACAGTTCAGTAAGCTAACAAAGATCTAAGATTTATTTTTTGCGTTGAGAGATTAAGACTATTGGACTGGAAAGTTTGCTAAGGTCATAAAAAAACGGTCAATACTACTATTAGAGACCGTTTCTAAAACTAAGGATGCTGTTACATTTAGTTTGCGCTGAATTTTTGCGTAGACACTCAACAAAACTAAAAATTACCGCTCCTGCCACGTAGGCAATGACTGGCGTCAACAACATGATAAATAAAGATATTTGATTAAACATAGTCAATTCCTTATTCAGCTTGTGATTGAGTTGCCTCTACATTTTTAAGATCAGTGATGGTAACTTTAGCGGCATAATTCTTTTCTTCATTAAAACTAACGTTGTTAGCAACAGTCAATACAGCTGAACGTACGTTGTTTTTCACTTCTTGCTGTGCCACTTGCATCGCTTGATTTACCATGCTGCTTACGTATTGTTCTAACGAAACGTTTTCGGCTTGAGCTGTAGAAGCAAAAGCTAAAGTAGAAGTCAGTGCGATGGCAGCAATTTTAGATTTAGTAAACATGATAATTTCCTTTTGGTTTAGTGTGTTAATAACTGTTTTAAATCAGTTATTGTATAAGTCGCATTATCCTTTGCGATAGTTGTGCCAATCATGAAATTAATTTTATCTATTTGATTTATATAAAATTTTATTTTTATACTCGACATTTTAGCTATGCCGAAATAATGTACGATCCTAAAATATGGTTTTTTTTACCATTGCTTTGGTCAATTTAACCAATTACTTCAGTTTGAAATTGTTTAGCTTTAAATTGCGCCTCTAACAATACATCCAAGGCATCAGTTAATAGCTCAACACCTGCATTAGCTTTGGTGCCATTTTGACTCAAGTATCTGCGCCAAATACGCCCACCAGCTTGTCCTTGAAACAAGCCCAACATATGTCTTGCGATATTCCACGGCCGAGCGCCTAAAGCAATTTGCTGCTCTACATAGGGCAACATGGCCATCACCACTTCAGCTCTAGTTTTACAGACTTTGCCAACAGTGTTGCCTTGATAAAATCGCGCGTCCACTTCAGCTAAAATAAAAGGATTACTGTAAACCTCTCGGCCGATCATCACACCGTCTAAATGATTTAAGTGAAGCGCTACATCATCCAAGGTTTTGACACCACCGTTTAGACTGATGTGTAAATCTGCGAACTGTTGCTTTAATTGATAAACGCGGTCATACATCAATGGCGGAACATCACGATTCTGCTTAGGACTTAAACCTTTTAACCATGCTTTTCGGGCATGCACAATAAAAGTATCGCACCCCGAAGCCGCAACAACCTCAATAAAGCGTGTTAAATCTTGGTACTCATCCATATCGTCAATGCCGATACGGGACTTAACGGTAACAGGGATATCAACCTCAGCCTGCATACTCTTTATACATGCTGCCACGACTTCAGGTTCAGCCATTAAACACGCACCAAACCTGCCATTTTGTACCCGATCAGAAGGACAACCCACATTAATATTCACTTCATCATAACCGTACTTTTGCGCCTCTGCTGCACAGCGCGCCATATCAGCTGGATCAGAACCTCCCAATTGCAAAGCTACAGGATGTTCTTCTTGGTTATAAGCAAGATAATCACCTTTGCCAAAAATGATGGCGCCAGTGGTCACCATTTCAGTATACAAAAGTGCGTGTTGTGAAATTTGTCTTAGAAAATATCGACAATGTTTGTCGGTCCAATCCAACATTGGCGCAACAGAAATAGTGCGATTGATGGGTTCACTCATAGATTGCCTCGCCATTGGAAAATTAGGGCGCGCATTTTAGCTGATTTCGCCGGTCAGCACTAGTGAAGCTTATTTAGGCTAAAGAGATCTTATCAAAGCTAGTGATTCAGCCATCTGATTAACAAAATCAATTCTAAGTAAAAGTCATTATTAGTCGCTCCCTTGTTTATTGAAATTATTGTAAAAATACTCTATGCGCACATGATTATTTTATCGTTATTTTTCCTTAAGCAAACATTCACATTAACGATAACCGGTGATATAACAAACACTAACACTTTAAGAGTGCGGCCATGCTGTTGCGGTTGCGAGCAATGTGAAATGAAATCACGATAAATATAAGCACGGGACAACATGTCATTTTTCAAGGAACTTAAACGCCGCAATGTAGTAAAAGTCTCAAGTGTGTATCTGGTCACTGCTTGGCTGGTGATACAAATCATTTCCGTTATTTCCCCTTATCTGCAGTTACCTACACTGTTTGGCACCATTGTTACTGTGGTGCTAATAATAGGTTTTCCTATTGCCTGTATTTTTGCTTGGGCATTTGAATTGACCCCAGAGGGTATTCGTCCCACCAGCGAAGTCGAGCAAAGCACTTCCATCACCAACCAAACAGGGCGAAAAATTAATCTGTGGTTAGTGAGTGTGGTGGTGTTATTACTTGTTTATCTTGCTGTCGATAAATTGTGGTTATCTTCTCCAGCCACACCAGTAGTGCCGGAAGCTGAATTAGTTACTCCCCAAAACCAAACCAAAGTGCTGGCAGTATTGCCATTTTTAAACCTGAGTAATGATCCCGAGCAAGACATCTTTGTTGACGGCCTGACCGAAGAACTACTCAATACACTGGTGCGTATTCGTGATTTAAAAGTACTGGGGCGTACCACCAGTTTTGCCTATAAAAATGTGCAAAAAGATTTAACCGTGATTGCTGCTGAGCTCAAAGCTGATTATTTGATTGAGGGTAGCGTGCGTAAAAGTCAGAACAATTTGCGCATTACTGTACAACTAATTGATGCTCAATCGGGGGCGCACCTTTTCTCAGATACCTTTGATCGTAAACTCGAAGATGTGTTTGTATTGCAAGAAGAAGTCAGTGATCAGGTGGCCTCGGCGCTTAAACTCAAACTTATCCATCAGGATGACCGCTATGCAGCGGCTCTTGATAAACTGGATTATAAAGCCGTTGAACAATTGGTTATCGCCCGTGCTCTAGCAAACCGTAAAACAACCGCGGATATTAATCAGGCCAAACTGATCTTAAATACCTTGCTTGAACAGTACCCTGATACATCAGCCATTTTGGGCCTAGCCGCCTATGTGGGAGTTGTTGATGTGTCTAATACGGAAAATGATGATGTGACTGATGTGCAGATTTTTGGCTTTGCTGAGCAAGCTTTAGCGCTCGACTCTTTAAACCGCGATGCGATTTACTCCTTGGCAGTAAGCTACGACGATTATGCCCAACTAACCGATAAAGCCGTGCAACTTTACCAAAAGGCGATTCGGGCCTACCCCTTTGATTATGATTTTCAGTTTCAGTATTTTACTACTCTTGCAAGTCGTTATGCACCTTGCGAAGATATTGCAAAATTTGTCGATAGTATTGCCCCTGCAGCGCTAGAGTTAGTCTACAAAAACCGCCTGCAATATTTTGTGCTAGATTGTTTGTCACCTGCAGACGCGCAAGATTTTAAACAAAATGCCACAACAGAAGACGTATCTCGTTACGTCTCATACATAAACCCTGAGCTAGGCTTATTGACCGCGCAACGCTTTCATGAAGAGAACCCCAACCAACGCAACACTCATAACTATTTTTATTACTTAAACAAACTAGGCCTACACCAGCGCGCCCAAACATTGTTAGACAATATCGATATGACCAGTAACGGATACTGGGGGACTTTTAGTTATACCGCGGCTTATATTAATGGTTACTCTTTGCCCAACAAATCATTTGATGAGTTATGGAATGCACTGGTACCCAATCAATATTTCAACATTTTTTCAGAAGACGCCATGGTATTAATCGATATTGCCCGAAAGAGTGAACAGCTTGGTGAGTTAAGAAAACGCGTCAAGCAATTGATCCCGCCTACGCCCTCAATTGAGCAATTAAATGTTACAGTTTCGTACATTAGCGTATTACGCAAACTGGGCGACACAAATCAAGCAAAAAAATTAGCAGAGCAAATGTTACTGCTGTTGGAACAATATAAATTAGACCACCGTGCATCTTATGATTTTTACCAATACATGGCTGCATTTGAATTTGCCTTGTCTATTCATGCTGGGCAATACGAGCAGGCACAAAGCTTATTGCAACAACTGCCAGAAAATTCTGGTATTGGATTGTGGGGCCTAGAAGAAGTGCGCTATGAGTTTAATGATATAAGTGATAAACCGGTTATTCAGGCTCTGCAGAGTAAAATTGACAGCGAGCGTCAACGCTTACGCAAAAAGTATGAATTTGAGTAAGGCTTAGATATTTTCGGGTTGTAAGCGCTCGATCGCGCTGCTTAGGCAGTCAGAAAACTCATTATTCAGCCAACTGACTAACATAATATATCCTAAGTAAATGTAACTGGTCATAACCCACTTGTTCATTCAGCGCGTCATATACAGGCTTTAAACGTTCATGGGAATGCTCTGCAAATGCAGCTAAAGCCAAATCAATCTCGCCTTGGTTCAAAGCTGATTGCTCTAATAGTTGATTGGGTTTTGCAATCTTATGCCCATCCTGAACGTAACGGTATAAATGATTAAGGATAGTGCCGTCTTTTACCTTAAATTGTGTCGCCAAAGATGAAATAGATTGGCCTTGTTGATAAGCACTGACTATTTCAGCACTGCGACTATTAGAATGAGTTGCACTACTTTTACTCACAGTTGTTTTGCTGGCAGTTTGAGTATTAGCGACTTCCTGAATATCATTTTTCTGGCAGAACTCACTGATAAGTTCGAGGAAATGCTGACCATATTTATCTAACTTGGCTTGCCCTACGCCATGGATACGCAACAGGCTTTCTTGAGAATGAGGAAAATAATAAGCCATTTCGTTCAGAGTACGATCCGAGAAAATAGCATACGGAGGTAAGTTTGCCGCATCGGCTAACCGCTTGCGATCGGCTTTTAATATTGCAATTAATTTTTGATCACCTGGGTTGGCGATTGCTTTAGAAGCATGACTGCTTGCCGCAACAGGTTGTTGCAACAACGCAAAAAATGGCACCTTACCTTTTAATACATCTGCAGCTTTTTGGGTGAGTTTTAAGCCGCCAAATTGTTCTTCTTGGTTAAGCAACCCTTTTTGAATGAGTTGCCGTGCCAGCGCCATCCACTGCTTTTTAGTAAACTCATTGCCGATGTTGTAGGTTGAAAGCAAGTTATGCTGGTTTTGCAATACTTTCTCAGCGCTAGAGCCGCGCAATACATCAATAATATGACTAGCACCAAACCTTTGACCGGTGCGATGCACGCAGGACAAGAACTTTTGAGCAGGTACGGTTAAATCAGATTTTTCTTTGCTTTCATTGGTGCAGTTATCACAATTAGCGCAATTTTCTTTAGTCGATTTTTCCCCAAAGTAGGCGAGTAGAGGCGTACGTCTACAATCTTCGGCTTCAGCCAACGCTAACATTTGATTGAGGTGCATATTTGCCAAACGTTGTTCTTGTTCGTTACTCATTTGCTCAATAAAGAAACGAATTTTTCCTGTGTCACCGTAGCCAAATAATAATAAACACTCAGCGTCTAAACCATCACGACCAGCACGACCAATTTGTTGGTAATAGCCTTCAATATTTTGGGGTAAGTCGTAATGCAATACAAAACGCACATCGGGTTTATTAATGCCCATCCCAAAGGCAATGGTGGCAACTATGATGTGCACATCATCACGAATAAAACGTTCCTGATAATCGTTGCGTTTAATACTGTTCAGTCCTGCATGATAAGGCAGCACTGAGAATCCATCTTGTTGCAGTTTAGCGGTGAGTTCATCCACTCCTTTACGAGATTGACAATAAATGATCCCTGACTGTTGCGGGTGTTGTTCAACAAAACTTTTACATTGTAGATAAGGGTTGTCTTTAGGGATCACACTGATAAACAGATTCGGGCGATCAAAACTGGAAATATATTCACTACTGTCTTTGATATTGAGCTGCTGCTTAATATCCTCGCGCACTCTGGGTGTTGCTGTTGCAGTTAAAGCGATACAGACCGCATTTGGAAAACGCTCAATAAGACGATTAAGCTGACGATATTCGGGCCGGAAGTCATGGCCCCACTCTGAAATACAATGGGCTTCGTCTATGGCAATACAAGCTACATTACAATTTGTCAGTAGCTCTAAAATATTTGCTTGCAGCGCAGTTTCTGGGGCCAGAAACAATAACTTAATTTGTTGCTGTTTGATGGCATCCAAGTTTTCTTGGTAATCAGAGTCCGACAGCGAACTATTCAGAACACAGGCGGGTATAGCGAGTTCATTAAGTTGCCTGACTTGGTCTTGCATCAAAGATATAAGTGGCGAAATAACTATGCTCAATCCTTCAAACACCACTCCTGGTATTTGATAACACAGGGACTTACCACCACCAGTAGGCATAATAGCCAAAGTATTCTGATGATCTAAAACGTTATTAATAATCCCTTGTTGAGATTCGCGAAACGCTTCAAAACCAAATACATCTTTGAGCACAGTGTTTGCTTGGCTGAGCACTTATTCTCGTCCTTATTTGTACATTAATTACTATTTACCTTATTTACTGATTATAACCTTCTAGGCTTGTGTGACGAACTTTCCTTTTGAAATAGTCGTGCAAGCAAAAAACTAGCACTAAAGAACAACTGTATATCGAGGGTGTTTTTAGTTTAAACTTGCTGCAGTTTTATAGCAGTAGTGATGTTTTACAGTATGTTTTCGAAGACTTTTTCCGCATTGTGTGGTGCCTTATCCTCATTAGGTTATTTTATTAACACTATATTTTGGTTGGTACCGATTTTAATTTGTTCATTTTTTAAATTAATTCCTATCAAAATATGGCAAACCTTTATGTCCTACTTGTTGGATGGTTGTGCCACATTATGGATATCAGTTAATAGCGCTAATCAAAATCTATTTAGCCGTACAAAATTTGAAGCGACTGGACTTGAAGGTTTAAGTCGAAAAGATTGGTACTTGGTCATATCAAACCATAGGTCTTGGGTTGATATCCTAGTTTTGCAGCGTATTTTTAATCACAAAATTCCTTTTCTAAAATTTTTCCTCAAAAAAGAACTGATTTGGGTCCCCTTCTTAGGATTGGCTTGGTGGGCATTAGATTTCCCTTTTATGCATAGATATAGCAAAGCTTTGTTAGCTAAATATCCTCACTTAAAAGGTAAAGATTTAGAAAACACCCGTAAAGCTTGCGAAAAATTTACTTTTAAACCCGTCAGTATTATGAACTTTGTAGAGGGTACCCGTTTAACTGAACACAAACGGTCTCGTCAAGGGGCGCAGTTTCAACATTTACTAAAACCCAAGGCAGGTGGTATGGCGTTTGTTTTAGGCGCCATGGGAGAACAGCTCCATAAACTACTGGATGTGACTATTCATTATCCAGAAGGCACCCCAAGTTACTGGGAGTTTGTCTGTGGTAAAGTCAAAAAGGTGCAGGTAAAAATAAGAGTGTTGTCTATCCAAGATTTGATAAATAGCGATATTTATGGCGCTGATTATTTTGACGACCACAAACAAAGGGTCAAGTTTCAGCGTTGGCTTACAGAGTTATGGGAGCAAAAAGATCGAGATTTGCAGGCGCTTTCGGAAGAAAAAGCTCAAAATGTTTAGTGTGTTTCCCCGTTTTATTGTGTTTCCAGTACATTTGACATTACAAATGCTCAGTCTGGCTTTTTGGGCGATAAACATTACTTTACTCGGCCTGATTAAACTCATTCTGCCTTTCTCATTTGTCTCTAAGCCGATTAATATCATACTCAACTTCATGATGTGTGCATTTGGTTTTTGTAGTGTGGCCTTAATCAAAATAATGAACAAAGTGGAGTTTGATTATGTGATTGAAGGTGAGCTCAGCAAAAAAGAATGGTATCTAATCATATCTAATCACCTTAGTTGGTTAGATATTATTTTATTGACGGATTTTGCTGCTGGTAAAATTCCTGCGCCAAAGTTTTTTCTGAAAAAAGAATTAATTTGGCTGCCCTTTGTTGGTCTCGGCGCATGGGCATTAGACATGCCATTTATGCAAAGATATAGCAAAACCTTCCTACAAAAAAATCCCCATTTACAAGGGAAAGACATAGAAACCACTAAAAAATCTTGCGAAAAATTTCGCCAGCTACCAACTACTGTGATCAACTTTGTGGAAGGCAATCGTTTTACACCAGAAAAACAAAAACTGAAACAAAGTCCATTTGCACACCTTTTACCCCCTAAAGCTGGCGGCATTGCATTTACTCTTGCCACTATGGGGGAATTATTTACTAGTGTGCTGGACATGACTGTAATCTATCCAGATACAAAGGGTAGCCCAATGTATGCAATGTTAAGCGGCCGCCTTAAAAAGGTCATTGTTAGAGTTAATGTTCATCCAGTTACAGACGAAATTGTGGGCGATTATTTTAACAACGAAACCTTTAAACAAAGTTTTCAGAGCTGGTTAAATTCAGTTTGGCAGAACAAAGATAAACTTATATCGAAATTAAAAGAGACAAACTAAGTGCTAAATAATCAATTCCTTACAAATAGTTTAGTGTCCCTCTTAGAAAAAGTGGGCGTGCATACCACACCTGATGATTGGATATTTCAAGGCGTTGCTTTGACAGGTATCTTAATATTTGCAGGCCTTAGTAGCTGGATAACTAAAGGTATCCTCAATAGTAGTCTCAGGAAAATAGTCAGCAAGAGTAAAAACGGTTTCGACGATGAACTTCATCAGCATGGCTTTTTTAGACGTATCGGTCATATCATTCCTGCATTAGTGATCTACTTACTCAGTCAGCTATTAATTGAAAACTTGTCTTTACTCGCCTTCTTGCAAAAATCTTCGATTATTTACCTGCTTATTTCTACAGTTATGGCGGCCAGTGCGCTACTCAATACAGTTGAAGACACTTACAACGCATCAAGTTTAGCTAAGAAAGCACCTATTACTGGATTTATCCAAGTGGGTAAATTATTTGTGGTCATCATTGCTGGTTTGTTGATTATCTCTAATTTAATGGATAAATCACCATTATTGCTGCTGTCAGGTTTAGGCGCATTAACTGCCATATTGCTACTACTTTTCAGAGACACTATCTTAGGTTTTGTTGCAGGTATCCAAATAGCCGCAAATCGTATGGTCAACACAGGCGACTGGATTGAAATGCCCAACTTTGGTGCTGATGGTGAAGTGTTACAAGTTGGCCTGACTACAGTAAAAGTACAAAATTGGGATAAAACGGTTTCGACTATCCCAACTTATACCTTGATCACTGATTCCGTCAAAAACTGGCGAGGCATGACAGAAAGTGGTGGCCGTCGAATTAAACGTTCGCTGAATATCGATATTCAAAGCATCCGTTTTTGTGATCAGGATATGTTAGATGAATTTGCTAAAATTCGTTATATAAAGAATTATATTCAAGGAAAGCTTGAAAAGTTACAACGTTTCCACAGCGAGCAACACATAGACACCACTGATTTAGTGAATAGCCGCAGGCTTACCAACATAGGTACTTTACGCGCCTATATGCAAGCATACTTAGAAAATCACCCCGATATCAACAAAGACATGACTTTGATGGTGCGTCAAAGACCACCTACAGAACTAGGGGTGCCACTAGAAATCTATTGTTTTAGTGCCAATAAAAACTGGATTGAATATGAAGGGATCCAAAGCGACATTTTTGACCACTTACTGGCCATTTTACCTGCTTTTAAACTAAGAGCCTATCAACGTGTTAGTGATAGACCCTAATTTTCTAATCTCTGGCCTTAAGCAGTCGCTAAGGCATAGACAAACACCGCGAATAGCGCCAAAGCAGACACACCAAAAAAGCTATATTCAACTTTGGACTGCATAACGTTATGACCTTCAGGTGTAGGTAAAAAGCTCATGATGAGGCTGCTAATACCCAAAACAAAGGTAATTAATGTAAAACCAAATAAAATGGGTTCGTACCAATTGCTCACTAGTCAATTCCTATGTATATAAAACTTGGTACATTATGCACCAAAAAAACAGAATCCCAAAAGACATAAAAGTAATATCTCCTATGTGTCGCTATATAATACAAGTGGCATAAAACCCCATTTATTAGCGAAACCCACTAACCACCTGTTTATCATCTACTAGATCCAATATCAAAATATCAATAACTAATTGTTTTTTATGACTTTTAATTTATGGCCTAAGCTTTGCTCTGTTTGATGTGTCAATCAATACTAATCACTTAGGAAAATTTTATGCGTACAATGATAATTGCAGGAGCGTTAGCTTGCTGTTCACTTCCAGTATTAGCAAATCAGTGTAACGTTGAATTCAACGGTAATATGCAGTTAGAGAACAATGTATTGGAAGTCACTTTAGCCAACAATACCCGTCTTAGCATTGCTCAGGATAAAATATTGTATGTAGATGGTGTTGCATTAACTTTGGATACCCAACAACAACACTGGGTAGATAACTATTATGACGGTATCAATCAAGCGGCCCCGCAAGCTGCAGCAATTGCGACAGATGCAGTTGCGTTAGCCAGTACCGCGCTGAACGAAGTATTTACTGAATTATTAGGCACAGATAATACCGCGTTAGCCGAATTGTCAGATAAATTGCACGATCTTGACCATCAGATCCAATACAACTTTTATGCAGAAAATGGCGATATTCGTTTGCATTCTGGGTCCTTTGAAAACGGGGAGTTTTTTGGTGAACAATGGGAAGCACAATTTGAAGACGCAATTGAAGGCTTAGTCACAGAGTCAATTGGACACATAATGGTAGCCATTGGCACACAACTTATTTTCAATGGCGGAGATATGGATAAGTTCGAACAAAAAATGCAACGTTTTGGTGAACAAATGGAACAAAAAATAGAATACCAAGCCGAAGCACTAGAAGAGCAATCTGAACAATTATGTGACACCTTAGTCAAAGTCGACGATGCAGAAAACCAGTTACAAATGCACATCAAACAACTTTCTAGTCTTGATGTCATTCAAGTTAGCAAACATTATAAAGCAATGTGATAGCTTAGGGCTTATGCCCAGTGAGATGAAATATATTAATGCAAATTGCAATTATAGGATGTGGCTGGTTGGGATTGCCTCTTGGCCTTAGTTTACAACAAAGTGGTCACAGTATTGTGGCCACTAGTCGTTCTGAAGCAGGCTGTGCAAGAGTAAACTCACTAGGATTAACTTGTTTACAGTTTGAGCTAGGGACATCACTTACAAATAGTAAATTTGCGGCTATTTTCAACTCGAATTTGCTCATTTTAAATATTCCTGTGGGCCGCAAGACTGCCACTTCTGAAGTATTCAGTGCCAATATGGATGCCTTATTAAGGCAAGTTGTCGATAGCAAAATTCAACAAGTTATATTTATCAGTACTAGCTCAGTATACGGTGACCAGAACGGTGTTGTTTCAGAAAAATCCCCCACCTCTCCTAATACACGATCTGCGCAAATCAATTTAGAAGTTGAACGGCTTGTACAAGACTACTTTGCCCCTCAATGCTGCATACTTAGGCTTGCTGGGTTAGTGGGTAAAGATAGGCATCCTGTCAATTATTTAGCAGGAAAATCCGCATTAACAGCGCCGAAAATGAGGGTAAATTTAGTGCATCAAGAAGATGTCATTCAAAGTATTAGATGTATTATTGAAAACCGGGTTTGGGGAGACACTTTAGTGTTAAGTGCAACAGAACATCCTACCAGACAAGAGTATTACACTTGGGCCGCAGAGCGGCTCAACTTAGCCCCCCCTGTATTCAACGAAGAACAAGAACCAGCTGTCGGTAAGTTAATCGATCCAACGAGAAGCTTAAATTTATTAGGTATGACGCTTAACTACCCTAGCCCTTACGATATGCTGTAAAATACTATGCAAAGTCTCCGCTAACACCCAGCATAAACTTAACGCCTCTGAGCTTCTAAGCTAATAGCCTTAAACAAAAAAGCCAAACTTTTTAGGTTTGGCTTTATTAGATTAGCTCAGGCAGGTGTTACCCAATCAGAGCTGCACCAAAATATTTTAAGGCGATAGTATTGATGAGTACTAAAAGCAAAATAACAGGAATAAAAGTACCTACCGAGAAGTCAACATAACGTTCAAACCAGCTGTGTTCATAATTAGGCGCACCTTCATCTAACTCTTTATTAAAATTCGACTTTTTCCAACGATAAATCACAAAAATACAAATTAACAAGCCATTCAATGGCAAAATAGTGTCGTAAAACACATCAATTATCACATCGAAGAATGACTTAGATTGCCCTGCATAACTGATAAACCCAGTGAAAAAATCCAGTATCCCGAATGATGTGGCAGCCATTACCGAAAAAATGACCAGTAGTAGCCCCATCCAACCAAGAGCCTTGCGGCGGCTGAATTTTTTCTCTTCCATTAATGCCGCCACTGGTACTTCAAATATTGAAACAATGGAGGTAATCGCAGCAAAAAACACTAATAAAAAGAAAAAACTAGCAACAGCACTGGCACCCACATAACCAATAGTGGCTTGCAATGCTAAAAATATTTTAGGCAAAAATGTAAATATCATGCCCACCGACGAGTCACTTAAATCATTAGTGTTGATATCGGGATTAAAAGAAAATACAGCTGGCAGAATCAACAAACCGGCGATAAAAGCCACAGCGGTATCTAATAAAGCCACCATTTTTGCTGAGCCGGGAACATCAGTCTTTTTATCCAGATAAGAGCCATAAGTGATCATGATCCCCATACCCAAAGACAACGAAAAGAATGCCTGAGATAAGGCACCGTTAACCACAGCAGCGTTAATTTTGCTGAAGTCAGGTATCACATAATACTTTACGCCTTCAAAGGCATTGTCTAGCGTCAGAACAAAAATCACTAACGCGACTAACATAATAAACAAGGTAGGCATCATAAACTTAGCCGCCTTTTCAATTCCTTGTTTTACTCCACCTTGAAGAATTAAATAAATAATGGCTAATACTGCGACCATGTAATAAAACAGGTCAAAACCATTGATAAAGGAACCAAAAGTATTGGGGTCCGCTAGCATCTCAAGGTTACCAGTTAAGGAATGAAACAAATAACCGAAAATCCAAACAGTGATGACTAAATAAAATACTGCAATCATGAAAGGGGTGATAATCGACAACCAACCTGCCAATTTCCAGCCTTTATGACCGTTTGTCATGGTTGAATAGGCACCCAATGGATCTTTACGACTATTCCTACCTACAGACATTTCAGCCAACATCACAGGCAAACAAATAAAGGCCACAAAAATAGCGTAAATCAACAAAAATGCGCCGCCACCATTTTTAGTCGCTGCTACGGGAAAACCTACCATGTTACCTATGCCTACGGCTGAGCCAGCTGCAGCTAGAATAAAACCTAAACGTGAACCAAACTGTTCGCGAGGAGCGCTCATAACCTATCCTTTTTTATTTTTATAATTTGGCTAGATATTACCAGCAGATTTTCAGAAAGTCTTTTATGTTACGAATGCTTTGATTATAAAAAGTGATAAAAAATCTTTACGGCGGCATCTCGGGATTCACCAAGGGATCTCACTGCCCTGCCAATCAATATAGTGGGGGCCATTTTCAGGACTTAAGTTAGGGATAATTTTCAGTAACTGCGAGACAGTAAAATCAGCAGTAAATAACTTGCCTTCTGGCACCTTTGACTGAAAAGGTTTAGATAACTCTGTGGCAACGGTTCCTGGATGATAGCTGACCATACAGATATTTTTTGCCCGCCTTTGACACTCAATTTGTGCACACTTTATTAGCATGTTGAGTGCAGCTTTACTGGCTCGGTACCCATACCAGCCGCCCAAATGATTGTCGCTGATACTTCCGACCCTTGCACTAAAGAAAACTAAAGTAGAAGGTTGCGAGCCTTTAAGCAGCGCTTCTACATGTTTTAACCACAGTGCTGGTAATATGCTGTTAACAGTGAAGTAGTAACTGAGTTGCTGTTGTTGCAGATCTTCTAGGCGTTTTTCAGGCATAGTTTTTTTATTATCATGACCAGTACCCTGCCCAGTACTCTGTAAAACACCGATACAACACAGCACTAGACTAAATTGAATACTAGACCCTTTAAGCTTTTGGCAATATTCGGCAATCAAATTTTCGTTGTCAGAGTCTAGAGTGTGATAATACACACCTTCAATTGGCGCTAAGGGTAATGTCCGGGAAACGGCATAGACAGCTTGATACTTCTCTGACTGATAAAGTTGTTTGACCAGTGTTTGTCCAATGCCTCCTGAAGCCCCTATAACCAGCGCATTACCTTTAAACATTAGTTTTCCTCTGCTTAGATTGGCAAGGAACGCAGGGTTTTTTAGCAGTTAAAAGATAAGAAATGCGGTAGCGATTTTTAGCAAACAAGTTATAAGCACTATCAGCAAACCATCTTATAACAGGCCATCGTAGTGGCGCGTAAACCCAGCCTTTACCGACCAACTTCCAAGCTAAGTAAGTGACATCCAAGCCACTGATCAAGCTTCCATCCTGCAAATAACCATGAATACGAGCATTTAATGCTTGCCAATCTAACTGTGGATAATCTGCAGAAAAGGAAGGCTTTTGAATATCAACAAAAGTAATGTTTTGTTGTACATCCAACTGTTTTAACTTGTTGATTTCTAATAAACACAAAGGGCAAAAACCATCATAAAAAAGTGTAAGGGGAGAGTTCTGTTTCATTTAGTCTGCACCATTGTTTAGATTTGACACTTTTTACGTGAAAAGAGGCCGAGTGGATTACATTCACTCAACCTTTTTCTATTAGCAGCCTCCGTTTTGTAATTAGAAAGTCTCTCTCGATACTATTTTTACTCAAGTTAATTGCCTTGGTGATTGAACAATAGGCTTTTTCAGGTAATTGCAAACGACTTTCTAATTCGCCACAGGCTGCATGATAAGGCTGATAGAGGTGGAGCTCATCATTAAGTGCTAACACATCAGTATAAGCCTGTTTAAGTTGCCCGCCATTTGCCTTGGCGATTGCGAGGTTTAGTTCAATAACAGGGGAAGGAAGCAGTTGTAACAAACTCATATATAACAATTGAATTTGCCGCCAGTCTGTAGCTTCCCAACTTGTAGCTTTAGCATGTAGCGCACTGATAGCAGCCTGGATCTGATAAGGACCGCGCTGCTTACACTGCAAAGCTAGTTGCATAAAATGATTAGCTTGCTCAATCAGCTCTTGATCCCATAATGCTCTGTTTTGCAGCTCAAGAGGAATGTAAGGCTCATCAACTGAACTACGCGAGCTGCGACGTGCGTCATGAAATAACATTAACGCGGCTAATCCAAACACTTCAGCATTGGGTATCAACTTTACCATTAACAAGCTCAATCTGATGGCTTCGTTTGCTAAATCATGTCTGGTTAACGATTGGCCTTCGTAAGCAGAATAGGATTCGTTGTAAATAAGATAAATCACTTTCAATACAGAGGGCAATCTAATCTTAAGTTGCTCCGAATGGGGGATCTCGTAACTGATCCCTGCATCTCTGATTTTTTTCTTTGCTCGAGTAATACGCTGACCAATAGCCACTTCAGAAGTAAGATAGGCGCGAGCAATTTCTCGTACATCTAAGCCACACAAGGTACGTAAAGTGAGTGCTACTTGCGCCGCTTCATTTAAGGCTGGATGACAACAAGTGAAAATTAACCTCAACCTTTCGTCTGGCACGTCATAGTCTGTTTCAGCCATAGTATCCGGCTGCATATACAGAGAGTCCTCAATCAACTGCAACTTATATTGATTTTGCTGAGAGTGCTGTTGACGTAATTTGTCGATTAATTTGCGCTTAGCGACTAAGTGCAACCAAGCACTTGTATTGACAGGAATGCCTTGAACAGGCCATTTATTGCTCGCCTGTTCGCAGGCGTCTTGCAGCGCATCTTCGGCTAACTGCAAGTCTCGAGAGAAATACACAAGGGAGGCTAACACTTGACCCGATTCAGCGCGAAAAATTCGCGCTAGTCTATCCATAGTCAAAGTATTCTGCCCTTGTAACGGCTACTATTGTTCAAATACCATCACCGGCCTGACTTCAATAGTGCCATAACGTGCACTAGGAATTTTTGCAGCCCATTCTAGGGCTTCATCAAGATCTTTACACTCCATTAAATAGTATCCACCAAGCTGTTCTTTGGTTTCAGCAAAAGGACCATCCGTCAATTCAGATTGACCATTTCGCACTCTTACTGACGTAGCTGTGCTAACGGCCTCTAAGGCATTGCCACCCAGCATAATACCTGCCGCCTCGAGCTGCCCTTCAAATACCTGATATTGCCCTATCAAGGTTTCTACATCTACATCATCTTGATCTTCACCAGCATAAATCAAAGCTAAAAATTGCATATGTCTTTCCTTATTAAATGAATAAAAGTGAGAAACAATAACTGTCTCTCATTATATCGACGAAGCAGCAGAGCATATTCAGACAGGATCTAAAAGAAATTTACTATTTTTAAGTCTTAATTTATAGACACGTCTAACACTACCTGCCCTTTTAGTAAGTCTATTTGTGAAAACAGCTCACTTAAGAGGCGCTGATGTATAGAGGAGCGAAGCATTGTTTATTGCGAAAAATGAATAAAAAAATCGGCTGGCTGAAATATTCGTTTTAAACGATGACAAACAGCTATGCAGGTATTTTTCTGAGAATGAGTGAACAACAGCAAATTGCCTTTGCTGTTGTTACCAAAGCTGGTGCGAACTAGTCGAACCAGCTTGCTTGTATGGGCACACTGAACAGCAGCGGTGCAAATATTTCGTAATGTTCGCGATTTTGTTCACACTTAACGTTATTTAAATACACGGCCTTCCAAGGATCGTTAATTAACCAAAGAGTGTTTTCAATCACAGCCACCCCCTCAATTGAGGCATTATCCATAAGTTCATAGTTTTCACATCCTTGGCTATGTGCTTTGGTCTCAGCAAAAAATTCCATCGGTACAATGACTGTTTCTTTTTTGCCAGATAAATCCACTACCCATAATGTTTCATCGTTTCTGGCAGCGGCGAGTAAAAATTCGCGACCATCAGGTGTTTGGTAATAATCCATGCCATTAATAGGATGGTTACCACTATCAAAAACAGGCAACTTCACATCAAATGCTGTTACAGCTGCAAATTCATCTGATTGCCAAAAATCACTGTGCATTTGTATAGAAAGTACTCTCGCCTGCTTTTTATTGTCTTTTTCAACACCTAGATACAAGGTTCTATCCTGACCAAATGCCAGTGCCTCTACACCATCATTAGGAAAATCGCCAATCTGCATATCAGCACTAAACTGAATGGGACGTACATGGGTCATTAATACACTATCGTTTGTTTGTAACTCGAGTCTGACAAGCAAAGTTGGGTATTGAGTCGAACCTGAATTGCTATATTTTTGCTGACAAGTTTCTGACATAGGTGTGGCGTTGGACGCGTCTTCAGTGACGATATAGAATACTTTGTCGTTTTCAGGATCAACCACCAAGGCTTCTAGATCAGGGTTATCACTGATATAAGCAGCAAAACAACTTGTCTGCAATTGTTCTGATAATATCATTGGAAAATCTAGACCAGTTAACAAGGCTTTTTCTGAAAATATAGAACGCAAGCGTAAACGTTGCGACGGGTGGGCACTACGATCACTCAAGGTCAACAAGCCATCACGCCATTTCACTAAACCAGAAGTCTGTGGGTTAAGCATAACTTGCCCATCTTGTTCCATTATCCAATGGCCATTGACTTGCAATTTTTGCTCTATTTTTTTCTCTGAATTTTGCTTTATTGGTTCCGATTCGGGGCTTTGTCCACAGCCAATCAATAATAAACTGCCAATCCCTATGATAAAACCCACATACGTTCTCATATACGGTCTGTTCCCACTGTAAAAAACCATTAAATTAGAAAATTAGTCTACCCTACTCAAAAACATGAAGAAATATAAAACTAACCATTTGGTCATTATTTGTTGTCACTGTCATTTCTGACTTAACTTGAGGTTGGGATCAGCCTTACCATAGAGAACAGATATAAAAAGCCGCGCCACAAAATATTTTTTGTATAATACAGCTGTGTAAATTCACTCATTTATAGAGTTAGGAAACCTAATGAAATTAACATGGTTAATAGTTTTCATAAGCTGGACGGTTTCAGTTGCTGCTTCACCAACCAAGCAAGTAGAACTATTTATTGCTGCTTACAATCAGCATGATATCGAAAAAATGCTTGAAAAAACGACTCAAGAAGTGAAATGGCTATATAACATCAATGACAATCTAGTGATCGAAACAGAGGGCAAAGACGCTTTGCGAACAGCAATGAATAGGCACTTTAAACAACACTCCAATGCTCGCTCACAGATCAAGCAGTCTTTAACGCTTGGTGAAACTGTGGTGGTAATAGAAGAGGCTTTTTCAAATGATGGCGCAAGCTCTCAATGTGCTTTGTCAATCTATCAAATGAAACACAAGCTGATTCAATCAGTTACCTATTATGCTGCCACAACTTGTGATTAGTAACTTTGACTTCCCATTTTCTTAAACATTTCGATTAGGACTACATGATTAATAACGAATTAAAAATAGGTTTATTTTACGGCTCAACCACGTGTTATACCGAGATGGCCGCCGAAAAAATCCAAACACAGTTTCACCACTTAGTGGGAAGTGCTTGTGTTGAACTATTCAATATTAAAGACACTGCATTAACAAAAACAGAAGAGTTCGACATCCTTATTTTTGGTATTTCCACTTGGGATTTTGGGGAGTTACAGGAAGACTGGGAAGCGACATGGCAAGATATACAAGGACTAAACTTAACTGATAAAACCGTGGCTATTTTTGGTTTAGGTGACCAATTGGGTTATGCAGAGTGGTTTCAAGATGCTGTAGGCATGTTGCACGATGAACTTCTGATACTAGGTTGCGACGTTGTTGGGTATTGGCCCAATCAAGGGTACGAATTCGAAGCTTCAAAAGCGCTCACTGAAGATAAACAATTTTTTGTTGGTTTATGCCTTGATGATGAAAACCAATATGACATGACCGATGAGCGTATCGACAATTGGTGCAAACAGTTAGTTGCTGAAATAAACCTGCTGTAGTTATCACTTTGCACACTTCTGACTCACGTATCCACAAACCCTACTATCGAAACGGTCCTTCTCATCGAGATGGGGCCGATGTGAGTTTTCAAGATATTGTTAAAATTTTTGGCTTTCGTACTGTCACAATTGGTAAATGGGTCACGGCAACAGAACAACAAATTGCCGCCAACCTATTTTTTGATGCCTTGTGTGATTTGATGGATATATTGCAAGTACCAGAGGCAGTCATTTCTCTAAATGGAAGTTTGTCATTGGCCTTTGGTAGCGGTGGAAGAAAACATAGTAGCGCCCACTATGAGTCCAACTCCAAAAAGTTAGCCCTTGCGAAAAATGCTGGGGGTGGTGCGCTCGCTCACGAATGGTTTCATGCATTTGATCACTATATTTGTGACAAATTATTTGTGCACACATCCCATGAACAGTTTGCATCCGAGTGTTGGTTACAAGACAAATCGCAAATATCCCATCAATTAAATGAGAAACTTAGTTTGTGCTTCGAAAGTATTTTTTTATCTACAGATAAATACCAACCAAATAACTATGTTAACCGCAGTGCTCAAGCAGACAGATTACTGAAAATATTTTACTACGCGCGCCCCCAAGAACTTGTTGCACGTGCCTTTGAGGCCTGTATTCAAGACCACCACATCAAAAATGCATTTCTAGTTCAAGGCACTAAACAAAGCCCTGAAGCTAAGATGGGGATCTATCCAGATGAGGCGCTCAGAATAACATTTTCTAAAAACCTACTGGATTATTTTTATCATTTGGGGCAGGCTATGGCCAAGTCTAAAAACTTTAAATAAGAGTATTTTGTTAATTTTAAGCTAATTAATGGATGCTCTATAGCTCAACTGCCTTTATACTAGGCAGTCTCGTTTTAACCCAATTGGCGATTTATACCGATGAAAAGAAAAAAGCACGGCAGTTCTGACGACGAAGCTGCAATTGATATGACTCCCATGTTGGACATAGTGTTCATCATGCTTATCTTCTTTATTGTGACCACTTCTTTCGTGAAAGAAAAAGGTTTAGAAGTTAATCGCCCTAAAGATTCTAATACGCCTCCACCACCGACCAATGTTCAGTCGCTGTCAATCCGTGTCGAAGAAGACGGTACGATAGTACTCAATGGCCGTCAGGTAGATATTCGACGCGTTGAAGCCAATATTCAAAGCTTCTTGGCTGAAAACAATCAAGACAGCGCGGCTGTTCAGGCTCACCCAAAAGCTAAACATGGTGATGTAACTGAAGTTATCAACGAAGTGAAAAAAGCCGGAATCGCAAACGTTTCTGTATTAGTTGCTAAATAAAACCTAACAACTAAGGTAAATAAATGCAAAACGCCGCTATTGGATAAATAGCGGCGTTTTTTTTGGCTTTAAATTAGATTGAATTTAAAGCCATCAACTGAAATAGGCATTACTCAAGGTCTAATGGTTCTGGCGACAGTATAATGCCTGTAGTGTCGGCATATAAATGATCTTCTGGTAAAAATGTCACGCCACCGAAATTAACTGCGACATCAATTTCACCAAATTCTTGTTCATCCGCACTAACTGGAATTGATGCAATTGCATGGATACCAATGTTAATTTCTGCCAAATCATCAACTTCACGCACACTGCCGTAACAAACGATCCCCTCCCACGCATTTTCAAATGCTAACTGAGCAGCACTAGAGTCAATTAACGCTCTGCGCATTGAGCCGCCACCATCAATCAACAAAACCTTGCCCAATCCAGGTTGCTCTAATGCTTTTAGGACTAACCCCTTGTCCTCAAAACATTTGATGGTAGTAATTTCACCACCGTAAGAAGCTCGCCCGCCAAAACTCACAAACATGGGTTCAACCACGTCAACACTGTCGGCAAAAACATCACAAAGAGTAGAAGTATTGTAATCCATGATTGTTCCAAATATAACTGAGTCAGGTTTTAGTATACTGCTAGTGCACAGCAAATCCAGCGTAAACAAGTTTTAGAAACACTTTCGTTTTTTCATAAAGCCTGTCCAAAACCGTCATTTAGTATCCTTATTCCCTAAATAGGCAGTTTGAGGTCAACCTAGGTGTGAGCCATCACATTTATGTCTTTAATATAAGGTGATGCTGCCTTTTAATGCGTTAAGTGGCTAGTTTTCACACGAGTTCAAGTTAGTTATTTGATATTGCATAAAATAAGCAATTCTAAGCTAAGACCTCTTTGTTTTTACCCTAGGTAATGACATGATTACGACCTAAAAATTAATTGGGTTGTTGCAATGGCGCACAAAGTAAAATTAAAAGTAATTGGCTTAACTTTATTGGCAGTATACATACTCACTGCATGTGGCCAAAAACGTGCTTTATATTTGCCTGAAGAGCCAGCCACAAACAACACCTCACTGGACTCACAACCATCAACTGAGTCTACCGAAAAAGGAGAAGATTGATTGGACTACTTTGCCTATAAAGACCAACAACTATTTGCTGAAGATGTATCCCTTGAAACCGTGGCTCAAAAATACGGTACCCCTTGTTATGTATATTCAAAAGCCACAATTGAACGGCATTGGCTTGCATTTAATAAAGCTGCGGGCAGTCAACCACATTTAGTTTGTTACGCGGTAAAAGCCAACTCAAATTTAGCTGTATTAAATGTCATGGCCAAACTGGGTTCAGGTTTTGATATTGTTTCTGGAGGTGAGTTAACACGTGTGCTCAAGGCTGGAGGCGACCCCAGTAAAGTAGTGTTTTCAGGCGTGGGTAAAACCCATGAAGAAATTGCCTTAGCCTTACAACATAATATTAAGTGTTTTAATGTCGAGTCACGGAGTGAATTAGCGCGTATCAATGAAGTCGCTGAGCAAGCAGGTAAAAAAGCGCCGGTCTCTATTAGGGTCAACCCTGACGTCGATGCTAAGACTCATCCATACATTTCTACTGGATTGAAAGACAACAAATTTGGAGTCGAACGCCAACAAGCTATCGAAATATACCAATATGCCAACAGCTTACCCTTTTTAAATGTGGTGGGTATTGACTGTCATATAGGTTCTCAACTTACGGATTTAGCACCTTTTGTTGATGCCCTAGATATACTACTTGCCTTGATTGACGAGCTAGCTAAACAAAATATTCATATACAGCACCTTGATGTAGGAGGTGGACTGGGTGTGACCTATGATGATGAAAAGCCACCACATCCTGACCAATATACACAAGCAATTGCTGAGCGGTTAGTGGGCCGAGAAGAATTATTACTAATCTTTGAACCGGGTAGAGCAATCATGGCCAATGCCGGAGTGTTATTGACCAAGGTCGAATTTTTAAAGCAAGGTGCAGAGAAAAATTTTGCTATTGTTGATGCTGCAATGAATGATCTTATTCGCCCAGCACTTTACTCTGCATGGCAAAGTATTATTCCTCTCAACACCTCACTTACTAGACCTAAGGCTGTTTATGACATAGTAGGGCCTATATGCGAAACCGGTGATTTTCTAGGTAAGAATCGTGAGTTGTCAATTGCGCCTGACGACTATCTTGCAGTGCGCAGTGCTGGTGCATACGGTTTTGTTATGGCCTCTAACTACAATAGTCGCTGTAGAGCCGCAGAAGTGTTAATTGACGGCAGCAGTATGCATCTGGTCAGAGAGCGCGAAAAAATAGAACAATTATTTGAAAGTGAGCACATACCAACTTAGTTTTGGTTGTAGGTGCTTACTCATTAATTAAATCATTTTTTGCGATTATTTAGCCTGTAGCTCGTTAAAGACATAGTCAGTCTTTCGCTGAGATGATATAACTATTTTTATAATATCAATCACGTTAGTTTTAATGCGTGTTGACAAAAAATTTAGCTAAGTAGTCGCAATGCAAATCCAGTTTTCAAAGATGCACGGTCTGGGAAATGATTTTGTTGTTATTGATAACGTAACACAAAACGTTTTTTTTTCTAAAGAGAAGATCCAACAGCTCTCAGACAGAAATTTTGGTATAGGATTCGATCAGCTTTTGATGGTTGAGCCACCATACGATCCTGACCAAGATTTCCATTACAGAATATTCAACGCAGATGGCACTGAGGTATCTCAGTGTGGTAACGGTGCGCGCTGTTTTGCTCGCTTCGTAAAAATGAAAGGTCTAACCAACCGCAATAAAATTGTGGTTAGCACTAAAGCCGGTCGTATGGTGCTCTACCTAGAGAAAGACGGGCAAGTGACGGTAAATATGGGCGTACCTGAGTTTGAGCCAAGCTTAGTACCAATAAAAGCCAATAAGCGTGAAAAAATTTACATATTGAGAGCCCAAGAACACACGTTTTTTTGTGGTGCAGTCTCTATGGGTAATCCACATTGTGTTTTGTTAGTAGATGATGTGGAAACAGCAGATGTGGCTACAATGGGGCCTTTGCTTGAGAAACATGAACGTTTTACCGAAGGTGCAAACGTTGGTTTTATGCAGATAATTAATCCCAGCCATATTAAACTACGTGTTTATGAAAGGGGTGCGGGAGAAACACTAGCTTGTGGTAGCGGAGCATGCGCAGCAGTGGCTGTAGGTCAATTACAAAACAGATTGAGTAAAGATGTAAGAGTTGATTTACCTGGGGGCAGTTTAAAAATACGTTGGCAAGGCAAAGACAATGTATTAAAAATGACTGGCGCTGCAGAGCATATTTTTGATGGATATATAAACTTATGAGTAAAGAGTCGCAAAAATAAAATGGATATAACGACTGCATATGAATCTGAAGAACTAATTGACGCCGAACAAGTCGCTGCTTATTTACTTGAGAACCCTGATTTTTTTGTGCAGTTTCCACAAATTGTAGAGAAAATCAGTATTCCCCATGCACATAAAGGCAGCATTTCTCTGGTAGAACTGCAAAGTGAACAGTTGCGTAAAAAAGTCAGAACTCTGAGCCTTAAGTTAAATCAATTAATTACTATTGCTAAACAAAACGAAGCCATTTACCGCGTCTATGCCGACTTAAATTTACGCATTCTAAAATGTACCAATCTGGATGACCTGAAATTTATTTTGGAAGAAGTGATTCAGGAAAATCTACAGCTGGCATCTGTGACACTCAAACCTTTCAAAGGTGCACATGCTTTACCAGAAATCCAACAACGTCTATTTATTGAAAAACGCTTTAAGCGACATAGGTTTTTCTTTGGCCGTTTAAGTGAACATGAACGTAAATTGTTGTTTAATGATCAGGATGCTAATTCAGTTGCCTTATTACTCATTGGTGATTTAGGAGAACTCGGAATTTTAGCTATTGGTAGCAAAGATCCTGGGCATTTTAATCCTGACATGGACACCTTACTGATCACGCAACTTCAGCAATTTTTAGGTATATTGTTACCCAAATTGCTGACCTATTAGCTAACAATGTTAAAGCCAAGCTTATACTCTTGGTTAGAAAAATATCTAGCGTATCTTAAGTACGAAAAGAATCTAGCCGATAATTCCATAGAAAATTATCAACGGCAGCTGAGTGTTGCTTTTAATAAACTTGAAATTGCATCTTGGGAAACCTTCACTGTTTCGGATGTGCGCAATATCCTAAACGAAGCCCGTAAAAGTAATTTAAGTGCTCGCTCAATTGCATTACGTTTATCTGCTATCCGTGGGTTTTGTTCCTTTCTCGTTCAACAAGGTCAACTTACACAAAATCCCGCTTCATCGATCCAAGCTCCCAAACAAGCCAAACCCTTACCCAAACAATTAAATGTTGATGAAATGCATCAATTGCTGGATATAAAAGAAAATGACCTTCTGGCCATACGCGATAAAGCAATGATGGAGCTTATGTATAGTTGTGGCCTACGTTTATCGGAACTAGCTAACCTGAATATCAGAAGCATACAAACAGACAATCAACTTAGGGTAGTGGGAAAGGGTAATAAAGAACGTTTGTTACCAATAGGTAGAATTGCCTTGGAAGCTTTAGGGGTATGGTTAAAAATAAGACCAGAATTAGCGAGCAGTGAAGAAACGGCATTATTTGTAAGCATGCGTCAAAGTAGACTTGGCACCCGGCAAATTGCGAAACGTATGAAATTATGGGCTAACCGACAAAATCTAGAACAATCTGTTAATCCTCACAAACTGAGGCATAGTTTTGCCACTCATGTCTTAGAATCAAGTTCTGATTTAAGAGGTGTACAAGAGTTATTGGGGCACGCTAATTTGTCTACCACCCAAGTGTATACTCATCTGAACTTTCAACACCTAGCTCACGTATACGACAATGCACACCCCAGAGCTAAAAAATCTAAATAACAATTACACTTAAAAAAGAACAGATAGTCCTAAATGATTTATTATAAAAAACTTAAACCAATTCAAGCTATTACCTTCGACTTAGACGACACGTTATATGAAAACACTAGTGTGATTGTTAAAGCAGAACGTTCTTTAATTGAATTTATGCATGCTCAATATCCAGTCACTAAACACTTAAACAAGACATTTTGGCGCACTCAACAAAAAGCACATATTTTAGCCAATCCTGCCATTAAGAATGACATTGGTGAATTGCGGCGGCTTTCTCTAGAATCTGGATTTTCGGCATTAGGTTTAGTCGGCGATGCGCTAGATACCGCTACAACAAAGAGCTTCGAACATTTCTATTTTCAAAGAAGTAACTTTACTTTAAATAGAAACATTCATTCTTTATTAAAAGATTTAGCTGAGAGGCTACCTTTAGTGGCCATTACTAATGGTAACGTTGACTTAAAGCAGATTGGACTTGATGAGTATTTTTGCCGCAGCTTTAAAGCAAACATAACACTTCCAATGAAACCTCATAAAGCCATGTTTGATGCCGCCCAAAGCTACCTTAACATCCCGCATGAAAACATTTTACATGTAGGAGACAGTTTATCTAAAGACGTTTACGGCGCCCTTAAAGCAGGTTACCAAGCAGCTTGGTATGCAGAAGACAGAAGTATGTATATTCGCAATGAAAGATTACAGATCTTACCTCATGTACAACTGAGTCAGTTAAGCCAGCTTTTAGACCTTATTTAAAACTGATGACTGCATTTAGTCCTCTAAAATATTTTGTTGCATGGTTTCACAAGGTTTTTGGCAAGTAGGCTTACCGACAATTTTAGCGGGTATACCGGCTACTGTTACATGAGGCGGCACGTCACTGAGAACAACACTTCCCGCCCCAACTTTGGCCCCTTCACCTATATTAATGTTACCTAAAATTTTAGCGCCAGCCCCTATCATTACACCTTCACGCACTTTAGGATGTCGATCACCCGCTTCATTACCTGTACCACCAAGGGTCACTGACTGCATAATTGAGACGTTATTTTCAATCACTGCGGTTTCCCCTACTACAATTCCTGTCGCGTGATCAAACATGACTCCTTGCCCGATTATTGCAGCAGGGTGAATGTCTACCGAGAAAGCTTCAGAATTGCGACTTTGTATAAACAAAGCTAAATCCTTTCGATCATCCAACCAAAGCTGATGGGCTAATCTGTGTACTTGAATGGCTTGAAACCCTTTGAAGTTCAGTAATACAGTCAGAAATGAATGTACAGCTGGATCGCGCTTAAATACGGCTTGAATATCAGCAATTGCAGCCATGACTACAGCAGGTTGCATCAGATAGCATTGTTCAAACATTTCTCTCACAGATAGCGAGCTCATTACATCATCGGCCAATTTATTTGACAAAATAAAACTTAAGGCCGTTTCGAAATTATGATGCCCTAAAATACAGGTGTGTACATAACTCGACAACAATGGCTCTTTTTCAATCAAATGCTCTGCTTCGTCTTTTAATTGTTGCCAGAATTCAATACTCATAGTTTCTCTGCCATCTAAATTAAGCAATTACACTCTTATATAGGGATGACTTTAGTGTATTTAAATACAGTGTTGCTGATATACTGGAAAAATATTTTTCTAATGTATTCTTTGTGTAATGGATGTATCTCGACTTCTTGACCAGTTAAACGACAAACAACGCGATGCGGTGGCCGCTCCTGCATCTGACATGCTTATATTAGCTGGCGCAGGCAGCGGTAAAACCCGAGTTTTAGTGCATCGTATTGCGTGGTTAATGGAGGTTGAGGGTATTGCTCCCTATGGTATTTTAGCAGTGACCTTTACCAATAAAGCCGCTAAAGAAATGCGTGGCCGTATTGAACAACTGCAGGGCAGCGCACTCAATAACATGTGGATTGGTACCTTTCATGGTATCGCTCATCGTTTGTTACGCACTCATCATGCAGAAGCCAATCTACCAGAAAACTTCACCATTTTAGATTCAGACGATCAATACCGATTAATTAGACGTGTACTTAAAAGCCTAAATCTTGACGAAAAACATTGGGCTCCCAAACATGTGCAATGGTATATCAATGGCAATAAAGACGAAGGGTTACGTCCACAACACATCGAAACACACGGTGATGCAACACAACAAAAAATGCGTGAAATTTATCAAACCTATCAACAAACATGTGATCGTGCCGGATTAGTTGATTTTGCAGAGTTATTACTCAGGGCTCATGAACTATGGCTAAATAACCCAGCAGTGCTGCAACACTATCAAAAACGTTTTAGAGCCATTTTGGTAGACGAGTTTCAAGATACAAATAATATTCAATATGCTTGGTTACGTATACTTGCCGCCCCAAGCAACAATATGATTATTGTTGGCGATGATGACCAGTCTATTTATGGTTGGCGTGGTGCAAATGTTGAAAATATTCAACATTTCTTGAGAGATTTTAAAGGTGCAAAAACCATAAGGCTCGAGCAAAATTACCGTTCTACTGGCAATATATTAAAAGCAGCAAATGCCGTGATTGATAATAACCAAGGTAGATTAGGTAAAAAACTGTGGACCGAAGATAGCCAAGGTGAGCTGATTTCTTTGTACGCTGGCTTTAACGAATTAGATGAAGCCCGTTTTAATATTTCGCGCATAAAAGAATGGCGAGACAATGGCAATGCCTTATCAGATTGTGCGATTTTATACCGCAATAACGCACAATCACGAGTATTAGAAGAGGCATTATTACAAGAGTCTATCGCATATCGCATATACGGTGGCTTACGTTTTTTTGAACGCCAGGAAATTCGCGATGCCTTAGGTTATCTACGTATAATTAATCAGACCATAGATGACGCAGCCTTTGAACGCATTGTGAACACCCCAACACGGGGACTAGGTGATAAAACCCTATCACAAATTCGCGAGCTAGCACGTGATGCAGAATTATCCATGTGGGATGCTAGCATACAAATACTTGCAGAAAATCGCCTCACGGGTCGTGCTGCGAATGCGCTTACTGCATTTACAAAATTAATCACACAACTAGCCCAGGACATAAAGGCGCTTCCCTTAGAACAACAAGCCGATCACGTGATCAAACACTCTGGCTTATTTGCCATGTACAAAGCGGAAAAAGGCGAAAAAGCCCAAGCCAGAATTGAAAACCTGGAAGAATTAGTCACTGCATGTAAACAATTTGTAGTGCCAGAAGAAGCGGATAATATGACCCCTATGTCTGCATTTTTAGCCCATGCTTCACTTGAAGCCGGAGATAACCAAGCCGATAGTCATCAAGACGCCGTACAAATGATGACCATTCACACTGCCAAAGGTCTAGAATTTCCACTGGTATTTATGGCTGGTGTAGAAGAAGGCATGTTCCCGAGTCAGATGAGCAACGAGGAACCCGGCAAAATAGAAGAAGAACGCCGCCTTTGTTATGTAGGCATGACGCGCGCCATGCAAAAGTTATATATCACTTATGCTGAAAATAGAAGAGTCTATGGCCAGGATAAATATCATACCCCTTCGCGTTTTATCAAAGAGATACCCAGCGACTGTATTGAAGAAGTGCGATTACGCACTACCATAAGCCGACCAGTTCAAAATCGCTTTACTCCAGTTACCGGGCATACCGCATTCGAGTCAACAGGTTTCCAATTAGGTGAGCGAGTATCACATCCAAAATTTGCTGAAGGCACAGTGTTGAATTATGAAGGCAGTGGCGAACATGCAAGAGTACAAATAAATTTTGATGAATTTGGCAGTAAATGGTTAGTGATGTCATTTGCGAAATTAACTAAAGTCTAATTTTTCGAGAGCTTGGTATAAATTAATCTGCTAAATTAAATGTTTAGCTATAGAACTCACTCTATGCAACGTAAAGTATTAATAGTCGAAGACAGCAAAACCAGTATGGATCTGATGCGTAGACTTATTACCAAAGCTAAGTTGCGTCCGATTTGTACCTCTAGTTTAGTAGAAGCTAAGCATGTTTTTTCTAGCTCTGCCCCAGAGGAATACCTTTGTGCCGTAGTAGACTTTGCTTTACCAGACGCCCCCAATGGTGAAGCCATCGACTTTGCGATTGAATCGTTTTTACCCACTATAGTGGTTACCGCTACACTCGATGAATCTACAAGAACTAAGATTCTCAATAAGAATGTGGTGGATTATATTCCCAAAGAAAATGCCCAAGTGTATGACTATCTAACACGTTTGTTGAATCGGCTAGATAAAAATAAAAAAATAGGGGTGTTAGTAGTTGATGGTTCTAGAGTTAGCAGGCAAGCAATGACTGCTTTACTTAGAAGACATAATTTTATCACTTTTGAAGCGGCTGACGCCAAACAAGCTATGGCGTTTTTACACCGTAATTCGAATATTAAACTCGCAATAATAGATGACAATATATCGGGCATTCAGTTGATTTCCGATCTTCGAAAGCTTTATTCCAAAGAAGATCTTGGCATCATTGGTATCTCCTCAGATACAACAAGTGGCCTGTCTGCGAGGTTTATTAAAAGTGGCGCCACTGATTATTTACATACCCCTTTTTGCCATGAAGAATTTTTCTGTCGTATTATGCAAAATGTAGAACGTCTGGAAAATATTGAGACAATTAGACGTGTTGCCAATTTAGACTACTTGACAGGTCTGCCTAACAGACGGCATTTTTTTACAAGAGTCGCTGCTAATCTAAAAATCACGCCCAAATACCAAAGTTTAGCTATTATAGATATCGATCATTTCAAGCAAGTGAATGACACTTTTGGCCATGATTGTGGTGATTACACCTTAAAAGAACTTGCTAAGTTAGTTGCAGATTTTTTTACAGATTACACTGCTGCAAGATTTGGAGGGGAAGAATTTTGTGTCTTCTTTTCCAATGTCACACCGGAAAAAGTGCAAGATATAATGGAAAAATTCCGTAAGGCAATAGAGAGTAAAACCCTCAGATTTGAAAAACAAAATTTGTCATGCACAGTTAGCGTAGGCGTAACCCACAAAAGCAAAGGTGGCATCAATGCTATGCTACGTTTAGCGGACGAACACCTGTATAGCGCAAAAAATGGCGGAAGAAATCAGGTGGTAGGGGACGACCCCGTCGATGGCGACCCCGTCGAAGGCGACCCCGTCGATAACTAACCCAAGGTTAAGAACGCTTATTCACAATTCACTACTCTAGACTTCCTATAAATTCTTGCCGAATCATAGACATAAATCAGTAGTCCAGTCCAAACGAATACAAAAGTCACCACTCGAGCAAGATCCAGAGGTTCGTGATAATACAACACCGCCAGCAAAAACATTAGGCTTGGGCCCACGTATTGGAAAAAGCCTAGAGTGGTAAAACGAATACGTTTAGCTGCTGCAGTAAAACATAACAAAGGCGCGGTAGTCACTATACCCGCAAGTATTAGCTTGATATTCAGGTCTAGAGTATTGGCGAACATATTGCCACTTAAGGGTTCTATAATGACCCAATACAACAATGCAAAGGGCAACATAATGCTGCTTTCAATCATTAATCCTGGCATTGATTCTACATTGGCTTTTTTACGCAATAACCCATATATACTGAAGGTTATAGCTAACGCAAAGGCAACCCAGGGGATTTGTCCGTGACTAAAAATTAAAAACATTACCCCCGTTAACGCCACTAAAACCGCTAAAAACTGCAAACGTGTTAATGTCTCTTGGAAGAAAAATCGAGCAAGAAAAACGTTAAAAAGAGGATTAATAAAGTAGCCTAAACTGGCTTCTAACAAATAATTATTGTTTACCGCCCAGATAAAGGTCAACCAGTTCAGTGCCAACAACATGCCACTTATAGATAAGATTATCATTACTTTTGGATCGCGGATGGCCATTAGAACTTGGCTAAATTTATTTAGAACAAGTAACAACACCCCCAGTACAAGGGTGGACCAAATAATTCTGTGCATCACAATCTCTAAAGCTGGCACACTGGTCAACAGCTTAAAGTACATGGGTGCTATCCCCCACATTGTATAAGCGGCTAAAGCAAAAATAACACCTGCCTTTACTGATTTATCGTTCAACTATTTGACCTAACTTCAACTGAGTTTAATATGGCGGTGCAGTGTGATTGAAGCAATCTGCAAATGCAAACTAATACCTAATTGGGATAGGGTACAAACATGAAAAAAATATGGGATGTATTTTGGCGATTTTTACTATTAGGTTGTATCAGTTTTGGGGGACCGGCGGCACACATTGGGTACTTTCAGCGTACCTTTGTTCAAAAACTCGCTTGGCTTTCGAATGATGCTTACGCCAAACTAATTTCAATAAGTCATATTTTGCCGGGACCTGCCTCAAGCCAAATTGGATTTGCAATAGGCCTTCAAAAGGCCGGATTGGCAGGGGGAATTGCCGCTTTTGTTGGCTTCACCTTACCTTCATTTATCTTAATGTACTGGTTAGCAGTTTCTGTAAACTTAGATAACCCAGCAAATTGGTTAGTATCAGTGAGTAGCGGCTTAAAATTATTAGCCGTAGTTGTTGTGCTAGACGCTGTCATAACTATGTTTAGAAGTTTTTGTAAAAGCCTTTTGTCTTTTTTAATAATGTTACTGAGTATTTTTCTGCTAATCCTATATCAGTCTTTTTACTCACAAATGTTGGTGTTACTTATTGCTTTGCTCATTGGTATCTTCAGCACTAACACGACAGCTATCCCGTTTAGTGTAGGTCAGGGTCTAAAAAAGATATCTTGGCTGCCAGTGCTACTATTTATCGGCCTATTTTTAATGAGTTTAGGGTTGAGTCAAGATGATTCACTTATAGGTCTATTTGCGACTTTTTATAAAAACGGTAGCTTAGTATTTGGTGGTGGTCATGTAGTGTTGCCTCTATTGCAAACTAGTGTTGGCAATACTCTGACTGAGCAACCATTCCTTTTTGGTTATGCCGCTGCTCAAGGTATGCCCGGACCAATGTTCACTATGGCGACCTTTATGGGTGCGCAATGGTTAACTTCAACACCACTCATTGGTGCCATTTTTGCCACATTAGCGATCTTTTTACCTGGTTTTTTATTGATTTTAACCATTAACAAAAGCTGGCAATCCCTAGTCAAACACCCCAAATTTATCAGTGCATCTGCAAGTATCAATGCCGCAGTTGTTGGTTTTTTGGCATTGGCACTTTATGACCCTGTTTTTATTCATGCCGTTCACAGTTATTTTGACTTGGGGATAGTCATGATCGGTTATTTAATCCTAAAAATATTTAGACCACCTATTTTATTGTTGATAGGTGTTTTTATCGGCCTTAAATTTTATTGAAAAAGTATTGTTATCAACTGTTAAATTTAGGCAGAGGCAGAATATTGATTACGGCCGGCTTGTTTTGCTTTAAACAAATTTATATCAGCCTTATCGATTAAATCAATAGGATTAGAGGCGGCATTTTTTTTGTGAGTGGGACTAAAGGCCGAGATACCAATACTTATAGTAACTATAGGGTAGGAGGCCTCTTGAGCAGATTGAATATTGCGATTTTTCACAGTTTCGATTAATTCTTGTGCCACCTGCTTCGCCCCTTTCAAATCTGTAAAGGGTAGTAATAGTACAAATTCTTCACCGCCATATCTGGCGGCTAGGTCTCGCTCTCTTCTTTTACTAGAGGCAATAATAGAGGCAATTATTTTTAAACATGTGTCCCCTTCTAAATGACCAAATTCATCATTAAACAGCTTAAAGTGATCGATATCGATCATCAGTGCGGCGATAGAATGGCTCCCCCGAACAGCCGCATACCATTCCTTATTTAACATAGTGTCTAATTGCATTCTGTTGGCTAAACCTGTTAGCCCATCAGTACATGAGACTTGGGCAAGTTTTTTCTGTTGGGCTACCATTGTCATCTGGTTAGTTACACGAGAAACTAAAATACTTGAGCGTATTTTTTTGTGTATATAGTCTACAGCCCCCATCTGTAAACATTCATCCTCTTCATCGAGGGTTGGCGTTTCGGCCAAAAACATAACTGGAATATGTGCAGTCAATTGACTGTTTTTAACAAAGGTACACAACTCTTGACCAGAGATGATAGGGGTATTCACTACACTTAAAACCAAATCAATATCTTTAAGCATAATACTTTGTAATGCGACTTTGCCATCTTGAGCTATTTCTATATTAAAGGATTTAGCAAAAAGCGAGGTGAGTGTGGATACGCTGACAACATCATCGTCAATAATGAGTAATGTAAGGTGGTGCCGAAAAGCGGTCATAACATCCCTGAATAATACTGCAATTAGCTGCTGACTGAATATTGTTTAGGTTAATTTACCTTAATAAAAAGCTGAAAGCTGTCTAAATCTTACACATTAATAAAAGCATTTTATTACTGAGATTGCGAGTAAAAAAGGTATTAATTTTGCGACAATATTATTAAATACAATATATTCCTGTCCTCATCGCGATATTAACTGTGATTTTGAGCCAGATAACCCCTTCAACAGATGACATTATGTATGTGAAAACATTTAATCACCAATAAGCACCATTGTTTAGGCTGAAGTGAATCCATTAGTGCAGTATTATTATACTAGGTATACAATTTGACTAATTTAATCCCTGTTAGCAAGTGAACCTATAGACAAAAACAAGTAAACTTGGGCTTTATTTATTCCTTTTTGAGCTTCAGTTGTCAGATCTCCCAGTACAATCTTCGCCTGCAATCACCGATGCGCAACATATACTAAAACACACCTTCGGCTATGATCATTTTCGAGATGGCCAAGCGCAAGTTATTGATCAAGTTTTGCAACAAAAAGATGTATTGGTACTTATGCCTACTGGCGGCGGTAAGTCTTTGTGTTATCAAATTCCTGCTATGCTGCTACCCGGCCTGACCATAGTAGTGTCCCCCTTGATATCCTTGATGAAAGACCAAGTCGATGCTCTTTTAACCTATGGTGTTAGTGCCGCTTACATAAATTCAAACTTGTCTCCACAAGAAATGTTTGAAGTGTATAAAGGTATGCAAGATGGCAAATATACTCTCATTTACGTGGCGCCTGAACGGCTTATGCAGTTGGAGTTTATTCAGCGGCTACAAGGGTTGACCATTAGCCTTATTGCAGTAGATGAAGCTCACTGTGTGTCCCATTGGGGCCACGACTTTAGAAAGGACTACAGACTACTTGGACAATTAAAGGCTAGGTTTCCATATATTCCTATTATGGGGCTGACTGCTACTGCTGATCTCGCGACCCGTGCAGATATCACCCAACAACTTAATCTACAGCAACCTTTTATTTTCAAAGGCAGTTTTGATCGTCCTAATATTCGCTATAACCAAGTCACGAAATATAAGGCCACAGACCAAGCAATAGCTTTTGTAAAGCAACAAGAGGGAAGCGGTATTATTTATTGTAATAGCCGCAAAAAAGTGGATGACCTGAGCATGGCTCTGGCCAAAAACGGCATAAATTGTGCGGGTTACCATGCGGGTCTTGAAGGTGAGATCCGCGACAAAATACAGCGTGATTTTATACAAGATAAAGTTGACATCATAGTAGCAACAGTGGCATTTGGCATGGGCATAGACAAATCCAACGTGCGTTTTGTTATACATTTTGATCTGCCCCGTAGCATTGAGTCCTATTACCAAGAAATAGGTCGAGCGGGCAGAGATGGCATGCCTGCCGAGGCGTTATTATTATTCGATGAAAAAGACGCAGCCCGAATTCGCCAGTGGATTTCAACGGGTGAAAATCTACAAAGAAATAACGTAGAACTGCAAAAGTTTGCAGCCATGGAAGCCTTTGGTGAGGCGCAAACCTGTCGGCGCCAAATATTACTCAATTATTTTGCGGAATACTCTGCAGGACACTGTGGCAACTGCGATATTTGTCTCGACCCACCTAAAGCTTTTGATGGTACAGTAGAGGCACAGAAAGTATTGTCTTGTGTGTTTAGACTAAAACAATCTGTTGCCAGTCAGTATTTGATTGATGTACTCAGGGGCAAACAGCTCAAACGCATTCTAGAACACAATCATGATAAATTAAGCACTTTCGCTATTGGCAAAGATAAATCTGACGCTTATTGGCATAATATTATCAATCAATTGATCCACCGAGGATTTCTTCGGGTGGATATCACTCAAAATGCAGTATTAAAACTCACTGAAGAAGCTAGGCCGATATTACAACAAACACAGGAACTTCAGCTTGCAGTACCAAGGCTAAGTCTCGATTTAGGTAAAAAGTCACAATTTGCGGCACCAGAATATGACCGGGCGCTGTTCGCCAAACTCAAACATCTACGTAAAGTCATTGCAGAACAGGATGATGTGCCACCTTTTGTGGTATTCAGCGACGCTACCTTAGCTGATATGGCTGATAAATTTCCTGAATCAGAGTTCGATTTCTTAGATATACATGGTGTGGGTCAAACGAAACTCGAACGATATGGCGAACGTTTTATTGCTGCTATTACTAAGCATCTTTCTAGAAGCTAATAACCTGCGTATATCATCAAGATTGTCCTCAAAAGGTTTACTTTTTAGGGTGATTTAGCGCATACTAATCGACCGTATTTGAGCTGATAAAATCGATGCCTGTAAAAGCTTTTCCAGAAAAAAACGCGGATGCTAAAGTCGAAAAACTGAAGATCCCGCCCCACTCCATTGAAGCTGAGCAATCGGTATTGGGTAGTATGCTAATATCCCCTGACTCATGGGATAAAGTCGCTGAGCTTGTGGTAGAAGAAGACTTTTACAACCGTTCACATCAAATCATTTTTCGCGCCATTATTCGTCTCTTAACAAAGAGTCATCCAATTGATTTAATTACTGTTTCTGAAGATCTAGAAGGATTGGATGAGTTAGAAGCCGCCGGTGGTTTTGCTTATTTAGGTGAACTAGCTAAGAACACTCCGAGCTCGGCTAATGTGTCAGCTTATGCACAAATAATTAAAGAACGTGCCGTAGTTCGAGAATTAATCGGTGTTGCCCATGAAATTGCTGATACAGGTTATAATCCTGAAGGTCGTAATAGCGGCGAAATTCTCGACATGGCCGAAAGTAGAGTATTCGAGATTGCCGAAAAACGAACCGGCAAAGACGAAGGCCCCAAAAATGTCGAAGCTGTTTTAACCAAAACCATCGACCGACTTGAAGTCTTAGTTAAAAGCAATAAAGAAGTCACCGGAGTATCGACTGGTTATACCGACCTTGATAAAAAAACCAGTGGTCTGCAACCTTCAGACTTAATTATTGTTGCTGCTAGACCCTCTATGGGTAAAACCACCTTCGCCATGAACTTGTGCGAAAATGCGATGCTGCTTGAAACAAAACCAGTATTAGTTTTCAGCTTAGAAATGCCCTCAGAACAAATTATGATGAGGATGTTGGCATCTCTTAGCCGAGTTGATCAAACTAAAATTCGTACTGCTCAGCTAGACGATGAAGATTGGGCAAGAATGTCTAATACCATGGCTATGCTAAAAGACAAAGACAATCTATTTATTGACGACTCTTCAGGTTTGACTCCCATGGATGTGCGCACCAGAGCGCGGAAATTAGCCCGTGAAAAGGGCGGTATCAGCTTGATCATGATCGATTATTTACAATTAATGCAGGTACCAGGGTTAAGCGATAATCGAACCTTAGAAATTGCTGAAATTTCACGTTCTCTAAAATCATTGGCAAAAGAATTAGAAGTCCCAGTCGTTGCCTTATCACAGTTAAACCGAAGTCTTGAGCAACGTAGTGATAAAAGGCCCATTAACTCAGATTTACGTGAATCAGGTTCGATCGAGCAAGATGCCGATTTAATTATGTTTATTTATCGAGATGAAGTATATAACGAGCAAAGCACCGACCAAGGTGTGGCTGAAATTATCATAGGTAAACAGCGTAATGGCCCCATAGGAACATCGCGATTAACCTTCCAGGGACAGTTTTCTCGCTTCGATAATTATTCTGGGCCAGATATTCAAGATCAGTACTAATTATTGATAGCTTTTAGTCTATTCCTCCCCGTTTAAAAGCAAAAAAAAGAGATGCAATTGCATCTCTTTTTTTAAACAGCGAGCCGTTATCTTTTAACGTTAACTCTAGTACTTGCAGACACTTTTACTACAATACGACGGTTTGCTTCATGTGCTTTAGCCGTATTTGAAGTATCTAACAACTGAGTTTCACCAAAACCTATAGCGATTAAACGTTCAGACTTAATACCATACTTTTGGATTAACAGAGTTCTAACCGCATTTGCACGCTTTTGAGATAACATAAGATTGTAATCATCAGAACCCGGCGCTGAAGCATGACCTTCAATCACTGCATCTGTAGCAGGGTAACGATCCATGAAATCTGCAACTTCTTGGAACTGAGAATCACCGGCGTTACCAATAACTGAACTATTATTAGCGAACAATACTTTTACATTGATAGACACTTCTTCTTCAGTGAATACGCTACAACCTTTAGCGTCGACTTTATCTGTCAGAGGGGTATCAGCACAATTATCAACATCATCTAACACGCCGTCTTGGTCTGTATCTAATATTAAACTACAACCTTTAGCGCCAACCTGTGTACCAGGTGCAGTATTTGGGCACATATCGATATTATTTGGAATACCATCGTCATCAAGATCGTTTTTACAGCCATAACTGTCTACTACTGTTCCAGCTGGTGTATCAGGACAGTTGTCTAAACGGTTAATCACCCCGTCGCCATCTAGATCCAAAATACAACCCATACTGTCTACTGCTGTACCTGCAGGCGTGTCTGGACATTGGTCCTGACTATCAACAACACCATCATTGTCACCATCTTTAGGCATTGAAGGCGTTGTTGCGCCACCAAAAGCGTAAGCTAAACCCAATTTAATCCCAACATGAGTATTATCATTATCACTAGTTGCGCTATTACCACTGGCTATCGTTCTGTAGGCTGCCAATTCAGTAATAATTTTTAAACGATTACCTAAATCCCAATCTTTAGTGGCATCCCAATACTGTCCGATATCCCAATTATTACCTAAACTCCAATGTTTACCTATACCAAAGTTAACCATTGCATCGTTATCAGAAATTTCTACCTTTTTTAATCCACCAAAAAAATAAACATCATTTTTAGGCAAAAAGTATAAGAGGTCGACGCCAATTCGCGTGCCATACTCATCTAAAAAATTATTAGATACATCCATATTGATGTAAGAAGCTTCTAGCCTAACTGCCCACTCAGGAGTGAATTTAAATCCAAATTCTGCGCCCACTCCATAACCATTATCGAGGAAATCGGGACTTTCATTTTCGGCTGTATAATATTCGACAAAACCAGCAACCCATTTATCATTTTCTTTTGGCTGCTCTTGTGCATTTACATTTGCACTTAAAGCTGCAGTTATCGCACTTAAAACTAATAGTTTTTTCATCTTAACTTGTCCCTTATTGTTCATTTCAAATTTAATTGGCACACTATTTACAGGATCATATATAGATGTATACCTTTATCGCAACTACTTTATTGTAATTAGACTGTCATTCACCACAAATAGTCGCAATTAAGCGACGATTTGCGGCTCGTATTCGATGTTCTCCTAATATTATGCCTTGCCATAAGCCTAAGCCAAGCGCTCCGTCTACAATGGGAATAGTCAAACTATTACCTAATAAACTGGCTTTAATGTGAGCCGGCATATCATCTGCGCCTTCATAGTTATGCACGTAGTACGCCATATTGTCGGGCACCATTTTATTGATATGCATTTCTAAATCTTGGCGCACAGTAGGATCGGCATTTTCATTAATGGTTATACTAGCACTGGTATGTTGAATAAATAAGTGTAGCAACCCCACTTTTACTTTTTCCAAACCTTCAAGCTGACTGATCACTTCGTCAGTGATTAAGTGGTATCCTCGACTCTTGGGAGATAAAATTATAGCTTGTTGTATCCACATATATTTACTGGCGTACTATTTGTTAAAACACATTTCTAAGTATAACTTTCCAGACTCATGTGAAAACGGCATTACCATCTTTTTCCCATCCACTTGATGTTTAATCGTATGATTGATTCCTGAAACCACTACAGGTGTCGCCATTCCAAAATCATAACCTTTTTGTCCTAGTTCATTTTTAGCCCCACCACAAATCATATTAGTGATTTCGCCCACCATATCCTGTACGTCTGAATCGATACTATCGGGCTTTTCTCCTAACATTTTCTGCATTATTTCTAATACTAATCCCTCATCAAAAGAAATTGACATTGAACCTTGAATATTATCACCTACCATTCCAATCAGCCCGGAAACCTCTCCCCTTGCTTGATTGTCACTTTTCTTTTTGGGTTTACCTGGTACTAACTGTATTTGAGCCATGGTATTCATTACATTCAGTAACGCGGCAATAAAAGGGTTAATAAACTCGGCATTCATTGGATTAATTTTTCCTTCTTAAAGGTATGCTCATTGGCAAGCAGCACAAGTACCATGAGCTTCAATTGTTTGGTTCACTACACTAAAGCCAACTGACTGGGCTTGTTTATCTAAGGTATCTTTTAATCCAACAGATTGAATTTCTGTTACATCACCACAAGTATCACAAATCAAAAATTGCACAGGATGGTTACAATCGAAATGGTGGCAGGCAACAAAGGAATTAGTGGATTCTATTTTATGTATTAAACCGAACTCCATTAGAAAATCTAGAGTTCTATATACTGTGGCGGGTTTTGCACTAGATTCAGTGAGTTTTAATGCATCCAGTAATTCATAGGCACCTACTGCCCCTTGTTGTTCAAGCAATAACGCATAAACCTTTTCTCTCAACAGCGTAAATCTTGCACCTTTGCTTTCACAAAATTGCCTCGCTTTATACACTTGAGTCACAGTAGGATGCTGGCCAGTATTAATCACATTTATTCCTTCAAAACAAACCGTTAGATAATAACACTAATTTTTGTAGGTTGCGTATTATAAACATTGATAGTTTGTTAACAGCATCCAATTTGAGCAAATAATAAAGCTAGAATACAATTATCGGTGTATATTCCAGTGTCGTGTTTTACTGTGTTAACTTATAAAAAAATATGACATTTCTGGTAGCTCTATGATCGAACAAAATATAAAAGTGACGGCTGATACAAAAGCTATTTGGTTGATTTTTAGCGGTGAAAAAATTTTTCAATTCACTGAAAATTCGGGATTAATGATAGACACTTGGGAAACACTCAGTTTTGCCCATGCATACCAAGATCAAATAGTTAAAATAGGTAGTCACGACGATTTACCTTGTTTTTTAATCGATATGGGTAACGAACATATCGAACACGATGAACTTTCCCTCATCAGTATGCGCGCTTTACTTATGCAAAACCAGACGAGTTTTTTTGGTGTGGCCTCGCGCGCATGGCAGATTGCATTATTTTTGCGTACGCATCGATTCTGTGGCCAATGTGGCAGCACTATGCAACAAATTGATTGGGAAATGGCAATGCAGTGTTCACGCTGTCAACATCGCTGTTACCCAAGGATTTCTCCTTGTATTATTGTATCCATACGGCATAACAACAAAATATTGCTAGCCCAAGGAAAACCTCAACGTTCTCGGCAAATGTTCTCTACGCTAGCGGGCTTTGTAGAAAGTGGCGAAAGGCTTGAACAAGCGGTACATAGAGAGGTATTTGAAGAAGTGGGAATAAAAATTAAAAACCTCCGCTACTTTTCGAGCCAACCATGGCCTTTCCCTCACTCATTAATGATGGGTTTTTTAGCTGACTTTGATTCAGGTGAAATACAAGTAGATGGTAAAGAAATACTCGAAGCCCATTGGTTTGACCCAGACGAGTTACCCAATACCCCCCCTAAATTATCGATTGCTGGACAACTAATTCAGCATACCTTGGAAGAAATAAAACAGCAGAAAAATATTACGATCCCGCCTCATTCTTAATACAAATTCAGAACATAAAAAACCCCACATAAGTGGGGTTTAAATATTTTAGCGTCTTGGTCTCGTCAACGAGATTCTTGTTTTTGGTTGCTTGCGCATCAGTGTTATAGCAGACAAAACTCTTGGTATGCAAGTTTTTACGAAAAATAGTCCAGTTTATCCTTTTTTCAGCGAATAAAATCGCTACAATACAGCCAATTAAAGCCTATCAGCCTAATTTTGGGCAAATTACTCCCAGTTTGAGGAAATTAATGCAGCCATTGCAAAACGACCGATATTTACGAGCATTGCTACGCCAACCAGTCGACATTACACCAGTATGGATGATGCGCCAAGCTGGTCGATATTTGCCTGAGTATAAAGCCACTAGAGCAGAGGCAGGCGATTTTATGTCGCTATGCAAAAATGCCGAATTAGCTTGCGAAGTAACACTTCAGCCGTTACGCAGATTTGACCTCGACGCCGCCATCTTATTTTCTGATATTTTAACTATCCCAGATGCGATGGGATTGGGGTTATATTTTGAAACTGGAGAAGGCCCTAAATTTTCACGTCCTTTGACTTGTATGGCTGATATTCAAAAATTACCCGTATTGGACCCTGAAGTTGAACTGGGTTACGTTATGAATGCCGTTCGTACTATTCGTAAGAATTTAAATGGCACTGTGCCTTTAATCGGTTTTTCTGGCAGCCCTTGGACCCTAGCGACTTATATGATTGAAGGCGGCTCTAGTAAAGCCTTTACCAAAATCAAAAAGATGGCTTTTAGCGATCCACAAGCTCTACATCTATTACTCGATAAGTTAGCCGACTCAGTTATTTTGTACCTAAACGCACAAATTGCTGCCGGTGCTCAATCTGTAATGGTATTTGATACTTGGGGAGGCGTATTATCAGGACGTGATTATCAGGAGTTTTCATTACAGTACATGCATAAAATTGTTAATGGACTGACGCGAGAAAACGACGGCCGTAAAGTGCCAGTTACCTTATTTACCAAAAATGCTGGTTTGTGGTTGGAGTCTATTGCAGCTACAGGTTGTGATGCAGTTGGCTTAGACTGGACAGTGGATATGGCTGACGCAAAAGCACGTATTGGCGATAAAGTTGCACTGCAAGGTAACATGGATCCTTCTATGTTATATGCGCCTGCCGCCCGTATTGAACAAGAAGTGCAGTTGATTTTGGACGGATTTGGTAAAGGCAACGGCCATGTTTTTAACCTTGGCCATGGTATTCACTTAGATGTGCCACCAGAGAATGCCAAAATATTTATTGATGCGGTGCACAAATTAAGTAAACCTTTTCATCAATAAGTAAAGGAACCACACAACACCTTTGAAAGCCGATCTCTGGTTTTCTTCAATAATGAAATGGTCGCTATGCTTCCGGCCATTTCACTTATGTCTTCGCCTTCAAACTCTGCACATGCATATCCAGAAAATCCCGCGTCTGTGAGTATTTTCATGCACCGGGGATAATCAATGGTCAACTCTTGTCCATTGGGTTTAAATCCATAAGTTTTGGCACTGACACCTCGAGTATAGGGTGCCAGATCCTCTAATCCCTGAAAGTGTCATCACGTCTTTGTGATGATTGATTCTAGGCACCGATGAAAAGATCACTGGCTTAAGGCGATTTCAAACAATTTTCTAGTTTTTTGAGGAGCGGCATACAACTGGGGGATAACGGAAATGGCCGCCAGAGACGACGCTGCTTTTACACGATTTCTGCGATTCATCAACTACCCTATTATTTGGGATAACTATAAGCAACAAGCCTAATCTTGCTTAGTAAATGTTACTACCTCACCTGAAGCGCAGAGCTGCTGCGCTTCAACTTTACTGCAAGCTCGATCGATTTTAAGTAAACCAATACCTGCACCGTTTGAAAGTGTCGTTAATTTGTGGTCATTAGGTCTGCGGTGTCTAACTAGCATATTGCGCCTTTGGGTGAACCAATTAAGTGGCGAATATTTACTGTATAAAATGCGGTTAAGTTTATCGAACCACTTTAACAATTTATCGGGAAATTCATTTTTGATCCCGCTACTGGTTATCTGAGTGATGTTGGGGCTGTTATTTCTGAATCTCAAAGTAATGTCATACACAAAAGAATAATGCACATCTCCCGACAGAATTACAAAATTAGGAGGCGTTTTGCGATTGCGAAAAATATTGAGCATCACACTGGCAGTACCTTTATGGGCCATCCAGTTTTCAGCATCAACAGTTAAGGCTTTTCCAAAAAAGGTAAAAATACGCTGTATAGTTTCGATCAGCTTCACACCAAAAATTGGTGCTGCGGACACCATGATCACAGATTCTTGACCAATTAACTCCTGCTGTAATTCACATAATGCTTCCCAATCCATTAAACCTGAGGGTTTACTTAAACTAGATTCGGAACGCCAGCGTTGGGTACGTGTATCTAAAACCACCAGCTTAGGTAAAGTGTTTAAGCAATAGTGCCATTGTTCCCATTCAAGTATTTTCTGTACAAGAATGTCATGTTGTTGAATGCCACTTGCAGTGAAAAATTCACGACAGGATTCAAACAAAGGTTGTAACTTTGCGGGGTCATTACCCCAGCCCTGACATAACCAATACCCCAGTAATGCGTTGCCTACTATGCGTTTGGCAAACAAGTTACCGTATACAGCTTCCTCCCAGCCACGGGTTAAGTTCCAATCATCGGTAACGTCATGGTCATCAAAAATCATATACACCCGCACATGGGCTAAGGCGCGTCTGACTTTATCTAATCCAGCAACGAAGTTTTCAACAATGACTTGTTCTTCAGCAAATTTCTGTTTAAAAGATTCAGGGATCGCCTCATTACTGATATTCGCCAATTGCCACATTTCAGGTGACCAAGTCAGAATATACATAGCCATCACTTCAGCGAACGAAATTAAGTGATTGCTTGCATTGACCGATGTAAAAATTGGTTTTCTCTTAGCTGCAAAAAACTGGGTATAGGTATTAGCCGTGCTGGGGTCATCAGGCAATAATTCAGGACGTTGATAATAACAATGTGGGTGTTCAAATAGCGCTTGGCTATTATCAATAGTTGCCCCTTCAAGTTCTTCATGAAAAAGCCCTAATCGTTCTATTGTTTGCCCAATAACAACTAATGTAGGCCCTGCAACATCATCGGTATAAACCTGATCACCAGACATCATTAATAAGTCTGGCAATTCGTTTTGCCCTGATAACCCTAACTCAATTTGTTGATCTACAATCACTAACCCATCGTCACTATCATGATGAGGTTTACGACAAGAGCCATGTAACATTTTCCCAATTTGGGTGCGGATTACAAAGCTGGGAAAAGCCTGACCTGAATAAAGCAAAGACGGCAGCAACTCGCATAGAGAACTTTTATTCCCATTTTGATCTTGCAAGCTGATGTCGTAACTTACTCGACTGCCACATTCAATATCTGCTGTGGGTTCAAGTGTAATCAGATTCACAAAAGCGTGAGTGCCAACTTGCACTTGGCTCAATTGTTTATGATCTAATTGAGCATCAAACCAAGTTATTTGCCCTTGCTGACTAAATAACTTAACTGAGAAATCATAAGCTTGGTCTGTTATTAACCAAAAACAAACTTGCTTGGCATTAGCTCGCCGAACGATAGGGCCTGCGAGTATTTTTGGCAAAGATGCAGGTGTATTTTTAAACAAAGTATTAAAGCGCGTATTTATTCAAATATGGCATTTAGATAGGCCGCGATTCTTACACCAGCCATTTGTAAACGCTGTTTAACAATAGGTAGATTTTGATATTGATAATCCCATGATAATTTATCAGTTTCTGGATATAACGTCGCCCGTACCTTAGCACTTTCAGCTATCCATACCTTGGGATCCAGTTCCCCCCATTCTTTGGCTTGTTGTTCTGATATTTTACGACTTAATATTTGTGTCCATTCTGTATAAGACAACTGTTGCCTATCAATCAAACCTGAATCCCAGACCCGATGTAAATTAGAGTCTTCCCAAAAGAATGTTAATTTTACATCGTTTCCGCCTCTATCGATGCCATTACCTGCGTGAAATGGTTGATGTAAATCACCAATAATATGCACGATAAACCTGATGGCGAGCTGCTTTTCAGCTAGGCTAGATTTTTTGCTTTTTAGTTGTTTAGTAAACATTTCCAAAGCAGTCACCGCATTACCTTCTGGTGGCGGGGCGACATCTGCATAAGCCTTGCCATCAAACACATTCACATAGTGCCAAGGGCTAGCGGTTTTTTTCCAAAATTCACTAGGATCAGAACGCATTTCATCTGCATAAGTCGAAGCCTCGGCTAAATCTTCATTGAATAATAATTGGCTAATGGCAAGTTGCGTTTTCGGCGTTAGATACTGCTCGGCAATCGCCCCAGTGACCCTATGACCCACCTGCCCCCAGCTTAATGCTTGAAAACTCATCGCAGCTGCTACAGTACCTATTATTAGTGTTCTAAATTTCATGCTATTGCTCTTCTATTACTTATATTTTTGCTAATTCTTCAATCAACAAATCATGGATACCACCAAAACTGCCGTTACTCATAACCAGAATATGATCTCCGGGTTTCGCATAAGAAACGATAGATTTGACCAATAATTGCATGTCTTTATATAACATCGCGGTTACGTCACTCTGTGCCAGTAAATCATCCATCGACCAACTTAAATTGGCAGGTTCAAAAATAAATACCTGGTTAGCCTGTGACCATGAAGCAGCCAGTGTATCCTTGTGAACTCCCATTTTCATAGTGTTAGAACGAGGCTCTAACACTGCCAAAATACGGCCATCGCCAACCTTAGCTCTTAAGCCATCAATAGTGAACGCAATGGCTGTAGGGTGATGTGCAAAATCGTCATATAGGGTTATACCATTCACTTTGGCTTTGATTTCCATGCGACGTTTTACGTTCACAAACTGCCCAAGTGCGGCAACGGCTAATTCACTTTTAACACCACTGTGTTTTGCAGCTGCGATGGCCATCAATGCATTGTTAACATTATGCTCACCCATTAAATCCCAATGCACTTTGCCTTGAGATTGCCCTTTAAACAACACTTCAAACTCACTGCCCTCAGGGTTACTGTTTTGTACCTGCCAATCACCACCAGTAAACTGCACTGGTGTCCAACACCCCATATCTAGTACTTTGAGTAAATTGTTGTCTGATTTGGGTAAAAGCACTAAACCGTTATTAGGTACCATACGTAATAAATGGTTAAATTGTTTTTGGATGTCACTTAAATCAGAAAAAATATCTGCATGATCAAATTCAAGGTTATTCATCACTAATGTACGAGGGCGGTAGTGAACAAACTTAGAACGTTTATCAAAAAAAGCACTGTCATACTCATCTGCTTCAATGACAAAAAATGGGCTTTCACCCAAACGCGCAGACACATCAAAATTTTGTGGAATACCACCGATCAAAAACCCAGGTTTTAAGCCCGCATACTCTAAAATCCATGCCACCATACTAGCAGTACTGGTTTTACCGTGGGTTCCTGACACAGCTATTACCCAGCGATCTTTTAGTACGTTTTCTAGCAACCATTGCGGGCCACTGGTGTAAGGCAGGTTTCGTTCCAATACATATTCAACCGCCTCATTTCCACGGGATAGCGCATTGCCTATCACCACTATATCTGGTTCATTTTTAAATTGTTTTGTATCGTAACCTTCAAATAACTCAATACCTAAAGACTCTAATTGTGTGCTCATAGGTGGGTATACATTGCTGTCAGAGCCGGTGACTTTATGTCCTAGCTCCTTAGCAATAGCGGCAATGCCCCCCATAAAAGTGCCACAGATACCTAAAATATGTAGATGCATAGATTGCCATTTAAAATGTCTAAGGACGATAGACTACCAGAACAAATAACCCTAACCCAATCAACAATGTAAAAAATTACGTCGTTTCTATGACTCTATTTCGAAGCCCAGTGGGGATTGGTTATAAAGAATACGTTTAGGTTACTGAGTTTCTAAGTTTTTGGAGGTATAATTGTTTCAGCAGTGTTTACAATAATAAAAATCTTGCTGCCCTTGTATACAAATTCAAGACCCTACAACTAAAAGGTATTTATACATAATGAAAAGACTTAACTCGCAACTTCAAGAAGATGGCGCACCTATGGAGCTAATCCTGCTATTGAGAACATTATTAGCAGGCTGTAAAGAAATCGCATTTAGGGTCAGTCAAGGATCTCTAGCCGGAGTATTAGGTTCAACATTAAGTGACAATGTTCAAGGAGAAAGACAAAAGAAGTTAGACGTCATTTCTAACCAAATTCTAAAAGACATTCTGAGTGAATCAGGTTATGTCAAAGCCATTTCTTCAGAGGAAGAAGACAACGTTGTACCTTGTAATCCGGAAGGCAAATATTTAGTCAGTTTTGATCCACTAGACGGTTCATCTAACACCGACATCAATAGCTTAATTGGCACCATATTTTCAATTACACACGCACCACAATGGATGGATGCAGATGATCCTTCAGCATTCTTACAGCCCGGCACACAAAGTGTTGCTGCAGGTTATGTGTTATATGGCCCATCTGCGATGCTCGCCTTAACAACTGGTCGTGGTACACACCTTTACACCCTAGATAAAACTCACGGCGGTTTCTTATTAACCACGCCCAATGTCAAAGTGCCTGAGCAAACGTCTGAGTTCTCAATCAATGCCTCCAATCAACGCCATTGGGAAGCGCCTATTCAAGCCTATGTAAGTGATTTATTAGCAGGCACAGAAGGTCCCCGAGAAAAGGACTTCAACATGCGTTGGGTAGCGGCAATGGTAGGTGATATCCACAGAGTATTATGTCGTGGTGGAATTTTTATGTACCCCTACGACAAACGCGACCCTGAGAAAGCCGGTAAATTACGCTTATTATATGAAGCCAATCCTATGGCTTTCCTAGTAGAACAAGCTGGAGGATTAGCCGAAACGGGCACAGGTCGTATTATGGAAGTAATGCCAACTGAAATCCATCAACGTGTACCGGTTTTAATTGGCTCGAAAGAAGAAATAGAAACCTGTCTAAGCTACAACAAATAACATAATATTAAGTTGTAAATAAACGAATTAAAAAAGCCTCAGATGAGGCTTTTTTAATGTGTGACTAAACTTATAAGAGGGGGGCAATAACCAAACTCACTATCGCCATGACATTAATTAAAATATTCATAGATGGACCAGATGTATCTTTAAAGGGGTCACCAACTGTATCTCCCACAACCACTGCAGCATGAGTATCAGAACCTTTTCCACCTAAGTTACCTTTTTCTACATACTTTTTAGCATTGTCCCAGGCACCACCAGCATTAGCCATCATAAGAGCAAGTAACACACAGCCCAAAAGTGCGCCTCCTAACATACCACCTAAGGCATAGGCTCCTAAACCAAACCCTATTAAAGGTGGCACCCCTACCGCTATCACACCTGGTAAAATCATTTTTTTCAGTGCCGCTTGAGTTGCAATATCAATACAGCGAGCATTATCAGGATCGGCCGTACCTTCCATTAATCCCTCTATTTCTCTGAACTGCCGACGAATTTCATGGATCATTTCAAAAGCGGCATCCCCCACAGCGGTCATAGTGATGGATGCAATTAAGAAGGGCAGTAATCCACCAATAAAGAGTCCAATCAGCACCATAGGATTACCCAAGTTCAGGGTAAAGTCGGGGTATTTATTCACTAAGGTTTCTATAAAGGCAGCAATGATAGCAAGAGCAGCAAGGGCCGCTGCACCTATAGCAAAACCTTTACCAATAGCCGCAGTGGTATTCCCTAGTTCATCGAGGGAATCAGTTATGGCACGGGTCTCTTCTCCTAACCCTGCCATTTCCGCAATGCCGCCTGCATTGTCAGCCACCGGACCATATGCATCAATTGCCATAGTTATACCCACAGTTGCTAACATGCCTACTGCGGCAATACCTACACCATATAACCCTGACAATTGAGTAGAGGCAAAAATAATCCCACAAATGGTCAGTACTGGAACAACGACTGATTGCATACCTACCGCCAAGCCAGTAATCATAACAGTTGCGGCGCCAGTTTCCCCTGATTCAGCTATCTTACGTACCGGTGTTGAGGCGGTGTAATATTCAGTCACTAAGCCAATAATAATACCACCTACTGCACCAGCAACTACCGACCACCAAACATTGTCATTGACACCTAGTTTGGCCACCACAAAATATGCCGCAACAATAAAAATCACTGCCGCTGACATAGTTCCAGCGCGCAAAGCCACTTCTGGTTTACTGGCCGACAGCAATTTCACCATTACGATGCCTGCTACTGAACACAATAAACCAGTTGAAGCCAATGCTAAGGGCAAGAACATTAAAGACTCACGGCTTCCTAATACACCCACAACCATAGTAGAAGCGATAGCAATTGTAGCAATCATTGCGCCACAGTAAGACTCAAAAATATCTGACCCCATGCCCGCTACATCTCCCACGTTGTCGCCAACATTATCAGCAATAACACCAGGGTTACGTGGGTCGTCCTCAGGAATACCTGCTTCAATTTTTCCTACTAAGTCAGCACCTACATCAGCACTTTTAGTAAAAATACCGCCCCCAACACGTGAAAATAGAGCAACGATTGACGCGCCCATACCAAACCCATGGATTACGTGGGCAGTATCAGGATCGCCGCCAAAAAACCAATAAAGCGCCCCTAATCCTAAAAGCCCCATAGATGCCACACAAAGTCCCATAACTGAGCCCCCCATAAAGGCAATAGTCAGAGCCGCGGCAGGCCCCTCATCATGGGCGGCTTGGGTAGTACGCACATTAGCCTTAGTAGCAGTAAACATCCCCATGTAACCTGCAAAAGCAGAACACAATGCGCCAGCTACAAAAGCGATAGTGGTGTATTGACCCAAAGAAAAATACAAAGCAATTCCTACCACCAAGGCAAAAAGAAACAACATTTTGTACTCACGATGCATAAACACCATAGCACCGGAATGAATGGCTTCCCCAATCTTTGCAATCGCTGGATTGGAAACAGGAGATTTTTTAATAATGAGGTAAATTACAAAAGCACAGAGTAGGCCAGCAAATCCCAAGATAGGTGGCAAGTAGAATAGTTCAGTCATAAAGGTTCCCAGAGTTAATGTAACTATGAAACAAAGTAAACCATAGTGAGCAACGCTAAAAATGGCTTCACTTTGCAATACATTTACGCCAATCTCTCATTGCCTACTTCAATCATGAGTAAATGGCTATTTTATTGTTTTATTTACAATTTATTTACATTTGCATTACAACTATAACGAGATAATTGTCTTTAGTTCAAGTTTTAATCAATATTTGTGCTTAGGCGACGTTTTAATTACTTTGTTGAGTTTCATCTTGTGTCTCTAAGCTTTATAATATTGCTCATTAAAATTCAACAATTTTAGGTAATACTATGAGCCTCAATGCTGTATCAGCTGGTAAAAATTTGCCAGACGAAATTAATGTAATAATTGAAATTCCTGCACACTCTGATCCTGTCAAATATGAAGTAGACAAAGAATCAGGTGCGATATTTGTTGACCGTTTTATGGCAACTTGTATGCACTACCCTACTAACTATGGTTATGTCCCACACACTTTGTCTGAAGATGGCGACCCAGCAGACGTATTAGTGATTACACCTTTCCCACTTTTGGCTGGCTCAGTTATTCGTTGTCGTCCAGTAGGTGTATTAAAAATGACTGACGAATCAGGTATAGATGCAAAAATTCTTGCTGTACCAGCTGATAAGTTATCAACAATTTATCGTGGCATTACTGATATTGATCAAATTCCTGAGTTAACTAAGCATCAAATTCAGCATTTCTTTGAGCATTACAAAGATTTAGAGCCGAACAAATGGGTGAAAATTGATGGTTGGGAAGACGCTGCAGCTGCTAAAGCAGAGCTCGTAAACAGCGTGAAGTTGTATGAAGCAGCCATAGATAAACCGGCATTCTAATTTTATTTGAAAATTATATGTGTTGTCTAAGCCGGTTCCTTTAACCGGCTTTTTTATTTGTGTGAATAAAAAATAGTATGCGACAATTAAAATCAATCGTTATTTAGGTCAAACTATTGTGCATTTTTTTTCCTTACCCAAACGCTCTGAAATACGCAAAAACCCACAATTCCTATTACTCGTTATGGCCTTTGTTATGCCATTGGTTTTTTCAGTGTGGAATGCCTTACTCAACAACTTTGTTGTAGAAAAAGCCCAGTTCAGCGGCGCAGAGATCGGCATGTTGCAAAGCTTGCGAGAAGTCCCCGGGTTCTTAGCCTTTACCGCTGTATTTTTATTATTGGTGATAAAAGAACAGACTCTTGCCTTACTCGCACTTGCGGTAATGTGTATTGGTGTGGCGGTCACCGGCTGGCTGCCCTTTGAAATAGGGCTTTATTGCACCACTGTGCTTATGTCAATTGGCTTTCATTATTTCGAAACCATCAATCAATCGTTAACTTTACAGTGGTTGCATAAAGACAAAACTGCACACTTTATGGGAAAACAATTGGCTGTTAAGAGCTTCGCTTCTTTATTAGCTTATGCCTCTATTTGGGTTCTAATGGAAGGGTTTAATGTGGCTTATACCACCATGTATATGTTGGCTGGAGGGATTGGCCTACTGATTGTATGTGTGATGTGGGCGAGTTTCGACACCTTTTCCCATGGCTCAATTCAACATAAGCATATGTTCTTACGGAGGCGTTATTGGCTATATTACGCCTTAGTATTTTTCAGTGGAGCGAGGAGACAAATATTTATGGTATTTGCTTCCTTTATGATGGTTGAAAAATTTGGCTATTCTGTGGGTGATGTAAGTCTACTTTTTATTATCAATTATGTATTTAACCTACTGTTTGCGCCGAAAATTGGAAAATGGATCAGTAAGATTGGAGAGCGCCGCGCATTAACCATAGAGTATCTTGGTTTACTTGTGGTCTTTATTAGTTATGCCTTAGTAGACGATAGCCGTATGGCAGCGGGTTTATATATAATAGATCACCTGTTTTTTGCAATGGCCATCGCAGTGAAGACTTACTTCCAAAAAATCGCCGATCAAAAAGACTTTGCCTCCACCGCTGGCGTCAGCTTTACAATCAATCACATTGCAGCGGTTGTGATCCCAGCATTACTCGGTATGGTGTGGTTAAGTTCACCTAGCCTAGTCTTTTATATAGGTGCGGGTTTTGCGCTTTGCTCTTTATGTTTAGCGCTGAATATTCCCAACACCCCAAGTCTAGGTAATGAAGTTATCAAAAATCCCTTTTTTTGGGCAAATCAAATACAGGCCAATAAACACTCATGATGAAAATTATCCAGGCAACATGTTTAATAGTCACTTTGTTGAATCAGGTGACCTTTGCTAAAGAACCACTCGAACTTTTTTGGGAGGACATGGTGCCAGCAGATTATCAAACGCCCGACACGCCCTTGAGCCACGATGGCAGTATGATGCAAATGGGAGTTGATGCCCCTATAGTCGAAAGTCTAAATGGCAAATTGGTAAAAATACCGGGCTTTGTTGTTCCTTTGGAAGGCGACAATATCAACACCAGTGAATTTTTATTAGTACCTTATTTTGGCGCCTGTATTCATGTGCCGCCCCCTCCTGCCAACCAAATCGTTTATGTGAAGTTTTCTGAAGCTGTGCCGATAGATAATCTAAACGATGCCGTTTGGGTGACAGGTATATTAAACACTCAAGGGTGGGAAGGTGACATAGCAACAGTGGGATATTCTCTAGTAGGCATCAATGTAAGTCCATATGATGGATAGAAAAATATTGTATAAGTAGTCAATCATAAGAAACTTTTGTTGAACAATAATTTGTCTATACTGAATTTTAGAGATGATTTTTAATAAGTGACTGACACACTCACAATGCTGAGTCGCAGACACAATATAAAGGTGATTTGATGAATTTTTTGACAAAAATGTCTATTGCGCAAAAATTGTTTCTTATTCCAATCATTGGAACTGTAGGGTTTTTATTATATTTAGGTATTACTACCTCCACAGCCTTAAAAAACGTCGATTTGTTAAAAAACGTCATTGATGTGCAATATCCAGCCTTAGACGTCACCAAAAATGCATTGGTTAAAATGGAAAAGGTTAAAGAAACCTTAAGCAGTGCTGTCACCACAGGTGATGATGAATCCTTAGAGAATGCCCAAAATTACGCCAAAGATACTCAAAATTTATTGCAAAATATTAAGACTATTGATCCCAAACTCAGCACTGATATAAATGGCATTTTGAAATCCTTTAATGACTACTACAAACTCGCATTTAACGTGTCTAAATCAATGATCGATGGTACCGCTGACTATGCAAAGTTGGGCGAACTGTCTACTACCATGAACAACAACTATGACAACGCCTTTAAAAACCTAACTAATTTTAAAGATGTGCGCACTAAAGCCTTCCAAACGGATATACAAGAAGCAAGTGACAGTGGCCGTGCGACTATTTTAATTGGTGGGGCCATGGCCTTGTTAACTATCATTTTATTATTTGCTACAGCGGTTCCTATTGTTAATGGCATCAAAGGCAGTATTGTCCAGGTAGTTAATTCTCTTAAAGATATAGCCCAAGAAGACGGAGATTTAACGGTAAGAATCAAGTCAAAAAACCAAGATGAAATTGGTGATTTAGTGCATTGGTTTAATGAGTTTATGGAAAAACTTCAAGGCGTCGTGAAAGACATTGTTAATGCCTCCTTACCTTTGTCAAAATTAGCTCAAAATTTGAATCAATTGACTGATGACACCAATAAAACCATAGATGTCCAACAACGTTCTGCTGGGCAAGCAAAAAATGCGGTAGATGAAATGAGTCACAGCGTCGTTGCGGTTGCTGAGAGCGCCGCAGAAGCAGCAAATGCTGCCAGTGATGCATCTATAGCAGCGAGTGATGGACAGGCCGTAGTTAATGACACTGTGCTCAGTATTCAAGAGTTGGCAGCTAACGTAGAAGACACGGCAGAAGTCATCAGGAAGTTAGAATCCGATTCCATTCAAGTAGGAGTGGTACTTGATGTGATAAAAGGTATTGCAGAACAGACCAATCTACTAGCGCTTAATGCAGCAATCGAAGCGGCAAGGGCAGGTGAACAGGGCCGTGGATTTGCAGTAGTCGCAGATGAAGTGCGCACATTAGCGTCAAGAACTCAGCAATCTACAGAGCAAATTCAGCAGACCATTGAACAACTACAAAATGCCGCCCGTTCTGCTGTTAGTGTTATGGCGAAAGGCACAGAACAGGCTGGGAACAGTGTAGAAACCGCCAATAAAGCTGGCGCAAGTTTATCGGTTATTACTGATACAATTAATCGTATTACCGATATGAATGATCAAATCGCTCGATCTACCGGAGAACAACAGAACGTAGCCAAAACCATCAGCAGTAGTGTTGATGAAATTCATAGTCGCACTGAAGAAACAGCCACCAGTTCCAGAGAGCTAGCATCGGTCAGTTCAGAACTGGCAAAATTGGCGCAGCATTTAGAAGGCATAGCAAAACAATTTAAGGTGTAATGTTTTAATTAATAGCCAAAAAAAACCGCTTCAGCGGTTTTTTTTGGCTATTAATTAAGAGGGTAAAAATTCTCTAAAAGAATGTCTTTTATGTCATCCCTTATCGCTACAGATTGTTTCGTTTTAAAATCAAAATGCACTAAAGTGGTTGTGCCAGTTACACACTTAATTTGCTGCTGCCACAACTCTTGGTATACATCAAATGAACTCGTCCCTATGCGGCTAATGTAAGTTCTCACTTGTACTTTATGACCATAATAAATCTGCTCTAAAAAATCGACTTTATAACTGGCCAAAATAAGCGGCCAGTTTTGCAGATCCAATTCAGGGTTAAATAGTTTAAAAATAGGCTCACGAGCACTTTCAAACCACCCCACCAGCACAGTATTACTTACGTGGGCTAAAGCATCTGTTTCGTAAAAACGTACATTAAATTCTTCACTAAACATATTTCAAAGCAACTAATTTAGTAATAAGGGTTTAAGGAAGCGTGCAGTGTGAGATTCTGCCACATTACAAATATCTTCAGGGGTGCCTTGTGCAACGATTTGGCCTCCACCCGAACCGCCTTCAGGCCCAAGATCTACTACCCAATCTGCCGTTTTTATCACATCCAAATTATGTTCAATCACAACAACAGTATTGCCATGGTCACGTAATCTATGCAGCACCTCCAACAACTGTTTAATATCATGGAAGTGCAGACCTGTTGTAGGTTCATCTAATATATACAAGGTTTGCCCTGTATCGCGCTTCGACAATTCTTTCGCTAATTTAACCCGTTGAGCTTCACCACCCGACAAGGTCGTTGCCGCTTGCCCCAAGCGTACATAAGACAGCCCAACATCCATCAAGGTTTGTAGCTTGCGGGCAATAGCAGGGATAACATCAAAGAATGGGCGGGCTTCTTCTACCGTCATATCTAATACCTGATGAATATTCAGACCTTTATACTGAATCTCTAAGGTTTCTCGGTTATAACGTTTGCCTTTACATATATCACAAGGCACATATACATCCGGTAAAAAGTGCATCTCGACTTTGATCACGCCATCACCTTGGCATGCTTCACAGCGTCCACCTTTGACATTGAAGCTAAACCGCCCGGGTTTATAGCCTCGAGACCTAGCTTCTTGGGTACCAGCAAATAATTCACGCACCGGTGTAAAAATCCCCGCGTAAGTCGCAGGGTTAGAGCGTGGAGTACGCCCAATAGGACTTTGGTCAATGTCCACTACCTTGTCCATAAACTCCATACCGGTAATGGTTTTATAAGGGGCAGGCTCACCTGTGGTAGCACCGTTTAATTCTCTATGAGCAATACGATAAAAAGTATCGTTTATTAAAGTGGATTTACCTGATCCAGAAACTCCAGTTACACAGGTCATTAATCCAAGTGGCGCTTTAAAGGTCACATCTTGCAAGTTATTGCCGGTAGCGCCAGTGAGTACTACCCATTTATCTTGATCAATCTCAGTGCGTTTCTCTGGAACTTCAATTCTTTCTTTACCAGATAGGTATTTACCAGTAAGCGAGCGCTCACTGTTTTTTATATCTTCGATAGTACCTTGAGCAACAACTTCGCCGCCATGTACACCTGCGCCAGGGCCAATATCTAAAACAAAATCCGCAGCGCGAATCGCATCTTCATCATGCTCAACCACTATGACTGTATTACCTAAGTCACGAAGATGAACAAGAGTCTCAAGTAACCTTTCATTATCTCGCTGATGCAATCCAATAGAAGGTTCATCAAGCACGTACATCACCCCGACTAATCCCGCCCCTATTTGACTCGCCAACCTAATTCGTTGAGCTTCTCCCCCCGACAAGGTATCGGCACTGCGTGAAAGAGATAAGTAATTTAGGCCTACATTAACCAAAAACGTTAACCTATCATTAATTTCTTTAAATATTTTTTCTGCAATTTTTAATCTTTTGCCCGTTAACTTCAAGTTACTGAAAAATGCCAATGCATCGGCAATCGACATATCAGTAATAATATTTAGTGGCGTTTCGCCTACAAATACGTTTCTGGCTTCTAATCTCAAGCGAGTACCTGAGCAACTAGAGCAATGTTGCTGACTTAAATATTTTGAAAGTTCATCCCTGACTGCATTAGATTCAGTTTCTTTGTAGCGTCGCTCCATATTGGGAATGATCCCTTCGAAGGGATGTTTACGCTCCATAATGTCGCCACGATCGTTGATATATTTAAATTTCAACGAGGTGCCTTTACTACCGTATAACACTGTATCTCTGGCTTTTTCATCTAGCTCTGCAAAAGGCACAGTCAAATCAAATTTGTAGTGTTCCGCCACTGCTTGCAACATCTGAAAATAATAGTAACTGCGTTTGTCCCAGCCTCGAATAGCCCCGCCAGACAAGCTAATTTCTTCATTAGCGATTATGCGATGCGGGTCAAAAAACTGCCGAGTCCCCAAACCATCACAACTTTGGCAAGCTCCGGCAGGGTTATTAAAGGAAAACAGCCTAGGCTCTAACTCAGCCATGCTATAACCACAATGAGGGCAAGCAAAATTAGAAGAAAATACCAGTTCTGGTTTGTCTGGCTCGTCCATAAAAGCCACTGTTGCGGTACCGCCTGATAAATTTAAGGCGGTTTCGAAAGATTCCGCCAACCGAAGTTTTAAATCTTCACGTACCTTAAAACGGTCGATAACCACATCAATAGTGTGTTTTTTGTGTAAATCTAATTCAGGAGGATCCGACAAATCACAAACATTGCCGTCTATTCTTGCTCGAATGAAGCCTTGTGCCGCCAGGTTTTCAAGTGTTTTAAGGTGTTCCCCTTTGCGATCTTGAATGACGGGAGCAAGTAACATCAGTTTAATATCGGCTGGCATATCCAATACGCGGTCAACCATTTGACTAATGGTTTGTGCATCTAATGGAACATGATGCTCAGGACAACGTGGCTCACCTACCCTTGCATATAATAATCGCAAATAATCATAAATTTCGGTAATGGTCCCCACAGTAGAGCGGGGATTGTGGGACGTGGATTTTTGCTCGATAGAAATAGCTGGCGATAAACCTTCAATGTGGTCCACATCAGGTTTTTCCATCATAGATAAAAATTGTCTCGCATAGGCCGACAAGGATTCGACATAACGCCTTTGCCCTTCGGCATACAAGGTATCGAAAGCCAAAGAAGACTTACCCGAACCAGACAAACCTGTGATAACAGTTAATTTGTCTCTGGGAATATCTAGATTGATGTTTTTTAGATTGTGGGTTCGAGCACCGCGTACTTCAATTCTATCCATTTTTAACTTTTATCACATACAAAAGAAGAAGTATTACACACTCTTGAAACCAGCTCTACGGCAACTCAGATTATCTTTTAGTAGGCATAATACAACTAATCAAAAATGTTGTTTAAATTGTTTGTCAAAAAAGAATCTATGCTAGACTAGTCGGCTATTTTGACATCCACCTTTTAGATTTTTTTGATAATAGATTAAACCTTGAATTCCACCGAACTTCGCAGCGCTTTCTCTCTTGCCTTTGTGTATGTATTACGCATGCTTGGCTTATTTATGGTAATGCCAGTCATAGCCATCAGCGCCAAAGAATATCCCGATTATTCAGCTTTTTTAGTGGGTTTGGCCATAGGTGGGTATGGATTAACCCAAGCCTTATTACAAATTCCCATGGGTGTGTTATCCGATAAAATTGGCCGTAAACCTGTTATAGCGGGCGGCTTAGTCATTTTTGCTATTGGTAGCATTGTGGCAGCAACGGCAGATACTTTATTTTGGGTTGTAATCGGACGTTTTCTGCAAGGAGCGGGGGCTATTGCTGGCGCAATAATGGCCTTGGCCGGTGATTTAAGTCGCGAGAACCAACGACCAAAAGTGATGGCGATAATAGGGATTTCGATTGGTTTCTCATTTTACCTAGCATTACTTTTAGGCCCAATTATTGCCAGTAAATTTGGCTTAAGTGGTATATTCTTGATGACGGGTGTGTTGGCAAGCCTATGTGTATTTTTAGTGTTGTTTGTTGTACCTAATGCAAAAAATATTGCGCCTAAGGGCGACACCCTGCCAATTTACGAAGATCTAAAAAAACTATTTACCCATCCACAATTAATACGACTTAATATCAGTGTGTTGTTATTGCATATGCTGATCACTCTGTTATTTGTACAAATCCCAGTATTTTTGGTCGATTTAAATTGGCCACTTGCCACGCATTGGGAAGTGTACTCAATAGTATTAGTTGCTTCGGTTGTTGGTCTTATTGGGCTCATGGCTCTCGCGGCAAAGCGTAAACAGGCCGTCATGCAATTCAGTGTCGCAGGCATGGCGATAGTATTTACACTGTTAATTTTCGGCCAACATTCGATTATTTATTTAATGCTGTTGGTTAGCTTGTTTTTCACCTGTTTCAATTATCTCGAAGCCAATTTTCCAGCCATGGTTTCAAATATCGCCCCAGCGGGGAAAAAAGGCTCAGCTATGGGTGTATATGCTAGCTTTCAATTTTTTGGTGCATTTATTGGCGGCGTGTTATCAGGCAGTATTGGCGAGTTATTAGGCACTCAATGGGTATTTATTCTGGCAAGTGTTTTATGTTGTGTATGGTTGCTTTTGATCAAAGGGATCAACGCGACTGAAAGGCTAAAAAGGTATACACTTAAAACAAATGAACCAACAACAGATCTGACTTTACAACAGCTATCAACACTAAATGGCTTGGTTGATATAACAGTAGTTCCCAATGAACAAGTTATGTATATAAAAGCAGAACAAAATTTCGATATTCAACAAGCTCGACTTGTACTGAATTTAAAAGATTAATTAGGAGGAAACATGGCGAGTAAAGGTGTTAATAAAGTAATTTTGGTGGGCAACTTAGGAAAAGATCCTGAAGTAAGGTATACCCCTAATGGTAAAGCTGTGGCCAATTTGACCTTAGCCACATCAGAAAGCTGGAAAGATCAAAGTGGCCAGATGCAGGAAAAGACTGAATGGCACCGTGTTTCCATGTTTGGAAAGTTAGCCGAAATTGCTGGCGAATATTTGCGTAAAGGCAGCCAAGTTTATATTGAAGGTAAACTTCAAACTCGTAAATGGCAAAACAAAGAAGGTCAAGACCAGTACACAACTGAAATTGTATTAGACCCATTCAATGGCGTTATGCAAATGTTAGGTGGTAGAGGTGGCAGTCAATCTGAAGGGGGTTTCCAAGGGCAACAACGTCCTGCAGCGGCACCACAACAACCCAATCAAGGCTACCAGCAAGCGCCTCAACAAGGCTATCAGCAAGCACCCCAACAGAATCAGCAATACCAAAAGCCACCAGCTCAAGGTAATCCCCAACAATCAAATCAAGGTTTTAACCAAGCGCCTCAGCAAGGCCAATCAGCCCCAATGGCTGAACCAGATTTTGATTTTGATGATGACATTCCTTTTTAGGCTGGAATATAAAACTATCAATATAAATACAAGTATTTAATCAAAACAAGCCCAGCAAATTGCTGGGCTTGTTATTTTTACAGCTAAATTAACAGCCCAAAGTTGGACAGTTTAGCCATATTTTTGGTATTGCTAGTGCGTTATTATCCACATTATATAAAGGTCTCAGTGAAGTTGTGACCTATCCCTCTAATGTAGATAAGGTTCAATGCAGTGAAAAACATCTTAGCTTTGCCATTTTTAGTCATCTTAAATATTCCCTTCTTTGCTGCGGCTGGGATCATTAATTTGGGGACTGCCGATAGTTATATTTTTGCTGCAGCGAATAACGAGCAATGGGGAGGCAGCTTATTACTTGGATCGGAGGCGCATATTTTTGGAAGTGTGGCGGCATCAAACACTTTAGAGTTAGGTGCAGGTGTAATTGTTGATGGTGATGCATGTTCCGGTACCACTAATGATTGGGGGGCAACAGTTGCTGGGGCAACAGGTTCATGTAGCAACTTTACTCAGTTGGCCAATGATATAAATGGCGCGGCGGCGCAAGCATTAACATTTTCAGGTGCTAATTTAGGTAATTTATCGGGAAGCTCTGAAATCTTAGGGAATGGATTTCAGTCATTTTTAATCAATGATTTACTGCTTGCTGGCGGCGATACATTAACTGTCACTGGCGGTGTGGACGACTATTTTGTTTTTAATGTTTTTGGCGGTGCAAAATTAGGTTCTGGTGCCAATATATTATTGCAAGGTGGGGTCGCCGCTGAAAATGTTATCTTTAATTTTGTGTCAAACCCTTCATCTCAAAGTTTTGAGCTCGGTGGTGCAAACATCAGCGGTACCTTTTTATCATCTGGGCGCTCCTTTGTGATTGGAGATGGAGCAACTCTGAATAATTCACGGTTCTATTCTACACAAAGCATTATTGCAAACGTTCAAGATGTACGTTTCCAAAGCAATACTGTGACTCAAGTAACAGTACCTGAGCCTGCAACATTTGCTTTTTTTGTTTTAGGTGTCTTGGGGTTGACCATGAGTAGCCGTAAGCGACAATCCTAATTGGTAAGCATTAAATATCTAAAGATTAAGTTAATGCTAACAACAGCTGTTTTAACTCGTCAAAATTTGGAATATTTAAACACGCTGCTTTTTGTTCTAAGACACTAAAGTCACGATGGCCTGCAGCCGAAAAATATAAACATGACAGCATAAATAACACTAACTCATCTTGCTCACTACCTTTCGCAACCGCTTGACTGACTTTATCCAGATGACCAATTTGTTTGACTAAGCTTGCATCTATATGCCATAGCGACAACATCAATGAAGACGCCGAATAGAGACTGATCCCCATGGACTCTCGAATATGCAAATTCAATGAACCTAAGTCGTCTATTCCTTGCAATGAATACAGCATCATTTCATGTTTATAGGCACTTTTATGACTTAATAAAAAAACGCCTAATAATGAAAACACTAATACCTGCTCTGTTAACGCAATATCGAAATTAAGGTTTTTTGCTACCCTCTTGCGTACAAGTTGAAAGAATTTAGGTGCTAATAAAAAAGCTTGGCTATATTGTTCAATAATGACCTGTTCTAAATGGTTTTGCAGCGCGTCTTTTACAGCAAATACCACTGCAAAATTCACTATGGTTTGAATGCCTAAATTTCGACTGATTGCTTCTTGAAGGTTTTTCGGGGTTTTGCCATATATAGCTTTACTAGCCTGCCCCATAATTCGACCAGAAAAAATAACGTCTTGACTAACAATATCAATCACCCGTTGCAGATTGAGATTATCTTGATCTTTTTCACGCAAAAGCTGCTGGCAACTATCAGGCATAGGAGGCATATTTGCTGCGATTTCGGTCAGTTTTACATAATTACTTTGGGCACTACTGGCTAACGATAATTCACGAAACTGTGATGGAGTAATACCGAATTTTTGTCGAAAAGCGCGCTCAAAAGTAGACCGCTCTGAGTAGCCAAGTCTAATAGCTAACTCTTCAATTTTAGTTTGTTTAGTTAATAATACGTTTACGCAAAGTTCATTTAGAAACTTACTTTGAATCAGTTTATAACTGGTTTCTTCTTGGGTGAGCTTACGCCTAAAGGAGGTCATACTAATGGCCAATTCAGAGGCACATTGTTCAATAGTTAACGATGCAGGCAAATCTCGTTCGCTTAATAAGCGATTAACAGCCACTGTGAGTAACAAAGAGGGTTGTGAACTATTCATCAGCACTTTTTTAATTAATGTGGACTTCCCAATTTTATAGGCACACAAACAGGAAAGAAATTAGGTTATTTTTACAGGATAAAATCTTACATTAGCATGTAAAAAAAACCTAATTTACACCTTGGACTACTTTTTGAAAAAAGGATTTGGTACTTCTAATAGTCAAATACGACAATTATTATCTGTGGATTAGTGATAAAACACGCCCACGGCAAGCTGGTTCATGAGCTTGAGTCACTGAATAATAAACATTTAATATCGATACCGAACAGAGCCGTAAACAGCCCGAGACTCACCTACAAAATAGCGATAACTACCAAAGCCAAAATCAGCTCTTTCTGCATAATCTTTATCGCTTAAGTTAGTCACTCTTATGCTGGCATCTACTGTTTTATTTAATGCCCAGCCCGTTCTCAAATTAAGTAAGTTATGACCGCTATATTCAGCGCTGTTTTCTGGATTAAGATAATAATTACCTTGATGCACCCACTCCAGTTCAATAAAACTACCTGAATCAGCCCGCCAACCTAGTTGTAAACTGCCCATGTGTTCTGGAGCGGTATCTATTTCTTTACCCTTTATATTGATCTGACTAAGCCTAAGATTCGAGTCGTATTGGTGTTTAGCAAAGGTGCCATTGGCAGACACATAGAAATTCTGCCAGTGATAATTGAGTGCTAACTCCACTCCTTGATGCGAGGTTTCACCATTACTGATATTTTGCCTATCGGTATCTTGAAAAATAAAGTTATTTTTTTCCATAGAGAACAAGGTGAGGTCGTAGAAAATCCCTTGTGTCTGGCCTCTTAACCCTAGTTCAAAGGAATCAACATTTTCTGCCTCGAGTTCAGCCAATGTTTGTCCGGCTTGAAGTCTAAATAACTCAGCAGCTTGGGGAGCCCGATAACCGGTAGAGTATTGTGCATAGAGTCGCTTATTTGCGGTTAATGCGTAGTTTGCATTGATTTGATAGGACCATTCATCATAATCGACTATTTGATCTTCAGGCCGTGTAAATCGGCAATTTTCTACTCCTTCGGCACAGGCACTTCCAGCGGTTAAACGATTGTCATAGTCGTACTTAGTGCGCTCATACCTTACACCAGCACTAAGATTTAACTGCCGACTCGCAGACCATTGAAGTTGCGCAAAGGGTGAATATACAGTGGCATTCACTTTGTAATCGTAATGCACACCGGCGGGTATTGTAGGCGAAAAGTCTTCAGCTTGCGTCTCTGTTAATTGCCCATTCGTCAAGTCGACGTCAACACCACTGAGCCAAGTTAAATCACCGTAATCCTTTTGGAATTGTAATTGTGCACCTAGGCTAGTCTGACTGTTTTCTTCTAATGGCTGCCACAGCAGAAAGTGTTGTAAAAATTGCATATCAGCCCACCTAACATAAGGCGTTATGGTGAGGCTCGTTGAGTCATTTTCTACATAGCTAATTTGACTATAGATGCGCATGGACTGACTATCACGAAACGCTTCTGGGTTAGGATTTTGTCTTTTGAGTGCAGCGTCTTTATAGGCTTCAAAACCACTTATAAAGCCAGCCGTTTCCTGATTTAGATTCGTAGCCGCTAGTACACTTTTAACCTGCCATTTCCCTTCTTGATATTGATGTATCAGATTCAATTTTTGTTGTTCAAAACCACTGTCTTGTAGATACCCACCGTCTTTTGTGATGTTGCCGTAAAATAACAGCCCCTGATGTTCATTTGTTGTAGCTAAACTGAACATGCCACGGGAATAGTCATGGGGTCCAATACTCAATGATAAAAGTGAATGCTCTGATTCAAAAGGATCTGGCGTCAGAACATTAATAACGCCATGTACTGCATTTGAACCATACATAGTACTTGCTGGACCCCGTAACACTTCAATTGAAGATGCCTGCTCGGTATTGGCATCAAATAATTGATTAACGTTGCAAAAACCCGGTGCTCGTAATGAAATACCGTCCTGTGCAATAAAAAATGCGCCACAACCACCCGCTCCGGTTAACACTGGAGAACGAATTGCGGTTAGGTGTTCTTGGCCATTTCCTCGGCTAATCCAGCCGCCAGGGATCCGCACCAATGCCTGATTAATATGTTGTTGCTCAATCAACCTTAAACTTTCATCATCTAACCAACTAATATTACTACCAATATCCATAACATTATTGCTAGCACGGGTCGCAGTGACTGTGATGTTGTCAATGTCTTGCTCTTGAGTTATCCCTGAAATCGGAATATTCAATAATATTAAAGCGAAAAAAGGAATTTTGTAGTTCAAATAAACTCCGAGGGTAAGTGTTTTATACATTAAACCTATCAAATTGTGAGTTATTGTACGTTGCAAACCTATGACAGCACCACCTTAGGTTCACTGTTCTTTTATAGGATAAGTGGCTATTGGTATTATTTCGCTGATTACAAAAAGAGTTTAGGACGATTTTTATCACGACACTTAAAAGACTAAAAATACATCCAATGGCGCGGTTGATGTTGAAATCAATGTCATTCTAGGTACAAGTGATCTAGGTATTGCATCTGCCGTGGCCTTAGCTAAAAAGCAAGGTATAAGGTATTTCTTTATCGAACACAAATCATCTAGAGTAATCATGCAACTTCCTGAAAGTATTAAACATTTTAAGTCACCAGATAAATAACACCTTTAAAATCAACCTTGCTAATGGATAATAACCCCTGATTCTTTGGGCTTAATATTTCATTGCTAATTGACCTTATTAAGCACCTTGCATTTGTCTGTAATTCATCCTTTTTTTTGTCATAAATCATTGGAATTGTTAAAAAAACTGTTCTTAACCATTGCCCATATAAAACTAGCGCTTTAAGTCGTTTTTTGCTGTAATGGAGACTAGTAATTAAGAAACAAAGTCTGTGACATGCAAATTGGTTGGCGCGAGTTTATTAAAAGTCGATTTAGTAAGGCCTCAAAATTTCATTCCGTTGGGATTGAAATTGGTGTTGATGAATGTCATGTGTCTACCCTGCAAAAAATTAAAGGCCAGATTAATTGGGTAAAACAAGACTCACTACCCATCGAAAACTGGCAAACCTCCCTTAAAACCTACGTTCAAAATAATAATCTTACAAACACACAGTGTAATGTCGCCTTTTCCATTTCGAAGTATCAACTGTTACAGCTAGATAGGCCTGCGGTGGAAGACGCAGAGTTGAACCAAGCCTTGCAATGGGCAGTTAAAGAACAATTGTTTAGTGACGATGAACTTGCAATTGATTATTTTGATACCCCTGCTGCATCTAACCTCACAAAATTAAATGTTGTAGCTATCAGTAAACGAGAGGTTATAGAAGTTCGCAATGGTGTATTAAAAGCGGGGTTGGCACTGAATATAATTGGAGTTGAAGAACTTGCAACTTGTAATTTAATTGCACCAAGTGATGACGCCATTATTATTTTAAAACAAGAAGAAGGTGGGCAACTCAGTCTAAATATTATTAAACAAAACGAATTATACTTTTCTCGGCGTTTACGTGGCTATGAAAACCTCGCCAATTTTTCACCTGAAGAATTAAAAATGGGTGTGGTTGATAACCTAAGTTTAGAAATTCAACGTTCTATGGATTATTTTGAGAGCCAGTTACGCCAAGCCCCCGTCAAGAAAGTCTATATTTCTTTAGATACCATTCATCAGGACGTGCTTGCAGACTCCATAAAAGAAGTGATTTTTGTGTCAGTGGAAAAATTCATCCCTAATGTGCCTCAAAATACTAATAAACCAATAGCACCATCAAGTCTTGCAGGCTTAGGCGCAGCAATTAATAACGCGAGTTTGATTGCCTGATGAAAAATAGAATTAATCTTTACCTTCCAGAGTTTCACCCAAAGTTACGTTTGCTTTCTTTACACCTTGTTATTGCTACTTGGGTTTTAACCGCTATTTTTTGCGGGTTGCTGTACTTTTATTTGGCATCTGGACTGCAAAATCTTCAATCTGATGTGGACAAAATAAAAGGTGATAAGCAGCAGCAAGAAATATTAGTAAAAGAATTACAAAACGCTGTAGATAACCTAAAAGTTGATCCCGCCCTGCTGCAACAAGTTGAAAAAAATCAGCAACTAGTTAACCTTAAAAAACGCGTGTTAAATGAACTGGCTGGTCAAGAGCAGCTAAAATCAAATGGTTTTTCTAACTTGATGTTAGATCTCGCAAGTCACAATCAAACTGGGTTATGGTTAACCCATATAAACCTAAATGGTGTAAGCGTCGTAATGGAAGGGGCAGCGACAGATTCTGCCCTTGTACCCAAATGGCTTAGTTCTTTGGGCCAAACTGATTATTTTAGCGGCCAAGAATTTGCAGAGACTAGGCTGTATCGGGACTCGGAGAAACAACTCAATTTTATAATTTCCACAGGAAAAGAATCTAAAGTAGAAAAAGGATCTAACAATGAGTAGCGAAAAAGGGTCCGATAATTTATGAAAAATCAGTATGACCTAAAAACAGAATATAGAAAACTATCAGGTAAATTCCACACACTGAGTTTACGTGAACAGTGTCTAATTCTGCTTTGCGGCCTAGTGATATTAATATTACTGATGTACACCTTTGTATTTCAACCATTAATTGTTAATTCAAATAAACTACAACAAAACAATGTGAGCACAAAAAGAGAGCTCGCTTCCTTGTCAGTTCAAGTCGCACAATTAACGGAGAAACTAAACACGGATCCAAACGACCCAGTCAATGAGAGAATCGCTGTTTTAAAAAATGAAATTCAAAGTATGACTACGCAGTTAGAGACACAAACTCACAACTTAGTTCCTGCAAATAAAATGGCAGGCATGTTAGAAAGTGTTTTAGCCGGTAGCAAAGGGCTAAAACTCATTGAGCTACAATCGATTGCCCCTATTCCAATAATGTTGGGGACTGTCGAAGAGGACGAAGAGCCAAAGGCCGGGCTATACCGCCACGGTGTTACTCTTATATTTGAAGGTCAATATTTTGATATTCAACAATATCTAGAAGAATTAGAATCATTGCCTTGGAAGTTTTATTGGAAAAAGTTCGACTACTTAGTGGGTGATTATCCTACTGCGAGTGTTGAATTAGAAATATACACACTTAGCACCAACAAAGCTTTCATAGGGGTCTAAGGGCAGATGCAACCTTTAATCATATTATTAGTTTTTAGCTTTGCCAGCGCGCAAGCCAATACACTGCAAGATCCGACTAAACCTAGTCAGAATCAATCGAACTTTACTGGCCAAGACCCCAATACAATGCTAGCAATGGCTTTAAAATTAACCGCCATCATTAGTACCAATCAGAATAAGCAAGCTATTATTAATGGAAAAAGCTTTACTCAAGGAGAGCTGGTGCAAGGATACAAGGTGATTTTTATAAGTGAAAATCACGTGATTTTAGAAGGTTCTGATGGTCCACAGACACTTTATGTCAATAACAACAACATTAAAAAAGACACAAATAATGGTTTCTAAAAAATTACTTCTTTTGAGCATAATGGTGGCTATTTTTTCATGCCAAAGTCCGCAAAAAACCACACCGGTATCTCATTCTTTGGATTCTGCGATTTCCGAGTATGAAAACGAAACCAAAGCTGTGCAAGATCGCCAGCCATTGGAATCAGTACCTGACGAAATTAATCAAGCATTACTCCCCAGTCCCAGTGACACGCCCAGCCAATTATTTGGCGAATCTAAATATGATATCAATGCCCAAAAAGTGGGGGCCGCCGCCTTTTTTAGTAGCATAGTCAAAGATACGCCGTACAGTGTCGCGATCCATCCTGATGTGACTGGAGATATATCACTGGACCTCAAACAAGTGTCACTAGCGGAAGTGTTTGATTTAGTTTCTGAAATTTATGGTTATGAAATTGAGCGTAAGCGAAATATTTATCGTATTTATCCCTCTGGAATGCGCACTGAAACTTTCGCCATAAATTACTTACTTATGACTCGCGATGGCTCAACTCAAACCAGTATTACTTCTGGAGGGGTATCCCAAGAGTCAGGGAACAACAATAGTAATAATTCGCAAAATGGCTATAGTGGCAACTCAAGTAATTCCGGAAGCAGTAGCAACTTCGGCTCCAGTAGTAATATCAACGGCACCAATATTTCTACTCGCACTGAAACAGATTTTTGGGCCGAACTTTTAGCGACTTTAGAGTCAATGATTGGTGAAGGTGACGGCAAAAGTGTGATGGTGACACCTCAAGCTGGATTAGTCACAGTGCGCGCTTTACCAAAAGAAATTAGAGCGGTAAAAGCGTTTTTAGACGTGTCTGAAGACATTATCCAGCGACAAGTGATTCTTGAAGCCAGAATTATTGAGGTGGCATTAAATGATGGCTATCAACAGGGTATTAATTGGGGACAAATTTTAGCCAACAGTGGTTCCACTGATTTTCAGTTTTCCAATACTGCAGGTAACATAGGAAACAGTATTAGTGCCGCCTTAGGCAACATCACCAGCTTGTCATTTATTAATAAAGACTTTTCCGGCGTATTATCACTATTATCTACTCAAGGTAATGTGCAAGTATTGTCTAGCCCTCGCGTCACCGCCATCAATAATCAAAAAGCGGTGATTAAGGTGGGAGACGATGAATATTTTGTCACCGATGTCTCTAGCCAAAGTACTATCTCTAGCAGTACCACATCAGTGGTTCCCAACATTGAGTTAACCCCTTTCTTTTCAGGCATAGCGTTAGATGTGACACCACAAATTGATGCTGATGGAATGGTGTTATTACACGTACACCCTTCAGTAATCGAAACTGAAGAGCAGGAAAAAATAGTAACCTTGAATGAAGAGCAATATGTACTACCTCTTGCTCAGAGTAATATTCGCGAATCTGATACTGTTATTCGCGCAAAATCTGGTGAGATAGTTGTGATTGGTGGATTGATGCAATCTATTATTTCTGAATCAGAATCAAAGACTCCTTTACTCGGTGATATTCCAATTTTTGGCAATCTGTTCACCAATAAAAGTAACAGTGAAATTAAGAAAGAACTGGTGATTTTGATCAAACCTACTGTGGTAGATAAAGACACATGGAAACAGCAGTTAAGACGTAGCAGGGATCAAATGGCCGATTGGCTGCACGTGGATTAAATCATGTATCTATACCATTACGGTATTAAAGAACTACCTTTTACTTTAACGCCTAATACCAGCTATTTTTTTGGCTTGCCTAGTCATAAAGAAGCCATTCAAGTGTTATTGACGGCACTTAAAACTGGCGAAGGTTTTATTAAAGTAACTGGTGAAGTTGGCACGGGTAAAACCCTAATTTGTCGTAAATTGTTAAATGAATTGCCGCAACATTTTGTCGCGGCATATATTCCCAATCCTTACCTCACCCCTACAGAATTGCGCCGTGCTGTCGCGAGTGAGTTACATGTGTTATTAACAGATCAAGCTGACCAACAGGAATTTACTCAGCGCATTCAACAACGTCTTATCCAAATTAACCATGAAAACAAAGGTGTGGTACTCATTATTGACGAAGCACAAGCACTACCAATAGAGAGTATTGAAGCCCTTAGGTTGATTACCAACCTTGAAACTGAATCCCGCAAGTTGCTGCAAGTAGTGTTATTTGGCCAGCCAGAATTAAACGACAAGTTATCTTTACCAGAATTAAGGCAATTAAAACAACGGGTAACCTTTTCTTATACCTTGCAACTAATGGATGCGGATCAGGTTTATCAATACGTTAGACATCGAATGAATGTTGCCGGTTATCGTGGTGGTGAGTTATTTGATCGAAAATGTTGTTCGTTGCTTTATAAAGCCAGCCAAGGAACCCCCCGAATAGTCAATGTGTTATGCCATAAAGCCCTAATGTTAGCCTATGGCGAAGGCATGCAAAAAATCACGCCATTACACGTAAAACTTTCCATTAAAGATACTGAAGCTGCGAAGCAAAGTAATAATATTGTTGTAATTTCATCTATTGGCTTGTTAATTGTGATGCTGGCTATTAGTTTTGCCTACTTGGCTTGGTCAGGATTCGCGATATGAGTGTAGTGAACAAGATGCTACAAGATCTAGAAGCGCGCCAAACTCAAACTGATGAGATTCAGGCTGATTATCAAGCTCCACCCAAAAAGCAATCAAAGCTTTTGGTTTTGTTGCTGCTGATTTTGGCTCTGGCAGCGATTATTTTTGCCTTAACAGATATAGATAGCCTGTTTGGCGACACTAAAAGCAATCAGGTTAAAGCCACCACAGATTCTCAAGCCTTACCAGCGAAAGCAACGAATAAAATGACAATGGTCTCTGAAAAAGTAGCCCCAGCTCCTATCCACGTAAAAGACATTAAAAATCAGCCCGTTAAGGCCAATATTTCAACTCAGACTCCAGATACAGAGATACAGTTGCCTAATGAGGTTTTAGCTGAGAAAGCCACACCACTACAAAAATCTCATACGGCTACAAACCAAATACAACCTATAGACTCTCAAGGTGAGTCTATAGAAACAACCACTAAGGCAGAGCCCCTCAACGAAACGGCTGCATCTAGTTTTAGTAAAACGGATACTAGTCAGGAAAATAACAGCAATAGTTTAAAACAACGCATAGTCGAAAGCCTCAATGATGATGACCTAGACTTGGCAAAATCATTACTGTATGAATTATTGGAAACTGAACCTACTAATATTAAAGCGAGAAAAAAACTCGCCTCATTGCAATTTGCCCAAGGAAATTATGCCCAATCCAAACAACTTCTTGTTCAAGGAATTGAGTTACATCCTGTTCAAAGTGATTTGAGGTTGATGTTGGCGCGATTGTATATGGTGCAAAAAGCCCCCTCACAAGCAATCAATATATTGACTGAATTTCAACCGAGTACAGGCAATCAAGTAGAATACTTGGGTTATCGGGCGGCGTTAGCGCAGCAACTAAAACAAACAAAATTAGCAATGTCAGATTATCAATCTCTGACAATAATTGAATCGACCAATGCAAAATGGTGGTTAGGCTTAGGGATAGCAAAAGATCAATTAGGTGAAACAAATATGGCGGTGAAGGCTTACACTAAAGCCCTATCCCTCGACCAATTAGATAGTTCGGTGAACGATTTTATCCGACAACGAATTTCAGTACTAGCAGGCGCACAATGAAACCTAAAGCCAAAATACGCTTAGGCGACCTACTTGTCCAACAAGGTATTATCAGCGAAGAACAGTTGATGCAGGCGCTTGCGGCACAAAAAGAATCGGGCCGTAAACTGGGTTATATGTTGATAGAGCTAGGATTAGTTACCGAAAATCAGCTTCTCTCATTTTTATCACAACATTTGAATGTGCCTTTAGTGGATATCAGCAAACATGATGTGCAGCTAGCTGCGGTAAATATGTTGCCTGAAGTACAAGCTCGCCGGCACCGCGCTTTAGTGCTTGAAGATAAAGGCGACAGATTGTTAGTAGCAATGAGCGATCCCGCCGATTTAGCGGCTCTTGACGTTTTGTCTAGACTTTTGCCTAAACCAATAGATGTCGCTGTGGTGAGCGATACTCAACTGATTCAAGCCTACGACAATTTATACCGTCGTACCGAAGAAATAGCCTCATTTGCACAAGAGCTTGCAGAAGAATATCAAGATGATGCCGAATTCGATTTTGATTCAGGCGTGGGCGACGAACAAGACACCGCAGTAGCTAGACTATTACAATCTATTTTTGAAGATGCGGTTCAAGCTAAAGCGTCAGATATTCATATTGAACCGGATGAATCATTGTTACGGATCCGCATGCGGGTAGACGGCGTACTTCAAGAAAATGTTATTCAAGAGAAAAACATTGCTTCGGCCTTAGTGCTTAGGCTTAAGTTAATGTCAGGTCTGGATATATCTGAAAAACGCCTCCCCCAAGATGGCCGAACCAGTATGCGAATCAAAGGGCACTCTATCGATGTGCGGGTATCGACAATGCCAATTCAGGCAGGTGAATCAGTGGTAATGCGTTTACTCGATCAATCTGCAGGTCTACTGACTCTTGACCAAACGGGTATGCCGAATAACCTATTAACTCGTTTTAGAAGCTTATTACATCGACCACACGGTATGATTTTGGTGACTGGACCAACAGGTTCAGGTAAAACCACCACACTATATGGAGCGCTTAGCGAATTAAATAAAGCGGCATCAAAAATCATTACTGTCGAAGACCCAGTCGAATATAGGCTGCCAAGAATTAATCAAGTTCAAACTAATAGTAAAATTGGTCTAAGCTTTGCGAATATATTACGTACTACATTACGTCAAGATCCAGACATTATTATGGTCGGCGAAATGCGTGACCAAGACACTGCCGAAATAGGGTTACGCGGTGCATTAACGGGCCACTTAGTTTTATCCACCCTGCATACCAACGATGCAATTAGCAGCGCAGTGCGATTATTAGATATGGGGGCTCCGGGTTATTTAGTTGCCAGTTCATTGCGTGCAGTTGTAGCGCAAAGGTTAGTGCGTAAAATTTGTAACAATTGCAGCGAAGATTACCGCCTCAATAACGAAGAACTACTTTGGTTGAGCAACTTGGATGACAATTTACAGGCCATCAACTTTAAACGTGGTAGAGGTTGCCAAAGCTGCAATAAAACAGGTTATAAAGGACGTATAGGTGTATTTGAATTACTTGAAATGACCGAAAGCATGATGAATGCATTAAAGCTAAATGACACTATCTCCTTCTCACAAGCGGCACAAAACAGCCCAGGCTTTGTGCCACTGGCGAAGGTGGCCCTGATGTATGCCAAAATGGGCATTACGACAGTTGACGAAGTGCTTAAGTTAATAGAAATGGTGGCAGATGAACGAGCAATTTCTAAACCAGTGAATAGTGACGCTATTGAACAAGAACTAGCACAAGTTGTAGAAGAACAGAGCGCTAATGAAGCGACTAGTAAAGACGAGCCCAACTCTTCTGGCTTTTCCTTTGAACTAGAACCAATAGACAAACCTCCAGGAGGCGACGGTGGCTCAGTTTAGCTATACAGCAAGAAAATCAAGCGGTGAACTTGCCACAGGTGTTTTGGAGGCTGCTGATGCCTCATCTGTGGCGCAAATATTAGTTGGGCGAAGCTTTACTCCCATAGAGATCACTGAAAATAGCCAAGAACAAACGGCTGAATTAACCAAGGTTTCTTTTTTTACACCCAATATTACACTCGATGACTTAGTCATTTTTTCGCGGCAAATGTATTCTTTAGCCAAGTCTGGGATACCTATTTTGCGGGCAGTGAAAGGTCTAGCTGATACTACTGGCTCGAAACGTATGGCAATTGCGCTAGATGATGTGGCAGATCAATTGGAACGAGGTCGTACCCTTTCTTCAGCGTTGCACAAACATGACGATGTATTTGGGCGATTATTTGTCAGCATAGTACATGTGGGAGAAAACACCGGTAAACTCGATGAAGCCTTTTTACAGCTATCATTTTACCTTGAGCGCGAGCAAGAAACCCGTAAACAAATTAAAGCGGCGACCCGTTATCCTATGTTTGTATTGATTGCCATAGTGATTGCAATGGTGATCATGAACATGGTGGTCATTCCTATTTTTGCCGAAATGTTTTTGTCTTTTGGTGCAGAGTTGCCGCTGATGACACGCATTTTATTGGCTACCTCTAACTTTTTTATGACTAAATGGCCCTATTTAGTTGTGGGTACCGCTCTTGGAATATTCCTGTTAATTAGATACTTACGCACAGAGAAAGGCCGTTATAAATGGGACAAAACTAAGTTAAAGTTGCCAATTGTAGGCAGTATTTTTGAGCGTACTTTATTAGGCCGATTTGCCCGTAGCTTTTCTATGATGTTGGTTTCAGGTGTACCACTCACCTCAGCCCTCAACTTAGTAGCAGAAGCTGTTAACAATGCCTTTATGGCCGAACGTATCTTGAATATGCGTAAAAATATCGAAAAAGGTGAAAGTTTGTCCCGAGTGGCCAACAGTAGTCAATTATTCACGCCTTTAGTATTGCAAATGATCAGCGTTGGAGAAGAAACAGGACGAGTCGACGAGCTATTAGCTGAAGTAGCAGAGTTTTATGAACGAGAAGTCGACTACGACTTAAAAAGTCTCACCTCCAAAATAGAGCCTATATTAATCACCATAGTAGCTGGTATGGTATTAGTGTTAGCCCTAGGTATATTTACTCCAATGTGGGACATGATGGGGGCCATAAAAGGCTAACATTATGAACAAAAATCAAGCAGCAGACGAGCGCAACCGTAGTTTATTTATCAACATTATTGTAGTGGTGGTATTTATCAGTTTAATGTTGGGCTTTATAGTGTATCTAAACGATGGCTCCACTAACCTTAGGCGCCTTGCTTTAGAAAACTTAGCTGAACAATTTTCTACTAGTGTGAGTAATTCTCATTGGCAGTGGCAAGGAGAGGGGCGGCCTGAGATTGTAATGTTGATCACTTATGCTAATAAATTAGGTGAGAATAACACCTTAATCGAAACAGATAGAAAACCTATATTTATGAGCCATCTAGGCTGGCCAAAGGCTGAACCAACCTCTAAGGGTTGTGCTGACATTTGGAATATGGTGCTAAATATGCCTATGAACATAGATGGCTTTAAAATTTTTGCAGAATATTATGATGGACTAAAACTCAGCAATAATGCATTAGATTCAGTCTGTCGCTATCGATTATCAACAGGCCCATACTTCGAATACAAAGTGTTTTCGGGTCAAGTCTTAAAGATTAAAGAATGACTACCCTATTTAAAAAAATAACAAGTGAAAAACCTTGTAGGAGCGCCGCTATGAATAACAAGATTAAGAACAACAACGTCAGCGTTGATACAAATATGCCACCCAAAACTGTACATTATGGCTACCGCCCCAAAGTCACTTCGGGTTTTACATTAATTGAACTGGTCATAGTTGTGGTTATTTTGGGTTTATTAGCAGCAACCGCTTTACCTAGACTGCTCGATGTCACTGCAGATGCTGAAGATGCTACCGTAGATGGAGTAGCTGGCGGTTTTGCCACTGGAGTAGGGTTAGTTCGAGCTCAATGGGAGTTAGAAGGGCGCCCCAAAGAAAATAATGGCACTAATTCAACCTTTGTCACCATTGAAAGCCTTCAAGTGGGTATTGACCAAGATACAGGTTACCCCACAGGGCAATTAGATACAGACAGTAGCACTGAAGATGACCAAATGAGCACCTTAGACTGCGAAAGTATTTTCAATTTAATTATGCAAAGTGCGCCGACTATATCTTCTGATTGGAATGACAGACCATTTGAAAATTTCAGGTATTTTACTAATGTAAGAACAGGTGTAGGTTCAGGCGGTAATGATGTTTGTTATTACTACCTAACACAAACTGTTAAAAACCGTACAACAGAGCCGACAGATAACTTAGCTGGCAATGGTTTTATCTACGATCCACGGATTGGCCAAGTAATAGTGTTTAGTAATAATTAGAGCTGCGAGCTGCGAATTAAAACTAAAGAAATTGAACCACAGAGATCACCGAGAACACAGTGGAAAAGCTAAACAATGTTAATTGATTTTTTCTCAGTGTAGTTCTCTAAGGAGAGTAGATTTTAGCTCAAATAACATACTTAGGCATAAACAAAAACAACCAAAAAAGTGCAATTAATTAGTGTTAACTGGTGTTTTAATGGTATAAAACATCTAATAATTTCAGGGACTTATAGTTTAAAAATATTCCTTTGAGGACAAGAAATGCAGCAACAACGTGGTTTTACATTAATCGAATTAATTATCGTGATCGTCATACTAGGTATTTTGGCTGTCACCGCAGCACCTAAATTTCTTGATATTCAAGGTGATGCAACCGCTTCTACCTTACAAGGTGTTAAAGCGGCAGTGCAAGGTGGCTCGCAACTGATATTTGCAAAATCAGCTATTGCAGGCGAGCAAAAAAATGCCAATGATGATGATAGTGCAACGAGAACAGATGACGTTTTAATCAATGGTTCAGACAGAGTTGAAACAGAATATGGGTACCCAGATGCAGATAACCAGACAGCGAACATGGTCAACATCTGGGTCGATCTTGATTTTACTAATGACTGGGCATTTTTTGATAGTAGTTCAGACGCAGTTGCAGCCGGCAAATTTGTAATCACCCCAATAGGTAAAACTGCAGTGGCGGCAGGTGGTGATGCAGATACAAAATGCCAAGTTGTCTATACTAATGGTTCCCCAACAACTTCACCTACTGTTATTACAGAAACAGAAGGTTGTTAGTCTGTTACAACAAATTATAGAAATAGGGAGCGAGTGCTCCCTATTTTGTTTACACCACATGCATTTGAGTTTTTTCACCCAAAAGTTAGATTGATGTTAAATAATCAAGGTTACTCATACAGATACCATGGCTTTACTTTGATAGAGCTTATAGTGGTGATTATTTTAATTAGTATTTTGTCTGTATCCGTTTTCAGTCGTTTCACTGGCACTTCAGGTTTTTCAGAATATACCTATCAGGCCAGACTTGTATCTGCTCTGCGTAATATGCAAAGTCGTGCATTGTATGACAATCGCGATGGTTATTGTTTTAAAATCAATATTGATACTACAGATGCGGCTTTTGGCCCCCCAACACTAGATTATATTAGCGAAACTGCGACTGCAATGAGCGGCACCTGTTCCATCAGTATCGACTTTAGTAATCCTAATTATCTAACCACTACCCCAACAGAAATGGCTGGTGAAGGGGTAGGCTTATCCACCCAACCCAGTTTTAATTCTATCGATTTTGATGATTTAGGCCGCCCAATATTAGAAAATGCAGACTGCAATGCGACATGTAAGATCACTTTGATTGGCGAAGCTGCTGTGTCAGTGTGTATTGAGTCTCAGGGGTATATTCATGCATGTGAATAAAGCAGCTGGTTTTACTCTTATCGAGCTTGTTATCGGCATTATAGTATTTTCTATTGCTTTGGTTTTGTTTACCTCCTTAATTGTTCCGCAAGTGATACGTAGCGTGGATCCTATTTTTCAAGTGCGTGCTGCTGAATTAGGCCAATCTATAATCAATGAAATTGCCGGTAAATCCTTTGATGAAAAATCAGATCGAACTGGCGGTGCCAATTTTTGTGATGCTGCATGTATTGGCAGTATTAACTTAGGTCCCGACGGCAGCGAAACCCGTGCTACTTTTGATGATGTAGACGATTATAATGGCTTAAATGAGTCTGGTGGCGCGATTAAAAACACCTTGGGTGAAAGCAATACACTAAATGATTACAATTTATATGAAGGTTTTAGTCTCAGCGTAAGTGTTGTGTATGACTCAGACATGGACGGTGTTGCAGATACAGTTGTTGGTAATACCAAATTAATCACGGTGACTATTACCACTCCTAATGATGAAGATATTATATTTTCTAGCTTTCGGAGTAATTATTAATGTATCGGCCTACTAAAAACGCAGCCAAAGGTTTTACCTTAATTGAATTAGTGACAGTAATCATAGTGTTAGGTGTAGTTTCTGTGGGTGTTTCAGGGTTTATTCGCACTGGAGTGGAAATTTATAATGACTCTACTGAACGTGATCAACTTCTAGGAGACAGCCGTTTTGCAGTTGAAAGACTCACACGAGAGTTACGCATGGCAGTCCCTAATAGTGCTAGGGTAAAGACAAATAATTCTGGCACAATTCAGTGTATTGAGTTTGTTCCTTCAGAATGGGTTAGTTTTTATACTAGCCTGTCAGTGCTACCAGATACATCGACTTCAGCCACTATAGTAGAATATGCGAATAACCCGGCGGGCTTTGAACTTAAAGCTGGAGATTTCGCTATTGTTTATCCTACTAAGACTCAAGAGAGTAACCACGATGTATACCACTTAGCCAATGGTAAACGTAAAGCAATTACCAGTTGCGCAGATACCGGAGCCGATACGGGTTGCGACACTGCAGATGACCCAGGGGGAACCGCAAAGTTAACTATTAGTAGCGCCTTTAAAGATCATTCACCTGCATCGCGCCTTTATATTGCGAGAAAAACCGTAAGTTACTGTGCCCATCAAAACAACCGCAGTATCTATCGAAATGAAGGCAACATAACTGAGGAGCAAGTTATCTATACTTCAGGTACTTTAATGGCTGAACATATTAATAATGATTTTGCTAACAGCAATGAAGCACCGTTTAGAGTGTATGAAGCCACATTAACTAGAAATAGTTTGGTGCATATTTTACTGGCCTTTGAACACAACGAAGAAATCGTGAATTTTAGTAGCGAAGTGCATGTCCCCAATGTGCCCTAAAAATAAACAGCCATACTCATTGGCAAATAAATCGACTCAAAATGGCAGCATGCTGGTCATTGCTTTATTTGTGATAATTGTATTGGCGTTGTTGGGACTCACAATGACCCGATTATTATCCTCATCTTCAGAGGCTATTATCCATGAAGTTTTGGGTCAACGCGCATTAAATGCCGCAAGAGCTGGAATAGAATGTGCTGTGGCAGAAGAGTTTGGTGCCGGTTGTAACCATCCAAGTTTAAAAGTATTTAATGATGTTCCAGGGTTAGAAAATTGTAGCTACAGTGTCAACCCAGTGTCTAAATTGGTTGAAGACGGCGCTAAAACCTTTACTTTTTGGACTTTTTCCGGCACTGGTCAATGCACAGCGGGTAAAATAAATGTGACACGTTTTGTTTATATTGATGCGATGCTGGAGGTAGATTAACCATGAGACTCCTTACCTTCTTAATCATTTATTTATTTGCCGTTACTCAGACTCTAGCTGCTGAACAATGCAGCGCCATATTTCCTGATGGCGCATCCACACATAGCGCCACTGGTACTATAGACTTTGAATCCAATGCCCAGTTGTTTGGTAGTGATGATAATCTACTTGCCACTACCGCTATTAGTAAAAATGGTGGCTCCTCCTTCAATACCTGTGACACAGCTGACTGCACAGCAACAGGCTCCCCTTCAGTTGCAGCATCTGGCATTACTTTTCAAACGACACTTAGCACAACTGATGTCTCGATAGGCTTCAATCAAGCTGTAGTCATTGGAAATGAAACTAATCCAGGAAATGAGTTTGACGAAATTAATCCCGCAGGGTCTTCTCAAGCTAGCATTAGCTTTTCAGACACGCAGAGCGAGTATTTTGTCGATAGTTTAGTTTTGGGATCTGAAAACACCTTGTATCTACAATCTGGTGCTACCTATTGGTTTAATCAATTTACTCTAAGCAGCCGAGCAAATATCATTATACAGGGTTCTGGCACTGCCATTATTTATGTCAATCAAAGTGTAACAATCACCTCTCGCGGCCTTTTTAATTCCCCTTCTATAAATAGTAGCGGAGATGCGAGTAAATTGGTTATCTATGCATTTTCTAACGTAACCTTAAATAATGACAGCACTTTTACAGGTAGCCTATATGCCCAAGGTAACCTTACTCTTATCTCGTCTAGTTACATCTTTGGTGCAGTGAGCGCCGCTAATATAGATTTTCACAGTCAATCAACCATCACCTCTCAAAACGACGAAGTGGCAGAAACTGATTTTGGAGCCATATGTAGTAATACTGTCACGCCATTAGCAGAATATCGTTTCGAAGAAAGTGATTGGGATGGCACAGCGAATGAAATTATTGACAACACCGGAAATGGCCATCATGGTCAGGTGCTTTCTAATTCTACCCCTGAATTTTTGACACCCGCTTTAACAGGTAACCTCGGCACTTGTAGTTATGCCGTTCAAAACGATGGTGTAATTCAAATAACAGGATTGCCATTAGACACCACTACCAACGATGTCAAAACTACTGTTACCTTCTGGATGAATTGGGATGGTACAAACAGTACTATGCCTATAGGTTGGGATACTCACGATATTTGGATAGTGAGTGGTTCCATAGGATTTAACACTGGAAACGGAGATGTGTTTGGTACCTCAAGTGCCGGCTTGGCTAATGGTTGGCACCATATAGCCGTAGAATTTACCAACGGCAGTGTCACCAACAATAAAATGCACATAGACGGCGTGGAACAAGTGCTCACGCAACGACAGAGTTCACCTAACAACAGTACAGCTTATGTGGATAGTGAACTGAGAATAGGTGGCTGGTCAAGAGGTGGGAACTATAATTTTCACGGACTAATAGACGAAGTACGTGTATATGAAAGTAGTTTGTCGACAACCCAAATAGAAAACATCATGGAAGAGCGGCACCCTTGCCCACCAAGGCCCATTGCTGAATATCACTTTGATGAGTTTAATTGGTATGGGACTACAGGAGAAGTTACAGATAGCAGTAACTATGGACACGACGCCACGCCATTTAATGCATTAGTGACCAACGATATCAGCCCAGTTATTGACGGCGATCCTGGCACTTGCGGCTACGGCCAATTTGATGGCATAGATGACTATGTACAATTGCCGTCAACATTTCCTGATTTAACTGAAAGCCTTACATTTACCGCATGGATTAATGCCGCAGATTTAGATTCTGGCTCACCTATTTTCCTTGATGACCAAAATAACTCACAAGGTTTTGGTTTTAGCCTCGGAAATGGAGGGCCAGGTAAGTTGCGATTTTATTCCCGAGCTGTTGACCCCGTTATGGTGGATACTCAAAACGCTGTAATTAGTGAGGATGATTGGTACTTTGTAGCGGCTGTTCATGATGCCACCACTAAGACAGTGAGGATCTTTGTTAATGGTGTTGCCCTACCTCTCAATACTGGTGGTAGTGACAATACAATTTCTACCTACACTGGCACATGGGGCAGTGACCCAGGTCCGGCTAGTATTGGTGGTAAAACCAACGACTCTAGTGAATCCGGCCCTAGTTTCCATTTTAATGGCGCTATTGATGAGCCAAGAATATATTCGACCGCCCTTAGTGCTGCAGAAATTTCAGCCATTATGGCTGAAACACGAACCTGCCCAACCCCTCCCACCTTGTTATTAGAATACCGTTTCGAAGAAAACAGTTGGGATGGCAGCCCGGATGAAATTCTCGACAACAGTGGTAATGAACATCATGCACGAGTTAGCAAAGATTCTGTACCTGAGAGGGCCTCGCCCGCACTACCAGGTAGTTTAGGCACTTGTGGTTATGCCAGTCAAAATGATGGCGTGATTCAGGTAACAGGACTGCCATTAGATACAACGACAAATGATGTAAAAACCACTGTGACCTTTTGGATGAACTGGGATGGTACTGACAGCATCATGCCCATCGGCTGGGATATTCATGATATTTGGCTCGTTAGTGGTTCCATAGGGTTTAACACGGGTAATAGCGATGTATATGGTGTTTCGAGTGCTGGGTTGGCCAATGGTTGGCACCATATTGCGGTTGAATTTACTAACGGCAGTGTCACCAACAATCGCATTCATATAGACGGCGTAAAACAAGTACTCAGTCAACAACGTGGGTCTCCAAATAAAAGTCGAGCTTTTGTGGATAACGAACTGCGCATAGGCGGCTGGTCTAGAGATTCAAACTATAATTTTCACGGATTAATAGACGAGGTACGTGTATACCAAGGTGTACTGGCCACGGCCGAAGTCGTAAACATTATGAACGAACGACATGAGTGTGCAGCCATTGCGCCCGATCACTTTGAAATACAGCACGATGGTCAAGGTTTTACCTGCGAAGCCGAAACGTTGACCATTAAAGCCTGTGCCAATGAAAACTGCGATATCTTATATGATCAGGAAACTGCAATCACGCTGGCGCCTTCCGGCTGGTCAGGTGGTGATACTTTAGTATTTACCGGAGAATTAACCTCTAGTTTAAATGTAACGGATGAAGGCACTGTCACTTTGGCGAAAACCAGTGCTAATCCTGATGCCGAATTACGCTGTTTTAACGGTGGCACTGAAAGCTGTGACATAACTTTTTCAAATGACGGTTTTGAAATTTACGGTGCAAATATTGGTGATCCTTTGCCTGATCAATTAGCTGCTAGTAACTTTAATAATGTCAATGTACGCGCAGTTCGCAGTGTCGATAATGTGTGTGAAGCTTTGCTAGAAGGCACCCAAGAGATTACTTTATCTTACAACTGCGAGTCACCTGGTCAATGCCTAACCCCCCTCAATGTCATTGAGATAGTTGGAGACGGAACAGGTGAGAATAGCGGCAACATTGAAGTAGAGTTCAATGCTCAAGGTGTTGCTAGTTTAGCCTTACTCAATTATCCAGATGCAGGTCGGTTAACCCTGAGTGTGGCAGCGCAGATTGAAGGTGTCACCTTTGATAATTCAGACCAAGAGCCCGTTGATGTTTACCCTAGTTACTTAAACTTAAGTGTGGCTGAAACCGAATTAATTTATGGTGGCACAGGCAACCAAAATAACTATGTAGCAGGTGAAAACTTTACCTTAGTGATCGGCGCCTATGGTAGCAACGATAAATTATTGCGGAATTATCAGGCCGAGAACCCAGAGTTAAAAGTTCAGAGAGTTTCTCCAAGCAGTGTTGGGGAAAATGGTATTTTCAAATATTCAGATTCTGGCACAACAATGACCAGCACCAGCGCTACTTTTAATAATACTTCTGGACTGAGTTTTAGTGAGGGTGAACATCGCTACGCACTTGCAAATTATACTGAAGTAGGCCGTATTGCAATTGATGTGCAAGACGCAAATTACCTTGGCAATGAAATTGGATTTGCTGGCGAATTGACACTAGGTGATTTCTACCCTGCGTATTTTCAAGTCGCTCTAACTGAAACCCCGACTCTAGCCGATACCTGTAACAATACATTTAGCTATATAGGTAAAAGTATCAATTTTGAAACTTCTCCAGAATTTACTCTGACTGCCTACAATGCCCTTGGTACTAAAACATTAAATTACAGTGATATATATTGGAACTACCAACCAGAAAAACCTTCAGTCACGGATTTAAGTTTTGTTGATAGCTCAACTTATGCCGCATTGAACTCTGCTAGTGTGATTAATTTGGGCGACATACCCGTGATTGCCAACAATGATAATTATGATGCTTCTGGAACGGTCACCATAGACAATGGCAGTTTCCAATATAACAAGGTGGATCCAACAGACGATAGCATTTTTGCTCCTGTCTCCCCTTTTAATGCGCAGCTAACGCTAGAATTTAGCAGTGACTTTTTTGTCAGTACCTTTATTGACCAAAACGGAATTGAAGATACGATTTGTTATCAAGCCAGTCATACTGACGGTACTTGTTTAGGGTGGGACATAGAAGAAGTAACAGGTACCCAAATACGTTACGGTCGTTTGGTATTAGAAAGCACCTATGGGCCTGAAACCGAATCACTTAACGTACCCATAAAAACCGAGTATTTTAATGCTGGCCAATGGTTGTTGAATACCGATGATAGCAATTGCACTAGTATCGAATTCACCGAAGAAAACAATCAAATACAACTATCAGACACAAGCTACGCTCGCTCCTTTAACAGCGTAATCAGTGCTGGAGTGTTAATAGAAGGTGTTTCTGTGGGCAACCAATTCACTCTTGAAGCACCTGATGAAACAGGTGAATTAGATATCTGGTTAGATCCCACAGCTACAGGGGTCACTTGGCCAACTTACCTTAATTATGATTGGAATGGTGATGGCTTCATAAATACTGATGATTTCCCTGAAGCGACCGTCAATTTTGGCCTATTTCGAGGCAACGACAAGATCATTCATTGGAGAGAAGTGTTTAATTAAACCTAATTTACCTTAGGTGAAGCTAATAAAATAGCGATTGCCCGCGTAACATGCTTGCTCTTTTTGTTGTAACTCAATAGCATAGGCTACGCAAAGTTGTGATCTGGTAACATTACGCCTGATTTATGCCATGACAATAAAAGTAGTTGCTATCAAGCAACCAGTTTGGAACCGAATAATGAACCGTATAGCTCAATTTTCTCTTATTATTGCCCTTTCGCTTAGCCAAAATATTTTGGCTGCTAACTTATCGGTTGCAGATGTTGAAAATAAAATATCTGCAAAACAATCCGAATACAACAATTACAACAGTTCACTTGAAGCTCAGATTGCCAACGCTGCAAGCTTAGAAAGAGAACTTGGGGAACTTCGTCAAAACGCCACACTTGCAGATGCAGATAGACAATCGGCTCTGATAGAGATGAATTTACAATATGAAAAAGTCATAGATGATCCTGAGTTAAATATATCTCCGGTCATTGAAACTTACGCAAAGGCGGTACGCACCCACAAAGCCATCAAAGATGCCATTACCGATAAATACAATCAGTGGCAAAGAGAGCTGCAAGAAGTGGAACAAATGCAAATCTCAAAACACAGTTTACTTAACACTATTGAGGGCTTAAAAGAGCAACTAAACAGTGCTCGCATCGACCGCTTGTATCAAGAGTTTAATCGCCAAGAAGCCATAGTCGTCAGCCATAATATTGCCTGCGACAAGGATGAAACCCTAGCAAAATGTATCACTCGCGGTAAATCCCTAGCGAAGCAAAAAGCGTCCAAGCGATTTTTAGACAGTGTCTACGAAGGCTTAAGTGAATCCGTTGAAGCTGAAAAAAGAAGACAATTATCCGATGCTTCCGTGCAAGTATTACGCAGTGAAGTGGCTGATAGTAACTTTAGTGGTCAAGGTAATTATAACATTAAGATGAACCTGCAACTTCAAGGTAATTTAAAACGCTCTGAGGGCTGTGAATTATTAGGGTTAGACAGACGTTATTGTGTCAACTTTAAAGGAAGCGAAAGTACCGAGGTAAGTAGCGTTAAAATGTCACCTATGGCTACTGATGAATCAGTAATGTACGAATTAACAATACGCTCTAACGTCTTTGATGATGAGGTATTCATTGATGGTGTGAGCTATGGTTCGACTAAACTACAAGTGATGTTGCCTTCAGGTGAACATGATATTGAAGTGGTTAAACGTGGTTATGAATCAAGTCGTCAAAAAGTCACTTTGTCTGAGTCTAAAACCCTGAAAGTCGAATTAAATCGTTCCCAATATACTTTTAGCAAAGGTGAACGCATTCAAGATATTTTGGCCGGAGACATACCAGGACCAGACTTAGTGGTGATACCCGCAGGCAGTTTTCGCATGGGAGATATCACGGGTGTTGGACTAGACAATGAACGCCCTGTGCAAACACAGGACTTAAAACAATCTTTTGGTATCAGTGAAACAGAAATTAGCGTCAAGGCCTTTGAAGTTTTCGTAAACTCAACCAGTTATGTGACTGATGCTGAAAAGCAAAAAGGTTGTGCCGCATACGAAGATGGCCAAGCAGTATGGAAAGAGGACCGCAACTGGCGGGCACCTGGTTTTGCACAAAATGAAAACAATCCAGTGGTATGTGTCAGTATGCACGATGCCAAAGCCTACGTAGAGTGGATATCACAAGCGAGTAATCAAGCTTATAAATTACCCAGTGAAGCGCGCTGGGAATATGCCGCTAGAGCGGGTAAGGAAACCGATTATTGGTGGGGTGAAGGCGTGAGCACAGACAACGCTAACTGCGGTTGGTGTGGTAGCCAGTGGTCAAATGTTAGTACTGCACCCGTTGGCTCTTTTGAACGAAATGATTTTGGCTTATTCGATACAGTTGGCAATGTGTGGGAATGGACCACCAGCAAACAAGTGAACGGTAACTCAGTGGTGCGTGGTGGGGCTTGGAATTTTGCACCACGTTTGGCACGAGTGTCGACTCGGATGGAATTAGACAGTAGTTTCCGTTCAAACTATATCGGTTTTAGAGTCGTTCGCGAGCAATAACGCCCTGCAATCAAGAACGAGTATTCGCGAGTCTGAATATGCCTACATTTTCCGACTCGTTATTATTCACTTATAATAAAATGATAGAAATTTCTATTGCCTCTTGCCCTTGATACTCGACCTCACTTTTGTGCACTTCGCCATTTACATCAAAATACGCTAAACATCCCATGACTAAGCCTACCGCTAGATCTTCGAAGTGACGAGACGATAGGTAATACATGGTTAATTCCTGTGGGGATTTTTGCTCATAGTAGAAACGTGGCAACTCAGCATCAGGGTAGAGTTTTGTTACCTCAACATGAATATAATTATCAATATTCTTTAAAAACTCAAAAGGCTCAGTGACACCTTCGAAAAAGTTAGGGTAGCGATTAGAAAACCGCTCAAATAAATGTTTACCAAATATCTCTAGCAAAGTTCCTACAGGTATATCAACGGCTTGGCTAAGGTTTGTTGCCATAGTGACAATTTCTTGATGATTATAAGAGCCAACTGCAGTATATGCACCGTTATTGGGTAAATCGCTTTTTTCTATTATGTCCTCGAGAATATCTGTAGAAAAAACACTTTCAACCATGTCCTTAAACTCTGTGAAAATCATCCCCTTCACAATTCTTTTTCCTTTTTAAGGTAGTTTTGTAAAGTGTCTAAAATACGCCCAGAATTAAAAGGTTTAACTATAAAACCATTTGCCCCACTTTTAATTGCAGAAGTCACATTCTGCGCCGAACTTTCACCAGAAACCATCACAACCATCAGATCCGGATGCTTCTTTCGAATTTGTTTCAAGACCTCAAGACCACTGGTATGTGGTAACTCAATGTCTAAATAAACCAAGTTCACATTATGTAAGATTATTTTTTCAGGTATAGATTCACCCGTGGATGAGTGAAAAAAATTGACGTCGATTTCCTTTTTGTATTCACGAATGCAAACTAATAAAGCGGCGCGTAATAACTCCCTGCTGTATTCGACATCATCTACTAATAATATATTAATCGTTATACTCATTTAACACTTCCGCTAGCTTTTGGTTGAGATGGCTACATTGTTGCACAGCCTGAACATACTGCTTTTGTCTCAGTAATAACAAAGATTCAGCAGCTAGTTTAGTCAAATCATCATAACCAAAACTCTCCGCAGAGCCTTTAATAATATGTGCAGAATTTATTAAGCCTGTATAGTCTAGGTTCTTTATGCTTGCGGTAATTTCTGCGTTTTGTTTAGTTAACTCCATAAAAAACAACGCTTTTATCTTAGGGTCTTGAGCGAACACGTTAGCTCTTTGTGTCTTTTGAGAAATCGCACTGTCAGCAGTAGACAAATGTCGAGTAAGTACAGAGTACAACTTTGTTAACTCAAGCGGTTTGCTCAACACACCACTAAAGCCAATAGCTTCATACTCCTGTATATCCGAGGACATGACATTGGCTGTCAGTGCATAGATAGGGGTATTGACTCCTAGTTGCTGAAGTGATTTTAGCGCCTCTTTTCCATCCATCACTGGCATATAGATATCCATCAAAATTAAATCATACTCTCCTGATAACGCCATTTGTAAACCTTCTAAGCCATTCTTCGCTGAATCTATTTTGGCGCCAGTTTGCTGTAGATTAAAGGATATCAACTGTCGATTTACTTCGGTATCTTCTACCAATAAAATATTGCCGACTAAAGAAGGAATACCCCCAGGTTGTGAAACAATTCTGTCTCTGTTTTTAATTGAGTTGCATTGACCTTCACATTCTTCACAGGCGATAGTTACCGAAAATTTTGAACCAACGCCTAAAGTAGATTGCAGCTCAACCACGCCACCCATTAATTCCACTAGACTTTTAGTGATAAATAGACCGAGCCCAGTTCCACCCAAATTGCTGCTGATATGTGTGTCAGCTTGTCGAAAATATTCAAATATCAAGGCTTGTCTTTCTGCAGCTATGCCTTCGCCAGTATCCACTACATCAATCTGCAAAGTGCTAGTGGTGGCTTGGAATGTCACATGGACACTAATACTTCCTTTTTTGGTAAATTTAATCCCATTGTTTAGCAAATTATGCAAAACCTGCTTAAGCCGAGTGGGGTCTGCGACTATCCATTCAGGAATGACAGATTCGATGACCATTGCAAAATCTAATTTCTCTTTTTTACAATTAAAGAGATAAATTTGTTCTATGTCTTGTAATAAATTTGGAAGATTAAATCTCAATGGTTCAAGTGTTAGTTTTTTAGTTTCAATCTTACTAATATCTAAAATCTCACCTAACAATGTCGTTAAATGACGGCCACTTCCAACAATAGTGTTCAGATACTTAGTACTGTCTTCGTGACTGACTTTATGTTGTAACAATACTTCAGCAAAACCAATAATAGCGGTCAAAGGAGTCATTGTTGCATGGCTCATATTAGCCAAAAAAAGGGATTTTGCTTGATTTGACTCACGGGCTTCAGACTTGGCTTTTTCTGCTTCTCGAGTGCGTTCTACAACTTGTTTTTCTAAGTTTTCTTTGAGTTCTTGCAACTCTTGATTACGCTGAAACAATTCAAGAGATTTTTGTTCTAAAACAATTTCAGCAGCTTGCCGTGCTTGCCGCTCACGTTGATAACGTTTTTCCAGTCTCTCTTCATTCATTTGTATTCTTAGGTATTTGTCATTCAAATGGCCAACCTACTATAGCCAAAAATTGCATTTTGTAGTTCCTTTTAACGCTTAATTCACAAAAATCTAGTGAAACCGTTATTTTTATGGTCTTGTTGATGCTCTGTACTTGCCCAAATCACGGTGCATTGGTACAGTTAGCGGAATATTTTTCTTATCAACCAAAGTGCGGTTTTTACATGTTCAAAAAGCTACGGGGAATGTTTTCCAACGATTTATCAATCGACCTCGGTACTGCAAATACACTTATCTACATCAAGGATCAAGGTATTGTTCTCAATGAACCTTCTGTTGTCGCAATTCGTCAAGAACGCGCAGGCGGACCAAAAAGTGTTGCAGCAGTGGGGCGTGAAGCCAAACAAATGTTGGGTAGAACTCCCGGTAACATAAAAGCGATTCGACCCATGAAAGATGGGGTGATTGCCGACTTTTATGTCACAGAAAAAATGCTTCAACATTTTATCAAACAAGTTCACGACAATAATTTTTTACGCCCAAGCCCAAGAGTGTTGGTGTGTGTACCTTGTGGTTCAACTCAAGTTGAAAGACGAGCAATTCGTGAGTCAGCGTTAGGAGCTGGTGCCCGTGAAGTTTATTTGATTGACGAACCTATGGCCGCGGCAATTGGAGCTGGTTTGCCCGTTTCAGAAGCGACAGGCTCTATGGTTGTCGATATTGGTGGCGGTACTACAGAAGTAGCGATTATTTCACTTAACGGTATCGTATATTCCTCTTCAGTTAGAATTGGTGGTGATAAGTTCGATGAAGCGATTATTTCTTATATTCGACGTAACTTTGGTTCGTTAATTGGCGAGGCAACAGCTGAACGTATTAAACATGAAATTGGCGCAGCTTATCCCGGTGAAGAAGTAAAAGAAATTGAAGTACGCGGCCGTAATCTAGCTGAAGGAGTACCTCGAGGCTTTACATTAAATAGCAATGAAATTCTTGAAGCCTTGCAAGAGCCTTTAACCGGTATTGTATCTGCTGTTATGGTGGCCCTTGAACAGTCTCCACCTGAATTAGCATCTGATATCTCTGAGCGTGGTATGGTGTTAACCGGCGGCGGAGCCTTACTTAAAGACCTTGATCGTCTTCTTATGGAAGAAACAGGTATTCCAGTTGTAATCGCAGATGATCCACTAACTTGTGTCGCCAGAGGTGGTGGTAAAGCATTTGAAATGATCGACATCCATGGAGGCGATCTCTTTAGCTACGAGTAGCAGTATTTGATATTTCATAGTAAACAAGGCGACACCATGTCGCCTTTTGGCAGGCAATAATGAATTTAATGTTTTCAAGTGGCCCCTCCCTGCCTAATAGGTTAGCTCTGGCTCTAGTACTTTCAGTGTCTCTCATTATCTTTGATCACAAATTTGATGGTTTCGGCACCACCAGAGTGTATCTCAATTCACTTGTTAGCCCATTGCAATATTTAGCCAATTTACCCGGTCAATTACTTAACGCTAGTGCAAGTCGATTTGTTTCCCACGAGCGCTTATTTAATGACAATGCAAAGTTAATTCATGATGCCATGCTAATGAACGGCCAACTACAACGATTAACTTTTTTACGAGAAGAAAATGACCGTTTACGTAGCCTGTTAAATTCCCCAGTACAAGACAATACCCGTAAAGTTGTTGCAGAGCTTATGGCGGTAGACAACAACCCCTATAGTCATCAGATAGTGATTAATAAAGGTGCCATTAATGGAGTATTTGAAGGGCAACCCGTTTTAGATGATAAAGGTATTGTAGGGCAAATCATGCAAGTCAGTTCAACCAATAGCCGCGTGTTACTTATAGCAGATGTCACTCATGCCATTCCGGTTAGGGTGGCCCGCAATAATGTACGTTTAATCGTTTCGGGTTCTGGTAGTTTGGATGAAGTATTGATCCAGCATGTTGCCCATAGTAGTGACTTAAAGGTAGGCGACCTCTTGTTATCTTCAGGCTTAGGCAATGTGTATCCAGAAGGGTATCCAGTAGCCACTATTACCTCCATTATTCGAGATGAGAGTAGACCCTTTTCACAAATTAAAGCAAAACCAGTTGCACAGCTTGATCGCTTAAAATACCTATTGTTACTGTGGTCAGAACGCTCTCCAGAAGAAGAGTTAACGGACGAGGTAACAGTAAAATGAGCATCCGCCATTATGCGATTGCGCTGAGCATTGTTATTGCCTTGGTATTACAGATTATGCCCATGCCGGCTATGGCTGACTTATACCGCCCAGATTGGGTATTATTAGTATTGAGTTATTGGGCACTGGCGCTCCCCAACAGAGTCAATGTGGGGGTGGCTTTTTTTACAGGGCTAATTCTCGATATATTGCTTGGCACCAGTATGGGTGTCCATAGTTTCGCTATGTGTTTATGCATATATGTATTAGCTGCCAATTATAAACGCTTACGAAATTATTCCGTTTGGCAACAATCGATCATCATTGGCATTATGGCCTCCCTATACAACTTAGTGATTTTTTGGCTACAACATTTAATCACTGACATTTACTTCTTGTTTGATTATCTATGGCCCGTTGCCAGTTCAATGGTGATATGGCCTTGGTTATTCTGGTTACTGCGTAAAATTCGTCGCCAACTGCGCCTACATTAATGATGCTACTTCTCGCTTCACAGTCTCCACGCAGAGCTGAACTACTTAAACAAATAGGCATTCCATTCAGTCAATATCCAGTGGATATTAACGAAACCGTACTATCTCATGAAACCCCAGATCAATACGTGCGAAGAATGGCTCAAGAAAAATCTAATTTAGGCTTTAAAAGAGCGGGAGCCAAAAAGTTAGTATTAGGCGCAGACACTATAGTCGTAGCCCAAGGCAATATTTTAGGTAAACCAATAGACAAAACTGACGCTTTGCGGATGTTGAACATATTGTCCGATAACACCCACCAAGTGTTCACCGCAGTAACTATAACAAGCGCTAAACAACAAAAAACCCTAGTAGTTGAAACTCAAGTCTGTTTTGGCCCTCTAACTACACAACAAATGTTAGGGTATTGGCAAAGTGGTGAACCACAAGATAAAGCTGGAAGCTACGGAATACAGGGGTTAGGAGGGCAATTTGTGAAATATATTAACGGAAGTTATAGCTCGGTTGTGGGGCTACCCTTATACCAAACAAGATTATTATTGACTGAATTTGGGATTTTAAATGAGTGCTGAGCTATTAATTAATGTTACCCCCTCTGAGTCTCGTGTCGCTTTGATTGAAAATGGAATTTTGCAAGAAATTCACATAGAAAGACATACTAAGCGTGGTTTGGTTGGCAATATTTATCGAGGAAAAGTCAGTAGAGTATTACCTGGTATGCAAGCGGCATTTGTAGACATTGGCTTAGATAAAGCAGCATTTTTACATGCCTCTGACATTGCCATACATAGTGAAGTGGAAGAAGAAGTGTCACCCAGCCATATCGAAAAACGAGATATTCGTGAGCTTGTGAGAGACGGACAAAACATTGTTGTTCAAGTTGTTAAGGATCAAATTGGCACTAAGGGCGCAAGGCTTACCACTGATATTACTATCCCATCACGTTATTTGGTTTTTATGCCAAGTGTTGAACACGTCGGTGTGTCCCAACGTATTGAAGATGAAGCAGAAAGAGAGCGTCTAAAAGCCTTAGTGCAAAGTTTTTGCAGTGAAGATGGTGGTTTTATATTGCGTACTGCTGCCGAAGGGGTAAAAGAACAAGAGCTCACTCAAGATGCCGATTTCCTAAAACGTTTGTGGCAGAAAATTCGCTCGCGAATGAAAAATAAATCCCATATTTTGTATGAAGACTTACCGTTAGCTCGTCGAGTGCTCAGAGACTTTGTAGGCACAAAGTTAGACCGTATTAGAATTGATTCAAAGTTGTCGCTACAAGAATTACAACAATTTACCAAAGAGTATGTGCCAGAATTACATAAACTATTGGAATATTATCCCGGTGAAAGACCCATTTTTGATCTGTACGATGTTGAAAATGAATGCCAGCGCTCATTAGAAAGGCGGGTGGATTTAAAATCTGGTGGTTATTTGATCATCGACCAAACTGAAGCCATGACCACAATTGACATTAATACTGGCGCGTTTGTGGGTCATCGTAATTTGGAAGAAACCATTTTCAATACTAATATTGAGGCCACTCAAGCAATTGCACGACAACTTAGACTACGTAACTTAGGCGGCATGATCCTTATCGATTTTATCGATATGACAGTAGAAGATCACAAAAGAAGAGTGATGCACAGCCTTGAATTAGCCACCAGTAAAGATAGAGCAAAAATCAATATTCACGGTTTTACTGTGTTAGGTTTGATTGAAATGACCCGCAAAAGAACCCGCGAAAGTCTAGAACATATTTTATGTGGCGAATGCCCAGTTTGCAAAGGCCGCGGCTCTATAAAAACTGTAGAAACAGTGTGCTTTGAAATTATGCGTGAAATTGTAAGAGTGAATCGAGCATACGATGCAGATAAATTTGTGGTTTATGCATCACAGAAGGTGGCCGACGCATTGTTAGGGGAAGAATCACACATGTTGGCTGAGCTTGAAGTGTTCGTCACCAAACAAATTAAGGTTCATACTGAGCTTTTATACAATCAAGACAAATTTGATGTTGTTATGATGTAAGCAGATTAAAAACGTGAAAACCAATACCATTCGATACCATCATGATGTGAGCAGATTATAATCGTGAATACCAAAACCAAGGGGGCGTCATTTTATGTCGCCTATCTGATCAAAAAACTCTGGGCATTAGCAGCCTTGAGCTTGGTTGTGGTTGCGGTTACGCTCAGTGTAGCGCGTTATTCTTTGCCCTATATGAATGAACAAAAAAACTATTTAGAACTATGGTTATCTGGTCAAGTTGGGGCACAAATTAAAATTGGCGAAATTACCGCAAGATGGCAAGGTATTGGACCCGCGATAGTACTGCGTGATATCCAGTTAATTCAAAATGAACAATCACCACTTAATCTTACAATTGCAGAAACGTCCATTGAAATTGATTTTTGGCAATCCGTTTTAGCTTGGCAAATCCAATCTAATAAGTTTGACTTGCGAGAAATGGAATTGACTATTGATGTGGCCTCTATTAATCAGAAAAAAAATACCTATCCCATAGTCGATGCCTTAGAAAAACTATTTCTACAGCAGCTTCAGCTGTTTTCTATCAGTCAAAGTAAAATAATTATTAATACGACAAATGAGCAACAGCAAGTGGTGCTCATTGACCAAGTGTCATGGGTGAATAAAGACGAACACCATCAAGGTGTCGGACAAATGCAAGTAGAAGAAATTGCCAAAAATTCCTCATCATTTATTCTCGATTTATATGGTAACCAAGAAACACTTTACGGCACCTTTTTCGCCAAAGGTGAAGAAGTGGATTTATCCCCCTGGATTGAACAATGGATCCCAAGCGAACACAACTTAGTTGAGAGTCGTGGCAGTTTTGTTATGTGGGCGACCATAAAAGATAAATCACTCCAGTCAGTGCAACTTGATTTGTCTAATAGCCGCTTCGACTGGCAAAACCCAGAAAAAGATAGCGCAGAAAATAACGTTAGGTTAGCTGTACTAGGCGGCCAGATTAATGCCAGCCCGGTCAATAATGAATGGCTATTTAATCTCAATAATTTGACCATGCAAATAAACGATAATGTACTGGTATCAAACTGGTTAGGTAAAATAGACCAAACCGGTGCTTTGTCGTTACAACATAAGCAACCACTGCAATTGGCGGCTGTATTACCCATGTTAGCCTTAGCATTGGAGCCTAATCAAACAGCAGCAATTGAATCACTGCAACCTCAAGCAATATTAAATTCATTAGACATTCATCGCTCGTTAGGCGGTGACATGGCAGTTAAAGCCGCAATCACTGACTTAACATGGCAACAAACAAGCTTTGTTCCCGGCATGGCCGGTTTAGCGAGCGATTTAAACTGGTTCAATGGTAACGGACATTTGCATCTAAAAAGTAAATCAGGACAACTGACCATAGACAAGTTGTTACCAGACAATATTGAATACCAGCGTTTTTATGCTGATTTATTTATTCAGACTACTGAAAACAGCATCAATATTATGTCTGATAACGCCCTATTTAAAAGTGATCTGATTAGTTTTAGCCCTAACGTTTTCTATAGTAGCAACGATAAACATTTAGCTTTATCAACAACTATTGAAGCGATTGATGTACTGCAGTTACCGCAACTTTATCCAACAAAACTAATGGGGGTAGACACTAAAAACTACCTAATTGACGCGCTGCAGCAAGGCCAGATAGAAAACGCCCAATTATTATGGCATGGCCAAGTCAACCACTTTCCTTTCGAACAAGGCCAAGGCATTTTTCAAGCACAAGTTAAAGTGAATAATGGGAAATTAAAATTTGCTCGGCAATGGCCCGCACTGAGCAATTTTGATGTCAATTTACTTTTCGAAAATAAAAGTTTGACCATGACCAGTCAAAAAGGCCGATTATTAGATGTTAATCTCACCGACTTGTCTGCAAAAATTCCGCAACTAGATGCAAACGCAGAATTGATTATAGATGCCGATGCCCAAGCCAAGGGGCAGCAAGTGACTGATTTAATGCTGCAAAGTAATCTAGCAGATACTCTCGGAAAAACCTTACAACAAGTCCAGGTGAATGGCGCGTTAAAAACCCAATTAAATTTAATGATCCCACTGTCTGGTGATGAGTTAGTTGCCAAGGGAAAAGTGTTTTTAACTGAAAATAAAGTCGAACTACCTAGCCTAAATATTGTTTTACAACAAGCCAATGGCACAGTGAGTTTTGTCAATAACAAAATAAACACTAGCGATCTTAGGGCGCAATTATTACAGCAACCAATCAAACTCAAATTGACCGGAGCCCAAGAGGACCAAGGTTACCAAACAAATATTAATATAAAGGGGGATTGGCAGGTTACGCCTTTACTGGAATCTTTCTCTCCTGGCTTGGCAAAATATCTATCAGGCAACAGTGGCTGGACTGCTGATATCGCTCTGACTCTGCCAACCCAAGGTTATGAATATTCTGCACAAATATCCAGCGACCTCACGCAAGTTAGCTCTAATCTGCCTGCACCATTTGCTAAGACCTTAAAACAGTCATTGCCTCTACTAGTGACTAGCCAAGGTAATGAACAAGCCTCGTCTATAAAAGTGACTTTAGGGCAGGACGTAGAGTTTAACGGTAATTTACCCCATAAAGATATGCAGTTCTCCCGAGCACATTTAGCCATTGGTCAATCAGATTTAATGGGCATGGGCTTGGGCTTTAGTATTTCTGCAAATATGCAAGAGTTAGATGCCACTCCTTGGTATAACGTCATTAACTCCCTTATCAATGATCTACCTGACAACAATAATCCCCCCTTATTAGAGGCACCAAAACGTATTTTTATTAATGCCGATAGCGCGCTCATCGCGTCACAGCGATTTACTGGGTTAGAGATGGTGGCAAAAAATACCAGTGATAGTTGGCTTTTTGATGTCAATGCCAAAGAAACTCGAATGGAAATGACACTCTATAAAGATTGGCTGAATAAAGGTGTTGATATTAAGGCAGATTTTATTGAATTGACAAAATGGCAGAGCAGTCAATCGATTAACGACGCAGATCAAACTGATACTCCTATGCAATTTGTTGCCAAGATTGATACTTTACCACCCGTAAGCTTTTCTTGTTCTCGTTGCCGCCTCATGGAAAACGATCTAGGAAAAATTGATTTTAATCTGTCCCGCTCTGCTACAGGTATGAAAATAGACCAAGTACGTTTAAATAATGACCATGGCTTATTTTATGGCTCTGGAGATTGGTTTTTAAATAACGGGCAAAGCAGTACACGTTTAATTGGGGAGTTTAGTAGCTCGGATTTTGGCGCTTTCCTCAAAGGTTTTAATTTGGACTCAGGGATCAAGGATTCAAAAACTAACTCCAAATTCGACTTAAGTTGGAAACAAGCACCATACGAATTTAACTTCGACACCCTAAACGGGCAAATAGAATGGCGCTTAAGCGATGGTTATTTAACTGAAGTAAGTGACCAAGGTTCACGAATATTTAGCCTGCTTAGTCTTGATTCCTTGGTCCGTAAACTGCAACTTGATTTTAGAGACATATTCGCCAAAGGATTTTTCTACGATAAAATTACTGGCAGTTTTCAGCTAGAAAATGGTATCGCTTATACTCAGGATACCTTAGTTGATGGTGGGGCAGGTGAGATCTCTATGCATGGTTACACTGACTTAAACGCCCAGCAGCTTAATTACCAAATCGGGTTCACCCCAAATGTGACATCTAGCTTACCAGTGATAGTCGCATGGATGATCAACCCCGCTACAGCGCTAGCAGCACTGGCGCTGGATCAAATGCTGACATCTGCCAAAGTCATTTCTAATATCAAGTTTTCATTAACGGGGAATTTGGATGATCCACAACTCACTGAATTAGGCCGAGATAGTAAAGAAGTGTCCTTGCCAGCAAGAATACAGCCAGAGCTTGAACCAAAAACACCGAACCAATCTATCAATCTTCAATTAGACACACAGGTTAACAACCAAAAACCTGTTGAGGGAACAAAAAGTGGTTAATGTCCGCCCAAATATAGTCGCCATCCAAATGACATCGTCACCGATAGTGGCAGATAACCTTGCATTTGTTGAGCAACATCTACAATTATTGCCGCCACAAAGACCCTGTTTAGTGGTCTTGCCAGAATGTTTTGCTTGTTTTGGAGGGGGTGATCAATTGATGTTAGATATTGCTGAAGACTTAGATCATGGACCGATACAACATAAGCTTAAAGAATTCGCTAAACAGTATGATGTATGGATAGTTGCAGGCAGTTTGCCAGTATTATGTGCAGCAACGAATAAATTTACAGCTTCTAGTTTACTTATTAGTGATCAGGGAGAGATAGTCGAAGAGTATCAAAAAACACACCTCTTCGATGTACAAGTGGCTGATAATACTGGCACCTATTTAGAATCTCGCTTTACCCAGTCAGGTAATAAACTTATCGTTACTGATACGCCTTTTGGGATTCTTGGTTTAGCCATTTGTTACGATATACGCTTTGCGGGTATGTTTGCAGCTATGAATCAAATTGCACAACTCGACGTTTTAGCGTTGCCTGCCGCGTTCACTCAACAAACCGGACAAGCTCACTGGGATGCATTACTGCGGGCACGTGCTATTGAAAATCAATGTTATATTGTTGCCGCAAATCAAACTGGCAAACATAGGAATAAACGACAAACTTTTGGACACTCCTGTATCATCTCACCTTGGGGTGAAAAACTCGTTGAGTTACCCCATGATACCGGCATGATCCATGCTCAAATTGATCACCAATTACTCGCTGAAATCCGCACTAAAATGCCAGTATCTCAGCACAACAAATTCAGGAGTCACCTTGTCTAATTTGGTAGAAGAGAACTTACTAGATGCATCAAATCTAACCCGTGCCACATTAGAAACTGCGCTAGATACCATATATCAACATGATAATGATTTTGCTGATTTATATTTTCAGTCCAGTCAACATGAAACCTGGGTGCTGGAAGACGGCATCATAAAGGAAGGTAGCTACAACATAGAACGTGGCGTGGGAGTGCGTGCAGTAAGCGGTGAAAAAACCGGTTTTGCCTACTCTGATGATATTTCCCCAGAAGCATTACTAAAAGCGGCAAAAGCCTCAAGAAGTATTGCAAGTACGGGTGGTAAACATAAAGTCACTTCGCTCAAACAAAGCCGCCCAACTAGTCGCTACCATGACGAAAATCCACTTTTAGGCATGCAAGAACAAGAAAAAATTGCCCTATTGCGAGCCGCAGATGAATACATACGTAAACAAGAAAGTGCCCTTAGCCAAGTGGTTATTAGTATCAGTGGTGTGTATGAAGAAATTTTGATCGCAGCGACTGACGGCACATTTTGCACCGATATTCGACCACTTATCCGTTTTAATTGTTCAGTATTGATGGACAAAGATGGCCGCCGTGAAAGAGGTAGTTCTGGTGCCGGTGGACGTTTTGCCTATGATTATTTTCTCACTGATGATGGCGGCCGCCCTCGCTACCAACAAATAGCCGATGAAGCCATTCATATGGCCAGAGTGAATATGCAGGCAGTACCTGCCCCCGCAGGTCAAATGCCAGTTGTATTGGGTAGTGGTTGGCCAGGCGTATTGTTACATGAAGCGGTAGGCCATGGTTTAGAAGGAGACTTTAACCGTAAAGGCGCCTCTACATTTAGTGGTCGTATCGGCGAACAAGTTGCTGCTAAAGGCTGTACAGTAGTGGATGATGGCACATTAGCCAATAGACGAGGCTCACTCAGTGTTGATGATGAAGGTACTCCCACTCAATACAATGTGTTAATTGAAGACGGTATCCTAAAAGGCTATATGCAAGACAAACTCAATGCTCGTTTAATGGGCGTTGCTCCCACTGGCAATGGCCGACGTGAATCCTATGCGCATTTACCTATGCCACGGATGACCAATACTTATATGTTGGGCGGAGAATCTTCACCAGAAGAAATCATTGCATCTATAGACAAAGGGATTTATGCGCCTAACTTTGGCGGTGGTCAGGTTGATATCACCTCAGGTAAATTTGTATTTTCCACATCGGAAGCCTACCTAATCGAAAAAGGAAAAATTACCACTCCTATCAAAGGTGCCACGTTAATTGGCAACGGCCCAGAAGCGATGCAAAAAATCTCTATGATAGGTAATGATTTAGCCCTTGATAAGGGCGTAGGCGTATGTGGCAAAGACGGGCAAAGTGTGCCCGTGGGTGTGGGTCAACCCACCCTAAAAGTAGATGAGTTAACTGTTGGCGGTACAGCTTGATACCAAGCCGTACCATTATTAATTAGTTAAGCGTCACCACAAAGGTTACCACTGAAACTATCCCACTTGGCGAAACCACCTCAGCATTAATGGTTGCGGTGGTCGCAAACCCACTGGTTTCACTAAGGTTATTGGTTAAAGTAAATTTAACGCTCGATGCACCATTTGCATTTGTTGATCTCATTACCGAACTAATTTGCCCTGCTAATAAGCCGGCGCTCGACGTAATGGTTATAGTCGAATTACTTGCTATTGGTTGGACAGCAGTATCTGAGAATTTCAAAGTCAAATTGATAACGTCACCACGCTCAAGTGCCAAGGAAGGCTCTGAAGCCGATTGATGGTTACTGAAAATTACCGAGTTTCCTTGATTCAAGATATCTAAAAAGGCCGCTGAGCTTGCTGACACTAGTTCCAAGGAACGACGCACATGTAGCGTATTCGTATTAGAGCTGCTGTCACCACATGCACTAGCAGAATTACACTGAGGCCCATTAAAGAGGCCATCAGGGCCATCGAATTGACCGTTACTGTTATAGTCTAAAAATATTTCAGATGAGTCTTTAATATTATTGGCATTATCATCTCGCCATGCTTCGCTATGATCTACAAAGCCAGTTTGTCCGAATTGACTGGTGCTAAAACCACTGTCGGTATTATCTATAATCGCGGAACCATCAGAGTCATCATAACTATTATTACCATTAGCATCGAACAAAGTTTCATGGCCAATGGCAGTTGCTAAAATGGTGATTCTATGGTCTGTCGGTCGAGGGTCGGCACTTGTCCAAATAACACTACAGGTGCCACTTGTTGTGATGCAACTAGGCTCAATAAAACCACCTTCAGTCGTAAAACTTACGGATGTACCATCGGGTACTGGATTATTAAAGGTATCCGCTAAACGTGCGACGACATTAACCGTTTGACCACTGATGTTGTCTGCCTCTGGGTTGAGGTTATCTGCTGAAAGAGTAAAACTGTTTTGGTCGGGTAAACCGGTATTGACTGCTAGTAAGTCCGATTGAGTCAAAATAGTAGTGCCAGAATCACTGAGCACTTCAGCAGTCACTCTCACAGAAGTCGGCACATTTCCTGAGGTTACTCTCGTACTGACCTGCCCCTGAGAATTGGTGATGCCTGTGGTAGGGGATAAACTCAATCCACCTGTTTGGGTATTCAACGAAAATGTTACATTTTTCTGCGCAAGTGGATTACCTAAGGCTCCATTCACCTGAAAAATCAGGGTAGAAATAGTTTGGCTATTTTGTCCGCCAGTTCCTTGCAATACAAGTTGAGTGGGCTCAGCCGAAACAAAGGTTATTGACCCTACGGATTCAGCAAGGATAGAAATCGAGCGGGTAATAGAGACGGTAGAATCATTCACAACAAGTGATGCAACTATCACATCCTCATTGCCGTCTCCACCTGCACAACTGAGGTCTTCATAGGTGGCAAAAGCCTCGCCATTAACAGTATTCACTTGTTCGTCGATATTAGCAAAACCATCTTCGGCACAACTAGAAGTGAAAGTAATGGGAGTTTGCGTCAAAATGCGTTGATCATTTTCGTCCACTATCGCCAATGAAACTCCCAATGTTGCGCCCGCACTAATTTCAACATTGCCGTTTGCGTCAGTAGCACTTATGCCTAAAGTATTTTCCACAAACACACCATCAGAATTAAAATGGCCCACCCTAATGATTTGCTCATTCACATTGTCTAATGCTTGTATCTCAAAATTAAGTGATGCCAATAATTCTTCGCCATTGACTAATGTTAAGGCAGACAAAGCCGCAGCGCCAATATCTCCGTCTTCTGGCGTTAGTGTGACTTGTGCCGTTCCAGAATTATCTGTTAGGGCATCAGTTGTATTGAGACTCCCCTTACCCGCTGTAAAAGTAACAATAAGGTTTTCTACTGGTTGTGCATTTTTATCCTTCACAACAGCTCGAAGTTGAACTTGTTCGTTCTCTTTAAAGCGGTTAACTGACACACCATTTTTGAGGATAGATAGGTCAATAGTTAAGTCAGACACCACAGTAATGTCAGCAGCCAAAAATTCGTAATTTTTTTGTGATGTGACCTCATCAAAACTTGCCTCCAAAGTCAAAGCACCCACATCACCTGTACTGCTTTCTATATAGATTTGTGCAATACCATTACTATCGGTAAGTTTGGTTTGCTCAGAAAGCTGCCCTAATCCCGTTGAAAAACTGACTATTTCACCGGATACAAGGTCTGAACCTTGCTTTAATGTTGCCTGTATACATAAAGTTTCACCGGCGATAAAACTGGGTTCTGACGTCTCACCACATTGTTCGTCAAGAATAGCTAACGTAATGGTATACGAATCTGCGGTTGTTCCTGAACCAAAAGGGTCGCTGCCATTTTCCCCTGACACACCGCCACAACTGCTTAATAAAAACACAGCAAAAAAAACAAAAAGAAAATTCATCCGCATAAATATCACCCGTTTATGGTTTGTTTTAAATATTGAAAAAGCTCACGAGATGCTTTGGGTGGCTTATTTTCAGCTTGTTGCTTATTCGCTTGACGCACATATTGACGCAGTTTTTGCCGATCCAGTATGGGATAATCAGCAATAATCGAATCAATTTTTTTATCACCCTGTAGCAAAATTTCGTCCCTCAGGATTTCAATTTCATGAAACGCATTATTGAGTTTTTTATGGGCCGACTTAATGTTACTTAACGCCTGCTCTATTGGGGCTATATCGGTATTGCGCATGATCTTGCCAATCAACTGTAATTGACGTCGATATCCTTCCTTTTTGCGCAGAATTTTCCTAGCAAGCATCACCGCATCCAGCAACTCTTCGTGCATAGGCACCTTGGCTAAGGAAGATTGACCAAGATGAACCAAAGACTCACCTAATTTTTGCATTGCAACCATTTGGGCTTTAATTTGAGTTTTACTGAGTTGTTCGTCTTCTTCACTTACGTCGAATTCAACTTCTATATCTTTGTTTTTTTTTGGGGCGACCATGACATTATCTTTAGTGATACACTAATGAAGATTGTAACCCTCAACGCAATAATAAACTACAGTGTAGCCAAATAATGAAGGCCTTATGCAACAACAATTAGCTGAAATACAGAGCATAGTAGAAGACGTTTTAAAATTAGCCAAGGACAAAGGCGCGACTCAAGCAGAAGCTAGCATGTCAAAAGTTGAAGGCATTGCGGTGTCTTCGCGCTTAAAAGAAGTGGAAACAGTTGAATTTACCAACGACGGTGGCTTAGGTATCACTGTATACCAAGGTAAGAAAAAAGGCAGCGCATCAACTGCAGATTTATCACCCCAAGCATTGGCTTTGACAGTAGAAAAAGCCATTGAAATAGCCAAACATACCAGTGACGATGACTGCTCAGGTTTAGCTGACAAAGAGCTCATGGCCTTTGATTATCCGGATTTAGACCTTTTTCATCCAGTTGAACTTGATACTGAATTCGCCATACAACAAGTAATTGCCGCTGAAACAAGTGCATTAAACGTAGACCCACGCATTACCAATTCAGATGGCGCATCTTACAACGCCAATCTAGGCACCAAAGTATATGGCAATAGCCATGGCTTGATCGCTGGTTATAACAGTAGCCGTTACAGCATGAGTTGCGTGGTCATTGGTGAGCAAAACGGTGATATGCAGCGTGATTATAGCTATACAGTTGGCCGTGAAGCTAATAAGTTAACTAGCCCAGTGCAAGTAGGTCGAGAAGCGGCACAGTTTACCTTGGACAGACTAGGTGCTAGGAAAATTAAAACCTGCAAGGTGCCAGTGTTGTTCGATCGAGAAATTGCCGCAGGTTTATTTGGTCACTTTATCAGTGCGATAAGTGGCGGAAGCTTATATCGAAAATCCTCTTTTTTGTTAGATAAATTGGGCCAACAAGTTTTACCGAGTTGGTTCAATATTGTAGAACGCCCACATATTTTGAGAGGGTTGGCCAGTTCCCCTTTTGATCATGAAGGCGTAAAAACCCAAGATATGGATGTAGTCAGCCAAGGGCTGCTCAACCATTATCTTCTCACTAGTTACTCAGCCCGCAAACTCAAAATGCAAACCACAGGTCATGCCGGTGGAATTCATAATTGGTTTATTCAACATAGCGGCGAATCCGATAAAGAAATGCTCAAGAAATTAGGCACAGGTTTATTTGTAACAGAGCTAATGGGTCAAGGTGTCAATATTGTTACCGGCGACTACTCTAGAGGTGCGGCGGGTTTTTGGGTTGAAAATGGTATTATTCAATACCCTGTTCATGAAGTGACCATAGCGGGTAACTTGGCCGACATGTTGCTGAATATAGTGGCAATTGGCGCTGAACAAGAGACCCGTGGCAGCGTGCAAACGGGTTCAGTATTGATGGAACAAATGCAGGTTGCAGGAGAATAGGCTTAATCCCTAGCGGCACTCAATAAGACAACTAATGTTGTCTTATTGAGAAATGTCCTCTGGGGCCGATATATAACCTTGATAACCATTCGCTCGCATAGAAGTAAATTGTTGTAATTGCTCTTTATTTTCAATACCGGTAATGATCACATCAATGTTTAATCCATTAGCGACATTAATTAACGCTCTACACATTTCATTGCCTTGATTTAGTTTTTCGTAGAACGCAAAAGACTGATCCAGTTTAATGTAGTGCGGTTGTAATTTTTGAAGGTAATCAAGTGAGCCCATTTGACGTCCACACTGATCGACACCAACTTTTGCTCCCGCTAAGCGTATTATTTCTGTGAGTTGTTTACACTGTTCAAAAGCGCTAATTAATGCCGATTCAGGCATTTCGAACAACATTTGGTCTGTGTGTTTTGACTGTTGCAGAAACTGAGTCAACCATTGGGCAAACTCAGGATCTTGTAAGCTATCATGAGTTAAGTTAATCGCCACGGGTTGCTTGGTCTGCGCCATTATTTTTTGTTGCTCAATAGTTTCTAACAAACATCTGTCAAGTTGAGCGCCTAAGGATAACAATTCAATAAAGGGCATAAACTCCGCGGCACTCACTATCTTATCGTCAATGCTTAATCGACAATATAGCTCCCGTTGAATAACCTCCTCAGAGTGCATATCACTTACAGATTGCCATTGAAACATAAACTGATTATTGTTTATTGCGCTTTCCAGCTTAGTACGCCATTGCTCTCTGCTATATTTTTGCGGTTGCTGTGCATCAATCCAATGGCTGACTTTGCCTTCCTTAAGAGCTTGTTGTAAGGCATTATCTGACTGAGACAACAAATCAGAAGGCTGCATGTTATCAATACGTTGGCTTACCCCCAAGGCAAACCTAGTGTTGGCATTACAACCGGCCTTGGAAATTTCCTGATTGATAATCCTGATCAGCGTTTGTAAATAACGTTCGATTTGGTGATGTTCTGCTTTAGTAAGCAAAAATGCGAACTCAGTATTGGCTATCCTAGCGATGACACCTTCAGCAATATCGGGTAATTCCGCCATCATCCTTTCAGAGAGCACCTTAATGATTTGATCTCGACCTTGATAACCGTATTTACTATGGATGTCTTCTAGCCAATCGAATTTAGCTAAAATAAGCCCTCCAAATCCCGGCTCATTTAACCAATTATTAATTTGCGCAGATAGGTACTGGCGATTAGGTAACTGTGAAACCTGATCAATCAGTTTATCTTCTTTGAGCGTAGTGACTTGTTGATCTAACGTAAGGAACACCTGCTTTAATTGACCAGACATTGAATTAATCGCAGTGACCACGTCCTTTAATTCTGTGGTTTGCGGTAAAGCGATATCCTCCCCAAAATTTCGCTGCCCGAGTTGCTTAGCCTGTAGTGCAATGTCGTGTAAGGGTTTTAAAATACGATTTAATCTAAACCTGAGCATAAATATGCTTATGATAAACAACAATGACAAAATCATGATTGTATCGTTCATGATCCTCCAAAGTTGCTGATAACCTAAAGCAGGGTGAGCCTCGACTTCAAGGGTAGCCAATTGCATCCAACCAGAAGTAATAACACTTTCCTTTTTTTGTACACCAAATACTTGCAAATTAATGAGCCATTGGGGAACACCTTCAATAACAACCGGATTTTCCCAGGTTTGTTGCTTGCCATCCGCTAACCACTTTAAGGTGACTTTACGATAGAATCCCCCTTCGAATATTACATTAATCAAAGTTTCCGCAGATACCATATCCCCCGTTTCTATATGGGGTTGTAACATTAATCCTAAGGAGGTCATGGTGTTATTAAGGTCAGACTGCATTTGCTGACGCATAAAGTCACGGGTTTGCGTAAACTGAAAATAAACTAAACTGATCATGACCAGTAAAAAAAGGCCAAATAGAAGTGAGTTTATTTGTCTAAATAGGGTCATTGCTTTAAAACTCCAATTTAATCTTGGGTTGTTTGAGTTTTGCCGTGTTTATCCGCTGGCGCAAATCTTGCCACCGCTTAAGACGCGAAGAGTTTCCACTCAAAACACTTTGACCTCTTTCTTTATTTAGCCATAACTGACTAGCGTTAAAGCTGAATACAGGAATAAGATCATTACGTTCATTAGCTGGTTTGATTACACCATCTATATTATCTAAAATTAGGGGGATAGAAGCCGGTGTGTCGTAGTATGCAAGCACCATATGATATTGATTAAGGTGCACGGCTTTGACCATAGTAATTCTCATTTTTTCATCGGCTACACCCAACTCCAGCAAAGTAAAATATTTTGCAATTGAATAGTCTTCGCAATCTCCCCCGTTTACACCGATAAACTCAACAGGAGTAGCCCAATAATTATTCACCCCCCATAATTTAATATCGTCAATAAAATGGAAGGTATTGAAAAAGCGATTCACTTTTTCTAGATTGTCATTTTCTAACGCATTTGTGTCTGGAACCATTAAATTGAGCCAAGCATTACCGCGTTTGGCAGCCCGTTCGCCGTAGCTTTGCTTTAAGGCTTCCACAATTTTGGGACCATCTAATGCTGTTATTTGATCGGCATAAAGCGCAGACAAAAAGGTCATACTTAGGAATAATATGTGAACTGGCTTTTTCAATAACGTCCTTGTTATAAAACTGCTGCTCCTCATATTACTCCCTAATTATCACTGGACTTGGTCAACCATATAGATAGTCCAAAGCATTTCATCCACAGTCACTGTTTTGCTTAACTCAGCGATAATACGCCTATTCGTTTCGTGTGCAGCGGCTGTATCTCTATTATCAGCCAGACGCTCAAAACCGTAACCAATGGAGGAAACTCGCTCAGGGGATATTTTAAAATCATTGACCAAAACCGATGCAACGGCTTTTGCTCGATTTTCGGATAACACTTGGTTATGGGCTGCACTCCCTACTTTACTGGTATGCCCCTCAATAAATACTTTCAGGTCCTGCTTTTCTGCGAGCATTTCTGCTATCTGCTGAATTTTCGGAATGGCTGTAGACGGCAACATATAAGAATCATGAGCAAATTTAATATCCACTTTAAGAGGAACGATATGACTGGTTTTTGCACCACAACCGTAGTTATCAATTATCGCACCCACTATAGTATTCGCACATTTATCCCGGGCTTCAATGACCCCATCCCGATCGTAATCATTTAAGTCTTGTAACTGTTTAACACTAGGCTCCAATTTAACTATGCTGTTGCCAGCACAACCTACAAGCAACCAAGCTCCACAAAGTAATAAAGATACTTTTTTTGCTGAAAAAACCTTAGAAACCGGTAAATTATCCAGATTTGGTTTAGTGCTCATAATCATGTTCTCCTTGCCATGCTGTGGAACGAGTGACCCGCAACGATTCCAGTAATTGTCCAGTTACATTCAACAATCTGTATCTGGCAATCAATTCGTCGAAATTGGCATCTAAATAATCTTTACGTGCCTGAAACAACTCATTTTCTGTATCTAACAAGTCGAGTAGGTTTCTTTGCCCCAAACTAAATTGTTGTTGATAGGCCTCTTGGGTTTCTTTTGAAGTAACTACATGTTGTTGAAGGTATTGTTTTTGTAATCCCAACATTTCATAGGCATTCCAGGCTAAGCGAAAACTCTCAGTGACCTCACGATGAGCACGGTAATTTATTTCTTGTGCTTCTGAAGTTTTATAGGCCGCTCCGCGCTCTAGAGCCACATCTTTGCCTCCTGAATAGAGGTTATAACGCATACGTACCATCACGCTTAAATCATTACGATGGCCACCAACATCTGCGCCGGTTCGATTAAAACCGTCTTCACCGGCGATGTCATTGTCGGCATTTGCAGCCACTTCAAGAGACAATTTGGGATAATAATTGGCTTTAACCGAACCACTATAGGCGCGCGCCGCTTGAATATCTTTTTGGGCAGATTTGATAATAGGGTGACGTTCTATTGCAAAGCGCAATCCACTGGCACTGTCGGTTGGTAACATATCAGCATCTGGTACCGGCATAACTAAATCATCTGGCATAATGTTAGTGACGCTAATAAATTCTGCGCGAGCATCTTCATGGTTATTACGGGCGGCAATTAAATTTGACTGGGCGCGAGCTAAACGACCCGTTACTTGAGACAGATCCGCTATGCTGCCCATTCCAGAATCAGTACGTTCCTTTATCTGACCATAAATTTCTTTATGCGAATCGACGTTTTTTTCGGATAAAGTGACTAATTGCTGGGTTTTTAAATAATTTAAATAGACCTGACTCACTGACAACGCCAAATCTTCAGCTGTACTGACTAAGGTCCACTGTTCAGCACTGGCTTCAAACTTGGTACGTTTAACTTCGTGACTAGTGAACATGCCATCAAACAGCATTTGCTGTATGCTGACACCAAACTCGCCTCTTCCAAGTTCGGTTTCACCATCATCAAACCCCAAATCCGATAAGCGGTTTCCGGGGGTATTAGTGTATTCGTATCCATATCCGGCAGTAATGTCGACTGTTGGTAAATACCCAGCTGAGGCGCGATTCACATCTTCTTCTTTTGATTTGAAACGAGCAAACGCCTGACGAATATCAGGGTGAGTATCCAATGAAAGGGCTACTGTTTGTTCTAAGCTTTGTGCATGTAGTCCTTTTGCGGACATTGCAAACAGGCACAACGAGCAGAGTGCTACTGTTATACGCATAGTGATTTACCTTTTGTCATAAAAAATTCCTTGTTTTTGTTCTATTAGTGAAATGACTTGTACGTTATCGTTCCCTAAGTGCGGCTTCATTAGCCCGCAATAGTGGATTTAATATATATTCTAAAATGGTACGTTTACCTGTTATCACGTCTACGTTTGTCATCATTCCCGGAATAATTGGCATCTCTTCTTGGTTTTTGTTTTTAATGCTTGAAGCGTCAGTACGGACACGAATCACATAAAAACTATTCCCCTCTTCATCTTGGGTGGTATCGGCACTAATATGTTCAACTGTACCAGTTAATCCCCCGTAACGGGTAAAATCATACGCAGTTATTTTAACTACTGCGGGTAATCCTGGGTAGATAAATCCAATATCTCTAGGTTTAATTTTAGCTTCCACCATTAACCTGTCTTCAGTAGGGACAATTTCCGCTATGGTTTGGCCTGGTTTTATCACTCCACCTAATGTATTGATATGTATAGTTTTCACTGTACCAACTACTGGCGATAGAATTAAGGCCTTAGTAACTTTGTCCTGTGCACTGACTTGAGATTCGTTAATGCGTGAGAGTTTATTTTGTAATTCATTCAGTTTTGCCCTTACTTCATTGCGGTAAGACAATACCGTTTCGCGGCGGTTTAATATTGCTTCTTGTAAAGCCGATTTTAATTGCGGGGTTAACAATCGCACACCGTCTAGCTCACCTTTAAGATCATTGACTATGCGTTCTAATTTATACAATTCAATTTTTGACACTATGCCTTTTTCAGCAAGAGGTGTTGTTAAGGCTAGTTCTTTTTTTGCCAAGTTTAAGCTGATCCCTAGCGTATTGATTTTAGATTCGAGCTCCGTTATTTCCTGCTCTTTTTGTTGAATTTGTTGACCTTGGATGGCTAACTGATTGATTAAATTATCTAATCTGCCAGAATATTCTTCTTGTTGTTCCCGCACCATAAATTCTGCATTGAGATTTAAGTCTTCAGGATAGACAGGGACTTTTTTAGTGATTTCAATTTGCAACCTCCAGTCGTCGCTATTTCCCACCAAGATACTGGAAATTTCGGCCCTTAAACGAATAATATTAGCCCGCAAACTGTCAACCTCTTGTTTTTGTTCCGCAAAATCTGAACGAAAACGGGTGTCATCAATTCTGGCTATAGGTTGATCTTTGGTTACTGGCATACCTTCTTGTACAAACCATTGTTGCAAAACGCCGCCATCTAAACTTTGTATAATTTGCACTTGGGAGGAGGGGATCACTTTGCCCATTCCAGAGGTCACCTGATCTAATGCAGAAAAGTAAGCCCAAACAATAAAACTAACTAATAAACCAGCCATAGACCAGATGATTAAACGATGCAAACTAGGCACTTCAGTTAACATTGCACCGTATACATCGTCGGCCATTTCCAAGTCTTTTTGGCTCACCTTCATAAGTTGGCCGCCGCTTTGTTTTTACCGTCTTTAAGTTTCTGCAAGACCTCGTCTTTAGGTCCGTCTATCACTAATCTACCTTTCTCTAAAACGATAATCCTATCCACTAAGGTCAATAATTCCATTTTGTGAGTAATTAATAATAAAGTTCGGTCTGTCGCAGTGGCACTAATAGATTTAATAAATTGTTGTTCGGCCCGAGCATCTAAGCTGGCTGTTGGTTCATCTAACAACAAAATTTGCGGTGCATTTAGAATCGCACGAGCCAGAGCAATCGACTGGCGCTGTCCGCGAGATAAGTTATTACCACTTTCACCTACTTGTTGATCAAGCCCCTGAGTTTCGTGATCGGTAAAGGCATTCACCCCTGATTGTTGTACCGCTCTAATAAGCTGATATTCAGTGACTTGTTTGGTACCAAATAAAATATTGTCACGAATAGTGCCATGAAATAAGATGATATCTTGAGGTAAATAACCAATATTTCGGCGTAGATCACTAGGGTGTATCTGCTGATGATTTAATCCATCAAAGCGAAGATTCCCAGAACTAGGTTGATACAAACCCAACAATAATTTTGCTAAGGTTGTTTTACCTGAACCATTGCGTCCAATTATGGCGATTTTTTCACCTGGCTTGATATCCAACGACATAGGATGCAAGGCTGCGTTTTTAGTATCAGGGTAGGTGAAACTGACATTTTCACCACTAATATTACCAGACAGTTTAGGGCGACTTGCGAGATGGGCTTTGTCTTCGAACTCTCCTTCTTGTTCCATTAAACTATCGAGCTGCCTTAAAGCACTAACGGTTTGATTTGAACGTGTCATTAAACCAGCAAGTTTGGCAACAGGTGAAATGGCACGCCCTGTTAACATCACCGCGGCTATTATCCCCCCCATAGAAATCAGATTATCTGCTACTCGATAAACCCCCAATACCACTACACCAATGACTGAAATCTGCACGATAAAACTTGCAAAGTTGATCACCGAATTAGTGATCATTTTAGATTTAAGTAACCAACTGGAAGTATGGCCGATCATCTGTTGCCAGGCATTTTGTACTACACCTTCAGCACCGTTGGCCTTAATTGATTCTAACGCGCCCAAACACTCAATTAAGTGGCCATGGCGTAGACTTGAAAACTTATTACTTTCTTCAATTGCTGCCCTTAACTTAGGTTGCGTCATAATGGTGTAACCAATAATGAGTACAGAAGCAACAATTGGAAATAAAACTAAATCACCTGCCACTAACCAGATACAAAACATAAATAACAATGCAAAGGGCAAGTCCACTAAAGCGGTAATGGTTGCCGAAGAGAAAAACTCTCTCACGTTGTCAAACTCAGTGATTTGTTTCGCCATGCCCCCAATACTTGGAGCACGTTTCTCCAATGGAATACCCACAACTTTTGCAAACAATTTGGAAGAAACTTCTATATCAACTTTTTTCCCTGCCACATCAATTAAATAACCTCTTAATTGTTTCAATATAAAGTCAAATATGTAAGCTACACCTGCGCCAATGGCCAAAATCCATAGAGACTCAAAGGCTAGATTGGGAACTACTTTATCGTAGATATTCATTACAAAAAGTGGTGAAACTAAAGCAAAAATATTCACCATAATAGATGCAATAATCACATCTCGATAAATTGGTGTTGCGCTTTTAACGTGTTGCCATAACCAATGTTTTTTCGAGTCATTGATATACACATCAAAATTTCTATCGCCACGATATTGCTGCTTGATAAGAAACAAATAACCAACAAAATTAGACTCTAGTTCTTCAATGGTAAGTTGTTCCTCGCCACCCGTTTCAGGCAAGGTAACTATAGCTTTATTTTCTTCTATATTGAGCTCTTGTAACACACAAGCTTGTTTGTCTTTGAGCATCAAAATGCAAGGCAGTAGCATTGAAGGTAATTCGTTTAACCCTTTCCTAACTAACTTTGCACTAAGGCCAGCTCGCGAAGCCGCTTGGGGTAAAAGTTCGGGGGTCAGGTGACTACCAGTAAGAGGAAGTCCAGCCGTTAACGCCTCGGCAGAACATGGATCGCCAAAGTGTTCGGTTAATAACACTAAACTGTCTAATAAAGGATCTGAAGTTAAACGCTGTGATGCGTTTATTGTCCATTGAGTAGATGGTTGCACCGAGGATTGCACTTAGTTTTAGATTCCTTAAAACAAAACACAGCAAACATAACACAATCAATTAAAATATGACTGTGTTATGCAAAATTGTACATTAAAAGAATCCTACTATAACAACTCCGCCGAGTCGAATTCAGCAATAGGTGCATTTGTAGCTGCAGCCTGATCACTTATTATGGTGCCGCCTCCCTCCAATAACCCATTAGTCACGGTTGCCGAAGAACTGAACTCTTGGTCGCTCTGCTCTTTCGACAATACCTTAGCGTCATCTAAAGGTGAATCTTTTAATGAACTGGTAAGCTCAATATTGACTTTAGAAGGGTTATCTTCTCCGATTGCTGCTAAATATGTCTCAAGACCGTCAGTGTTAGCTTCGGTTAATATATCGTCTAAACCGTCTAAGTCTGGTGAGAATTTAAAGGTAGATTTATCTGTATTTATTAAAGATTCTGAATCAAAATCAGTGTCTATTAAACCACTTGTTTCATCAAAAAATGCTGACATACCTTTAGCCAAGGTTGTGACTGGTGCAACAATTTCAATGGATAAATCGGCAGTAGAAGTTTCAGAGTTAAGTGAATCCCCGTCTTGGATTGTGTACGTAAATTCTAACTCAAGGTTGCCTTCACTATTTACAGGGATACCATCTGCAGTAATATCTGCTAACGTCAACCCGTCTTTTTCAACGAAGCTATACCCTCCGTTGATTTCCATAAATAAGCTACCAAACTCAGTTACAATTTCGATAGGGTTGCTAGACGTATTGCTCACATTTAATAGATACACTCCCCCCGAATATTCAACCTGCGTAACGGCCGGGGACCCAGAACCATCCGATCCAAAATCGTCTCGAACATCTGATGAGCTACCTCCCCTAGCTAAACCAGTAACATTCCCTGTGACAGTCCTAGGCTCACCTGCTGTAAATACAAACGAACTCGCATCATCATTAGCGGTAGGAGCATTCGTTTCAACTGCTATGGATACTGTGGCTGTATCAATATCAATGCCATCGCTAAGAGTATATTCAAAAGTCAACTCAGGTGAACCTCCGAGGAAACCTTTATTTTCATAGGTAAAGTCTCCATCGGCATTGATTTGCAATATACCATTGTCTCTAACACCATCGAATACCACACCGACTGTTGACGTAACGGCAGCAACTACTCCATCAATGATCGTAAAAGTCGCAAAACCAGTAGTAGGATTAATTGCTAATTCAACATTATCAATATGCGTAACACTTAACGCAGCACCATCACCACCGTCGGTGTCAATTAGACCATCGCCATCATTATTCGTAATGATATTACCGCTCACTGTTAGCCCTTCATCTACGCTAAATGTATCGTCCTCGGCAACAGGTGGTAAATTCAAATTAGCCACATTCACTGTCACCGTGGCGGTATCGGTGTCGCCGTCTGCATCGGTGATCGTATAAGTGAAGGTGTCTGCACCCACAAAGTTGTTCGCTGGCGTATAACTGAAGCTACCGTCTGGGTTCACGTTGACCGTGCCGCCATTGGTCGAGACCGCATCAAAGGCCGTCACTGTGGTCGGGTTATCACCTAAGTCATCGTTACCCAGTAACGTACCGGATAATTGGGTGTTTTCATCCATTCTAAAGTTGTCGTTTACCGCATCGGGCAGTAAATTCACGTTAGCGACATTGACCGTCACGGTGGCGGTGCTAGTGTCACCGTCGGCATCGGTTATGGTATAAGTGAAGGTATCTGAACCCACGAAATCTGTTACCGGTGTATAAGTAAAATTACCCTCAGCGTCAACGCTCACTGTGCCACCATTGGTTGATGTACCATCGAAACCTGTTACTGTTGTCGCTTCATCACCTAGATCATCGTTACCTAATAGACTGCCGTTTAGCGAAGTATTTTCATTTATGTCGAAGACGTCATCTACAGCTTCTGGCAGGTTATTATCGTTGGCGATGTTCACTGTCACAGTGGCAGTACTAGTGTCGCCATCTGCATCGGTAATGGTATAGGTAAAGGTATCTGTACCTACAAAATCCGCCACTGGGGTATAAGTGAAATTACCATCCGCGTCTACAGTTACCGCACCTCCATTTGTTGAGGTGCTATCAAATTCCGTGACTGTAGTTTCTTCGTCACCTAAATCATCATTACCTAAAAGAGTACCCGTTAATTGAGTGTTTTCTTCTATTTCAAAGGTATCATCAACGGCCTCTGGCAACTTATTAACGTTTGCAATGTTTAGGGTCACCGTTGCTGTACTCGTGTCGCCGTCGGCATCAGTAATGGTATAGGTAAAGCTATCTGAACCTACAAAATCTGTTACTGGGGTATAAGTAAAATTACCTTCGGCATCTACAGTTACCGTTCCACCATTTGCTGAAGTACTGTCAAAATCGGTTACCGTGGTATCTTCGTCGCCTAAATCATCATTTCCTAAAAGGCTACCAGTGAGTTGCGTATTTTCATCCATAGCAAACTCATCATCCACTGCTTCCGGTAACTGATTGACATTAGCGATGTTCACAGTCGCAGTTGCAGTACTGGTGTCTCCATCTGAATCAGTAATGGTATAGCTAAATGTATCGGTTCCTACAAAGTCTGCTACTGGCGTGTAAGTAAAGTTACCCGAGCCATCAACTGTTACTTCACCACCATTGCTAGAGGTACCATCAAATGCGGTCACTGTGGTTGCTTGGTCACCCAAATCATCATTACCTAAGAGAGTTCCCGTTAACTGGGTGTTTTCATCCATAGAAAAGGTATCATCAACTGCCTCTGGCAAAGCATTGGCGTTGTCGATTGGGTCAACTAATGTAGGGACTTCTGGGATACCAGCCGCATTGTCTAGTTCAGTGGTATCGTAACCAGCGCCGGCTAATAATTGATTGCCATCTCTAGCCAAGGTAACAAAACTTGTTCCTTCATTATCGTTTAAACCACCAGCTGCGGTATCTGGCACGTCAACCTCATCGCCGGACTCGATTAGTGCTTGAATTGCGTCGATGTCCGCCTGTGAATCAGTGGGAAAATTTTCTTCGGAAGTTTGTGATTGTGCTATTGCTGTTTCCGGGGCCGCCGCCATTGTTTGAGCATCGCTTGCCAATAATTCTCCAGACTCACCGGTTATTTTCTGTTCTGTGCCATCCGCAAATATCAGAGTGATTTCACTACCTAGAGCAAAGGTTAATACTGTGCCAGGCACTAGACTATCCCCTATTTGCAATACGGTATTTTGTGAGGTTCCACTCTGAACTAATCCTTTAACATCAACTATTTGAGAATCTTTTGAAATAGTGAAATTTTGCATAGATAACATTCCTAATAATTTACTTAAATCACATATTAAACCGAATAAGCCTTCCAACTGAACAGGGCTTCAACTTAATTCTAGTGCTACTTAGTAGTTCATCTTAGTATTTAAATTTATTAACACAGGTAATCAGGGTAACAAAATATCCTTACGATCATCAGTGCAGTTTTGACTAAATAAGCGTCAAAATCGTATGTAATATGATACGCAAGTATGAAAATTAACCGTTTTAATTACCTCATGTCATCAATAAACACTTAGAAATAATCAACGTTTAACTTAGCAACGAAATTTATTAAGATACTAAGATGAGGGAAACTAACAAAAACACCTTGAAGATCTTTAGTGCTATTTGGCTGTATAAGTCGATAATGAGGTATATCATCTTATACATATGAATGAATTTTCTGGGAAGTAGACTTGGACTATTTCAGTATAAAAATAGTCCAATCAACAACTAACGTTTAAGTCTGCGGACTCCTAAACCAAGAAGTGCTAAACCAAAAATAGTAAAGGAAGCTGGTTCAGGTACATCTATAATTCGTTTAAAAACATAATTAATAACATCACTACCAGCTCTATCATTTATATAAGCTGATGAATCACCCGAGCTCTGATACAAGCCATCACCATTACCATCAGCTACAATCGACTCACCTTTTGCGATAGCTACACTACCAGCAAACTCATCGTAGTAAGCAAGATGATCTACCGATGTAATTACAGTTGATGTTGCGAATACTTCGTTGGCCCCTAATGCAAAAAGCATTGCTGCAGCTTCAAGACCATTTAAAGGATTGGCATAGTCACCCCAGCATGTATTCATATCTGCACCAATTAAGTAACAGCTACCGTCAGCGTCATCCCAATCTGGTCCATCTGCTAAATTATATAAACCCACATATGACCAATTAATGCCATCAGAGTCCTGTAGGGTATCACCCACAACTAGGGTTGCGTTAGCTTGACCAAACATCCCAATTGACATGGCAACTGCAAAAATCACTTTTAAGAATTTACTACTCATAACATTCTCCAATTATTAACATCGCATCTTGATGCGACTAACCTTGCTATCTAACAAGCATTTGACCGTAATAGTGGTCTTACTAAATCTTAGCTTAGTGGTTATTTTATATACTTATCGAATTTTAATAACAATACAACAGATAAATCACTACTAATGTATAACTGTACAAAACATCTTACCGTATTGGATACTATACATTAGTATAAAATCTAAAATTGAAGATTGATAAACTTCAATTTAATTCATCGTTAAATTACAACCTGTTGTATTACTACCAAGTCAAATAGGAAACAACGAAGCCAACCTAGACACAACCAAGCAGCATACATGCCATATTTAAAAGTAATGTTAAATCAGCAACTTACACAAACAGGGTAATTTAATTTATCTAAAGTTGTTAAAAATACTGACATAATTTTACATTCAAGGTCGCGCGATCAACTCATGAATTTCTTTTAATGAAGGCAGTCTAAAGGACTCTTGATAAAACAATCGGTTGAGCCTACCCAATAAATTAACAGCTCGACTAGGATCATGGGATTTACGCCTAGAATCACTCGAATTTTGTAGAAACTCCCAAGGTTTCAAATTCCACTCTAAAACCTGTTCATTTGAAATTTTCTGTTCCGCGATACTACTCAAAATACGTTCGGTTTTACTTTCTTGGATGTTAATAGAGACATTGTGATAACGGTTGCTTAGTGGCGCACTGACAGCCTCAATAGCGTAATCAATACCTCGCCAAATTTCATCGTGACTAGGGTGCACACCTCGTGGTGCGTAATAACCCATTACTTCCCACTCTAACTCTGCATTATGCTTGGCGATGGAACTGCCAACTAAGGGGGAAAATGAAAGATCTGGTCGAGCGCCGATATTATATGCATCAACCGAAAGCCCTATATTGATGGCGATATCACCAATATTTTTTTTATCTAAATAAATGGCCTCAAATGCAGCTCGTTTTACCCCCATCCAGCCATAAACAACGGGGGGTACACTCGCGAAGTGACGTACGTCATCGGGTAGATCTTCACCATACTTATCGATAAACAATGGGGTGGGATCCAGTTGCACATTTTCGTCGGGTACCCACACTTCATATTCTTGTCTGTTATCACCTTTACCACGACTTTTAATTCCGTAGGACAAGTTCCGAGGTCGACAAATACTTCTATCCTCATCAACTTTATGAAAAAACTCTGAGCGAAAACGTTTGATAAAAGGTGCATCTAAACCTGCAATCGCTGCAGTAGGGTAACGAAATCCAATATCACTGTTATTGACAATATAAAGTCCAGAAACTTCTCGCTGCAAAATATTCTTCACCCCCGCAAAAGATAGATAGTCTTGTACTATTAAACTTCTCTCTGGTTCAATAGTTAATCTGCGGCCATCTGCGGTGATGAATTTGGGAGTTTTGTGGTACACATAGTCGTTGAGGCCAAGACTTTGTGCATAGGAATTTCTAGCCATCGCCAACTCGCTAAAAAGCGCATCGTGGTTTCGAATATGTTTAAAAAGAGGCCTGTGCTTAACCATAAATGCTCTACAAGTCTGAATTTACTTTATTAATTTTTAATAAGAATTTGTCCAAAAAATCCCCCGCAATACCCGTAATAGATAGACTTGTTTACTACTCATTGAAAGTATTCGAATCGTAGATGACTAAATAAAATCTAAATCAGGTTCAATTCACGGGCTCGATTAACTGCATTAATTCGTTTATCCACAACAAGTTTTGTAAAAATATTTTTTAAATGAAATTTCACTGTATTACCAGTCATACCTAAATTTCTGGCAATTTCTTTATTCGCTTTTCCCATTGCTAAATCTTTCAACACATCCATTTCCCTTTTACTTAACGCCATAGTATGAAACTCACCCATAGGTGTCAGTTGGAGACTTTTATTGAGTGCAACACATGAACGTAAGAAATTAACTTCAAGCAATCTGTCTGAATTCCCAGCGTTTAACTCAATGGCAACAAGCATTAAATCCATAGTAGTAGAAAACTTGAGAAAAGGAGTTTTTATCGACTCACTCGCCGCGAACTGCGCAGCTTCGAGTATATGTTCAACACCTGCTTCAACGGCACTTTTGGAATAGCCCACCGTCCCTTTCAAAACAAGTAATCGAATTAAATATAAAGTTGCCCCAATACTGCGCACTATTTCTAACCCAATATTCAAGCGACTTTCTAAACTTTCAGTCTTATAACCCTCTAAATAAGCCGATCCTAAGGAAAGTGTAATTTCACAAAAAGGTAACCAATTATACCGATAATCTTCTTTATTCAAACATACCCAATCCTCAGAAATTTCTTCAATTGCAAGCGTTATTAAATTGGTATCATGACTTATAAGAGCTGCGGTCAAGCGAAGGGATAATTCGAGTTCGGCTAATCTTTTGATCTGCCTGCTGCGCGCCGTTAAAGTAATTAAATGAATGACGTCCCACGCAAGTTCTTTTTTTTCGTAAATCCTCAAATTCTCGATAATTGATGTAAAACCTGAAGCGTATATTTCAAACCACCCATCAGTATCACAGGCGTTAGACAACAACTCTAACATTTTGACTGAATCCAACTGGCTAGGTTCTTGCCAAAAATTTAGTGCCTGTATATTAATATCACAATTTGTTTTAAGGCGGCTATCATTACCAAAATTGATTTCTGCCATGTTTCCAGCTTCTATTAAATACGCTTGCGACTTATCTAGATTGGCTTGGTGCAATTCAATTTGACCTAAATGAATACAAAGATAGTTCACACCGAGAATAGATTCGGCTTGGCGCATCTCCTGAATCCCAGCTTGTGCTGCCTTTTTTGCAATTAAAAATTTACCGCAAGCAAGAGCGCATAGAGTGAGGGAAGCCCTTAATATAGCTAGTCCTAGGATATCTTTTTTATTCAGCTTACTAGCAACACTTTCTAGCTTGGATATTGAGTCAGGTGATCTGTAATCATCTTTATACAGACTTAAAAGCGAATGAAGTACATAAAAATCTCTCTTCGGTGCTGTAGCTAAACCGACTTCTTCGTCAATAATCTGAATCTTTTTCAGCTGTGCATCTGCCTCTTGAATATTTCCATCTTTCATCATTAAATAAATGTAGGCTAGTCGCACTTGTGGATGGCGCTCAAAATCTTTCACCGAAAAGTTACGTAATAAATTGCGCATCAAACCTACACCACCATAAAGCACAAGCTCCCAACCACCCGCTTTTAGAAAGAGAGCCACAGCTCTGTCTACATCACCAGATAGTTTTGCATGTTTGACAGCTTCATCAATTTGGTTGGATTGCTCAAACCATAACGACGCTTTGCCATGCAGGTCGTAAACCGTTTCCTCACTGTCTCTTTTTAAGTTATTTAACAGTAAATCAGAAAATAAATGGTGATACCTAAACCATGTTTCTTCAATATCAAGAGTGACAATAAGTGATTGAATATTTTTTGAATCATAAATAAGTTTAGGTACATCATCGATACCAGAAACCGCTTTGGCTAAGCCCACATTAAATTTGTCTAAAATAGAGGTGCAAAGTAAAAATCTCTTTTCTAGCGGGGTCGATCGATCGAGGATTTGCTCGGTAAAGTAGCTTACAATATATTGTTGCTTACCGCTGAAAAGGTTGACGATTTCCTTGTTGCCTTTATTTGCCACTATCGCTAGCTGGATTGCTACCGCCCAGCCTTCAGTCTGGTCCAATAACATTTCAGCGCAGTCTTCGCCATACTCATCGCCCACATAGTCTTTTATTTCTTTTAAACTAAAATATAAAGACTGCTTTTCAACTTCAAATGCTGTGCCATTAACCACTTTAGAACCAACTTGCATATCTGGCTGTGAACGAGAACTTAGAATAATATGCAGATTAGCAGGAGCGTGTTCTAGTAGTATGGATACGAAGTGGTTTACTTCGGTACTCTCAGCTTGATAATAATCATCTAGGATCAAGAAAACACTTTTATTAATGTTAACCACTGCATGAATTATTTTTGACACAATTGAATTTATTGAGAGTTCAACCAGACATTGTTCAGCAGCAAAAGTTAACTGCTCCATATCCACACCCGCTCTATCCAAAGCCATAATCATGTAGCTGGCAAACCGCCTAACATCTGAATCGGAGTAATCCAGTGATACCCAACCTACAATATTGCCTTTTTTTAATGACGCTTGGTACCATTGGGTCAGAACTGAAGACTTGCCAAACCCCGCAGGAGCGGTGATCAGCCCTAAGGGATATTGACTTGCTTCTTCCACACAAGACAACGCAGAACCTCTGTGCATAAGAGAGTTTTTTGTCTTTGGCGGTGACAACTTGGTCATAAAGAACCAAGGGGTAGGACTAGAAATTGAGTTGGTCTTTTTAACCATGATTGATTTAACGTAAAGCCCCTATGTTCTATGTGTTGATTACACCTCAATCAGTTTTTTTTAGCAAACCATTTGTCACTTCTAAAGTCATCCTACCTAACCAGCCACCCATAAGGGTAGTTGTAAGATTATGACCTAGATTGTAATACTCTATCGGTCCGACACATTCATACGTGACTGATACACATAAAGAATTCTCACCAATAAATAAAAAGAGAGAAAAGGCATGCTTAATAATTCAAGTTTCCACAAACGCAAAACGTTAATATCGCTTTCCGTTACTGCTGCACTTTTAACGATCCCCCAGAGCTTGATGGCACAACAGCAAAGCCCACAAACAGAAAACGCTGAGATAGAACGTATTGTGGTTGAATCTAGAGGTAGAAAAGAAACCATTATCGAAGTGCCACTCTCTGAAAAATACTTTTCATCTCAAGAAATTTCTGACGCAAGAATTAAAGCCGTAGATGACTTTATTGGCCTAACGCCAGGTATCACTATCGCTAACTCACAAGATGCGGGGACAAACTTCATTACCATTCGTGGTGTATCACAAGTACGAAATGGTGAACCACCTGTAGCCGTTATAGTCGATGGTGTATTACAGACGAATGCTCGAAGCTTCGACCAAGGATTATTCGACCTTGAAAGTATCGAGGTTTTACGGGGACCACAAGGAGCACTATACGGCCGAAATGCCACACAAGGTGCCATCATAATTAATACCCAGAAACCAACCGATTATTTAGAAGGTTATATAGAAGCTGGTATAGGCCGAGGTGATGAATATAAAATTGAAGGCTCGATAACTGGCCCCATCAGTGAAAGTGTGCGATTCAGAGTATCAGGAAATTATACCGCCAGTGATGGTATTTTTGAGAATGTCGCCACAGGCCAAAACGTGGGTTTTAAGGAAGAGTTAAACTTACGGGGTCATCTCAATTTTATTGTCAGTGATGAGCTGCAAATCGATCTTCGAGCCAGCTACACAGATACCACAGCCGACGCCTTACAATTTTCCTTTCAAGGAGTGACCACTGACCCAACTACAGGTGAAGTGGATGGTTTTACCAACATAAATGATTCAAATGTTGTACAAAGAAGACTGTCTGCCAATAACCTTGGCTTTGATGAGCGTGAAGTTAGCCAATTGTCATTGCGAGTAAACTATGAGACAGACTTCGGCACTTTAAAAGCCGTGACTGCCTACGATACTATCGATCAATCAAGTGGCGGTGATCAATTTCCTTACACCGCGAATTCCACCGCAAACCCAGGCTTATCATTTTTCGATGGCACTCAAACACAAAGCGTAGATATATCAACCATGAGCCAAGATATTCGTTTTGTGTCCAACGATGACCAAGCATTCAGATGGATGGTTGGTGCTTATTATCTATCTACCGACCGTTTTATTGCGTCTACAACTGGTTTTGATTTGGACAACGGAATCCTTCCCATTACCAGTACACCTGTTTTAGGCGGGACCATTAATCCTACAGGTACTTATGCTGCTGATGATAATGAAAATACTGCCTATGCAGGGTATTTCAACTTCGCCTATGACATAACCGAAGCGCTTGAGTTCTCTTTTGCTGGTCGATATGACCGTGATGAAAGAGAGCAGATAGTCGACCCTCAGCAGGGTGGTTATGACGTTGATGGTAACTTGGCTTTTGCAATCGGCGAAGCCGGGGCAGTCAATAAAGCCACCTTTTCTCACTTCCAACCTAAAGTCAGCCTACGTTACTTGTTAAGTAATGATGCATCTATCTACACCTCTTGGGGTGAGGGTTTCAGAAGTGGTCAATTCAATCAAAACGGTGTGGGTGTTTCAGCAGAAGCACTGGGCTTAACAGGCATACCCGATGTATTAGACAAGGAAGTAACTGAAACTTTCGAAATTGGTTTTAAAGCTGATTTCTTAGGCGGTGATCTAAAGACTGCTGGCGCACTATTTAATACGAATGTTGAAAATGCGCCATTCTACGTATTTGTTGGGGTTTTGGGTGCTCAAGTATTAGTGGGTATTGAAGAAGTCGATATTACTGGTGGTGAACTTGAAGCCGCCTACGCATTCACAGATGAACTTACAGGTTATCTTGGTTATGCCTATGCAGACAGTGAAGTTAAAGAGTATCAACTTGACCCAACCGCCGTGGGTAATAATGCCCCATATGTTCCAAAATCAACCATCAATGCAGGATTACAATATCGTACCAACCTAACCACTAACCTAGACATTTTTGCTCGAGCTGATTATGAATCACGTGGTAAGCAATTCTGGGATCCTACCAACTTGACTGAAAGAGACACAGTTAACTTAGTTAATTTTGGGCTCGGACTCGAAGATGTCGAGGGCACCTGGGCTTTAACAGCGTCAGTTAATAACCTTTTTGATGAAGAGTATAACGCTGAATATGTCACTGGAGGCTTTGCTTTTTCTGCGCCTCCAGCAATATGGCGTCTAGATTTCAGATATAACTTCATAGATTAATCCGTTATAGAGTCTGAAAAATAAACACTTAAATATAGATTTTAAAAATAGGTAAATATATGAAGTTGATACGTGCAGCAAGTGACATTGGTGGAACCTTTACAGATCTTGTTTACTACACAGTAGACGAGAAAAGTGGTCTCGCTACTGACATCAAAGCAGTCAAAACTCATACCACCCCTACTGAATTTCAGCAGGGGGTCATGGACTCTTTTGACAAAGCCAAAGTAAACCTCAATGAAGTAAAATTTTTCGCTCATGGTTCAACCGTAGTGATTAACGCCCTAACGGAAAGAAAAGGCGTTAAGACGGGTTTAATTACCACACAAGGGTTTAGAGACATATTAGAAATAGCCCGAGGCAATAGACCGGATTTTTTCAACTTACAATATCAAAAGCCCAAGCCTTTTATTCCCAGATATTTACGTCACGAAATCAAAGAACGCATGGATTTCAAGGGAAATATACTAACCCCTATAGATACACAAGATTTGCTCCCCATACTCAAAGCGTTTAAAGAAGAAGGTGTTGAGGCAATAGCCGTATGCTTTTTGCATAGTTATATAAACCCTCTACATGAAGAGTTGGTAGCAACATTTATCAACAAAGAATGGCCAGAGGTGGCGTTAGTTGCATCTCATCAAATATCCAGAGAGTGGCGAGAATACGAGCGTACCAACACTGCTGCTCTTTGTGCTTACGTGCAGCCCATTGCCGAAAAGTATTTAACAAAAATGCAAGCTGCACTAAAAGAACGTGAATTTGATGGTTCGTTTTACGTAATGCAATCAAACGGCGGGATCGACACAGTAGACGCGGTGAAAAAAACACCTATATCTATTGTCGAATCTGGCCCAGCCAGTGGTGTGTTAGGTGCTGCTTCGCTGGGCAAACTAATAAATGAAAACAATATCATTGCCTTTGATATAGGCGGTACTACTGCTAAATGTTCACTGATCGACCAAGGAAGGGTCAATATTACCAACCAATATATGATCGAAAAAGATGACTTGTCGGCGGGGTACCCGGTGATGACACCAGTGGTCGATATTGTTGAAATCGGTAATGGCGGCGGCTCCATTGGCTGGGTTGATGAATACGATAAAATGCATGTCGGCCCCCAGAGTGCCGGCGCATTCCCAGGCCCAGTTGCGTATGCCAATGGAGGCACCGAGCCGACAACCACAGATGCCAACTTAATGCTGGGTAGGATCAACCCCAATTATTTTATTGGTGGTGAAATTACTGCTGATATGGAAGGTGTTCGCAAGGCATTTGAAAATTTGGGCAATAAGTTAGGTTTAACTGCAATAGAAGCAGCAAGAGGCGTCATTCAGCTTGCTAACCATAATATGAGCAACGCTCTAAAATTGATTTCAATCAATAAAGGCTATGATCCTAGAGATTTTGCTTTACTCGCTTTTGGCGGAGGAGGATCTATGCATGCCTGCACGTTGGCAGCTGAGCTCAATATTCCTAAGGTCATCATTCCCGCTAATGCGTCGGTTTTTTCTGCTTGGGGTATGTTGATGTCCGACTTACGCCGAGATTACATTCGCACTCAACCTGTTACTTTCGGTGTTGAACATGCAAACGCTATTTCGAATACGCTAAGCGCCATGCAATCTGAGGCGATAGAAGCATATGAGAAAGAAGGTGTGCAAAAACAGGATATATATTTCGAACAACTCCTAGAAATGCGTTATACAGGTCAAGAACATACGGTGCAAGTTAACGTCGAAGGGAGCGATATATCTAGCGATTATATAATCAAACTGAAAGCGAATTTTAATTATGAGTACAAGAAAAAGTTCACCTATGAATTAACTAACTCCATAGAATTAGTCAGCTATAAAGTCACGGCCTATGCAAAAGTCGATCGCCCTTCATTGGCTAAAATCACTTCAACAGGCCAAATAGAGGATGCACTAAAAGAAACTCGTGAGGTGGACTTTGATCGTGCCGGGATCCTCGATACACCTATTTACAATCGAGATTTATTCTTTGCTGGAGCGACTTTTTCAGGTCCTGCAATAATTGAAGAGTCCGGAAGCACCACTGTTATATTACCTAATCAGCAAGTGCTTGTTGATGACTACGGAAATCTGCATATAGAGACGGAGGCGACTAGCCATGACTAAGCCAAATATTGATCCTATTACCATTGAAATAATCCAAAGTTCAATGAAAGCGATTACCGATGAAATGTTTATCACTATGAGAAAGACGGCGATGAGCTCAGTCATTTACGAAGTACTAGACTTTGGTGTGGCTATGTTTGATAAACATGGTCAACTTGCCAGTTCAGGATCTGGCATTCCCGGATTTATTGGGATGCTTGAACCCGGGGTGCAATCAGTCAGAGCTAAATTTGACGACACATCTATTCATCCTGGCGATATTTTTATTACCAACATCCCCCATAACGGCGGCGTCAGCCATTTAAATGATGTAGTGTTGATATTACCGGTATTTTTTGAAGGTGCCCGTATTGGATGGTTAGCCAACAAAGCCCATTGGGTCGATGTAGGTGGAGCATTCCCTGGCAGTATCAGTGCAGAAGCCACGGAGATTTATCAAGAAGGATTACAACTACCTTGCATAAAAGTCATAGAAAAAGGCAAAGTAAATCAGGCAGTAGTTGACATAATGGAGATCAATAGTCGTCAACCGGAAACCACGGTTGGTGATTTTTGGGCCGGTATCGCCTCGATGCGTGCAGGCGAAAAAAGATTTCTTGGTTTAGCCGAAAAATATGGTGCCGACATATTAGATTATGCCATTGCAGACTATATACAGCTGGCTGAAAAAATATCTAGGAAAGCCTTAAATACACTCCCTGAAGGCGTTTATCATGCCAGTGAAGTCACCGACGACGAATTAGATATTCAAGTCACTATAACTATCTCTAAAGACGAATTTCTGGTTGATTTGACCGGTAATCCGCCGCAACAAGCCAATGCACTCAACGCATCATTTGATGCCACTATGGTTGATGTGCAAATGATATTTAAAGCTATCGCCAGTCCACAAACATTTGCCAACTCTGGTAGTTTTAAACCAGTTCGCTTATTGGTAGACGACGATTCTATGTTCGCGGCTAAATATCCTTCAGCTATGAGCGTTTATTATGAAACAAGCATCATGGTCTTTGATTTATTATGGAAAGCTTTAGCCACAGCAGTACCTGAATCACTTCCAGCGGGTCACTACGCTTCGATCTGTGGGACATTTTTGGGTGGACCACACCCAGACACAGGTGCCGCCCTAGGAATTGTCGAACCTCAAATAGGTGGTTGGGGAGCAAGCAATAGTAGAAACGGCGTGAATGCACTTTATACCGGTTACCACGGCGATACATTTAACGTGCCCGCTGAAGTATCGGAACAAAGAAATGGCATCATGATTGAACGCCTTGAACTGAACGATGAGCCAGGAGGCGAAGGAAAATTTATCGGCGGTAAAGGCATCAAATTATATTATAAAATCCTAGCAGATAATTGGTGGATCACTATGGCTTACGTTAGATCTTGCGTGGGACCATGGGGCATGGAAGGCGGGCTGAGAGGCTCCCATAATTACATCAATGTAGTAAAAAAGGACGGTAAAAAAACACGGTTTAGAATTTGTACCGCATTAACTTTAAATAAGGGAGATGTGATTGAAGTATTTACTGCAAACGGTGGCGGTTTTGGAAAACCTTCTGAACGCCCTAAACAAGCTGTGTTGCAGGATATAAAAAATGGTTACATTACCCCTGAACGAGCAAAAGAAGTATATGGGGTTAGCTGACATCTCATTTAACCAACACTTCGCTGTAGAGACTTCTGTTGGTAATTTTGTCATCGAGTTAAAAGTAAAGCAGGCGCCAATAACGTGCGCCTACTTTATTCAACTTCTGTCGAGTGGAACATTAACAAATGGCACTTTATTTCGTGTGCTAACAGACAAAAATCAACAAGCGGCACCTCGCATTAATGTCGTACAACTGGGTAGTGACAAAAAGCTAGACGAGTTACGCACCACTATTGAACATGAAAGCACATCGATTAGTGGGTTATCCCATAAGAAGTGGTGTGTATCATTAGCTAGGTTCAACCCGGGAGAGGCATATCAGAGCTTTTTCGTTTGTATGCGCGACGAACCTGCGCTCAATTTAGGAGGAACTAGGCACCCAGATGGACAGGGATTTGCTTGTTTTGGCGAAGTAGTTAAAGGATATGAAGTAGTAGAAAAACTATACAAAATAGCCGGACATCAAGAGATGCTTGAACCAGCGATTACTATCGACTCGTACCATTTGGTTAACTAAATAAAACTCGATGTGCACACCTGTTATAACTCCTTAAATAAGAAAATAATATGTCACAAAATTTAGTATCCGACAAAATGCAGCATACCGTTGGAGAATGGTTCACAAAAATACACTTCAACCGCAAGCATTTGTTGATAGGTATGTGCCTATTTATGGCTTTTGCCATCGAGTCATGGGAAATGATGATCCTAATCTACAACAGTGGCGCGATAGCACAAGAATTTGAGCTTTCGACTACTCAAGTGGGCTCCCTTATTTCTGCCTTATTTTTAGGCATGATCCCCGGCGCTTTGTTTTGGGGCAGGTTAATGGGGCAGATAGGGCGTAAAAAAACCTTAATATTAAGTCTTGCTCTGTACGGGATATTCCCTCTCATCAGTGCATTTTCAACCTCTTATGAAATATTATGGGCTACTCGTTTCTTATGTGGTGTGGTATTAGTCGGCAGTTTAGTGGTCACATTTCCGTATTTCGAAGAAATAGTTCCTGTTGCATCAAGAGGCAAAGCCACGGTTTATCTGTCATCTGGTTGGCCTGTAGGTGTGTTAATCGCTATCGGTATTACCTTCGCCCTAGAACCAATGGGGTGGCGCGTTATAGTTGGCATGGGTGCATTCACATCACTGTGGGCCATAATCATCTGGAAATTTGTCCCAGAATCACCTTATTGGTTAGCAGAAAAAAATGATGCTGATGGTGCTGCACAATCCATAACCATTCTTTGTAACGGGCAATTTAATCACCCTAAAGTGATATTAGAAAAACAGCATTCATCTCCATCTGGCAACTTATTAGATTTATTTAAAGGAGCTGTAGCTAAAACCACATTTTTACAAATAACCATCAACTTTTGCTTTTCTTGGGGCTACTGGGCCATGGCCAGTTGGATGCCACTATTACTCAGTAAAAAAGGACTCAGCACACCTGAAGGTTTGGGATTTTTGGCCATATCTGCGTTATTTATGTTCCCCGGATATATATCCGCCAGTTATTTAACTGGGAAATTTGGAAGAAAAAAAATAATGGTGATTTACGTGTTTATGGCGGCTATTGCAGGGTTTGCCTTGGCTAAATCAACCAACGTTAATGAACTATATTTTTGGAATTTTACTTTATCGTTTTTCAGCCTCGGCGCTTGGGGTGTATGGAATACATGGTTAGGCGAAGTGTACGATACTCGAAATAGAGGAAATGGTACCGCCGTAGGTGTTGTATCTCAGCGGGTTGCTAATTCTATTGCACCGATAGTCATTGGCTCGATTTTAGCCAGCAGTAGCTTTAACTTCACCGTCGCCTTTATTTCTATGTTTTTTATATTAACACTAATCGCAACCTTATTTTTAAAGGAAACAGAGGGTGTTTCCTTAAAATAAGTTTTCACAACTATTGATAATTATATATAAAAAAGCCGGGAAAACCGGCTTAACATCAGTACTTATCGAACCGTTAAACCGATTTAATATGAAAGACCCCAACCTCAACCTCTATCACTTCTACCTTAGTACCAGAGACAATAAGTTCGTTAGCTTTCAGTTTCCAGTCGATACCTGAATAACGGTAAACAGGTGTCAATTCAGGGGCAACATCTTCTACTAATACAAAACTATGTCCTACCAAATCACCTTTAGCTTTGGTTGTGTCCACCTTAGATTGCATATTTTTTAAAGGTTTCCACAACAAAACAGCTGATAATGCTGTCACAACGCCTGTACTTAGCATTGCCGCCAACAAGGTATCTGGAATAATACCCACATACAGTAAACCTGCAGTGACCACAGCTGCGCATCCAACAAAAAATAATACAAAGGTCGAAAAACCCAGTACTGCAATTTCAATGACTAACAAAAGAATGCCGAGAATGAGCAAACTTTCAGCTAAATTATTGAATGCCCAATCCATACATTACCCCTTATTTAATTGATTAATAATGGTCATGGCTTGAGCAACTACGCCAGCAGCCTCAGTGGAACCATCGGGTAACAATACGACTGACGATTCTTTGGCAATGGCATGTTTTGCTTCAATGGCTTTAGTGGCCAAATCAAGTTGAATCGCTTTTTGCCCTTCTTCTGTGGCAGCCGCTTCACCCACTTGACGCAATGCTTCGGCTTGCGCGGTCGCCACTGCCACTATTGCTTTGGCTTCACCTTCAGCTCGCAGAACCTGTTCTGCTTTATCGGCTTCTGCTGCTAAAACCACCGAGGCTTTTTCACCTTCAGCACGGTTAATCGCCGCTTGTCTGTCACCTTCCGATTCTAAAATTTGCGCTCGCTTCACTCGTTCCGCTTTCATTTGTGCTTCCATGGCTTCCATTACGGATTGAGGTGGCACTATGTCTTTAATTTCGTAACGAAGCACTTGTATACCCCAAGGGCCAGAGGCTTCATTAATAGCAGCAACAATATTAGTATTTAATACGTCTCTTTCTTCAAAGGTTTTATCTAACTCCATTTTACCTAATTCAGAGCGCATAGTGGTTTGTGCAAGTTGTGTCACAGCAAACTCATAATCGTCTACTCCGTAGGTCGCTTTATAAGGATCAAGTACTCGAAAATACAATACGCCATCAACGTGCAATGAAATATTATCTTTAGTAATCGCATTTTGCTCTGGCACATCCACCGCTTTTTCTTTGAGAGAGCGGTCAGCAGAAATTCTGTCAACAAATGGTAAAATGAAATTCAGACCGGCTTCTTTGGTCGATTGGTATTTGCCAAAGCGTTCAATTACGTAGGCGCGATTTTGTGGGACAAACTTAATAGAGGTCTTGAGTAACACCACTACAAACACTAAAACCAGAGTTTGTGCAGTAAAGATATAATCGAGTAAAACTTCCATAACTGACTTCCTTATTCGACACGGCTATATTTGCCGCAACTTAAGATATATGGCCAAATGATACAATTATCAAGCTTTATCGAATTGCTAGTTTAGCCATGCATAACTGAATTTCATAAACACCGAACGTTCACTTTTGGTCAGGGATGTCAGCTCGTCATCTTGGTAAGCTGAGTCAGAATAACCCACAAAAAATTTGCTGAGAGGGTTGAGCTTGTATGAATACAAAAGCTGCGTACCTAGTCCTTTACTAATGGAGTCAACATCAAAGGTATAGTTTTCTTGATTACGTTCAATATCAGAATACACCAAAATCAATCGCAAAAACTGACGTTGATTAAACTGATAGGTGGCGCGGAAATCTGACAGGTTAGCAGTAAACAGTGGCTGATTTTCTACATCAAGGTTTTGATAGGTGTGACGGAGTTTAAATTGTAAACTTTTGCCTAAATTCCAGTGAATAGTTGGGCGCACTAATAATAGTTTTCCCAATCTGTTGTTATCATAATCGATATTATCACCGAAACGAGAAAACGTACTGAGGTACCAGGATGAACTTGGACGCATCTCAAAATAGAAACTCGCCATTTGTTCAGTAAACAAAGTAGTGTTGTTAGTAATACTTAATTTACTTGGATCATCACGCAGGCCAACTTTGTCGCGTGTAAGCAATCCAATTTCAAAATAGGATTGCAATTGACCATTCATGCTCAGATAAGCTTCCGCTTCTTTTTCAATTAACTCTCCGTTGTCGTTATGGCTGATATCCCAATCACCGGACAGTCTAATTTTATTCCACCAGGTGTTTTCACTGAACCAATTATACCCAGCACCAATTACAGACTGATGGCGGTCGGCCAAAGAACCAAAACCTAAATCTGTACGAATACCCGCGCCACGGCTATTACGATATAAAGAGAAATCCCAATTGCGCTCTTCATGGTCATAACTGACCGTATATGCTTTACCACTAAACGCCTGATTTTTTTTCAAACGTAAGGCAGTTTCTGAATAATCGTCATCTTGCTGACAATTGTCGTCACAAAAGTCTTGGTAGAGATCTATTGGGTATTGAGTATCAGACCTTAATATTTGTGCTCGAAAGGTATCTTTATCAGTTAATTGATATTTAGCATCAATGCCGTTTACATGGTTGTAATACCCCTCAGCATCACGCAGTGTGCTAGTCCAGCCTATTGACAATTGTTCAGATAAATCATACCGATAACGTAGCGCCAAATTGAGGGACGCTTCTTCATAAGAGGCGATACTTGAGCCTAAGTTTCCCGGCACTAAAAAAGTGCTAGATTCATCATTAGCGACAAATAAGCCAAAAGTATGTTGGTCAACTCGTCCGGTTACTTTAGCGCCATAGTCAGGCGCACCTACGTTGCGGGTATACACTAAATTGTAATTACTTGAAAAATAATCAGAGTTTTCTAAGAAAAAGGTACGTTTTTCATCAAAAAATAGCGCAAAGGTGTCGTTAATACTCAGTTGAGCGACATCTGCCTCCACCTGCGAAAAGTCTGGATTAAGCGTGGCTTGAAAAGATATTTCTGGGGTAATGCCCCATTTTAAATCCAAACCTAATTCTTTATTGTCTGAGTCTTCCCACGCTAAGCTGTCTTCGGGCTCTCGACTCTGCCCTTTGCCTAATACTAGTGTTGGCACAATCGCCAAGTTTTTACCTTGTTTAGCTTGTTTAAAACCGCCAATCGATCCCATCTGACATAAGTCACAAGCGTTGTTCCGATCTAGTGGCATATTTGAAATACGTAAACGATCGGTTCTTGGGTAATAACGAACCAGTTCAGCTCCCCAAACCTTATGTTTATTACCCTCTTCAAAGTTTAAAATGCGCAACGGAATAGCCATCTCAACCTGATAACCAGCAGCAACAATTTTACCTGCTGACTGCCAGATACCATCCCAGCTGTCACTTTCACTGCCGGTCATTTCATTTTGAATTGAATCCGCTTGGATGCCGAAAGGATTAACAAAAAATTGATAGGCTAAGCGACTGTCGTTAAAAGTATCAAGCTTAATCCCAACCAAATCATCACTCCAAATGCCATCTCGGTCTCGATAAAAAGCGTTAATGTCTTCTATATTTGGATCCTCAGCAATAAAGGCCACATAGAGAGTATTACCGTTCTCAAACATTTTAACTTTAGTGGTTACCGGAGGACGGGTATTTTCAAACGGGCGAGTAACGTAATTAAGCGCTAGCTCTTTCGCTTGTTGCCATTGTTTATCATCAAGTTCCCCATCCACCTTAATCTCTCCCACTATGTTGGGAATATCTAGTAATGCGAAGTGAGGTAAATGATGGGGTTTAGAGGTGGCTTGCTTGGCGATCGTGACATTTATACTGACAAAAAAAAGCAGCAGACAAATCAAAATTTGTGGCATTTATAATAGGTTCCGGTAACAACTACTGATCCAAAATGGCGTTTTTGGAAAATTGCAAAAAGACTAGACCAAATGCACTACAAAATCTTCTTTATTCGTTAAATCAACCAGTTACTTAGGTGAGTTACATTTATTCTTAGAATTCACATTACCTTGAGTTGCTAGTGGCAACCATGTTTAGCTTCATATTAAGTGTTATCAGTAGCAGTGAAGGTATGACTACTTGAGCGCCACATCAATACAATTAATTACCTGACCAACAGTTGCACACTTATCTAAAATCAAGCGTGCAACTCTGTAAATAGAAAAATTAAAACTGTAAAAAACTAGTTCAATTTCAACTCGCGAGTCATATTTTCGTTTTTGTCTCGATGCACTATTATATTATCTTCAATGCGTATGCCGCCAAAAGGCCGCATTTTATCGACTAGGTTCCAGTTAATAAATTTGGATTGTTCACTGCCTTTTAAATCACTCAATAAACTATCAATAAAATATAAACCTGGTTCAATCGTAAATACTTGTCTTGCTTCAATTGTGCGGGTATTTCGCAAGAACGGATGTTCCTTAGGGGTAGGATTAGGTGTACCTCTGTCATCAGAGACATGGCCAGCAACATCATGCACTTGTAAGCCTAAGAAATGCCCAATGCCATGTGGGAAAAACGTATTCACAATTCCCGATTCCAGCACATCATTAGTCGCTAGATTCACCATACCTGCATCACTTAGAAGTGCAGCGATTTGACGATAGGCACTGCAATGGATCTGCACATAAGACACTCCTGGCTTTAGCTCATCCACACATTGTTGGGTAATTAGATGCACAGACTCGATTAAGTCTGCAAACATTCCCGTCTCTTTGGCATAGGTACGGGTAATATCAGCAGCATAACCATTAAAATTTGCCCCCGCGTCAATTAAGAATGAACGTGAATCACAAGGCGCATCAGTGGCGACATCGGTATAGTGCAAAATTGATGCGTTCTCATTTAGCGCAACAATATTGTTATAGGGTACTTGGTTGTCGCCTTGTCTAACCGCACACAGATAAGCCAGATTAATATCAAACTCACTCAATCCCTGTTCAAACGCAATTTTAGCGGCACGATGTCCATCAACTGCGATTCGATTCGCTTCGCGCATACACACTAACTCGTAATCGGTTTTATAGGCTCTCTGGTAATGTAGGTAATGCATGACTCTATCAGGGTTAACTAAGTCAAAACCCAACGCCTTAGCGACTTCTATATATTCGCCGATATAAGCATACTTACTTTTATCAAAAGGTAAGTGTTTTTCCACCGCATCAGCTTGGGTTAGCAATACGATGTCAAACTGCTGCGCCCAAAAGTCATTGGGCTCATCAGGTACTTTATGCCAGAAATCTTTTGGTCTATAAAACACCAACTTGGGTTTATCCACCCCGTTTACTATCAGCCAACAATTAGGGTTATCAATTACTGGCAACCATGCCTTAAATTGCGGGTTCACTTTAAATGGGTAATTGTTGTCATCCAAAAACAACCGCTTACTTTGCCCCGAATGGATGATCAAGCCGTCAATGCTCTCTCGTTGCAGCGCTTCGCGAGTTCGGCTTTGTAATTCAGATATATGTTGCGGATAAGTTTGCTTTAATAGGGATAGAAGTGACATGCTAGACTCTCATCAAAAAATATAGCGTTAGATTAACATAAGCTTAAGGACTCTTGACCTTTGATACACAGTCAAAACTTTTTTAACTTTTTGGTTGTATTTGCATGGTAGCGAGGTCTTTAAATAGGTTTTCACTCCCCCCTAAATGTTGGCTGTATATTTGCTGGTATGCCAGCACCGCCATAACGTAGTTTCGGGTTTCTTTATAGGGAATGGTTTCTATCCACATGTCTAAGGGAATATTGCCTTTTTCAGGCAGCCACTGCTGCACTCTTCGCCAACCAGCATTATAGGACGCCGTGGCTAAAATAGGATTATTATCCATTTTATCCATTAGGTAACGCATATATTGCGTGCCTAGTTCAACATTGATGTTCGGATTAAACAGGCTATTTCTTTTGACTTTTTTCTTAGCCAGATAACGTGCCGTACCCGGCATCATTTGCATCAAGCCGAGGGCTCCTGCATGAGAAGCGGCATCTGGCATAAAAGAGCTTTCACGTCTTACAATGGCATAGGCCCAAGCAACATCAATATTGTTTTTCTTAGCGTTACTTTGTAGTTGGCTATCGTAAGCCATGGGGAAACGTCGGCTCAAATCATCCAGATAACCTGATTTAGAAAAGCCAAAAATAGCTTGGTCATGCCAATTGTTCTGACTTGCTAACACGGCTGCGGTGACTTTTTGCTGCTGGGATAATTGGCTTTGTAAAAAAATCCACTCACGCCTTGCACTGAGATTTCGACCCAAGGTTCTGAATTCAAAGGCTCGTTGGGCAGCAGGCATCGACGCTATTTCATCCAATTCATCTTGGGCTATCTGCAAGGGATTATCATTCATGCTGGCCATTTCAGATAATTGTCCGCTGGCCAAAAAACCATAATAGTGACGTTGTTTGGCTAATTGTTGTAAACCTTTGTCAGACAATTCTTTAGCGCCGACTTCCCCATAAGCGCGCGCTTTCCAATACTGAAACATATTGCCATCGACAATTTCTCCAGGCACAAAGTTTATGACATCCAACGCATGCTGCCAGTTTCGTTGCCGTAAAACATGGGCTAAATGCCAGCGTAATAATTCAGCATCAGGTTCAAAATCTGTCGCCTTTTCTAACCAAAGTTCAGCCTGTTCGTGGTCCGCAAGGGCTAAAAAAATAGCAAAACGATGAGATATTTGTTTGAGCTGAGAGGATGAAAAAACAAATCTACTCGACAGTTTTTCCCAACTACGTAAAGCCAAGTCTCTATTACTGCTGATTAAACGTTTTAACCCATAGACCTGTATCTCAGTTTCCTTCTCGGGGAATTTACCGGGAAAATTGGATAAACGAGAGACTTGACTAGATGATCGACGCACCTTTAGCCAAAGATCAGCTAAATATTGTTGCTCGGTTGGCAGCAGAGTTTTTAAGTAGGGGATAAGCGTGTGGTTACCTCCATCCGCAGCCAAGGATAACCTTTTCCAGACTAATTCTGGTGTGCGTTTTCCTGCTTTTTGCCATTTTTTGAACAATAGGTCACAGTCACTAGGCTGCGACTTACCCACAACCCATAGCTCTTCAGCCAATTTAAATGCCTGTTCATTTGATGGGTCTTTTTGCAGTAATAATTCAGCATATTTGCAATTTAACGCGGTATTGCCCATATCCCGATAAAAATGACTAAACAGCTCAGGTTGATCTTGTTTGCTTAAATAAGCCAACCATTTTTTGCGCAAAGGTCTATCTAAAGGGGCGGATTCATATTGAGCGAGAAAACTCTCAATTTGATTTTTATTCGCCATAAAGGGAAATTTGCTGAGTGTTTTTAACTCGACATAGGGTTTAAGTGGATACCCCTCCAGTTGTTCCATTATTTTTTTAAACGCACTGCTATTTGGATTGTGCGCAAGCCTCTCAGCTTCAATAAAAAGCTTTCGTTGCTGATCAATTTCGAGCACAGGTGCGGCTAGTACAACTTGTGTCAACAAGATACTAGTGATGGCCAGATGAAGAAAATAACGAATAGTCACAAATTCCAATACTTAAAGAAACCTTAGCTAAGATGTTACACCTGATACTAGCAAACTTGTTTACTGATAAATGCGTGTATTTTGAAAAATTCACACATTAACTGGAATGACCAGTTGAATTGGCTATATTTACCCGCATGTAAAGACTATGACTGATTTTGTTGAAAGTTGTTAAAACTAGGTTGCTCTTTCGATTGGTTTTAACAACAATTCATAAAAATTTGTATTCGGAGGGCCCTAGGCCTGCTCCCAACCCACGCTTTGGCAATAGCCACAGGAGATGATAATGATATACCAAGGTAAAAGCCTCACGGTCAAATTACTGCAAGATGGCATTGCAGAATTAGTATTTGATGCCCAAGGTTCAGTAAACAAGTTTGATCAACAAACAGTAGCTGATTTAGATGCTGCAACACAGGCCCTAGTAGCCAATTCAGATGTTAAGGGTGTAGTGGTTAAATCTGCAAAATCCACCTTTATTGTGGGTGCTGATATTACTGAATTTACTGGTTTATTTGATATGCCAGATGAAGAAGTACTGACTTGGGTAAGTAAAACATCCCAAGTATTTGACCGTTTTGAAGACTTACCTTTTCCTACCATCGCAGCGGTGAATGGTTTTGCACTAGGTGGCGGTTGTGAAATGGCCTTAGCCTGTGATTTAAGAGTGGCAGATACCACCGCCAGCATTGGCTTGCCAGAAGTGAAACTTGGCTTAATGCCAGGTTTTGGCGGTACGGTGCGACTACCTCGTCTAATAGGTGCCGATAACGCACTAGAGTGGATGACAACTGGCCGTGACCGTAAAGCCGCAAAAGCCCTAGCTGAAGGGGCAGTAGATGCTGTCGTAGCACCAGAAAAGCTCACTGATGCTGCGCTTAGCATGCTTAAAGACGCAATCGCTGGAGATTTAGATTGGCAAGCCCGTCGAGCAGAGAAAAAAGCACCTCTGCAACTCAACCAAAACGAAGCCATGATGAGCTTTTCAACGGCAAAAGCCATGGTTGCAGCACAGGCCGGTAAACATTATCCAGCGCCACATATGATGGTAGAGACAATTTCAAAAGCAGCTGGCCTTGATAGAGACGGTGCACTTAAATTAGAAAACCAAGGTTTTGCAATATTAGCGAAAACCGACGCAGCCAAAGCCCAAGTAGGTATTTTCTTGGCTGATCAGTTAGTAAAAAGTAAAGGCAAAAAACAAGCTAAAGCAGCTAAAAAAGCCATCAATCAAACAGCTGTGTTAGGCGCAGGTATTATGGGTGGTGGCATTGCTTACCAGTCTGCTGTAAAAGGCACACCTGTAATAATGAAAGATATTAACCAAGCTGCTTTAGACTTAGGTTTAAAAGAAGCCGCCACCATTTTAGGTAAAGGCATGCAGCGCGGTAAAGTAGACGCGACCAAAATGGCAACAACCCTGAATAACATAGTTCCAACCTTAGAGTATTCAGCCATTAAAGATGTCGACTTGGTCATTGAAGCGGTTGTTGAGAATCCTAAAGTCAAAGGCATAGTACTGGCCGAAACCGAGCAACATGTATCTGACGATACGATTATTTGCTCTAACACTTCAACTATCTCAATCAACCATCTAGCCGAAAGTTTACAAAAACCAGAACGCTTCTGCGGCATGCACTTCTTTAACCCTGTACACAAAATGCCTCTAGTTGAGATTATTCGCGGTGAAAAAACCTCAGAAGACACTATTTCAGCCGTGGTTGCCGCTACACTAAAAATGGGCAAAACCCCCATAGTAGTGAACGATTGTCCGGGGTTTTTAGTGAATCGTGTGTTGTTCCCCTATTTCGCTGGATTCAGCAGATTGCTAATGGATGGCGCTGATTTTGTCGCCGTTGATAAAGTCATGGAGAAAATTTTTGGTTGGCCTATGGGTCCAGCATTTTTACTCGATGTGGTAGGTATGGATACAGCTGACCATGCTTCTAGCGTGATGTCAGATGGCATTCCAGAACGTATGCAAAAAATTGCTAACGACCCTGTGACGCTTTTATACAAAGCACAACGTTTAGGACAAAAGAATGGCAAAGGTTTCTATAATTTCAGTCTAGATAAACGTGGCCGCCCGGTGAAAGTAGCGGCACCAGAAGCTTACGAATTGTTCGCGCCTCACTGCGCCGCTAAACGTGATTTCGATAAAGACGAAATTATTGCACGGGTAATGATCCCTATGGCCAATGAAGCCATTCGTTGTTTAGAAGAAGGCATAGTTGCCAGCGCAGCTGAAGCCGATATGGCGTTACTTTATGGCCTTGGTTTCCCTCCATTCAAAGGAGGCATTTTCCGCTATATCGAAACAATGGGTTTAAGTAACTTTGTCGCATTAGCCGATAAATACGCTGACTTAGGTCCGGTTTATCAGATTTCTGATGGTGTGCGCGAAATGGCTGCATCAAACAAATCATATTTTGCACAATAGTCAGAGGAGAAGATCATGAAAGAAGTCGTAGTAGTAGATTGTATACGTACACCTATGGGTCGCTCTAAAGGCGGTATTTTTCGCAATGTGCGCGCAGAAACCTTATCTGCACACTTAATGTCAAAATTGGTCGAACGTAATCCCAATCTTGATCCTAATGACATAGAAGACATCATTTGGGGTTGCGTGCAACAAACCAAAGAGCAGGGTTTCAATATTGCTCGTAATGCACAATTATTAACCGATATCCCTCGATCTACAGGTGCGGTAACAGTAAACCGTTTATGTGGCTCATCTATGCAAGCTTTACACGACGCCACCAGCGGTATCATGTCCGGTCGCGGCGATGTGTATATGATAGGTGGTGTTGAACACATGGGACACGTGCCTATGGATTTTAATCTAGACTTTCATCCTGGCATCGCTAAACATACTGCTAGAGCATCCGGTAGCATGGGTATGACAGCTGAATTATTAGGTCGTCAAAATGGCATTACCCGGGAAATGCAAGACGCTTTTGGCGCCCGCTCACATCAACGCGCCAATCAAGCCACAATCGAAGGCCGTTGGGCAAACGAAATTGTCGCCACACAAGGCCATGATGCTGATGGCATATTAAAATCCATTAGTGTTGATGAAGTGATCCGCCCTGATTCTACTGTAGAAACCATGGCTGCCTTAAGACCGGTATTCGATCCAGTCAACGGAACAGTTACAGCTGGTACATCATCAGCCTTGTCTGATGGCGCCTCTGCTATGTTGATCATGTCTGCCGACAAAGCCAAAGCTCTAGGATTAACGCCTCGCGCTAAAATTCGTGCTATGGCAGTGGCTGGCTGTGATGCAGCTATCATGGGCTTTGGTCCAGTACCTGCCACCCAAAAAGCGTTAAAACGTGCTGGCATGACTATGGCTGACATTGAGCTGGCAGAGTTTAACGAAGCCTTTGCTGCACAAGCCCTGTCTTGTATTAAACAACTCGGCTGGATTGACAATTACGATGACAGAGTCAACTTGAATGGTGGTGCCATTGCACTAGGTCATCCTTTAGGTTGTTCTGGCTCGCGTATTTCTACAACCTTAATCAATCTAATGGAAGCCGAGGATAAATCTATCGGTTTAGCCACTATGTGTATTGGATTAGGTCAGGGGATTGCAACAATATTTGAGCGTGTTTAACTAGCTAAATATCCAATTGAAATAAGGCATTACTGTTACTCTAAGTAATGCCTTAATTTGGATTAATGAGTGCTAGGAATGCTCAAGTCACCTCGATGTGTGATGTATATAGGCAGGGCAAAAGTGCCGAGGTCTAATTTCACTTTAAGTGTGTAGGAAACAGCTTTGTCTCTTTTTTTCAAAAGATCACCAATAAGACGAATCCCCCCAAACAAATCTGCTTGAACATTGAGTTTTATGTCTGCTTCGCCATAAGCTGGCACTATGGGAAGTTGATTAGCGACACCAGAAAACACCTTATTACCTTCAATGCTAGCACTGTAGGACATGCCTTTTAAATTCAACGATATGCTGTTTGGATTTAGCACTCGCAAACCAATTTCAAAGGTGGGGTTAATGCTAGCACCAGGCAGTAATTTAAAGGAATTGACACTGACATCAGGCTCCTCAAAGTTAGGATTTAAACCAACGCATGCCGACAAGATAAAAGTAGCTATGAAGGCGATGAGTGGCTTTACAATGAGTTTCATGGTGTGTCTCCTTTAACATTCTAGAAAATTTAACGTTAAAGCCTAATCGCACCAACCCTAGATTCACTGCTTGATTGCAAACAGGCTCAACACCTGTTTAATTAGTCTATTTGTAGAGCGCCACTTTTTGTTTAATCACTTGAACTAATCGTTGTTTAACATGAGGTGTTAGCCCAAGACTGATTAAAAACGATGAAAACGCAGAAATAAATACAATACTCTTAAGGATTTTTACCCCAGTGAACAACATGGTTATTATCAAAATAGCAGCATAAGCTAATCCAATCATTCCCAAAAATAAGCACAAGCCTTTTAAATCTTTATTCACAATTTCCCCCTATTTTTACAGGCCATAATGGCTTACTCAAATACATTGGTCATTAATAAAAATGTAACTGAATTTATCAACACAGCCAACTGCAGCAGTTGCCACATTATTACTGTCAATCTGGACGAATAATTAGGCTAAATGTAGTTTAAAAAACGCTAACGTACGTGACCAAGCTAACTCAGCGGCTTTCGGATCATAACGACTAGTAGAATCATTGTGGAAACCATGTTGAGTATTCGGATAAAAGTGTGCCTTGTACTTCACATCATTGGCTTTTAATGTTGCTTCGTACTCAGGCCAAGTTGCATTCACTCTTTTATCGTTTTCAGCAAATTGCAGCAAAATAGGCGCTTTGACATTTTTAACTAGGTTACCTTTTGCAGGTGTGCCATAAAAAGGGACGGCGGCATCAATAAGCTCGGGAGTTGCAGCGGCCAACATATTGCTTACGTAACCACCAAAACAAAACCCCACAACTCCTAACTTACCTGTAGTGGAAGCATGTTGTTTCAGGTAACTGGCAGCGGCTTTAAAATCATGATCAATTTTTTCGCTGTCCATACTGCGCTGCATAGCTCGGCCATCATCGTCATTACCCGGATAGCCACCCAAAGGGAAAAGTGCATCGGGTGCAAAGGCAATAAAACCTTGCTTAGCCAAACGTCTTGCTACATCTCGGACGTAAGGATTGAGTCCACGATTCTCATGAACCACTAATACTGCTGGCGCTTTACTAGTCATTTTGCTCGGAACAACCAAATACCCACGACCTTTGCCGTGTCCTTTGGGCGATTCAAATTCTTGGTAAGTCCCTTTAATATCCTCGTCGTTAAACGACACTTGCTCAGCGAGCGCATAATTTGGGGTCAGAGCACTGGTTACCGCTCCAAGGGTAAGTCCTGCAACAGACAATGAGCCCAAACGGCTCAGAAAAGTACGTCTATCGATATCTCCATGAGCATAATCGTCATACCAATCAAAAGCTTGTTGTGGGATCTGTGTAGGGGCAATATGTGGCATAGAATGTCTCCAAAAGGGTGAAGTTGCGGATAATTAGCATAGCCGAAAAAAACACAAAAAGATCACCTTTACAAAAAAAGCTTTTCCAACCTCTTGCGTTAAAAATTTCACCTTTGTGTTTACAGCTTAAAACCATAAAACATCTAGCCACTTTAATAATCGTTGACTGTCTCGACACTGATTATAGGCGCCAATGTCACGGCTAAACCCAATATAATTAGTGGTTAGCAAAATACTAAAGCAAACTAAAAAAGGGAATTAAAACACTCTAATTTCGTGTATTCACTGCTAATCATGGTGAGGCTGTAAATTTCACCTCACACCTTGTAAACATCTCTTCTACAGGGTGTTTACAAAAGCAACCATAGTCGTAAAGTATACGGTACTTTGCCGCAACTCCAGCCACAAACTGATCAGTTAGATGAACTAACAATACAAGCCTAAATCTGTAAAATGCGCGCCTCACTTTATTCGCGTGTTTTTTCGCCTATTTTTATTTTGAGGTATATCAGTGAATTTTCCTAAGCACAGATTTTATGAAGACGTACTCGCACTTTTTTGTGCAGGGGTATTAGTGTCTTTCGGTGTGGTATTGTTTGGCACACACAACTTACTGACTGGTGGCACTGCTGGCATCGCCATTATTGGCACACATATTATTGATATGAACTTTGGGCTACTATTTTTCTTGGTGAATATACCTTTTTACTACATCGCTTGGACCCAATTAAGTAAACGCTTCACTATTAATACCTTTATTTCAGTCACTATGGTGTCTGTCATGACAGAACAGATAGGGCATTTAATTACTATTAAAAGCATTCACCCGTTATTTGCCACCATAGCTGGCGGCATGTTAATTGGTGTGGGTTTATTGATTATGTTTAGGCATAAATCCAGCCTTGGCGGCTTAGGTATTTTAGCCTTGTATCTACAAAGTAAATTTAATATTCGCGCCGGTAATTTTGGATTATTGGTCGACTCGATGATTCTAGGGTCATCGATGTTTATTTTTAATTTCGATATTGTGATTTTATCTGTGATTGGTGCTATCACTCTAAATCTATTAATCGCAGTCAATCATAAACCAGGCAGGTATCAAGCTTATTTAGAGCCTAAAAAATCGAAAAACAAAGACACAACATTAGAAGAAGAGTTATTAAAAGTCGCTCGTTGAGAAAGGCTTTGAAACCCTAAAAAGCCCAAAATATTTTAGTATATTTTGGGCCCTTAATTTTAGAGAATATTAGAAATTAGAAGCTAGAAGCTAGATGCTAGATGCTAGATGCTAGATGCTAGATTTTAGCTTAACGCTCGTAACATCCATGCGGTTTTTTCATGAATCCGCATTCTGTCAGATACTAGGGCAGCGGTAGATTCGTCATCTGCTTGCTGGGCGCTAGATAACACTTTACGGCAGGTTTTTACAACGGCTTCATGGCCAGCTAGAAGTATTTTGACCATTTCCGTTCCGGAAGGCACACCATCTACTTCTTTGATCGAACTCAAACTAGCAAATTCTTTATAAGTGCCTGGTGCAGCCACATCTAGGGTACGGATACGTTCGGCGATATCATCAACCGCTACAGCCAACTCAGTATAATGTTCTTCGAACATTAGATGTAATTCTCTGAATTGCGCTCCGGTAACATTCCAATGAAAGTTATGGGTTTGCAAATACAAAGTATAAGAATCTGCTAACAGACACTTCAGCCCCTGAGCGATGACTTCTCTGTCTTTCTCATTGATACCAATATTGATATTACTCATTATTTTTTTTCCTGTTGGTAGAGAATGTAGAACAAGATTAGGCCTTATTAGGTTAGATTGCTAATGAATATTCTTAAACAATTCAATCTATTAAACTAATCAGCACTAAAATCTTAATAGGTTATTCACATTAACTGGCAAACAGCTGTTGCATGTCCTGAAATGCTTTAAATTCTAAAGCATTGCCACTAGGATCATGAAAAAACATCGTCCCCTGCTCACCTATCTGCCCTTCAAATCGTATGTGCGGCTCAATCACAAAATCTATGGAACTGGCTTTAAGTTTATCGGCTAATTGTTGCCAATCTTGCCAAGGCAAAACCACACCAAAATGTGGCACCGGCACGTCATGATTATCGACTTGGTTATGATTAGGCAAACTTGGCATCGAACTCACTAGGTGAGTCACCAATTGATGTCCAAAAAAATTCCAGTCAATCCATTGCTCGGAATAACGACCTTTTTCACAGCCTAATAATCCGCCATAAAAAGCATTTGCGTGTTCCAAATCGATCACTGGGATCGCAAGGTGGAAAGGAGTCAGTGTCATATCTCACCTATATCAATTTTTTCAAAAGCTTAAATTTCTTATCTGTAAAAGGCGGATATCGTAATGGCACATCAAACCAAAAACTGCGCTTCATTACCGTTTTTAGGTGACTAAAATTGTCAAATCCTATTTTACCATGATACGCACCTGTACCACTGTTACCCACACCACCAAAAGGTAAGTTAGGATTAGCAGCAAACATAAATCCGTCGTTAATACAGACCATGCCGGCGCTAGTGGACCTTAAAACTTGCTGTTCGAAGTGAGTATTTTTACTGAACAGGTACAAAGCTAATGGTTTTTCACGTTTGTTTACATAAGGTATTGCCTGACTAATAGTATCTACCGTAATTATGGGTAAAATCGGCCCAAAAATTTCTTCTTGCATAAGTAAACTGTCAGCGCTTGGGTCTAACACTATTGTGGGTTCAATGTATTTGTTAGCTATATCATGATGGCCACCATGCACTACATTTTGCTCTGCCAAGTACTTGATGATGCGGGAACAGTGACGTTCACTTACTATCCGCCCATAATCTTTAGAAATTGCCACATCGGCACCATAAAACGCAGTGATTTTGTTTTTAAGTGCTTCTATTAGTTGTCCAGCAAAAGACTTTTCTACTAGCACATAATCAGGAGCAACACAGGTCTGGCCTGCATTCATCCATTTACTCCAGACTATTCTAGCGGCGGTAACATCTAAGTCGGTGGAGCTATCAACGATACAAGGGCTTTTTCCACCCAGCTCTAAAGTAACAGGTGTGAGAAATTCAGCAGCAGCTCGCATCACAATCTTACCGACTACATCACCACCGGTATAAATAATATGATCAAATTTATGTTTGAGTAATTCAGTGGTCTCCTCTACTGCGCCTTCCACCACATCTATGGCATCATTATCTAAATATTGCGAAACCATTTTTGCCAATAAGCCAGACATATTGGCTGATAACTCTGAAGGCTTAATTAGCGCGCAATTACCGGCAGAAATAGCTGCAACAAGTGGTGACAAAACCAGTAACAAAGGATAATTCCATGCACCAATAATCAAAATGGTACCTAAAGGCTCTGGCAATATATAACTTTTACCCGGTTGAGCGACAATTGGGGTTGAGACCTTGCGGGGTTTCATCCATTTTTTAAGATGTTTAATTGAATGCTCAACCTCGCTTACTACCCCCCCTAGCTCAGCAGTCCATGATTCCATATCACAGCGACCTAAATCTTTTTGCATCGCAACAAAAATGTCATCTTGTTGTTCAAGCACCATCTTTTTGATTTGTTCGAGCTGCGTAACACGCCAAGCAAATGACTTAGTATTGCCAGTGGCAAAGGTGTTGTTTAATGACTGAATCTTAGGTGCAATATCAGCAACTAAAGTGGCAGTGAATGCTGCAGATTGAGTGTTAGTTTGCATCGAATACCTCTGGTGATTTTATCCACTACATATCTTATCCCATAAAGTGCCAAGAGGATCACCTGGGAATTGAATTAATTCACCCTAGGCAAAGCCTAAACACCACAACAAAAAAACTAAGCCTGATTGATAACAGGTTTAAATAAAATCCCCTCTGTGCAAAATATGATTAATTAACGAATATTTTTACCTGAACAATTTGTAACGCACCTCACAATTTTGTTATTTGGGCTATTACCCCTCTCATTCCAAGGCATTCACCAAAGGAAAATGACTCTCTAGAGAAATCAAATCAAAAGTCACTTGTTGTACTTTCCCTAATGCCACCTCAGCACCATCAGCACATACAACAAACTCATTCCCCAGACGCTAAATCAAAAAACACATTGAGCCTCAACGGCACCTATGGCCAGAATGTTTGTTTGATTCACTGCTAAAAACTCATTATATTCGATGAACAACCGCTTATTTAAAGAACAAAAAAAATACATCATTAACAATCTATCACTTTCAGCCGTTATAAATTAATCAGCGCGGTATTAGGGAATAAATAATGCAATTAATTCGCTCTCAGGTAAGAAACAAAATTCTATTGCTATTGGTTTGCTCGATGTCGGTCATTGTTATGACAGTATTTATAGGCGTTGCGTCTATCAACGATGCGATGACTGGTTATTCTGAAAGTGTTAATAAAGACACAAAAATCATGCTAGAAGTCGCTGATTTAAATGTACAATTTAAGACGCAAGTGCAAGAGTGGAAAAACACCTTGATCAGAGGGAAAGATCCAGAGCAGTTGCGTAAATATTGGGAACGCTTTAATCAATCAGCCATTAAAATACAATCGAGCTATCAAAATTTATTACAGACCATGGACAATAGCGATCCCGCTATGGTGTATATTCAAAAATTTTCCCAAAATTACCCTGATATGTTATCCGCTTATCGCGCCGGATATGATGTGTTTATAGAGTCCAACAAAAATATTGCACAGGCAGATAGCAGCGTTGCCGGTATAGATAGGGAACCCACAGAGAATCTCATTTTAGCCGTAGATGCCGTCAGTAAAAGTATCTTAGGACTCAAAGCTAAAAATGAATCTAAAGCACAATCGACGTTTTTATTTACTAAAGCCAGCACAGTCATCATCATTATTCTTATATTGGTAGGGATCAGTTGGTTTATCAACGCTAAAATTATCTCCCCACTTAAATCCATAACCTTAGCATCTCAAAAAATCGCAGAAGGCGACTTTACTGATGAAATCAATAACAAAAATCCTGATGAAATTGGTCAAGTTGCCAGAAATTTTATACAAATTCAGGAGGGGTTAAGTAAAGTATTACAGCAAATTTTCAACGATATAAAAGGCTTAGGGAAGATAATTGAAAACATGTTTAACGCTTTCAAGAAGGTAAAACTAAGTTTAAGCATTCAAACCCAAGAAACCTCAAAGCTTGCCGAGAATATGCAAAAACTGTCTGAGTCGAATAATTCCGTAAGTAATGCAATTTCTGAGGCGAATTCATTGGTCAGTGACAGTGCCGAGCTCACAGACGCTGGACAGGCTATGTTTAAGGAAAACTTGAACACCAGTCAAAATATGCTCAAAGCCACAAATCATGCTTCAAGTATCATTGCTGACTTAAAAACAGATACCGACAATATTGGAAATGTTGTTAATGTTATTAATGGTATTGCAGATCAAACCAATTTATTGGCACTCAATGCTGCAATTGAGGCAGCTCGAGCAGGAGAGTCAGGCAGAGGATTTGCAGTAGTGGCAGACGAAGTGAGAAGTTTGGCCACTAAAACCCAAGAATCAACCAAACAAATATCTGACAATATTAGCAAACTACAGAGCGAAGCTGATAGTGCGGTACAGGCAATGTCTCAGGGGAAAGATCAAGCTGAAATTAGCTTGTCACAAACAGAAAAATCCCAAGAATTTATCGATTCACTACACAAAATCATCATGCAAATTAGGCGTTTACATGGTGTTATCGAAGTAGAAATGGATGGTCAATTGGAACAAACAGATACCATTAATCAAGCTATAAACAATATTGAATTACAAAATACTCAATCGCTGCAAGAAGCCCAAATCATGGAAGAAACATCGGAAAAACTAGCAGAAATTTACCAACATATTGAGTCATCAACAAAAGAATTAAAGATCAGAACTTAATGCTACTTTGCCGCATAACAAAGGCGGCAATCACAACTTTGTAATCTAGCCATTTAATCCATGGTTCGATGCACATCACCTTCTAAACTTTCTACATCACTTAAGATGATATTGCCGTCGTATACGTCATAGCTAGAAAATCCCTTTGAAGGGTATTTTTGGGAATTCTCTGTGTTGCTCAATGAAACCGCGTTTAAGTAATCAATACCCTTTTCAGAACTGCCATAATACAAAGTATTAGCATCAATTTTCACATGAAAAAAACCATCAGGTAAGGTTACTTGGGTGCTGCTAAATTTCTGTTGTTTAGCGTCTGCTTTAGTACTTTTAGTCATAACATGAGTGCGAAATAAAGCGTTGCTTCGCCGTTCAATAAAGTAACTATATTCAGGATGTTGCTGATCAGATAGCCCATAGGCCCATTCGCCACTTATCTCTTTAACTCTATTATCCTGCAAACTAATCACTACTAACTCAGGTATACCATTTTTAACCTTAGTTATCGCAGCATCATGTATCGACAACCAATCTACAGAGATAATTGGGGCGTTACTCGTAAAAATAAGATGTTCAGGTTTGAGTGTGGTTAACGGGACCAACTGACTCAAATCGCTTGTGGGGATTGCGTATACTTTATTTTCTACGTTTAACAACACACGCTTATCATCCCCAGAAATAGCCATGTAACCTAACCAATCAGATGAGGAGAAGTTGCTGACTATCTCGGCTTTATTGGTGTGGTAGTTTCCTAGGTAGAGTTGCTGGCGGCCACTGCGTTTTGAAATAAACAAATACTCTAAACTATGATGGAATAGCGTGGGGTAAACATCTGCAACTGCTGAGTTGTCAATATTATCTACTTGGCTTGGTGCAACTAACCAGCGGTTACTAAAATTTTTCTGCTCTGTACTAAAAAGTAAGTTCTTTCCATCTGGAAACAGTGACATTCTTGGAGACAAATTTTCAGAAACACTCACAAACTGGCTGGCATTTTTGCCATACAAATCACTCTTAATAATTTGTTTGGCAGGCGCTGCGCCATAGTAGTAAATTTGCTCTGAATCATGATGCCAAATCGCTTCACTAACATGATAGTCAAAGGTCAAACCTTCAGTCATTTGGTTATCAAGTAAATTGAGTACTAATAACTGGGTTTTGTAATCGCTATCAGCGCTCATTACCAATAGTTTATTGCCATCAGGTGATATATCAATACTGTAATGACCTCTACCCCGAGGTTCAACTTGGGTAACAAAACGATGTTTTTTCGTGGTTAAATCATAAGCATAGATTTGATTTGGCCAAAAATTCTGAGGTTGGGCTGCGTAATAGACGACTTTTTTACTAATATGGTAATCAAGGTCTTTAATCCGTTTACCATTGCAAGCAAATAACTTTTTAGTATTGAGCCATTCTTTATTCTTGCTAATCAAGGCTTGATAAACACCACAACTGTCTGGCTTTTTATCATGGTAGAGAAGGTGAGTAGTTTCTTTTTCTAGCCCAGCAACTACAGCAAAAATATTGCTAATGCTGGTGTTCCCTATGTCGACTTCGGTTATTTTTGCGGTATTAACGTCTTTTATATAGAGTGAATATGCTGTGTTTTCGGACGTTCTTTTTAAAAAGTACAAGTCATTAGCATTGGGGTGCATTCGTGCCGACTCTTCCGCACCATTTGCACGCGTTAGCGAGATGCTATAGCGACTTGTATCTTTGTTGTTACTTTTAAATATTTGCCAAATAACCCAAGCAAAAAATAGCAACATTAGGGTAATGATTGTTTTGTTAGGGTAACTCTTTAGTTTGCTTGGTTGATTGTTAGCCGTTTTTTCGGATTGTTCGCCTTTAGGCTGGTCTATAAGAATTGAGTTTGGGTCTTGAAGCGTACTCACTTCACAAATGAGTCGATAACCGCGTTTTGGAATGGTTTGAATGTACCTAGGGTTTTGGGCGTCGTCAGACAGTAGCTTACGCAAGTTGGCAACCATCTTATTGATGGCATTGTCGGTAACAAGGGAGTTTTCCCACAATTTATCTAAAATATCTTGCCTAGAAATAATGCTATTAGGGTGATCTACAAATAGCAGCAATAGCTCAAACAATTTAGGTTCTATGGCTAACTCATCGTCACCGCAAAATAATCTTGCCTGTTTACAATCAAGGATGAATTCGCCAAGCTGGAGCATAAGTTATTGTTTCTAATCTAAATTCGTTACATACCACACTAAGTTTATCACGTTGTTAATTCGTAACAAAAGCCAACCACATGAATAAATTTCTAATCTCTATCGCATTCAAAGCGAACTAGCAGAATTCACCTTTTGTTCACCTTTTTTCCTCGAATATTCATTACACGAGGAAAAGAAAATGTAACTGTAATTCAATATTTATTACCTAAAGTTACAGGCAAGACTACTTCTATGATTAAACTAATTGTTAGCATTTTTATTGTTGCACTGCTCGCTAATATTACTCATGCCAAGGTACGAGGTGAGTCCAGGACTGAGCGCTTAGCGTCAAAAATATTGGCGGAAGAAAGGGAGTTATTAATTTATCTTCCAAATAACTATCAACAAAATACAACGCTAAACTACCCGGTACTATTTTTACTTGATGGTCAGAGAAACTTTGCTCACGCAGCTGGCACCTTAGATTTGCTAAATCAATCTAATATGGCCCAAGAGATGATTATTGTCGCCATTTTAAATACCCACCGAACGAGAGACTTTACCCCAACGTATGATCAGAGTTATAACCAGTGGGGCATATCGGGTGGCGCAGATAATTTTCTTGATTTTATTGAACAAGAACTTATCCCCTATGTGAATAAACAATACCGCACTAATCACTTTAAGATACTGTCTGGTCACTCCTTAGGCGGTCTATTGTCTATTTATGCATTGCAATCTAGGCCAAAACTTTTCCAAGCCTACTTCGCTTTTAGCCCCAGTTTATGGTGGCATGATCAAATAATATTCAAAGATGCCAAAAACTTTTTAACTCGTACTGCAACGCTACATAAATATTTATACATCAATATGGGTAATGAAGGTGGCCATATGTTGAGTACCTTTGAACGCTACAAGCAGCTGTTAAAGGAACATGCGCCTAAAAACTTGGCATTTAATGCTGAGTTAAACACCGCGGAAAACCATAATACAACCGCACTTGTTGGGCATTCTCTAGCCTATCGTTACTTAAATACCACATTACAAGCGCCTAAAGACGTGGTCGCCAATGGCATACCTGCTATAGAGCAGTTTTTCAAAACTCAGTCTGAAAAGTATGCTTATCAGTCGATACCTAGTTACCGAGCTATCAACAGAGCTGGGTACAATGCTTTAAATAAAAAGGACTTTGCAACGGCCATCAAAATATTCGAAGCCAACGTAAAAACCTACCCGCACAAGGCTGATGCTTACGACAGTTTAGCTGATGGCCTTGAAGCAAATGGCGACCTTAACAATGCGTTAAAGGCACGAGGCTTGGCTATTACAAAAAGTAGTAGTGAAAATGTTGAAAGTAATGCCTTTAAGACTCGCTACGTCAATCTGCTCAATTCAATCACCGAAAAAAACGCCAATTAACCTAAGAAGGAAATGTACATGCGTTCATTTATATTACTGGTTGTATTTTTAAGTTTTACTGCTCAATCTCACGAAACCATTTCCCGAGCTGATATTGGTGAATTTTATATAGAATACCAATCGAAAGGGGACTCAGATTTTGTCATTTTACTCGAAACGGGCTCTGGTGGTGATCTACATCGCTGGGATAACATCTTTGATGACTTAGCGAATTTAGGTCACACTATTCGGTATACAAGAGTTGGTAATGAAAATCCAAGCCAACTTAAAAGACAGTTTAGTGCAGAAGAATACTCAGCCCACCTTGATGCCTTCTTAACAACATTAAATATTTCAAAGCCTATAGTCGTTATTTCCCATTCCTACGGAGCACTGATTACCCGGATGTTTGCAGCCAACTTTCCAGAAAGAGTGGCTGGCATGTTGTTAATTGATCCTAATACAGAAGCTGATAACGACATTATGCGAAGTATTAATTTAGAAGAGGCCAATAGAGAAATTGCAGGCTGGATTGAGCAAGGTTCGAAAAACGGCATGGCGAATGACTTTTTAGATTTTTGGGCTAGGCGACACATGCCCGGTTATCCTCAGATAAAAGATATCCCAGTCACTGTGCTTATCAGTTCAAAAAAATATGAACCCACTCCGCACATTTTTTTCACTGATGAAGGCCGTGCTAAAAAAGCAAAATGGCATAAAGACTGGGTCTCGAATTTCCCACAAGGTAAAGCAATTGTCACCACCCAAAGTGGACATTCTATCGATCTGACAGAGCCTGAATTAGTCTTTAACGAATTAAAAATTATTATCAACACATTGAAAATGTCACTGCAACAATAGAGCATGACAAAATTATTGGCTTGTAATGCCTACTCCCTTCAGTTTAATTCCGCTGACGAGTATTGCTGCCCCAAAAGAAATGTTTACTAACGCAAGAAAATAGTCATTTCCACAATAAAACAGGCATCAATAGTGTTCTTTTGGTACATATACCTTTATTAGATTTGGCTTAGTTGTACTTATATTTTCACTACCCAGCAATATTTTCAAACACATTGAGTAGACCCCCTATTGAGTCTGAATATAAATTGGCAGAGCCCCCGACACCTGACAACTTGTAATTGTGCATAATCTAGAAAAGTGGTTTAACTAAGCGTTATTTGCCCGCCTAGTGTTAAGACGAAAAGATTGATCGTCTATTTACTATTTAACGCGCCACAAAACAACCAAACGAAAGCAACTCGAAACAAGCACATTTCAACAATTCAAATTAAATCAAAATTTAATCATTTTAATTCCATTGCATTTCATTTATAGTTTATTTTGAAACGCATTAATCTTTCATCTTGTTTGTTGTAGTTTCAATATAATAAAAAAAAAGGTGATCGGCGTTATATATACCATTGGAAATGTTAATGGCACATTCGTAACGATATTAAGAAAAAATAGCCGTCTATATATTAATAATTAGGCATTCACCAAAGAGAACATTCAGCAGAGCAATTACTTATGAAGAATTTAAAATATATTTTTGTACTTAGTTTACTGGCTACAACTATAACGGGTTGTTGGGAGCAGAGTCTGGACAGTAATGTTGAGCCTGTTGATGAAGCCCTAGTAGCAGCGGTTGCCGCAGCAGAAGCAGCAGCGGAAGCAGAGGCCGAAGCTGCAGCAGAAGCCGCTGCAATTGCCGCCGCCGAAGCTGCTGCTGCCGCGGCTGCCGAAGCAGCAGCGAGTGCCAATGTAGCGCTGATCACTGAAACAGATGATGATATAAGCCCTCTTGGCAATGATATTGATTATGTTTCTTACAAAATAGTGGGCACCGACTTAGTCATATCACAAGCGCATAAAGCACCTAAAGATGCTTGGCACACCATACGGGTATATTTGAACACTGATGATAGTGACACTACTTCTACGCCAATGCCCGGCGGAGCACCAAGCCTGACTGGACTGGTTGCTGAGTATGGTTATATTTTTGAATACACGGGAGAAGGGTGGAATTCATCGAAACAAGTTGTATCCGAAGGTGTTTGGAGTAGTGCGGACTCAACTGCCACCGCAACAGGTGGCGATACTGTCATTACTACTATAACGATCCCGTTAAGTGAAATTGGGGATCCTGATGACGTAACAGCAATCAAAACTATGTTTGTTGGTACAGGAGCTGGTTGGGGGAATGACCAAGCACCAAATGACGGAATGTATCAACATGTCAAACCAATCGTAATCGAAATTGAAGAAACAGATGAAGATATCAGCCCACTTGGTAATGATATTGCCTCGGTTTCAGTTGCCATGGACGATGCGAGTTTAGTCGTTACACAAACGCACAAAGCAGCCAAAGATGCTTGGCATACCATTCGGGTATATTTGAATACTGATGATAGTGATACAGCAACTACGCCATTGCCTGGTGGAGCAGCAAGCTTAACTGGCTTAAGTGCAGAGTATGCTTATAACTTTGAATATACTGGAGAAGGTTGGAACCCTTCGAAAAACGATGCAGATCAAGGCGTTTGGGTCGCAGCTGAAACTACAGCAACTGCACAAGGTGGTGATTCTATAATCACAACTATGACCATTCCTTTAAGTGAAATTGGTAATCCAACAGATATAACCACAATCAAAATGATGTTTGTAGGCACCGGAGCGGGTTGGGGAACTGATCAAGCACCAGACACTGGTATGTTTGATTACTCTGCTGAAGCACCTTAAGCACTTATTATTTAGCTAGATAAAACGGTGTCTTAGTTAGACACCGTTTTGCTTCAAGCCTTCACAAGGTTAATCCTCTTATTACATGCTAAATGCCACTGTTCAACAAGTAATAAGACTATATGCCCATAACCAAAAGACTGGATCGCAATAGCAGCACAGATCTTTTTCGGTTCTATCAATTTTATTGGCAAACTCGCCACATTATTTCCAGCACTCAGGTTAAGCCTGACGGATACACAGCAGAGTAATGACTTATGAAAAACGCTAACAGTATATTGGCTCTTAGTTTACTACTCACCACTCTAGTAGCTTGTGGGGGCGGCGGTAGCGGACAAAAAGCAGACATTGATGCGCCTATAGCGCCAGTACCTGAACCAATACCAGAACCAATTCCCAGCACTGAGCCAGAAACTGAACCTCTAGCAGGCTTTACTGTGATTAAAAAGCAGTATTTAAAGTCTGATGAAGATATTGCTAACCCTGGCAGAGGTTTTTATCAGCATACAGAAACACAAACGAGCTCTTTTAGCCCATTGAGCAAAGCCGAATTAATCGCGAATAGAAACGACTATCAAGCCTCTGATGGGAGTTATAGCGTAAAAAGCACCATAATTTTACGGGCCTTTATATTAGATAACTATGTGAACAATCCCATATTGTCTAATCAGACTTTAACCAACATTCAGGGCGATTTTGATATTGCTCGTGCAGCTGGCATTAAAATGATAGTGCGTTTTTATTATCATAAAAATTCCACTGCGCCTTACGGCGATCCTGAAAAAGAAGTCATTCTTGCCCATATCCAGCAATTAAAGCCAATCTTGACTGCTAATGCCGATGTTATATTGGCGCTGCAACAAGGTTTTATTGGTGCTTGGGGTGAACAATACTATACCGACAACTTTAGCCCTGCTGGCGATGTCACAGCAAGTTATACACAGCAAAACTGGATTGATAGAAATGAGGTAATAACAGCATTGTTAACTGCCATCGATGCACAAACTATGCTGCAAGTGAGAACGCCACAAGCCAAACAAAAATTCATCTACGGCGCAGATGCAGCCATTACTTCAGGACTAAACGGCACCCCGGGGAGTTTAACCGCCGACAACGCTTTTAGTGGCCAAGACATTGCCCGCGTTGGTTTTCATAACGATTGTTTTTTGACTGACGCTTCTGATACTGGCACCTATGCAGATTATGGAACGGCTGGTGGCACTAAAAAAGGAAATGCAATAGGGATCTTTAAAAACTACCACAAAAATGACAGCCAATTTGTGTTGGTTGGTGGCGAAACCTGCAAAGACGAAAGCTGGGCAACACCGCCTGAGCCATATGCCAATGATTGTAGTGATAACGTGGTGAATACCATGGACGAACTGAATTATAGCTACCTAAATGCTGATTATAACAATTCCGTTAATAATGATTGGACCGAAGGTGCCAATGCCTGCATGGAAGAGATTAAAAACAAGTTGGGTTATCGCTTTTCGATGACCAGCTCTACCGCCGTGATGACAGCTAAGGCCGGCAATTATATCCCATTTTTATTAACCATAAACAATGAGGGTTTCACATCACCTGTCACCCCCATGGAAATACGCCTTATTTTAAAACACCAAGTCACAGCCGCAGAAACAACCATAGTGTTAGACGTTACTCGTAATGATATCCGCACTTGGCAACCAGGCACGACTGAACTCGGTGAATATATTAAGTTGCCAGATGACTTAGCGATAGGCGATTACGATTTATCTATACATATAGCCGACATGTCGAATAATGGTGCAATTGCGGCACGCCCTGAATACAGCATGCAACTGGCTAATATTGACACTTGGGATGCAACCAGCGGATACAATAACTTAGCGCAAACTATCAGTGTTGAGCCTTTTATGGCCGGTGATGTTAAAAATACGCAACCTACAGAGCCGTTAATTACGGTCCCTGAACCTACAACTCCAGCCGAGCCATCCATGGTTAATATATCCATCGATGGCGACACTAGCGATTGGGATAATGTTCCCTTGCTTGCGAGTGCTGAAAATCAACAAGCCTTGTCCCTAAAAGTAACAGATGATGAAACCTACCTATATGTGGCTATTGTAGGCATAGGAATGGGGCCACACTTCGATCTTTTTATCAATACAGACGGTGATAGCGCCACTGGCTTTCAATCTTTCGATTGGCCGTTATCGGGCGCGGATTATTTAATTCAACAAGACACAGTTGGTGTTATTAATTTACATAAATCAACAGGTTCTGATTGGAGTTGGCAACAACAAACCACCACTAGCATTGAAGCGAATAGTACCAATCAATTTGTTGAGCTAAAAATCGAAAAAGCTAACTTTGAAGGTATGAATGCCAGCATAAGTTTCGGCTTAAATGATATTGATGCGCAGTGGCAAGTGCAATCGCGCTTACCATTAACCTCAGAAGTCATGGCACCTTATACTTTGTCAGCGGTTGAGTAAGACCTAGAATGATGTAAAGCCTAAGATAAACGCTTTACAAGAATTGGGGCAGTTAATCTGGTAAGGGTTAACTGCTTTTTTGTTTCTCAAACAATTCATTGGCAAACAAATTGCGTTACAGAAATAGAGTCTGATAGTTGGCTTTGGGCGATCAGAAAACAGTCGACGACGATCACCCCTATTGCTGGTTTACTTAGATTGCGGTCAGTGACATCCTCTCGACTATCTACCGGATGCAATCTGTTCCAACCGCTAACCCGACCAGTAAGCTATGACCGGCCGGTATTACCAAAAAATTGACCGTCATTTGAGGTCAATAATTATAGGTGAACACTGCTTCAGTACTCATTAAAAAGAGCACTGTAATTTGTCAGTTTTTTTGGTCACAAAAAAGGGGTTAATAGAATTAACCCCTTAGTATTATCAATGTAAGAAACGAATGTTTATTCCATCCTTAACTTATCTCGATTAAAACTTATATCGAACACCTGCTTTTGCAGTTCTGCCCCATTCAGCATAACTACCTGGTAAGTTAGTTGTACCATTATAACCATGCCAGCCTTCATCCAATAAGTTATCTAACTGGACATAAGCCTCTAAACCTTCAGCAACGTAAAAGGTTGCTGACGCTGATGACCATGTGGTTGGGTCAGCCATACCTTTATAAGTGTCAGTAACACTGCCATCGGTGTCAAAAACGTTAAGTGGCGACCAATGACTGGTGACAAATGCCTCGGTATGATATGCCGATAAATTTAAGCTCATTTTATCGCTGTTGTACATCAAGCTTAGAGAGTAGGAGGTATCAGGTATATTTTCTAAAACACCCACAGAAAAGTCATTAACAATCGATTCCGTATCAATATAGGTATAGTTAGCTACAACACCAAAACCAGAATCAAAGAAATGTTGTAAGGCAAATTCATATCCCAATATTTTTGCTTGGTCTAAATTTCTCGGCCCTGCAATTGTGAATGCTACTTCTTCATAGATACCTGAAGGCGCCCAACGTATTGGGTTTTCCACAAGGTATGTAGGTTTATCTTCTGGATTAGCTTCATAAAGATCGATTCCAGATTGCACAAAACCTCTAATGTCTTTTTGAAATATTGCCGCACTAATTGAAGAACCTTCTTTATAGTACCATTCAACTGATATGTCAGCTTGCTCAGCGGTTACAGGGCTTAAACTAGGGTCACCAATTTTAGTGATATACCATTGATTATACGTAAGTGAGTCATGATCAACCTGTGTCGATAGCTGATCTATGCCTGGCCTTGAAATCACTTCAGCATATGACAAACGTACGAGTAGCTCTTCAGAAAATTCGAATTGTAGATTCATGGAAGGAAGTAACTTGTCGTAATCATTTTCAACTGTAATGGCAACTGTAGGCCCGTAATCGACTACTGATGCCCATATAGTTTGTGGTGCCTCTGAGACACTTAAAATAGGTGAGTCATAGCCTGAAGAAGTAACGTCAGTTTGCACATATCTTAGCCCGAGGTTACCAGAGATATTCACACTATCTAACTCTAGACTAAAGTTACTTTGCACATACAATGACACAGTTTCTTCTTCAACAGCCCCCGACAAATTAGAGTTAAAAACCGGAAATAATGCATCTGAATAACCCTCAACATAGGGCTCACCCGTAAGAGGGTTGATTACATTAGCATTGCCATCGGCCGACTTAATGGCTTCGAATGCTTTTGCCACATCAAAAACGGCAAATTCGCGAGGAAAGTCACCACTGGCACCATCTAAGAAATTATCAAAAGGGAAAGCCCTTACCACATCGGCATCAACATCATCCCAAGTAAAGGGTGCACCACTATATAGCGACATGTTGGCGCTATTATCATATTGTTCCCGCTCTTTAGTACGCTTGTTATATACCAAACCGTATTCAACACTATCGACAATAGGCATGTCCCAATAAATCTTGTGACCTAAAGAAGCACCAATAACTTCGTCATCAATATTGATGCCTTCCAACCTAGTAAAATGTGGGCCAAATTGACCGTTTCCAACGATATCACTGACCTGGGTAATGCCACCCTCATTATCGGCAAAATCAATACTAATACTTGGTAACCCACCGTCTGTTAATTCCATTCTTGCTGTTGTTTCGCCTGCAACTACAGGGACAGATACAACAAATCTATCTTTACCACCGGCTTCACGTGTGGCGCTAGATATATAAACATCACCAGTAAGAACTGAATTGTCGGTGACATTATAAGTAAAGTTTGCACCCAAATTTAGTGTATCTACAACACGATGTTCTTCAAGAGTGACAAGCTGGGGTAATAAGTTTTGTACTGTAATACCGGTAACCATTGTACCTAAAGGGTTTAATTCAGTTTTTATCCCGCCATATGTAGCATCTGAGCCACTAGCGATTACATCTGGAAAGAAATAAGATTCAGTGTACCCTTTACTCGGTGTATCTAAGCGGGTCCACAAAGCATCAACTACTATATCAAGGTCATTATTAGGTCTGTATTGGAAAGCAGCAGAAATCGCTGTACGCTCTTTGTTTTCTTCGCGAGCGGTATAAGCAATAGTACCTGGGAAGATAAGCTCGTCATCCGCAGGGTCATTGGTAAGTCCATCACCATTGCGGTCCCAAGACCAGTTGGTACTTGTTGAAGGTTCCCACCAATTATCTGATAACTCATCAGTTCGGGTTGGTGCTCTGCTGTATAGAGCAGAAACCAAAATTCCCATAGTATCATCATTAAATGTATGACTACCGACACCCGTTAGTTTGTAACCGAATTTATCAGCCTGTTCGCCATATATCCCTTCTGCTCCAAACGAGCCGTGCGTACCAGCGTTGTCGAACGGTCGTGCAGTTTTAAGGTTAATGGCGCCACCAATACTGCCTTCTAATTGAGAAGCAGTAACTGATTTATGCACCCAAGCTTCAGATATGACCGATGATGGTAAAACATCAAAGGCAAAATCACGGCTTGAAGAATCTGTAGCCATGATACGATTATTAATAGTAACAATACTAAATTCTGGCCCCAATCCACGAATACTAACGCCTTGGCCTTCACCACCAGATGTCCTATCAATTGTGACACCTGTGATATGCGATAACGAATCCGCCACGTTAGCATCTGGAAAAACACCTAATTCTGAAGCAGTTATGCCGTCGACAATAGAATCGCTTTGGCGTTTGATATCTAACGCCTTAATAAGGCTTCGTTTCGTAGAAGAAACGGTTATAACTTCAACTTCATCTTCTGGGTCAACTTCATCTGCAGCATAAATATTTGCCGAACAACAAAGCAAACTTATCGCCAATGTTAATTTCGTTTTGTTAAATTTTTCGTTCATGTTCTCACCGCTGGATTTTAGTTTTAATTATATGTCGGGAACTTTTGTATCAAAAACGAACAATGAAATCAAATGAAATATCCATTTTATTTAAAATAAAGTGAAAGATAATGAAATTAGGCATTGCGATTTTTTGTGTTTCCTTATTGAACTTTGACTTTGAATTTACACGAAACATTTCATTTGAAGCTTAGGGATATAGTCATGTTTAAACAATAAAACGGCCGAAAGACAGCGTAACTCATAAATTCGACTAATGTCCAAGCCGGCTACCCTACTTATATTTAGATAAGTGGGGTAGCCAAAGAAGGTGAATTTCATTGGGCAATAAAAAAGGCCGCAAAAAGCAGCCTTATAAAACATCCCAAAACTTAATTTAAGTATTACACCTCAAAAGGATGTCGTAATACTATTGTCTCGTTTCTTTCTGGACCTGTTGAAATAATATCAATTGGTACACCTAAAAGCTCTTCAATGCGCTTAATATAATTTTTAGCCGCTTGAGGTAAGTCATTATATTGAGTCACACCAAAGGAGTTTTCACTCCAACCAGGCATGCTTTCGTATACAGGTGTTATCAAGTCATATCCGTCTGCAGCCATAGGTGGCACATCACTGATGTTACCTTGCGCATCTTTGTAGCCAGTACAAATACTTAAACTTTCTAAGCCATCAAGAACATCCAGCTTAGTTAAGCAGAAACCTGTAATAGAATTAATTTGTACTGCACGTTTCATGGCCACTGCGTCAAACCAACCTGTGCGTCGTTTTCGACCAGTAGTGGCCCCAAATTCATGACCTTTTACACCAAGATGTTGACCGACTTCACAGTCTAACTCAGTTGGGAAAGGACCTGAACCTACGCGAGTGGTGTAAGCTTTAACTATACCTAACACATAGTCCAAATTAAGTGGACCAAAACCAGCACCAGTAGCAACGCCGCCTACTGTTGTATTAGAAGACGTCACATAAGGGTAAGTGCCGTGATCAATATCAAGTAATGTGCCTTGAGCGCCTTCAAACATAATAGCATCGCCACGTAAACGGGCTTTATCTAATACATCGGTAACGTCAACAACCATGGCTTTTAATATATCTGCCACAGCCAGTGCATCGGCCAAGACTTTTTCATAACTGACCGGCTCAACTTTGTAGTAGTTAGTGAGCATAAAGTTATGGTATTCAAGAATTTCTTTTAATTTGACGGCAAAGTCTTGAGGATTAAATAAGTCTCCTACCCGTAAACCACGACGTGAGACTTTATCTTCATAAGCCGGACCAATACCACGACCAGTGGTACCTATGGCTTTTTTGCCTCGCGCTTTTTCGCGGGCCACATCTAGTTCTACGTGATATGGCAATATAAGCGGACAAGCTTCGCTAATGACTAAGCGTTCTTTAACAGGCACACCGCGGGCTTCTAGCATAGCCGTTTCTTCAAGCAGCGCTTCGGGACTTAGCACCACACCATTACCAATAACGCAGGTCACGTTTTCACGTAGAATTCCTGAAGGAATAAGATGTAAAACGGTTTTTTCACCGTCTATGACAAGTGTATGACCAGCATTGTGGCCACCTTGATAACGCACTACATAAGTTGCTTGATCTGTGAGTAAATCAACAACCTTACCTTTACCCTCATCACCCCATTGGGTGCCGAGTACAACAACATTTTTAGCCATGAATAAGACGGGAGTCGTAAAATTAGGCGGGGATTCTAACAAAAAACAATCTGCATCTAAATAGCAAAATCGTGCAGCTTATAATCAATTGCATTACGACGCCTAAAGCGCCCTAAAATATCAAAGCAAATAAAACAAACTCACCACACCTACAGTGACCAAAATACCTCCCGTAGAGCGTAATTGATTAACGGGCTGCTGCGAGATTTGTTGTAGGAAACGTTGCCATTTTTTGGCAAATAACATCGGCCCAACCCCTTCTACAACTAACACCATGGCAATCGCCATCAGAATTACTTCGCCAAAAGAATACATGTATTACCAATCTGCATAAATAAGAATGGCAGCTAGGATAATACGTTAGATGTCTAACGCAAATAAGTAAAAGCGCTTAAGCCAACTCTACACCCTGAGGATTAAACTTATACCCTACCCCCCAAACAGTTTGCACTATTTGCGGTGATGTGGCGTCTTGCTCAATTTTGGCTCGTAACCTATTGATATGGGAATTCACTGTATGCTCGTAGCCGCTGTGATGATAACCCCAAACCGACTCTAGCAATTGACTGCGGCTAAACACTTGATTGGGATGACTCGCTAAATGATGCAACAGTTCAAATTCAGTCGCGGTCAGTTCAAGTTCATTTTCTTGAAAAACCACTTGATGGTTTTTTTGGTTGATATGCAAAGCCCCAATCACTAAGTCCGCATTGCTATCAACCACTTGGGCATTATTGTTGGCGGCCTGAAAAACATGTACTTTACGCATTTGCGATCTGACTCTAGCCTGAAGTTCCCGCACACTAAAAGGTTTAGTCATATAGTCATCGGCGCCTAACTCTAAACCTAAGACTCGGTCTGTCTCTGAGCTTTTTGCCGTAAGCATAATAATCGCCTGTGAAGGCTTTTGCTCTCGCACTTGACGGCAAATATCTAAACCACTGATGCCTGGCAACATAACGTCTAAAACAAGCAATGAGTAATCATTCTCTAATGCCATTTTTAGCGCTTTGTCACCCTGATCTTGCACTGTAGTCACCACACCCAACTCCTGTAAATTAACACGAATAAGTTCGGCTATATCTTGATCATCTTCGACCAATAAAACACTGTCAGACATGTAATTTATTCCTAGTAAGTTTGAAAAAACGCCCAATAAACAATGTATTGAGCGTTTTAGAGTTCAAACTTTTGTCGTTAAAACTTACTCAATACGTGTGACCATAATACGTACTGCTGGGTTGTCGAACTTATGTTGTACTGTTAACACAGAATGACTTAACCCGTCATCTACAGTGACAACACCAGGGTGCATAGCAACATAACCCGTATCTGTTCTGGTAGCGTTAAACCCTTCACCACCATCTGCTGGTCCCGGCATTGTACCAGCGGCTTCAGAATTCACTTCTGTACCCGCATCATACACTCCTGCTGTAGCTGTCCAGCTGTCTCCCACCGCCAATGTACTTAGGTCTAATGCATCAAGACCGCTAAAGGCGTCATTTGTATTCACTAACATAGTAGCCACTGACAATTTTGCATCTGTCATATCTTGAATAGTCACACTAATGGTTTCACTGCCACCGGGACCAATGGCACCTGCGCCTGAAGCCGAAGCCATACCTAAGGCCAACAAACCACCGTTCATGCCACCCTCTGCCATTTGCTCTAAAGCAACTGAAGGCACTTCTCCTACCGAAAACAAATGCCCGTCAGCATGTAAAACAACCGCAGCCGGAGACAAAGGTTGAGAATTAGTTAAGTTGGTGACAGTCACTTCATAACTCACGTCAACCGGAACGGGTTCTGGTGCAGGCACTTCAACTATCACTTCGACTTCTTTGATAACTTCAACTTCGTCGTCACTACAAGCACTTAATAGAACAGGTAACCCCACTAAAAATGCTATTCGTTTTTTATTTAATCTTAAACGTTTAATCATGACAGTCTCCTTAGTTAACGGTCACTGTGACTTTAGCAACAGGGTTTAACCAGCGGTGAATAGAATTAGTCACGTCACTTGTGCCACCAGCTAAATCGTCATCACCAATATTACCTGGGTGAATATGTACATTTGTATTACTACTAACAGCCGTCACACCACTGCCGCCAGTACCTAATGTTAAAAAAGGAGGAGCTGGCATACCCGGCGTTCCCGGTTCACCGCCACCCACTATTTCATCATTGGCTTCGGTACCTGCATCGTAAGCATTTAGATAAACAGTATAAGTGCCCGCCTCTGCAGGAATGGCCCAGTTATCCAGACCAATAAAGCCGTCATTTGAAGGTAAGATCATCGCAACAACAGACAGCACAGTATTGCCATCAGCCGTCATAAATGAACCTGAAACAGATTCTGTTGGCCCTAAAGGCCCCGCAGTAGGCTCAGCTAAAACGTCGGCACTAATTGACGTCGCTATGGTAGTGAGTCCGGCTAAACTGCCACCCTCTGCCATTTCTTGGATCTCAGGGCTAGCTTCTTCACCGACTTCAAAAAGGCTGGCATCTGGCGAATGAGCTACGGCAGCGATAGGCGTGAAGTACATACCTTGAGTAAGGTTTTGAATGGTAATGGTGACATCTGCTGCTAAAGTTTGGCTAGAAGCAAAAACTAATGCGCTAGCAGCGCAAATTTTCGTAAGCTTGTTCATATTATTTCTCGCGTTAAATTAAGTATATTGACGTTGCGAGATAGAGTCTGCAGGGAAGGTATCGCGAAAGTATCACAAAAAGAATACGAATTTATAAAGGCCGATATTTAGGACTCAATAGCTTATTGAGGGGCCATAAAAAAGGGCATAACAGCTGTTATGCCCAAGACCTTACACACATGAAAACAATTTTATTAGTAGTGTCTTACATTAATAGTTGCCAGATATTGGCTTGTAAACTTGAAGTGGTTAATTTTTCAATTTTTGCAAAGCCTGACTTTGCATCCTATTACCTGACAAAGTACAGGCATACAGAGCGGCGCCAATAACAGGGGTATAAACTGGTGCAGAAACCACATAGTGACACGAGTATTGCTGCAAAGCTTCAGTAAAGGGTTCTAGAATAAGTGCTTTCGAACAAAAAACCCCACCTGAATACGACACCTTCACAGGCTCATCTTCCTGGAATTTTAAGGTTTCCTTAGTACTATTGACGATCCGCGCCAACTCATAGCCTGCGTCCTGCATAATCTCTCTAGCTAGTGTGTCCCCTTGCTCCGCTGCTATTGATACAAGTTTTGATAACGCCGCAATTTTACTACGTTCACCTTGCCATTGTGTTAAGACCAAAGCAGTAATATCCAAGTCGATATCAATATCAAGCTCTTGTTTTACGATCTTGTACAAAGGACCTTTAGGTAAACGGCCATCGGCCATTTGAGAAAACCTATTTAAACACTTTATTCCTATCCAGTAGGCTGAACCTTCGTCACTAAATAACTCTCCCCAACCACCACATCTGGCACCCTTATTTTTTCTTACACCGTAAGCAATTGAACCCGTACCGGCAACGATATTAATACCGTCCATACCACCAGACGCAGCGGCCCAGCCGTTAACCATATCGTTGTCACAGCGATAAAGATTTTTGGGTAAAATACCTGAGGGAATCAAATCAACAATTTTATCTACCTTGCTATCTTCACCAAATGCAGGCAAACCCAAAAATGCAAAAGTGAGATCCTTTACTTCTTTTTTGGCTTTAGCCAGTGTTTTGAGGATACCTTCATGTATTACCTTTTCTGTACCGTCAATTCCTACCTGAATGTGATAACAAGTAGGCTCTTGATGTTCTGCGAGCACATTTCCATGCTGGTCGATGAGCACAAAAGCCGTTTTTGTGCCACCACCATCAACCCCTAAATACATGCCATTTTACCTTTCATAAGTTTATCCTGCTTACAAAGCGTGAATATTCACACCCTGTACCACACGGTTAATGGTACCTGAGGAACTAGGGTTATCAGGTGTATTGCCAATAGCCAACGAGTGTTGCAGGGCATACATTTGAGCACAAACAATAAAAGGGAATAATAAAAAGGTATCGTTCACATTGGCGACGCCATCCAACATGATACATTCCCCTTGTTTAAACACAGGATCATCCTTAGCCGTAACAGACAAAATTTGCCCAACTTCTTGGTCCTTTTGTAACTCTGCCAACAGCTCTAAATCATACTGTCGGGTATATGGGTCATTTGATATATAGATAACAACTAAAGTATCACTGTTCACTACAGCTTTAGGACCATGACGGAAACCGAGGGGAGAGTCATAACTTGATAGTGCTTGGCCATCTGTTAGTTCCAGTAATTTTAATGCACTTTCTTGAGCAAGCCCTTTAGATACACCACTTCCCAGATATACCACTCGTGTAAACTTCTTCATAGCCACACTTTTCAACATTAGATTATAGGTTTTCAATAATGCTGACGTGGCGTTTATAGACAGCGCTAAATCCTGGCCAAAGTTATCCGACGGGCAGAATACGTATAGAGCAGTTAACAACATACAACTAAAACTTGACGTCATGGCGAAACTTCTATCGTTTGTTTCTTCGGGCATCAACAACGCCAACTTGTTATCGCCTTCACAACACTTAAACAGCGCGCCTTGGTCGTTACAAGTAATAGCAAGCTGAGCACAATCATTGAGTAACTTTTCAGCACATTCAAATGCTGCAACACTTTCAGGACTGTTACCCGAACGCGCAAAAGACACCATTAAGGTAGGCACATCAGCTTGAAAATACTCATGGGGGTTAGAGACTAAATCAGTGGTAGGAATGGCCTCCACCCTTACCCCTAATTGTTTCATTATAGCGGGGGCAATACTTGCTCCCACAAAAGCAGATGTTCCCGCGCCCGTCAAAATGATGCGAATATCTTTCTTAGCTAAAATAGGTTGTAGAAAGGCGTCAATTTGCGGCTTATTTTCTTCTAACATCTGTAACGTTTTAGCCCAAGTTTCTGGCTGCTGCTGTATTTCCTTAGCAGTCCAATAAGCATCCGTTTCCCGTAGTGTTGATTCTGAATAATCTAAGTAGGTCATTATTTTTAGTTTTCCTTCGAAATACGTATTAGTTGCCGAAACAGGCCGCTGAATATTGTGTCAATACTTCAGAAATTTTATGAAAAATCAATTCTTTAGTATCCCTAGCAATTTCACCATTAACGATGGCGAGGTATTGATTGGGCATATATTGACTAATTAAAGTAAGTGGTGGTGGGTTATTGTCCAAGTTTTTAAGCAATTTATCTAAAGCTGCTGTTACTTCTGGTTGCGGCCAATAATAACGGATACGGTCACTCAAACTGTATTGACAATCGAGTGTCTGCGCTTTGGGGTCTTCTGAATAATACTTTTTCCAATAAACGGGGTTTTCTTGCATAACTTGCAATAAGGTTTGTTTTAAGTTTGCTCGGTTACCTTTCTCAATCCATTCTTGTTCAATTAAATCCAGAGCCCAACAAGCTTCACGCAAGGCGTAGGTTAACCAAGGCCCCACTTTTAATATTGCAAAATGTCCTTTTACCAAATCACACAAATGTTGTGCAGTTTGATAGTCAGTTGAATGCGCTTCGTATACCATCAATGGGTCGCGCTCAATATATTCACTCAGTGAAACTGCACGTTCTGGTTTGAATGCCATGACTTTATGGTGATCAAACTCAACTCCAGGCTGCACTACTAAACCAATTATTCTCGGCCAAGTATCTTCTAAGCCAGCGTTTAAAAATGCACTTTTATGGATAGAAATTGTTTGGGTAGCCGCCTCAACAGAAGTAGGCGTCAATTCATCAAGCCCTTCGTGGGCCCCTCCGGGAACAGGTACTTCAGTTCCAATTATATAAACAGGCGCTTCTCCACCACTGATTTTCCAGGCATTTTCAGCAACCCGACATAACCTTGCGGCGCGCTGAGCAACAAGGTCGTCACCTAAAGGCACAGGATCATCAGCACAAGACATGGAGCAATCTAAGTGGATTTTTCTGAATCCGGCTTTAACGTATTCTGCAATTAACACGTCTGATTTAGCCATGGCTTCTTCTGCAGTAAGATTTTGCCAACAGTTAGGACCTAAATGATCACCGCCAAGAATAATCTGTTGCTGAGGTAAACCCACTTTGTCTGCAATAGAATAAACAAGCGCACAAAAATCAACGGGTAACAGTCCAGTGTATCCACCATCTTGGTTTACTTGATTGGAAGTCGCTTCCAACACTAAACACTCTTTATTCTTTAACGAATGCAACATCGCCGCTTCAATTACCAGCGGGTGAGAGGAACATACAGAGTAAACACCTGTTACATCTCCACTTTTATGTTGCTGAACCATTTCTAACAACGCTTTCAAATGAATCCCCTTAAATCTAAATCATAAATAATTCGTAACGCTTAGGAGTATCCTAACGCAAATAAATACAAAACGAAACATAATTATACTTCACAAAGTTATTTGAAAGAACAAAAAGCAATAAAACCTCCAAAAACAGAGTTGAAATGTATAAATAGAACCAACTTTACTTCATTTTATTATCTACCCACCTTGACAGAGGTTTCAGTTGGCTTCATTATCAACCAAATTCGAAGACACAACATATTATTTATAACTCACAACAAAACATAATAAATGAGAGGGTAATCGTTATGATTAGGAAACTAGAGAACAACTTTAGAAAAACCGCCATTACTACTGCTGTATTAGCAACCTTTAGCGCTACTGTTACCGTTGCACAAGAAGTAGATGAATCAGAAGTGATTGTAATAACTGGCGTAAGAAGCAGCTTAGCTGAGTCATTGGCCAATAAAAAAGATGCAAAATCCTTGGTCGATTCAATTGCTGCAGAAGAACTTGGTCGCTTTCCTGACGATAACGTTGCCGACTCCCTATCCCATATTGCTGGTATTACAGTAAGTAGAACCCGAGGTGGTGAAGCCCAATATGTCAACATTCGGGGCCTTGGACCAGAATTTAGTATCGTTACCCTAAATAATCGTATTCTAGCCACTGATGACGGTGGTCGAAACTTTGCCTTTGACGTGATTCCATCGGAAATGATCAGTGGCGCGGATGTGTGGAAAACCGTGCAAGCCAAAAATATTGAGGGCAGTATTGGTGGCGCAGTTAACCTTAAGTCGGCACGCGCTTTAGATAACCCCGGAATGCAAGGCATAGTATCTGTCACTGGGGATTACAATGATTTGTCAGAAGAAGTGGGTAAAAAATTCAATGGTGTATTTAGTAATACCTTTGCCGATGACACTGTAGGCTTAATTGTCAGCTTGAGCTCTTCATCTGGAAACGAAAGAGCTGATGAAATGTTTGATAATTATGTTTTTGGTATTGACGATGGCATTAATTATGACGTCAATAAAGATGGTGTAATCAGCTCAAACGAAGAAAATTTAGTGGTTCCTGGTTCCTACGCTTTAGGCTCTTATGCGACGGATTTTAATCGTACTGGCTTGACGTCTTCTCTGCAATGGCGACCAAATAGTCGTCTAGAGTTAACAGCCGATATCATGGTAACCAAATTGGAAGCCGATGCGACTGGATTTACCCAATCCTTTTATATGGTGGATGAAAGCGAGGAGCAAAATCGCTTATCTAATATAGTGCTAGACGGTAACGTTATCACTCAGATGGACATTGCCGATGTCAGTATGGAAGTGGTAACGCTAGACGACCACCGTACTGTTGATACCAGCATGTATGCATTTACCGCAGAATATATGTTAAGCGACGATTTAACGATTAAAGGTGACATCTATCAGTCAAACTCTGAACGTGATTCTGGTGGTAAAAATACTTATGTAGTAGCCGGTAATCCAGGTACGCATACAGGTACCTATAAGTTAAATGAAGGGGGATTACCTGACTATATTCCCAATTGGACTGAAGGTCGTTCATCCGATGATTTTGGTAACGATGACTTTTCACCACACTGGGCAGCACGTGACGGCAGCGATATAAAAGATCAAGTCACCGGATATACCTTAGATGGTGATTGGCAGTTTGATCATGAATTCTTGGTTAATATAGATTTTGGAGTCGCTTACACTAGCCGCAACAAAACCAATACCGCCTATGATAACTACACAGATGGCGCCTGTAACTATTGTGGTTATCCTTTCACTTTTGGCGAAGTGGGCGCTGAAGTTGTATTACCTTTCCCTTATGACAATCTATTTGATGGCGAAGCTGGCAACATTCCCCGTTCTTTCCCAATTTTCAGTATTCCGGCCTATGCTGAGGGACTCGCAGCAGCTGATGGTATGACCCTCACTGATTATAACGGTAATACTCGTACTTTTGGTGCGAACGAATCAGCACTATGGGAACCTGTCTATAACCCAGTCAATTCTTATGACATTACTGAAGACACCACTGCAGTGTATTTCCAGGCTAATTTAGAAGGCGAAAATTGGTATGCCAATGTTGGCGCAAGATGGATAGACACTGAGGTCAGCGCCTCCTATTCTTATAACAGTATTTTGTCTATTCAAATAGTCGATCCTAACTCATCTAACCCATCATGGGATGTGGAATACTCTGACAGTTCTGACCAAGCGGCTAAAGGTAGTTACAGTAAACTACTACCTGCTATTAATGCTGGGATCTACCTGAAAGAAGACGTATTACTCAGAGTTGCGGCAGCTCAATCATTATCTCGCCCAACCCTAGACCAATTAGCACCATTAACAACCGACAACGCACAGTCTGGTTTGTTTACCATGGATATCAGCGGCAACCCCGCTATTGAACCTGTTTTTTCAGACCAATATGATTTAGCCCTTGAATGGTACTTTGATGATAACAGCTTACTTGGTGCATCGATCTTCAGAAAAGATCTAGAAGGTTTTATCACCTCGAATACCACCAACATAGAAATAGCCGGAGAGACCTTTACTGTCACACAGCCCATCAATGGTGATTCTGCTGAAGTAACAGGTTTTGAATTAGTACTACAAAAATTCTTTGAAAACGGCTTTGGGGTAACCGCTAGTTACGCATACACAGATTCAAGCACTATTGTAGACGGTGAAGATGCGGGCGCCTTAACGGGAGTAGCTGATAATTCTTATTCATTATCTCTTATTTATGAAAAAGACAAAATCAGTGCTCAGATTGCACTAGATTACACCGGTGAATTAGTATCAGACCCTTTTAGTCCATTAGGTGATAGCTACCAAAGCACCATGGAAGAAGTATCTATGGTAAGTGCTTCACTCAATTATAGCTTGAGCGACAATGCACAGTTATTCATTGAGGGTAATAACTTGTTAGGTGAGTCCAACCGTATCTTCCAAGGACGTAGCGATTTACCTGGTAATATCCAGATATATGGCAGAACCATTAAGTTTGGTGCACGTTACAACTTCTAGTAGTGGAAATTTCAAGGAGCTTAACAGACGATGTTTGGCTCCTTTATTTTAGATCTAGATTTTATTATTGGGTATTCAAAATGCTAGTTTAATGTCATCCAGAATAACAATAATCTGTAGTAAACGTCTTGCTAACCATCATCATTTGCGGCATCAACCATAAATCAATAATAAGAAGAGAGAAACCAACTATGCAATCTAAAAAATGGCTAATTTTTGCAGTAATAGCGACTTTATCTTGGGGACTTTGGGGAGCACTAACCGGCCTATTCGCAGATGCAAGTATTCCGTCAACTATGGTGTATGCTATCTGGGCATTAACTATGATCCCACCTTGTATCATTGCGCTAAAGTTAATTGGCTGGAAGTTAGAACGCGATCCCCGCTCGATTATATTGGGTTGTACTATTGGTCTATTAGGATCAGGTGGCCAAATGTTATTGTTCCAAGCGGTCAATGTCGGCCCCGCATATTTAATTTTTCCGATTATCTCTTTATCACCCATTATTACTATCGCCTTGTCTTTTGGTTTACTCAAAGAGCGCACCGGGAAGTTAGGAGCAGTAGGCATAGTACTTGCCCTGATCGCCTTGCCATTATTTGAATATTCACCGGGTGGTGGCGAGCAAACTGAAGGCGTTTTGTGGTTTGTGTTAGCACTAATCATCATGGCTGCGTGGGGTTTGCAAGCTTACTTTATGAAGTTTTCAAACGAAACCATGAGTGCTGAAAGTATCTTTTTCTACATGACCATCACCGCACTGGCATTAATTCCTGTGGCTTACGCCATGACTGATTTCGAACAAGAGATAAACTTTAGCCTTGCAACCCTATCGACTACTGCTGGCATTCAAGTCCTGAACGCTATTGGAGCCTTATGTTTGGTTTACGCTTTTAGATTCGGTAAAGCCATAGTGGTTTCTCCACTCACCAATGCAGGCGCACCTCTTATCTCTTCTGTTCTGGCAATTATTTTGATGGGTGTCATACCTTCTGACATGAAAGTCATAGGCATCGCCTTAGCAATTATTGCAGCCATTATTCTTGCCATTGAGCCAGAAGAGAAAGCCAATGTTAACCATAAAGTCCAGTAAACAATGACTGTTATGACGCACTCTAGACTAAACAACAAATTACAACCTAGTGTAGCGCTAATGCTCAGCATTGTTTTGGTGGCTTGCTCTGAAACCCACACTTCAGAGCCGCAACAAAGCTCCCCTGCAGCGCTCGAGGAACACTACACTATGGAGGATTTTCCTAGAGTAGAAAAAATTGATGCCCATGTGCATGCGAACAACAATGATCTGAGTTTCTTAGAACAAGCGAAACTGGATAACTTCACTTTGTTATCAATTAATGTTGATTACCCTGATTTCCCCAACATAGCCGAACAACGCAAGATTGCACTACAGCTTAAAAAGTTAGACGAAGAACATTTCAAATTTGCTTCCACTTTTTCAATGAACAACTGGCAACATGAAGACTGGCAACAAAAAGTGATTGAAGATATCGATTTAGCCATTAAGCAAGGAGCAAAAGCGGTAAAAACATGGAAAAACATCGGTATGACTTACAAGGATAAGACAGGGCAATTAGTGATGATAGATCACCCAAGTTTTGATTCTATCTTCGGGCATATGAAAGACAAAAACTTGCCGTTGATTGGGCACCAAGGTGAGCCCCAAAATTGTTGGTTACCCTTAGAAGAAATGACAGTTAACAACGACAGACAATACTTTGCCGCCCACCCAGAATTCCATATGTATTTGCATCCAGAATTCCCTAGTTACGAAGCTCAAATGGAAGCCCGTGACCGTATGTTAGCCAAAAACTCGCAGCTTGCATTTATGGGAGCCCATATGGCGAGCCTAGAGTGGAGCATCGATAAACTTGCTCAATTTCTTGTTTCTCACCCTAATGCTGTAGTTGATATTGCGGCCCGTTCTGGACAAATTCAGTATCAATCTAAACATGATTACCAAAAAGTACGCGACTTTTTTATTAAGTACCAAGATCGTATTTTATATGCCACTGACTTAACTCATGGCCCAGGAAGAGATGCTGCAGAATTCAAACAAGAAGTACAAGATAAATGGCGACAGGATTGGAAATATCTGAGCACACTAGGTGTATCACAAGTGCCTGAAGTGGATGGGGATGTGAAAGGCTTAGCCCTACCAAAATCAGTTATAAACAAAATTTATCGCCTAAACGCACAACGCTTTTTTAACATTAAACAAAGCTAAAAGAGCAACTTAAGGTATTTACGATTTAATTTTAATGGAGTTCAAATGAACATTAAGTTTCGAAAAAAAATAGCTATCGCGCTGTGTAGCTTAGGCTTTGTTAGTGGCCTATTTGGCTGCAGCCATACCGTTAGCCAAGCGACAATTCAACCCGCCCAAGAAGAAGTAATTTACGCTATCCAGAGTGCCTCAGTAGCCGTTGAGTTTGATAAAAATTTGCACAGTCGAATGGTGTCAAAGCTCGCTTCCACGCCACAAATACTTGGCAGTTTTCAAGCTAGTGAATACGTCATATTAGAAAGTGGCTCAGTTGTATCTGATTTTGAGTTTATCAGTGCAAAGGAGACTAAAATAAACACCGAGCTAGGTGTAGGTACGCAATTCTCACTAGTTGGACAAGCCTCTTCAGGCTTGCAAAAAATAACTAATGTCAGTCGTTTTGCACGTTTTCCTACAATGTTGTTTTTTAATATTACTTACAACAATACCTCTGGCAAACCAATCAAAATAACTAAGTGGGTGAATAACCATTACAGCCTTGATGTAAAAGCTGATTCTCCCTCGAACATAGCTGATTTTTGGTCTTATCAAGGTGCGTCATTTGCCGACAGACGTGACTGGGTCATGCCTCTTACTCCTGGTTTTAGCCAGCACAATTACATGGGTATGAACGCCTCTGATTATGGTAGTGGCACTGCGATTTCAGACGTGTGGCGGCAAGATGTAGGTATCGCAGTTGGCCACAGCGAGGTTGACCCTAAATTAGTATCGATTCCTGTTAGTTTTCCGGAAGGAAGTCGTGCCGCACAATTGCATATAGAACTCGAAAAAACGCTTTTATTGCTACCCGGGGAATCCACTCAGACCATTGAAACCTTTGTTAACCTGCATACCGGTGATTATTACGCGACGTTGAAAAACTATCGTAATACCATGGCCGACAAAGGGTTAAAAATAGACGACATTCCTGACTCAGCATATGAATCCATTTGGTGTGCATGGGGCTACGAGCGTGATTTTAGCGTCGATGAGGTATTGGCCACGTTACCTAAAGCCAAAGAAATGGGCTTAAAATGGGCGGTTCTTGACGATGGCTGGCAGACTGCTGAAGGCGATTGGTATTTGCACCCAGATAAATTTCCGAACGGCGATGCCGATATGCAAGCTTTTGTAAAAGAAATTAATGATCAAGGTTTAAAAGCTAAACTATGGTGGGCTCCATTGGCGGTCGATCCAGGTACAGATTTGTTACATGAACACTCAGACATGTTACTTCTCGATGAGTGGGGAGCGGTACATGATGTAACTTGGTGGAATAGTTTTTACCTATGCCCCGCATACGAAGGCACATTGGAATATACCAAAGAACTAGTCAAAAAAATGATGGGCACTTGGGGTTATTCTGGATTAAAAATTGATGGCCAACACTTAAACGGTGTACCTCCTTGTTACAACCCTAAACACAATCACAAATCCCCAGAAGAATCAGTAGAGAAACTCGCAGAGTTTTGGAAAATGGTTTACGACACGGCACTTGAAATAGATAAAGAAGCGGTAGTTGAAATATGTCCATGTGGCACCTCTTACGCTTTTCATAATTTACCTTACATGAACCAAGCGGTGAGTTCAGATCCACTGACTTCTTGGCAAGTGCGCTTAAAAGGCAAAACCCTAAAAGGTCTGATGGGAGAATCGGCGCCTTATTACGGTGACCACGTGGAACTCAGTGACAACGCCAGTGATTTTGCCTCTTCTATGGGAATAGGAGCAGTAGTAGGCACTAAGTTCACTATTCCTTCTGATAACAAAGCAGCTGAGGCCTTTTTATTGAGCACTGAACAAGAGCAAGAATGGACCAAATGGATAGGTCTGTATAATACAAAAATGTTGCCTAAAGGCGAATACTTAGGTGAATTATACGATATTGGTTTTGACCTACCTGAAGCCCATGCCATCGCAAAAGATGACCGCTTATACTATGGTTTTTATGCAGAAAAATGGGATGAAAAGCTAGAATTAAGGGGCTTAAAAGCCCAGCAATATCAGGTGTTTGACTACATTAATAATAAAAACCTAGGCACAGTAACAGGACCACTTGCCAAGTTACCTGCTAAGTTCGAGGATTATCTACTATTGGAACTGATCCCCCTTGCAAACGCCAAGTAAACCAATGAAATCGTTCAAACAACTAATAAGCTTACTTCTTATAACCCATTTAGGCTTGTGCGTTCATAACGCACAAGCCGTGGTTATTAATGATGATGCTCCTAACTTCACACTTAACTCATTACAGGACCAGCAGCCAATAACGTTGGCACAGTTTAAAGGTAAGGTTGTGTATTTGGATTTTTGGGCGTCTTGGTGCCACCCATGCCGACAATCATTCCCTTTCCTTGCGCAATTACAACAGCAATATCAACAAGATGGTTTTGAAGTAGTATCAGTTAATTTAGATAACAACCCAAAACTAGCGACTGACTTTCTTAAACAATTCCCAGTCAACTTTACCCACCTTCAAGGTTTCGATACGGGTATTAGTGAAAAATATGCCATTGAAGCTATGCCAAGCGCTTTTTTTATTGACGCAAAGGGTCGTGTAAGGCTTATTCACAAGGGCTTCAAAGCCAGTCACAAAAAATTTATTAAGGCGGTGTTAGAGAAATTACTAGCTGAGAATTGAGACTAATAACTGGCAAAGTGAAACCAATAGTTGTTTAAATGTTTCATTGTGACTATTATCCTCAACAATAGACTCAGACCGAAAGTTAACACAAAGGAAGACGAATGCGCGATACCAGCCAAAGACGAGTAGAAATTTCTAGGATGCTCAAAGAAAAAGGCAGTGTTCAAGTACCTAGTCTTTCTGAAATGTTCAAGGTTTCCACTGTGACCATTAGAAAAGATCTTAGGTTTTTAGAAAAACAAGGTCTAGCAACACGCTCATATGGTGGGGCTATGTTAAAAGACAGTACCTTAATCGAAACAGAAGTCACAGTGAACGACAAACAAGTTCTACACGCAGTAGAAAAATGCAGTATTGGAGCGGTCGCCGCCAACTTAGTCGAAAATGGTGATTCAATAATACTCGATTCTGGCTCAACAACCTTACAAATTGCCTCTCATTTAGAAAACAAAGAAAACGTCACAATAGTCACTAATGGCTTGAATATTGTGAACGAATTATCCCATCATGAGCAACTCAATGTGATGCTGTTAGGTGGTACCTTGAGACGTAAAAGCCAGTCTTTTTTTGGTAGCTTGGCAGAAAACACCTTAAAGGAGCTACATGTAGACAAGCTGTTTTTAGGTGTGGATGGCTTCCATATGGAACGAGGCATCACCACTCATTTTGAAGCTGAAGCCTTACTCAATAAATTAATGTGCACAGTCGCCAGTGAGGTCATAGTTGTCACAGATTCATCCAAATTCGGCCATGTATGTTTACACAAAATATTGGAGCCAAGTGGGGTCAGAAAAATTGTGACAGATCAAAACATCCCCAAAGACTACCAAGAAGGTCTACAACGACTAGGTATTGAAGTCATTATTGTAGAAATATAGCGTTACTCAGCATAACCACTACCTAAGGCTCTAAATGGCAAGGTTAATCCCAGTTCGGGTACTTGCAATCCCACCCATTGAGGGAATGTGTTGCTGTTAGGGCCTGGAAATAAGGTGTATTCATTAGCCCAAGGATAACGAGCAACGGCATCAGAAATTTTCGGGATCAACGCACTGGCTTTATCACCTTGTATCGATAAGAGTTTTTCTGGTTTCGCTCCATACCAATAACGATCCGGTGTCGCTGTTTGATACTCACGTAGCGCTGGCAAACCACTCTTGACTCTCCAACCTACCACTTCATAAACGGTATACTCGGTGGCATCTTGTGGTTTAACCGCCATCCATGTATGCACTGCAAACCAACCTCGCCAACTAAACGCATCGGCTGCATAGACTTCAATAACAGCATTTCTCTCTGTGGTTGGATCAGCCGCTATGCCTGCAGGCTCTCGACTTGCATCGCGCCAATCAGAATTGCTACAGCTTACCAATAATCCAAGAAGTAATATTACTACTGCACTTTTATTCAAAACCCACCTCAATTGATTGGATATACCTATGACCTAAAAGAAAACCGCTCAGTGCAGACTGCCCACCTTAGTGCTATTTATTTGCTGGAAACTTGTCTGCATTGTTGACTCTAATTGAAATTGATTAAGGGTTACACTGTAATAGAGTCTTTAACTGCTACTTTTTCCCATAAATGGGAGCAGTTTTTAACGAAAGCTTGATGAATCGGATGCGCTTGGTATTCACTCTGCCCCGCTAAATCATCAAACATCATCAATTCAGATACCTGAAAGCTATTATCAACCACATCACGCTTTTCAGTGGTAGCCGGCAACCCTATATGTAAAACCTTTACTGTTGGGACTTGTCTTAGTGTTTGCAATCCTGCAATCAATTGATCACGGTCAGCGGTAGATTCTGGATTTTTCAACCAAAAATAAGCGGTATGGATCAGTTGTGTTTTTGTTGCCATTAATTGCTCTCCTTTTACAGAACCAGCAACAATACTTGCTCCGGTTATGGCCATAAATTGTCTTCTGCTTAATTTACTCATTTTGACTCGACTCTTTTTATTAGGCTAAGGGCTTCATTATTACTTTTCAGACTGGGTAGTCAAACTTTTTGCAATCGTTTACAAGTATTCCAAAAGAGCACTACTCACTGTATTTTCGAATAACCGCCACTTTGCCATCTTCAATTTCCAATACTTCAACTGTGTCGTAAGAGAGCCTCATAAGTTCTCCCGTTTGCGGGTGTTTTCCAGCTAATTGAGTGTTGTATTTAATCACCACAACTTGGTACCCAACAACGACAGTTGCCAGTGTCGCAGTATATTCAGTATGAGTACCTAGATAATAAAGCATCCCTTCCAACATCCGCTGTTTGCCGTCTGCCTCTCTGGTGGCATCCGGATCATAGGGTAAGTGCTGATGACCCACATCATCTTTAAGCAGACTAAGGTAACGCTGTATATCACTCTTAGTGGCCTGAGGAGATTGTGTAGCTTTCCAAACATTAAAATAATGATGACCGAATTGCTCAGTATCAATTGTACCGGCAATTGCAGCGGCATTAACTGATAAAAATAATAGGCCCAACAACAATACAATTTTTTTCATCTCAAACTCGGCTTTTTTTACAGTGTAACAATAGCAGTGCTCAATTGCGGCTAGTCATCACCCTCAACTTTTATCCATTGCTGATTATGTTTTATCACTTCAAATCTGGCCCATTGATGAAACTCAGAACGTAAACAAATATTAGTCTCATAACCACCGTCACCAGCCAATACTTTGTATATAACTTGGTCCAGATGAGGCCGACTGTTGATTGGCGCCGCATCAACAATTTGCCGGATACTCCATAAGCTACCTATTTTTCCATTACTATAGAAGTGCCCAGCAATAATTTCAGAAGGATGAGTAATATTTTTTTCGGCGTGTTGTTTAGCTAATTCTAACAAATCAGCCAATCCTTCAGGAGTTATATCTACGTAGGAATCTAATTCCTGCATAGCAGCAGCAAAGTCTTCATGGGTTAATTCAAATTGCCTGTCCTTGGGCTTAGTCATAACTGTTTTTTTAAGTTTATGGGCTAAATGAGCAGGATAACGACGCCAAGCAAAAAGTGCATTATATACAACGCTCAGTAGCAAAATCACCACTAAGTTAACAGCAATAGGAAGCAGTAAATATTGGTATCCCAGATCCGTTATTGCAGGCCCCCCAATCACCACTGTCAGTGCTGTAGCGCCACCGGGAGGATGAATGCAGCGTAAATAGTACATAGCCCCAATAGCAATTCCCACTGCCAACCCAGCCACAATAAAAGTATTACCAAATAATTTAAAACAGCTAATACCGATTAAACCTGAGATAAGATGACCACCTGCTACTGCCCATGGTTGCGATAGCGCGCCATGAGGCACCGCAAAAAGTAATACTGCACTGGCCCCCATAGAAGCAATCACTAAAATGCCGCTACTTGGATCTAAAGTACCTGCCTGTATTAAGCTATTGGTTATCCAGATAATGCCTGAAATGCTGATCAAGCCACCCAAGGCTGAAATGATTTTTTCGGTGTGGCTAGTGGAGTTGGCAGTAAAACCACCAAGTAATAGTAACTCGTTAACTAAATGTTTTAACGTCATTTTTTAAATTTTCGCACCAAATTGGTGCTGGATACTAAAAGAAAAATAGTCCTTTTTGCAAGCTATTCGTTATGCTGTTTGCGCAATAAACGTGCAATTTTTTATAAGCACTTAAATTTCAAAATACAACTCAAACCAAAGAGGGGGATAACAAGATAACCACTAAACTAATTGGTCAAACTTAACTTCTGGCAGACACTCAAAACCAGGTTTCGCAAAGAAATAGCCTTGCATCAATTCTATGCCTGCATCCCTTAACCATTGCATTTCTTCTAGAGTCTCAACCCCTTCCGCCAGTGGGATAACATCTAGGTCTCGCAACATATTCAAACAATTTTTTATAATAAATTGTCGTGGTCTGTCTTGGTGGATATTACGAATTAACTCCATATCAAACTTTATAATACAGGTCTGAAAATCAGCTAATAATCCCAAGCCTGCATACCCTGACCCAAAATCATCAATTGCAGTTATGAAACCCAGTTTTTCGTAATATTTCACGATTTTCTTAACGACACTAACATCCTCAATCTTTTCAACCTCTGTAAACTCAAACATGATTTTATCTGTTGGAAAGTTATATTTTTTGGCTGCGTCTAATGTTGTACGAATGCATCGTTCGGGTTGATAAATGGCTTTTGGTAAAAAATTTATGCTCAACATAGACTGAAGTTTAAGCTGAGCTGCCAGTGAAATGGCCTTAACTCGGCATAACTGATCAAACAAATAGCGGTTTTCATCGTTCACTTTGGAAATAACCGAATAAGCGGACTCTTGATTTAACCCACGAACTAGCGCTTCATAGCCAAATATTTCACTTTTATAGCAGTTAACAATGGGCTGAAAAGCCATGGTGAAGTCAAAGTCTAGGCTGCCTTTATCAGCACATTTGTTACACGAGAATCTGTCATAAATGATGGGCTCTTTGCTCATTTTGATTCCTTCCTAAGTAATCAAACCTTAATGTTTAGTCTGCTTCAGTACACTATCATATCTTATCATTAACATAGTGCTTCGCTAGTAAGCAATTGAGGGGCCAGATACAGTCTCTGGCTACCCAATTAGAGCATTTTGTTAGCCATCGCGATTGCCTCTTCTACTGTCCCTGAAAATTGTACTTCTTCTGATTTATCACTTATTCCAACACGATGTAATTTCGCTGCCATTCGTTGCTGTAAATTACTGATGATTAGGAAAATATGTTGTTTAGCTAGGCTCTCTGTAATTGACTCCATTGCAACAATAGCGCTCATATCAAGCATGTTAACCTCTGTCATATCGAGTATGACAACCCGAAGGTTTGGCGTCACTGTGGAAATGGCTTGTAGTGCTTTTTGTGCAGAGCCAAAAAACAATGAGCCATTAATGTCGTATATAGCAATGCTATCTGGCAGATCACCATAATCGGCATGGTTTTTCTCAACCCTAGTTGTACTAGTGATTGTGATGCTTCTACGAATAAACAACATAGAGGCCAGCCCTATACCCACCGCAACGGCAATAGTCATATCAAATAGAACGGTTAGCAAAAAACATAAGATCAAAACAATGACATCATCTCTTGGGGCAATTTTAATCGTCCGAATAAATTCTTTTGGCTCACTCATATTCCATGCAACCACTAATAATAGTGCCGCCATAGAAGCCATAGGAATGTAGGCTAACAAAGGCGTAAGAGCGAGTATCGAACCAAGAATAAACAAACCGTGCACCACAGAAGCGAGCGGTGAACTGCTGCCTGCTCTAATACTTGCGGCAGTGCGGGCAATGGCTGCAGTGGCAGGTATCCCTCCAAAAAGCGGCGCGATAAGATTACCTAGACCTTGTCCAATCAGTTCATCGTTAGAGTTATGTTTTTTTCCTGTCATTCCATCGGCAACCACCGCACATAACAGCGATTCAAGGGAACCCAATATCGCAATGGTAATGGCTGATGGTAATAACAGCTTGATCAGTTCAAAGCTTAGACCAATAGGGGTACCGTCGGCTCCCGGTAAATTCCATGGCCACTCGAAACTTGGCAAGATTGCCGGAATACCATTACCAGTGATGCCATTTATCTCATAGTGAAAGCGACTACCAATTGTCGCAACGGAAAAGTCTTGTGTGAATTGGCTAAGTAACCAAGCGGTAACAGAACCTACTAGGAGGGCGATTAGGTGCCCTGGAATTTTTGAGCGAAAGCGCGGCCACAGTAATAGTGTGGTAATGGTTAAGCCACCAATTAAAAGCTCTTGCCAATCAATGCTGGGGAGTGAATTCACTATCAAAATCAGTTTATCAAGATAATCTCCATCTAGAGATTCGATATTCAGGCCGAGAAAATCTTTGATCTGAAAGGTGCCAATAACCACACCTATGCCCGCAGTAAATCCAATGATTACTGGATAAGGAACAATTTCGATAAGTTTTCCGAACTTCCCTAATCCCATCATTATCAAAACAATACCGGCCATAAAACCACTAACCAATAAACCGCCTATCCCAAACTGCTGAACAATCGGCAATAACACCACCACAAATGCAGCAGTAGGGCCTGATATATTGACTTTTGAGCCACCGCCTATGGCGATGACAATGCCAGCAACAATAGCTGTGTACAAACCATGTTGTGGAGGAACACCACTAGCAATGGCGAGCGCCATAGAAAGGGGCAGTGCAATGACCCCAACCGTTAAACCAGCAAGAATGTTAGCTTGAATATCGGAAATTTTCATTCCGCCACCGAAAGATTTCCTAAATGCAGAAAACAAGCTGTACTCCTTTTATATGCTCTAACAAATAATAAAAGTGGTTCCCATGTAAATTCCGTCAAATGCTCCGGTACAACAGCATCAATAGAAAACAACCGTACATAAAAGAACCAGTGAAAACATTTATCAATCTAGCCTTTACAATTCCTAGAAAAGTAGTGGTAACAGATAAATGCAAAATTGATTGACGCTTAAAGCCCAACAACTTCATATATTTAACAAGCCGCAAAACCGTAGTTAGTACCAACTAACAAAAATTTCGAAAAGCAGAGAAGCGTTAGACACAATACTCCTAAGCTTTTAGTGAAATATTTAGCAGCTAATTATAAATTACCACGGCAATGGCGTAATTCTAAATAACCAATCGTTCTTTTATACTTTTGACAACTTAATCTCGTTTAGAAATATGAAAGTGAGGCTTATCAAGTTTGGAATAGACAACTCGACTACTTGTAGATAATCCTTCGAAGTAATACTGCGTATTGTCATAAAGCTAATCTATTATTTATAGTGAAGTTTAAAAATTCACTAGGAAACAAACTAAAAGTCAGCTTTTATTTTTAATTTAAATGCCACATTAATATGCTGTATTCCATCAAAGGTTTTCACATCGGTTAACCAACTAAATTGGCCTTGAGCGATTGATTGTTGTTTTTCTCTGGCAGATAACTTGGGATCATCTAAAAAATGGATCTTGTGCATCCATTGTTTGCCAAACTCTTCAGATACAACAGTAAAATGAAAATGACCACCTTCACGACCTAAGTGATCAGCGGCGGGTCTAATGGTCTTAAACTCAAATTTACCTTGATTGTCAGTTTTTGCCCATCCTTGTATACGCCAAGTCGATAACTCTCTGTCATTCGCACCAAAATCGAATCCCGCATGATCTCTATGATATACATGCACCAGCACGCTATTAGCGAATGTTTGTCCATCAGGTTTAAAAATCTGTCCATGCACAACAAGGGGTATGCCTGGTTCGTTGGGCGACACTATGACACTGCTAACACTCACACTTTCAGGTCGCATAGCAACCGCTTGGTGCCAACTTTTTAGCCATTGTGGGTCAACTTGACCTTGGCTTTGATTTGGTACAGATAAAATAAAAATCACTAACGTTAGCTTAATGGCATGACTGTCATTAAAAGCCAAAGAGTTTAGGGCGGCACGTTTAACCTTAAACAACATAAAATAGATACCTCATTTCAATGAATGCAATCCAAACATATTGCCCTCAGTATCTAACGGCAAAGTGACAAAACCATAACCTCCAATCGCCATTTTGGTTGAGTGCACTTTGCCTCCGGCTCTTTCTAGTCTTGCTGCTTCGACGGCACAATTGTTACAGGAAAAATAAGTAAAGGACATATTGCTGCTAAAAACAACAAAACACTTTGAATGCTTGGTTTTATAAGGCCAAACGTCAGTATTGCTTATTTTTAATAGCAAAAAACCGGCATTTGCCGGTTTATTTGAAGACTTCTCAATCCTAAAGTGCTTTGAGAATTTATTAGCCTAATACAACAACCCATAAATTTTACGACGATACTTCGACTTCAAAGGATCTCCATCAGGCAAGGCATTTATCATATCTAGAGTCAGCTTTTTCGCTTCACCAAAATTAAGGTCTTTATATAAGACAGATAAGATAAGCTCTAAGGCTTCTTCTATTTGATTGGCTTGATGCAATTGCACTGCAAGTTTCACTTTAAGCTCTAGATCATCAGGATTTTGTGCCAATTGCTCTTGTAAGGCTTTTATTTCAGGAGACTCAGCTGCTTGTTCAGCTAACTCAATTTTACCCAAAATACTATTATATAAAGCATCTTGGTCAACCAAGCCAATTGTGTCTAACAAAGCTTTGGCTTGTTTTATTTGCCCCAATTCAACTTGGCAATCGGCCAGTAATAACTTGATATCAGCCCTTTGCCCATTCATATTATGGGCTTGTTTCAGCACAGTATAAGCTTGCTGGTAGTCTCCAGCGCTGACTAGCTCAACCGCTTGTTCATACAAAGCGTCTTCTGGCTTGGGTAAGTGTTTCTCAAATGCAGCAATAATTTCTGCCTCTGTTTGCACACCGGCAAAACCGTCTATGGGTTGGCCTTCTTTTACCAAGATGACTGTAGGTAAGTTTTGCACACCAAATTGCCCAGCGATTTCTTGCTGTTGCTGACAATCAACACGGGCATGTAATAAACTTCCGCTAAATTTCGCAGCCACATTGGCTAACACTGGCGCCAGCTGTTGGCTGGGTTCATAACCTTCAGCCCAAAACTCCACCATCACGACTTGTGTTTGCGAGTCCTGTAAAATAACTTGTTGGAAATTTTCTGGGGTAATATCAACCACATTGTTCATAATAGAGTCCGTATACTTTTGCTTGAACTTTGGATGGGGCCAAATCATTGAAACTCAAGGCATTGGTTGTTTTAGATAGTGATTAAGTGCAAAATTTAAACTGTCGCCTAGTAGACATTTTGCGTTGATTCGCTATGTTAAATTTGTAATCAAACAGCAAGCTAGAAGTAAACCGCCATGACCCAACAAGCGCCTGTACAATTTAACAGTTTTGCCGAATTTTATCCTTATTACCTGTCTGAGCACCAAAACATGACTTGCCGACGTCTGCATTTTGTTGGTTCAACTTTGATTTTATTACTAATCGCCTATGTCGCCATCACAGAACAATGGATGCTGTTATGGTTATTACCTGTTTTGGGCTACGGCTTTGCTTGGGCTGGTCATTTCTTTTTTGAACATAACAAACCAGCCACCTTCAAATATCCCCTCTACAGCTTGATTGGTGATTGGGTTATGTTTAAAGATATGTTACTCGGCAATATCAAACGTTAGGCTTTTTAAGCTTAACTATTTACATATTGGTAACGATTTTACATCAAACACTGGTAAACCAGTTTTTAAATAGCTGCTTTTTATAAAGTCAATATGGTTTGCTTAAAAAAAGTACAAATTTGTTTGATTTCTAGCCTTTCCAAGCCAACAAAAAACCCTTAAACTTGCGCCCCTTTTTAAAGCACGGTCGATTTTTGCACAATTAAAAGTGAAGGAAAGTCATTCTATATTATGCAGATTGGTCCATATGCTCTAGAAAACAATTTGATGCTAGCTCCCATGGCGGGAGTGACAGACCGACCCTTTAGGCAACTATGTAAACGCCTTGGGGCTGGGTTGGTAGTATCAGAAATGCTCTCGTCCAACCCTAGGGTTTGGAATTCAGATAAATCCAAACAACGGATGGATCATGAAGGTGAAGAGGGTGTGCGTTCGGTGCAAATTGCAGGGTCTGATCCTGAATTAATGGCACAAGCAGCACAGTTTAATGTAGGTAACGGCGCGCAAATTGTTGATATCAATATGGGTTGTCCGGCTAAGAAAGTGAATAAAAAGTTAGCAGGCTCAGCATTGCTGCAAGATCCACTACTGGTTGAGAGAATTATTCAGGCGGTAGTAAAAGCAGTTGATGTGCCTGTTACCTTAAAAATACGCACAGGTTGGAATGTTGAAAATCGCAACGGCTTATTAATAGCCCAAATTGCACAAGACAACGGCATTCAATCATTAGCGGTGCATGGTCGCACCAAAGCCTGTATGTACAAAGGCGACGCAGAATACGACACCATTAAGGCAATTAAACAAGCCGTGTCTATACCTGTAGTTGCCAACGGTGATATAACCAGCGCGCAAAAAGCTAAGCACGTATTGGAATACACCGAAGCAGATGCGCTGATGATCGGTCGCGGGGCTCAAGGACATCCTTGGATCTTCCGCGAGATCTTGCACTATCTGCAAACAGGTCAAATATTGCCTGCGCCTGACATTGATGAAGTGAGTAGCGTTTTGCTGGAACACGTCGCCAATGTTCACCAGTTTTATGGTGATTTTATGGGGTGCAGAATTGCTCGCAAACATGTGGGCTGGTATTTGGCTGAACACGACCAGCAAAGGCTGTTCCGTGCAAAGTTCAACGTCATTGAAGATGCAAGGCAGCAACTTGATGCGTTAACTATGTACTTTGATAAATTGGCAGGCGAACCAGCACTTTCATCGGTGACTGAAGACGTTTCACCTGCTGCTTAATATGACTAACTTAAAGAGCTCGATTGTATATGTTCGAACAAAATGTAACTTCTCCATTTACCACTACGGTAACCACACCTTCGCAAACACAGGCTCAAAAACCTCTTCGTGATTCTGTTAAACAAGCGGTAAACAAGTATTTAAAACAACTTGATAATACCAACATCGAAAACTTATATGAGCTAGTCATGGCCGAAGTAGAAGCGCCAATGTTAGAAGAAATAATGACTTTCACACGTGGAAACCAAACAAAAGCATCTACTATGTTAGGTATCAACCGTGGCACCTTACGTAAGAAGCTAAAACAATACGGCATGAACTAAGTTTATTTGCCTAGTTTTAAGAGCACCTTTGGGTGCTCTTTTTGTTTGTGACAAGCATGACCAAATAGTCAACAAACAAAGATACCAATTTATCTGCCAAAACCTTTGCCCTTTACTAGTGGAATAAAAATGCAACAAGACTCTCCAGCAACTTCTATTCGTCGCGCCCTGTTAAGCGTATCTGATAAATCCGGCCTACTTGAGTTTGCCCAATTCTTGGCAAGCCAAGGTGTAGAGCTTTTATCAACTGGTGGTACTGCAAAATTACTCAGTGACAATGGTTTAACCGTCATTGAAGCATCAGATTACACTGGTCACCCAGAAATTATGGATGGCAGAGTGAAAACTTTGCATCCAAAAATTCATGGCGGCATTCTGGCTCGCCGAGGACAAGACGAACAAGTCATGGCTGACAACAACATTCAACCTATCGATTTAGTCGTAGTGAATTTGTACCCTTTCGCCGCGACCGTTGCTAATGAAGACTGTAGCTTAGAAGACGCCATTGAAAACATCGATATTGGTGGCCCTACTATGGTACGTGCCGCAGCTAAAAACCATAACGATGTTACTATTGTGGTTAACGCTAAAGATTACGCTCGGGTTACTGCCGAAATGCAGTCCAACAACAACTCTGTTACCAAAGCCACACGTTTTGATTTAGCCATTGCCGCATTTGAACACACAGCTGAATACGATGGCATGATTGCCAACTACTTCGGCGCCATGATTGAATCAAGCGAATGTGCTACAAACTGTGGTCATCAGCACAGTGAATTCCCGCGCACTTACAATATGCAATTCACTAAAAAACAAGATTTGCGCTATGGTGAAAACAGCCATCAAAGTGCCGCTTTTTATGTTGAAAATACTATTCAAGAAGCATCGGTTGCTACAGCGACTCAGTTGCAAGGTAAAGAATTGTCTTTCAATAATATTGCCGATACCGATGCAGCGTTAGAGTGTGTAAAGGAATTTGATGTACCAGCCTGCGTTATTGTTAAACACGCCAACCCTTGTGGTGTTGCTTTAGGTGATGACATTTTAAGTGCATACAATCGCGCTTATCAAACCGATCCTACTTCAGCTTTTGGTGGCATTATCGCTTTTAACCGCGAACTCGATGCAGCCACGGCTCAAGCAATAGTTGATCGTCAATTTGTTGAAGTGATTATCGCTCCAACTATTAGTGATGCTGCTGTAGCAGTGGTTGCTGCCAAGAAAAACGTACGCTTATTGGCGTGCGGCGATTGGCAAGGTCAGTTAACCGAAGGCCACGACTTCAAGCGCGTTAATGGCGGTTTATTAGTCCAAGACCGTGACTTTGGCATGGTTGAAGAAGACGAACTTCAAGTGGTCACTAAAGTAAAACCCACTGAGCAACAGTTAAAAGATTTAATGTTCACTTGGAAAGTCGCCAAGTATGTGAAATCAAACGCTATTGTGTATTGCAACGACAGCATGACTATAGGTGTAGGCGCAGGTCAAATGAGCCGCGTATACTCTGCAAAAATTGCTGGCATAAAAGCGGCTGATGAAGGCTTACAAGTTGAAGGTTCGGTCATGGCATCTGATGCATTCTTCCCATTCCGTGATGGTATCGACGCTGCTGCTGCTGCAGGTATCAGTGCCATTATTCAACCCGGTGGCTCAATGCGCGACCAAGAAGTGATTGATGCCGCAGACGAACATGGTATTGCTATGGTCTTCACTGGGATGCGCCACTTTAAACACTAATAGTTTAGTTCAATAAGCGGAGTCACCATTGGGGTTAGTTACCCTCAATAATATTGGCTCCGTTTTTTGTTACCTCTTGAGCATATTGTCGATACAATCTAGTTAATCCTAATGTGAATATAAGAGAGAAGATTATGTTTAAACATGTATTAAAAGTTGCAGTTTCTATATCACTACTAAGCTCAACCCCTGTGTTTGCTGATGCCATTATTGATGCCGTGAGCAATGAAAACCGCCCCGCTGAGCAAAGAATTCGCGATGAATACCGCAATCCGCAACAAACTCTGCGCTTCTTTGATGTTCAAGCAGATATGGCTGTGGCAGAAATTTCCCCTGGTGGAGGTTGGTACAGCAATATTTTAGCGCCATTACTTAAAGACAAAGGCCAATATTATGCGGCACATTTTTACCTTTACGATGGTGCGCCAGGTTATTACAAACGTCTGCTTGATGGGTTTAAACAAAAAGTAGCGACAGACCCAAATTATAAAAATGTCAAAGTCACCGCGTTTCATCACATCAAGGCACAAGACTTTGCTCCTGCTGGCTCTTTAGACCGCGTGTTGACCTTTCGCAATGTGCATAATTGGTATATGGATGCGGGACAAGAAGGTATCGAACAAGCGTTTATCAGCTTTGCTAAGGCTCTCAAAAAAGGTGGTGTGCTTGGCGTGGTGGATCACAAACTACCCGAATCAGCCACTGACGAAATGCAAAAGAGATCCGGTTATATGAAACAATCGGCCGTAGTAGCTGCAGCGAAGAAAGCGGGGTTAACCTTAGTAGCTGAGAGTGACATTAACCTCAATCCATTAGATTCATCTGATCATGAGAAAGGCGTTTGGACCCTTCCACCTAGTTTACGTTTAGGCGACAAAGACCGCGCTAAATATTTAGCTATCGGTGAAAGTACTCGAATGACTCTAAAATTTATAAAACCTTAATTAAAGAAAAACTAACACTATGAAAGTATTGATTATTGGCGGCGGTGGTCGCGAACATGCATTGGCTTGGAAAGCGGCTCAGTCAGCAAAAGTCTCTGAAGTTTTCTTAGCACCAGGTAATGCTGGAACAGCAGCCGAAGATAAACTTACCAATGTTGATGTGGGAGCAGAAGACGTTGCTGGATTATTAGCTTTTGCGAAACAAAACCAGATCGACCTAAGCATAGTCGGCCCTGAAGTACCTTTAGTGTTAGGCGTAGTGGATGCGTTTCAAGCCGAGGGGTTAAAGATATTTGGGCCTTCTCAAGCTGCAGCGCAATTAGAAGGTTCAAAAGCCTTTACTAAAGACTTTTTGGAACGTCACAAAATTCCTACCGCTGACTATCAAAATTTTACCGAAATTGAACCTGCCATTGCTTATGTGCAAGAAAAGGGCGCACCAATTGTAGTCAAAGCCGATGGCCTTGCTGCTGGTAAAGGTGTAATAGTGGCCATGACATTAACCGAAGCAGAAGATGCTATCCGTGACATGTTGGCGGGTAACGCTTTTGGTGAAGCCGGAAGCCGCGTGGTGATCGAAGAGTTCCTCGATGGTGAAGAAGCCAGCTTTATTGTGATGGTGGATGGCAAAAACGTTTTACCTTTTGCCACCAGCCAAGATCACAAACGAGTAGGCAATGGTGATACCGGCCCGAATACCGGAGGTATGGGCGCGTATTCACCTGCGCCAGTTGTGACCCCCGATATCCATCAGCGAGTGCTAGAAGAAGTGATTTATCCTACCGTTGCTGGCATGGCTGAGGAAGGTAATACCTACGTGGGCTTTTTGTATGCAGGGCTAATGATAATGGCCGATGGTACGCCTAAAGTCATTGAATATAATTGCCGTTTTGGTGATCCAGAAACGCAACCCATAATGATGCGTTTGCAATCTGACTTAGTTGAATTGGTCGAAACCGCCCTAGATGGCAAACTTGACCAAATTCGAGCAGCCTTTGACGCCAGAGCTGCTGTAGGCGTAGTCCTTGCTGCAGGTGGTTACCCTGGCAGTTACAATAAAGGTGACGTTATAGAAGGCTTAGAACTTGGCGATGCTAACAGTAAAATATTCCATGCTGGTACTAAAAGTGTTGACGGTAAAATCACGACTAATGGTGGTCGTGTACTCTGTGCAACGGCATTAGGCAATACCGTGACCGAAGCTCAGCAAAATGCATATCAATTAGCTAAAACCATTAGCTGCAAAGACATGTTTTATCGTGATGATATTGCTTATCGCGCCATTGCTCGTGAGCAAAACAGCTAACTAGTCTTTGCTATTTAATGAGTAAAAAAGGCGCCTCGGCGCTTTTTTTGTTTACATAACTAAACCTATTCTTCGCACCTACTACTTGATAGCAATAATGGACTATTGACTTAGAAATTCTGTTTTAAGATTTTCTATATCGGCAATTAAATAAGCCATAGAGGCGCTATTTAAACCATTGTAAATGCCACGGATATGGCGGTTTTTATCTATTAGTAAAATACTTTCAGTATGCAGAAAATCATTGGTATTTTGGATATTTCCTAAATCATCACTGGCAAAATAAGCGGTTTTAGCAAGCTTATAAATGGCATCTTTATCACCCGTTACTACATGCCATTTTCCACTTTTAATATCATGCTCATCGGCATAGGCTTTCAATATTTCAACCGTATCTGTAGTAGGACGAATAGAGTGTTGCAGAATTTTTACCTCAGGGTCTTCAACAAAGGTTTCTTGCACTTTAGCTAACTTAGATCTGATCATTGGGCAAATACCCGGGCAGGTGCTAAAGAAAAATCCAGCAACATAGATTTTATTTTCGAAGCTTTTTTCGGTAACGTTTTTACCGTCCTGATCTACAAAACTGAATGAAGGAATTTGATGAAAATTTTCGAGTTTTGCACTAGTTGGCTCGATCCAATGAGGTGTAAATTCTTTACTGTTGTAAAATGGCAAACTCTCAGCAGATACGTTCAATGCGACCACAAGTAGTAGTGTGCTTGTAACTAGCTTAATAATCTTGCGATGCATAATAATCAGGAGAGATAACTTCATTTTCGAGTCCAACACAGTTATTTGCTTTTCTAAGTCCATAAATTCGCCCATTTTTATATTCAAAATTACTGAACAAAGTCCCATTTTTACGCCAAGCCTGTTGTAATCCAACAGGCTTGCCCGCTAGGGTGTTATAGCGTTTAAACTTAGCGCCACTTCGATACCAATGCCAAGCGACCCCTTCTGATTTCCCTTTTACAAAAAAGGTTTCGGAACGAGGATTGCCATTAAACCACCAACTTCGGGTAATGCCTTCCCTCGCCCCCGACACATAATGTGACTCATAACCTAACAGTCCATCCGCAAACCATTTTCTGGCATATCCATGACGTCTACCATTAACAAACTGGTCTGCGGTAGCAAGCTTACCGGGAGTATGGTAGCTCACCATTTCGCCAGTGAAAGCTTGGTTTTGGTAAACACGCTGGCCTTTTTGGTTGATTGAAATTTCTGATTTATCGACAATCAATGGCCCCTGTAGATGTATCCAAACAGATATACAAATGACTGCCAAGGCGACCAATAAGCAACAAACCTCAAAAATACCTAGGCGGCTTTTAATTAATATCACTCGGGGTGCCTTGGAAGTTCCCAGGGAAAATCAAATAATAATCGCCGTTGAGATATTGCTCAGTTGAAACATGATAATGGTACTCTGCATCTTCTGCCCCTGACCCTGTGTACAAGGTCACTGTGCTGTGGCCATTCGACTCATCAAGGTCAGTGGGATAGTCCCCCACAGCGTAGCACCTACGTCCAAAAATAAAGAAGCCATCTGCCATAATACCAACCAATGCATCATCATCATGAGAAATAGCCTTCGGCTCTAAATGATAATGATAGGTTTGGGGGCCAGTATGTGCGCCATTACGATCGAAACCTTGAATAACACCAAGAGACACATCACCGTTACCTTCAGAATCATTGAAGATTGGAGCGCCACTCAATGCAATACCAATTGCACCAAGGGGAGTGGCAGAGGAGCTGCTTGCTAGTTGTGGAGAAACCGAAACGGTCAAGTTAAAATCGTTGGTATAGTCCTCAATATCTCCTGGCGATCGTTGCGCAGCGAATAAAGAGGCATCTTCAGGCTCAACATATAAACCGCTAGCATTACCTGCGTCCCAATAAGAGGAAGTATGGTCCGGTTTTCCTGCAGATTCTAAAGAAACGCTACATCCGTCTTCAGATAACACAACTGTCACATTAGGTGCAGCCACAAATTCCAGAAAGGCGCTCGACAATTCTGTCGCTGGTGTATCACAGGCTGCTGTTGTGCCCGTGCCAGTACCGGTGTCATTGTCTGAATTAGAGTCGGTGGCTGTTGCGGAATTGTTAGAGTCAGACGAGCTTCCCCCACAGGCGCTCAATACTGACAAAACCGCCACACCAAATAGTGCTGCTAAAAAGTTTTTATGAGTAAACATGACTTTTCCTCTAGAGGGCTATCCTATTATTTAGGTACATTTTTAGTAAATGTGAGCATTAACCTGAGCAGAAAAATAAGTTCTTAGTTGCCAATAAATGTCAATTTCGTCTCGGCATTGGGCTAAATATAATCCAGAACGCCTAAGGAAAATGTGCAAAATTTAAGGAAGCGACTTGAAAGAATTTTTGAATGCCATTCTTGGGTGGCACAACGCAGAATTGAGAGGCTGCTAGCACTTCATGAGAAATAATTAACTGAGTTAACTAAATCTAAGCCTAAACGCCGTGCTGAAAGTCACGCAATGCCTGATTAATTTCCTTTTCTGTGTTCATAATTGGATCGAGATAACAGCACAGTGCTTCTAAAACCTTTACTCTAACTGCTTAGATTCGGGTTACCATACCCATCTATATCAATTTTTTGTTCACCTTATTTATACGGAGAGTGTTATGACTCAAGCTGCCTACGAACAAGCTATTAATCTTATTGATAACGCCAACAGTCAGGATCCTAATATTGTGCAAGCTGAAGGTAAAGCTTGGCCAAAGGAGCAGTTATATAGTCGACGCATGTCCGACATGTTAGCGCGTTACAAGCCTGATGCTGACTTTGTAATAAAACTGGCTATTCACGGCCAGCATATTCAACGCTGGCAATCTCCCCGTAGTGCTTACCCTATGAATAAGCAGGGCTATCATAAGTGGCGTAGTGATCTTTATATCTTTCATGCTGATAAAGTGGCCAGCATCATGGTTCAAGCGGGTTTTAGTGAGCAAGAAATTAAACGGGCTAAAGATGCTGTAGCTAAAGTGGGGATTAAATCAAACCCTGATACCCAGTTACTGGAAGACGTGGTTGGCTTAGTTTTTATTGAAAATTACATGCTTGATTTTGCTGCCAAGCATCCTGAATACACAGAGCAAAAGTGGATAGATATCATCCGTAAAACCTGGAAAAAAATGTCTGCTGATGCGCATGAATTTGTTTTAGCTGGCAAAATAACCCTACCAGAATCACTAACCCCAGTGATTTTAAAAGCCGTGGGCTAATTCCTTCGAAAAAGTATTTGGACCACAGAGATGTATGGGCTGCTGTTGGTAAAAGTTTGCTTACTTATTACGCTCCCCTCCAAGGGGGAGGGAGTCCATACATCTCTGTGGTGAGAAGCTTTCGTCTTTTGCTTTCACTGCTTTTTGCTCATAGACGACTGTCGGACACAGTCGCGCTTTGGCACTAGAAAATTCCAGATTCAGAGTGAATAACAACTAATACAATTTAAGCATTTTGTACCCGTGCAATTTGATTATCTACATCCATTAAATGCCCGGTTTTGAGCCACACTTTTGCACCTTTGTTACCCGCTTTTGCTTTGATTTCACTATTTATTGGCACTCGTAACCAGCTTTCTTTAACCAAAGTGTCGCTTTGCTCATCTAAGGTACCTTCCAATACAAGTAATTCTGCGCCACCTTGCACATTTAGTGATATTTCTGCTTCAGGCTCAAAATACAACAAACTCACCTCTTCGAACGCATCTTTATATAAAGGTGTCACAGCAACTTTGCTAAAATCTGGATGTGCAATCTTTGCCATAAAATCAGTTTGTAAACGTATTTGAGTTCTGTTTTCCATTTGAAACTGCCATAGTTTTACAAAGATAACACAACCATTTTTAGAGCCTGGTTGATGCCGAGATTGTGGTGGGTTTCTTATATAGGAGCCAGTAGGAAAATCGCCATGTTCATCTTGAAATACACCATCAAGTACAATAAATTCCTCGCCACCTGTATGCACATGAGGTGAAAATTCACTGTCGGGGGCGTAGCGCACTATGCTTGTTGCACGTGCAATTTCGTCGCCCACTCTATCAAGCGGTCTTCTGTCTACACCAGGCATAGGTGATGGGATCCACTCAAGTGACTCACTATGTACCACAACACGTTGGCTAAAATCGGCTGCAATTTTCATATCTGACTCCTAAATATTAATATCTGTACTTAACCTGCAACACTTGGGCGCTTAGCTACATTTTCTTGCCATGCAACTAAATGTGTTAGCTCACTAGGTATGGCTATTTGTGCAAAACCTGCAAAGACTAACCCAGCAAATAACGTTATATCTGCAACACTAAAGGTGTCACCAGCTACAAATTGTGAGTTAGCTAATACATCATTAAAATACACTAAACCTTGACTGGCTTTTTCTCCTTGTTTATTACCCCATTCTTTATTTTGATAGGTTTCAAGCACTGGACCTAAGCCATCTGTGGCATGGTGGAAATACGTACCTGCCGCATCAAGTACTGTAGACTCGGCACGTTTTTGCATCATGCTGATGATTGCGCGTTCTTTGGCAGTAGTGCCTGTTAAAGAATCGCCTGCAAATTCAGTATCGATATACTCAATAATTGCCGAACATTCAGATATGTACGTGCCGTCATCTAATTCAAGCACAGGCACAGCACCCAATGGATTTTTAGCCAAAAAGGCATCCGTACGGTGCTCACCATTCATTAAATCTACAGCAATGAACTCAACATTCGAAGTGGCATTTTTTTCTGCTAATGCAATACGGACTCTAAGTGGATTGGGAAAGTTTTCTACGTCATATATTTTCATGGATTATCTCTACTAAATGAGTTTTAAAAAAGAGCTACCAGCCTTACCTACCTACTGATAGGTAGTTTATATTATTTAATTTATACTAAGTCAACTTTTAAAATGAAGAGTGGAGATCAAACATGGCGAAAATAACGTGAAAAGAGTATCTGAAAATAATGAAGATCTGCTCTTGCTTGTAAATAATAATTTGCCAGTTGATAATGCCATCACACTGATCGGAAATAGTAAAATGACCAAAAAAGAAGCTCTATTAAAAGCGGCAGAGGATAAGGTACGCCAAGGTGGCTACAGTAATTTTAGCTTTAGGGAGCTTGCTAACGAAGTAGGTATTAAAAGTGCGAGTGTGCACTATCATTTTCCAACAAAAGCCGATTTAGGCGCCGAGGTCGCACATCAATATACTAATTCGTTTTTAGCCGCATTAGGCGATCCCAACAATATTAAAATAAACGGCACAAACCCTATCGATGTATACACTCAACTATTTAGAAGTGCATTAATCACCGATGACAAAATGTGTTTATGTGGATTATTAGGTGCGCAAAGTGAAAGCCTACCAGACAAAGTACGCCTCGAAGTAAAACGTTTTTTTAATGAAAATTTGGCTTGGTTAACGACTGCACATAATGCCAACGGCGAACCTGATCCGGTACACGCAGCTATTGTTACTATTAGTTTGCTTGAAGGCGCCATGATGATAAGCAAAGCCCTTAACGATCACAGCTATTTTGAAAGTGTAACTCAGTAATTTTACTCTGCACTTTGGTGATATTGGCTATCCTCGAAATACTCATATGAGATGTCGAAGGTCTTGTTTTTACCATTCCTTCTTTGCTTGTTCGATTTAAAAATAAATAATATTTTGAACAAAAATACACAGGTCATAGGTCTTCTCTGAGCTAATCTATATCGAGATACCCATGAAATTACCAATACCGTTATTTAAAGCTAAGGCAATAGAATCCAAATACCCTTCCATTTCTAATCAAGTACAGCCTTCTTTATCCTTACTCACAACTATAGTGATGTTTATCAGCCTAATATTTGTTTCCTTAGTTACACTCACATCTAAGGTTAATGCTGCCGATGCTGCATGGCCTTCAAAAACCTCTTATCGTTATGCAAGCATACAAGGAAAACAAATTTTTTACCGAGAAGCCGGTGAACAACATAAACAAACTATAGTGTTATTACATGGTTACCCGTCGTCGTCACATACTTATCGCGAACTTATTCCGCTGTTGTCTGGGCGTTATCATGTTATTGCCCCTGATTATTTAGGCTCAGGTTATAGTGAACGCCCCGATCCAGCAGCGCAAAAATACACCTTTGATTTACTGGCAGAATACGTAAATGGGTTACTTGAGCATATTAAAGTAGAACGATATAGCTTATATATTCAAGACTTTGGCGCGCCGGTTGGTTTTAAAATGTTACTAAACCATCCAGATAAACTAGAAACACTTATTGTTCAAAATGGTAATGCATATTTAGCGGGGTTAACGCCATCTAGACAGGCGTTCTTTAAACAGGCTAATCAAGATAGATCACAAGCTCAGCTAGATAAACTTTATTCGTTTACTGGAGAGCCAGCCATTATCAACAAGCAGTATTTACGTGACGTACCTAACAACTCAGCTATTATGAACCCAGATAGTTGGACTCACGATTTACATTTTTTACAGACCCAAAAAGACCGACTAATTCAAGTTCAATTGCTGCAAGATTATTACAATAACCTGCTAGATTATCCAAAGTGGCAAGCCTACTTAAGAAAGCATCAACCACCCACACTGATTGTCTGGGGTAAGAAAGACCCAGCCTTTATTGCAGCTGGTGCGCAAGCCTACTTAAAAGATGTGCCAAAGGCAGAGTTACACTTATTAGATTCAGGGCATTTTACAGTGGAAGAAAAGCCGGTAGAAGTCGCAAAATATATAATTGGTTTTATGGAGAGCAGCTGCTCTAAGATCGAAAAGTAGTGGATGATGTCAAATGTCGGGGATTGCATTATGCGCGTTTATACAATTAGTTATGAGTTTTCAGTTTGACAGTTCCAGCAAATATTAAAGGATCCAGTATTTTCTTCATCATATTGAGTACACACCTAGGTTTTGGACCGAGTTTTTATTCGGCAACATTTGAAATTGTTTTTACTTAAGAATTAGAGGAATTTGTTATGCGTCAAAAAGTAGAGTTTATCAGTGGTAATCACACACTCAGCGGGCTTTTAGAAACACCCGAGTCGAATGTTAAATTTTATGCTCTCTTCGCCCATTGTTTTACCTGTGGTAAAGACGTGGCAGCGGCATCTCGTATTAGCAGGGCACTGACTGCTAAAGGTATTGCCGTTTTACGCTTTGACTTTACTGGTTTAGGTAATAGTGATGGTGACTTTGCGAATACAAATTTCTCTTCAAATATACAAGATCTAGTCTCAGCAGCAGATTTTTTACGTAAAGAATATAGCGCACCAAAATTACTCATAGGCCACAGTTTAGGTGGTGCGGCAGTATTGGGCGTCGCTCAGAAAGTGCCTGAGTCAGTGGCGGTTGTGACTATTGGCTCGCCATCAGATGCGGCACATGTGACCCATAATTTTGCTGCTCATATTGACGATATAGAAGCAAACGGTGAAGCTGAAGTAAATCTTGCTGGTCGCAAATTTAAGATACAAAAACAGTTCCTAGACGACATTAATAGCTACGATACTGGGCATATCAGTAAACTCAAAAAAGCTCTGTTAGTGTTGCATTCACCGGTAGATACTATTGTTAACATCTCAGAAGCTGAAAAAATTTATCAAGCCGCGCTGCACCCAAAAAGCTTTGTAAGCTTAGACAGCGCAGATCATTTATTAAGCAATAAAAATGATTCTGAATATGCTGCAGCTGTTATAGCAGCATGGGCAAGTAGGTACGTACCAAATGATGCAGAAACCTATCAAAGTAAGGTAGCTCAGGGGCATGTTTTAGTGGAAGAAAAAGATCACAAGTTCACTCAACATGTTAGCACTGCAAGCCACTACTGGTTGGCAGATGAGCCCGTTAAAGTCGGTGGTAAAAATGCAGGTCCAGATCCTTACGAACACCTACTTGCTGGTTTAGGGGCATGTACGTCAATGACATTAAGAATGTACGCTCAGCGTAAAAAGCTGCCCATAGCACATATAAAAGTAGAACTAACACATACACGCAATTACATCGAAGATTGCGACAATTGTGAACAGCAAAACGGCATAGAAGCGATTGTGCGTAATATTAGTTTTATTGGCGATTTGACAGAACAACAAACAGAAAGGTTTTTAGAAATTGCCGATAAATGTCCAGTTCATAAGACATTACACAGTAATGTAACTGTTGTTAGTAAGCTGGTTGAATAGTGATTCGAATGTATTAATAAAACCTCCCAGACGGTTACCCACTTCAATGCAATTAAGGTGGGTATCACCTTTTAACAGCACGCTTCGCGACATATGTTTTTTGCTACCCGATTGACACGCTTTAACATAGTCACTGGCTCATTCTAGCTCCAAAACACTGCAATGAACTCAACTATACTTCGCATCAATCTTCTTCAACGACCTTAAAAACAATCCCAATCCCCCTACAGCTAATACCAAAATCACAATCAACTCAAAAGTTGTCATTGTACGTAGGTTAAATCTTACTGATGAAATTACACCAAAAATTAGGGCGGTGATTGAGCCCAGGGTTAACAGCCAACCTAAAATGTTTTTAGCGTTAAAAAAGACTAGGCCTATGCCAAAAATAAAGGGGATCATGATCATGCCGCCGGTGACACCGAAGTTGTTACCGAAACCGAATAACCTTGAACTTAGGCCAAAGTTGGACGAGACAGTGATGGAATTAAGTAGCAAATAAAAACCGCCACACATCATAATCACGCCAATAAAAAACTGACCAATACCACCTGAACTGCCACCTGCACCATTCATATCTATTACCTTTCTAAGTTATCTTGTCTACTGTGGCCAATTTAAACATGATTTTCAAATTACTTTTTCTTCTTAAAATCATCTTCTGAGGCACCTGACCATACCTTGCTTAACAGATGCATAGCAGTGGCCACGCGATTGATGGGTTTAATTAAATCTGTGGTATCCGACTGTTGCATATCTATTTTTATAGCTTCTAAAGAATTAGAAATGTGACCTAATTGTTGCACCGCTTGGGTGGTGGGGTCGCCTTCAACTTCTAGGCTTTTTTTACTGCCAAAGGCACTACAGATATGTTGCCAACGGGTGGTTTTTTCTGAATCCATCACCCCCCTCAATATGGCTAATTTAAGTAAGTTTTCTTCGGCGCCTGAGGTGAGGGTTTGTGCTTCACCTGTGTAGTGATCGCCTATCAATTGCATAAGTTCGTCATGATTCATTACAGCCGAGATCTTTTCGGCCATTTTGTTCATGTTCCGATAGCTACCTTGCAATTTGAAGGGCGGTTCTTCACGGTAATCTTCAGCAGTGGCCGCTGAGCGAATATATTCAAGGTTCACTTTTAAGATCACGTCTTGAATGGCCGTTAGATGTTTCAAGACACTAATGATTTCATTCACTTCAGCGCTGCTGTATTGATGACTCAAGTCACTACTATTGTTGTTACCACTTTGTGCCATAGCCACTAATTTATACACATCTTGCATGTCACGCAGTGCTAAAGGAGCTAACACAGGATTCGAGGTGAGGGCATTTTCGATATAACTAAGGGCGAACTGCTCCTCTTTACCACCGAGCACATCACCCAAGTTATAAATATCGGCACGGTTGGCTAACATGTCGGGCACTTTAAACACATCGCCAGATTCGGTATAAGGGTTACCGGCCATCACCACACAGAATTTTTTGCCGCGCATGTCATAGGTTTTAGCTTGGCCTTTCCAGACACCTTCAATGCGTCTAGTGCCATCACACAATGAGATAAACTTTTGCAAAAACTCTGGGTGAGTATGTTGAATATCGTCTAAATACAACATCACATTGCTGCCCATTTCTAGGCCAAGATTGAGCTTTTCGAGCTCTTGCCTTGCGGTAGCATTGGGGGCGTTTTCGGGATCGATTGAGGTAACATCATGGCCAAGTGATGGGCAGTTTATTTTCATAAACACTAAGCCTAAGCGATCCGCCACGTACTCCATCAAAGTCGTCTTACCGTAGCCCGGTGGTGAAATTAGTAATAATAAGCCCATTAAATCGGTACGTTTGTTTTCACCTATAGTGCCCATTTGTTTGGCGAGGTTATCACCAATAATCGGCAAATAGACCTCGTTAATTAAACGGTTACGTACAAAAGAACTAAGGGGCTTGGCTTTGTAAGCGTCAAGTTGTAATTCCTTTTTACTGGCCTGCATTTCTTGCTGGCGCAGTTGATGGTAACGATGAAAATTCGCTACATGCCGATTGTGGTATTGGTTGAGTCGTTCGCTGTATTCATCTAACGCAATATTGAGCTGACTGTTTTCAATGTTTTTATGATCGCTGAGTAGCCCATCTACTGTGATGTTCAGATCAACTTTACTCGGTCTAACATTGAGTTTGCCATGGCAAATAAGTAAGGCCGCGGCCTCTGGTAAATAATGAGTTAATTGTGCCTTGTCTTTTTCGCCTAAGGTAGCCGCAAGCCAAGCGTTAGTTAAACTCCATTGCTCTTCTAAACCTGCAATTTGAGTTTGTTTAGGTTCGGCTTGTTCAAGCAATTGATTAAACTGCGCCATGGCGCTTTGGAATTCATGTAAATGCCCTAGGGTGTCTAACTGTTTAGTGAAATTTTCAGACAAACTTTTAGCGGGTTGACTACTGATAAACGCCAACTTAGGCTGGGCTAATTCAGCACTTAAATAGTCAGTGCTTTGTGCAATTTCATGCTCTTCAAAATGAAGTGAAAACTGCAAACAAAAGGCTTGAATTTTTTGCTGGAGTGTTTGCTGTAATTGTTCAAACCCATTGCGGCTATTAAATGATTTGGCGAGCAATTGGGCACTAAAAGCATGGCTTTGCCAAATTTTTTGTTGGTTTTTTTCGCGACTCGAAAAGGCCCAAAATAACATGGCCAAAGCTCGTGATTTAGGCGAAAAACGCAGTAAATCTGCTTTTTGATGCACTGGTAAAATAGCCTGCAATAGTTTGACAGCATCGGAATCATGCACCCCTTTTTCGTAACCTTCTTGGTAACGTTCAGTCATATACTGGCGCACTAATTCCAGCAATGCTTTGGGGTCATGACACCTTTCATACAAAGCATGAATGGATTGACCATTTTGCTGTAACTCACCATCACGAATAATCAGTGAGGTTAAATATTCGACTCGGCTTACCCTATCATTTTCAGAAACTAAGGCTTGTTGCCAGTAAGGTTTAAGGTCGTTGAGTTCTTGACTATCTAAACGTTCAAAATAGTCAGTCCCCACTAAATGACGGTATAAGCCATCGTCTCGGGGCAACAGAGTTAAATCAAGATTTTGTGAATTGACGCTAAATTTGTGTTTACCCAACTTAATAACAGCGCCGCCATCTTCAAAAATATCCTGTTTATCTCTAAGACTGCGAATACCTTGTTCTTTGGCTGCTTTTAATTGGGCTTCTAAATCGTCAGCTTTAACGGGGTCGTTCAGTTCGCGCAACTGAGTGACAAGATCAGCAATTTTCATCACCATAGGATCAGAAGCAAAATAGGTATTGAGTTGGTCTGCATCCTTAAATGACTGCGCACGCCTGCTCACACCTTTTAAGATTCTTTCTGCGGCACCAAATAAGTTTTGCGAGCGGCGCTGTTGGTCTTCTAGTAGGCTTTGTTTACGACTTTCAAATACGCTGTGTAATTCTTCCCGCTTATCCATAATATCGCTGAGAAACTGGTCATATTCGCTAAATTTGGACTCTAACTCTTCTAACTGGATCATTAATCTGGATAACTGCTCATCGGCTTTTTCGGGCGTATCCACCATAGCAATGGCACTGTTGATACTTTGAGAAAACAACCTAAACTGAGCAGCAAATTCGGCTGATGATTCACCTGAACCTAACTCTTTGCGGCGTTTTTTGCCCTGAGCTTTGACTTGGTTAAGCTTGGCGTAAATTTCTGAAATATCATCGAGAATTTTAGTTCTAATGGTGGCATCGTCGACTTTTAAACCATTAAGGATCTCGGTCAATAAATCTAAACCAATAGACAAGTTATCCAATTCTTCAATGAGCGGCTTTATATCCACCACCAAAGTCACTTGGGCTAAGCTATTTTCTAGGGTGGTTATTTTGTCATGATAAGGCTGTAAGGCTTTATCCGCCGCTAAAAATTCAACTGTGGCACTGCTGACGCTCTCAAATTGTTCACTTACTTGGGTATCTAATTCAGCGATACGCTGGCGATTGATGTAGCGCTGCTCTTTGAGAGTGATTAAATGCCCGCGTTGTTGTCGCAACGCCGTTAAACATTCGACATATTGTTCTGGTGATTGCCAATCGCTTATTTTAATGGTGGCTAATACATCAGCTTGTTTTTGCTCGGCTTGAGTAAGGGCTTTGTCAGCTTGCACCCGAATTTGTTCGACTTTTACAAACTCATCAATCACCAGTTCCGCCGTGGCGGTGATTTGTTTAACCACTTCACCTAAACCGTCTACTTCTGGCTCGGCTAACCAGTAATAACTATCAAACATAGTACGGCAGGTTTTGATTAGATCTTCATATAAATTACGGCTTGGATTGGGATTGGCCACACTGCGGTTGATGGCGATTAAATCAGAAATTCCGCGCACTAATTCTTTGTTGCCAATGCGGCTGAAAAAACTATCGGATGTAGGTTGTTTAGCAGCATGCTCTTGACTGAAATACGGGGTTTCCCACACTTGCATGGGATGAACACGGGTAGCTTCGTCTTCGGCAACAAAGACCACCATAGTGCCATTTTCAAACACGCTGTAACCATGGGCATAAATGGGGTTTTGTAACTCTTTACGAATTAGATTGTAAGAGTACAGACCCACTAAGCCCGACTCAGGCTCGTAAAATACATAGAGTACGTCTTCACCATTGGGCGAACGAATGGTGCGTTTAAACTGCAAGCCTTGAATTTCATCTGGGAAAGATTTAGTTTCACCATTTTGTAGATAATAACCGCCAGGGAAAATAATGCCGTGGTCTTCCGGCAAAGACACACAAGCTAAACCAATAGCATCGATACGGTTCACTTGGTTAGTGCGGGTATTAAAGACTAAAAAGCGATACTGTTTTTCTCGATACGGTTGGATTTTTAGCAATATTAAGCTGCCAATTTGTGCATATTGGATGTCGGCATCTGCTAGGCTTTGGGTTTGATCTTCAACCGATTCGTTATAGATACCCAAACCATCTTCAGTATTGTTTTCTACCTTAATCGTTAATTGACCACCTATGGTTTCGACAAACACCTGATCGAGAATATTAACGTGTGGATGTTGCCCCGTCTCATGGGTTTCTCGCCCAGCTTTATGCCATTCAAAATCATGGGAGGCGGCAACCTTAATCGCTCGCTCGCCGCGGTTGTCGATGTAACTGGCGCTACCGTCTTTATTGACTCGCCATTGAAATACTCGAGTGTCATCAATCTTTCGGCCAATTTGAAACACCGCAAACAGGGTTTGATTTTGTACCTTAAGCTGTATTAATCGCGCTTCTTTGTAATAGACATACAACTCGTTAAATTCTTTAACAAAAGTGCTATCTGCTAAAAAACTGCCAGCCAAGTCTTGGGCGTCCAATTCAAAGCCCGAGTCGTTTTGTTTGAGTTTGTACAGGGCAAACACATCTTGGACTTTGGTTTCTTTTTTTAGCCCAATAAAAACGTTGTAACCAAATAAGATATTATCGCCTACAGGCACTATATCCCTAGCCACACAATTATTTTCGGTGCGCACCCGCACCCGGCTAAGCACATCAAGTTTGGCTTGACCAAACTCTGCAATACGCGCCTGATTAAGGCTTTCGACTTTTTGTTTAAGCTTAGATGCTTGTTCGGTTAAACGGGCGCGAATGACTTCATAGGCACCGCCTTCGGCTACTGCTTGATCAACTTGATTTTGATCAGTCGTAGTTTGCTCTGTCATAGAATATGCTCCCAGCTAAATAATATGGGCAGCGAGCGCTGCCCAGGACCTGTTGATTAGCTCGAAGGGTTGTCTGTACTGCTAGCTTTTTTACTTAATGCTTTAGTTACTAAATCCATAATTTGTGGGTTATCTCCCCCTTCTTTAAGAAATTTAGCGACTAAGGCTGTGATAGCCGTGTCTTTAGCATTACCACTGGCACCACCAAATCCGGCCACTAACTCTTTGGCATCTTCTACAAAACTGGCATCACCATTAAAGTGGTCAGCAAAGGCAGTTTGTAAGGTTTCACTCTTACCTATGGTGCCATCAATTGCTTTACCCACAGACAAAGACTTAACAAAACTATCTAAATAACTAGTGTCACCACCGACAATATCGATATTGGCTTCTTTAAGGGCTTCAGAAAGTACCAATGCTTGCTGTTTGGCAATTTCAACATTAGTGGTGATGGATTCCATATTTTGTTCGTGGTGTTTGTCTAAGCGCATTCTAAATTCTTCATGAGCACGTTGTTGTTCAGACATAGTTCCCATGGCTTCAAACTTCTTGGTCATGCCTTCGGCTTCGGCAGCGGCTTTCTTCGCCATCACTTCGGCTTCGGCTACACCGGTTTTCTCAACAGCATCCGCCATGGCTTCTTGGACTCGTACATCTGCCATGCCTTCTTGCTCTTTGGCTATGGCTTTTGCTTCCATCACCTTAGCTTCAGCAAGGCCTGAAGCCGCAGCAAGTGCTTCATTACCTTCTGCTTCTTTACGTTGTGATAAAGCGCGTTTTTCAGCCACATCTAAATCTGCCGCGGCTATTGTGGCTTTCTCTTTAGCGAGGAATTCACTGGATTTTTCTGCAGCTTCTGCCGCTTTAATATCTTTCACTAAGGCTTCTTCAGCATCTGCTTCAGCTGCTATTACTTTTGATTTTCTTAAACGTTCAGCTTCTGAAATTACCCGTACATCGTTAATTTCTTCTTCTTTTTCAGCCACGGTTTTATCCACTTCGACGCGGCTACGAATGACATCAGCAATCTCACGCTTTTCATGCTCGAGTAATTTTTCATTGGCTATACGTTGCAAGGAGGCTTCTTTTTCACGTTCAATTTGTTCTAATTCACGGGCTTTAATCACCCGCTCTTCTTCAATGGCGACGGCTCGTAAACGATTGTTCTCAGCGACTTCTACTTCACGTTGTTTGTTTTGTTCTTGTACTTCAATTTCTTGTTCTGCTTGCACTCGAGCTTGTTCTGCTTTGAGTTTTTCTTCGTGTTGCACTCTCTCAGTTTCAGCTGATTCACGGGCCACAACCGTTTCAACTTCACGTTTTTGTTTGGCTTCGGCATCGGCTTGTTGACGTTCAAGTTCAAGGATGGCTTCGCGAGTTTCCACGTCTTTACGTTTGATTTTCATCTCTTCGTCACGCTGGAATACATTGGTTTGAATGTGTTGTTCAGCGGTCAGTTGAGTTATTTTACGAATACCTTGAGAGTCTAAAATATTATTGGGATCGAGTTTTTCAAGGGGGGTTTGTTCAAGGTAATCAATGGCCACATCTTCGAGTACATAACCGTTAAGATCGGTGCCAATATTATCAATGATCATATCCCGAAACTTGTCACGCTTAGCGTATAACTCTTCAAACTCTAGGGACTTACCTACGGTTTTTAAGGCTTCTGAAAATTTTGCACTAAACAAGTCTTCTAGAGTCGCAATATTCGAGGCTCGCTCACAACCAATTGCCTGAGCAACTTTCATGACATCGTCACGGTTTTTATTCACCTTAACAAAAAAGCCTACTTTGATATCGGCGCGAATATTGTCATTACAAATCAAACCATCAGAGCCACTTCTGTCCACCTCAATGGTTTTCAGGGAAATATCCATGATTTCCATTTTATGGAATACCGGGATCACCACACCACCAGTAAAAGTGACAGTGGGTTCGTTACCCATTTTATTAATGATCATGGCACGACCCTGCTCAACCTTTTTATACAGGCGAGCTAACATCAAAATAATCCCCATCACTAGGACAAAAATTCCTACTGCAAGAGAGATCCAGAAAATTACATCACTTTCGGCATTCATGTGTGTTTACTCCGTTAACTACGACTAAATTTAAGAAAAGGGGGTTATAGATTGGTTGATGACATTGCCATCACTTCGGCTTCAGAAGCTACGATATAACTATCGTCCTCTGTTGAATATTCTAATAAAACAATACGGCTGCCTTTGCACAAATCATTAGGAGTATTCGCTCTTACTGTATACACCATGCCATCATCCGCGGCCGCTTGGCCAAACGACTCAGTCACAGTTTGAGTGGTAACAGTACAAATCACACCGTTCAAATCTTTCTTAGATACGGCTTCATGGGTATGAAAAATTTTACGTAAAGGTTTACAACTAAGGGCGGCGATGGGCAGAGCCACTATCACTGCAAACATTGCAATAATAAAACCCAAAGCGGTAGCTGACACTATGCCATCAAATAGCGGTGTCAAATATTTTCTAGCTAAATAGGTAAAAGCAAAAGCGTAAATGTCAACTAAGGTCAGCGCTATTGAAAGGGGCACACCGTTAAGACCAAAGGTTTCAAGCCACCCTCCTAGGGAAGAATCGGCATCACTCTCTGCATCGACCTCTATATCAAAAATTTCGATATCCACTAGGCCAGCAAAGGCTAATAGCCAAAATAACATTAAGACAATCAGCGGAATGGTGAATAATATCGTAGGGAAGCTAAACACTTCGCTTAGAAAAAGTTCCATTTTGAGATGCTCCGGCATTAGGTTTTAAGGAATCAACCTAACCTCAAGGGTCACTCGTCAAATTACGTTGAGAACCAAGACTTGTCAAATGAATGTGCCGAAAATGGGCTGATAAGAAGTGTAAAGAAACACAAAAATAACGATTTAATAAAAACGGCTTGCCTGCTTTTTAGAGAAAGCAGGCAAGCAATACAAGTTAATTTAAGTGTGTATTAATCCCAGCTATTAACCCATTGAGACGTTCTGCATTTTTACCAATATCGCTTTTACCTATGCGCGACTTGCTTCTGGCATCGAGCAGGGTCATCTGGCCATCGCTTTGAATACGAATAACAACATCATCAACAAAGCCGAAAAAAGTAGTTGTATCGAAAGCTTCAATCAAACCACTGCTTTTGTCAGAATTAACCAATTCTAAGCCCATAGTATTCACTGCTACTAGCGCCGCATCAAAAACTTGATCCCTTGTTTGCTGATACTTTTGTGTTTGCAATTCAGGATAAGCAGCCCGCTGTTGCTTAGCGATTTCTTCACCTTGATATTCAGCAGGGTTAGGCGCATCTGCTCTAAGCGGCAAAATCGCCACAAATTTAGGCGGGTTAACTAAATCGGTACTGATATCGTGAATGGGAGGCACTGATTTGGCTTTATTCATCATGCTAAGTGGTATGACTATCGCCACAGCAGCACATATCACAGCCACACCTGTTGCCGACCAAGAGAGTGTTTTACGCATAAAAATGACTTGGATTAGCGCCAGAACAATAGCCACAGCACCTACTATAAGCGCAATTCGCATGGCTAAAAACGCGTTCATTAGTCCCAATATTTCCGCCTGATATAACGGACCAGATAGCAACAATAATAATAAGGCCAATACACCTGCTATTAATGTAAGAATTTTCATGAAAAGAATGTCCTGTAATTTATTAACACAATGATAATATAGAAATTAAGTCTATATACCTAATTGATTCACTTAAAGAGTAACCATCACTCACTATGATTAATGATACTTGGATTAGGCTTGGGGTTTTCATTTCAGTGCTTGTGATAATGATGCTCTGGGAATACCTAAGACCCAATCGTCTTTCTCCTGTTAGCACAGGGAAACGCTGGTTCAGCAATTTCTTTTTAGTTTTACTTGGCTCGCTAGTTGCTAGATTAATGGTACCAACTGGTTTGGCTGCAATGGCAATCTATGCACAAAACGATCAGATTGGATTGTGGAATCAAATATCGGTGAGCCTCTGGGTAAGTGTGCCTGTTTCAGTGTTGTTATTTGACTGTTTAATTTATTGGCAACATCGACTTTTTCACCGCGTGCCAATGTTCTGGCGTATTCATAGAGTTCACCATGCTGACCCTCACCTTGACGCCTCAACAGGTTTGCGTTTTCACCCGATAGAAATAGCGCTGAGTTTAATCGTAAAAATTGCAGCGGTACTGTTACTAGGTGCACCTGTATTAGCCATTTTGATTTTTGAAGTGTTGCTTAATGCCACATCTATTTTCAATCATAGTAATATTAAACTCCCGACTAAACTCGACAAGTTATTGAAAATATTTATCGTAACCCAGGCCATGCACCGTATTCATCACAGCCAAGTGGTGCACGAAACTGACAGTAACTTTGGATTTAATCTGTCTATCTGGGACAGGTTATTTGGCAGTTATATTGAGGACGCGGCAAATGGTGATGAGGGTATCAAATTGGGTTTGAAAGAGTATGCAAGCCCGCAAACCAATACCAACCTAAAAGCTTTGTTGTTGATGCCTTTTCGCCAAAAGCCAAACCAATGAACCAAGCTTAGGTCTATTGCGCCGCTGTTTTAATGCATTTTGTGTAGGGTTGATATCTGTCGTACAGCCAATTAAAAACAAAGGTATAAATTAGAATAAAAATTAAAAATCCAGCCTCTAAAGTGACAGCGGCTAACCAAGATATATTTAAATACCAAGTTAATGCAGGGAGAGTAATAACAACCATACCCAATTCAAAACCCAAAGCATGGAAAATCCGCACCCATCCCCCTCTTTCTATTCGATTTTGACCGACCCATTTATCAAACACTATGTTGTAAATGTAGTTCCAAAACATAGCAAACAAAGATAAACCCATACCAACTATCAACATTTTTTGGGTTTCCAACCCAGCAATAACAACTGTAGCAGGCACGACTAAAGCTAATGCTGTAACCTCAAAAAAAATGGCCTGAAAAATCCGCTCCATTACTCTCATTGATTATTTCTTTATTTAGTGACGATGGAAGTATTTTCATCCAAAATAAAGATACAATATAGTGAGATAGCATCTGGAAAAGCGATATGTTTAGTATTGAGCAACTTCAAGCCTTTGTTGCAACGGTGGAAACTGGTTCGTTCTCAGCAGCAGCCAGGCATTTAGGTAAGGTTCAATCGGTAACCAGTCAACATATAATTAATTTAGAAATAGATTGTAATGCCACATTATTTACGCGCACTGGCCGCTACCCAAAACTAACTGAAGTTGGTAAAAAATTACTTCCACAAGCTCAAGCATTACTTAGTCAACATCAGCGTTTTAAAAACTCCGCCTTTGCACTAACAAACCATACACCAAACGAGATCACTATTGCCCTCGATGAAGGCATCCCTTTCCAAAAACTCACTAATATTATTAGTGAGTTGGAGCTCAAATATCCGCAAACCACACTCGAATTTTTAAGTGCATCCAGCCTCGATATTATCGATATGCTTAGCAATGATCAGGCTTTAACGGGTGTTGTTTTCAGCGAGCTAATAATTCCTGACTTTTTAGACTTTGAATGTATTGGTGCAGTAAAATTTGATTTATACATTGCTCAATTTCACCCATTGGCAACTCAAGTATGTAAAAACATTGATGATTTGAGAATGTATCGTCAATTGCTGATTCGCTCTCGCAATACGCTAACCAGTAGCTTTCAATTAAAAATAAGCCCTGACATTTGGTATGCAGATAATTACTTTTTATTACTAGAGTTGGTACTGCAGGGCCATGGTTGGTGTTTGCTTCCAAATCATGTGGCAACTGAATCGGTACAAAACGGCAGCCTAATAAAGCTACCACTAGAATTTAAAGAAATGGGCTGGCTGGCCAATGTTGATGTATTGCAACACCAACGCCATAGCAACCAAGATGAATTTAAAGTGCTCAGGAATTTATTACGAAATCTTTTATGATGTGTGACTAAAATGAATAGCGATGCATCCACAATGATAAATGTGGGCAATCAGTGATGACCAATAGGAATTGGCCACCATTAAAGCAAAGATACTAATAGAATATTTGCTAAGCCATTTAAAATAACTTACCAAAATATCTTTATTTACAAAGACTTAATCATCCCTATCAAAAGAGGGGTCCGGTTGATGGCGTTTTTTGGACTCACTGTTTTTCAGTCTTTTTTCACGTTGCTTTTTTTCAAGCTCAGCTCGAATTTTGGCGGCACTTTTATTTTTTGATGAACCGATTATTTCTTCTTCATCAAAGTCGTCTAACTTAACACGATTGTCTTTACCCATGATACTTAGCTACTTTAAATTAATAAATACTCTATGTTAGGGTTTGATTGTAATGCCAAAATTTAAAAAAATCACCTGTTCAAATATTATCGTATGAGCAAATGAAAAATACAGTCTCACTTTAGCTGTTATTTAACCAACTCTGGATTATTTACTACTTAATACCTTCAGGACAGGTTGCCGCTTTCCATTCACCAATAGTAGTAATATTATTTTTCCCCATAGCCCCCATATCCGCTATGACCTGGCTTTCTATACGCTTTGAGTTAATTGATTTAGTACTAATAGTCATGGTCGTTGCTCCACCTGCACAAGTCAGAACGCCACTAAACTCCTCTGAGGTACTTTTATTCACTTTTAGATCACAATCATTACCCGCAGACTTAAATGATTCCTTCATTTGCTTTTCCATATTATTAAGTGAATCTTGGGTAATACATTGTTTTACGACAGGTATCTTCATTCGACTGGACATCATTGCGCGAATGGTTTCTCTTTGGGATTCAGGAATACTCGCCAGCATAGCTTCAATGTCCATCTCAGACGTTGTTTCCCAATAACCTAACTCCATATTTAACGGCACCAGTTCAACTTCGGCCTTAACTTGATGAGTCGCAATAACTAACAATAATATAAATAGTTTTTTCATCACAATTCCTTTTAATTGAGTTTATTGAGTCAATCTAACCTTTATTAATTTAGCCTGTTAAGTGTTTGGTATCCAGTCATTATCCTCACTGCTGCGGTAATCATACAGGCTGCAGTATAGACCAATGCTATAGGAATAAAGTTCTCAGGGAACAAACAAAACAAACATAATACAACTATGGTTTCGAACCCCTCTGCCAATCCCCCCATATAATGCATACTTTTATTAGGGTATTGCGGATTGTCAATATTGTGTTTGCTGGCCATGATTGCAAAGGCTAAAAAGCAACTTCCCGTTGCTGTAAACGACAACATTAATAAGCTGCCCGCAATAGCATTTTGTTCTGGATGACTGACAATAAAGGCAAAAGGGATGGCAGAGTAAAAAATAAAATCCAAGCTAATATCTAAAAAACCACCTGCATCTGTGGTTTGTGTTTGTCGGGCAACCGCGCCATCTAAGCCATCGCTCAATCGGTTCAGCAATATAAGGATTAATGCAAGGTCAAAATGTTCCGCAATAATAGCAGGTACCGCCATCATCCCTAACACAAAGCCACATACAGTCACTTGGTTTGCAGTGATACCCAAACGAACCAAAGGTTTGGCAGCTAACGCTAGGGGTGGTCTAATAATTTTATTCAGTAAGGGATCAATCATTGCTTATTTTTGCTCTAACGTTTGATAATAATCAGCTAAACATAATTGTTGAGCTGCATCAGGAATGTCTTCTACATCATGAGACACCATAACACTGGGAATGTTTTGCTCGGCGAGTTGCTGAAATGCCCAAGTCCCCATTTTTTCTCTAGTACTGGGATCTAGTGCTGCAAAGGGTTCGTCTAGTAACATCACTTGCGGCTGATTGGCTAATGCTCTAATCAATCCCACCCTAGAACGCTCACCACCACTAAGGTTTTGAGGATAGCGACTTGCAAGATGCGTTAAGTTAATTTGCGCAAGTAAATCCATAGCCGCAGCCCGTCTTTGTTTTTTAGAGGAGCGCAGCGGAGTTTTAGGTAAGGCAAAACAAATATTATCCAGCACATTGAGATGGGGAAATAAATACACATCTTGCATCAATAACCCAACTCGTCTTTGTTCGATAGGCAATTCGGTTAGGTTGTTGCCCGACAGAATAATCTTGCCTTTCATCACTACATGCTGAGGAATATTGCCCAACAACCAATGTAATAAGGTTGATTTTCCGATACCACTAGGGCCAGTGATCACCAGTAACTCACCTTTATGCACCTGAATGTTTGGCAAAGTGATACGCCATGTTTTGGTTTCGATTTGGCAATCAATAATCTCTAGCAACTTCCCCTCCCTTAGTATTCATTTCAACACTGCCTCGAAATCTGCGGGCCAACAAGGCTGCAATAAAAAATGCCATAAAAGGTAACAGGGATTGCAATAACACATAGAGTGCAATCAGATCTTGCTGACTGCCAGTGCCAATGGCGACCGCTTCAGTAGTGATAGTTGTCACTCGTCCTGCCCCTATCATTAAAGTAGGTATGTATTGAGCGATACTCACCGAAAATGCAATGGCAAATGCAGTAAAAACAGCGGGTAATAGCAACCTAAATCGCACCAACCACCAGCTTTCCCATACTGAATAGCCAAAACTTGCAGCTAACAATTCAAAACGAACATCAACATTCTGAAACGGGCCTTTTAATACTAAATAGGCATAGGCAAAAGTAAAAGGTAGGTGGGATAACACTATCCAACCACTATGGTAACTGCCTTGTGACCAGATATGCACAACTTGCCAACCTAACACCATACTCAACTGGGGTAAGATGATAGCTAACAACCAATAATAATCAGGCCAAAATTTTCCTGTTTGTCTTTGTAGTTCCAATGCCAATAAGGCTAAAGCGACCCCAAACAAAGCTGACAATACACCGAGCAACAATGAGTTTTGTAAAGGTAAGGCAAAAAACACCCATTCATCTTGCCACAATCCCATGCTTAGCTCCTTAAACGCCAAGCCTTCACCCTGCCAGTTAAAGCCCAATGACCACAACGCGAATACCACCACCATAATAGCGGTCAACACACCTAATATAGGTAACCAGGCTTTAAATACAGGATTAACGCTTCCCACAAGGAAACGACTACCTTGGGTTGCTAGCGCTTTACATCCAGCATGGGCAAGCTTTTCATGGGCATATAGAATGAATACTGACACCGCCAGCAGTATCAGCAACAGAACATTAGACCAAAACGCTAAGGCTTGATCACCAGCAGCAAAGCTGGTTTGCCAACGATAAACCGATACGGCAAATAGCTCGGGTATATTGGGTCCAACCAACAAACTCACATCTACCACCGACAGCGTATAAGCCGTAGCAGCTAACAAAGCTAAACGAGATTGTTTAAGTAGCGCCGGAAACACCAAAAACCACCAACAACGATAGGCTTCATATCCCAAAGCTTTACCCTGAATTAGCCAATATTTGATCGGTAACTGGCGACCAATAGCACTAAAAATCAATAGGAAAAAAGGGACTTCTTTTATAACTATCGCCATCATCAGCGTAGACAACCCCTTGCGTGGCAATCCTGAATCAGCAAAAAATACGCTGCCATCACTGAACAAAAACACTAGGCCGAGAGCAATAGCCAGATGAGGTAACGATAAAAGTGGTGCGAGGTATTTTTCAAAGGAGCGTAAGCGTTGACTATTGTGATACTGGCTATACACCATAAATGCAATATACAAGGATATTAAGGTGCTAAATATGGCACTGAATAAGGTCATAAAAATCGAAATGGATATACCTTGATAGGCCAAAAAAGGCTTAATATCGGCAAAACTGAGCTGCTCTGGTGGCCACAATCCAATTACTATGCCTAAAATTGGCAGCAATGAAATGAAAGACACCAGCAACCATCCACTGGCGAGCGCTAATTGTGGGATTCGCACTAGCGGCGCTAGCCGCCGTATCGTTGCTGCCATACGTCCTCAATAATCACATGCCATGAACTGTGAAGTTCAGGATGAGCAGGCATAGTGGCATTTTCATCAAACAGAGAAGTAATCACAGCAGGATCACCCCATACACCAGTAAACTTTTCTTGTTGGGCTTTTTCACTCAACATAAAGTTAATCACAACTATAGCCGCATCTGGACTAGGTGCAGACTTAGGGATCGCCAAGTTATGACTATTGGTGATGGCACCATTAGCAAAATAGCGCCTCTCGCTGGACTCAGAAATTTGTTGAGTATTTTTTTCTTTTAACCATTGGTTCGGATTAAAGCTTACTGTCATTGAGAGATTTTTTTGTTGATACAATAAAAATTGTTCCGCTGCCGAACTCGGAAAAGCTTTACCTTGCTGCCATAAGAAGGGGTGTAACTTATCTAAATACTGCCATAAGGCTGGCAGCAACTCCTCTTTGGCTTGCTCTGTCGCGAATTGATACAAGCGAGGATCAGCTTTACTTAAATCGATTAACAATTGTTTTAAAAAAGTGGTGCCATGAAATTCCGGCGGTCTAGGGTAAGTCACGGATTGTGGATGATTTTTAGCAACATCTAACAAAGACTTGGCACTAAGTTGAGGTTGCGGATACGCAGCTTTTTCCGCAATCAAGTTAAATTGCCCAATACCCCAAGGTACTTCAAAGCCGTCCATAGGCTCACCAAAATCGACGGTTATAGGTAATTTATCCACCGCTAAAGAAGCAGAATTAGGAATAGCTGTCCATAAATCACCCAATAAAAATCCCTGCTCCTTGAGGTAGGCAAAATTTTCACCATTGACCCAGATTAAATCAATTGCGCTAGTTCGACCGTTTTCAGCTTTGAGTCGTGACACTGGCTCAGAGGGGTCAGTGACTTTAACGTGAATTAACCTAATTCGATATTGTTGGGCAATTTCTCTGGTTGCCCAACGCAAATAATCGTTCACCGCCTTGGAGCCGCCCCAGGCATAAAAATACACTGACTGCCCCTGCGCGGCCTTTAAGGTTTGTTGCCATTGGGCATTGTTTTGTTGAATAACACTATCAGCCTTTGTACCGGAATTAGCATGGCTGGTAGCTGCGTATAAACACACTAAACAAGCAATAAATAGGCGGCTTAAAACCTTAAAAAGTAGCGATGTCATTTAACCGCCAATCATAATCTAGATAACGAATACTATAGTTTTGTTTTTGCAACCAAGACAGTTGTTGAGGATAGTCGGCCAGATCCCCTTGATACGCTTTAATAAGGTCTTTAAGACTAGTAAACCCTTGCTGCCCTTTCTCAAAATCCTCTCCGTACCATTTAAAAATAGACGAAAGGTACACCTGATTTTCACTTACCTTAACAGTATTACGTTGATCGTCAGATAAAAACTGCGACATTTGAGCATCTAGTTGCTGTTCCAGTTTATCAGCGACGAAAGCTTCCTGCCGCAAGGGAGGACAACTCACAGCAGCACACACTAGGGCTGCATGAATACGTGGACGTTCAAACCACTTACGGATCATATCGTGTTCAATTGCGTCTAAATTGCGCTTTTTATCCAGCAGGGTAAAAAACGATTGTTTCCATGGGCTAGAAAAAAAACTGCCTAAGTCTTTAATGGACTCAGCTTTGCCACTCTGAAACTTTGGGTAGTTCTGAACAATCAGCTGTAAGGTAAAACCGTTATAGGCATTGATCAGAAAGCTAAGCTGCTCATCACTTTTCCAGAGCTGGTATTCACTTTGTTTAACTGCAGATAATTGTGCCAAATATTGGTTTAACTGTTCAGGCTGCTTAAAAAGTTGCCCATAATCTACCCGGGTTTGTTTTTTATTAAGCGACAGTTTGACTACTTCACTCAACACTTGAGTGAAGTTTTGGTGCTGATGGTCAAACGCTTGCACTTGACTTGAAAGCATCATCGAAGCTGCCATAAATAAATAACACACCATTTTAGTTCTAATGAATTTATTAGTCATTTAGTTACGACGCCAAGTATGAAAACGTTCAACAAATGCCAGCAACTTTTCAGGTGTGTGGGCTTTTTTCCAGTTCCCTGCGGCGTACTTGCTCGCTTCAGCCATAGTGGGGTAGATATGAATAGTGCCGAGAAGTTTATTCATACCAAGATTGTATTTCATTGCTAGCACAAACTCTGCAATGAGCTCCCCTGCGTGGGCCCCAACAATAGTTGCACCAAGTATTTTATCTTTACCTGGAGGCGTCAGCACTTTTACAAACCCACGAGCATGATCGTCTGCTAAGGCTCGGTCTAAGCCACCAATATCATAACGGGTCACTTCGTACGCTATATTTTGCTCTTTTGCCGCTTGTTCGTTTAGCCCCACAGTGGCAATTTCAGGATCGGTAAAGGTTGCCCAAGGAATAACCCGATAATCCACTTTGAATGTTTTAAAGGGTCTAAATAACGCATTTACCGCTGCATACCAAGCCTGATGGGCTGCGGTATGGGTAAACTGATAGGGCCCCGCAACGTCGCCAGCGGCCAGTATATTGGGGTATTTTGTTTGTAACATCTCATTGGTCACCACCACTCTATTGGTTTCAATGCCCAGCTTTTCGAGACCAAAACCTTTTAAGTTAGCCATTCTACCCACTGCGATTAATATTTCATCAAAGGGTAACTTCTCTTGTTTACCGTCTTTTTCCAAAACAATAAACTTACCTTCAGCGGTTTTTTCAATGGCGGTAGCAGTTGTATTTAAGCGTACATCTACACCGTCTTCGATTAATTGATCATATAAATATTGGGCGGCGTCTGGATCTTCCTTAGCCAGTAATTGCGGCAACATTTCTACTTGGGTGACTTGTGTGCCCAAACGACCAAAAGCTTGAGATAATTCACTGCCTATAGGACCGCCACCTAACACAACTAGGCGTTTAGGTTGTTCGGTTAAATCCCACAAGTTATCAGCCGTTAGGTAATCTATATCCTGCAGACCTGGAATAGGCGGTACAAAGGCACTGGCACCAGTAGCAATCACAATGTTTTTAGTAGTAAGGGATTGCACCCCATCAGCAGTTTGAATATCAACTTGCCAAGGCGAAACTATTGTTGCGCTACCTGTCACGACTTTTACCCCGAGGGACTCATAACGTTCGATAGAATCATGGGGCTCAATGGTTTTGATCACATTATGTACTTGGTTCATCACCGTTTTAAAATCAACTTCTGGTGCGTGGTAATTCACACCTGCATTGGCAGACACTTTATGGGTATGGGCTAATTTACTGGCATGCAATAAACTTTTTGAAGGCACACAACCTGTATTTAAGCAGTCGCCACCCATTTTATGTTTTTCTACTAAAGTGACCGATGCTTTAACTGCCGCTGCAATATAAGCTGTTACTAATCCTGCAGAACCTGCACCAATCACCACCATATTGCGGTCAAAGGTTTTTGGCTTTTCCCAGCCTTTATACACCCGTTTTTGTTTGATGAAATTTAGAATCAATTTAGCAATAATAGGGAAAATACCCAGCAACACAAAAGATAAAATTAATTCTTTGGAGGCAATGTCAGACACCGCTTCTATTTCAGCCAACTGGGTACCAGCATTAACATACACAGCAGTACCAATAAGCATACCTACTTGGCTAACAAGGTAATAAGTGACCGTTTTGATACTGGTCACACCCATCACTAAATTAATAACAAAAAATGGGAAAATAGGTACCAGTCGTAAACTTAATAGATAGAAAGGCCCATCTTTTTCAACACCTTTATCTATTGCCTTAATACGCTCAGAAAAAGTGGCTTTAACCCAGTCCCTAAGTAGAAATCGAGACACCAGAAATGCCAATGTAGCACCGATAGTTGAAGCAAAAGACGCCAAAAGTAATCCAAAACCTAAGCCAAACAACGCCCCCGACCCTAAGGTTAAAATAATAGCACCTGGCAAGCTAAGGGCTGTGGCGGCAACGTAAATAACAAAATAAACAATGAATGCCTGCAACCAATTTGACTGAATATAGTCAGCCAAATCTTGTTGGTGCGCTTTTAAACTCTCCAGCGTTAAATACTGGCCTATATCAAAAATAAAAAAAGCGGCGATCAACATCACTATAGTGACGAGAAGTAACCCTCGTTTAAAATTCATTCAGTTTTGTCCTTTGGTAGCACTAGTAAATCTGTCTATGTAATACATTTTAAATTTGTTTACACAATTGAACATGACAAGACCCGCGCTTAACCAGTTTAATTTCGTGATAATTACAACAGTGGCTAGTGAATATTGGTATTTGTTTGAAACAAAGAAGGCGGTAGTGCTCCCTTTTCTACCCATTGATTGAGCGCCAGCGCAATGCTGCGTACGTCATAAAGCGCGTTGTGAATATGTCCATGCAGTTCTAACCCCAAATGACTCGCCAATTCCCCACTACATAAATGTGCGCCATCAAGCTTGGCCTTACGAGCCATGTTATGTAAATTATAAAAATTCCCTGTAAAATCAGGCATATGAATACCATTAAACAAACAGTTATCAATCAAAATACGCTTATCATTACCCCAAGAGTAACAAGGTAAGCTACCTTGCGAACAAAAAGAATGGAATTGTAATAATGCCCCTTGAAAGTCGATGCCCATGTCATCCAACACGTGTTGCTCTATACCCGTTAGCTTGATGATATAGTCACTTAAATTAGGATTGATCACTGGTTTAACTAAGGTATTAAAACTAGAAATAACTTGCGCGCCACTTAGAGATAAAGCCACTTTTACCGCAGCAATTTGAATAATCTCTCGATGTTCCCAATCAAGAGACCAGTTACGTTGAGCAGATCCTTCCCAAGCGGTGAATTCGGTATCAAAGATAATAATTTGCATGGCTCATTAATCCCGAATGACCGCTTAAAGTCAAACCCGAAATGATTTTCGAGGCTAATTTTAAGTCCTCCAAAAAGAACTAACACTTGACCAGTGTGCCAAGCTTGCTTATAAATGACATCCATTAAGCAAGTAAAGTGCGTTGAATGTCTGTAAAACATCCTATTATCGCGATCACTGGTTCGTCTGGTGCTGGTACAACTATGACCACCAATGCCATCAGACATATTTTTCGGAACTTGTCGGTCAATGCAGCAGTAGTGGCAGGGGATAGCTTCCATCGATTCACTCGCCCTGAAATGGAAGTTGAAATCCGCAAAGCACAGGAACAAGGCCGGCACATCAGTTATTTTGGCCCTAAAGCCAATGACTTCGAAATGCTCGAATCTCTATTTACCGAATATGCAGAAACCGGAATGGGCAAACATCGTCAATACCTGCATACCTTTGACGAGGCAGTGCCGTTTAACCAAATGCCCGGCACTTTCACGCCTTGGCAAGATTTACCTGAAAACACCGATGTATTGTTCTATGAAGGATTACACGGTGGTGTAGCCAATGACGAGGTAGATGTTGCCAAACACGTTGACTTGCTAGTAGGCATGGTGCCAATAGTTAATTTAGAATGGATTCAAAAAATAGTTCGCGATACCACAGACAGAGGCCACTCTCGCGAAGCGGTTATGAGTAGCATAGTACGCAGCCTAGACGACTATTTTAAATACATCACACCTCAATTTTCACGCACCCATGTTAATTTTCAGCGTGTCCCAACTGTAGATACTTCTAACCCTTTCAGTGCCAGAGAGATACCCAGCCAAGACGAAAGTTTTGTAGTGGTGCGTTTTCGACGGGAGATGAAAAATGTGGACTACCCTTATTTACTGAAAATGATTGATGGCTCGTTTATGTCCCGTATCAATACTATTGTTGTTCCCGGCGGAAAAATGGGCCTTGCGATGGAGTTGATCTTAATGCCACTGCTGGAAGAATTATTAGATAAAAAACGTCGCGCTGGATTTCAAATGGATTGGGTGAGTGAAAAGTAGCGCTTGTACCTATGAATACTGAACAAAAACTCTCGGTAAAAGTCCGCCTCTTGATTGGCATTATTGCCATACCATCACTGATTTTAGCTGCAATGATTATTTCGATGTTGATTAATCAAACCCAAGGCGAGGTGACTTTTTTCGAAGTGATTTATTCATTAGTAGGGGTGTTTGCTATGTACATTGCTCTGACCGGTAAAAAATTCTTTTAAGTGCAACTCCCCCTGATTTTTACTCTATAACAAGCTTTGCATTACCCTAATTTCTATCAGAACATGTTCACACGGCGCCGAATTTCAGCGCCTAATGGTCATCAATCTAAAGCCAGCTCACTAAAACCAAGCTCTGTCACCTTTTTTATAAGGTAATTCACCGTTATATTTGCCCGGAACGGCCTCATAGCGTAACACCTCGGTCGCCCCTACTTTTGAGGTGAAAAAACTAAACAGGGTTAACTGCTTGATCAGAGTAAAATAATGGGGAAGCGGTTTATCATCACTACTATTTCGGTTGTAGGGGGTGACAGGTAAATAGTAAATTTTTTGTTTATTATTATAAGCTTTGGCATCAACATCCAATTGCGAGACAAACTCAGTTTTCTGTTGACTACTCAATAATAAATACGGCGAACCATAAACTTTATTAGCCTGTTCATTGAGGGATTGTAAACCTTGTACGAGTGAGTCTCGTTCTCGTAAGGTATAACAATCATTCGCTAAAATGAGTGCCATTAATCCCACATTGGCGTCTTTGGCACCGGGAGTGCTGGTGCGCGGTAAAATAACTTCGGCCACTTCATTAAACAAGATAACATCGTCTGACTTAAATATTGTTTTGCTTAGCGGTACTTGGCTTTTCATTTCGTAGCCAATCGCATTGCCCCCCACCATGGCAGCTCCTGTTGTTGCCATGATCATTTTTATCAGGTCGCGTCTATCCATCATAGGTTCCTCTTCTTAAGTTCTTCAACCGCATAATTCGCCGCTCTAGCAGTCAACGCCATATAGGTTAAAGAAGGGTTAACACAGGAAGCCGATGTCATGCAGGCACCATCAGTAACAAACACATTAGGCGCATCCCAGATTTGGTTATGTTTATTGAGTACCGATGTTTTGGGATCTTTACCCATTCTGGCGGTTCCCATTTCGTGAATGCCTTTACCTATTGGTGATTCGTCGTCCCAACCTCGCACATTTTTAACCCCTGCGGCCTCTAACATGTCTATTGCATCTTGTTTCATGTCTTTACGCATGCGTAACTCGTTTGCTTGTAATTCAGCATCCATCGACAAAACAGATAACCCCCATTTATCTTTAACACTTTTATCTAAGGTCACTTTGTTTTTGTGATCTGGCAGTATCTCACCAAAGCCACCCATGCCAATATTCCATGACCCGGGTTCAGCCAAAGCGTTTTTAAAGTCGGCCCCTATACCTAACTCTGCCACATTTTGCTGCCAGTTTGAGCGAGACGCTGACCCCTGATAACCAAAACCACGCACATAATCACGTTTGTCCGTACCCCAGTTACGAAATCTAGGGATATAAAATCCACAAGGACGTCTTCCAGAATAATATTTGTCCTCATAACCTTCTATGGTGCCGTGTGCACCCACAGCTAAATGATGATCCATAACGTTATGACCAAGCTCCCCTGAACTCGAACCTAAGCCATTTTCCCAAACATCAGTGGCAGAATTCATCATGATCCAAGTAGAATTCAAAGTTGAAGCGTTTAAGAAAATAATTTTACTATTAAAGACATAAGTGAGATTGGTTTCTGCATCCAAAACTTCAACACCAGTGGCTCTTTTGCTGTTTTTGTCATACAGCACTTGAGTTACTATGGAATAAGGTCTAACAGTCAAGTTGCCGGTTTTCATGGCCACGGGTAAAGTCGAGGATTGGGTGCTGAAATAACCTCCAAATGGACAGCCAAGCCAACATTTATTTCTGTATTGGCAGCCCACCCTATTTTGTTCGGGCATTGGCTGCGTGATGTTCGCGGTGCGGCTATGTATAAGGTGGCGCATGCCTTTGTAGACTTTTGCTATACGTTTTGCGACATCTTTTTCAACCAAATTTAATGGCACTGGAGGTAAAAACTGACCGTCTGGCAGCACATCTAACCCCTCTTGGGTGCCAGCTATACCTGCAAATTTTTCTACATAGTCATACCAAGGCGCTAAATCTGTGTAGCGAATTGGCCAGTCAACGGCTACCCCATCCTTTAGATTGGCAGTGAAATCTTCAGCATTCCAGCGATAGCTTTGTCGCCCCCAAAGTAAAGAACGCCCACCAAGATGATAACCTCTAAACCAATCAAAACGTTTTACTTCAGTGTAAGGGTGTTCTTTATCGTTTGCCCACATACCACTGGTCATTTCATTGAGGGTATATTCTCGAGCTAACTTAGGGTTATCCGCTTTCATTTGTTGGGTAGGCAACCCTCTATGGGGGTAATCCCAAGTCTCATGCATGGCATTAGTATAATCTTTGATGTGTTCAATGTTGCGGCCGCGCTCAAGCATTAATACTTTGAGGCCTTTTTCTGCTAACTCTTTGGCTGCCCAACCTCCGCTGATTCCAGAGCCTACAACTATTGCATCGTATTCATTCGTGGCCATATCTTTCTTTCCTACTTAATCAATTAACTGTTAACGCTACACATCACATATTTGGATGGCTTGCCGTAAAGACTGTGCTCGCCCTTCAGGCGTTTTCGGAGTGGGAATAAACTCTTGCGCTAAATAACCCTGATAACCTGTTTCTAAAATCGCTTTGACAATGGCGGGATAAAATAGCTCTTGAGTATCGTCTATCTCATTGCGGCCAGGTACACCTGCAGTATGGTAATGACCAAAATACTGGTGATATTCACCAATTGTACGAATGATATCGCCTTCACTAATTTGCATATGATAAATGTCATAGAGCAATTTAAAATTAGGTGAATCTAGTCGTTTGCATAGCTCAATCCCCCATGGCGAATTATCAGCCATATAATCTGGGTGGTCGATTTTACTGTTGAATAGCTCCAACTGAATAAAAATGCCCTTTTTTTCTGCCGCAGGTAAAATGCGCCTTAAACCTTTGACTGCATTTTCTAACCCTTCTTTGGGATCCATTCCTCTAGCGTTACCGCTAAAACACACTAAATTTTTGTATCCTGCCTGCGCCATCAGGTCAATGTGGGCAAGATAACGTTTTGTTAATTCATCATGAAACTGCGGATGGATCCAACCATCTACCAAATTTAACTCCGCGCCATTACACATAGACGAATCAATATTATGCTTTTTAAGAGTTGGCCAATCTTCTGGCCCTACTAAATCGATAGCACTGAACCCTAAGGACTTAACCAACAAACACAGTTGTTCGATGTCTAAATCACCATAAGTCCAACGACTAACAGAATGCTGAACATTGCCCTTGAGTCCATCACTACTATGATCTGTAACCATTGGCTGTGGCGCCTTTCCAGCTGCAACTTTACCTGTTATCAAGGCCGCGCTTGAGAGCACCATGCCTTGTAATACTTTACGCCGAGAATGACTCATACTTTTACCGTTTATTTAATCAATTAAATACAATTGGTTTTTAAATGTAGCCTGTAACAATGTATTGAGGTTAACAATTTTACAACACTTTATTTCCATAATGATAATTAGGTTTTATTGGTGAGTCGATTAAAAATATGCTCTGGTGTCACTGAATCCCATGTAATAAAGTATTGAAGTGGGCGGTGCAGAATAAGGTTATGACAAACTTTGTAACAATCCATCTTGCCTAGGCATTAAGGCAACCTTTTGAATTAAACGCCTTTCACATATAGTGTACTTAATCGCATACCTCACTTTGGATTTTGTCATGGGTCAAGAAACAACAAAAATTTTAGTCGTAGATGACGACATGCGTTTACGTAGCTTGCTAGAACGATACTTAGTTGAACAAGGGTACCAGGTAAGAGCGGCAGGCAACTCTGAACAAATGGATAGACTGTTAGAGCGTGAAAATTTTCATCTTATGGTACTTGATTTGATGTTACCCGGAGAAGACGGCCTAACCATTTGCCGGCGTTTGCGTCAAAAAGAAAACGAAATTCCCATAATAATGCTAACCGCCAAAGGTGATGAAGTTGACCGTATTATTGGCCTTGAAATGGGTGCAGACGACTATCTTCCGAAACCTTTTAATCCCAGAGAATTACTCGCTAGAATTAAAGCAGTGCTGCGCCGTAAAACCATTGAAGCGCCCGGAGCCCCCTCTTTTGAAGAACAAGTCATTGAATTTGGTAAGTATTCTCTTAATTTAGGTACCAGAGAAATGAACGTTGAGGGTCAAGCAATGACACTCACAAGTGGTGAATTTGCAGTGCTAAAATCACTGGTGACTCATCCTAGAGAACCCTTGTCTCGTGATAAATTAATGAATCTAGCGCGAGGACGAGATTACAGTGCCTTGGAACGCAGTATCGATGTACAGGTATCCCGTTTACGCAGAATGCTTGAAGAGGACCCTGCAAATCCCCGTTATATACAAACTGTTTGGGGCCTAGGTTATGTATTTGTGCCCGATGGTGAAAGTAATCCTGCGTAATCTTAAGTGAGATTTCTACCTAAAAGTGCCTTTGGGCAAACTGTTTTGTTAATTGGTATTTTACTGTTTATCAACCAAGTTGTGTCTTTGGTGTCTGTGACCTTTTATTTTGTTAGCCCTAATGTGCAGCAAATCAATAATTTACTTGCGACACAAATCAAACTGGCCTTTGTGGAAGACATTGATAGTCAAACCCCACAGCTAGACCCGCGATTTTACCAAACCGCGGGCATGCAGGTTTACAACTTCTCTGATGCTATTAAAAATGGCTTAGAACAAGCCACGCCTTACCAATCTTGGTCGAGGCAAATGTCAGATAGTTTAGGTGGCGAAGCAAAAGTCAGAATCACCCATGGTGAACCCTATTTATATTGGATCAATCCACCGCAAAATCCTGATATCTGGATCACTATTCCTATGGTGGGTTTGGGGCAAGGCGATGGCTCACCTCATTTGGTATACCTATTGATGATTGGCATTCTCAGTGTAGGTGGTAGTTTAATTTTTGTAAGGCGCTTAAACCGCCCATTAAAAGCCCTACAAGATGCCGCCTTGCTGGTAGGAAGAGGGCAAGTGCCAAAACCTTTAAAAGAAGAAGGCTCTACTGAATTAATAGCGGTAACCCATGCGTTTAATCAAATGTCGAAAGGCATCAAACAGCTTGAAGATGACAGAGCGCTGCTAACCGCTGGTATATCTCATGATTTACGTACGCCTCTGACGCGGATCAGACTCGCGTCGGAAATGTTACCTGAATCACAAGATTGGGTGAAAGAAGGCATAGTCCACGATATTGAAGATATGAATGAAATTATCGATCAATTTATTGATTATGTGCGCCAAGACCAACAAGAATGTATGGAAGAAAGTAATTTAAATGAGTTGATAAAAGACGCCACACAAGTCAGAAATATAGAAGAAAATCATATCATCACTTTGGACCTAGAGCCGCTGCCTAAAACACTGATTAGACGAGTGGCATTAAAAAGAGTCTTAGACAACTTAATCGAAAACGCCTTTAGGTATGGTAGCGACAACATCGAAATCACTTCACGACACAATAAAAAAGAAAAGAAGTTGTGTTTTGCTATTCGTGATTTCGGCCCGGGTATTCCAGAAGATCAAATCCAGAGTCTTTTTGAACCCTTCACCCAAGGAGACAAAGCCAGAGGAAGTTTAGGCTCAGGCCTAGGGTTAGCGATTATAAAACGTATAGTTGAAATGCACTCTGGTAAAGTTACATTGCAAAATCATCCTCAAGGAGGCTTAATTGCCACTGTAACTATTGGTTACCACCTAATGGGTTGACCCATTAATGCAAGGACTTATACGATGAGCAAACCACTTAAACTATTTGCCATTACATTGACTTGCTTAATGTTGTCGAAAATCGCTTTCGCGAAAAAAACCTATGAAAAGCAAGAACCTCCTCGAGAACTCACTGTAGAACAAGCCGAAACTGCAGCCGCGAATTATAAGAAGTATTGTGTGTTATGCCACGGAGAAAACCGCGAAGGACACAAAAATGACCACGCGCCGTCATTGCGCGCTAAAAGTTTATTTGAATCAGGCGTACCCCATTCGATATTACGTCCCATTTCTTATGGCCGAGAAGGCACAGCCATGGGAGGTTACCTTGATGAAATGGGAGGACCAATGACACTTGATGAAGTCTGGGATTTAACCTATTGGTTATTCTGGCAATCTGGCGCTGAACGCGTAAAACTCTCTGAAAATCCCGTAGAGGGGGATGTCACCAGAGGAGCTGTGGTATATCAAGAAAATTGCGCTTCTTGTCATGGTGTAAATGGCGAAGGCGTAAATGCGCCTGCCTTAGGCAATCAGTCAGCGTTAGCCCATAACAAAGATGAGTTTATTCGTTATGCCATTGAACATGGCCGCCAAGATACCCCTATGTTAGCCTTTGATGAGAAGTTATCTGCAGCTGACATAGACAATGTCACCGCTTTTATCCGCAGCCGAGCAAGTGGCTGGACGGCTGAAAAAGTCGTATTGAGTGTTTTACCTACACCCGATCAATACATACTTAATCCAGAAAATGAGGATCCAAACTTTACCTTAGACCAAGGAATGTATGTTTCTTCTAAAGATTTATACCAAGCCATTCAAGAAAAGAAAAAAATGGTATTGCTGGATACCCGAGTAGCCTCTGTATGGCAAAGAGCCCATATTAAAGGCGCCATACCTTTTCCTTATTACACTGAGCTAGAAGGGCACTTAGTAGACTTACCTAAAGATGTACAAATTGTCGGTTATTGCTCCTGTCCAAGAGCGGCGACAGAGTATGTCATTAAGCAACTAAGAGAGCTTGGCTACAACAAAACCGCAGTATTATATGAAGGGATTTTTGGTTGGATGAACTTTGGTTACCCAGTGATGCGTGCAGAAGGCATAGTTGATGAAGCAGAGCCACAACACTGATAAAAACAACACGACTTGTTAAGGCGAGTGTTTATCCGTAATTTTGGCATAAATTTACTGTTCAAAAAAGTGCTCGAAATTCTGTTGTAACTGTTCAAAGTATTGGCCCACGTGTAAGCCATCTACAAGTGCATGATGGACTTCAACTGATACTGGCATGGCTATTTCCCCTTGGGTGTTTTTATATTTCCCCATCACAATTCTGGGTACTGAATCATGTTTGTCTTGTTTTTGTGCATGGGAAAAACTGCTGAAATGTAGCCAAGGTAACACCGAACAAAAAATCTTATTGTTGGTGTTATTAGATGATACTAAAGACTTATGACCGTTTTTTATTTTCTCTAATTGCTGAGCCGCGTGCTGATAAAATACTTCAAAATGACTGCATCTACCAAATTCACAAAAACTAAAACTTTCATCACTGTTTAGCACAGTACAACTTAATTCCAACTCCTCATGGATATCGACTTGGTCTTTATTAATGCGATACCTAAAAGGTGTGATTTGATTTGCTGTGTAGCCCAGAAGAAATAAAGAACAGATAAAAAAAGAAAGCTGATTTTGTTTACAGTAATCTAGCGTTTTAGTGACATCAACCGTGGCACACACATTAAAAAAGGGCTGTTTAAACTCAGAATAAAACTCAAAGTGTTCTTTTCTATTCCAACTACTAAGGTTAATTTTTTTCATATAATTCAATGCTGTATCGGAATTGCGAAGATATTAACCTGTTTACATCTGTTATATAAATAGGTGACTTGAATATATTTAGTGATGGCAGTTTGAAGTCGTGCAGGTTTACCAAACCAATTGAGTATATCAAATCATCACAACTCGATTTCTTCCTTCTTTTTTACCTTGGTACAAAGCTTTATCTGCTAAATCCACACAGTGCTCAATAGTAGAAAGTTGTTCACCTTTAAGTGTACAAATACCTAGAGTGGCCGTTATGTCTAATTGGACGTTATTGTTTAAACTGATGTTTGCTTGTTCAATACTCAGGCGAATGTTATTTGCAATGTCATAGGCTTTTTGTGCGTCTATATCTTTTATCACCACAATAAACTCTTCCCCACCAAATCTGCCCGCCAAGTCACTTGCATTGCGTACATTCTGTTTTATCAATCGTGCAACTTGCTTTAAACATAGGTCTCCAGCCAAATGACCATAACTATCATTGATAGTTTTAAAGTGATCGAGATCTATCATCATCACAGACAAAGAACGCGCTTCATTTTTGGCTTGGTCAATCGCAGTTTGTAAAAAACTCATCACTGAGCGACGATTATTCAAACCGGTTAATAAATCCGTCTCGGCTTGCTCACTAATTTGATTACCCAAAGCGCTATAAATTCGATTAAATTCAACCCCTAATTTTGTTGCCATAAAAACCGCCAAACATAACCATACGGCGCGTGACGCTGTTTTACTGTGCGGAACATTTTCATAAGTAAAATCTGGAAAAACACCAACACTCAAGAACAGGCCAATCACCACAATGATGACCGTCAGGCCAGTCAGCCAAGTATATTTGGCATTGCTGACCAAGGCGACAAAAATGGGAATAATAGGAAATAAATAGGCAAATTGACTATTTATACCACCAGATACAAAAGTGATAGGGGCTAGCACCAGCATACCTACATTGGCTAATAACAGGGGATGCCAAGACTTAGGTTTAGTGTATTTTAAATAAACAAATACACCGCCCATTGCTATTGAATTAACTATTCCTACATAAGTAAATAAAACGTCTTGCTCAATCATCAAGGGCCTAATGATTGTTGCCAATGATGTCATGAAAAAAATTAAAAAAGCGGTTTTTAAGGTGATTACATGCCTAATTTTTTCAATAAACACTCAACTGTCCTTACTCAAATCGGTGTAAGCTTAACCTCAGACTAAACGTTATCATTAAAGTTGACTAAACAACTACCCCTGCCCAACGGGAATATTAAAAGTACCCGCATGAATACTCTCTACATCAATGGCATCAAAGCTATATTCAGTATGGCAATATTGACAATTCATTTTGATATCACCGTCTTTAGCGATAATCTCCAACAACTCCTCTTTACTTAATCCAGAAAGGGCAATTGCGCTACGTTCCTTACTGCAATTACATTTAAATACTACTTCTGTTGCTGGGTATAGCTCAATATCTTCTTGATGGTACAAACGATGCAAAATATCTTCAGCGGATAACCCAAATAACTCTTCATTTTTAATGGTATCTGTGAGAGCACTAAGATGTTCAAACGCAGTGTCGACTTTATCTGTTGCTTGACTGCTAGTAGGTAAAATTTGTAAGAACATGCCACAGGCTTTAGCTTGATTTTTTATGAGCTGAGTTCGCAAAATTACCTTAGTGGCTAGCTGTTCAGATTGTTCAAAATATCCTTCTATACATTCGGCCAAAGTAGGCCTGTCTAGCGCGACCATGCCCTGATAACGTTCTCCGTGTTCTGGAGTAATAGTGATCACCAGCACGCCTTTTTGAATCAATTCATTAAAATTTGTAGGCAGTGTTTTTAAGGCTTCATCCCAACGAGCGACTCCCCTTAATTGTTGGTTGTGGGTGCCATTGATAACAGCATAACTGAGCGCGCCTTCTCCTTGAATTTGGATGGCAATATCCCCTTCAAATTTCAACGTCGCAGTTAATAAACTAGCCGCAGCCATTAGTTCACCTAAAAGCTGCTGGATAACAGGTGGATAGGGATAAGAATCGAGAATAGCCTGAAAACTTTTTTCTAAGCGCACCATCTCCCCTCTAACGTTGCCTTGGTTGAAAAGATATCGATGAAGTTGGTCAAATGCCATGTTGTTTACCTTGCGAATTATTGTTGTTTAAATTGTATGATTTGGCGACGTTGTTTTTTATCTGGTCGATGATCAGGTCTAGGGCTATGAAAAATGCTTAGTTTACGTGCTTCTGCGTTACTTGCACGCAACGTTTCGCTGGCCTGGGTTTCCTGATACATCAATTGCGCAAGTGGCGCCCCTTGCCGTTGTTCTTTTAGCTGCATCACAACGACCTCTTTTAAATCATAACCTTGGGGAACTTTTATGCTTGCCCCCAACTCTACTATTTTGCCGGGTTTACTACGTTGCCCGTTGTATTGCACCTTGCCAGATTGCACAGCATCTCTGGCAATGGAACGAGTTTTATAGAAACGGGCAGCCCAAAGCCATTTGTCTAAGCGTACACTTTTGCTTTCATCTAGATTTTTTTGCATAGGTTAGACTCTTTAAATTTGTAATTTTTTGTAACGATCGAAGATTAAGGTTGTCGCTTTTGCCCCTACTAGTTATCATTGCCAAGTTACGCTTTAATTTTAAACATCCCACCGAGAGACAATGACAGTCGTTAATCATACCGCTAATCAATTATGGCTCCAACTAGTCAAAAACCAACAAAAAATAAATTTGTTGGTGGTGATGCTATTGGCAATTTTTTTACTTGCTTATGCAGCCGAGCTGACATGGCGATTATGGCCACAACCTGCTAGCAATAGTAGGCTAGAAAACATGCCCAATGGTCAACCTGTCATAAAACAAAGTTCTAATAACAATTTAAATTTATTAGACATCAAACGACTTAATCTTTTTGGCAATTATAATGCTGCACCTGTTGCCGTTAAAGAAGTCACAGACGCACCAGTCACAAGGCTTAGCTTGACCTTAACGGGCGTAGTTGCCAGCTCTTCAGAGGATGAAGGTGCTGCAATTATTGAAAACCGTAAGCAACAACAAACCTATGGCATTGGTGAAAAAATTGAGGGCACTAACGCTTCGTTGCAAAAAGTGTATGCTGACCGGGTCATTATCAAAAATGGCGCCACCAATGAAACTTTGATGTTGGATGGTGTGGATTACAAGAAAAATGTCGTGCAAGTGACGAGTCAAGAGCCTGTATCTAGTGGACCACAGAACAACTCTGATTCAGAACGCCGAACATTATCCGATGCAGCCATTCAAGCCAGTAGAGATTTGCAGGAACAACCGGCGAGCTTTATTGACTACATTAACGTATCGCCGCACCGCCCTAATGGAGAATTAACTGGGTATCAGGTGAGTCCTGGCAAAAAGCCTGCTCTGTTTCAGGCCGCGGGGTTAAAATCTGGTGATGTGATCACCGATATAAACGGTTTAGATTTAACCGATATGCAACAAGCATTAGAAGCGATGAACATGCTCAAAGAATTGCAATCGTTGCAAATGACTGTGCAACGCGAAGATGAACTTATTACTATTTACCTTGATCTACCCCAAGGGGAAGAGGAACCAGAAACATGATTTTTATGTCACGCAAACGCTCCAATGTATTTAAAGGATTACTCCTAGTTGTTGGCAGTGCGTTTTTTGCTGTTTCGAGCCTAGTGGCCGCAGCGGACTATTCTCCCAATTTTAAAGACACTGAAATCGGTGAATTTATTAACATAGTGGGTAAAAACCTAAAAAGGACCATTATTGTTGATCCCAATGTACGGGGCAAAATAACGGTACGTAGTTATGATCTTTTAAGCGAGGAACAGTACTACCAATTTTTCCTCAACGTTTTGCAAGTATACGGTTATTCAGCAATAGAGATGTCTAGTGGTGTGATTAAGGTCATACGTTCAAAAGACGCAAAATCATCGAATATTCCCGTAGTGGAAGGCAGCCCATTTGACGGCGATGAAATGATCACTCGCGTTATGCCCGTATATAACGTACCAGTTAGAGAGCTCGCTCCTTTACTTCGCCAGCTTAATGATACTGCAGGGGGGGGTAACGTAGTCAGCCACGATGCATCCAATGTTATGATGCTTACTGGCCGCGCCGCTGTTGTGAATCGTTTAGTTGAGATTATTGAACGTGTCGACCAAGCAGGTGACGAAGAAGTTGAAATCGTTGAGTTAAAATTTGCATCGGCTGCAGAATTAGTGCGTATTATCGACAGTATTAATAAATCTCAAGGCAAAACCAACGCTAGTGATAAATCGGCTCCAAGAGTGGTCGCCGATGATAGAACGAATAGCATCATTGTAAGTGGCGATATTAAAGCCCGTACGCGTTTAGTTAACTTGATTGAGCGTATGGATTCTGAATTAGAAAGCAGTGGTAATACCCGAGTCATCTTTCTTAATTATGCAAAGTCAGAAGATTTAGTAAAAGTACTCCAAGGCGTAAGCGCCAGCATTCAAGCTGAAGGTCAAGGCGCGTCTAAAACTCGCCAAACTACGACTCGTGACGTCAGTATAGACGCGCACCAAGATTCAAATGCATTAGTCATTACCGCTGAACCAGATATGATGCGATCACTAGAAGAAGTGATACGCAAGTTAGATGTACGCCGCGCGCAGGTGCAAGTAGAAGCCATTATTGTAGAAGTGTTTGAAGGTGATGGCACCACTCTAGGGGTACAATGGGCCAACGAAAAAGGCGGCGGAACACAGTTTACTAACGGTGTAGTAGGCATAGGTTCACTGGCGATTGGTGTAGAAGAAGCGGCAGATAGCACCACCACCACTACAGGCTTTGATGACGATGGCGACCCCTACTCCTATGACTCTACAACTGAAGGTGATTTCACCACTTTGGCAAGTCTGCTCGGTGGCGTAAATGGCTTTTTATTAGGTGGCGTCACTAACGGCTGGGGAGCCGTTTTACAAGCGGTTAGTACAGATACTAATTCTAATATCCTAGCCACACCTCACCTGACCACTATGGATAATGAAGAAGCGTTTTTCATTGTGGGTCAAGAAGTGCCTATTATTACTGGCTCAACTACGGGTTCAAGCAATTCAAACCCCTTCCAATCGGTAGATCGTCAAGAAGTGGGGATCAAATTAAAGGTAACCCCACAAATCAACGAAGGCGACGCGGTACAACTGTTAATTGAGCAGGAAGTATCGAGCGTCAGCGGTGCGACATCAGTAGACGTTATTATTAACAAACGCGAAATCAAAACCTCAGTGATTGTTGATGATGGTGGCACAATAGTATTAGGTGGTTTAATCGACGATGCGGTACAAGAAAGTGTTTCAAAAGTACCTTTGTTAGGAGATATACCAATCATAGGACACTTGTTTAAGTCGACCTCTACTAGTGTAAGTAAACGTAACTTGATGGTGTTTATTCGCCCAACTATTGTCCGCGATGGCGTGACTATGAACGAAATTAGCCAGAAGAAATACCAATATATACGGGCTGAACAACTAAAACGTCAGTCACAAGGTATTCCTTTAATGCCCTTTACTGAAGGTCCCTCTTTACCTGAATGGGATGAGACCTTAAGTCTTCCACCTTCATATGAAGAATACCTTCTTAACAAAGACAAAGCAGAGGATAAAGACTAGTTATGTCATCCGCCAACCTAAGCGCAGCGGATGCTGAAGAGCAGGCCTTGCTGGAATCGGGCGCAGATCTGGACACGCCGATCGACGAGCCCGAGCATAAACAATTAGCATTTAGCTTTGCGAAACGTCATCAAGTATTACTTGATACTGGTGAAAAACCTGCCATTTTGTTTCACACTCAAAATACTAAGTTTCCTGTATTTGCTGAAGTGAGACGCTTCTTAGGTGCAGAATTTCGCTTGAAGGAAATCGAACTCGATAAGTTTGAGTCCATACTTACCAGTGCTTTCCAAAGAGATTCATCCGCAGCTAAGCAATTAATGGAAGACATCGGTAACGAAAGTGATTTGTTTAGTCTTGCTGAAGAATTGCCCGATACTGAAGACTTGTTAGAAAGCGAAGATGATGCGCCTATTATTAAACTCATCAACGCCATGCTTGGCGAAGCGATCAAAGAAGGCGCCTCAGATATTCATATTGAAACTTTCGAAACACAACTGTTAGTGCGCTTTAGAGTAGATGGGGTTTTGCGAGAAATTTTGCGTCCTAATCGTAAAATGGCCTCGATGTTAGTATCCCGAATCAAAGTTATGTCGAAAATGGACATTGCAGAAAAACGTGTGCCACAGGATGGTCGTATCACCTTGCGTATTGCTGGTCGCGCGGTGGACGTCCGAGTTTCCACTATGCCGTCTAGTCATGGCGAGCGTGTGGTATTACGTTTACTCGATAAAAACAATGTTCGCCTCAACTTACAAGACTTAGGTATGACTAAGGTCAATCGCGATTTCTTTTCTGACCTAGTACGTAAACCACACGGTATTATCCTAGTTACAGGCCCTACTGGGTCAGGAAAATCTACCACTTTGTATGCGGGTTTAAGTGAAATAAATTCCAAAGACCGGAATATTTTAACGGTTGAAGATCCCATAGAATTTGACTTGCAAGGCATTGGTCAAACTCAGGTAAACGCCAAGGTTGATATGACCTTTGCCCGAGGCTTAAGAGCAATATTGCGTCAAGATCCTGATGTGGTCATGGTGGGTGAAATTCGAGACCTAGAGACAGCACAAATTAGTGTACAAGCAAGTTTAACGGGCCACTTAGTGATGTCGACTTTGCACACTAACACCGCTGCTGGTGCTATAACCCGTTTAGAAGATATGGGTATCGAACCTTTCTTATTGTCCTCTAGCTTATTGGCGGTATTGTCACAACGTTTGGTGCGTACTTTATGCCCAGATTGTAAAACGCCCCATATACCCAGCGAACAAGAATGTCAGATTCTAGGCATAAAATCAGCTGATGCTTCTGGTCACGCTATCCATTCACCTAAAGGTTGCGCCGCTTGTAACCAAACTGGCTATAGAGGCAGAACGGGTATTCACGAATTGTTAGTGGTAGACGAAGGTATACGCGAGCTGGTGCATACTGGGCATGGTGAACAAGCCATTGAAAAATATATTCGTAAAAATACCCCCAGTATTCGTGATGATGGTTGTGCCAAAGTATTATTGGGCATTACTTCACTAGAAGAAGTGCTGCGAGTCACAAGGGAAGATTAAATGGCTGCTTTTGCATATCAAGCCATGGACAAAGGTGGCAAAAATAAGAATGGTGTTTTAGAGGGCGATAACCCTAGGCAAATACGTCAACAATTGCGTGAAAAAGGGTTAATCCCCATGCAAGTTGAACAGGTAGCTGATAAAGAGCGTAAGTCTCAAACAAGCTTTACGTTATTTAAAAACAACATATCTGCAGCAGACTTGTCACTATTAACTCGCCAATTATCTACATTGGTGGAAGCGTCTTTACCTATTGAAGAGGCTTTGCTGGCGGTCGCCGAACAATGTGAAAAACCACGTCAAAAGAATATGATGAGGGCGGTCCGCAGTAAAGTGGTAGAGGGTCACACCTTAGCTGACGCTATGGCAGAATTTCCCCATGTGTTTGATGATTTATTTCGAGCTATGGTGGCAGCAGGTGAAAAATCAGGGCACCTTGATACAGTGCTTAACCGTTTAGCCGATTACACTGAAAAGCGCCAACAAACTAAAAGCCAAATCACCCAAGCTATGGTTTATCCAAGCATTATGATGTTTTTTGCCTTTGCCATAGTCATATTGCTATTAACAGTAGTAGTACCCAAAATTGTTGGTCAATTTCAAAATATGGGGCAAGCACTGCCTACCATTACGCAAATATTGATTGATGTAAGTGACTTTTTACGAACTTATGGCTTAGCCCTAGGCGTTGTATTAATGACACTTATAGTAATAATCAATAGCATGCTTCAAAAGCCAGTAATGAAAAAACGCTATCATAAATTTATTCTGGGTTTACCTCTTATTGGAAACTTATCCAAAGGTTTAAATACTGCGAGATTTGCTCGTACTCTGAGTATTTTGACCTCCAGTGCAGTACCGTTATTAGAAAGCATGCGTATTGCGAGTGAAGTGCTTGAGAACTTACATATAAGGGATGCGGTCAACACCGCGGCGGGTTTCGTAAAAGAAGGTTCAAGCTTGAGAGCCTCCTTAGATCAAACCAAGATGTTTCCACCTATGATGATGCATATGATTGCATCGGGTGAACGTAGCGGTGAATTACAACAAATGTTGTCACGGGCAGCAGATAATCAAGACAGACAATTTGAATCTTTGGTGGGTGTGTCACTCAAAATATTCGAACCTATACTCATTGTGACTATGGCAAGCGTAGTATTATTTATTGTACTGGCAATCCTACAACCTATTTTAGCTTTAAACTCTATGGTGAACATCTAATGAAACAACTCGACTCTGTAAACAGAAACAAACGTAAAAACGCCGGTTTTACCCTTATTGAGGTAATGGTGGTATTGCTTATTATTGGCATAATGGCGGGTATGATCGCACCACAAATATTGGGCAACCAAGAGGAAGCGCAACTTAAATCCGCAGCAATTGATATCCAAAGTTTAGAAAATGCCTTAACTCAATATAAATTGAGCAATAACGTATTCCCGACTACGGAACAAGGTTTAGAAGCATTAGTAAGCGAACCGACGGTCGACCCTATTCCTCGCAACTATAGAAAAAATGGGTATATCACGCGTCTTCCTAATGATCCGTGGAATAATCCTTACCAATTAATTAGCCCTGGGGAACTTGGTCAGATTGATATTTTTTCTAATGGCCCAGATGGCGAACCAGGCACCGAAGACGATATTGGTAACTGGAATATCAACGACTACTTAAACTAATTCAATTAATTGCCAATTAAGATGACCATTCGTCGTTCTCCCATAGCAAAACAGTTTGGTTTTAGCCTGATTGAAGTCATGGTGGTGTTGTTTATCATGGGTATGGCAACAGGTGCTGTGATGCTCAGTTATTCCGGCGAAAGTGGTCAAGATTTACTCAAAAAGCAAAGCCAACGTTTGCAAGTAGTCTTTAACATGGCGTCGGATTACGCGGTACTCAACCAAAAACAATTGGGTTTAAGGGTCGAAAGTAAAGACAACATTTATTATTTTATGTACCTCGATGAAGAACAAGAATGGCAAAAACTTGAGCTTGATGAAACCTTCAGTGACCATCAATTGCCAGAAATGTTTAGTTTGGATTTGTCTTTAACAGACTTACCATGGGAAACCGAAGACAGTCTTTTTAGTAGCGACGCATTTGATGAAGGGCTGTCAGTATCTGAGGATGGAGTAGAAATAGGTGATGAAGAAGAAAAGAAGCTAGACCCTCCGCAAGTTTTTATTTTTTCCAGTGGTGAAATTACGCCATTTTCTGTTACTTTAGCTTACGAACCAGCCTTCAGTAACGACCTACCTAGTTACTTCCGCGTTAATGGCCAAGATAACACCCCTTTAACACTAGAAGGGCCCCTAGATGCGCCCTAACACTCACCTTGATTTAAGTAAAAAACAAAGTGCTGGGATGACCTTGCTTGAAGTACTAGTTGCCTTGTTTATTTTTGCCCTAACAGGCACGGCAATTATGAAGGCTGCAAGTGATCATTTAATTGGTGTAGGACAAATTGAAGATATCACATTCGCTACTTGGGTGGCCAATAATCGTCTCAACCAACTGCAAATAGATACCACATGGCCAATCAAAAACAATAAAAAGGGCGAGCAAGAAATGGCTGGCCGCAAATGGTATTGGCAACAGCGAATAAGTAAAACCAGTGACGATGAGATGGTACAAGTAGAAGTCTCTGTTGGCTTAGACGAACAATACCAAGGCACGGTAACCTCAGTTAGCACTTTTATTGCTAAGCAAATTTGAATATGAGCCTCCCTTCCAAACAACCAAACTATGGTTTTACCTTAATAGAGATTCTGGTGGCCATGGCAATTTTCACTATCATTGGATTAGCGAGTACAGGTGTACTCACATCAGTCATTAATAGTGACCAACTTTCATCAGAACGCTTTGAAAAATTGGAAGAGTTACAAAGGGCAATGCTTACCATGGAGCGCGATATATTGCAGATTGTGCCTCGTACAGTCCGTGTTAATAACGAGTCCGTTAGTGCCGTTCTCTCTGGGGGTGAAGACATATTAGACAGTGATACAGATGGTCTTAGTTTTGTACGAGTTGGCTGGTATAACCCACAAATGTTACTACCTCGCAGTACCTTACAAGCAGTAGGTTATCGAGTACAAGAAAAACAACTGCAGCGCCTATACGGTAATTATGTCGACAATGTAATTGGTTACGAACCTAAAATTAAAATCCTACTTTCAGACATAGAGGACTTTAGAGTTTCTTTCTTAACGGATATAAAACAGTTAGAAGAGCCCGAAAAATGGCAAGAGACCTATGCTAATAGTGCCCTTCCATTAGCTATTTCCATCACTATTGTGAGTAAAACTTTTGGTGAAATTCGTCGCGAATTTATGTTGGCAAACGGCGCATGAATCAGTTTAAAAGCCAACAAAGGGGCGTAGCCCTTATCATAGTGTTATTGATAGTGGCAATCGTAAGTGTGCTTGCTACAGAAATGGGTAGCCGTTTGCAGTTGCAAATAAAACGCGCATCTAACATTAAAGAAAACACTCAAGCCTATTGGTATGCAATGGGGGCAGAGCAGTATGCGCGTAAATCCATCAAACAACTGATAAAATTAGATGGCGAGGTGATACACCTTGAACAACAATGGAACCAAGAATTTGCCTACCCTATTGAAGGGGGAGGCATTCAAGCACAATTAATGGATATGCAAAGCTGCTTTAATCTGAATGCTTTACGAGAACCCCAGGCAGACGCTAATAACGCGACATCGGGCACGACAGCTACCACCTTGTTACCGGAACGTATGTTAGCTTTTGAACGTTTATTGCAGAATGTAGATCCCGCAATACCAAGTTATAATATTGATATGCTACGTGACTCTTTAGTTGATTGGTTAGATCAAAATGAGAGTCCCACTGGGTTCGGTGTTGAAGACAGTGAGTATGAAAGTCTGCAATTCCCGTATGTTGCAGCCAATAACTATATGGTACATAAGTCAGAATTACGCTTAATTAATGGAGTGGAAGTCTCGTGGCTCCGCGAGTTACTTAAACTGGTTTGTGTATTACCAAATGACAGTTTATTTTTAATTAATGTCAACACCGTGAGTGAAGAAAATGCAGCTATCATTTCTGCCGCTACTGGGCTTCCCTTAACCGACGCACAATCTTTACTTGCCAATCGTGGTTCCGAGGGTTATCAAACCACGGCTTCTTTTTTAGAAGACCCCAGCATTCAAGCATTGGAGCCAAAGCTTAGTGAAGAACAGAAATTATGGTTTGATGTAAAAACATCACATTTTATATTACACACTAAAACAAAGTACAATGACGCAACTTTTGCGATGCAAACCTTATTTAAGGTCGACTCTAATAACAATGTAAATGCCATCAGGCGTGATTTTAGTGGATTTTGATGGGCTGGTTTTCAATGAGAAAACATTTTTTAATCCATAACAAGCAACAGGGTATATAAACCTTATGGAACAGTTAGTAGTGCGTTTAGGCGCCGATCCAGATGAAGCAATTCATTGGATAGTATGGTCTAACCAAGAAGACGAAATTATTGCCTCTGGAGTATTACCAGATGCAACACAGTTAACCACCTTAGCAGATAGGGCTGGTAGTAGGCCAATTTGTGCCTTAGTACCTACCAGCGATATTTTGCTTAAATGGGTTGAATTACCTGCAAAAGCAGGGCGTAAAGCAATTGCTGCTATTCCTTACATGTTAGAAGAAGAAATAAGTGGCGATATTTCACAGCAATTTTTTGCCATTGGCCCCAAAAATGGTAATAAACAAGCTGTTGCCATTGTTAACAAAGAAAAGTTACAAAGCTGGCTAAACATTATCGAAGCAGCAGGATTATCCTGTGACCAACTTATACCTGACGTATTGGCTTTACCATTAGCAGATAAAAACGCCTGGTCTATATTAGAATTAGGTGAACAACTCTTAGTTCGCAAGGACGATTGGGCCGGTTTACAAGGAGAGAGAGACTGGCTAATCCAAGCCATTAATCATCTTGCTCGACAATACGCAAATGAGAACGAACAAGCACTTTTAGTGAATGATTATTCTGGCGCCGACTTAACCAATGTGGAGAATCTAGAGGTGACAGTCATGCCACTAGAAATGCCAATGAAAGTCTTAGCAAAAGGCGCTGGATCCACTAAATTCAACTTGTTGCAAGGTGAGTACAAAGTTAGCAAAAAAGTTGGAGGCGATTGGAAAAAATGGCGTTTAGCTGCAGTGTTGGCAGTGATTGCACTGTTTACTAGTTTAATTGATAAAAATATAGAGCAGAGTCGACTAGACACACAATTGACCCGTTTAAAGGCGCAGGTGAGTAGCGAATACAAACGCGCATTTCCTAATGCGGGAGCGTATCGGGATCTTAAAAGCACTATGGAGCGCCAAATGAGAGCGCTAGAGCAAGGTGGCGGAGGCGGTGTCTCAATATTAATTATGCTAAGCCAACTCAAGCCAGCCTTTGAAGAATCTAACATTAAACCGCAAACTTTGCGCTTTGATAGTAGTCGAGCAGAGTTGCGTATCCAAGCAGTAGCCAGTAATTTTGGCGCATTAGATAAATTTAAACGTCAGGCAGAAGCTCAGGGATTTACCGTGGAGCAAGGCTCTATTAACCAAAAAGATAATCAGGTAATCGGCACCATGTCGATTAGGAGTTAATATGGACAAGCTCAAAAAAATGTACTTACAACTCAATGGTCGTGAACAACGATTAGTGCTGATTTCTGCAATTCTGGTAGTGGTGGCCATATTTTATTGGGGTATTTGGTCGCCACTCAATACGTCACTAGAGCGAGGAAAGGTCGCAGTCAAGCATCAAACAGAATTACTTGATTGGGTGCAAAAAAATGCGAACAGAGCAATTCAACTTCGCAGTAGTGCAGGCAAAAATGCATCTTTTTCAGGATCCTTGCCACAAGCGGTTAACCAATCTGCCACTCGTATGAATATTGCTATTTCACGGATGCAACCTCAGGGTGAGGAATTACAGGTATGGATAGATCAGGCCCCATTTAATGACTTGTTGAGTTGGCTAGAGTCACTTGAAAAAACCGGTATAAGTATATTAGACATTGACATCGCAGAATCAGATTTACCGGGGCAAGTTAAAATTCGTCGTTTAAAATTAGGGAAATCATGAAGTCAGTATTGAAATGGGGCGGTTTAAGCCTTGTAGTGTATTTTGTATTTTTAATCGTTAAATTACCTGCAGTTCATGTTTTAACACAAATTCAGCTACCCAAAGGGGTCAGTGTTAGTGGCATCAGTGGCACAATTTGGAATGGCCACGCAAGAAGAGTACAAGTAAATGGATTACCAATCTCCAATGTTGGCTGGAATGTCTCCTTTTTGCCACTATTACTTGGAGAAGTACAAGCTGATATTAAAGCTGGCGATTTACGTGACATAGATCAAATCTCTGCAAATGGATATGTGAGTACCAATGGAAAACACGTCGAAGTTAAGAATTTATTAGCTTACTTACCAACCAACTTGGTGATCAGTTTATTACCTTTGCCAATTCCTGTTCAAGCTGATGGACGTTTTAAAGTGCAACTTGATGACGTTGATTATGAAACCGGCTGCCAACAATTCACAGGAAAAGGTCAATGGCTCAACGCGAACTTTACTGGTACCTCTGGGGTAATAGACTTAGGGACTTTTGATGCCAATTTAAGTTGTGAGAATGGCAGTATTGTAGTTGATGTCAAACAACCTAACAGTTTTGGGTTAACCGCAAAAGCCACTATTCCAGCAGATATGAAATTTAAGATTTCAGGGCGTTTCAAACCCGATGCTAACTTACCAACAGAAGTGCATCAGGCCGCACAGTTTTTTGGTAAGCCTGATGCAGATGGGTATTATCCCATTAAGTTTTAAAAGGATTTAGCAGCTTAACTAACCTTAGTCGCCACTCAACCCAATATAGGGCTGGCCTCAATATCAGCCAATAGATAGCGATAATCCTGTATTGAAGGGAAGTCAGATATGTCTCTCACTGGTTGTTTGCTATCTGGGTTGCTAACCGCTAACAAATGTTTAATACCAAAGTCTTGAGCGGCTTTTAGGATCCCTAAACTGTCATCAACAAATAATGTGTGTTTAGGGTTAAATCCGAGTCTAGTATGCAATTTTTGCCATAATTCTTGAGACTCCTTTGTGACTGCAAATTCGTGGGTCGAAATTAATTGGTCAATATGTTGATCTAGCTGAGTATGTTCAACTTTCAGTGATAAGCTGTTTGGATGGGCATTAGTCACTAATATTACTTCTCGCCCCGATGCTTTTAATGCATCTATAAAAGGCAAACTGTCATCTCGCATACTGATGAGATGCTCTATTTCTCGCTTGGCTTCGACAATATCAATATCTAGTTTTTCGGCCCAATAATCTAAACAATACCAACTCAGCGTTCCCATCACCTGTTGGTACTCTAAAGTCATTTTATCTTTAGCTGCCTGCAGTGGAATGCCAAGCTTTACCGCTAACTTTTTAGGCAAATGTTCTAACCAAAAGTGATTGTCATAGTGCAAATCAAGTAAGGTGCCATCCATATCGAGCAACACAGTGTGAATATCTTTCCAAGCAAGCTTTGACAAGTGGCATGTCCTCTATTTAACAGGTATATTTAAAACTCTCGGGGCTATTGACCTTTCATATATCGATGACATATGAAAGGTCAACAGCCCCTTTAATTCATCGATTTAAAGCTTATTTGACTTCGAACACTCAAAATCGGCTGCTATATTAACGTGAAAAATTCATGAGCAACACAGACAATAAAAAATCACTGCCACAAATTCACTCTCGCAATGTGGTAGCCAATAGTGGACTATTTAAAATAGAACAAGTCGATTTAGAGTTTTCCAACGGCGAAACCCGCATTTTTGAACGTATGTGTGGTAGTGGCAGAGGTGCCGTAATGGTGGTGCCTTTTATTAATGACCATGAATTTTTATTGGTTAGAGAATATGCCGCAGGCACTCATAGTTACGAATTAGGCTTCCCAAAAGGCTTAATTGACCCAGGCGAGTCGCCAGAAGTCGCCGCCAATAGAGAGTTAAAAGAAGAAGTAGGCTTTGGTGCAGAAATGTTACACCTGCTTCAAAGTGTTAATATGGCCCCAGCATTTTTTGACGCAAAAATGACGATTTATATTGCCGAAAATTTGTACCCTGAAGTTTTACCCGGCGATGAGCCTGAACCTTTAGAAGTGGTTAAGTGGTCGATAAATAATATTGACACTTTGTTAGCCAAAGAAGATTTTATAGAAGCAAGGTGTATTGCTGCATTGTTACTTGCTGAGAAATGGAAGGGGGCGCGCTAATGCCGACAGAAAACGCACAACAACTTTTAGAGATAGCTAAAAAAACAGCTGTTAAAGCAGGAAAAGTGGTATTAGAAATATACGACAGCGGTGATTTTACCAGTTTTCAAAAAGAAGACGACTCACCAGTCACCACGGCTGATTACAAAGCTAACGAAGTCATTATGGAAATGTTACAAGAGGCCACCCCTAACATTCCAATCATGTCTGAAGAAACCGAATTGGGTGCATTAGAACTACGCAAAACGTGGACTAGGTATTGGCTAATTGATCCTATTGATGGCACCCAAGAGTTTATCGCCCGTAGTGGTGATTTTGCCGTTAACATCGCACTAATTGAAAACAATGTACCTGTTATGGGAGTGATTTACTGGCCCACAGGTGAAACTTTATATTCCGCATTAAAAGGTCATGGCGCATTTAAAGAATGCCCGGTAGAAAGCAAACAAATTTTTGTACGTAACTTAAAAGCGCCTAATGATGACCCAGTAATAATTGCAATCAGTCGCAGACAAGCTCGCGAAAAAGTGATGTCGAGCCTAAGTGAAGATCGTGTTTATCAAACCCTACCTGCGGGCAGTTGTTCCCTTAAAGCCTGTTTTATTGCAGAAGGAAAAGCAGATGTGTTTCTACGGTTTGGCGTCACTGGTGAATGGGATACCGGTGCATCTCAATGTATAGTGGTCGAAGCGGGGGGTAAAATATTAGCACATGATTTTGCACCTTTAAGCTACAACCTTCGTGAAAGTGTTATTAACCCAGACTTTTTCATTATGGGCGATCAGAATGTTGATTGGCAAAGCATAGTCAAATGTGAATTTGGTAATGACAATCAACTTGTTTAACAACATCATTTATATCTAACTGAGTTAATTATGAAATCTTTATGTACAAGCACTATTTCAGTCGTTTTATTTTTGTTTTGTTTTTCTGCCAACGCCAATTGGATGTTGATTGATAATGAATCGAGCTTAAGTTTTGTATCGACTAAAAATCAACATGTGAGTGAAATTCATCATTTCAGAAAACTGCAAGGAGAATTTAGTGCTGAAGGGAAATTACACATTAAAATTGATTTAGGGAGCATAGATTCTGGCATTGAAATTCGCGATACACGTATGCGTGAAAAACTCTTTGTAGTGAATAAATATCCTACTGCTAATTTGAGCGCCCAGTTACCTGAAAGTGTACTCACACTCGAAAAAGGCAACTCGATATTAGTTACACTTCCAGCGGAATTAAGCGTTATGGGTATCAAAAAAACCATTAATGTTACAGCGCAAGTTACCCGTAAAGCTGACAATGGCATAGTGGCCACCAGCACTCAGCCAATATTAATATTGGCTACGGATTATGGTTTAAGCTCAGGGATAGAAATCTTGCAAAAATTGGCAGGGTTAAGTGGCATTGGGCTAACTGTGCCAGTTAATTTTAATTTAGTTTTTGTGGCTCAGTAAACCATTTTGTTAAGGCTGTAACTAAGTCTCCGATAATTCATATTCCCCAAGCTGTTGCTTGGGGATGATATTCACTGTTTCATGTAATTCAGAATAAACTAAAAGCACTTCCCCTAAGGTTAACTGTACCAACACTTGTTGCACTTTGTCCTCCAATGACACATCAGCTTCACCATATTCGGTACCTTCACGTAGTACAAAACCTTCAATAATATTCAATAACGTATCTTTGCTTAAGTCTGAAATTGGGATAATCATAATGGGTTACCAGAAGATAAGGGAGTAGCCCTGTCAGCAATAAAGGGCTTAAAGAAAGTATTGGCCCTTTGCTGCATCCAAATTTTAGGTCGCCATGGTGTACCTTGCATAAAACCTACGTGGCCACCGTTTTCACTTACTTCAAGACACACACTTGGCGATAACGTCTCTATATCAGGCACAATACTTTGATGCATAAAAGGATCATCTTTCGCATGTACTACTAAGGTAGGCGTACCAATACCCTTAAGAAAATTCAGCGAACTACATTTTTGGTAATAATCGTCTGCACTTACAAACCCATGCAGTGGTGCAGTGATATGCTCATCAAAATCTCGAAAATTCTTAAACTGCTTAATCTGTGACTCTGTCACTTTGAGTAACTTGCCATAGTCGATACTTCGCATCTTAATTAGGAGATTATTCACCATGCTTTTTAATAAATATGCCTGATAAACTTTTGAGAACCCCTGATTGATACTATTTGAACAAATAGCTAAATCGAATGGTGTAGATACCGCCATTGCTGCTTTTACAATGGTTTGTTTGGGTTGTTCACTTAATAATTTAAGTAACATATTCGCCCCTAAGGAAAAACCCATGGCTGCTTTAGGTGTTTCCGGAAATTTCTGCTCAAGCCAGTTCAAAAAATACCACGCATCTGCTGTTTCGCCAGAGTGATAAGCCCTAGGGGTCACATTTTGCTCACCGCCACAGCCACGGAAATGCATAAGCACCACTGCATAACCTTGCTTGACAAAATTCGCCATCATATCGTTAGTGTAGTGGGAGCGAATTGATCCCTCCAAACCATGAAATAGGGCAATTAAACCTGTCGATTTTTGAACATCCCCCGCCCAAATTAAATTAACAAAGTCACCATCAGGCAAAGCTAACTTTTCTTTACGATAGTCAAGCTTGGCGCGTTTTTGTATAAAGCGCGGGAAGATAGTTTGTACATGTCTATTTTTAGCCCACCATGGTGGTACAAAATCACTTTCGACAATTTCACCATAACGGACATTTTGGTTAGTTTGGGACTCAGGAAACATTAACAACTAAAGGGTGGTTTATTATTAGGATAGGGTACCTCAATTGCACTAAAACTTAAAAATCTGTTTTTCTTAAATACAATTTTAACCACAGAGGAAGGTAGAAATGGACAGAGCAATGATAATTTTGCTCTGCCACTTTTGAATTAACTTAGGTGATTAAGGGCAATTCCCTAAGCTCCAGATTATATTATCTGTAGAGTATAGGGTATTGAGCCCGTAGGTTGAGCCTGACATGGCCTCATCAGACCCTTGTGCAAAATAGTTTGGCGCATAAGGGCTGCCTGAACTGTAGGCCCTGCCGGCGGTTTTATGGTAGTAGTTATAGGTGCTGTGTTCGACACATGTTTCGCCCCCTGAACCACCACTTCCGCCGCCTGAACCACCACCTGAACCACTGCAAGCTTGTACTGGTCCGGCACAAGAGGCATCGTTATCCTGCCATAAACACTGACTTGTTCCTGAACTCACTTCGAATAATTTAAAGGCAGCGGTGCTGTATTCCAAATAACAATTGGCGTAGTTGGTATAATTGAGTCGCCCCGCATTAATATGTTGCGACAAGGTAGCAGTCTGTCCTGCGTCAATAGTAAAAGTAATGTTATCTGTACTGGTCTGGGCCGCTTGATCACTAGCTGTTACGGTTGCTGTGTTATTGCCACCGGATAAGCTACATTGAGTGGCAGAATAGCTGGTTTGTGTAATAACCGCAGCAACATTACCGTTGTCAAAGGCAACACTAACAGATGCTAAGTCATCATTGGTATCGACTACATTGCCGCTAACGGTTGCACATTGGCCTGAAACACTCACAAGTATATTGCTGAGCACTGGCGCTGCTGGAGGCGGAGGAGGCCCTACACGAATAGAGCTGTTGTTGGGTACAGAATCTTTTCCTTCATTGTCGGTAGCCAGCAAACTCACTTGGTAAAGGTCATCGGCAAGTGCGGTACTGGTGATCACAAAGTTGCCCACTGAATCTACAGAACTTGTGCCACTGTTTAAACTACCATTTACCCCCGCAAAACTTGCGCTAACCTGTTCCACAGTGCCTTCAGCGTCCTGCGCATTACCACTTACCACAATTTGACTGCCAGAAAGGCTTAACTGAATATTACTCAACACAGGGCCAGCGTTACGGTCAACCCGCTGATTGTTAGTTGCAAAGTACTGTCCCAGATATTCGGCATAATTGATGCTGCTGCCACTTATATAAGAGCCACTGGCGCCCTGACCACCCGACCAAGCATGATCAACACCATTGAACCACAATTTGGATACGCGACCGTCTTGCCATAAAGTTTCATCACCCGTTCGCCCCGCGCCTTCGCTAATAGTATTACTACCAGGTAACACACTCACATTGTATAAATCAGCCATACCCTCGGCATTCTGTGTGTTGTAACACAGGTTCACCGTAGAATCCTGATCCCCTTGGGCTATAGACGCAATTTGACTGGAAAAATGGCTGGAATAAGAACCAGCATATTGCTGACAACGAGCTTGTACATCTGCTGATTCGCAGGGACCAAGCGCCCCATTTGAACTGGTTCCTATGCTGGGACCTGCGCTAATCCCCATGCCCGCGAAAATATCAGGAGCCAAACACGCTGTGGTGTTGGCGAAGGCTGCACCTGAAGATAAACCTGCGATATACACCTGATCAGGGTCTATTCCACGGCTACTATCGCCCGTCAGCGTAGTAGCCAGAGAAATAAGATTTTTGTAATCGCCGTTAGTGCGAGACTTGGTTCCTTGCCAATATGACCAGCAACTATAACCGGCTTTGTTCATAGCGTCTGGTACAGCGATCACCATTCCGTGACTTTCCGCCGCTGACTCGAGATTGGCTGTTAAGTATGCATCAACTGACTGCACACAACCGTGCAACACAATCATTAATGCCTTACCTTGCCCAATAGAAGAAGTGCTATCAGGAGTATAAATATTGACTTTAGTAAAACCACCTAACGACTGATTATTTTGCCAACTACCCGCAAATAAGTGATTAGAAAGAAGTAGTGCGCCTATAACGGGCAGGTATAGTAAAACCTTACTAAGGCCGTGTTTAGTTATCATAATATGCTCCAAAATATTTTTATTATTAAGTCATGGATTATTAACCAGGGCACAACTTCAGAAAATGTACTCTATGTACGTCAGGTCAATTATTTACTGCAGCAAAGACTATAGGCGCTTAAAGTTTAAACAGATGTAGGTATTTAGTACTACATCTCAAAAACACTTATGAATTGCTAGGGTATATTTGATAAAAGTGTGTGATGACCACTCTTTGATTTATTTCTAGATAAAAGACAGTTCGAACGATTATTTACCCTAGTCGTATTGGGTGGTTTGGTAGGTGTTTAATAAAAGGTAAAAGTTACTCACAGCCTTATTGCCTGGTATGTTTTAGCATCACTTTTAAGTATCAGGTTTACTATTTAATATTCGAAGTAAAAGTCCAAATTGAATTTAGAATAAACACTACGTTTTTAACTGTGCAAGAACCTTCAATGCTCGGCGTGCGCCGCTCTGCGCAGTGAAAATCTTTAGCTATTATCTAAATGATATCCACAGGTGCACCCAAATCGCACTTTTTGCATACCAGTTTATGACCGAGCATAGATTGTCGGCCATCTGCTGTGGTAACCCACGGGCGGCTAATCCAAGGTGGATTATGTCTGACGTGTTGAAAATGACCGCAGGTTAGTTCAGCTACCCAGTCATTTTCTTCGTCTTTGTGGTAACCAGCAATGGGGCTATACATTTATTTAAAAAAATTCATTTTAAGCTGTGTGAGCGTTTAAAACGTCTGACTTTGATTCTTACATTTTTCATGGGGGAAGAGGTATTAAATTGGATCATACGACCTAACGTCCACTTGTCATACCAAGGTTTTCCATACAACTGTTGATCATCAAGCTTGTCAATTAAGGTTAAAATATTTGAGGTGACTTCTATCCATATCGAAAGTAAGTCAGTGAAATTAATTTCGCGATGCTGGTATTGAAAATGTTGTGCTAATAGCCCTAACTGATTCCACTTAAAACCTGTTTCGGGAAAGTCTACAGGTCTATTTTTTGACGCTTCTTCATGCCATTTAAGCACCAACTCTCCCCAACCAATAAGATATGCCAAGGTGTCGCATATGCTGATGCAGGTGTTTTTTACATTGCCCTCTATTTCACAGATACGAGAATACTCTTCTGGAATACTCAGGTAATCCTTCTCAAGTTTACAAAATGAGTCCCGTATCGCTGCTATTAACTGCGGCTTATTTAGCGCAATAGAAGTCATATTTAGTCCTGGGAATGACTCTTACTCGGCTAACATATTATCAAATTCTTGCTGTTTAATTTCTAACGTTTCCTGAGCTTCTAACCAATACATTTCTGCTTTTTCTAGACTAGATTTATTATCGGCTTGCTCTACTAGTACTTGTTTGAGTAGAGCTTTATTTTCGGCGTTATATAACTCGCTATCACCAAGCTGCTGTTCAAGGGCGGCTAGTTTTTGTTGCGCATCAGCCATGGTTTTTTCGTGTTTCTCAATGGATTTTCGAATAGGTTTAGTTGCTTGTCTAAACTCTGCTTCTAAGCGTTTAGTGTTTTTACGATCAGGTTTATTACTAGTTTTCTCACTTTCTGTGGTAGTGCCTTTATCTCCTTTGAGGATCCAGTCTTTGTAGTCGTCTAAATCACCATCAAAGGTTTGTACTTGCTTGGAATCCACTAAGTAGAAATCATCACATACAGAAGTTAACAAAAACCTGTCATGGGAAACCAATACCATAGCGCCTTCAAAACCTTGTAACGCAATATTCAGTGCATGACGCATATCTAAGTCTAAATGGTTAGTGGGTTCATCTAGTAATAGCAAATTAGGCTTTTGATAAACGGTTAAGGCTAACACCAAACGAGCTTTTTCACCCCCAGACATAGGTGCTACCTTGCTTAGAGCAGTATCACCTCGAAAGCCAAAGCCACCTAAATAATCTCTTAGGCTTTGCTCGGTGGCTTTTTTGTCTAATCTTTGCATATGCGCTATGGCTGAATCATCGCCACGTAAAAACTCCAATTGATGCTGTGCAAAATAGCCAATTCGTAACCCGGCGGAGGTTTCATACAACCCCTCCATGGGAGACTTTTCACCGGCTAACAATTTGATTAAAGTAGATTTACCCGCACCATTTTTTCCTAATAAACCGATGCGACTTCCCGGCACTAGGTTCAAATGCAGTTTTTCTAAGATAATAGTATCTCCATACCCTACTTTGACCTGCTCCATTTTAATAAGTGGATTAGGTAATTTAGGAGGACTGAAGAATTGGAAACTAAACTCGGAAGCAGCCATTACAGGTAGTAAAGTTTCCATTTTAGCCAATTGTTTTACGCGACTTTGTGCCTGCTTAGCTTTACTGGCTTTGGCACCAAATCGATTGATAAAAGATTCGAGGTGGGCTATTTGATCTTGTTGTTTTGCATATTGTAAACTTTGTAAGCGTAAACGTTCGGCACGTTGTTTTTCGTAAGCATCGTAGTTACCCGTATAACTGACCAGTTGCTGCTGCTCAACACTAATAATTTCATTCACTGTACTGTCCAAAAATGACTTATCGTGAGAAATCAGCAGTAACGTCCCCGTGTAGCGTTGCAGCCATTTTTCTAACCAAATAACCGCATCTAAATCGAGATGGTTTGTGGGTTCATCTAACAATAATAAATCAGAATGGCATAGTAACGCTTGGGCTAAATTTAAACGCATTCGCCAACCACCTGAAAAAGCGGAAACAGGGTTTTTCATCACATCATTGGCAAAACCCAACCCCGCTAAAATTGTCGCTGCGCGGGCATCAATATCATAGGCACCTACATGTTCTAACAAACCATGTAAATGAGCAATTTGTTCACCATTGTGGGCTTGTTCAGCTTCAACCAGTTGAGTTTGAAGCTTTCTATATTGTTTATCACCGTCTATCACATAATCTAGGGCAGAGCGTTCGACAGCAGGCGTTTCTTGCGCAACGGATACAATTTGCCAATTTTTTGGGATATTAAAATCCCCTTGCTCGGTATGCAACTCCCCCTTTATTAACGCAAACAAAGAGGACTTACCACAGCCATTGGCACCTATTAATCCCGCTTTATGACCAGGATAAACGGTGGCATTGGCATCTTGCAGCAATACTTTAGTGCCGCGCATTAAAGAAACATCTGAAAATTGGATCATGTAAACCTGTTATAAACTTTTTAGTTAATGACTCGTATAGTCTTATATTAATGGTACTTAAACGAATACGAGGTAACACTCAAATTTGAATGGGGGTATCATACCAAGATGAACAACCGAAAAAATCTCTTAAACCATGGTTAATAAAATTAAAAAACGTTTTGTCGCTGGAGCGACCTGCCCAAAATGCCGCGCGCTCGACACTATCATGTTGTATTTCGAAAATAATGTAGAAAAATTACAGTGTGTAAAATGCAATTATTCAGAATCTCAAGCAGACAAAAAAGTGGCAAAAGCCACACGGGTCAGTGAGAGCGTAATTGGGGTGTTTAAGCCAGAATAGTCGTTGGGACTGCTAATAGTGTGGCGGAGGCATTTCCTCTTTTTCAGAGGCCATATTACTTGGCTCGATGGCGCTGATTTTTGAGACCATTTGTTTGAGTTGAAATTGCAAATCATCGATTTGTTTTTGCTGTAAAATCAGAGCTTGGTTTAGGCTTTCGATGGTGTCTTCTTGAAACGCCATTTTCATTTGTAATTGTTCGATATCTGTTTGTACTGTATTCATTCGTTTTCTATCTTCCACTTTTCTAGTAGGCCACTGCTACTTTCTGAAATTATTTCACTTTCATTCATAAAACCAACTGAATGCACAACCGCCGATGCGGGTTTACTACCTTCACGGGCGGAGACTCGCCATTCATCTAGCTCCTTACCTGTGTTCACATCCCAGCGATTTATCCTTCTTGCTGGTGAACCTGTTAGTAAGTACTTGCCGTCATCAGAAAACACAGCTACCGTAAATATTCGTTGTCTTGCCATATATTGTAAATTACTGACTTCGTTACCTGTAACCAAATCCCAAACCCTAGCATCACGCTTACTGTCAGCGGTAAACGCATAGCGACCTTGATCATCTAGTGACACTTTAGTGACTCTACTGGTGTGCTCAAACTTGTGAATAACTTGTCCGGTTCGCGTATCCCATAAATAGGCCAAATAATCGTTGCCACCTGTTAACGCATAAAAACCATTGGGTGAAATATCCACACTGTTAATTTTCTCTTGATGGCCTAAAAACTCTAAACGTCTTCCTGTTGAAGGCTCAAAAAACATTGCCTTGCCACTGCCTCGCCCGACCAAAATTCCTCGACCTTGGTTTGAAACAGCAATATCTCGAATGCTGGACTCATCAATACGCCAAAATCCTTCGGGCTCTCCAACATTTAAATTCCATAGAGCAAATGCTTCTCTATCCGATGTCACCACATATGAATTATCAAATGCAATATGAATATTTGTCACGGAATTATTGCCATCATCCTGATGTTGCCATACGAATCGCTGTTCATTAGTAGTCAAATCCCAGACCGTAATACCATTGTCGATAGTGGATACAACAGCAATAGTATTGTCTGCCGAAATTTGAGACGCATGAGATCCCCCTTCAGCATGGCGAAATGAACTGACAGGGACATTACTTGAACCACCACAAGCAATAAGTATTAAGGCGCAAAGCAATATTCCAAAGTAATGAGTGTTAAGTCGTAAGTTCAATGGGTTTCCCTTTGGTCATATGGCATTTAGTATATGCGTTTGCATAGCAATCACATACCGCTAGTTGGAGAATTATAATGAAAATGGCCTCAATCACTTTTTTGATTGTTTCAATATTAATATTATGTGCATGTCAGCCGCCTGATGATCCAATGAAAGTTGAGATGGTAGCCCTTGAAACAGACCTACAAAAGCAGTCTTATGCTATGGGCGCTAGCATGGGTCAAATTATAGAAAATAAAATATCAAATCATAAGGCAATAGGCATTGAATACGAAGAATCTTTGTTGGTTAAAGGATTTATTGCGGCTTTACAAAATCAATCACAACTAAATAAAGAGCAAATTCTTTCTATCACCCAAGAAGCAGAAACCCTTGTGCGAGAAAAGCAAATCGAACTAAAAACTCAGAAGGGCAATGAAAATAAAGCGAAGGGCATGGCATTTTTAGCCAATAACGCTAAACGGACTGACATTATTGTTCTCGATTCTGGTTTGCAATATGAAGTAATTAAAAATGCTGAAGGTCAAAAACCTAAGGCCACGGATACAGTAACAGTCAACTACCTAGGTACACTGCTAGATGGAACTGAATTTGATTCTTCTTATACACGGAACAAACCGGCCACTTTTCCGTTAAACCGTGTAATTAAAGGCTGGACTGAAGGCTTACAATTAATGAGTGTGGGCGCAAAATATAAGTTTTATGTGCCTTCACACTTAGCTTATGGTGCCCGTTCGACTGGCAAAATCACAAGCCATTCAACTTTAATATTTGAAGTGGAATTACTCGAAGTCATTACATCAGATAAACCTGCAACGAAATAATCTAAGTTAGCAAGATTTACATTGCTCAATAAAAAGCCGGACACGTTACCGTGGCCGGCTCTACTTTATCATATTGATAATCAGCTAATCTCCGTGCTGAACCTTATTCCCTTACTTTGTTGCCCTTCAAAAGGGCTGTTTATCCCGATTTAACCGGGTAATTTAAAGCGTAAATAGTTGTCTTTCGACTAAATATGTTTTCAACTTATATGTTTGGATGTCGTTGTTTACCTCAAATCAAGTGTTGCCATGTTCAAAGGTAGTATGACTTGCTCTCTAATTTTCAGTTGATTCAATAAAGAGCGTAAAAAAGGGCAACTCATTTTTACGCTAGGTTCATCAAAGTGTTTATTCTGTAAGGGTTTCCGGTAGTTTTTGATTAAAACTTACTACACTTTGATTGATTCTAAGCATAGTCGATAACCGAGTTTTAACACAGCAAATATTGGCAATTTATTGTAATAAATTGCACTAACAAATTTGTTTTTATTACCTCTTAGTGTTGCAACTTTTTGATCATCGTCTACTGCTTTAAAAAGACCAATCTGGCGAGGGTTGTGCAGCAAAACAGCCCATTTGCACATAGTTCAAATTCAGCTAGAAGCAACTCATTTCTGTCATCGAAATATGCTGTAAATACCTATTAAAGCTAAGTTTTAATCCAATTATAAATAGACCCTTTGGTAAAAGCCCTGGAAAATCTATACTAGCCACAATCGAACGATACTTTGAGCTAAATACAAGATTGAAAACAAAGCTAATAACACCTGAAGGTTATAAAAAGCTCTACGATGAACATGACCATCTGTGGATGAAAAAACGTCCCGAAATCACAAAGATTGTTAGTTGGGCAGCGAGCCTCGGAGATAGATCTGAAAATGCTGATTATCAATACAATAAACGGTTATTACGCCAAATAGACAGGCGAGTTAGGTTTTTAAGGAAACTTCTCCCAGAACTACAGGTTGTGCACCACTCTCCAGCACAAGATGGCAAAGTGTTCTTTGGCGCTTGGGTAGAGATTGAAAATAACGAGGGTCAAGTCAAACGTTTTCGAATTGTTGGTCCAGAAGAAATTTATGGTGAGGATAGGAGTTTCATATCTATTGATTCCCCTATGGCAAGGGCGCTAATCAAAAAATCTGTAGATGACGTCTGCACAGTTAAAACCCCCAGCGGCACCAAAGAATGGTTTATAAATTCAATTAAGTACACAGATGCCTTTGAGAAAGAATGACGTTATTGCCACTTTTATTGATCTAGTGCTGGTAATTTCACTCTTGCACCCCTATATAAAGGCTTAAATGAAAATGAATGACATACAGGGTCTTCGATGATGATAGTGGAAAAGATTGCGCTAGAATTACAAGTACAAGCGCAACAGGTACAAGCTGCAGTAAAATTACTAGATGAAGGGTCTACAGTACCTTTTATTGCTCGCTATAGAAAGGAAGCAACTAATGGTCTTGACGACATAGCCCTAAGAAAATTAGAGCAACGCTTAACCTATTTACGCGATTTAGAAGACCGACGCCTAGTCATTATTAAATCAATTGAAGAACAAGAAAAAATGTCTCCTCAATTGAAGGCGAGCTTACTCAAAGCAGACAATAAAACTGAGTTGGAAGATATATATCTTCCATTCAAACCTAAACGCCGCACTAAAGGTCAAATTGCCATTGAGATGGGATTAGAACCTTTGGCTAATGCATTGTTTGACGATCCTCAGCTTACTCCTGAATCTGAAGCCCAAGCATACGTGAAAGCAAATGGTGATGTGCCAGACACTAAATCAGCCTTAGACGGTGCAAAGTACATTTTAATGGAGCGATTTGCAGAAGACGCACTATTGCTGCAAAAAATTCGTCAGTATTTAAACAAACATGCCCACATTAAAAGCCAAGTAATTGCTGGCAAAGAAATAGAGGGCAGTAAATACAAGGATTATTTTTCACATTCAGAACTGTTGAAAAAAGTACCTTCACATAGATCTTTGGCCATGTTTAGAGGCAGAAACGAAAAATTTCTGCAAGTCAGTCTAGATGCAGATCCTGAGAAAGATGAAGGAGATAAAAGTTCGTATTGCGAGCAAATTATCGCTGAACACTTCAATATTAAATTTGCCAACAGACCCGCAGACGCTTGGTTGGCATCAGTGGTGCAATGGACCTGGCGTGTCAAAACTCTTTTGCATATGGAAAACGAATTATTTGGCGCAGTGCGTGAACAAGCGGAACAGGACGCAATTAATGTGTTCGCCAAAAACCTAAATGATTTGTTAATGGCAGCACCTGCCGGTCCTAAGGTCACTATGGGATTAGATCCGGGTTTGCGGACAGGTGTGAAACTAGCGATTGTAGATGCAACTGGCAAGGTTTTAGCCACCTCTACTATCTTTCCTCATGTGCCACAGAATCTGTGGGACAAATCGTTACGCACCCTAGCAACCTTATGCAAGCAACACAAAGTACAACTTATCAGTATTGGTAATGGTACGGGATCAAGAGAAACAGATAAACTTGTAGCCGAAATGATTAAAGCCAATCCTGACTTAGCTGTGAGTAAAATTATAGTCAGTGAAGCAGGAGCCTCAGTTTATTCGGCATCAGAATTGGCTTCAAACGAATTGCCCGATATGGATGTTTCCCTTCGTGGTGCGGTGTCTATTGCTAGGCGATTACAAGATCCATTAGCTGAATTAGTGAAAATTGAACCTAAAGCCATAGGCGTAGGACAATATCAACATGATGTTAGCCAAAGTAACTTAGGAAAATCCCTCGGTACAGTGATTGAAGACTGCGTAAATGCTGTTGGCGTTGACATCAACACGGCATCAGGCGCTTTGCTAAGCCACGTTTCAGGTTTAAATCGTACCTTAGCGAATAATATTGTCAGTTACCGGGATCAACATGGGGCGTTTAAATTTCGAAAAACCCTACTTGAAGTCGAACGACTTGGACCGAAAGCCTATGAACAGGCGGCAGGTTTTTTGCGAATTATGGGAGGAGCGGATCCACTTGATGCATCTGCTGTGCATCCAGAAGCCTACCCTGTCGTTAATTCTATCGTCGCACATGCTGGTATTGCGATGAACGATATAGTCGGTAATACCGAAGTCCTGAAAAAACTTAAACCTGAAGAATTTGTTACCGATTCGTTTGGCCTACCCACTATCACAGACATTATTAGTGAACTTGACAAACCTGGTCGCGATCCTCGCCCTGAATTTAAAACGGCTAATTTTAAAGATGACGTGCAGTCCTTAAAAGACCTAAAAGTCGGCATGATTTTGGAAGGGGTAGTGAGTAACGTTGCCAACTTTGGCGCTTTTGTCGATGTAGGTGTGCATCAAGATGGTCTTGTACATATAAGTGCTATGACAGACAAATTTATTTCTGACCCCAGAGACATAGTCAAAACGGGAGATATTGTCAAAGTAAAAGTGATGGAAGTGGATGTCGAGAGAAAACGGGTGTCTTTTACTATGCGAATGGGCGATACACCTAACCAAACCGCTAAAACATCATCTCAAAAACATACGTCAGATAAAAAGTCGCACACTCGCGGGGCTAAAAATAATCAACAGCAAACTCAACCTAAACAATCAAATCAAATGATGGGTAATGCATTTGCCGATGCTTTTGCCAAAGCAAAAAAATAACTGTTTTCAGTAATTCTTAAACAATCAAGCCCTCAGTTGAGGGCTTGATTGTTTTACGTAAACTAATTTTAAGCAGACTGTTGAAGCCCCTCAGCCCGAGGACTTGTCACTTGATTATAAAAGCTCTCAATCACTGACACTCTGCGAGTAATGTCTAAGTCTCTATTTTTGAGAAATTCATTTACAACTTCCAAATCAAAGTCAGACTCGTCGCTGGGTTTCTGTTCGGCTTCTAACTGACCGATGTCCAGTGAACGAGTCGGAATTCCCACATCAATTTCATCAACAATGTCTTCAAGTGAGGGTACTTCTCCAATAACAGTATTTTGTTTTGTTTCGCCATTTTGAACTTCAGGTATCGCTTGATTATAAGCCTCTTGAGCTTCTTTGGCTCTTTCAGTTGCAATTTCAGTACGCGCTTCAAGAGCCATTTTAGAGGCTTCAGTTGCTACTCGTAAATCTTGCGCACTAGGCTCTGCAGGAGCCAAGGCTGCGGCTCTCACCTGTTGTGCCTTGCGAATAGTTTCCTCTGGGGTTGATGCTTTTGAGATATCGATTGAAACTTCTCCCTCTACCGCATATCTCTTGCCATCAGGTCCTCTTTCATATTCGTATTGGGGTGGATGAGCATATTGTCCACCCAGTGACGCGTGGGCTTGTTCATGGGCCCTGACTTCTGCATCTCGCTGTTTTAGCTCCGTCAGTTGCTGTTGCTGCGCTAGTTGTTGCTGCTTATCTTCGGCATTTTCTTTACCTGCACTGGCATCTTGCCCATTGTCTTGTGTTGCATCATTTTGAGTATCGAGTTGCTGTCCCGCTTGAGGAACGGGTTTTTCATAGGTTAGAGGTTGTGGAGATTTACCAGGTGTTTTAACCTTATCAGCTTCAGAACCCACAGCAGTTTCAGCAGCAGACTTTTCATTGGCGGCAATTTGTGGCACGGCCTCACGTTGAGTATTATCCCTGCGCACAGATTCAGTATTAACGGTGCCAACATTAAATACTGTAGGAGTGGGTACGGGAGGTAGAATATTCATTACTTAGTAACCCTAACTAGGCCAGAATATCCAATATTGTGCCGATAGTACCGTTTGCAGTATCGACTACTTTTGCCGAAGCTTGGGCATTATTTAGATTGACGGACAACCCGACTAAGTTTGAGGTAATCCCTTCACTCCCTTGAGGAAGCGTTTGTTTAATTGCATTGAGCTGGTTTAAGGTCGCATTTGCCAAAAACTCTTGAGGGTCACTAGAGGGCGTTACAAAAGCGGATAAACTAGCTAAGTTTGACGCATTTTGTGTGATGCCGTCAGATGCTCTTTGAATACCTATAGTGCCGCTAACGATGGCAGAATTCACGTTATTACTAATGTTCATTTTTGTACCTCTACAACCAAACCTCTCATGCTCAATTATTAACCATTTTTGGTTTTTTTCAAAGCTTTACCTCACCTTAGTGATTAAACAATCACTTTTGCTAGTTGTTTTGCAAAATCCTCAGTGTTTGAAATAAAAGGAGCATGAGCTGCATCAGGGATAACATCTATGGTTACTTTAGGGTTGAGTTGCTGAAGCATGGGGGTGACTTCCACTGGCACTAGGGTATCTAAACGACCTAAAAATATCTGACAGGGAATGACTAATGTTGTGAATTGTTCGCGAAGATCAACGCTTTGTAACATATCTAAACCTTCAGCTAATGCCATAGAGGAGGGTAAAGGATAATTTTGCAGCGATTGTTTGATAGTTTTTGCATCTTGCCTAGCATTTACACTTCCCATGGCTTGCACTGCCAAAAAGCGTACTAAGGTTTTAGTAAAATCTTGTTGGAGCTGCTGCCTAAAGAAATCCAGTACTTTAGAATCGATGCCCGGCCATGGGGCATGCTTAGAAAATTTAGGACTAGAACAAATCAAAACCAGTTGTTTAAGCTTTTCTGGCTGAGAGTGAGCTATTTGCTGGGCAACTAAGCCACCTAAAGACCAACCAATGAGAATGCAGTTTACTGGAAGATGAGCTGCTACCATAGTTGCGATAGTTTGCAGGTTATACGGAATGGGTAATTGTAGATGATTTACCCCATATCCAGGTAAATCAATAGTGGTAATACAAAACTGCTCTTTTAGCATATCTATCAAGGGCTGCCAAACTCCACTATTCACACCCCATCCATGTAAAAAAACCAAATTTTTACCACAGCCCTGTGTTGATATTTTTAAACTCTCTGACATTTCTTCTACACTAAACCTCGGGAATACTGATTTTACATTGAGCACAGGGACGATAACCAAAATGAAAATCACTCTAGTTCAAAATTGTTTAGTGTGTAAACAATCTAGCGACACTTCAATATGCCAGTTCTGCTTTGATGATCTTACCCTATTTGATATGGACCGATACCAACATAATTTGATGTTATCGCCAAAGGTGAACTTAGGATTGTCAAAAGTAGATTTCCCCCAAGTATTGGCTCTCGCTGATTATCAATGGCCATTATCGAAATTACTGACGGCTTTGAAATTTTCAAAACAAATTCCAAATGCTCAAGGCCTGGCGACACTTTTTGTTAAACACTGCTTAAATTCTATCCCAGCTTTGCCGCAACTGATTATTCCCATGCCACTATATAAAAATCGATATTTATATAGAAAGTTTAATCAAAGCATAGAATTAGCTAAACAAATTTGTAGGCAAACTCAATTAGATATGGACACTTCTATCATTAGCAGAAACAAATCTACCTCGCCTCAAACCAACTTATCGGCCGCCCAAAGACGCAGAAATATGCAAAATGCCTTTGCAGTCAGTGACGCCGCGCAACTGCGTTTGAAACGCTATAAACATATCGTTTTATTTGACGATGTCATCACCACTGGCAGCACTATGAACTGTGCTTACCGCACTTTACTTAAGCATAATCCTCATTTAAAAATTGATGTTTGGAGCATTTGTCTTACCCTTGCGCATTAATAAACCCAGCCATAAAGATGGCATTGCTCATTAGCCGGCTAGTGCCATACCAAACGCCTCTAAAATTAACATTTGTGGCAAAACCAATGACTTTTCCTTTGCCAAAATTATGCGACACAATTGCAGCGCTTCTAGCAATATGATTCTGTAACTCTTCAGCACTGTAGCCACCCATTAGTGGCGATTTAACATAGTGAGCTACAGTCACAAATGGTTTGTCAGGATGGCGCATCACCAATGCACTATTGCGAAACATAGGTAAGCTTTTTGACTTAAAACCAAAGGCCAGTGGATGACTTATATCCAACTCTGTCTCAAATACGGCGCCTGCGATTCTCTGTTTCGCTTTTAACGCATCCTGGTCTTTATAAGCCAATCCAGTTGTATCAAATGCCAACTTGATTTCATTGGTACTTTTAAAGCTAGTCTTAAGCCAATTTTGATCAGAAAACCAATTTGCAGCTGATTTTTGACCAATGAGAACGCCACCGGAATTCAACCAAGCTTCCATTTTCCTGACGGTTTTATCTGGTACTTCTTTATAAGTTCCTTCGACCCAAATCATATGGGTATAACTTTCCAAGGGAAGCTTTCCCAATTCCGCTAGGTCGGTGATTGAAACAGGCATATCTACATGCTGATCAAGATAATGCCATACTTCCCCAATTTCATATTGAGATGTACCTCGTCCCCCCACTAACAAAACTTTAGGTAGCGTAACGTTGAGCATTTTTCGGCTACCTAAATCAATACCTTGGCGGGTTAACCCAGATGTCACTGAATGAATCGCAATATCTAGCCCTGCATTCTCTGCTGCAATTATGTTTAGCAAATTTTCAGGTTGTGCAAGTGCAAGGGGGACAATTACCGCTCCCGCCGAAAAACTCATACCACCTTGAGCCGTTTGTGCAAAAAACGCATCTCCGGCAATTTTCACATTAACTTTATTGGCCAATAATCGCTGCAACAGTTTGGGTGCTTGATAATTTTCCCAAGAAAACGCATAAGCATAGGCACCAGACACTAATTCAGGGGTAACAGTTGCGGGCTTTTTGGCTGATTGAGTATCTAGCTTTGGTTGCCGCTCAACGGCTTGATATTGGATATTGAAGGCGAGTGGTAAATTCCAATTCGACACATCATAAAAAGTATTGTCATCAAATGACTTACGGAGTGAAAATAAAGACTTTATCAGTCGATACTGAGGTTGATCTAGGGGCACAAACATACTATTAATTGTATCAAATACTTGCCCATCTACCTTTACGTCCTTACTCAAAGGATAATATTGAATCTGATGAGCTGACAAAATTTCTAACATCTTTGAAAACCGAGCCTGGTCAAATTTCTCATTTAGAATATAGCCGGCAATTTCATCATCTTTGATTAACGCCTTAGTTTGCTTAGCAAATTCTAGTTGGTAGGCTAGAATGGCTGGTTTATTAGCTAAAGCACCAGCAAAAGTCGAAAGCGAAGTGGTGACTTGATTCTGTATGGTATCAGTAAACGCCAAGGCGCCATGAGCAGTGTCTTGCAAATGCCCTCTACTGCTGGCTTGTTCAAACAAAATACCAATACTTCCGTGGGCATCAGGATAGGTTGAGCCTTTGCCATAATAAAAATCATCATAACTCTCTTGAGTAAAATATAGCTGTTGAGTTTTGTCTAAGGCAGCGGCATGAAAATCCCCCAGAGCAGTAGTCAAGTCAACATTCTTTAATGGTGTCCATGGATTTTTCCTAGAAGGAATTCCCGGCTGGAAAAAATAGGTGCTGTTGCTGCCCATTTCGTGAAAGTCTGTTAATACGTGTGGTCGCCACTGTTGGAATTGTTTAATCCGCGCCCGAGACTCTGGATGAGTTAACAGCAACCAATCTCGATTTAAGTCAAACCAATAATGATTAGTCCGTCCTGAAGGCCAAGCCTGCTGATGTTCTCTGTTATTAGGATCAGAAACTAAATTGTTACTTTTATGCATATTAGCCCACTGAGCAAACCGCGAAAGCCCATCTGGATTGACACTTGGGTCAAGTAAAACAACATTGTCATTAAGTAGCAGATCTATTAATTCACTCTCACCAGCAGCAAGATAATAAGCAATCAAAAGTGCCGCATTCGAGCCTGAAGGTTCGTCACCATGCACGCTATAACCCATCCAAATAATGAGGGGATCATCTTTGTCGATGGACTGACCTAAATTTTGAATATGTTTGGCTTGGATTTTAGCTAAATTTTTCTGATTTTCAGGGGAGCTAAACGCCAACAAGTAAAGTGGGCGATTTTCGTGAGTACGTCCAGTTTCAACTAAACTGACTCGGTCTGATTGTGAAGCTAAGACTTGCATGTAATTAACTATTTGGTCATGACGCACATGCCACTCACCCACAGTAGCGCCTAATGCTTGCGTAGGAGTAGTAATCCCAGCTTTATATTCAGTGTCAATTGGCAAATATGCGGTATCAACAACGGCTGCAACTTGAACACTATTAAACAACAAACCAAATACAAAAACCCGAAACATCCAATCCATAACAACAGCCCTTACAGTCAACACTTGCAAAAATGGTCGCACGTTTTAGATACAATTAACATAAGGAAAAACCATTACTTGAGTGTTTTAGTCAAGTAATTTTGTTATTATGCAGCTATACACATATTAGAGGTAGATTGCCCATGATTAATATTTCAGAAACAGCGCAAGCACATTTCTGTAAGCTGCTCGCAAACCAAGAACCAGACACCAATATTCGAGTGTTTGTAGTTAGCCCTGGTACGCCTAGTGCTGAGTGTGGCGTATCTTATTGTCCACCAGATGCCGTAGAAGAATCAGATACTGTATTGGAATTTAATGGTTTTGATGCTGTTGTCGATTTGGAAAGTGCACCTTTCTTAGAAGAAGCTGAAATTGATTTTGTCACTGATCAAATGGGCTCTCAACTTACCCTTAAAGCGCCAAATGCTAAAGCACGTAAAGTTGATAGCGATGCCCCCTTAGCTGAACGAGTCAGTTATATGATTGAAGCCGAAATCAACCCACAACTTGCCAGCCATGGCGGTAAAGTAACCTTAGTAGAGATCACCGCAGAAAAAGAAGCCGTATTACTATTCGGTGGAGGCTGTAACGGTTGTGCTCAAGTCGATGTCACTTTAAAAGACGGCATCGAAAAACAAATGTTAGAACAATTTTCTGGTGAATTAACAGCCGTTAAAGACGCAACTGAACATCAAGCTGGTGAGCACTCTTACTACTAGATATACCTCTACCTCTGAAAGGAAACTAGCATTAACTGGTTACAGCGTTTAGGTGAAGATCCAAATAAAAGCTGGGCTTTTTTTAAACGCGGCTTAGGCATTTTTTGCTTAGGCGCTGGCATGATATTAATAGGCACTAAAATAGTGCCTATTATTCAAATTCCCGGATTAGTACTCTTGGCTGTGGGAAGCTATTATTCTATTAAAGGTTATTTAGGTATTTTGGCACACCGCATGACCGCAAGCTTTAAACCACCACCTTCTGAGTTCGACAAAGATAAATAAAGTAACCTCCTAAACTGATTCCTCTAGTCAGTAAAAAAAGTAACATTGCTAACCATAGACCTTGATTTTCATCATCTAAAAACACCCAAAAAGTGGGAAAATAAACAACTAACCCACACAACAACATACTATTTCGCATGGCTTTTGCCCGTGTTAACCCCACAAAAACACCATCAAAGAAGAAGCACCAATGAGCAATGATGGGCAAACAATACACATACATTAAATAATCTTTCATGGCTATTTGCAGGTTGGGCTGGTCAGTTAAAATCGAAATAATTTCACTGCCCAAAGCCACAAAAACCAGTGAATAAAGTACAGCCACAAAACTGGACCATAACAACCCATGTAAAGTAACGTAAATAATACCCTTGGCATTTTTTTTACCTTTTTGTTCACCTACTAAAGCTTCAGCGGCATAAGCGACACCATCAAGACCGAGAGCAATTAGGGTAAAAAATTGCATTAAAATGGCATTAATTGCCGCGGCAGTTGAACCAAAGCCCACCCCCTTAAAAATAAGAAAGGCAATACAAGCCTGTAAGACAAGATTACGAAAAAATGTATCACCGTTAAGAGATAATAAAGGTCGAAGGTACACAAGTGAGAACCATTTTTTTTGTATTAATGGTTTACCAATAATCTTTAGTGCAGCCGTCAAGCTCACTATGGCAATAAAATACTCGGCCACCACGCTGGCAAGGGCCACACCAAATACGTCTAGTCCTAAGCCAAAAACAAACCAAAGGTTCAAGGCTAAATTCAATAGATTTGCTAAGACTTGTATAAGCAACACCTGTTTGGCTTTCTGCTGACCAATTAGCCAACCAATTAGGACCAAATTCAATATTGCAGCTGGCGCCCCCCAAATACGGGTCGAGAAATACTCTGATATAACGGCTTCAATAACAGGACTTGCATCAGCAAAGAACAACCCCAAGGTTAAAATACCATCTTTAAGTAGCAACAAAAAGCAACCCAACACAACACTAATTAGCATACCTTGAAACAAACTTTGGTTTAGCTGATTGGGATCTGCACTGCCTTTTGCTTGTGCGCTTAGTCCCGTGCTCGTCATTCTCAAAAAACCACATAACCAGTACAGTTGCGTGATAATCAAAGACGCGACCGACGCACCAGCAAGAAAATGCGCCCCCTGCATGTGTCCCAACACTGCGGTGTCAACTAATCCCATCAAAGGCGTCGTGACATTACTTAAAATCATTGGTATCGCAATAACAATAATCTTTTGATGCAGACTAATCTGAAAGAAGTTTGATAAAGTAGTATTGTTTTTCATTTAGTAATCATTAGGAAATGCATGAGGAAATATTGGAGTATTATTGTTGCGACTTTAACATGTGCGCTGCTTAGCATAAATACTTGGGCGACAGACAATGCAGTCATACTGTTATATCACCATGTCAGTAAAACCACCCCAAGGTTAACATCAGTTTCACCTGAGACTTTTCGCCAACATATGCAATATTTGGCTGATAATCATAGTGTATTACCTCTCAAACAAGTTATTGAAGCCTTACAAAACAATCATCCATTACCAGATAAAACAGTTGTTATCACCTTTGATGATGGTTATGACAATATTTATGATAATGCACATCCTATCCTTAAGGAGTTTGCATTTCCGTATACCATTTTTGTGAACCCACCTCTTATAGGTGAAGTAAATTATCAACTCAATTGGCAACAAGTAAAACGTATGGCCAAGGAAAATGTGAGTTTTGCCAATCATGGCAAACAACACTCTCATATGCTCACTAAAGAGGCCGGGGAATCTCAGCAAGAATGGCTTGATCGCACTATGCAGGATATTGATGATGCCGAAAAAATATTGCAGCAACACCTTGGCTACAGTCTAAAATATTTTGCTTATCCATATGGAGAATTTGACGATCAATTAAAAAGGCGACTCAGGGCACAAGGTTACGTAGGATTTGCTCAGCACAGTGGCGCTATTGCTTCATACAGTGATTTTGCTGCATTGCCACGATATCCCGCCGCTGGGGTATACAGTAATATTCAAACTTTAGAAGTAAAATTGAATAGTTTAGCCATGCCAGTGTCAGACGTTTACATGAAAGACCCTAAGGTTATGCCACCTTTTCACAATCAGGTGGTAACTTTTAATGTTAAAACTGATGACCTTTCCCCACAACAAATCAACTGCTTTCAGAATGGTCAGGTGCTAGACAAATCATTGAGTAAAAATACCATTTCAATAAAAATAAATTCTATCACGCAACCGGGCAGGCATAGGGTCAACTGTACCGCTCCTAGTATGCAGAAAAAAGGGAGGTATTATTGGTATTCACAGCCTTTTTTCATGGCCACAGCTGAGGGTAATTGGTTAGATTAGCAGTTTGCTTAGATGAAAATAGGAGCCAATGCCTAAGGTTTGCATGCTTGGGCTTACCGCCGATTCGCCTTTTTTTATAAACCCATGGCCTAAATAAAAATTGACTGCTTGCGTATTGATACTTTCCACATCAAGACATAACTCAGACTTGCCAAAGTTTAGCGCTTGCTGCTGCATGTACTCTAATAATGCCGTTCCAACACCTTTTCTTTGATGTTGTTCAGACACACCAAAATGACCAATACACCATTCATGCTCTTTAGGTTTGGGGATACAATCTTGTAAAGCTTGGCTCGACTGCAGTACGGATAAGGTATGAGCAATGCCGTAAAATTTCGTTAGCGCGGCCAAAGTAGTCTGGTGAAAAGACTTGGGTAATTCAGTGTGCCATGCGCTCAAACAGCCAACAACTAACTTGTCGACCTCGGCAACCCAGTGATTGTTATAGCCGTATTGACCATCAGCGTTTAATAAACAGCTTTGTAAAAAATTTGCCGCTGACAACTCATGGTTAATATCAAATATTGCGCTAATAGCAATAGGGGCAGAAGAAAAAACTAAGGCCCCTAAAGCTTTGGCATCTCCTTGATGAGCTTGCCTAATCTTCATGGCATCACTGTTTATTGGGCAACAATTGCCGGCATATCTGCGAGTATTTTTTGCCCTTCGCTAATGGGTAACTTTCCCACAACAAAGTCGGGCTTAAAACGCCCCACAACTTGAGCCTTTGGATTGACTACCACCACAGAGGAGCTGTGATCTACCAAATAGTTTGGGTTATCGGTACTTTCAGACATGGAATACATCATCCCCATAGCTCGCACCAAAGGGAATAACTGCGCATGCTCTCCACTAACGGCAATAAAGTCAGTGTGGAAAAAATTGATATATTCGTTTAAACGTTCTGGCGTATCACGTTTAGGATCCACGGACACTAAAATGACTTGAATTGGAAAGTCTGCGGGTATGTTTTGTAATTCCGGATAGATACCTTTTAATTCTGCCAAGGTAGTCGGGCAAATATCTGGGCAATAGGTATAACCAACAAACACTAGACTCCAGTGCCCTTGTAAATTTTTTGCAGTGAATACCTGGTCATTATGATCTACTAACTGAAAATCTGGTAACACTCTAGCAGCGGGATACAGACTCACATATTGGGTTTCTTTATCGCTTCCTGGGGGAGCGATAAAGATGGCCACCACTATGCCTATAATTAGAGCAATGAACGCAATTAGACCTGCTTGAAATTTACTCATATTGTGAACCGCAAATAATGATCAACTAAGAGCACCACAAACAGCACCATGAGATGAATAATTGAAAACTTAAATGTTTGCATTGCCGTTTTATCGGTGGCAATAAATTTTAACTTCCATGCGTAATATAAAAACCCTGCATTTAACAAAGTAGAACCAATAAGGTATATCAAACCAGTCATGCCAATTAAATAAGGCAGCAAACACACAACGCAAAGTAAAACCGTGTACAACAGAATGGAGGTTTTAGTAAAATCGATACCGTGGGTCACTGGTAGCATAGGTATTTGTGCTTTGGCATAGTCTTTTTCACGATGAATAGCCAAGGCCCAAAAATGTGGTGGCGTCCAGATAAAGACAATAAGCACTAACAACAAAGCGTGAGCGTGAACCTCCCCGGTAACCGATGTCCAACCCAATAATGGCGGGATCGCGCCTGCTAGGCCACCAATGACAATATTTTGCGGCGTAGCACGTTTTAAATACATGGTATAAACCACAGCATACCCAAGCAAACCTGCAAGCGTTAACAAAGCTGTTAAACGATTAACCCATAATTCGAGAATGATATAACCAACCACAGTTAAAAATGCAGCAAAAATGAGTGCTTTTTGTGGACTCACTTTACCTTTGGCTACCGGGCGATTAAAGGTACGCGCCATCTTGCCGTCTATTTTTCGATCCACCACATGGTTGACCACAGCTGCTGCTGAAGATAAAAATCCGATACCCGTTAATCCAGCAATAAAAATCTGCCAACTTATCCAACTATCACTGGCTAAACACATACCAACCAAAGCAGTTAATAATAGTAATAACACAACTTTGGGTTTGGTTAATTCATAATAATCTTGGCAAGTAGACCATAAATTAAATTGATTGTTTTGTTGACTTGCGGTCACGCCCTTACTCACCTTTTTCTCCTAAGTTTTACGATACAGCGTGTAACTAATGGCGACTAACACCAACAACAGGCAGGCTGCTACGGCGTTATGCATCACAGCTACAGCAACGGGTAAACTAAATACTACATTGCTTACACCTAAAATAATCTGTACACCCATAACTACTACCATTAAGGCAGACAATCTTTTAATAAAGCTTGAGCTAGCTACCGCATACAACCTGATACCTAACCAAGATAAATACAAAAAGGTAATCAACGCGCCTAGTCTATGCACAATATGCATAGTCATACGTTCATCATAATCATGGGCACCAAATTCGTAATTTTCAGCCTCAGGAATACTAAAAGCCCCTGCAAAGTCTAGTCTCTCATACCAAGTACCTTCACAAATAGGTAACTCAGTGCACGCGAGCGCCGCGTAGTTTGCGGATGTCCAACCTCCTAACGCAATTTGTCCAATCAATATGATTATGCCTAAAATCGCGTATTTCCCGAACTGACGTGTTCTCTGGTCACCACCAGGAATGCGGTAGGGTGTAAGCCTTAAGTACAGTAAGAACAAACAAGAAAGAACTGTAAAACCGCCTAATAAATGCCCCATTACGACTATGGGTAATAAATTAAGGGTCACTGTCCACATGCCCAAAGCACCTTGGAAACAGACTAGAAATACCAGCAAAAGTGGTAATTTTACCGGTTTATTATAGGCTCGACTAAATAAGCTGTTAATGAAAATAACCAATATTAAAAAACCCAAAGCACTAGCAAAGTAACGATGAATCATCTCATTCCATGCTTTGTGTTCTTCAAAGGGGCGTTCTGGGAAAGCTTGTTGTGCTATTTCGATATTTTTAGTGGTGTTAGAAAAACTTAGATGACCATAACAACCTGGCCAGTCAGGACATCCCAAACCAGCGTCAGTTAAGCGAGTGTATGCACCAAGTACAATCACCACCATGGCTAAAAGAATGCTAAAAAACACCAACTTTTTCATCTAAGTATCCTCTAGCCAATACGCGACAGTTTAAGTACCTTGCGCATATCCGACAAAATATCACGACTATGCAGAATCGCTTGTTCTTTATCAGTTTGTAATGGATAACGCAAAAACACATTATTTAGAGTATCAGCAATGAAAATACCATCAGTGGTGGTTTCTTTAAACACTTGTTGTAGACTTTTTAAGTCGGTACTTAACAAACGGATATTTTGTTTTTTTGTCAGTACCGCGAGCTGCGCTAGATTACTTTGTTCATGGGAAATAACCACCACTTCAGCTCTATCACTTTCTTTACCTAAAGCGCTATGCACTTGAGCAATACTATATAAGGCATTTTCACAATCTAAAGAGCAGTCTTGGGGTAAAACGTAGATTAACTTCCACTTGGGTTCCTGTTGTGTACTTTGTAAAACGCTCATGTCTATTGGAGGTGAAATCAGCTCACCTTTATTGGTCACACCTTGATTAAACCAGCCATTGTCTAGGGCAAGTTTTGCCAACAATACAGGTAGTATAAAAACAGCAGCTAGGAGCAACATCATTGTTTTATTATTTTTTTTGGTGGTACTCACTTTTTATTCCTTTTAAATTTATTTCTTTGGGCAATCATAAATACGGCTAACGCGGCAAATGCCAATAAAAACCATTGTACTGCGTAAGCTAAGTGTTTTTCTGGCGCCATCACCACAGCTTGCCAATCTCTTACAAAAGCTGAATGTTGCTGTGCATTTAAAAGCACCACAAAAGGTAATATCTGTTGATTATAATGTTGCTGAATCACCTTGAGATCTACTTGTTGTATAACCTTTGGCCAATTACCGTCAACTAGGGCCGTTTCTTCTACCATGGCGTTATTTAAAGGCAAGGATATAACACCAGCATAACGAGACTTTTCGCCATCAATTTGAATCTTTGGTAAAATTTCTCTGCTATTAGTGGCTGCGACCCAACCAAAGTTGGCAATAATAGTGCCTGAAGTCGTTTGCAAAGGCACTAGTACTTGGTAGCCCACCCTACCTTTATGGATCTTATTATCCACCAAAAAAAATCGAGTGACTTCTGCGGTGCCCTCAAAACTGATTGGCATATCGAGCATATTATCTAGATTACTGCCTAACACTTGTTGTAAATCGACTTGGGCAGTATTACCAGCTTGTTCTAAAGCTAATAATCGCTGCGTTTTTTGCTCTGCCCTTTGTAATTGCCAACTTCCTAAGGCAAACATAATGACAACACATACAAAAGTTACTAAGGTAGCTACAATGGGTAAACGCGAAAGAAAAGTCCACATTTCAGCTTAGGATATCTTTAGGAGTAAATAGATGTTAATCAAAATACTTGTTGGCGGGTTATTAGTATTTATGGTGTTCAATTTATTTAAAGCCATGATGATTATGCTCAAAGACAATCCAAATGGTCCTTCTATGAGTAAGTATATTGGCCGAAGAGTACTTACATCAGCCATTATTGTTGCACTTATTCTATTGGCTGTTGCCACAGGGCTCATTACTCCAAACCCAACACCACACTAAATATTGTAAAGAGCCACTGCAATTCAGTGGCTCTTTACTCTACTCATTCGCTTCGCTAAAAGATATACACAACAGCAAAGAGTATGACCCAAACGACATCAACAAAATGCCAATACCAACTAGCGGCCATAAAAGCAAAATGGTTATCGGGAGTGAAGTGTCCTTTGAAGACTCGAAGTAACATAATAAAAAGAATTATTGCGCCAAGAGTAACGTGAAAACCATGGAATCCAGTTAATAAAAAGAACGTATTGCCGTAAACACCGGATTGTAAAGTTAGATTCATTTCAGTATAGGCATGAATATATTCCTCAACCTGCATCACCATAAAAATAGCGCCCAGCAATACAGTTAAACCAAGCATTAGCTTGAGTTTGCCACGGTTGTTATTTTCTAGCGCAACATGTGCATAGTGACAAGTCACTGAGGAAGTAAGCAGTAACACAGTGTTAATCAGAGGCAAACCCGTCCAAGGCATCGCTTCTGTTGTGAGGCCGCCAGGTGTTTGTACAAGTGGCCAAATAGCTTCAAAAGCAGGCCATAATACTTCGCCAGTCATATCGTTATTCGATGCACCGCCTAACCATGGCACAGAAATAAATCTAGCGTAAAACAAAGCCCCAAAAAATGCGCCAAAGAACATCACTTCTGAAAAAATGAACCAAGACATACCTTGTCGATAAGAACGCCCCAGCTGAGCACTGTACATACCACTCATAGATTCATGTATTTGATTTCTAAACCAACCTACCAACATGGCAATCAACACTATAAAACCCGCACCTAAAATATAAGCACCATAGCCTTCTTTACCGCGGGTACTTTCAATTACAAAATTGCCCGCCCCAACAGCCATTAAAAATAGCGCAACGGCGCCCATAAAGGGCCAAGGACTTTCTGCGGGAACATAGTATTTTTCGTATTCTTTTTCTGACATTGTGTTCTCCTTCATTCTCAATTCATTGCAACAACATCTGCTGTTGCAGTGACGTTGTATAGAGTATATTGCACAGTAAAATAGGTAATATTTTCAGGCAGTTGAGGGTCGACATAAAATTTCATTGGCATCAACATTTCTTCCCCAGCCTGTAACTTTTGTTGCTCGAAACAAAAACATTCCGTTTTATTCATGTATAACGCCGCTGGCCCGGGCGATACTGATGGTACTGCTTGACCAACAATGTCAGTCGTTGCTGGATTTTTTACGTAAAAATTAACTTGGTTGAGTTGACCAGGATGCACTTTAACTTGCCTAGTCTCTGCCCTAAACTCCCAAGGCATACCAGTGTTAATTCGCGTAATAAAATCCACTGTAATTAAGCGGCTCTCATCAATTTCCACCGACTCATATAAGGCAGCAGTATTTGAAGTTTTGCCATTAATGCCCAATGCATCACAAAGCACATCATATAAAGGCACAAGCGCAAAACCGAAGCCAAACATACCCACAACAATGGCTAATAATTTAAGTACCATTCTGTTGTTTTTATTGTGTGTGTTTGACTCGCTCATTGAAAAAATCTCTACCTATTTAACAACAGGTGGCGTTTCAAAAGTGTGATAAGGCGCTGGAGAAGGTATTTCCCATTCCAAGCCTTCCGCTCCTTCCCACACTTGGGCAGAAACAGGCTCACCTTGTTTTTTGCAGGCTTTAATTAGCAATGCTAAGAAAATTAATTGTGATAAACCAAAAGCGAAACCACCAATACTGATCCATTTATTAAAGTCTGCAAACTGCAAGGCATAATCTGGAATACGTCGTGGCATACCAGCCAATCCAACAAAATGCATAGGGAAGAACAACACATTTACCGAAACCAATGAACACCAAAAATGCCATTTGGCTAAGCCAATATGAAACATTTTCCCGGTCCATTTTGGCAACCAGTAATACACTGCCGCCATGATTGAGAATATGGCTCCAGTCACTAATACATAATGGAAATGTGCTACCACGAAGTAAGTATCATGATATTGGAAATCTACCGGCACAATTGCCAACATTAACCCCGACAAACCACCTATGGTAAATAACACAATAAAGGCGATTGCAAACAACATAGGCACTTCGAAGGTCATAGACCCGCGCCACATAGTTGCAACCCAGTTAAAGACCTTCACACCGGTAGGGACTGATATCAGCATAGTAGCAAACATAAAGAATAGCTCTGCGGCCACTGGCATGCCTGTTGTAAACATGTGGTGCGCCCAAACGATAAATGACAACAAGGCGATAGAAGCCGTCGCATAGACCATAGAGGCATACCCAAATAGCCTTTTGCGAGCAAAGGTAGGCACAATCGCCGAGATAATACCAAAAGCAGGCAAAATCATTATGTACACTTCTGGATGACCAAAGAACCAGAAAATATGCTGGAACATGACAGGATCGCCACCACCAGCTGCGTCAAAGAAGCTGGTTCCGAAGAATTTGTCCGTCAACACCATAGTTACTGCACCTGCTAAAACCGGCATTACCGCAATTAACAAAAAGGCAGTAATTAGCCAGGTCCAAACAAAGAGTGGCATTTTCATCCAAGTCATACCTGGCGCACGCATATTGAAGATAGTTACAATAACGTTAATTGCGCCCATAATCGACGACGCACCCATGATATGAACAGCAAACACAAATAGTGCAGTGCCATCGTTACTATAAGTCGTAGAAAGAGGAGCATAGAAAGTCCAACCAAAAGCAGGGCCGCCACCTTCCATAAACAAAGAAGATAAAAGAATCAGGAAAGCAAAGGGTAAAATCCAAAAGCTCCAGTTATTCATTCGAGGCAACGCCATATCTGGCGCCCCTATCATCATAGGTATTAACCAGTTTGCGAGACCTGTAAAGGCGGGCATGACCGCACCAAACACCATAATTAAACCATGAACTGTGGTCATTTGATTAAAGAAATTAGGGTCAACTATTTGCAATCCAGGTTGAAACAATTCTGCGCGGATAACCATAGCCATTGCACCACCAGTTAAAAACATGATGAATGCAAACCACAAATATAAGGTACCAATATCTTTGTGGTTGGTGGTATATAACCAACGTTTTATACCTGGAGGAATATGATGGTCATGGTGATCATCGTCGTGGTGGCCAGTATTCTGGTGATCATCTATGTGAGTGTTGTCAGTAGCTGTTGTCATGGTCACCTTCTCCTATTGTCCGTTCATGGCTGAATTGATGTCTTTGGCTTGTATTAAGTCGCCAGTATCGTTACCCCAAGCATTTCGCTCATAAGTCACCACTGCGGCAATTTCAGACATAGTTAATTGTTTAGAATAGGCTTGCATAGCCGTTCCTGTTACACCATTGAGTAAAATATCGATATGCTTAGGTTGGTCTGCAATAGCAATTTGACTGCCTTTTAACGCTGGGAACACACCCGGTAAACCTTCACCATTTGGCATATGGCAAGCAGCGCAGTTAGCGTTGTAGATTTTTTCGCCAGCATCCATTGCTTCTTCCATTGTCATATTCATAGCCAAAAGCCTTTGCTCTTCTGCTTTGGCTCGTTCTTGAATAGCTTGTTGCTCTGAAATCCACTTATCATATTCAGCAGGTTCTTTGGCAATCACTACTATGGGCATAAAGCCATGATCTTTACCACAAAGCTCTGCACATTGGCCTCGATAAACACCAGGCTCATTCACCTTAGTCCACGCATCGTTGATAAAGCCAGGATTAGCATCCTGTTTGAACCCAAAGTCTGGCACCCACCAAGAATGGATTACATCATCTGAGGTAATAAGAAAACGTACTTTTTGACCAGTAGGAATAACGAGAGGGCGGTCAACTTCCAGTAAATAATTTTCACCTTTAGGCAGTTTGCCTGAAATTTGCTCCGCTTGGGTGGCCATTTTTGAATAATACTCAACGTCATTATCCATATATTTATAATGCCACTTCCACTGTGAACCCGTTACTAAAATGGATACATCAGGCTCACTGGCATCTTCCATATCAATAAGTAGGTTCATCGCAGGGACAGCCATAAAAATCAAAATAATAAAGGGGATCACTGTCCAGGCAATTTCAACTTTTACGCTTTCATGAAAGTTAGCAGGCTTGGCGCCCCTAGATTTCCTATGGAAATACATAGAGATAAACATTGCGATAAAAACACCAGCACCTATCACTACGCAGATAATAAACATCAACATATGCATGTCGTAGACACCAGCGCTGATATCTGTGACGCCTTTGGTCATGTTTAGCTGGTATTGCTCAATTTTATCACTTGTTTCTGCAAAAACCGGCGCTGTCATCAATGCGGTAAGCATCGTTCCAGCCTTGAACAAAATTCTTTTCACATGGCACCTCATATACGTTAAACGTACTTTTTATTTTTCACTGAAACATCAACTCTAAAACAGTTATCTCCACCATTTGAGTTAACGCATAGTTAATTTCTTGTTATTTTTTACTACTGGAATGTTAAGAGTCGCTCATTTAATAGCTAATAGTCTAGCTTTTTTATATAACTTACAACCAACTGATTGTTTTTTAAACAATAAATTGTTAATAAATGATAAATAACGGAAATAAGGAGGGAAATTGATTACAAAGTGGGTAAAGAAGTGAAAATGCCATTAAAAATGGCGCATTATTAAAAAATAACACGCCCCATCAAAATTACATCCAATCAGCGTTACGAATAACCCCAACTGCGATACCTTCGATATTGAAAGGTTGTGTCGCCAAATCGACTTTAATTGGAGAAAACGCTTCGTTTTCAGCATGCAACAACACCTGTCGGCCTTTTTTCTCAAGTCGTTTCACAGTGACATCTTCATCCACTCTGGCCACTACAACCTGTCCGTTGTGGACATCAGTGGTGCGATGCACTGCTAGCAAATCACCATCTAAAATACCAATATCTTTCATACTCATACCATTAACACGGAGTAAGAAATCAGCGCTGGGTTTAAACAAGCTAGGATCCACTCGATAATGCCCTTCAATATGTTCTTGAGCCAAAATGGGCTCGCCTGCAGCTACCCTACCAATCAAAGGTAACCCAAGCTCTTCAAGTTGGTCTTCAAGGGGTATATTCAATTTAATACCACGGGACGTGCCAGGCAATATTTCTATTACACCTTTACGAGCCAGCGCTTTTAAATGTTCTTCCGCAGCATTAGCGGATTTAAAACCTAATTCTCGAGCAATTTCAGCCCGAGTAGGTGGCATACCTGTATCCAACATAGTATTTTTGATTAGTTGGAGTACTTCTTCTTGTCGTGCAGTTAGTGGACGCATAAACAGCCTGTTTTTCTATACAGTTGATGTCAGTATATACAGTTATCTTTAAATCTCAAATTTGTTTTTATGTGCTGGGTTAGGGCTGTAGGTTTCAGATTCAGTGAATTTATTTCCAAACAGGTGAAACTCTTAATTGACAAGGGCTTGAATGCCATATTTGCGTTCGCGTTTTTCAAAGGCATAACTGCCGCCTTCAAGAATGTTACAAATACTGGCTCTAGTTCCTTCATTACTTATTACACACCCATCCTCCAAAGCGCCAGCTTCATAACTAATAACTTCGCCTTCATTTGATGCAACGATAATCTGTTCTGCATCAGTATTAACAACTAAATTTGCATTATGAGTAACAATTATTACTTGACGGTATTTTTTAATTTCCCTAAATAATGGAACAAGTTGCTCCATTATGAATTCATTGTCTAAGTCATCTTCTGGCTGGTCAAAGACGAATGGACTACCAAATGGGTCAGTAGCCAATTTTAAACAGACATAAAATGTACCTCGCTGTCCTACACTTAACTTATCGACAGTTTTACCCTTATATTCAAACTCTGCATTTACATACAAGTAATTTTTAATACTCTCTGGTGAAAAAAGATAATTGAGGAGTTCAAATCTACCACCTTGATTAAAATATTCTGACTTCCAAAAAAAACTTTCAATCGTAATTTGTTCCGGGTCACCTTCACAATTAATTTGTTTATTTCCTGCAATTAATTCAAAGAAATCTTCCGTAGAGTTAACATTAAAGGTTTCTTTTAAGCGTTGAATAGAGGTCTTTCCCTGTGAGCTTCTAAACTTCCCTTTGTTGATGCAATTTTCAATTCCTTCATAAAATGCTTGTGCATTAAAAATAACTGAGCCTTCAATATGAATATCCGAAAGTATCCCCATTACTAAATTATTCTGGTTTTCATCCCATTCGGCTTTTTTCGCCTTTAAACTGGCGAATGCATCATCAATGCTTTTCTTTTTAGAATCTAAAAAGCTTTTATATTCCAATACCAATTCAGCACGTCTTTCAACGTAAGCAAGTCCTTGTCGTGATTTTTCTTCAATTTCACTAAGCTTTGAATTTGCTGTATCAATAATTAATTGAGACTCGGATACCTTTGAAAGTAGCGATGAAATATCTTGGTTAATTCCTTGCTCTTTAAAATTAACAATAATTTCATCATTTTTAGTCGTAAGCATTTGAATTTGAGTACTAAAGTGTTGAATGTTTTGTTTGATTGAATCAGTTGATTCATCAACTGCAATTTCAGGGATTGGACTTAAAAGTTCATTTCTATCATTTGTTTGATTAATCTTTTGATTAATTTCATTTGAGTATCTATCAATTGTCGAAAGTATTCCTCTCAACCCCTCTATTAGCGTTTTATTATTATTAATTAACTGCGAGTTTTCTTGATACTGTTGAATAAGTTTATTATTTTGAGAGTTTGTTAAAGTCCCAATTAATTTTTTATGTTGCTTAATTAATTTACTCTGAAACCCAGTTGTATTAACTCGCTCATTTTGATGGTTCGTTTGTTCCCAATATTCAACAAAACCTCTATATTTTCCTATTATTTCAGTAAGTTCATCGGTAATAACTTTGTCAAAACTTACATTAAGAATATTAAGCATTCTTTTAATTTCATCGCTTAATAAAACAGGTTCTTTACTATATTTTTGAATATCTCCTTGAGATACGTGTAAATATGAGTAGGTATGATCAGTATCATTAAATGTAATTTCTGTGCCATCCCCTTGGTCAAGGTCAATACTTAATGCTTCTACTTTGACTTCCCTAGCATTCTCAGATTGAGAATTATTATTAAATAACGAATGCATTGAATCTAAAAACAAGCTTTTCCCTGTGCCTCTACCGCCAATAATGGCAACCATGTTCGGATTTAAATCAATAATACTAGGCTCAAATTTTATAATTTGATTAGGGAATATTTCTCCTCCTAAACGCACAGATTTAAACCTTGGTTTCTGAAAAGTTAATTCAGTAAAGTCATCCGTTTGTTGAACACGAGAGTCAGGTTCTATTAAAGTTTGCCGCAAACCTTCAAAAGTTGGCTTTGCCTTTATCCAAGTATAATTTTCACCAATACCAAAGCTTCGATTGTCTGACTCGCCATGACCATCTAAGCTATGAGCATCTGAACAAGCGAATACTGGTTTTGGTAACGCTCCATCGTATCGATTGAGATTGTTTAAAAAGAAATCTCTATCTTCTGCTCGCGCTAAAATGATTTGACCTTGCTTCTCTATTTCGATTGCTAAAGCACGAGATCTACCTTCTTTCATATCAGGTCTAAAACCACCATAACCGTTTGGACAAACAGCTATCAAGTAATCTAAGCCAAAAGTTAAATGATCACTTAAATGTTGTAATAGCAATTTAAAATCAACTATTGCATCTGATAGTTGGAGACCTGCTCTATCCATTGAACTATGAGCACAATAGATAGTTTTATTTTCAAATGTAGTATTTACCAAAGGCAAGGTCGATAAAGCAGTATTTATAGCTTCAGTTGTTTTTGTTTGAGAAAATAAGCAATGGACATTAATCCATTCACCATCTTTATTTTGTTGGTTAATTCTAAACTCAATATTGCCTAAAACTGTTATTGGAGCTAGTTGCTTAGTTATTTCTTCACGAATAATCTCCAATTCACTATCTTCAAAATAAAAATAATTGGTTATTCCTACTAATGAAAGTTGGTGTTCCTTAAGCTTGGCAACATATTCTTCAATAGTTGTATCACCATACCCATTCGCTTGATGAGTCATTGGAGAATGAATGTGTAAATCCCACTTATTCCATACTGAACCAATCATTTACTACTCCTTGTAATTTTAAATATCCAATTTAGGCAGACTTTTCACTATTTTCATTGTTTCCAAACTGACAGTGATAACACGTTTGAATAGCTCTAATGGATATTTTGCATTGCCCATAGTTTCAACTGCCCAATCATTAGCATCATTAGTAATTTGCGAATTTTTATCCGTAGATACGCATTGACGTTCAATTACCCAATCTAGTGCTGGTTTCCCATTAACAACATATTCATAAGCTTCGACTGGAATGTTTTTAATCGTGATTTGATTATTGTATATAATAGTGGTTTGGTCTTTTTCTTTGCCGTTTTTGGAATATTTCATTTTAGTAACGTAATAATCTTCGTTATCAAATTCTTTGATTGATTTACCACCTGTATCCAGTGTTACGGGGTAACAATCTACAGTTTCATAATTTAGGTGTAAGTCAGCTAAATCACGACCAGCTCTAGAGAATAACCAAAAATCATTTTCTGTTTTAACGAAAGGAATTCTTGGTAATGTTTTGGTTAGATTTTCTTCGAATCTGTCGTGGTAATCGGTTGAGTGTAAGACACCATAGATATAATAGAAGATGCTTTCAGAATCAATTTTTTCATTTGCATAAAATTTTTGAAAATTAGTAACCACATTATTATGAATCGCATCTACTCGTTCCAATTTTCCATTATCACTAGCTTCATATAGATATAGAGGAAACCCTTGACCACCTGAATGTTGCAGATTCAGGTCTGGTAAGCCGTCTAGCATAAGGGCAGTTAATTTCTTTCCACTGTTTCCTGAACCACTCAAGTAAATAAGTTTATTTTTCGCCAATGCATTTGGAAAAATATTTGGCATTTGACCTACACGATGATTGAACATGCCATCGTGATAAAGCCATTGTTTATTGAAAGGTCGATAGTATGATTTGATGATATTTTGCTCAGAATACCTTGCAACAACACCTTTACCTACTTTGGGCAATAGACTGCTAGACCAGCTTATTTTAGTAGGGTCATTATTAACAAAGCTTTTTAAGTTCTTCGGTAATATTTCACTATAACGGAATACTTCATCATTATAAAATGAAGCCATTTTCTCCATATTGGATGCAAGTTTCTTTTTAGAGGCGTTATAACACCATGCATCACGTGCTGTCTCTATTCCCCTTGAGTAGTTTTTAAAAATAAAGTCCTCTTTAGAGCCTTTTTCCTTAGTTCCCACTACAACATGTTCATAAAAACTATCATCTCGTTGATTAACCCAATCATGATATTTATCAGGGACAATCTCAGTCCATTTACTTTCTTTTGAAATGCCATTCACACTCACGAACTCACTAACAATATCTAACTTTTGCTGTTGTGTGAGGTAGTCACCAATATCATGCCAGTAGATCTTGCCCTTTTCTTTTGACTCAGGTTTTTTCACTAGAAGTGTAATGGCGATAGGTGCTCTGCTGCCACTACCGAAGATTTTACCACCTTCTTTTCTAGACAATTCACCAGATGTCCTTTGATTTCCTCTCAAATGAAACACATATAGATTACTGTATTCTTCAGCTAAACATTTTCTCACGCCATCGGCTGTATTACCTTCTAGAAAGCCTGCATTGGTCACAAAACCAACTATTCCTTTATTCTCTATTCGGTCACTAGCCCAACGTATTGCTCTGATGTACGAATCGTATAGAGCATTTTTATTCGTAGCGGTTGAATGAGCTGCATAAGTTTCACGAATTCCTGCATCCAACTTTTCATAGGATAAATTTGCATTGTTGTCATTGGCACTGGTTTGTCCTGCTGAATACGGAGGATTACCAATAATCACTTGGATATTATCCAAGTTTTTCTGACGAATTCTGCGCTGACTATTATCGGATAAGCGCTCTTGAATCAGGTCATCTTTTTCGTAAAGCTGAAAGGTATCTGTTAAACAGATGCCATTGAACGGTTCATAGTGAGTTAAATCACCTGTTTCATCTTGCTTGCCAACCAATGAGTGATAAACTGCCTCAATGTTGATTGCCGCAATGTAATAGGCTAATAACACTATCTCGTTGGCATGGATTTCATTTTTATATTTATGTTGAAGCTGCTCTTTAGATATTAGGCCACTTTGTAATAAGCGAGTAATAAAAGTTCCCGTACCAGTAAATGGATCTAGGATATGCACTCCTTTACTGCCAAGGGTCTGACCAAACTCTTTTTGGAGTAAGTCATTAACACTATGAATAATAAAATCAACCACCTCTACAGGGGTATACACAATGCCCAATCGCTCAGTCATTTTAGGAAAAGCATTTCGAAAAAACTTGTCGTATAACTCTACGATAATTTTCTGCTTAGCTGAAGCATCATCAATCCCTTCAGCTCGCATTTCAACGCTGGCGTAGAATTGCTCAAGAGTATCAGCCTCTTTATCTAAACGATGCTCATGTAATAGATCTAACACTTCTTGCATGGCAAGAGATACAGGGTTGTTAGTAGCGAAACTATGATCTTTAAATAAAGCATCAAACACTGGTTTCGTAATTAGATGCTGTGCCAGCATCTCAATGACTTCTGAAGGTGAAATCGCTTCGTTTAGGTCATCTCTTAATTCTTCGACAAAATTATTAAAGGCTTGTGCTTCTTTAACATTCTCAGGATTTTCAACAATGGTTTTAATTCGTATGATGTGGGTATCAGCAATTTTGGCAATATCATTTGCCCATTGCTCCCAATGCTTTCGGTTACCACACTTTTTAACAACTTGGGCATAAAGCGCACGTTCAACTTCCGTTACCTGAAAGTCAAATCCGGCTTGTTCAGCGTTGTGCTCTCCGTATTTTTGCTTAGCCCTACCTTTACGTTCACTACCAATTAAAAAATCACCTTTACCAGCTTGTTTTTTAGACTTGGCTTTTTGTTTAGGTGAGATTTTGTCGGTAATGGAAATAACTTCCATCTTGGATGGCGCTTTACCAATTAGATCAAGCTTGTTAATCATTGCATCAAAGCGATCATCATGTGATCTTAATGCTTGCAGAACATCCCACACAACCTTGAATACTTGGTTATCATTAAGCGCTTCATCAGGCTCCATTCCAGTTGGCACTACTACGGGCAATATTACATAACCACGAGTTTTACCCTCTGACTTACGCATAACACGACCTACAGACTGAACTACATCAACCTGAGAGTTTCTTGGTGTTAAGAATAAAACCGCATCTAATGCAGGAACATCAACACCTTCAGATAAACAGCGAACATTACTTAATATTCGACAAACGTTGTCATCTGTTTTTTCTTTTAACCAGTTTATTTTTTCGCTTTTTTCTGACGCATTCATGCTCCCATCAACGTGCTCTGCTTCACAAAATAAACCATCATCAATATCACTAGCTTCTTGATAAGCTTCAACAACGGATTGAAATACAGCGGCAATATTTTTAGAGCTAACTTTATGTTTTGTTGATTTGCGTTTAGAAGTGCTTTGCGGTTCGATCACTTGGCAGAAAGCCACCGCTTTTTTCATTGGCATGTCATCGTCTGCCAAATCTACCCTTGTATCAAGTTTACTTAACGCCTTCCAACAGCCTATTATTTTGGCGGCATCATCAACTTTCAATTCGTTATTTTCATCTTTTAACAATGATTGTATTCTGCGGCTGATATGAGCTTCATCAACAGTTAGCACTATTACTTTGTAATCACATAATAGGTCTCTTCTAACGGCCTCTGAAAAGGTAATTGTGTGCAAGTCATGGCCGTATAAAGTAGGGTCATCCATAGAGCAGAGCACGACATTGTCTTTTTCAGCATTAGCTTTCGCTGAATTGCCATATAGACGAGGCGTGGCAGTCATATATAAACGTTTTTCAGCCCGAATGAAATTTTGATCATGCACTCGAACAAAGGCACTTTCATCGTCATCAGAAAACGTTGCACCTGTAGTACGGTGAGCTTCATCACAAATAATAAGGTCAAAATCAGCGAGTCCATGTTCCTTTTGAGCTTTGCTTATTACTGCAATTGAATGATAGGTAGAATAGACAACGCTCATATGCTCGTTGTCATGACGTAGTTCAAATTCTTTGGCTAATTTGTCTGCTTGTGTTGTTGCCGGGTAACGAAGCTCATGAACAAACGTATGGACAACATCATCTTCATTTTTATCTTTTTTCTTACCTACATCTGAATCTGAACAAACAGCAAAACTATGAAGCGGAATTTCACTTTGTTGTGTCCACTCTGTTAACGTTTGAGACAATAAAGATAAACTTGGGACAAGAAATAAGACTCTTTTACCTTTTCCTGTTTGTTGCTCTGCCAACCTTAAACTTGTAAACGTTTTACCCGTTCCACAAGCCATAATTAACTTACCACGGTCAGCCTTTTTAAACTCTCGGATTACGTTGTCGATAGCGGTTTTTTGATGAGGTCTAGGAGCAAACTTTTTAGTTAGTATAGGGGCTTTATTGGACTCATATTTTGACCAATCTATTAAACTGTTTTCTAAATCATTTAAGTCTATTTTTGACACCGGAATGTGCTGATCCGCCATTGATTCTTCAGCGTGTATACTCCAGTTAGTGGTCGTGGTGACAATTAATCTATGTGTGAAGGGCTTTTTACCTGAAGCGGTAAAGAAACTGTCTATGTCAGACTTTTGAATTCGATAATCTTCGGCATAACATTTACATTGAATAGCATGATATTCATTCGTAGCGTCTGTTTTAGCCACTAAGTCAATGCCTGTATCTCTTGCATCTAAGCCCTTTTCAGCAGCCCAATCCGAGTACAACCAAATGTTGGAATATAAATCTTTATAAGTTGGTTCGTTTTTAAAGTAGGTAACAATGAGTTCTTCGAAGTAAGTACCTTTTTCTCGTTCTGTTTTTGACGTTTGGCGGTAATTTTCTAGTAGTTTACTTAACGGAGTCATGAGTGGAATTGTTCCCTAATATTTAAAATCAGTTTTGGGCTACTAAACAAAAAATGAAAGGCAACCAAATATCAATGTTTATAAGAACAATTTATCACAATCACTTTAATTATAAATCATCTAAATGTTATCTAAGGTTTAGCTTTCATTGCGGGACGTAAAAAAATATGTATTGGTTTCGTTGTGTGTTTTGTCCTATATGAGTTATCAATAAGATGACATTGAGGCAGAAAAATAATTGATGAGTTCAGGGAGTTCTTATTACTTATTGTTTTCAATTTGCCAACTAATGCGACTTTGAGAACAATCAAAACATCTCTTATTATGTTGCCCAATTAACTATGCTATGCCTATATGCTCCTATTTATTAATAAACTGGGAATGAGCTTCTATCAATCTATTTAAAAATGTCATAGCAGCTTTGCTTAAAATATACTTATCCTGAGAAACTTTAAATATAAGGCTCCTACTAGTTAAGTATTCCAACGCCTTGTCCCAATTATCTATCCTTAAAGCCTTTAGTGAACTTGTTAGCAAATCGTCTTGCTTTAATGTATCAATATCGGATTCTTTCAGCCCAAACATTGGATCTTGCAACTGTGCTAAATCGCCTACTGTTGCATAGTACCTTCCAATAAAAAGCAAGATAGATTGAATCTTCATGGCATTATCATCTGATTCATCGTTGTTAGCGTCACGTAGATCTTGAGTGAAGTAAAAGTCTCCTTCTTCATCAAACTTTAGATCAAACCCCATATGCTTAAAGAATAGGGTGAAGTGCTTAACTTTACTAAATACTAGAGTGTATAAATCATCATCTACTATACAGCCGTGGACATCGTCATATCGTTGTTTGTTAAGCACTCGCCCTTGTGAGAATAGTCGATAAATCTCGGTACTTTTGATGTAAGAAATCTCTTCAAAACTATAAATCACTTCGCTTTCCATTAGTCAGCCTCCTGCAAGATGACAATCCTATATACGTAATATTTATTTTCTTGTTGAATGAATGCTTTGTTGTTTGTCTTAATAAGACATTTACCGTCAAGTGTCTTTTTCATGAAATGGACAACCGCATTTATAAGATCAATAAAGTGATATTCTGGTAATAAGCTTTGAAGGCGGTAATGTAAGGTGGCTATTACGTCCTTTGATTCTCTCAACGCGAGCTTTTCTATCAAGTCGTATATTGCTTTTGCTCTTTTTAAGCGATCTTTCGAGGTGAAAGAGACCAAAGCTTGACCTTCTGCTTCAATATCTTCGTTTGATAGAAGTAATTGGTCTTGAATTCGATACTCAAGATCCTTAAATATGTTGTAAAAGTAAGAGCTATTGTTTTCAATTTTTAACCCTTTTGGTCTCGGAATTCGCTTCACATTTTTCATGAAGGGAACTTCATCTGCGAAAGAGTTATCTATTTTTGTACGATTTACACGACCATCCTGAGTCTCTTCATACTTTTTTCTAAAGCGCTCAAAATGCCACTCCATCGCGTTAAACTGGGTTAAACTTTTCTGCGTCTTGCGAATAAAACCGTTTATCTGATTTGAAACGTCTTTTAGCGGGTTAATAATGTTGGTAAAACTGAGTCCATAGCGAAAAACTTGGTCAGAAAGCTCATGTTTACCATGTGCATCAAATAACAACTTTATTGAGTTGATTGTTGCTAGCAGATTACCTCCATCGATCAACTTCACATCAGGATTAACAAACCGTTGGGTAGGCAGAATATGTCTTTCATATAAATGCGTAACATCATCTAGCACTTTTTGCCTGTATTCAACAAAGTCGATTCCGTCTTTGCTCACTTCAAACGATAGCTTTTCCAAGTCACTATTAATACTCTGCATTCTAACTAAGTTTCGTTTAAGCAAATCAAGCAAGCTACCCAGCTTATGAAAGAGTTCTTCTACTAATTCTGTATAGTCATAATCCATTGAATTGAAACTACAGTCATCAGATAGAAGTTTATTTTGAATATGCCAAAAAGAAGCGAGTTCAGCTTTTAATTTTGCATCTGTTAGTTCTTGATATAGAGATGTTTCGCAAAGCCTAAAAATAGAGACAACGGATTCTTGAAACATCAAACGGCTAACGTTATCAACCTGATCTTGATCAGCAACGATGTGTGACTTTGCCAAATTTTCCGTTGCATAAGCTATCTTGAATCGTTGCTGCTCTAGCTTATCAAGGTGCTTTATACTTTCTAACACCTCAAAGGCAACGGCACCCTCACTAATGAAACGCTCATTTTGAGCATCCATTTTTTTAATAACATTAAACATAATGTTAGGTCGTTCTAACATTATTTTAAGTGTTTGGATGGCGCTAAATTGTTTCATTTACACCTTCCAAAAGCTCAATCTGCTCATCTTCTACAAATGATTCAAACGCTTCTTCATTGTAAAATGACTGTGGGCCATCCCAAACTACTCTCGCTCTCTCGGCTGTGTATGGTTTTGCTGTTTTTAAAGCGTCAACATCATAATGATTTCCGATCATGTGAACCAATTCTGCACCAGAGCTATGAGTTCCAGCGGTGAAAAGATAAAAACCACTGTCCTTAATATCATTTAATAGCCACTCGTACTGATTTACATTGATATTTGCTGCCTCATCCATTATTACTGGAAGCTTCACCATACAACTATCAGCACGTAATTTTGCGAGTAAAATCCGTACAAGTTTAAGGTTAATCAGTGCTGTGGTAGACGTTGATTGTTGTTTTGTTTGCCAACTGTCATGACCATCTTTCTTGACTTTATAACTGACTTTTTTGATTACGTCAGACATTACTAGCTTGTTACGTTCACCATCTTTGAAAAACGCATTGCTAAACGCTTGAAGCCTCAGATAAAACTGCTCAGAAAGAGCTTGCTCACTAAACTCGTTATAGCTTTTCTGTATTTCAGAAATGAGGTTTTTAAAACGTTGGTCAACATGGATAGACACTTCAATTTGAGTTAAGTCATTAACCGAAATACCTTCAAAAGAGCGGTTAAGTTGATTCTCAAAGCGGCTAATATGCTCAAAATTTTTATCTAGAATATCAACGTAGTTGCTGACACTTTCATTGTGAGATTTGGTTTTTGATTTTAATAACTGCCTTTGACCTTCAAACTCATCATAAACTTGCTTTACGTTGGAGTAAGCTTGATAGATGGTGCTAGGCATTGGGCTTGGGCTAAACAGATCGTTATCTAGATCTATAAATTCATCCCTTGCGAATTCTCGCAGTCCTTCAAGAATCTTCACTCGCAAATGATCGACCTGTTGCAAGTCATTTTGGAGTAATGACAAATATTCTGGTGTCACAGTAGCAGCATTGTTAAAAACACTCTGCTTATCGAGTTGTTTTTGAATTTTAGGATAGGCTTGCTTAGTACCATTGGCAGTTCCTTGGAGCGTAAATAGCTCGGTTTGTTCGTTGCTGAAAGCTACCTTTTGATGCTTTTCAAATTCTATTTTCTCTGATAATTCAGCTTCTCGCTTTAATAGGCTTTCAACTTGGGGCGTAAACTCGGCAATCACAGCTTGGTTATCACAAAGTTGCTTGTTATAAACCTTTAAAGCACCGATATTATCGTTCAGTTCAGATATAACTGCTTTTTCACGCGCTATAGCCTTTAACTCCCTGTCTAGTTCCTGAAGCTTTTTCTCAACAATTAAAGGATTTGTGGAATCTTGCATTTCAAGTGCAGACTTTTCAGAAAGATCTGTATTTATCTCTGACACAATATTGTCTAATTCTCGCTGTAGGTCTCGACTCATCCTTGTGTTGGATTTTTTAAACTCTTGTCCCCAAAAGTTATATAAATACCCTTGATCACTAAATAAGCCTTTAAAACCTTCAATTGCATCTATTTCATGCTTGTCCAATTCCTTACCCGGATTCGCCAATACCAGTCGTTGATTTATGGAATTAAGTAGTTCCAAGGTATCATTAGGTAACTGTTTTTGAATCGCAAATTCAGAGTTTTTAATTTCTAGCTCAATATTTTGTTGAGTAATTTTATTTTGAGCGACTAGAGCTTCAAGCTTTTTGATTCTTACACGTCTTGCATTTTCATCTTTAAGAGATTGAATTTTATCTTGTGTTTTAATTATTTCTTCATTGAGAATTTCTAGCACTTGTTGCTGACTATAATCTTCACCATAACGACTTAATTCAGACTCTCCCTTATCAATATCTTTTTGAGTTTTAGTGATGCTTTGCTCGGCCGTTTTAATGTTTGCCTTAGCAGTAAACAAATTTTGACTAATTTTCTTAACTTGTTCACTAATAGGAGATAATTGCTGTTGAAGCTCTTTTATTCTATTTGCTGATGTAGTTACTGATCCACTTACCTGTTTTAACTTACTGTTCAGACATAAATAAAAATCAACAAAACGACTCTCAACTTCAGACAATTCACTATACCGAGCAAAATTAGAATTAAGGGCCTCAAACTCTTTTGTCTTATTTTCAATATCAGTTAACTTTTGCTCTTCCAGCTTAAGAGAGTCATGCGCTGCTAAAAAGTTTTGAATATCAAAGTTCAGCGCATCACTCGTCTCTTTTTTTTCTGACTCCACGATATTAGCAACAGCTTTAGCAACTCCTTCATTTGATGTTTCCATATCGAAAAGCATTAAAATTAATGCTCTCAACGACTCTACGTTTTCATCAGATGCATCATTAAGTGGAAAGAGGCTATAGCGCATTTCAGTTTCAGACAGTATGTCTCGTGCATACATCAAGTCCTTTAATTTTTGAGGATCTTTAACTGAAATACAGTACTTATCTTTGGCCTTAATCTTGGCAAACACATCTTGAGTCGATAGTTTTTCTACTCTAGAGCCTATGGTATGTTCGTCATCTTCTTCTACTTGCCAGAATAAATGCTGAATTTTTTGGTAAGGTAAAGCAGTAAAAATACGCTCAAATGAAAGGTTCTTTCCTCTATTTAAAATCTGGCAATGAGTGTATCGTTTGCCAGCAATAACTTTTTCTACTTCAATAATTAAATGCGAGTACTTGCTTGGGAAATAGTGACCAAATGACTCGTTTTTATCATATTCATAGCCATTTGAACTTTTGAAATTAAATTTATCTTTAGCTCGATTAAAATTAACCTCAGGCAGCAGAAATAAACGAATACAATTTAGAAGACTCGATTTACCAACGTTACCTTCGCCAAGCAAAATAGTGTGTTTATCCAATTCGATTTCAGAATAACAAAATCCCGCTGAGTCCACTAAAACTAGCTTTTTAAGAACAAAATTAAATTGGTGAGACATGTTGATTTCCTTATTCAAAAGCTAAAATAGCTTCTTGTTCCATAAAAAGTTTTGTTGTTAAAAAAAGCCTATTAAGTCTTTTTAAACCTAGATCTTCTGCGGCTTTTACTGCCTTGAGGTATTGATCCTTATTTTTAGGTTTTTTAACAAAGTAAATATCTAAATCGTCAGAATTTGGCTCTAAAAATTGAGCTTTACCGCCAACTATGTTTTTCATAGCCTTAAAAATTTTTAAACCACCAAAGTCATAGTCGAAGAAACATAAAACAGACTCGTACTGATTTAAAAATTCTTGGTTATATATGTTGGTAACCTGATTGCCTGAGCCGAAAACTAAATCAGTATTTTCAAATGATAATGAAAGAGAAAAAACTTTGTTCATTTGAGAAAGTAGAGCATCTCTTGAAAAGAAAAGTTCGGAGTTCTCTATTATGAGTACTTGCTTTTTAGGTTGAAATTTAAAGGAAGCATTTTCTTTATTACACACAACAGTGTCAGGATGAATATCATCACATTGTTGGTGGTAAACGAATAGATAACTTGTCGAGGTTTTTACCTTATGGGAGTTACCTAGCAATGTAGCACTAACTCGACTTTCTGGCTCTATCGTCAATTCATACAGGCGCTTTAGTAACTTTTCACATGATATTGTTACGATTACTGAATTTTTTCTAAGAAAGTTAACGGAAGCATTTCTTTCTACATCTTCTTTCAAACTTTCAGGTAACAAAGATAAAAACGCTGAAAAATTGAAAGCTTTCCCATGTTCAATTTTTTCCAAATATTTAGAAATTCTTCCGTCAAACATTAGCTATCCCCGACTTGAGATTCTGATTCTTGGTAGCCGGGAGCAATGGCTAGGTTTTCTGCACCGTATAATGTTTGTCGGTTCCGAAGCCAAAGCTGATATTCACCGCCTGCCAGATTTGCATCTAAAGTACAGTCAACATTCCAACGCCTTAAAAGATATCCAGCCAATGCTGCTCTTACATTCAACTCCAAAACACCGTTTTCCATTCCGTAATCCATAGCTATTGCAATCGGATATTGAACATTATTTGGATGCGCTACGAGCTGCAAAGGCATCATTCGCATCCACTGGTGATCCTCCAATTTGTTTTCATGAGATTCAAAATTCTGAGTCTTAATGGTCACCTTGCTGATCCTCGTTAAAACAAAGTCTCTGAACGATTTGCTTTTACGATCATAAGCTCTAACATGCCAACGTAGTCCATTATCGACAATAGAATGGGGCACAAGCTCTCTAGATTTTGAACCACTGCTTAACGAGGTGTAAATGATACTGACAGATTTTTGATTAAGAATTGCCTGAACAAGTTTTGCTACGACAAATATGTCAGGTACATTTAGTTGACTAGGAGCCTCAACCGGAAATTTAACATCCCCAATTGCGTCAAAGCCATCTGAAATATTGTTAGCAAGTTTTATTAGAGTTTTTCTGGCATCGTGCTTAAAAAGCGGTTTGAATTTATTTGTCTGATAATATTGCTTGGTGGGATTGTCTAGTTCTGCATTGTCCGGCGCTAACTCTTTATAAAGTGAAATATCGCGAGTAGCATTCGCCATTCCCATCTCAAATTTCTTAGTTAAATCACTACGACTAAAAGATCCTTTAAACATTAGCAAAAAATCAATAAAAGCAAGCCGCTGTTTTTGGGCGTAGTTCACATTTATGCTTTCCAAAGTACTCATTAACAAACCAACATATAACCATAATGATTACATAATAGTACATTAATGATTCCATGTGTCAATTAGATATAAATTTGTATTTTTCGATGTATCAGTAATAAATAATCCTCATTAACTACAATTATCATCAAATATCGCTACATATCATTAAACTATCAGTTTTTGTTTTTTTCTAATTTCATATGATTTAGACAGACAAACAGCGAGGAGAAAAGCATGTCTAATCAAAACAACAATCACAAAGGTAATCAAGGAAATAGCAATAAAGGTACTTCAGGAACTAATCCCGCGTATGCTAAAGTTAATGGCAATCGTGGGAAGCAAATGAACCCAAATCAAAACAAATAACTGGTAATGGAGTGACAGGTAATTTATCGCCTGTCACATTTTAAGGATAAATGTGGAAGCAAAAAATACTAAAAAGAACAAACGCAAATTCAAACAGACAAAGCAGCTTGTTAGATTAGCAATCAATGATGGATGGACTCAATCAGAAATAGCAAAAGCTTGTCGAACTCATCAGTCTATCGTTAGTGACTGGTACAAGGGAGTTAATCAAGGAACGGAACAGCAGTTAAAGACACTACTTGAACAATATGGTCACAAATTAAGAAAAAATTCATTTAGAATATATTGGAATATTGAGCCGGAAACCAATTCTCAAGTTTTTCACAAGGTTGAAGGTAAAGTTATTTTGAGCGAAGCCTTTTATGATGCGAGAAGAAATGGGGCAAAGTTAGAAAAGAAAATCCCCCAGCTTAAACTAGTTATTCATCATCAAGGCAACAATAAATTTAGGATTGTCTATCAAAGCCGCTTAACATTCTCAAACACTAATAACGAGTTAGAATCAATGGTTGAGGATGCTATTTGGGGGTCTACTATTTCAGTGCAGTATGATTTGCCTGAGCTATTAAAGATTATTGATAAATATGCAGAAAAAAACCTAGTTAAATACCCAAGTGATGCGAATACATTACCCTTCATTGTTAGACAGGCACTGCTAAATCATGGGTTTAATGTTGAAGGAATTGTTGAATACCCTGCCATCTGGTAATGTACAAAAAAATACAAAAAAGGAACTTGGCACCTTAACGCCAAAACATGTGGGAGACCGCAACCGTTTGAAATACCTTTTTTTGGTAAGCCCTGTAACTAGCCAGTCCGCTACCACAGCGCTATTCAAACAATTGGAGCACATTGTTATCGCTTTGAATTAAGCTAGGCCAAAGGTACTGCCGATCAGCCAAAACATAACATGTGATATGGAATAGGGTGGGTAAAAAGGTCAGCCGTCAGTTTCTGACCGCTGGCTTTTATTCTATTCTGAACGCTACTCAATGGTGCCGATATTTTTTGATTTTTTTAACACTCCATTATTTTAACGTTTATTAAATCTCGACAATTAATAAACATTAAATTATACAAATCAATAACTTGACTCATCCAGCCTGACATTATCATAGCAATTTTTGAAAGACTAATAATTCATCGTAGGGTCAATTTATGGTTCGCAATATTCTTTTAAAATTCCACATTAAATGGCTAACCTTTAGTAAAAATACTCTACCTTTTTAAACGGTAAAATTATGGATAAATTAGAAAATAAACAGTTCTGTGAGTGCTTTGGCTGTGATAGGCAAATGCTGGTTGGAGACAGTTGCCATAACATCACCTATAGCTACGACAAAATTGAATCGTGCCACTTCGCTTGCCCGGCTAAAGCAGTCGCTTTGGGTTCATGGTTGCTTTGAAAAGATGCTGGATAATGGCGAATACAGCGTATTGTAAAAGATGTGGCGAAGTAGTCATTGTTCTACCAATGAATAACGTTAAAGGCAGTGTGTAAATGCGGCGCAAACTAAAGCTCAGATATCAAAAGAAGCGCTATTTAAATCATTTGAAGTTGAAAGCCGATCTTGCTCCCTCCTTATTTAACCCTAGTGAGATAACATACGCTTCTATTACTCAAGTAAAGCGTAAAGGGCAGTATTATCACCAGCAACGACTTTATCTAGAACAAAAGATGAATGCGCGACAACTTAAAAAACATCGAAAAAAACGGCTTAAATCAGGAGCAATTAGCAGCAGGTTTACTGCTATCTGCAAATTACCATTGAAACCAGCGTCTGCTAAGTATCTAAAAATAGGCTAACTTGATGAGGTTGGGTTAGTTGTTATTCACAAACTCATTAATAAGTTGCTCAAAATCAAGCGATTCATTGTTTTTACAGGCGACCAATAATTTTGCTACAAGCGCCTTATTGACAGGAAGACCATCAATTCTATGGTTCGCAATAGCCTCTTTCACATTGTTATAGCTAGCACGCACATTTTCAGAAATACCTTTCTCAATATTTTCACTATTAGCGCAACCATTTAAGGTTTGTACTTTTTTAGAAGAAAAAGTGGTACTCATGATTTCCCTTGTCGCTTATAGCAGTAGGGTTAATTATAACTCAGCGTTAAAATACATCAAAAAAGTGAATTCGATTTTGGCAACTTTGTTTATGGGGCTTGGAACTCCAAAAGCCCCTAAAAGGCGTGAATTGTCTATTTACGTAATAATTGCTGACTCAAGTTTTGCGAGCGGCTCTTATCTTTAGCTGATATGTCGGGTAATTTGATACCTTCGTCACCTGCTACCTCCGCAGGACCGTAATCATCGTAAACTTCGCCCGTATCAGAGTTGATGGCGTAAAGGTTATCTTGAGTTACATCAATGTCATACTGCAAGCCCCAATAATACCAAAACCACTTTTCTTCATTGGTTGTTGAATCCTCAATGATTTGAGTAATAATCCATCTATTGGGATTAATCATCGCTTCAGCTTTCTGCCAGTCTAAAACGAGTGCTTTAGGTAATGTGACAAAGTTAGACTCTTTGTAATAATTAAAGAACTCAAACGCCTCTAGCACTTCAAAGCATTCACTTTTAAAATATTGAGACCAGCGGCGCATGCTCCCGTCATCAAACTGCTGACAAATAGGTTTAATTATTGATGGGCTTGGTAGTGTGATTACACTGCTGTTAGCGAGTTCTAAACGAAGGAATTCGAAAAACTCTTGGTACGACAATATATATTGATATTCCTCAGCAACTTCTCGATGCATACTGCTTAGCTCCTCGTTAGCCAGCAGCTTTTTATACCAGTATTCACCACTTCGATTATCTGGATTTTCTTCATATTCAGCCAACATTTGAGCAGTAAATACGACTGCCATTAAGATAGCCTCACTATCACCAGAGACGATGAGTGATTTTAACGTTTCGAGAATACGCTTTTCTAACAACTCCTCTTCAAATGAAGATTCACTGTAAAACGAGTAAATATCATCTAAAGAAATAGTATCGTATTGCTTCCATACTTTTTCCATAGACTGGCATACCAGCAATGCATTGCCTACATCAAAGCCAATGCCCTGCACGCGATCAAGGCATTGCCTATTGGCTATTGGCTAGTTCAATATTATCAACGTTGATAACGGTAGCAGCTTGAAATGCGGCATAGCTTTTAAAGCCACAGAATGCGGCGAAGGCTTCATATAAATGGCTTTTTTTAATAGCGGTCAGGGTGGGTTTTAGCTCGGTATGAGCTGCAAATATCAAAGGTTTTAAATTTTTCATATACATATCCATATGCTTGAGACAGAGCAATTCTGTTATCAATCATTGCTACACGCGATTACAACACGATCACTCAAGCCATGTATGCATTCTTTAATATTTAAGATAGAAGCGAATATGCTTTTTGCCTTTTCGGGCCGTTTTGCTGTTTTTCACTCGCGTGCAAGTGAGGCTAGCGCCACTAGCAAAGATAAATGATTTAGGGAAATGAGGCAAATTTAACGTCAAAAATATAAAAACTTCGCGATTTCACCTCTGTTTTTTAGATTTAATGATCGCGTCTGTCTGATTTTTAATCGAAACTAGTTATAACCAAAAGCAACAGAACCATTTAATTTTTATAAAAATAATTAATAAGAAATATTATCGTATTTTCATAAGCTTAATGCAAAAAGCCACTAATTTTCACTCCTTTTTTGTAGCTCGACATACAAACCGCATTATACATTTATGTATAATAAATCCTTAGATAACATGAAGTTACGACAAAAAATATACTAGTCTTCTAATTGCAGCAGCCATTTTTTAGTTCTAACATTTTATTCCATTAAAAATTTTGGAAACTAAAAAATGAAAATATCAAAACGTAAAAATTATCTACTGACACTTAAAAAAATACCGTCAACGATAGGGCCAAAACCTATTCCTCCAGTTCAACCTAAAACGTTACTCAGGTTTCGCTTCAAAAGTCTTAACCAGTTAGGTGGAGGGGATCATGTCTGTCGATAGACCCTTCGGTAAAGCCAACACCCATAAACCTGACATTAAACATTATTCTCCCAAATTACGGGCAATGGTCAGTTGCGATAGTTTTCTTGAGAAAAAGAAGTGCTTAGTAATCGACCTTGATAACACTGTTTTATCGTATATGACTCAACCTGATTCAACTTACTTTGAGTTCGAAGGGACGGTGTGTCGTTATACTGCTGATTTCATCGTGCGAACAGAGAACGGCTATGAATTTTGGGAATTAAAACCTACTGCGAAAACATTATCTGAAAAATTTAAACGCAGGCAAGCGATCCTTGAGTTACATTTCAAAAATGTACTAAAAGTCCCCCTTCGCGTAGTCACGGAAGTAGGACTCACAAAGCGTGAATTCATCTCTAATTGTCAGCTACTTTCAGCATTCGTAAATCATTATCAAGACGAAGATATTACTCAAAGAATTATTTCAGACTTATCTGAATTTTCTCATCCTCGCGTGCGTGACGCAGAGCTTATTGCGACTAATTATGGACAATCACCGGATTACGTTTGGGCCATGCTGGCCAATAAAACCCTTAAATTTAATCACGATTTATTGCTAGACCGTGCCACGCAAATAGATATGGAGGCAAGTGACCATGCCTTTTAATCTAGAGTTTAGTGCCTCTATTCAATGCATAGCCTTGAGGCAACAACTGCAAAAATCAAAACGGTATCCCGACGAAGACATTTTTGATCTTTATTACGACTACAAGCAGCTATGGAAGAGCGCAAATTCAAATTCCAAATTACTTACATTACGCGAATTTGAAATGGCCACTCTTTTCATAAAAAAACCAGATTTTAACCCCCAATTTCATCTCAAAACCTAGGAGCATTACATGCAATATACAAAACCTTGGGTAAAACTTCCTTTGGAGCGTTCTTATACCCTTGTCAAAAACTTCTTATGTCATGTCAATGGCATTGGCATTGGCATTGACATTGACAATAAAACGATACCACTTCGCAGTATTTATAGGGCGTATTTAAGCAGTTTACTTGCGAACACAACACCTGTGACTGACAAACAGTTTTTAAACCTTTACCGCCAATTTCAGAAGCATTATCAGTTTAAAAATAGTGGTTCACAACTAGGGAGAAAAAAAGATGCACGCTAATGCAATGTTGTTACGAGAGAACATGCGTATTGATTGGAAAGGCAAAGAAGCAGTCATTCGCAGTGCACAGCCTGATTTCTTGGTAATTGAATACGATGATAAAAAGAAAGATATGCTATCTGGAGACATGGCATATGATGCTTATCTTCACGGTGAAATCACCTTGGTTGAGACCAAACCTTCAGTCGTATACATGCCGTTAACCAACCCTGCGCACGTTGAGGAAGCCAATCGGATGAGTGCTTATCTTAAAGAGCTTGATTCTCGTGCATTCAGTGATTCAATACGCACTAGAGTTAGCGTTACCCAATGCGTATCTAAACGCATCAATGACATGCAACCACCTTCCGAGGGGACATTATACCGTTGGCGTAAAAAATGGTTAGCAAACAACAAAAACGTCATTCCCCTCGTTATCAAACCCAAACAGCAGCGGAAGAAACAGATTGCACAAGCAGAATTAGATTTAGCGTATGAAGTGATTGATGAGGAATATTTACAACTGAATGGTGCCAATAAATTTCAAACTTACATTCGTTTTCAAAATCGTTACGACGCAGAGCTTAAGGATGTAAACAAAAGAAAGTGTATGTGCGCAGAATCATTTTATAAATTGATCAGAGAGTTAGATCCAGCCGAAGTCATTCTCGCTCGTGAAGGTAAAAATGCACTTCGAAGACATGCTCGTACTAGCAATGAGGTTTTTATTACTGACCGTATTATGCAGCATGTAGATATAGACGCTGTTCATTTAAACCTAGGTTTACTGGACGATAATGGCAACTACCTAGGCACAGTTATTCTTTATCTCGCAATTGATGTTCACTCTCGTTACATCGTGGGCTACAAACTTTGTTATGGGATAAACGTTGCTGAAGAATCTTCGGCGGTTATTGAGTTACTTAAACATATCAGTCTTCCCAAAAAACGTAATGGTAACTATCAATCTACTTGGTACGATCTTGGACCACCGACGGAAACATTTGGTGATGCGGGTAAAGCATTTTGCTCAAGTTTGATTATCGCTTTTAGCGCAATGCTCGGCTCTAGTCATACAACCACACAAGCTGGTAGTCCTTGGAAAAAGCCCTTTATTGAGCGCTTCAACAGAACGCTGCGTTCACAGTTTGCCAGTAAAATTCCGGGCTATTTTGGTAGACGTGTCGATGGGAAAACACTTGATGGCACTATCGAGCAAAAGGCTTGTGTATCGGTGACAAAGTTTACACAGTATTTAGAAGAGTACATTTGTGATTTTTATCATCAAAACCCACACAAGGGATTAGACGGGCTTTCGCCGCAGCAAGCCGTTGAAAGTCAGCTAGACAATTTCAAGCCACGCACAATTCCAGATATCAATCAAATAAACGCATGTACAGGTGTGGAGCGAACGGCAACGATTCAAGAGCGCAATGGCATCCAAGTGAATCGTATCAGTTATCGTAACAACGAGCTGAAAGCGATTTACGATAAACTCGTTATGCAGGGTAAAAAGCGTGAAGTCAAAATACTCTATAACCAATTCGACATTTCAAAAATCACACTCATTGAGCCTGATACGTTAACACTTCTCATTATTCCTTGCCGCGATAAGCGTATTCAGCCGGGAACAACCTTAAAAGAATATAAAGCGGGTTTGCCTGTTCAGACCGAAGAAACGAAAGCTTTTCCGTCGAAGCATAATGCTCATAAGCCAAAAGCGAAGAAACGCAAAAATACTAAAAACACCAAGCCTACTGAACCGTCTTCTGAATCTTATACAGAAGCAGAGTTAGAAAATATGGTTGAGCAAGGCAAGGAGCGTTTTGGACAAGATCATACGGGTAAACAGTTCAAGGCTGAGTCAAAAAATACTATTCCTGAATCAGCTAGCTCTAGCCGTTCAGGTCGTAAAACTAAAAGCAAGATAGTTTAATTATGTTAAAGCAAGAAACAATAGAATTTAATAACAAAGCATCACTACATCCAAATTTTGAAGCAGGCATTAATGCTCTTTCAAATGTGATGAAGTACAAAGGAGTTAAGTCATATGGCGTGATGATTCTGGGTGATCCGGGATGTGGTAAAACGTTCCTGCTAGATACCTTCCAGCGCATGCACCCAGACATTTTCACCCGTCGAAAAACAGAAGTACCGATGGTGCGCATAGATTCTCCACCGGAAATCAATGCAGGGTCGATGTATAGTGAATTACTTGAGGCACTTGGCGACCCATGTGCCGATGAAGGGGCACCCAAATCGCTCAGAAAAAGACTAAAGAAACTCCTTAAAAACCTTAACTCTAAGCTTATGAGCATTGATGAGGCCCATGATTTTTTACCCAGTTCTGGGCTTTCCAAGACATCGATAGTGTTAAAAGTCATCAAATGGTTAATGAACAACACCAATGTACCGCTAATTTTAGCAGGGAAGCCTGAAACCAAAAACTTACTTGATTGCGATGACCAGTTAGAGGGTCGGTTTCTGGAAGTCATCAAATTAGAAAATTTTTCATGTATTACTACTGAAAAATCATTAGATAGTGCCGACTTTTTCGATGGCCTGTTTTCGGTGTTTCCTCGACAAACAATTGGGTTGGAGTTCTTAGATGAGTTCGAATCTGCTGACGGTGAATTTCATTACAAGTTAAACAACAATTTTAGTAATTTACTGCGCTTTATCCTCGCCACATCTGGTAACCCTAGGTTGATTAACAAATTGCTGTTGGAGGTTATTGAATCAACTAATAAAGAAGATGTCCTCGCTATTGCTGACTTTGCGACAGCGTGGGAAAAAATATTGCAATCAAAGATGGTATTCAAATTCAATCCTTTTACCGCAGACCTATCTGTAGTGAAGAAAAATGCCAGTGAGAGAGGCTTGTATGAAGAGTAAGCCCAAAATTCTATATCGCCCTTTGCCTACAAAGAAGGAAGCTGTCAAAGGCTATCTAATGCGAGTTGCCTATGAGAATGGGTATGACTTTCTTAACTTATTAAGTAAAGCTATTGGTCATAGTATTGGTCCAGCGCTTTATTTAAATGACTTACCTGAACATAATAAAGTCAACAAAATTCTGAGACACCATCTATGTCTAACGCCCGAAGAATTTGGGCTTTGTGATATAAAAGATCACTCGTTGAGACAAAGCAATCGCTCAGTTATCAATATTACGGATAACAGAATAAAGTTTTGTATTGAATGCTTAAAAGAGACGCCCATGCTGCTTAAAAAGTGGGAAGCAATTCATACGACACACTGTATTAAACATAGATGCGAGCTAGTACACACCTGTCCTAGCTGCGATAAACCTTTTACCGAGAATACAAAACTATTTGATTGCTGCTCACGATGTGAGCTGAAATGGGCAGATATAAATATGGTAAAAAGTTGTCCCCCCGTTTTTCAGCAAATTGATGAAGGTTTAACAGGTGATAAGCAGGTAGCATTCAGAGCTGCGCTTTATCAAATGATTGTTTTTGTTACTAGGCCATTTGACTTGCAATTAGCGGTATATCAGCAGTTTCCAAAATTTATTCTTGAAGCCGACATGATTCAGTATTTTAACTACGCATTTGCCATGTTAACTAATGAGCAGTTCACAAAATCTATGTTAAATCGACGAAAAGAGATTGTCAGAGCACAAGGAAACATACGACTTTTATTACCGCGACTCTCATATTTCGACGAAAAAATTCATCAGTCGATTAAAAGTGTTGAGATGCTTGAACTACAAAATACAGATGAAGATTTAAAGCTTCCAGATGGGTTGGATAATGCAAGTCTTCATAAAAATAGTGAGGATATCCACTCAAAAGACTATCCATTTAAGATTAAACATAACGCAGTAGCTGATTTACTTGGTGTTAGTGCTATAGAGCTAAATCAATTAGCAGGAGAGGAGGTGATAAAAGGCTTTGAATTTATAAGTATGAAAAAACGTAATTGGTTTGACATCCGAACTGTAGAAGACAGCTTACAATCAATAGATCCTTATGTTGAATATTCTGACATTAGCCATAAACAATGGATAAACCTTTACGGCATGTCATCATCATTGCACCGCAATAATCTATCTTTTGCTAAAGCGCTTAAATTAGTCATTTCAAATGGCTTAACAATTATCACTAACAAACATAACTGGCAGCTTTCTGATCTGAAAGTTTGTAGAAATGATGCGGTTAAACTTTTTGAAGCACACTTTATTGCATCTTTATCTGGCCCAATTCAAAAAAGAGATATTCTCAACTACTTCCAATTCAATGGAAAACAGTTCGAAGCGTTCAAGTCATTATTTAAAGATGAGCTTATTTTTGAAAAATGTGATTTTGGCTATATTCCCGGTGAGGCGATAAAACGACTATTCGATAATTACATTTTGCTAAACAAGCAATGCCAATTAAAAAAAGTAAATTTGAAAAAATGTGTCAATGAACTAAAAGCCGCTGGGTTATTACCGGATAACTCTAAAGTTGCACAATCGAACCTTTTTCTCTATAAAAAATCTTCCCATATTCAAGCAGCAGTTAATGCAATCACCCTTCGTTTAGCTCGAAAATAAACGTCCACTTTTCATAGAAAACACTCCATTTTCACAATTTAAGCTATACTCTCTCAAAGCCCTATAGATAGTGCTTTACGCGATTTCGCCCCCTAAAAAACAGATTGCATTTTAGCTGGATTTTTCAGTAGCAAATGCAGGGTTAGTTAGAAAAAATGAGATTCCTTAATTGGAAACTTTTAGCTAAGTACTTGATAAATATAGAACCTACGGTTTCACTTTTCAGTAGCACCTACAGGGCAGAAATAAAATGGTTGTGTCCGATTATCAAAGATAAACAGCTAGGAATGTCTGTGGTATCCTTCGCAAGTTTTTTAACTGCGAGCAAAATAGTATGTTGTGGCTACATAAATTGCTGTTGGCAATTGTATCCGTACCGGTAAAATGGCTGGTAAAGGTAAACAGTATTCCAAGTGATCTAAGATCCGAATTGGGCATAGACAAAGATCGGCCCATTGTTTATTTGCTTCGTACCCATTCTGTTACAGACCAATTAGCGTTAAAAATGTCTGCTGTAGCCTTGGGGCTACCCAAGCCCACACTAAATATTATGATTGCGGGTCAAAGCCATTCTTCCTGTTTATTTTTACAGAAACCGCGCTCTGTGTTCAATCGCAAAACCACAGACACTTCTATTCAAGAAGATGCGGCCAAACTATTCAAGCTGCACAGAGAAAATCCAGATTTGGATATTCAAATAGTGCCAGTGTCTATTCTTTGGGGTAGAGCCCCAGATAAAAACACTTCTGGATGGTCCGACGTTATCGCCAACCAAATGTCCCCAAGTTGGCTACGTAAATTTTTTATTGTGTTGTTTTTAGGTAGAGACAATTTTGTGTGTTACAGCAAAGCCGTTTCTTCAAGAAAAATGATCCAGTTAAAAGGCAGTGATGAGGACATCGCCCATAAGTTAATCCGCGTGGCCGGTACTCATTTTTATCGACGTCATCAAAACTTGACTGGTCCTAACATTCTTGAACGCCATCAATTATATAATGGCGTTTTGGGTGCTAAATCGGTACGTAAAGCTATCGTCGAAGAAGCGCGAAGTAAAAAACTAAGTCATCAACAAGCCAAGCAACAAGCAAAAAAATACGTTAATGAAATTGCTGCTGATTACAGACCCGGGCTAATCAGACTGGGAGAGAGAATTTTAACCAAAATTTGGAACAAAATTTATAACGGCATCGAAGTTAGGCATGCTGAAAAAGTGCGAGCGTTAGCACAAAATGGCCACGAAATTATCTATGTACCTTGTCACCGTAGCCATATGGATTATTTACTGCTCACCTACGTTATTTACCACCAAGGTTTAGTTACACCACATATCGCTGCTGGGATTAACCTTAACTTTCGTCCTGTTGGTGGAATACTACGTAAAGCTGGTGCGTTTTATTTGCGCCGCAGCTTTGCTGGCAACAAACTCTACACTGCGGTGTTTCGTGAGTACTTAGAATTGTTGTTTAACAAAGGGTATTCAGTAAAGTATTTTCCTGAAGGTGGACGCAGTCGAACAGGGCGACTATTACCACCTAAAACGGGCATGCTGGCGATGACATTGCAGGCATTAATCAAAGGTGTTAATCGCCCAGTGAGTATAGTGCCGGTTTATATTGGTTACGAACATGTGATGGAAGTATCTAGCTACCTCAAAGAACTCAATGGCACAGGAAAGAAAAAAGAATCTTTCTTACAGATATTTTCAGCCATTAAGAAACTCAAAAATTATGGCTATGGTTTTCTTAATTTTGGCGAGCCCATTAATTTAACCAATTACCTCGACCAACAAAGGCCTAATTGGCGCGATGAACAAGACAATAATAACGACAAAAAGCCACAATGGCTGACTCCTGTTGTCAACAATCTTGCCACAGATGTGATGGGTCGAATCAACCAAGCCGCAGCCATTAGTGGTATGGCAATTTGTGCTATTTGTTTGTTGTCAGCAAAAAAACATGCGATGGCTCAGACTGAGTTAGAACAGGCCATTGAGCACTTTTTAGAATTGTTAAGTGACGCTCCTTACAGTGTACTGGCCACTATACCGAAAATATCGGGTAAAAAATTACTGGAAAACACCCTCAAGCTGAATAAATTCACTGTATCAGAAGATAATTTTGGTAAGATAATCTCACTAAAAGATCGCAATGCCATTCCTCTTACCTATTACCGAAACAATATTTTGCATATGTTTGCGCTACCGGGGCTAATTGCGGCAATAGTCTTTGCCCACAATGGTTTATCAAAACAACAAATTCTAGATATGGTGGGCAAACTCTATCCATTGTTAAAGCGAGAGTTGTTTATTTATATGAGTGTTGCTCAAGCAGCAGATTATACTGAATCTTTAATCAATAAAATGTTAGAAATGGGGATGCTGGAAACAGACGACACCAAAGTCCAACCACCTGCTGCAACCAGTCAATCCTTTTATTCCGCTTGGTTACTGAATCGTAGTATTCAAGAAACGCTGCAGCGATATGCTGTGGTACTCACGTTATTATCCAGACAAGAACAAGTCAGTCGATCAGAATTAGAAAAGAAAAGTGCACAATTTGCCGAGAGATTAGCCGCATTACATGGCATTAATTCCCCTGAGTTTTTCGATAAAAAAGTACTAGGTACTTTTATCAACGCATTAAAAGAGAATGCATTGATTGAAGCAGATGACAATGGTCAGCTACACCACACCGAACAGAGTGTGATATTAAAAACCGATGTCATTAACTTAATCGAACCTGAGATAGCCCAGCGTTTACAACAGATTTAGTTGCCTCAAACTTATAAAAAACTAGTGGAGTTGAGAGTTTAAAAACTTATATTGTTTACTGATTTTATCTTCTTCATTACAAACACTGAGTAAGTCTTGAATAAAATTATGCAATGCTCGACGTTCAATTTTTTGAATTTGAGCCTGCTGTTTTTCATTTAACATGTGATACATAGATGCGGCACCAAAGTCGCCGAAAATGATATTGGCGTCTTGGTCAAACAAAGTGTTATGTGCATATAAGTCGCCGTGGCAAACCAGATTTTGATGTAAGTGTGTAAATACAAGCTGCATTTGTTCGACTATCTTACTGATCTGCCCAATGGAAAGTGTAAAGCCGACTTTAAAAGTATCCCGAGTACAAGTATCAAAGTCAGGTGGTAAACCTAGATTGTTATAATGTTCAGGGATAAGCTCCATAACCAGAGCTAAACAGTGTTTTTCATTTATCTGTGCCAGTGGCTTAATTAGATTCGCATGCTCACCTACTTTCAGACAGGCTTGCAATTCATCTTCTGGGTATCCGTCGCTAGTCAATTCACTTTTAAATACTTTGATTGCGACCTCTTCAGGAAAAGCTGCGGTAGGCGAATTCCAAACTGCTTTTGAAATCACACCCGAGGCCCCTTGTCCAAGCACATTGTGCAAGGTTAGGCTTGAAGAAGCGACGCTAGGAATGCTCTGAATATCACTTTTAGTACGACTAAAGGGATTACCACTGAATGCTAACCAAGCGAGTTTAGGTAAGTTTAGCAATTGATCTGGAAACTGAGTGATATCGTTCGCTGAAATACGCACTAACTCTAGGTTATACAATTGCGCCAAATTAGCAGGTAATTCCTTAAGTTGATTGCCAGACAAAGCTAATTTTTGCATTCTTGGGCGTTCACCCAAAGAGTCTGGTAAACGAGTTATCTGATTGTCTGTTAAAATTAACCAGCGCAACTTGACTGGTAATGATTGCTCAGGAACGTCCTTAATTTTGTTGGCTTTAAAGCCTATCATTTCCAAACTTTTACACTGCCCAAGACTCTCAGGCAAATCCTCAAAAAGATTATTAGAGGCAAAAATTATCTTCAATTTATTGAGTTGTTTAATCTCAGCGGGTATTGATTTAAGTTGATTATTGGATAAATCTAATATTTCTAATGAATCAGCTAAAGATAAAATTTCAATTGGAAAGGTAGTGAGGTTTTCTGACAAAGTTAAATGAGAAATACCCATCAATTTACCAGACTTTAGCTGTAAGAGTGTTTGCAAAATGCAGGATCCATAATAAGGCTAAAACAAAAGCCAAAAGACTACTAAAAAAGACTTTGAAAAGATAGAAACGACTTGGAGACGGCTGAAGAGTTTAGTAGTAATCCACCTTTATTGCCCAAACACCGACCAACCGGTTTTTCGGGTAAGTAACTCCAACGCTTCTGTGCCAAGTTTACTGTTGCCAATAGTATCCAGCCCCGGTGACCATACTGCGATAGAAGCTTTGCCTGGCGCGATAGCGAGTATGCCTCCACCCACACCACTTTTACCGGGTAGCCCCACTCGATAGGCAAACTCCCCAGAACCATCATAATGACCACACATCAACATCAACGCATTAATACGTTTTGCTCTATTAGGTGACACCACTCTATAACCTGTAATGGGATTAAGACCATCATTAGCTAAAAATAATCCTGCAGTAGCAAGCTGGGCTGTGGTCATGGCAATAGAACAGTGATGAAAATAAGTACCTAATACCGCATCAACAGGATTTTGAAAATGTCCAAAAGAAGCCATAAAATGCGCCAAAGAAGCATTCCTATCACCGGTCATTTCTTCTGAACGCGCCACCTTTTCATCAATGGCGATACTTTCATCATCAGCTAAATAGCGCATAAATTGCAGGATTTCTGCTAAGGTTTCTTTGGGTTGATGACCTTGAATAATGGCGTCTGCAATGGCGATTGCCCCTGCATTGACAAAAGGGTTACGTGGTTTTCCCTGTTCATGCTCAAGTTGCACAATAGAATTAAAAGGGTCACCTGAAGGCTCTCTGCCCACTCTATTCCACACCCTTTCACCAAGTTTTCCTAAGGCTAAGGTCAAAGTAAATACTTTAGAAATACTCTGAATTGAGAATAAAGTTTGCGCACCTCCGGCGCTATAAACTGCTCCATCGGGTAAAGCCACACTGATTGAAAACTGATCAGGGTTAACACAAGCCAATTGGGGAATATAACTAGCGACTATGCCTTTATCGGTTTTAGAGGCTATCTTTGCTGCAATTTCATCAACTATTTTTTGCATTTATAACTCAAAAACACCATTTAAGTCAGACAAGAAAAACTTATATGCAGGGTTATCCGTTTGCTCTTCATACAAATAACCTAATTTGGCTAAATGTTTATCAAATTCACCTCTATCAGCATCGACTATATCAAAACCAGCCAACACTAGACCATCTGCAGCGCCATGATTACGATAATGAAACAATGTAATATTCCACCTTTCTCCCAAGGTATCCAAAAACTTCATTAAGGCCCCAGGATACTCAGGAAATTCAAAGGAAAATAACTTTTCGTTTAGTAGACTAGGAGGCCTGCCGCCTACCATGTAGCGCACATGTAACTTAGCCATTTCATTTTCAGATAAATCAAAACTTTTATATCCATTAACGCTTAGCGAGTCAGTTAACTGGGCTAATTCTTCACGGCCTTTTTTCAACTTAATACCGACAAAAATATGGGCTTCACGATCAGTAGAATAACGGTAGTTAAATTCAGTAATGGCGCGCCCGCCTAGCAGCGCACAAAAATCCCTAAATGCGCCAGTGCGCTCTGGTATTTTAACGGCAATCACCGCTTCTTTTTGTTCACCTAACTCGCAACGTTCAGAGACATAACGTAAGGTATGAAAATTAATATTTGCGCCACATAAAATTCCACCGATTTTTTTGCCCTGCATGGGATTGCTTTTAAGGTATTTGCGTATACCTGCAACCGACAAAGCCCCAGCAGGTTCAGCAATCACACGAGTATCATCAAATATATCTTTGATGGCTGCACAAATTTCGTCTGTGTTGACGGTAATGACTTCATCAACGTATTTTTGGCATAAACGAAAAGGTTCTTCACCAATAATTTTAACGGCCACACCGTCAGCAAAAATACCTACATGATCAAGGGGAACAGGTTTACCTGCTAACATTGCTGCCTGTAAACAGGCTGATTCATCAGACTCGACTGCGATAATTTTAAGATCAGGCTTGAGCTGCTTCAGAAACACCGAGATACCAGCAATGAGACCACCACCACCCACAGCAATAAACAACGTATCCAAATCAGGATTCTGCTCAAGTAATTCACGGGCTATGGTACCTTGCCCTACAATCACATCCTCGTCATCAAAAGGCGAAACCATAGTGTAACCATGCTCTTTCGACAGACGTAAAGCTTCTTCTTTTGCCTGATCGAAACTGGTGCCATGCAACACTATATCGACAAATTCACCGCCAAAATCTCGTACTGCTTCTACTTTTATATCTGGCGCAGTAGCGGGCATCACTATTGTGGCTTTTATGGCTTTTTTCCTCGCTGAATAAGCCACACCTTGGGCATGGTTACCAGCCGACGAAGCCACTACACCTTTGGCGAGTTGTTCATCTGATAATTGGCTTAACTTGTTATAAGCACCGCGCAACTTAAAAGACTTAACCGGTTGCTGGTCTTCTCTTTTCAGCCAAATTTCGTTACCTAAAGAAGCAGATAGTTTTTCTAGCTTTTGAAGATCCGAATTCACCGCCACATCATAAACAGGGGATAACAATATACTCTTTAAGTATTCATTGGCTGAACGGCTCATTTAATCTTCCAATTTTGATGCATCTCGCACCGCACCTTTATCGGCACTGGTGGCTAATAAAGCATAAGCTTTAAGGGCAAGTGACACTTTACGAACACGAGAAACAGGTTTCCATGGCCTTTCACTTGCGTCCATCTTCTCGCGACGCGTTTGTAATGCTTGATCGCTGATATCTATGCCAATTTTACGTGCTGGGATATCGATAAGGATAGTATCACCTTCTTCGACTAAACCAATTCCACCACCACTGGCTGCTTCAGGTGCACAATGTCCAATAGACAAACCTGAGGTACCACCAGAAAAACGTCCATCAGTAATAAGTGCACACTCTTTACCTAAACCCTTGGCTTTAAGATAAGTAGTAGGGTAAAGCATTTCTTGCATACCTGGACCACCTTTAGGACCTTCATAACGAATGATCACCACATCACCGGCAATCACCTGGTCGTCCAGAATTGCTTTTACTGCCTCATCTTGGCTTTCATAGATACGTGCGCGACCAGTAAACTTATGAATAGACTCATCAACGCCCGCGGTTTTTACAATACAACCATTTTCGGCAATGTTACCGAATAACACAGCTAAGCCACCTTCTTCACTAAAGGCATTGGCGCGGTTACGGATACAACCATTTTCGCGATCTGTATCGGCTGTAGGATAACGACAGTTTTGACTGAAGGCTTTAGTAGTACGAATGCCAGCAGGTCCTGCTTTGTAAAATTCCAATGCGTATTCATTTGCAGGATTAGTGATATCCCACTCAGCTATCACTTCACCTATAGTTTTACCTAATACGTGTGGAGAATCGGTATGTAACAATCCGGCACGGTTTATCTCAGCTAAAATACCCAATACACCACCAGCCCGGTGCACATCTTCCATATGATATTGGGGAGTAGAAGGGGCGACTTTACATAAATGTGGTACTTTACGAGATAACCTATCGATGTCATCCAAAGTGAAAGGTATTTCTCCTTCAACGGCAGCGGCTAATAAATGCAATATGGTATTGGTTGAACCGCCCATAGCGATGTCTAAGGTCATAGCGTTTTCAAATGCTTTAAAGTTAGCGATATTTCGCGGCAACACCGACTCGTCATTTTCCTGATAATAACGACGACATAACTCAACAATTTGTGAACCCGCTTGTTTAAACAAACCTTCACGATCGGCATGTGTGGCCAGCATTGAACCATTACCTGGTAAAGATAACCCTAAAGCTTCAGTTAAACAGTTCATTGAGTTAGCAGTAAACATACCTGAACAAGAACCACAAGTTGGGCAAGCAGAACGTTCAACTTGTTCACTCTCTTTGTCGCTCACCTTGTCATCAACACCCGCCACCATAGCGTCCACCAAATCCAATTTAATGATTTGATCAGACAACTTAGTTTTACCGGCTTCCATTGGACCACCAGAAACAAAAATAACCGGTACATTCAAACGCAAAGCGGCCATTAACATGCCGGGAGTGATTTTATCACAGTTGGAAATACACACTATAGCGTCAGCGCAATGAGCATTAACCATATATTCAACTGCATCTGCAATAATTTCCCGTGATGGCAAGCTATACAACATGCCGCTATGGCCCATAGCAATACCGTCATCCACTGCTATGGTATTAAATTCTTTGGCTACGCCACCAGCCGCTTCTATGCTGCGCGCTACTAGTTGTCCCATATCTTTTAGGTGCACATGCCCAGGCACAAATTGAGTAAATGAATTAGATACGGCAATAATTGGCTTACCAAAGTCCCCATCTTTCATGCCTGTGGCTCGCCATAGGGCGCGAGCGCCCGCCATATTGCGTCCTTGGGTACTGGTGGCTGATCGTAACTTTGACATGGTATGTACTCTTTAATTAAATTTATTAAAAATGGCTACTTGGTTAACATTAACCAAACATTGATAAAGCTGTTGTGGGCAATCTATTTCTTAAACTTAGAAGGTAATAACAAAAAACCCCTCGAACTTTCGTGCGGGGGGTTTTAGAATTAACCTCTACCGGCACTATCCCCGCAATAAAATAATCACTAGCCCGTGGACTAGATATGTTGTCACCGCATTGCGCAAAAAAGAATAGAGCATCACATCACAAATTTTATTTATCATTACTGGTTATAGAAATAGCATGAAGGAGATATTTTGATCAAGCATTGCTATATGCCTTTTTAGCGGGTTATATACCCAGACCACCTGAAAAAGGTGGATAAAAAATAACGGGGTTATAAAAGGCCTTAGATAACAATAGTCCTTTTTTAAGACGACTGAATAAAAAATAACAAACCTTAGGGGGCATATGGAAACTTGGTTACATTGGGTTGATTTGGCAGGTGTGGCTGTTTTTGCAATCGCAGGCACCCTAATGGCATATAAAAAACACATGGACGGTTTTGGCGTTGTAGTGCTCGCGTCTGTTACTGCCATTGGCGGTGGTACGTTACGCGACATGATTTTAGATTTACCGGTATTTTGGGTACAAGATCCAAGTTTTTTTTATGTGATCATCCTCGCAGCTTTCTCCACTATTATTTGGTTGCGTAGCAAAGACACCTTTCCTCTTCGCTACCTATTTTTTGCCGATGCCATTGGATTAGCCTTTTTTAATGTCATGGGTTTGCAAAAAGCGTTAACTTACGGAGCCTCTCCTTTAATTGCCATTGCATTAGGTACAATGACTGGAGTTTTTGGAGGGTTAATTCGAGATGTCATTTGTCGAGAAATTCCTATGGTGTTAAAAGGTGAACTCTATGCCACCGCCTGTATTTTAGGTGGAGCAAGTTATATCTTAGGCTTACAACTAGGTTTAAGTACTGTGAGCTGTATGATTATCGGCTTCTGCATTACCTTGTTCTGCCGTTTAGGTGCAATGAAATGGAACTGGCATCTTCCTGTTTTTAATCCTCATGATTCAGTGAAGGATGAATAACTCGCAATTTTAAGATGATTAGCTAGCCTTAAGACTCACCCTGTATGCAAATGGAGTTGCTTCATGTCTTTAGCTGTCGTTTATTCAAGAGCAAGTGTAGGCATTGATGCGCCGCTTATTACCGTTGAAGTACACCTATCCAACGGCCTTCCTTGTTTTAACTTAGTCGGTTTGCCAGAAGCATCGGTTCGGGAAGCCAAAGACAGGGTCCGCAGCGCCTTGATTAATTCGGGCTTTGAGTTCCCAGCTAAACGTATCACTGTAAACCTAGCCCCAGCAGATTTGCCTAAAGAAGGCGGTCGTTTCGATTTAGCCATTGCTATAGGGATTATTGCTGCCACCTTACAGCTGCCAGAAAACCAATTACACAATATTGAACTGGCAGGTGAATTAGCCTTATCTGGAGAAATTCGTGCCATTACAGGAGCTTTACCTTTTACTTATGCCTGCACCCAAGCTAATCGCACCGCCATATTGCCCTTTAAAAACGCCCCAGAAGCCTCTCTGATTAAACAGGCCCAAATTGTCCCAGCGACACAATTATTAGAAGTGTATAGCCACATAAGTGGGCAACAAAGTTTAGACCTATATCACACCCAAACAGTCACTAAACTGGCTGAGTATGAAAATGATTTACAAGATGTTGTTGGTCAAATTGCAGGTAAACGAGCCTTAGAAATTGCCGCTGCCGGTGGCCATAACTTACTTTTTACCGGGCCACCAGGCACTGGTAAAACCATGTTAGCCAGTCGCCTCATCACCATTTTACCCCCTATGACAGATGAAGAAGCACTAGCCACTGCAGCAGTACATTCTATTGTGGGTAAAGCTGTGGATCCCGCCACATGGAAACACCGCGCTTTTCGTCACCCTCATCACACCAGTTCAGCCGTAGCCTTAGTGGGCGGCGGCAGTATTCCAAGACCTGGCGAGATAAGCTTGGCCCATAATGGCGTACTTTTTCTTGATGAACTCCCCGAATTCGACAGAAAAGTATTGGACGTATTACGAGAGCCATTGGAGTCAGGCACAGTGAGTATTTCAAGAGCCGCTCGGCAAGCGCAATTCCCAGCTCGGTTCCAACTAGTCGCCGCCATGAACCCTAGCCCAACAGGCAGTTTAAACGATGGCAGGTGTTCGTCTGAACAAATATTACGTTACTTAAACCGTATTTCAGGACCTTTTTTAGATCGCATAGATCTGCAAGTAGATGTACCTAAATTAGCCAACAATGAATTTTCAGAACAAGTCAAAAGCCGCGGTGAAACCAGTAAAGTGGTACGTGCCAGAGTGATCAAAGCCCACCAACTACAATTAACTCGTTGCGGTAAAACCAACGCTCAATTAGGCAGTAAAGAAGTCCAAAAATATTGTGAATTAAGCCAACAAGATCAACAGTTTTTACAACAAGCAGTAGAAAGATTAGGCCTGTCATTACGCACCTATCACAGAGTATTAAAAGTCGCCCGCACTATTGCCGATCTAGCCAGCACCCCACAAATTCAAAAACAACATCTAGCTGAAGCGCTGCATTATCGGGCGTTTGATAGGATGTTGGCACAGTTAACTAATAACTAATGTTTGAGGCACAGGTTAATAAAAGGGGGATTTCCACCTTAACGCCGGGAACTCATTTACCCTAGCTCTTGTACTTTTACTCAGAAAGTTTACACTTCTGGCTACTTGTCGGAGTGCCCTCGAGGCTGAGACCGTAATTATACGGGATCCGTTGAACCTGATCAGGCTAACACCTGCGTAGGAAACAAAAGTAACTGATTGTTTACCATTTAACCTTATTGGTTAAATAGCAAACTCATATTAACGCCCTAAGTGAATTGCTCATTTATCGGTGTGAATTGAATTAAGTTGCGCAACACTTCTGACAAGCAAATATCCTCTTAACTAACGAGATTTTGCTATGTCTAACAACCCAAGTCGACGTGAACGTCGCGAACAAGCCCAAGCATTTATTGCTAATTTACAACACCAGTCTTACCCCAATTCAACACGTATTTATCTTAATAATTCAGAAGGTGATGTGCGTGTAGGCATGCGGGAAATAGCCTTAAGTGATTCCATCATAGGCGGCAGCAAGGACAAGCCTGACTTCGCCAAAAATGAACCTATCCCAGTTTATGATACTTCTGGTCCTTATACCGATCCAAACATCAGTATTGATGTGAATAAAGGTTTACCCAAATTACGTAGTGCCTGGATAGAGCAACGTCAGGATTGCGAAACTTTATCGGGATCCAATGCTAATTACACCCAGCAACGTTTATCGGACGAGACCTTAGATGAGTTGCGTTTTGAGCACCGACCTTTACCTAAGATAGCCAAACAAGGGCGATGTGTTAGCCAAATGCATTATGCTCGTCGCGGTATAGTCACCAAAGAAATGGAATACATCGCCATACGTGAAAACATGGGCCGTCAACGCATCACTGACGAGATATTACTGCAACAACACCCCGGAGAATCATTCGGAGCCAACCTACCAGAACAAATTACCCCTGAATTTGTACGCCAAGAAGTCGCCCAAGGCCGTGCAATTATTCCCGCGAATATTAATCATCCTGAAAGTGAACCTATGATCATAGGGCGAAATTTTTTAGTTAAAATTAACGCTAACATTGGTAACTCTGCGGTAACTTCGTCTATCGAAGAAGAAGTGGAAAAACTGCTCTGGTCAACGCGCTGGGGCGCAGACACCATAATGGATTTATCGACGGGTCGTAATATTCACGAAACCCGTGAATGGATCATTCGCAATTCCCCTGTACCTATTGGCACTGTACCTATTTACCAAGCGCTGGAAAAAGTCAACGGCATTGCAGAAGACCTCAACTGGCAAGTGTTTTACGACACCTTAGTCGAGCAAGCCGAACAAGGTGTGGATTATTTCACTATCCATGCGGGTGTCTTATTGCGCTATGTACCCATGACCGCCAAACGTGTTACTGGCATTGTGTCACGTGGTGGCTCTATTATGGCTAAGTGGTGTTTATCTCATCATCAAGAAAGTTTCTTATATCTTCGTTTTAGAGAAATCTGCCAGTTGTGCGCCCGTTACGATATCAGTCTTAGCTTGGGTGATGGCCTGCGCCCTGGCTCCATTGCAGATGCCAATGATGAGGCGCAATTTGCCGAATTACATACATTAGGTGAGCTGACTAAAATCGCTTGGGAATATGATGTTCAAGTGATGATTGAAGGTCCAGGACATGTGCCTATGCATATGATTAAAAAGAACATGACTGAAGAATTGCAGCACTGCCACGAAGCGCCATTTTATACCTTAGGGCCGCTTACCACTGATATTGCTCCGGGTTATGATCATTTCACCTCAGGCATTGGGGCAGCTATGATTGGTTGGTTTGGTTGTGCCATGTTGTGTTATGTCACCCCCAAAGAACACTTAGGCCTGCCTGAAAAAGAAGATGTCAAACAAGGGTTAATCACCTACAAAATTGCAGCCCATGCTGCCGATTTAGCCAAAGGTCATCCTGGCGCGCAGATCAGAGATAACGCCTTATCAAAGGCCCGCTTTGAATTTCGCTGGGAAGACCAGTTTAACCTATCTCTTGACCCAGAAACCGCCCGGGACTATCACGATCAAACCATTCCGCAAGAATCTGGCAAGGTTGCGCATTTTTGTTCTATGTGTGGCCCTAAATTCTGCTCCATGAAAATAACAGAAGAAGTCAGAGCTTATGCAGCCAACCTAGAAAATGAACAACAAATTGCGATAAAAATGGTGGATATGCAAGGTCATACCCAAGCGGTACACACCAGTCAATCCGCTATCGAACAGGGCATGCAAAACATGTCGCAGGTATTTAAAGATAAAGGTAGCGAATTGTATCACCGTGCTGACCAAGTGCTCGAAAAGGAAAAGATTTAGTGGACTCGCCCAATAATCAAGCGATATGCATGGCACACCCAAGTGAAGCTCAAACTCAGCATACGCCGCCTGTCATCTGGTCGGTGGCGGGCAGTGACAGCAGTGGTGGCGCCGGCATACAGGCAGATATTAAAACGGCACATGACTTTGCTGTGCATGGGGCGACTATTATCACTGCCATTACGGCACAAAATAGTTTAGGGGTAAGTCACCTTGATGTAGTGTCTGAACAGAGTTTTACTCAGCAACTTGCCAGCCTTACAGAAGACATCCCACCTAAAGTGATAAAGGTGGGTTTGTTAGCATCAGTTGCTCAAGTTAACACCTTAGCCACTTTGATTTTAAAATTTTGGGATACTGGCTCTGGTTTACAACCACGCCCTTTTGTTGTCTTAGATCCTGTTCAAGTCGCTTCAACCGGTGATGTAATGGCGGGCAAAGAGGTAACTGAAGCAATAAAAAACACACTTCTGCCTTTAGTCGACTTGCTGACTCCAAATCTAGTGGAGTTAGCTGTTTTATCTGGCATTGCCTGTGAGGATTTATCTGGGCAGAAATTAGCGGTCGATTTTTTAATTAACAAAGGCTGTAAAGGGATATTGGTCAAAGGTGGCCACGGCAATAGCCAGTATGCTATCGATAAGTATTACGGCCCAGAGCGCTCATTTAGTATGGGCTCTTTGCGTCAAAACAGCCTACATACTCATGGCACGGGCTGTACACTAGCATCAGCTATCAGTGCCGCAATAGCCAAGGGATATCTATTAGACGACGCCCTTGTTATCGCTAAAGCCTATATCAATCAAGGTATTAGATTATCTTATCCATTAGGGCAAGGTACAGGGCCAGTGGCCCATGGTGGATGGCCAGAACAGGCGGCAGACTTCCCTTATATCACCACTACCGAAGACTTAACGCCTAAAGAGCATGAAGAACAGCTAGGCTTTTTACCTTGTAACAAACAGTGGCTAGGTTTATATCCCGTGGTCCCGAATGTGAAATGGTTAACGCTATTATTACAAGCGGGAGTCAAAACAATTCAATTGCGCGTTAAGGACCCTGCAGCAAAAGATTTAGAATCTCAAGTCTATGAAGCAGTCGCCTTGGGACGCGCTTATCAAGCCCAAGTTTTTATTAATGATTACTGGCAGTTGGCAATTAAATACCAAGCCTATGGCGTACATTTAGGTCAAGAAGATCTGCTTTTGGCTGACTTACCTAGCATAAAAGCAGCGGGGTTACGTTTAGGTATTTCTACTCACGGATACCATGAATTACTCATAGCTAAACAACTCAAACCGACCTATATCGCCCTTGGGCACATATTCCCAACCCAAACAAAACAGATGCCATCTAATCCACAAGGTTTAAATAACTTAAAACGCCATGTGAATTTATGTGAGGGTGCAGCCACTGTTGCTATTGGTGGTATTTCAGAACAAAGAGTCAAGGCTGTTCAGCAAACCTCAGTGGACGGCATTGCCATGGTGTCAGCGATTTTACAAGCGCCTAATTGGCAGGCAGTAACCAAGAAATTATTGAAACAATTACTGCCTACTGCAACTAATAACGTTATTGAAGTGGCCCAGCCATGAACAGCAGACTTTCACAACAAGAGCAGTTGCGTTACGCACCACAAATGTTACTACCAGAACTAGGCGAATCAGGTCAGTTACGCCTTAAACAAGCCCAAGTGTTAATTGTAGGCATGGGCGGCTTAGGTTGTCCGGCAGCTATGTATTTGGCAGCTGCCGGTATAGGCCGTTTAGTGATGGCTGACTTTGATACAATAGAACGCAGTAATTTGCATCGACAGATTTTATATCAGAACCAACAAATTGGCAGTAACAAAGCACAACAGGCCGCGATAAACCTAAAGGCCATGGCCCCTGATGTTCGATATCAAGCGGTGACAGAAAAAATCACTGAAGAGAACATAATGAGTCTAATAAAAGATGTGGATTTAGTGCTCGATTGCACCGATAACCTAACAACTCGTTTATTAATCAATCAGGCTTGTGTGCGCTTACAACGGCCACTCATCAGCGGCGCTGCTAGTGGTTTTCAAGGTCAGTTATTAATGCTACCCATGACTTTTAACTCCCCTTGTTATCAATGTATCTACCATTCTACCCCAGAGGATCAAAGCAGTTGTCTACAAGACGGCGTGGTGGGCCCCTTGGTAGGGGTCATTGGCAGTATGCAGGCCTTACAAGGGATTAAATATCTCATTCAAATAAGCCAAGAAGCGAAGTTACATCTATTCGATGCTATCCACATGCAATGGCAAAGTTTGGCAATAGAAATTGACCCAAACTGTGCAATTTGTGCAACCAAAGATTTAAGGAACAACCATGTTTATTAAAGTAAATAATAACACGATACAGATCCCGCCATCATGCACTTTGCAAATATTGATAAACCAACATTATGGGCCTGAAACTGATATAGCAGCAGCCATTAATGACAGTGTCATACCCCACTCTAGATGGGCGTCAACGGCTCTGAATCAAGATGACCATGTCACGCTATTTCAAGCCATAGCAGGGGGTTAAATCTATGCCATTAAAGATTGCAGATAAAACATTTTATTCACGGTTATTTACCGGTACAGGTAAATATTCAAGTGCCGAAGTCATGGCTAATACTATCAAAGCAAGCGGCAGTGAATTGGTGACTGTGGCGTTAAGACGTGCTGATTTACAACAAAAAAATGACAATATACTAAGCCACCTAACACCACTTGGGGTGCAATTACTGCCTAATACATCTGGTGCTCGCACAGCTAAAGAAGCCATATTTGCTGCCCAATTAGGCCGCGAAGCATTAGGCACTCACTGGATAAAATTGGAAATTCACCCCGACCCCAAGTACTTAATGCCTGATCCTATTGAAACTCTGTTAGCTGCCGAACAACTCTGCGCTTTAGGTTTTGTGGTACTACCTTATTGCAGTGCTGACCCGGTTTTATGTAAACGTTTAGCCGAAGTGGGTTGCGCTGCAGTTATGCCTTTGGGCGCTGCAATAGGTTCTAATCAGGGCCTTAGCACTCGTGCGATGTTAGAGATTATTATTGAACAAGCACAAGTGCCAGTCATCATAGATGCCGGCATTGGTGCGCCTTCTGATGCCACCTTAGCCATGGAAATAGGAGCCGATGCGGTATTAGTAAATACCGCCATGGCCGTATCCCCCGACCCAGTTGTTATGGGCAATGCTTTTAAATTGGCGGTGCAAGCAGGACATAACGCCTACCAAGCTGGCTTGGGTGTGCAATGCTCTGGTGCCAATGCCACCAGCTCACTAACAGGTTTTCTCAACGAGATGAGTTTCTAAGACATGCAATATCTACAAAGCAGTTTTTATCAGCAATGGCTGGCGCTTGACGACAGCCAATTACAAGCACATCTCACTCAAGCCAAAGCATCAGACGTGACCCGAGTACTCGCTCAAGCCAATATTGAAGTCGCAGATATGCCTATTTTGTTATCTAAAGCAGCCCAACCTTTTTTAGAACAATTGGCGCAACGTTCACAAGCGTTAACTCGCCAGCGGTTTGGTCATACACTGGGATTTTTTATTCCTTTGTATTTATCAAATTTGTGCGCAAACGACTGCTCTTATTGCGGTTTTTCTATGAGTAATAAACTCAAGCGCACAACTTTAACGCCGCAACAAGTCGAAGCTGAATGCCAAGCTATAAAGGCACTAGGCTTTGACAATATTCTATTAGTCACAGGCGAACACGAAACCAAAGTTGGTATGGCTTATTTCACCCAAGTACTGCCTATCATCAAGCGTTACTTTAGTTATGTCATGTTAGAAGTACAGCCACTATCGACCGAGCAATATAGTGCGGTACGACAGTTAGGTGTCGATGCTGTTTTAGTGTATCAGGAATGCTACCAGCAAGATGTTTATGGGAAGCATCACCTAAAAGGCAACAAAACGGATTTTCGGTGGCGCTTAGAAACCCCGGACAGATTAGGCCAAGCCGAAATGGACAAAGTGGGATTAGGCTGCTTATTAGGCTTAACTGACTGGCGCCTGGACTGCTTAAAACTCGCAATACATTTAGATTACATGCAAAAACGTTATTGGCGAACTCGCTACTCTGTGGCGTTTCCGCGCCTTCGCCCTTGTATGGGTGGCATAGAACCGCAACATCTGCCAAGCAACGCTCAGTTAGTTCAGCTAATTTGCGCCTTTAGATTACTTAGTCCCCAATTAGACATAGTGATGTCCACCAGAGAATCAGCCACCTTGCGAGATAATATTCTTAAGCTAGGCATAACCCAGATAAGCGCAGGATCTAAGACTCAACCAGGGGGCTACGCTGACCAAACTGAAATTCTGAGCCAATTTGATATTGACGACGAACGCAGCCCCGAAAAAATGGCAAAGGTTGTGACTGCAGCAGGCTTAGAAGTTGTCTGGAAAGACTGGGATCCTAGCTATTCTGCTGGGTAAAAACGGTGTTTTTTAAGGCATCAACATCCCCTTTTTGGGGGGAAATCTTGTATGCGATTAAACATCTATTTACATGACACATATAGTGACTCTGAGTACTAGAAAAGCCTTATTGCAAAACTATGTTTAAGTGATAACTCGATAAACCTTTTTCAAAATCATCAATACTGGGATCCTGATAGTGCATGATGTAATCGTCATAATCATCACTATCGTCGCTTTTCAGCAGAATGACCTCAGTTTGAGATATATAACTATCGTTATCGATGATGCCTTCATAGCCATATAACACTGCTGAAATAGGCAGAATACCTGTATTAGGTCCAAACATAGTCCATTTTGCCTTGGTTGCAGTAAATTCATAAGAAAACGAAATAATAGCCATAGGGTAATTTTTTATTTCGCTATAGTCATAATTACCCTCATCCGATAATTCGCTAAAATTAACGCTATCAATATTAACCTTTTCTTCAGGCGCAGAGTTCGCTAATGCAGTACTATAATCGCTTGAGATAACTTGACGTTGACTGGTTATGCTCGACTTACCAAACACAGATGATGTTTCGCTTATAGGGTATGTCGCTATGGTTTTGTATAAAGATTCATTTACATACAGATGGCTATTAAAGACCAAAGTAGAGCTCGCATTTTCAGCAATCCCTGCCGTAAAGTGCTCATCGTCTACAAACAGTTGTGACTGGGTTAATGTTTGATGTGTTTCATCTAGATTAATCTCTTCCCCCACTTCAACCGCAGATAGTGACCATTCATCAGAGGCTTCCGAAAAGTCATTCATAAAATCAGCGGCGCCAATTAGCTTATTGCCATCATTAGTACCTTGAACCATAAAAGAAGTAATAGGCCAGTCTTGGTCAACCTCGCGGCAAAGAGTTACATTACCAAATCGAGTAGATTGGGTACTGACCGACTCCCAATAGTCAAATTCCTGAGAACTATCGACTGCAGTCACGTCCGTTATGGTTCTATGTCGTACCAAAAGATCATGACTTAAACACTCGCATCTAGCATTGTCTTGTAAGCTGTCATAGGTAGCTCGATATACTGTGGGGGTTGCGGAGTTAGCTTGATAATAACTAACGATATCTAAGCTTTCTTCACCATCACCTTCTTGGCTTTTACCTACTAGAGTAAAATTGATGTATTTGTCTGTAGTAGTAAATGTAATGACCCCTTCTTCATCCGCGCTATAACTTTCCAACCATTGCCAGTTTTCGTCTTGCAGTAGCAACTCAATTTGAGTGAAAGGCGTTTCCACTGAACACTGGTTAGCAAGTGAGGCTCGTAAAGAAAATGTGTAAGTGATTCCAGATGAAATGCTGCCATCGCCATCACTATCGCTAGCACCACAAGCTTGTAAAATAGAAACTAAACATAAAGTCGAAAGAGCGCGAATTATTTGAATATACATGGGGCCGCTTTTTTAAATAGTCTTTAAATAAGAATGTGTGCCTGGCGAATAGTTAATTGCCGACAATACAATAGGTTATTTTAGGAACATCACTTTTGATGCACTGCAAAATTGCCTTAGGGTAAACTATAAACTCAAACTATGTGGCAAACAGCGCCTGTAAAAAAGCATTTGCACAAAGTTTCCTTTTTTGAGCCATATTTCCCCTTATTACAGATAACTAGTCATAAATGATTAAATGCTAGGGGTGTCCGAATCTAGGAAACCTGAATTTTGGAGCGCAACAACCAGTATGCGAGGCGACTAAACCTCTCTAACATACTGTTAAAAAGTGTATTTTTAAGAGGAATAGCCGTTCTTAACTGAGGATTTTAAAAGCGTAAACAGCTTTAATTTTTACTGAGAAATTTCAAACTAAGTGATGGGAAACACAGTAGTGGCCATGCCATGAGTTAGATTTGTATGAATAGCGATAAGCTACAAAGCCATCAACATCATAGTCTCCAAATGCGCAGTTTGTGGAAACATATCCATCATAGCCGCGCGTTTTACTTTGTAGCCTTTTGCGACTAAATACTCAGCATCTCTGGCCAAAGTGGCTGCGTCACAGGAAACATATAAAATCTGTTTAGGTCTGAGTTTAACTAAGGTCAGTAAAAACTCAAAAGCCCCGGCTCTTGGAGGGTCGAGTAGAACTTTTGTGACCCCTAAAGAAGTGATAGTTTTTGGGGCGGGTTGGGTTAAATCAGCAGCGATAAACGACAGGTTATCCAACTGATTCTTTTTAGCATTGACTTGACCCGCAGCCACCATACTAGGTTGCACTTCTACCCCAACCACTTGTTTAGCCCGCTTCGCTAAGGGAAGCGAAAAATTGCCTACACCACAAAATAGATCTAACACCACATCGTCTTGATTTGGGGTAAGCCAGTCCATAGCTTGTGCCACCATTTTTTCATTCATAGTAGCATTCACTTGAATAAAATCTTGTGGATAATAGGTCAGATTAAAACCATCTAGTTGATAGTGACGCATGTCTTGTGGAGGCACTTTGGCTCGGTGCTCACCAGGCGTTTGCCAGTATAAATCAACTTGTTGTTGTTCGGCCCATAATTGCCATTTCTGGTGTTCCTCGCTGCTAATAGTAGCCGTTAAGCGCAGCAATACAGATAATCCTTTAGTGTCTTCTAATAATTCTATATGACCAATTTTTGCGGCAACAGAGTCTTGCTTTAACTCAGCCTTTAAGTGCCTAAAAATACCTTGTAGTTGCGGTGTTAATACTAAACAGTTATCAATTGAAACAATGTTTTGTGATGATTTTGCACGAAAACCTAGGCGTAATTGTTGATCTTTAACTCGCACCGCAAGACGGGCTCGTCGGCGATACCCAAAAGGCGAGTCGGTTAATTCTGTCAACCTCTGGTCTGGACATACTTTACGTAATTGCCCTTGCAACCAGTGCATTTTTTCTGCCCGCTGCTGCTCTATTGTTAGATGCTGAAAACTACAACCACCACAGTGTTCATAATGGGGGCACTCGGGCACGACCCGATGCGCGCTCTTTTGCTGGATATCAAGCAGTTTAGCCTCGTCATAACGACGGTTTGATTTAATCACCTGCGCAGTAACAGTTTCACTGGGTAACGCCCCAGCTATAAAAGTCACTTTACCTTGGGAGCGTGCGACACCTTTTGCTTCGTGCGTCAGGCCATCAACCGTAAAATGCTGCACAGGCCCTAGGGCTTGGGAAGGATTTTTACGGCCTCGTTTGTTGTTAGCCGCGCTTTTACTTGGCGACTGGGAGAAAATTGAAGGGGCGCGTTTTTTCAATACAATGACTTTTAAATACTAGGCAATGAAAACTATTATACCAGCACATTTGCTTTTGCCCTTTGAATCAAACAAAAAAGTGTCAAATTCGTTAGATGATTACTCCTAATACTCGACTTCAACACAGGCTTATCGCAGCACGTTACCCTTAAACCTTTTTTGCAAAATAAGTCATTATTTCAGCTTTGCTCAGTTCTTTGGTTTTATTCGAAAAACAATAATAATCAGGGCGTTGATCGCTAAAATATTGCATCTCCATTTCCAACTCTGTTAAGTTTTTAAATAGGCCAACAGGCATATTGTAATCACCGCTTTGTTTGAATCTAAAGAATAAATGGGTGCCACATTCAGTACAAAATCCTCGAGAAGCCCAAGATGATGAATCATACATTTTAATGTTATCGCTTCCTTCAATTTCTACTTGAGTGCCACATTGCACTGCGAAAAAGGGCGCGCCACCCCATCCTCGGCATGCATCACAATGACAGACAGTAAATTTGGGGTTGATTTCATTTGCGGTAATTTTTACTGCGCCACAAAGGCAGTTTGCTTTAGCACTTAACATTGCATACTTTCCCGAATGAATAGACATAAAAATAGCGGAAACCTTTTTGTTTCCGCTTAACCTGTGAAGAAAAGGCGAACAATATTTCCTAAGGCAAGCCAAATTCAGTTTGCCTCCGCTGATTCAGGCGACTACTGCTCCGTTTCTTGCACCATACAAAATCCATTAAGCTTGTTACCGTCTAAATCTCTAAAGTATCCGCCATAAAAACCCGAAGTTGCTCCTTCAGGCCGAAAACCCGGCTTACCTTCACAAGTACCTCCTAGCGCTAATGCTTTATTATAAAAAGCTTGCACTTGCTCAGGCGTTTCTAAGGCAATCGCCACCATATTACCATTGCCAACTGTGGCGGGCTCTTTGTTAAACGGCAGGGTAACTCCAAGTGATGGTTCATTCTCGGCAGTAGCCCATGCTATAAAGTAATTCGGTTCCTCCATAAATCGCTTAGCACCTAAAGTACCAAGTAATGCGTCATAAAATGCCCCTGACTTCGCCAAATCTACTGTGCCTAAAGTTACGTAACCAATCATAAATATCCCCAGTGAGTTGTTTAGTACCTCCACATAGTAGCGGTTTCCTACTGACAGTTACTGTCAGTAGTGTTTCAATAGACTAGATATTAATCATCAACAAGATTTGAGGCCTTGAAAAATGCGAAGAGCTGAGCGACTGAACGACATAGTTCATCATTTGCGAAGAATGCACCAAGCTGTTACCGCAAATGCTTTAGCTGAATCCTTTGAAGTTTCGACACGCACTATATACCGAGATATTCAGAATTTAATTGATTCGGGCGTGCCTATTAATGGTGAGGCGGGGGTAGGGTATGTCATTGATAAAAACTATCACTTACCACCGATAATGTTTGATGCCGATGAATTAGAAGCCATAGCCCTAGGTATTGGTATGGTAGGAAACTGGACAGATGAACAATTCGCAGCCAAAGCACAAAGTGCTTTTAAAAAAATCCAAGCCACCTTGCCAGCGCCCTTAATTCAAGAACTGCATCAAATCAGTACGTTTTCGGCCCCTAGTCATTACAAAATTCCTTGGGAGGTGAGCTTTACCCAAGTAAGAGAGTGTATTCGCCGTAAAAACAAGGTTCAATTCAATTATCTAGACTTACAAAACCAAACCACTCAGCGGATCATTTGGCCATTAGCCCTTGTATCATTTAGCCCAGTTTGGTTATTGACTGGATGGTGTGAGTTACGGCAATCATTTCGCAATTTTCGCCTTGACCGACTATCCGAATTCATAACTTTAAATATCCATTATCCAAATGAAAGAGATAAAAATTTAGCGGCTTATCTAGCGCAAATTAAGCATGAATAATCATATTAATATTTTCAGGCCTTATCTTGTCAGTTTAAAAATTAGGCCACATCAAAATCTATTCGCTCCATTAAATCATGTCTTATTAAACATCTACAATATCAAGAAACTTTGATGCCCTTTACAAATGACCAACGGTCAAATATAGTGACCACCAGTCACTTGTTTGGATGTAAATTGCGTGACACAAAAAAAACGCGTAGTGGTTACCGGTGCAAATGGCCATCTAGGTAGCAATATTGTTAAGCAACTAATTGAACTCGGCTACTATGTTAGAGCGACTGTTAGAGATCTGAATGATCAGCAAAAAACCAGAGTTCTCAAAGCTTTGGGTGCCGAGATTGTTGAGGCTAACCTACTTAATAAAAGCAGCTTAATATCTGCATTTAATGGCATGGATGGCATTTTTCAAATTGCCGCGGGCTTTAAAATGCATGCTAAAAATCCTGAGCTAGAAATACGTAAACCTGCAATGGATGGTACAAATAACGTTATTGAGGCCGCTGCTGAATGTCAGATTAAAAAAGTCATTTATACCTCGTCTGTCGCCTCTGTTGGTTCATCTAAGAAGGGACAAATAAGAAATGAAAGTCACTGGAATGATGATTCCCATGAGTTTTATGCAAAATGTAAAAATGATGCAGAAAGGCTACTTTGGCAAAGAGCGAAAGAGCTTAATATCAATGTGGTTACTATTTTACCAGGCATGATCATAGGCCCTCATTTTAACAAACATACACCATCAACTTATTTATTCGACAAACTCTTGCACGAAAATATGCCGATGATATTACCTGTAGAATTTGCATTAGTTGATGTGAGAGATGTGGCAATTGCCCATATTAAAGCATTTGAAAATGATAAAGCTAAAGGTCGTTATATTGCTGCCGGAGTACCAATTGCAATGCAAGAAGTCATTGGGATCATTAGCAAACAAAGACCCTCACTGACTTTACCAAGCAAATATGCACCGTCATTTTTATATCCGCTTCTACCCTTTTTTGATAAAATGGAATCACTTTTTAGCGGCCGAATGCGCACTGTCACTAAAGGTGTAATAAAGGAATACCTCAATGGTAGTGTACAAAATTTTGATACCGGTAAAATCCAAAACAACCTAAACTGGTCGCCTCGACCGGTGGCACAATCTATTAGAGACACTCTTAACTGGATTGAAGAAAACAAGATACATTTGGAGCAATAAAATAAAACGCGCATATTCTCAACAAGCTAAAGAATTAAAGAAAAATGTCATTCTTGATGCAGCTCAGGACTTACTAAACAGCGGTGATTTTCCATTACCGTCTGTTAATCAAATAATCAAACAAGCCGGTATGGCCAAAGGCACTGTGTATCTTTATTTTTCGAGTCGAGAAGAGATCTACTTATCGTTACTGATGAATTATTTTACCGAGTTTGAACATGAAGTATTGCAAAAGTTGGACGGGATTAAAGAGCAAGAGGTCAGCCAAGTTTTGGTTGATGCATACCTTCAATTTGCCAAGCAATCACCTAAGGCCGTTTACCTTGCTTGTATTGCACCACTCATATTAGAAAATAATTTATCTGCACAATTTATTTGCCAGCTTAAAACACACATCCGTAACCTTACCTTGCAAATTTTACAAAAAATTTCGGATGTCAGTAATGAAGACAACATTGAAACCTTACGTATAAAATTTTTACTCAGTTACAATCTTTTTCTCGCTTCTTGGCAGCATTGTCATCCTGCCCAAAGTGTTCTAAATGTCCTTAGAAATGAAGGGTTGGAAAATATCTTATATGATTTTGAAAAAGAATTTTCACGGGGATTTCATGCAATATGGCAGGGTATTTAAAGAAAATTATTGATACAACCCGTAATACCCAATTAGAACATACTAGTGAATGTCTACTGAAGAGTGATCTCACCAATGATTGCAGCAAATAGAATAAGCTAGATCACAGTTATCAAGATCAGGGTATGCGCTTCATATGAATTATTTCGTAAACTTTAACAATTAAACAAAGCCTGAATAGCCGGCTCATCGGCCCTTTTTTGTAAACAACACAATCCCAATTGATAGGTTTCGATATCATCTAACGTAATGCGATTCACTTTTTGGCCTATGCTGGAATAGTCCAGCACTATCTGCGGCACTATTCCCAAACCACAACCTAAAGCTACCATACTCACTATGGCCTCATTCCCAGCAACTGTGGCATAAACTCTTGGTCTGATACCTTGTTCTGCAAACCAATGATGTACAATACGTTTAGAAGGGCCCGACTCGGGTAAGATGAACGAATGTTGACGCCAATCCACTTGCTCTAAACGATTTAATAAGGTGTCTTTAGGGGCAATAAGCAACAAGGGTATTTCACCGAGCGATAAGAATTTTAGTTCGGCAGGAAAGTCAGGAGTGTGAATAGCAATAGCTGCATCCACTTCTTGTTGCATCACTTTGCTTACCGATAAGGCAGGGTCACCGGTACTTAATTTAATTTCTACTTGAGGATATTTGTGACGAAAATTATCTAAAAGGCTAGGCAAATGACTTTGGCTTGCTGTCACAGAACAAAATAAACTCAGCTCACCTTGTAAATGCTGATGTTCTTGTTGTAATTCCCACTTCACTTTTTTCCATTCAGTTAAAATTTGTTGAGAGAAACTCAGCAATTTTGAACCGGCAGCGGTGAGCTTCACCTTACGATTATCCCGTGCAAACAAAGTAGTGCCGCACTCCTGTTCAAGTCTTTGAATTGCCCGACTCAAAGTAGAAGGACTAACAAACATTGATTCCGCGGTTTTACTAAAATGTAAACTACTCGCTAGATGTTGGAACAACTCTAAACTGCGAATATCCATTAACCTGACCTGCCTTAAGTTGACACCATTGCGTATTATGCAACATTATATTGCAAATATATCGTTTTAAACAACATCGTTTTAGATCTAATATCTAAACATCGCAAGTGACCCAATAACTTGCACTAAACAAGACTAGGAATTTATACATGGCAAATTATTTCAATACATTATCTTTACGTCAGCAACTTGACCAAATTGGTCGTTGTCGTTTTATGCAACGTTCAGAGTTTTCAACAGGTTGTGATTTTCTTAAAGGCAAAAAAATTGTCATAGTGGGTTGTGGCGCACAAGGTTTAAACCAAGGTTTGAACATGCGTGACTCTGGTCTAGATATCTCTTATGCCTTGCGCCAAGCTGCAATTGATGAAAAGCGTGATTCTTTCCAACGTGCAAATGGCAATGGCTTTACCGTTGGTACCTATCAAGAACTTATCCCTACTGCTGACATTGTTTATAACCTTACACCAGATAAGCAACACTCAAGCGTAGTAGAAGCGGTTATGCCTCTTATGAAACAAGGCGCCACTTTAGGTTATTCTCACGGCTTTAATATTGTTGAAGAAGGCCAACAAATTCGTTCTGACTTAACCGTTGTTATGTGTGCACCTAAGTGCCCAGGTACAGAAGTTCGTGAAGAATACAAACGTGGTTTCGGCGTACCTACTCTTATCGCAGTGCACCCTGAAAACGATCCACAAGACCAAGGTTGGGATATCGCTAAAGCATTAGCATCTGCAACTGGTGGAGACCGCGCAGGTGTACTTGAGTCTTCTTTTGTTGCCGAAGTAAAGTCTGACCTAATGGGTGAGCAAACTATCCTATGTGGCATGCAACAAGTGGCAGCTGTTTTAGGCTATGAAAAAATGGTCGCAAATGGCATCGACCCAGGTTATGCCGGTAAATTGATCCAAGACGGGCTAGAAACCATCACCGAAGCGTTAAAAATTGGTGGCGTCACCAATATGATGGACAGACTGTCTAATCCAGCCAAAATCAAAGCCTTTGAATTATCTGAGCAATTGACTGAATTACTTCGCCCTCTTTTTGGCAAACATCAAGATGACATCATCAGCGGAGAATTTTCGCGCACTATGATGGAAGATTGGGCCAATGGTGATGCTAACTTGCTTAAATGGCGTGAAGAAACAGGCGAAACAGGGTTTGAAAACTCCCCAGCATTTGATGGCAACATTGATGAGCAAGAATATTTCGACCACGGTATATTTTTAGTGGCGATGATCAAATCTGGTGTTGAACTCGCTTTTGATGTGATGGTAGAAGCCGGTATTTTACCAGAATCTGCTTACTACGAGTCTTTACATGAAACACCATTGATTTCTAACACTATCGCTCGTAAACGTTTATACGAAATGAACGTTGTTATCTCAGATACTGCAGAATACGGTAACTACTTATTCGCCAACGCAGCTATCCCTCTTTTGGCAGAGAAACTTATGCCTAGCATAGGCACTGACCTTATTGGTAAAGCTTATACCACTGCTACTAACAGTGTTGATAACAAGAAGCTTGTAGATATCAATAAAACCATCAGAGAGCACGGTGTTGAAACTGTTGGCGCTAAGCTACGTGGTTATATGACTGATATGAAAACAATTGTTGAGTCCGCATAAGCGACCACCAATTAACAATTTGAAACGATTTCTGTCGTAAGGTGCTTGATAAAAGCCCTCTTGCCCAGCCATTTTGGCTGGGCTTTTTTATATGTGTGGCTACGAGAAGCCTCACTTAAATAGACGTCAAAGCAATATGATTAATAACGAATTACGAAGAGATCAATAACACTTGTTGACCAAATGAATGATAGTTTTTTGAAGGTGAAATAATTTAGCCGATGCAAGATGTAAAAAAGCGCTATGTATACACCCAAACTGGGTACAACCTATACACAGCGCTTAAAATTGAATGTTCAAGGGTTGAATAAAATCAAACAATCTATTCACTACATGAGTAAGATAAACAAAACTTGCTGAATAAAAGATGAACAACTTATGAACTGAACAACAGATAAGTTGTTTTAAGGCTCAATTGCGTACCAATACAGTACAAACGACAACCCACCAAACCCCAAAAAACCTAAGGCTATGGGTGTAATTGAAGACTCAATAAAACTCCCTACAAATACCGCGGTAGGCACTGAAACAAGGCTACTTAATGAGCCAATAATAGCGGCGCCTAATCCCGCCATTTTACCCAAAGGCTGCATGGCCATAGCATTGATATTACCAAACATAATGCCGATGCAGAAAAACGCACAAAACAACACAGTCACAAATTGCCAAAAGGGCGGCACACCGTCGTTAACTAAACATAAAACACTCAATATCCCCGAAAACAATAACCAACCTAACATTGCCCATGTACACAAGGTGCGCATGCCTAAACGCATGACTAAGGTACCATTAATAAAAGAAGCAAAGCCTATTGAAAAAGCTAACAAAGCAAAATACAAAGGAAACAATTCGCCGGTATCGTAAATATGCTGAAATAACGTTTGAGATGAGCTGATATAGGCCAGAAATGCCCCAAAAATAATCCCAGAGGAAAGGGTATAAAACATCACCAGTTTATGAGTAAGAATAAACTTACTTGAAATCCACAATTGCGACCAACTAAAAGGCAGGCGTTTTTCTTTAGGCAATGTCTCAGGTTGACGAATAAAAAACCATAATCCAGTCAATAACCCAAAAATCAAAAAGGACGAAAAAATATACTGCCATGAGAACCAAAATAGTATGGCTTGGCCAAAACTAGGCGCCAACATAGGGACAAGTATAAAAACCATCATAATAAAAGACATGACTCGCGCCATGGCTTCACCTTCGTATTTATCTCTAATTACAGCTAATGTGGCAATCCGCGGCCCTGACACACCAAAGGCTTGGATAACACGGCCAATCAGCATCACTTCTAACGACTCTGCATAGATACAAACTAGGGAACCGATGGCAAACACAATCAAACCAGAAATTATCGCATAACGCCTGCCTTTGTCGTCAGATAAAGGCCCATAATAGAGTTGACCAAAGGCCATGCCGAAAAAAAACAAAGACACGATTAAATGGGTTTGCCTAGAGTCAGTAATTTCTAGGTCTGCGCCAATTTGAGATAATGCAGGCAATACCGCATCTATACTCAAGGCGACCAAAGACGTCATCAATGCCATAAGCGCAACAAACTCAAACAAGCCAATATCGGGCTTAGTTTTGTTTTTAGTGTTGAGAACTATGGGATTTTGATTGGATGACATGATTAAACCAGTGATTTTTACGGCCAAGGATTCTAGCACTACCTATCAGTTATGCTTAGAATTTTTAGCTAACTCTTTAAGTAGCAACTTATAAAAACGCTTAGTCTGCTAAGTGCTTTTTCAAAAAGGCATTCATGCCCTCAAAAGCGATGTACCTATTGCGTTGGATTCAAGTTAATATTTTTTAAGGCAAATAAAAAAATAGTAATTGTATAGAGAAAAAGTGGGCGTTTATTTCGAAGGAATCTGAAAACTACTCAAACACAGCACTGAATTTTTGCTTTTAAGCACATAAATTGTGCCATATTCAGTTTCTTCTATGGTGATGCTGCCTCCGCCCATTAAAGCCAATAATTCCGGTGTGGTGTTGCTATGACCCACAACTAACACATGATCCTGTGTTTTTAATTCGCTAACCAATTCGGCTAAATTCCGAGGATCATAAACATTTGTTTCTAAGTTTTTTAACGCAGCAACAGGGCTGGCAGTCTCAAGAGTTCGGTTGTAATTAGTCGAATAAAGATGATTCAGAGTTTTATCCGTAAAAAACTCAGCTAGAGCAACGGCTCTGGCTTTTCCTACTTCGGTTAAACTGGGATTATCATTTTGTTGCTTTTCAAAATGACGTACAAAATACCATGTTTGTTGTTCAGCAAAGCTAAGTGTCGAGATAAGCAATAAACAACCACCTAGAAAATATCTGAACATTGACCTATTTCTCTTCTGTAACTTTTGATAAATCTTTTATTCGCCCATTACGCAAACTGTATATCCAGCTATGTACTTGTAATGATTGCCCTCGCTTGTGTGCATCTTTAACTATATTGCTTCGTTTAACATTATCAGCTTGTTCCAGCACATTTAGCTCACAAAGCCGAGCTGACTTTTCGTGCTCGTCAAGTCCGGAAAGCTCCTCTCGATGTTTATACCCAATATCCCTAATATGCCCTAACCAGTTGTCTATTAAGCCAAGCTGCTGATCTTGCAAGGCAGCTTCCACACCACCACAACCGTAATGGCCGCACACAATAACGTGTTTTACTTTCAGCACGTCCACCGCATATTGCAGTACAGACAAACAATTAAAATCAGTGTGAACCACTAAATTCGCTACATTACGGTGTACAAAAATATCACCGGGGATCAGACCCACAATTTGATTAGCAGGAACACGGCTATCAGAACAGCCTATCCATAAATATTCAGGTTTCTGACGTTTGGATAACTTGTTAAAAAATTCAGGATCGGTGCTTTTTAGCTCTTCCGACCATTGTTCGTTGTTTTGCAGAAGTTGTGTTATATCGCTCATTAACCCTCACCTTGTTGAGGCGCAGTATAAAGAAACTGACAAGCACCACAAGTCCAACCTCTATGACACTACTATTCGTATCAAGATGACTGCAGCAGAGCTTCTGTTATCTACGCTTATTATTGATAAATTTGTTTAAAGAGTAATGGGTTTTGCCGATAGTAACACCTTACTTCATAGGTGTTTTTAAACGCAAATATTAGATCTGCGTCATATGACTAATTGAGGAAGAGGACACAAAGTCAATAATAGAGCAACCTAAAAAAGCATAAGACAATCCTATGAATGAAACTAAATGTGCTTCTATCCTATTAGCTGCTGGCTTGTTATTCAGCTCGCCCCAGCTATTGGCAAAAGACTACGAAGAGACTGAAATTAAAGGGCCTGCAACACCCAGCAAAGCCGGAGTAGTGCCCGAAAATATTGATTCGGCGACGCCTGGCTTAATGCCTATTAAACCGCTGAAGGATATTCCTGAAAATGTACTAGCCATTCTTGACGCCTTACCAGAAGCGAAAAGCGAATTTATAAAAAGTGGTAAAAGCAGCGGTATATTAAAATCAGATATTCTATTTGATCTACTCAGCTCGGCTTCTGCCACTGAGGCCGAAGAATATGTTGATACCATAATATCCATCCACGACCAGGTGGAATTTAAAAAAGGACGAGATATTGAATCGATAGAACTTAACAAAGACTCTCCTGAATTTAATAGCTGGCGTTTAAAACGACCTCAGACGATGAACCCCGACAGAGAAGCGGGCCCAATTTCATTAGGCCGTTACTTAGGTGGTGGTCGTTCAGGCATTCCAACCTTTGCCAATGCACCCGTTGCCCTTACACCTGAAGATTTAATAGCCGGTAAGGTCGATGTGGCAATACTAGGAGCACCTTTGGATATGGGATCTGGATGGCGAGATGCTATACATGGTCCAAGAGCAATGCGAATGCTACGCAGAGGTACGGGAGGCCACGACGTATCAACCCTAATCAATCCAAGTTCTGTACTCAACATAGTGGATTATGGCAACGTTGCGATTGACCAATTAAGCACCGAACGCAGTGTACAAGAAGTGCGCTCTATGGTTCGCGAAATTGCTGAAACGGGCGCTATCCCCATCATTATTGGTGGAGACCATTCCCTCGAATATCCAAATGTTGCAGCCATGGCAGACGTCTATGGCAAAGGCAAGATAGCGGTTGTACATTTTGATGCACATTTAGATACTGGAAGAGGACGAGTTCATTTACTTAGTCATGGGCAACCAATTTATCGACTGATGAAAGAAGCGCACGTGCGCCCCGAAGATTTTATACAGGTAGGTTTACGGGCTCACTATAGTAAAAGTTATTATGAGTGGGAAAAAGAAATCGGAATGAAATATCACACTATGGCTGAAGTTGAACGCCGTGGGTGGGATGACGTAATGGAAAGAGTCATCAAAGAAGCAACCGAGAATACAGATTATCTCTATGTCTCTTTTGATGTGGACGTGCTTGACCCAGCATTTCAGCCCGGTACAGGCACCCCTGTTTCAGGCGGATTAACAATGCGCGAGGCTATCCCAATTGTTCGTAGACTTTGTGCTGAAACAAAATTAGTGGGCTTTGATATTGTCGAGCTTGCACCGGCTCTTGACTCAACTTATGTCAGTGCGCTGAATGCAAACAGTTTGATGTTTGCCTGCATGACCGGTATTGCCATGCATAAAAAAGGCATAACCGAAAAAGGCTATATAAGCGAGCTTTCATCAGAGCATGGTCAAGACGATTATTATGGAGATAAGAAATGAGCCTTAAAACATATCTACCCAATACCTCTCTATCTTCGATAGTGATTTCAATGACTGCAATCTGGTTATCTGCATGCGCCAATAACATAGATAATAGTGTTTCCTCTAACGTCAAATTACCCCCTACAGACAATGTGAAACTGCAGCTTTTAACCGACGAGGAATTAGCATTTCTGCGAGATCCAAAACGTTTACGTTGGTTTAATCTGACTGAAGAAAAAGTGCTCAATCAATTGGCCCAACGAGATGAGCAAGGGGTTAAACAATACGTAACCGATATGATGGCAACTATGCGTGCCGCTAGTTTTCAAGATGGCCAAGACAGTACCAGCAACATTAAAAACGGTATTCTCGAGCCTTTATCAACGACAGCTGATGCAACGAGCATTCCTCTGAATGTTGATGCACAAGGTTATAATAAAAGTAAAATTATTCAGCCAGCCATATTCGACAAATACAAACGCACACCTGGCCCTATCAATTTGCAGCGATATATAAATGAACAAGATGGTATCCCTACTTTTGCAGACGCACCAGTCGCGATACGTACTGAAGATTTAGTAGCTGGACAAGTGGAAGTTGCCTTTGTTGGCGTACCGCTTGCGCTAGGTTCTGGATGGCGTGATTCACAACATGCCCCAACTGTGCTCAGAGGTATGTATGGCCTTGGCGGTTATGACATAGCGGGAGGCGTTGATCCAACCCTCACTCTTAGCATCGCCGATTTTGGCAATATCGCCACCTCTTACTTGAGTACCGAACTCAATATTAACCATATCCGCGAGCAAGTTTCAGCCATGATAGAGGCGGGGACTATTCCGTTTATTGTTGGTGGTGACCACTCTATTATGTATCCCAATGTAGCTGCCATGTCTGATAAATACGGTAAATCCGCGTTTAGCGTGGTGCAACTTGACGCACATTTTAACGGTTCTCGTGGTTTAGACCATTATTACTCAGACGTACAAAGTGTGTCGCGTTTAATCGAAGATCAAATCATTGAACCTACAAATTTAATTCAAGTAGGCCTTAGAGGACCTTCTCAAGATAAAGAAGCACTTGAATGGCTGCGCGAAATCGGTGTGAAGTACCACACTATGGTTGAAGTAGAGGAAAAAGGCTGGGAGACAGTACAGAGTAATACTATTGCACAAGCTAAAGGGACTGAATCAACTTTTGTCTCTTTTGATATGAGCGTATTAGACCCCGCATATGCGCCAGGAGCAGGCAGACCCATACCTGGTGGTCTTTCTATCCTTCAAGCCCGTTCCTTAGTGCGCCGTTTGTGTGCAGAAACCAAGGTAATAGGCTTTGAATTGTTAGATGTTGCACCATATTTGGACACGTCCTACAAAACAGCACTAAATGCTAATTACATTATGCATGCTTGTTTAACCGGTATCGCCATGCGAAAACAAGGCATAACAGGCACTAACAGCTTGGATCCCTTGGCCTTTCAACCCTAACGCAGCGGCATTAAGGTAGACGTGAATAAATAATTAGCGGAATAAAACAATATTATCCATTTAGGGAATAATACTTGCTTTTAACATTGCTTAACAAAAGCAATTGATGCGGGTTTTATTCTCTAAATGGTGCAATCCTATTGACGTTTATGGTGCAGCGTTTTTTAAACGCTTTTAAAATTCCCTCAAACAATAATAGATTAAAGCAGTGTTGATAATTTATGTATACGGTTCTTGTAGTAGATGACTCGCCTGATTCGCTGAGTTTGATAAATGATATTTTAGAAAAAGAAGGTATTAGCACTTTGGTAGCCCTCGAAGGGAGCCAAGCCATCACAATTGCAGAACAAATAAAGCCTGACATTATTTTGCTCGATGCGGTGATGCCTAAAATGGACGGATTCGAAACCTGTATTCGTTTAAAACAAAACCGGCTTTTGAATCATATTCCAGTTGTCTTTATGACTGGCCTGAAAGAATCAGACAATGTGTTAAAAGGCTTGAACGCAGGAGGGGTTGATTACATCACTAAACCCGTTAACCCTGAAGAGCTGATCGCACGCATTAAAACTCACATCAATAATGCACAAATAACCTCAAGTGCACAAAAAGCATTGGACAGCATTGGGCAAACCCTATTTTCAGTCAGTAAAACAGGCCAATTAATGTGGGCCACACCACAAACTCACAATTTTTTGTCAACCATCCCCCATGCTGACGACTGGTTAAGCGAGCAATTGCTGCCCTTTGTAGCTGACATAACACGCGGGCCCGTAAAAAATGGCTCTACCTTTAAATTAAAATATGAAGGTGGCTCCTGTGAGTTAGCCTTAGTCTCCAGCCAACCTTCTGGAGACTGCACCTTTCGTATTGGACTCTATACCGAAACATTAACGGGTGAAGAGGTATTAAAATCAAAGCTCAGCATTACCAGTCGAGAGTCTGAAGTACTTTACTGGTTGTCTAATGGCAAAACGAATAAAGAAATTGCCATTATATTAAACATAGGCTCTCGTACCGTAAATAAACATTTAGAGCAGGTGTTTTCCAAATTAGGGGTTGAAAATAGAACCACAGCAGCGGGTATCGCTATTCGCACATTGGCGCAGTCTTAGGGTTATCTTCAGTGCTATTAACTCACAAAAAAAACATGCAAAAACAAGCCTTTAGTGCATTTACACAAGGCGATATAAAAACCGCCCATAGCCTAAGTGTTGAGGTTATTTCCCACGACCCTAACGCCGACGAGTCGTATTTTTTGCTAGCGCTAATTAACGTGCAAATCCATCAATATGTAAAAGCGGGCGAACTCTTCAAACACGCCATTAAAATTAATGATTGCATACGATATCGAGTAGAATTAGCGAAAGTTTATTCATTGCAAGGTATTTCAGATGCTGTCATAGCGATTGTTAATACTATTGATATTCACCAAGTGAAATCATTTTCACAACTCAACACCTTAGGCGTAACACTGAGTATAGTGGGTTTACATAGTCAGGCTTTGGCCTGTTTTGAACGAGCCATAGATCAAAAGCCAGCACCCGAAACCCTTTATAATTATGCGGTATCTGCGAAATTCTGTGGACAGTATAAACAAGCAACAAAGGCGCTTAATCAAGCCATTGCGCTGAAACCCGGTTACCATCAGGCACATTTTGCTTTGGCTGATTTGACAGAAGGAACGGCTTCACAAGCTCATATTGTGACTTTGCAAAATTTATTATCATCCGAAAAACTTAGCACAGAACAAACTATGCATTTAAGTCATGCACTGGCCAAAGAGTTCGAAAAACAAAAAGAATACGGTTTAGCCTATCAGACCTTGCTACAAGCAAAGCAGCAGAAAAAAGTCCACTCGCCTTACCAACGTTCGGCTGATAGCCAGTTATTTGAAGGGCTTAAAGCTGTCTTAGAAAAACCCGTTACTCCTAGCAACTCAAATCTAGGTAATAATAGTGAACGGCCAATTTTTGTTGTAGGCATGCCCCGCTCAGGTACCACTTTGGTAGAACGAATCTTATCGACTCATAGCCAAGTGACTTCAGGGGGTGAATTAGAGGATTTTAGCTTATTGATGAAACATGCAAGTCAATCAGCGAGTCATTCAGTACTTGATGCTAAGGTGTTTTCTGCACACAACAATATCGACTTTGCAACCTTAGCCAAAGCCTATTTAACCCGAACCGCACACATTGGTAAAGGCCAAGGTAAGTTTGTGGACAAACTTCCCTTTAACTTTTTTTATCTACCCTTTATTCGCAAGGCTTTTCCTAAAGCTCGAATAATATGCTTAATGAGAAATCCCCTTGATACCTGCGTGGGAAACTTCAAACAACTTTTTTCTATCAACAACCCTCATTATAACTACACCCAAAGTTTGGAAGATTGTGCGTGGTTTTACCAACAGTTTGAAGCTTGGGTGAGTACTTGGTCAAACCAAGACACACAATATACGCATATGCTTCATTACGAAGAATTAGTCGCTAACCCTGAATTACATATAGGGCAATTGCTGGAATTTTGTAATTTACCTTGGGAACCTGAGTGTTTAAATATCCAAAGCAATACTTCACCAGTGTCGACAGCAAGTAAAATGCAAGTGAGGGAGCCGATTAATCAAAAATCAGTGGGAAGATGGACAAATTTTAGGCCTTACACATCACAAATTGAAACAATTTTCTTATAACTGAATAAAATTGAAATAGCCCTGCGCGCCTTTAAATATAGACATCAACAAACAGTCACCTCTAAATTCAAAATACTGAATGTAAAATCTTTGTTCAATTCTAAGTCAAATGACGTAGACACCGAGGGAAATACACGAGTTCTCAAGTTATACCGCTAACAACATAATGACATGGCAGTGAAATGGAAAGCTGAAATAAGCATTTAGAACATTTTAATTTTACGGTTTTTCTGAACTGCCACGAAATAACTGAACAGCATAATAAGAGACTCACATATGAAGATTACAGGTCAAAACAAACCCAGCAAAGTCGCCATGGCAATCAGTATCGCTCTTTTACCTATTAGTGGATTGTTGACCAGTCAAACTGCATCTGCACAAGAAGTGCCGCTAAGTGCAGCCATTAGCTCAGTAGAAAGAATTGAAGTAACCGCTACAAGACGTTCTGGCACAGTACAAGATGTCCCAATTAATATTTCTGCGCTTTCACCCGACTTAATTGAACAACAAGACATAAGTGAGCTAGAAGACATTGCAAAATGGGTACCTGGCTTAACTATTACTGACCAAGGTGGACGGTATGATGCCCCCATCATAGTCAGAGGTTTAAACACCAACTCATCGGGTCCTGGCTCAGACGGAGGAACCGTAGCGACCTACGTTGGCGAGATACCTTTATTCGTAAACATGCGATTAATTGACATGCAACGTGTTGAAGTACTAATTGGACCTCAAGGCACTTTATATGGTGCAGGTACCTTAGGGGGCGCGCTTCGTTACATCCCAAATCCAGTTGAACTCGATATGACATCAGGTTCTATCTTTGGAGATATTTCGCAAACAACAGAAAGTGATAGTCTAGCGGGAGAGGGTGGTTTCGTATTCAATTTACCCTTGATATCCGACGAGCTAGGTGTACGTATGTCATTAAACTACTTAAATGACCCTGGTTTCATGGACTATACCCATGTTGTAAACGAACCTGGCGTATCGTTACCGGATCCTGATTGGACTGATCCTGAAGCTGTTGCTGCTAACTTACACTCAGTCGCTGACGCGAATGGCGAAAAAACCTTAACAGGAAGAATTGCTCTACGCTGGCAGCCTTCTGAATGGTTTGATAGTACTTTGTCTTACTTTTATCAAAATATGGAATTAGAAGGCCGCTCTATATCTCAGTACAATTCACTTTCGTCAGAAAGTGAATTGTATGGCACAGTGGGTAAATACGAATCTGCCTATCGCTATTTAGAACCATTTGAACGTAAAAATGATCTACTAAGCTTAGAAATGAGTGTTGATTTAGGCTTTGCAGAACTAGTTTCTGCAACAGGTATTACTTCTACAGAAAGAAGTGGAGCCCGTGACCAAACCGACTTACTCATCCGCCTTGCTTATGGATACGAAGAATTTCCTGCCTTTGCAGCCTATACCGATGACGTATCCTCTGATGACACATTTACCCAAGAAGTACGCTTAGTATCAACTTCTGACAGTGCATTTACTTGGATAGTTGGCGGTTATTACAATAAGGCCGAGGGTGAAGGTTATAGTAAAGAACTGACCCCAGGTTTTGATGAGTTTGCCATCGATGTATGGGGAGCCTCTGGTAGCTTGCGTCCTGACTCAATTGAGTATTACTCTCGCAGTGAAAACGAACTGACTGAAAAAGCAATATTTGGTGAATTGAGTTATCAAATAACAGATGACTGGGACGTAACCATTGGAGCAAGAAAATATTGGTATGACGTGTCAGCTTCTTCAGCGGTTGATTTACCTTTATATTACACCGTATTTGGTGACAGAAGTCCTGATTCGTTGGAGTTTGACTATGACACTGTTGCAAACTCAAACGATGGTAACCTATTCAAAATAAACACTAGCTACAAAATTAACGATGACATGTTGGCTTACATGACCATTAGTGAGGGTTTTCGTATAGGTGGTGCTAACGATGTAGCAGCCTGCCCCTCTAATATTGACGAAATTGAAACCCAAATCATATGTGCACTGCCTAACGAGCAACTCTATTTACCAGATACAACTACCAACTATGAATTAGGCCTAAAAACATCTTGGTTTAAAAACAAGTTTTATCTAAATGCGGCGTTGTTTAATGTTGACTGGGACGACGCTCAAGTAAGTGGCGCGACCGTTAATGGGTCGGTAGGGTACACAGCTAATGCTGAAGGCGCTAACTCAAAAGGGTTTGAGTTGTCATCAAGAGCGGTTTTTGACGATATTTCTGTTTACGCCACTTACTCTTATGCCAAGGCTGAACTCAAAGCAGACGCACCGTATTTATTCGGCGTCTTTGATGAAGACGTTCAATACTGGTATGACGGTGCTGACGGAGACCGTTTACCGGGCTCTCCAGAAAGCTCCTTCTCTTTAGGTATAGTGTATACGGGTGAAGTCATGGGTAAGATGCTGGACCTATCTTATGGCTTAACGGGACAAAGTGATGTGTACTCAAAAGTAGGTTTAAAAGATGACGGTGAAGTATTACCAGGCTATGGACTGAGTAATATTACCGCTAAATTATCGGATGAAAGTTGGTCAGTGACTTTTTATGTCAACAACCTATTTAATAAATACACTTTTACATCAGTTAGAGGCGACTTAAGTCAAGTCGGTTTAGGTAAAGAAATCGACCAAAATCGCTATGATTTAACTAGGGGCTATGGACATTATGTCAATACTCCGAGAACTGTAGGCTTGAAATTTAAATATAACTTTGAGCTCTAGTTGCAACAATTGGTCTAGTAAACAGCGGGGAATTCCCCGCTTTTTACTAGATAAATTAACTGATAGTAAAGAAGATGATTATGCCTAAATACAATAAATCGGTTTTGTCATTAATGATGGTTTGCTCACTTATATCAAGTGTTAACTCATTTGCAGATGACCTCACAGATTTGAACATGCCAGCCTCATTTGAAGCAAAAATAAAACACATTTCAACCACTAAAATAGACATCCTAAAATCCCCTCTACCAGCAATGTTATTAGGCAGTATGGAGCGATTTTATAAAGCCATGGAAGGAAAAACCCCTGAAGAAATTGAGCAATTTCTTGATGGAATGATTGAAGTTGAACAAGCAAATCAATTCAACCCCGACACCGACATGGCGTCAATTCCACTTAATACCGAATCGAAACAATTTAATGCTTGGAAAGTAAAACGTCCACAAAGTCTAAATCCCAAACGTGAACCAGGCCCCATCCACTTAAGTCGTTATATGCAATCGCGCCGTGCAGGTATTCGTACTTTTGCCGATGCACCTGTTGCTATTTATCCAGAAGACTTAATTGCTGGTAATGTTGATGTTGCCATAGTGGGTGCACCACTCGATATGGGATCTTACTATCGTGGCCAGCGGTTTGGTCCACAAGCCATGCGTAATGAGTACGGTGCTGGCGGTGTTGATATGAATACTATGGTTAACCCTAGCAAAGTATTGAATATTGTTGATTATGGAGATATTGCCATCGACAATATGAGTACTGAAATTTCTGTACATCATGTTAGAGAGCGAATCAAAGAAATTGCTGAAACAGGCACTATCCCCTTTATTGTAGGCGGTGACCATAGCTTAGAATACCCTGACATTGCAGGTTTGGCAGATGTTCACGGAAAAGGCAGCTTTGGTGTGGTACATTTTGATTCACATTACGATGCTGGTAAAAACAACCCCCATTGGTTGACTCATGGACAGCCTGTTTATCGTGCGGTTAAAGAAGGGCATGTTAATCCAGAGAACTTTATTCAAGTAGGTTTGCGAGGCCCATGGCCAAGTGCTGAGGGTTTTGAGTGGATGCGCAATAACGGAATGCGTTACCACACTATGGCTGAAATTGAAAAAAAGAGCTGGAAAGAAGTAATGAAAACGGCCTTGGCAGAAGCACGTGAAGGTGGCAAAAAGCTATTTATTTCATTTGATGTAGATGTGATTGATCCCGCTTTTATTCCCGGCACTGGTACACCCGTGCCAGGTGGTTTAAACATGAGAGAAGCTATCCCAATTGTTCGAGCACTGTGCTCAGAAAACGACATGGTTGGTTTTGAAATAGTGGAACTGGATCCATTACTAGATCCAACCTATCGTTCGGCCCTAAATGCTAACTTTATAATGCACGCTTGCCTAACGGGTATTGCTATGCGCCGTGAAGGTATTACCAATGGTGATTATTGGTCGGAACTGACCACCGAACATATGCAACCCATGGCCGGTGAAAAAGGACGTGAGCAAAATCTACGTGAAGTGGTAGATTTTGACTACGCCAAACCGAAACAATAACCTAGATAAATACGCAAAAAGCATGAAGGTAAGTGGCTGAAAAGCCTCTTGCCTTCTTATGGTTAAGACGAATTAAGTTGAGAGAATATATGATAAGAAAGCTGTTTCAAGACCCTTTAGTTTTATTTGTTTTTTTCGGCGCGTTGGTGTTTTCTATTTATGCCTATCTTGAGCAAAGTGATAATAATCCGGTGGAATTAAGTGATAGAAACAGACAGTTATTTACCGAACAATTTGAACTGTTAACCGGTAGACAAGCGACACAAGCGGATATTGCTAAAATAGAGAATGATTATATTCAAGAAGAAATATTATTTAGAGAGGCTTTGGAAGCAGGTATTCATTTAGGTAACCCTGAAATACGCGGCACCTTGGTAGAAGAAATGCGCTACCAAGCCACTGGTATCTTTAATGAACCAACAGAAGAACAACTCGTACAGTATTACCTCAAACATATTCAACGATACGTCATAGAACCAGCCATCAGTTTTCAACATGTATTTTTTAATCAATCCCCTGATAAAAGCATGCTTACATTGCTAGCCAATGGAGAAAAAGTGACAGGTGATGAATTTTGGCGTGGACGGATTTTACCAGACTACGGCATAAGTATGATCAGAGGAATGTTTGGTAAAGACTTTTTAGAGCGTCTACAAACGGAGCCTTTGGATACTTGGTATGGCCCCCAAAAATCAATGCTAGGTTGGCATTTTGTAAAAGTAATAGGGACACAGGCAGCCTCACCACTCACCTTTGCAGAAGCCAAAATGCAAGTACAAAACGATTACACTGTTGATGCAATAGCCACTTCTATTGATGACTACATTAGTCAATTTGGTGACAAATATCAGGTTATCCGTCATGTTAATTAAGCGTATAACCCAGTTATTTAAAGTCGTTTTTTTTGCTACGGGATTAACTTTGGTATCAGCCTTACCGGCAATTGCTGACGTTTTTGTATCTGCAGATTTTAGAATTACTCCTGGCGAAGAAACAGGTTCCTATGTATTAAACGCACAATTACCAACTGCTATCATAAATAACACCGATGTGGTTTTTCCAGAGTCTTGTACTTTACAGGGGTTTAATCGCCAAGCATTTGCCGATAAAACTCAGCTAAGGTACGACTTTCAATGTACTCAAGCTTTTAATCAAAACGCCGCAATCATCACTCCTTGGTTTATTGACGGTGCTAAAGTGTTATTGAACATAGATGGCCAATCTACCAGCTTCACTCTTAAACGCAGTTTAGATACCACAGAAATCCCCCTTAACCATACAACTGAGTTAACACTCAGTAAAAGCGAAACCGTAAAACGTTACTTGTGGCAAGGAATGTTGCACATTTGGTTTGGCTGGGATCACCTAGCCTTCGTTTTGTGCTTGTGTTTACTCGCTAGTCATTGGCGTTTACTTACACTTATTACCACTTTTACAGTCGGGCATTCTCTCACTTTAGCCCTAGCGTATTACCAAGTAGTCAATATACCTATCGCGCCTATAGAAATACTCATCGCTTTTTCGATTATGTTAATGGCGCGTGAAGCACTGGTGAGTATGAAATGGAAGCGCTTAGGTTTGCCAACAAAGGCGTTGACTGCTTCGGTGGGCATAGTGCTTCTTTTTGGCTTAATTCATGGTTTAGGCTTTGCCAGTGCCTTATCAGAACTAGGCGTACCGCAAAATGAAATAGGCTTAGCATTGCTGTTTTTTAACCTAGGCGTAGAAGCAGGACAAATACTGTTTATTGCGGCTCTGTATGCGCTATCAAGAGTCTTTTTAACACTTAAAAATAAACAAATTGATTTCTATTTACGCATCAGCGTTTTATACGTCGTCGGTATTCTTGGTTCATTTTGGGTATTTGAACGCCTACTCGGATTTCCCTTTGCTAACCTCAGTTAAGTCATCAAGAGTCTGAATGATTTTTTGAAATTGGCACTGTTGAGCAAAATCTCTTAGGGATTGGTAAGCCTTATCCGGAAATGTATATTCTTCATTAATTTTATTCAGTTTACTGGTAAAGCCGGATAAGTAACCAATTTCTGCTAAAACTTTTAACGCATTGTATTGATTTTTACCCGTGATAGGTTTGGTTGTTATGGGAATTGTGGCGTCGATTACCACGGGTTCATCTATGTCGTGTATCCAAGTTAAATTGAGCCAATGCCCTACTTTTTCTAGCAGTGCATTCACCATAAAAGGTTTTACTAGGTAGTCATTGTGACGACCAATGGCCGTATTAGATACTTCTAGATCTCTTACATTGGCAGACACTATGACAATAGGCTGATTAAAACCGGCGTCCCGCATTTGTTTGGCCGCTTGCCAACCGTTAACATCGGGCATTTTTAAATCAAGTAATATCAAGTCTATTGATTTGTGGTTTAACGCCGACATGGCACTAAACGCTGAATCTGCCGTTTCTACAATAAAGCCAACTGGGCGCATAATATCCCGTATCAGATCTCGCTGAGCCTGTTCGTCATCGACTACCAATATACGTTTAGCTTCGCCTTCGTATCCATTTATACTGCTTTGCGCAATACCTTCGTTTTGAATGGGCTCAATTTTTGGGAGTAAAAGACTCAATTTAAAAATACTACCTTTACCGACTTCACTTTTAACACTGATATCTCCCCCCATTAATTCTGCAAGTGCACTCGATATCGTTAGGCCCAAGCCTGTACCAGCAGTCTTATTTTGGCTTTCTAACACTCGCTCAAAGGGTTTAAAAATAATCTCTTGGTCGCTAGGAGAAATGCCTTCTCCGGTATCTTCAATTGAAAAATATGCCACTTCATTTCGGTACTTAAGGCTAAAACAAACAGAGCCTTGTTGGGTAAATTTAATGGCATTAGATATCAAATTAATCAAAATTTGTCGTAACCGCTGTTTATCTACTGTGACATAGTCGGGAAGATACCCAGGGAAGTGATAGGTAAAATCTAACCCTTTCGATACCGCTTGTAAGCGAAACATATTGACCAACTGCTCAAGTAAGGGGCGCAACTGCACTTCATCTCGATGCACATACAAACGACCCGCTTCAATTTTTGATACTTCCAAAACGCCCTCAATAAGATCAGCTAAATGTTCACCATTGCGTTTCATAGTATTAATTGAGAGACGCGTTTCTTGGCTGAGGGTGGCGTCTTTTGACAATAATTGTGCGTAACCTAATAAGATATTGAGCGGAGTACGTAATTCATGACTTAAGCCAGCTAAATAGCGACTTTTTGCTTGGTTTGCTGATTCAGATGACTTAATAGCAAGTTGATAAGCCTTACTGGTTTTTTCATGGGCACTGACTTCATTGGCCAATGCTGTGGTTTGTCCTCTAAGTTCAGTCAATGCCTCACGGTTACTGGTTCTAGCAAGCGTAAACAACCAACTAACCACACCAACAACGATTAGAATAAAAAAGAAGGTTTTGATTAATAACGACACAAAAATTGCGTCTTGCTGGGCATTGGCGGCCGGCATTTGTTTGTAAATTAAAAACAATATAAGTGCAATGATACTACTGAGTATGGTGGTCAATAGGGCCCATTGGGCTATTGATGTAGAGAATACGTTAGTCGTTTTTTCACTGAAATAGCGCTTAAGGACCGCGCGAACTTGTGCGGAAAACGTAGCATCGCTTCTGCATTTATCACCACACCACACATCAAGAGAACAACACAAAGAACATATAGTTTGATGATAAGCAGGGCAATACGCCATGTCTTGTTCATCAAATTGATTTTCACAAATGCAACATGTAGGTTCTACTTTTAGCGTTTCCTCAGGATGAGTGTCCTCTACCAAATAGTATTTACCCTTAGTAATAATACCTATGATGGGAACTGTAATGAATGGAATCAAAAATGCAATATACGAACCTAAAGCTTGAGCCAACTCCCCCATTAATCCTGAATGAGCAACAAACCCCGCAACCGAAGCAATAATCATTGAAAAAGTACCAACAGGATTAATGTCATAAAGCTTAGAGCGCCTAAACTCTATATGCGGCGGACTTATGCCTAATGGTTTATTAATGATGAGATCAGCAACCACTGAACTTAGCCAGGCTAAGACCAGCACCGAATAGACTTGCAGCATACTCTCAATCGTTTGATACACACCTAGTTCCATTAGGAGCAAAGCAATTAGAATATTAAATACCATCCACACGACTCGCCCAGGATGGTTATGAGTTAAACGGCTAAAAAAGTTTGACCAAGCTAACGAGCCAGCATAGGCGTTGGCCACGTTAATTTTCAATTGCGACAAAATAACAAAAATCGCCGCTATGGCCACACTAAAAGTATGTTCGTTGAGAATGTATCCAAAAGCGATTTGATACATATGGGCTGGATCACTTGCAAGTGAGCGATCAATACCTTGCTGTAAAATAAAGTAAGCTAAAAATGATCCTAGAAACAGTTTTGCGGCACCAACAATCACCCAGCCAGGCCCAGCAAAAATAACGGCCAACCACCATTTTAACGGTTTTTTATCTTCTGATGTGGCAGGTAAGAAACGCAAAAAATCGACTTGTTCACCTATTTGCGCAACCAATGCAAGTAACACCGCTGACGCACCGCCGAATAAAAGAATATTAAAGCTTGCGCCACTTTCACCGGCATCGCCGGTAAAATTGATCCATTCGCTCACATTGCTGGCTGGGTGATTAAATACGTATAACAAAGGTAACAGTTGCAACACCAACCAAATGGGCTGTGTCCACACCTGAAAGCGGCTAATGTTGGTGATCCCATGGGATACCAAAGGAATCACCACCAATGCACTGATGGCATAACCTACCGACAGTGGAATGTTTAGCCATAAAAGCAAAGCCATGGCCATTATAGCGGCTTCTAAAGCAAAAAAAATGAAGGTAAAAGACGCATAAATAAGCGAAGTAATAGTAGAGCCCATATAACCAAAACCAGCGCCCCTACTGAGCAAGTCAGCATCGATGCCATACCTAGCGGCATAATAACTAATAGGCAAACCACTTATAAATATAACTACCACTAACGCCACTATTGCCCAAGCAGCGTTAATAAACCCGTAATTTAATGTAATTGCACCACCTATAGCCTCAAGCACCATAAAAGAAATGATGCCTAGAGCAGTAATCGCAATACGTGAATAAGACCATTTACGGGCCCGTTTTGAGGTGTAGCGTAACGCAAAATCTTCCATCATTTCGTTTGCTACTAGCTGGGTATAAGTACGTCTAGTAAAGGAAGACACCTGCTTTACAGGGATACTTTGATGCGGATGTTTGGCTTTAATGTGCTGAATACCTGTAATGAGGAAAATAAAAATAGCGCGAGTGCGACAAGTCTAGGTCCTTCGATGTTCATCAGCAAGAGGCATATACAGGCATTAACTAAGTAATTTGACTGATGTCTTTTCAACAAGCTAACCGCAATAATCAATTCATCACTTTTGGTAAGCAAAATATTTAACCGAGTACTTTATTTCGCCAAGTACGTTATTCCAAATGTACTAGGGCTAAGAAGTCATCTACAAGGATCCATCATGAAATTAAGAACGATAATAATGATCAGTACTGTTGTGGTAAACACAGTGTTGGGATCATTCGCCTTTGCACAAGAAGACACCATCAAAGTCGGTGTACTACATTCGTTATCAGGCACTATGGCCATTAGTGAAACCACTCTGAAAGACACAGTGTTAATGATGATTGAAGAGCAAAATAAAAAAGGTGGCGTGTTAGGCAAAAAACTTGAAGCTGTAGTGGTTGACCCTGCATCAAACTGGCCATTATTTGCAGAAAAAACCCGTGAATTATTAGCCAAAGACAAAGTCAACGTGATTTTTGGCTGCTGGACGTCTGTATCTCGTAAGTCTGCGTTGCCTGTTTTAGAAGAGCTAAATGGATTACTTTTTTATCCAGTGCAATACGAAGGCGAAGAATCCTCTAAAAATGTGTTTTATACGGGCGCAGCGCCTAACCAACAAGCGATACCAGCTGTGGATTATTTGATGAATGATATAGGTGCGACTCGTTGGGTATTAGCAGGAACAGATTATGTGTACCCACGTACCACTAACAAAATTCTTGAAGCTTATTTATTAGCTAAAGGCGTAAAAGCAGAAGACATTATGATCAACTACACACCTTTTGGTCATTCTGATTGGCAGGGCATAGTCTCAGATATCAAAAAATTTGGATCTCAAGGTAAGAAAACAGCAGTTGTTTCAACTATCAACGGTGATGCCAACATTCCATTTTACAAAGAGCTAGGTAACCAAGGTATTTCTGCTGAAGATATTCCGGTGGTGGCTTTCTCTGTAGGTGAAGAAGAACTGTCTGGTTTTGATACTAAACCTTTAGTAGGTCACTTAGCCGCTTGGAATTATTTCCAAAGTGTTGAATCTGAAAGCAACGATGCCTTTATTGAACAATGGCAAAAATATATTGGGGATGAAGATCGTGTCACCAATGATCCGATGGAAGCCACCTATATCGGCTTTGAAATGTGGGTTAAAGCCGTTGAAAAAGCCGGTACTACTGACGTAGATGCAGTTGAGCAAGCCATGATAGGTGTCGCTGTACCTAACTTAACCGGTGGCACAGCAGTAATGAATGCCAATCATCATTTATCTAAACCTGTTCTTATTGGTGAAATCCAAGAAGATGGTCAATTCGAAGTGGTATGGGAAACCCCAGATACTGTCATTGGTGATGCTTGGTCAGACTTTTTACCTAGCTCTAAAGATCTCATATCTGATTGGACTGCCCCAGTAAGCTGCGGAAACTTTGATGTCAAAACAGCTAAATGTTCAGGTCAAAACTTCTAAGTTTTATGTGTGAGGACGGCGACTGATAATATTTTAGTTCTTTCAGTCCCTGGTTGTTCGGCTTCTCATTTTTTCAGGGGAAGTCGGACTTTTTTAGTTCAAACCGACACTTAGCAAGGAACAGGTAATGCACCGACTATTTATATTATTGCTGCTGTTGTTCATTTCTGGGCAAAGTGATGCTTTGCAGGCAGACCTAGATACAAAAGCCAGTGCAGAATTGACTGAGCTGGTTAATCAGTTACCTAAAACTAAATTAGGTAAAATGGCACCGCTTATTCAGAAAATATCCCAGACCAAACAACCGCAAACTCGAGCCGTATTACAATTTATGCTAGACGGCGATTTGTATTTTTTAAGAGCCAATAAACAAGTTGTGCATGCTCAGGCTACCGAGAATCGCCTTTATGAAATTACCGATGTCTTAAGCCAAGAATCACTGACTGCGGTCAAAAAATCGCGACTCTCTAAAGTAAAAACCAACAATCGCTTACGCAGTGCTTTGCGTAATATTATCGCCAAAATCGATTTAACCGACGACAACAAACAAATACGCTTGCAAGCAGTGCAGCAATTACTTAGCTCTCCAAGCAAAGAATCGGCAGCTATCATCACTGAGTTAATAGCAGACGAAAAAGATCAAGAAGTACAATCGTTAATGGCCACTACCTTGTCGTTACAACAACTTAAAGCCGGTGATTTTGATGAAAAAATTGTAGCCCTTAAAGAACTCAGCGGTTCACTAGAGCCCACAGTTAAAAATGAAATGGTACGTTTACTCGCCAACCTGCCTGAGAAAGAATTAACGACACAACAACAAAGCCTTAAAGTCGCCTTAAATAAAGCCTTAGCTGAAATCGAAAACAGTGCCAGCTTCTACAGCGCAATAGAAACCGTATTTTTTGGCTTAAGCCTAGGCTCAGTATTACTGTTGGCAGCAATAGGACTGGCCATTACTTTTGGGGTAATGGGGGTCATCAATATGGCACACGGCGAAATGATCATGTTAGGTGCCTATACCACTTACGTCATTCAAATAGCCTTTCCCTCCATGATTGAATATTCATTACTGATTGCTGTACCCGCAGCATTTTTGGTATCAGGATTTGTAGGGATATTAATTGAACGTGGTGTCATTCGCTTTTTAAAAGGTCGACCACTGGAAACGCTATTGGCCACTTTTGGCATTAGTTTGATTTTACAGCAACTGGTGAGAACTATTTTTTCGCCTCTAAACCGACAAGTGATTAGTCCAGAATGGATGAGTGGTTCTTGGCAAATCAACCCCATCTTTTCTCTCACTTATAATCGTTTGTACATCATTCTATTTTCAATCTTTGTATTTGTGTCTTTGTTGCTGATCCTTAAGAAAACTTCTCTGGGTCTGCATGTACGCGCAGTCTCGCAAAACCGCGATATGGCGCGAGCCTTAAGTATCAAGAGTGACTGGGTAGATGCCATTACCTTTGGACTTGGTTCTGGCATTGCCGGTGTCGCTGGCGTGGTATTAAGTCAATTAACCAATGTAGGGCCTAACCTAGGGCAGGCCTATATCATCGATTCATTTTTAGTGGTGGTATTTGGTGGCGTGGGCAATTTATGGGGCACTTTAGTAGCCGCCATGTCTCTAGGCCTGACTAATAAGTTTCTAGAGCCACTAACAGGCTCAGTTTTAGCCAATATCATCGTATTAGTTGGTTTGGTGTTGTTTATTCAAAAACGACCCAAAGGACTATTTCCACAAAAAGGGCGGTCGGCAGACTAATGAATAACTCTATCACTGAAGACAGCAATCAAAAGTCACTGTTTCGTAGTAAAGATCCTCTGCATCTTACTATTGGCCTTTTATTTATCACCACTGTGCTGGTGACCTTAGGTAATCTCATTTTTCCTGAGTCATCGGCGTTTCATGTGAGCGATTATACCGTCAGTTTGTTAGGCAAATACCTGTGTTATGCGTTACTGGCCTTAGCCGTAGATTTGGTTTGGGGATATTGCGGTATTTTAAGCTTAGGTCATGGCGCATTTTTTACCTTAGGCGGCTATGCCATGGGCATGTATTTGATGCGCCAAATTGGAGATCGCGGTGTATATGGCAACCCAGATTTACCGGACTTTATGGTCTTTCTGAACTGGACCGAATTACCCTGGTTTTGGGCAGGATCCGACAGCGTAATATGGATGGTGTGCATGGTGTTTTTAGGCCCAGGACTATTGGCCTTTATTTTTGGTAGTTTAGCATTTCGTTCACGTGTGAGCGGGGTGTACTTATCAATCATGACCCAAGCGATGACCTACGCCTTAATGTTGGCATTTTTCCGCAACGAAATGGGCTTTGGTGGAAACAATGGTCTTACTGACTTTAAAGAGATCTTTGGTTTTTCATTACAATCTCCTAGTACTAAGTTGGGCCTATTCATTGCCACTGCTATTGCCTTAGCATTTGCATATTGTGCTTGCCATTTTATCGTTAAATCCAAAATGGGCAGAGTAGTCACAGCCATTCGTGATTCTGAAAGCCGAGTAAGATTTGTGGGTTACAAACCTGAGCATTACAAAGTGTGGATATTTGTGGTCTCGGCCATGTTGGCTGGGCTTGCAGGCGCGTTATATGTGCCGCAAGTGGGCATTATTAATCCGGGTGAGTTTTCGCCACTGAATTCTATTGAAATGGTGATCTGGGTCGCGGTAGGTGGAAGAAATTCCTTATACGGTGCAATTATTGGAGCAATTATTGTCAGCTACGCCAAAACACGCTTTACCGCAATTATGCCAGAAGCGTGGCTCTTTGCCTTAGGCGGATTGTTTGTATTGGTGACTTTGTTATTACCTAAAGGCATCGCAGGGTTACTCCCCAGTATTAAACAAAAATTTGCCAAAACAGCTGATGCAGTGGAGGCAAAATCATGACTGCCAATAAAGCAGGATCGCCCCTAACGGCCCATGAAAACATTGTGCCTGATACGCGCCATGGGGTGATTTTATATGTAGAAGACGTCAACCTGAGTTTTGATGGTTTTAAGGCATTAAATAACCTCAACCTCTATATTAATGATGGTGAGTTGCGCTGTTTGATCGGCGCAAATGGTGCAGGCAAAACAACTTTAATGGATGTGATTACTGGTAAAATCCGCCCCGATACTGGCAAGGTAAATTTTGGACAACAAGTCGATTTATTACAGCTGGATGAATCAGAAATTGCGCGGGCGGGTATTGGACGAAAATTTCAAAAACCCACTGTTTTTGAAGAATTGTCGGTATTTGAAAATATTGAACTGAGCCTTAAAGGTGATAAAGGTATTTGGACCGCCTTATTTCACAAATTAAGCGGCGAACAAAAAGACCGCATCGGTGAGATTTTACACACTATTGGCTTAGTGGCTGAGTGTCACTATCCAGCAGGTAGATTGTCACACGGGCAAAAGCAATGGCTTGAAATTGGCATGTTATTGGCCGCAGAACCAAGAGTGTTGTTGGTGGATGAGCCTGTAGCAGGTATGACAGGGCAAGAAACCGAACGTACTGCAGAATTACTCACCTCTTTGGCAGGCGAACACTCAGTCGTGGTAGTCGAACACGATATGGCTTTTGTGCGTTCAATCGCCAGAAAAGTATCAGTATTGCACCAAGGTTCGGTCTTGGCGGAAGGTACTATGTCTGAGATTCAGGCCAATCCCGATGTAATCCGTGTGTATTTAGGTGAGGAGCAAGGTTAATATGATCACATTAAGCGCAGTCAATCAGAAATACGGCGGCACCCAGATTTTATGGGACTTGGACTTGACCATTAAACCAGGCTCTCGTACCTGCATTATGGGCCGCAATGGGGTCGGCAAAACCACTTTGTTGAAAACCATTATGGGGCTGCTGCCTATTAGTTCCGGCAAACTCACTTTTGGTGATAGAGATATCAGTAATAGTTCAGTTGAATTACGCCCTGACATTGGTATAGGCTATGTGCCTCAAGGGCGGCATATCTTTCCGCAGTTAACCGTGGAAGAAAACTTAACAGTCAGTTTGAATTGTAAGCGTCAAACCAGTAAAACCATACCAGAACACGTATTTGAACTGTTTCCGGTATTAAAGGAAATGTTACATAGACGTGGCGGTGATTTGTCTGGTGGTCAGCAACAGCAACTTGCCATTGGACGCGCTTTGGTACTCAATCCAGAGGTGCTTATTTTGGATGAACCAAATGAAGGCATTCAGCCCAATATCGTGCAGCTAATCCGTGACGTCTTACTTAAATTAAATAAGGAACAAGGCATGACCATTATTTTGGTCGAACAAAAATTGCCTTTTGCCCGAGCCGTGGGTGAAGAATTTGTATTGATGGAAAAAGGCCAAGTCATTTCGTCTGGCCCGATGACAGGGCTAACAGATGAGCTGGTGGGCCAGTATTTAGCCGTTTAAAACAGTGCTTACATTGAGTAACGCTCCTTAACTTAGGTAACCGATGACCGAAGCAGCAATAGATAGAGTAAAAAGTCAGTGGTTAGCAAGCTTAGAATTGCAGTTGGGTCACTCATCTTATGGCACCCAACTGACAAAAACCAAACGTTGTGGTCCCTTAACAATTCAAAAAGCCTTTTATCCTGAAGGTAGAGATTGCGCACATTTGTATTTGTTACATCCACCAGCTGGCATAGTGTCAGGTGATGAATTACAGGTAAAAATTGATGTGCAACCTAAGGCGCACACACTCGTCACCACACCTGGAGCAAACCGCTTTTATCGAGCCCGTACTAATTTAGACATAGGTGATCCTAAGCAAACTCAAGTGACCCAAATTAACTTAGACGCGAATGCCAAGTGTGAACATTTCCCTCTTGAAACTTTGGTGTATAACCAAGCCAATGGGGTGAATAATGTTGCAGTAAAACTCCACAATTCCAGCGTCTACTGTGGCTGGGACATGACTTGTTTAGGCCTGCCTAGCTCAAACGAAAATTTTACTTCTGGGCGTTTTACACAACTCAATACACTATACTGTGACGACATTCTGATTTACCACGATAAAGTATTGATAGAACCCAAAACTAACATTCAACATCACGCCGCAGGATTAGCCGGCAATACAGTATTTGGCACATTTCTAGCTTATGCTGGCTGTGAACAGGTCAGTCATGAACAAAGGTCACAACTGATTGAAGAACTTAGAGAAGTAGTGGATAAAAATAATGCCAACACTTTAATTAGTATTACCGATATTCGGCAACTGTTAGTGATACGTTATTTAGGGCAGCAAGCCCATGAGTGTAAAGGATTATTTATTGAACTTTGGAAACTAATACGTCCTTTGTATATCGAAAAACAAGGCGTACAACCCAGAATTTGGTTTACCTGAAGCGTTAGGCCTGTTGAGCCCAGCTCTTAAATGTATAGTCACAAATGTAGAGATTAAGATGGATTTATTACCAAGAGAAAAAGACAAACTGCTATTGTTCACCGCAGCATTATTAGCCGAACGCCGCCTTAAACGTGGGGTTAAGCTTAATTATCCTGAAGCTATGGCCTATATTTCTATGGAAATCATGGAAGGCGCACGAGATGGTAAAACAGTGGCAGAAATGATGGACTATGGCCGAACCTTATTAACTCGAGACCAAGTGATGGAAGGCATTGCAGAACTTATCAAAGAAGTCCAAGTTGAAGCGACCTTTCCTGATGGCACTAAGTTAGTCACGGTCCACAATCCCATTGTTTAGACACTTTTCATGAACAAATTATATAAAGGCCGCAAAACATGATCCTAGGCGAAATCAAAACAGACTCAGGCGAGCGTGTACTCAATGTTGGCCGCGAAAAGATTGCCATCACAGTTGCCAATTCAGGTGACAGACCCATACAAGTGGGCTCGCACTATCATTTTTATGAAACCAACGCAGCACTGAGCTTTGATCGCGAAAAGTGCAAAGGTTATCGCCTCGATATTACGTCAGGCACAGCAGTTCGCTTTGAGCCGGGGCAAGAACGTCAAGTTACCTTGGTTCCTTTTGCTGGAAAGCGCCATGTATATGGCTTTAGAGCCTTAGTACAAGGAGCATTATAATTATGGCCAGTATAGATAAACATGCTTATGCGCATATGTTTGGTCCCACAGTGGGCGACAGAGTGCGCTTAGCTGATACCGATTTGTGGCTCGAAGTAGAACAAGACGCCACTACCTATGGCGAAGAGGTCAAATTTGGTGGCGGTAAAGTGATCCGTGACGGTATGGGTCAAAGCCAAGCCTCATGTAAAGATACGCCTGATTTGGTGATCACCAACGCCCTAATTGTCGACCACTGGGGCATAGTCAAAGCCGACGTAGGTATTAAAGATGGCCGCATCGCTATCATAGGTAAAGCGGGCAACCCTGATATTCAAGACAACATTGATATTGAAGTGGGTCCTGGTACTGAAGTGATAGCCGGTGAAGGTCAAATACTCACAGCTGGTGGCATCGACGCTCATATTCACTTTATTTGCCCACAACAAATTGACGAAGCTTTGATGTCGGGTGTCACCACTATGATAGGTGGCGGCACAGGACCTGCTACAGGTACCAATGCCACAACCTGCACACCGGGACCTTGGAACATTCACAAGATGTTGCAAGCCACCAACGATTTCCCTATGAATTTTGGCTTTTTAGGCAAAGGCAACGCCAGTTTACCTTTGGCCTTAGAAGAGCAAATTGAAGCTGGTGTTTGTGGCCTAAAACTCCATGAAGATTGGGGCACTACACCTGCGGCTATAGACAACTGTTTATCGGTCGCCGAAAAATACGACGTGCAAATTGCTATTCATACCGACACCTTAAATGAATCCGGTTTTGTGGAAGACACCATAGGCGCATTCAAAGGCCGAACCATACACACCTACCACACTGAAGGTGCTGGTGGTGGGCATTCTCCCGATATTATCCGAGCCTGTGGTGAGGCCAATGTCTTACCCTCGTCAACTAATCCAACACGTCCTTACACCATCAATACTATTGATGAACATTTGGATATGTTGATGGTATGTCACCACTTGGATCCATCGATTCCAGAGGACATTGCCTTTGCCGACTCACGTATTCGTAAAGAAAGTATCGCCGCCGAAGACATCATGCACGACTTAGGTGCCATTAGTATGATTGCTTCTGACTCACAAGCTATGGGTCGTGTGGGTGAAATGATCACCCGTACTTGGCAAACAGCCCACAAAATGAAACAACAAAGAGGCCCGTTAGCCCCAGATACGGAGCGTAATGATAATTTTAGGATCAAGCGTTATATCGCCAAGTACACTATTAACCCTGCAATCAGCCACGGCATTAGCCATGAAGTAGGCTCAATTGAAGTAGGTAAATTGGCCGATTTAGTATTATGGAAACCGGCCTTTTTTGGCATTAAACCGTCGATGATCATCAAATCGGGCTTTATTGCTGCGGCGCCTATGGGTGATGCCAATGCCTCAATCCCTACGCCACAACCCGTTTATTATCGCCCTATGTTTGGGTCATTTGGTAGCGCTTCTGCAAAAACCTCTATGACTTTTATGTCTAAGGCGTCTATCGACTTAGGGGTGCCCGAAAAAATCGGCATGACTCGTATGGTGGCAGAGTGTAAAAACACCCGAAATATCGGCAAAGACGACATGATCCACAACAGCTGGCAACCAGAAATTGAAGTCGACGCACAAACCTATGAGGTACGAGCCAATGGCGAACTACTTACCTGTGAACCCGCCACTGTATTACCATTAGCCCAGCGCTACTGTTTATTTTAATTGTGCTGCGTAGAACGTTCTATTTTGTACAATACATTAGGAATTAATTAAAACATGTTGCAAGCTTTTGAACGCCTCTCTCACAGTCATGATCCCATTGATGATTCAGTCACCTTAGATCATGACACCCGAAAAAAGGCACGTATTAAAATCACCACTGACCAAGGACAAGACTTGGGCATTTTTATGCAGCGAGGCCATCCTTTGCTGGTGGGAGAAGTACTAAAAACCGAGTGTGGTTTGCTTATTGCGGTAAAAGGCAAAGCAGAAGAAGTGTCTACAGCTATCGCCACCGACTGGATGGACTTCAGCCGCATTTGTTACCACTTAGGCAATCGCCACACCACTTTGCAAATTGGTAAGTTATGGGTGCGCTTTAAACCCGACCATGTATTAGAAGAATTGGCAGAAAACTACGGTTTATCAATTAACCGCACACCGGCGATTTTTGAACCTGAGAACGGAGCATATGGAAGCCAAAGTCATGGCCACAGTCATTCCCATTCACATGACTAAAAACAGCATGAGTCAAAACCCTTTGCGTCTTAACAGGTTACTGCAACTATGCAGTGCTAATTTACCTGTAGGTGGGTTTTCGTTTTCTCAGGGGTTGGAATATGCAGTAGAAATGGGCTGGGTGCATGACCCAGCGTCTACCAAAGAATGGATCGCTTTTAATTTAAGCCAGTCCATTGCACATACTGACTTAGCCTTGTTAAATCGTTTACAAAAATCCTTGGCAGAGGATGACTTTGTTAGTTTTCATCAATGGAATCAACACGCTTTAGCATGCCGTGAAAGTAACGAGTTATATTTAGCCGATGTCGCTATGGGTAAAGCTTTGATGCGTTTGCTCAAAGATATTCAAGGCATAGACAGTCAGCAATATGTTGCGTTAATTAAAGAGAAAGAAATCAGCTTTGTGAGTGCCTTTGCTTTAAGTGCTTATCTATTTGGCCTTGAACTCACCACCATGCAAAGTGGTTTTTGTTGGGCTTATATTGATAACCAAGTGGCAGCAGCCACTAAATTAGTGCCATTAGGACAAACCCAAGGGCAAAACTTGTTATTCGAATTAAGCGAACAAGTTGAACATGCGATTGAACAGGCCAATCAGGTGAATGATGATAATATTGGAGCCAGCTTACCGCGTTTAGCCATGGCCAGCGCCTGGCATGAAACCCAGTACACGCGTTTATTTCGGTCTTAGCTTCTAGCTTCTAGCTTCTAGCTTCTAGCTTCTAGCTTCTAGCTTCTAGCT
>NZ_CAXBNC010000002.1:0-396287 GCF_963977085.1 uncultured Paraglaciecola sp. | reverse complement strand
TTTACCGTAAACTGTTTTAAAAGGGGTTAATGGGTAGGTGTATTATCCATACAAGAATTTCAAGCAGAACAAAATACAGTTGGCTTTTTGTTCACTACGTTCACCTATTTTAGCCAACTATATTTTGCCTCTTAAATGGGCGTTAGGCTGATCGATATTTCATCCACTCATCCACTCATCCACTCATCCAATTAAGTTAAATGCTCGGAAACTAGACATGAACAAAAGAATCCAACTTATAACGGTGTTAGCTAGCGTAATTAGTTCAACCACTGCTAATGCATCTGGAGTATTAGAGATTGAAAACAGCCAGCATGCTAATCTCAATTACTGGAATTGCTATGTGGCAAGTGATGCACAAGAGCGTAAGAATAAAGTTGAAAACGGCATACTACCTCAGGTTGTGTTTGATGGAGATATAAAGCCTACCAATATTGAAATGGATATGGCTATTTCAAAGACGCCTGCTTTTTCAGTCGCAGTAATCCATAACGGAAAACTAGATTGGAGTGCAACTTGGGGGCGGCTCAAAAGAAGTGGTCCTCAAGCCAGTTGTAGTAGTCTATTCCAAGCAGGTTCTCTTGCTAAGCCATTAACTGTTCTTGCGGCGATGCGTATTAAAACAGCTGGGGATATAGATTTTGATCGTGACATTGAAACCTACCTTTCATCCTACCAACTTCCGGTTGGCCGACAAACCAGCGAAAACCCAGTAACATTCCGTAACTTATTTTCCCATACGTCAGGAGTTACGAGGGGAGGTTATGCTGGATATACAAAGAAAGAACCGTTTCCAAGCGACCAACAGATCGTCCTAGGAGAAGCCCCTACTAATTCGCCTAAAGTTGAAGTGACCAACACACCTGGCGCAGCTCTAGCTTATTCAGGTGGAGGTTACACCGTCGCAGAAATTGCTTTGCAGGATAAACTACGCAAACCATTTGAAACGATCATGAATGAATGGCTGATTACCCCTTTAGCTATGAAGCAAGCAGAGTTTACTGTGTCATTACCCGATGATCGTCACTCTTATACTGCTAGCGGACATCAAGTGGATGGCACCATTGTTCCTGGAGGGTGGAATAACTACCCAGAACAAGCGGCGGCAGGATTATGGGCAACGGCAACCGATTTGGCCATGTTCCTTATTGAGATAAGCAAAGGTTATCATGGCGAAAGTAATGTATTCACTAAATCTAACATTCGAGAGCTACTGGATAATCCTATCCAAAATCATGTTTATGGATTTAGACAAATTGCCAACGGTGACCAAGTGTTTATAACACATTATGGTGGTACCGTTGGCTACAGGGCAGGGATGACTTTGAATTTGCAAACAGGTGACGGAGCTGTGTTTCTGAGCAATTCTGATAATGCCTCGAATCTTGGTGAAGCATTCTTGAGTTCTGTGTCCCGCGCCTATAACTGGCCAGTGTTTCAAGGAGAGAAAGTTAAACGAAAAGCCTATTCTTCAGAAGAATTGAAATCACTTGCAGGTACTTACGTTTTTCCTGAACAAGGCTGGGAGGTTTCAGTCGCTTACGAACATAATATACTCAAGTTTGACTTCCCCGCAGGCAACCGCCTACCCCTTGTTATGATACCGATTGAAAGTAAATACCGTGAGTTTGTTCATGAAACGGGTGTGCATGCATACTTTGATGGTGTAGGGCCAGACATGAAAATTAAATTATTTGGGCAAACGGGGCTGCGACAGTCAATCAAGAAATAGATTAACTCATGGCCATAACAGCCTAACAAGTTGCTAAAACGGAAAAATAACAGTTGGCCATCGCTTCGCGATTATAGCCAACCATTATTTTCCGCTTAGCAAAGCGTTATAAGTAAAGTCACTTTCAGGAGTATTACTAAGCATGGATGAAGCAAAACTAAAACGAATAATAAGAAAGCACAGAAATAGAGCTGTTAACTTTTTCATATTGTCGTCTCTCATTTTTCTATCAATTCATTATTATTATCAAAACCATGATGCGTTAGAGATATTGGCATATTCAACAGCTTTGGTTGTAGCGGCAGTTGCAGCTGTTTTAAGTTTTGTTGAAAAGAGTTTATTGGAAATTAATAAAAGCTTAAAAGACCCCAGTAATGAGTAATCATTTACTTATAAAGCAATTAAGAACAATTAAGAAGAACAATTAAGAAGACACCCAATTAAGAACACCCAATTAAGAAGACACCCATTTTTAAAAAGTAGCAAAACAGCTGCTTTGTCCTAAACTTTAAGGTACTCAAACAACCACGGATGGTCTGTTATGCCTCAGCCACGTAAAACCCAAATCAGTTTAATCGATACCCCTTATTACCACTGTGTTTCCCGCTGTGTTCGCCATTCTTTTTTGTGCGGAGAGGATAAGTTTACGGGGCAAAGTTACGAACATCGCCGAGGTTGGGTAGAAGAACGGTTGTTGTTTCTAGCCAGTGTGTTTGCCATTGATATATGTGCTTATGCAGTCATGAGTAATCACACCCATGTGGTTGTTTGTGTGGATAAAGACATGGCAGATAACTGGTCAATGAAAGAAATCATTAGGCGTTGGCATCAGTTATACCAAGGCACGCTGTTGAGTCAAAAATATCAAAGAGAGGATAGCCTCAGTAAAAGTGAGTTTATGAGCCTAGAAGAAACCGTGACAATTTACCGTCAACGTTTGTATGACATCAGTTGGCTCATGCGCAACCTCAATGAACACATAGCCCGTGAAGCCAATAAAGAAGATGGTTGTACTGGTAGGTTTTGGGAAGGGCGATTCAAATCCCAAGCATTGTTAGATGAAAGTGCGGTGTTAGCTTGTATGGCTTATGTAGACTTAAACCCTATTCGAGCTAAAATGAACTCTACACCAGAAACGTCAAAACACACCAGTATTCAACAACGTATTCACGCTCTTATTAAAGGAGAACAACCGAGAAAACTGATGCGCTTTGTGGGAAATTACAAACAAAACATGCCCAAAGGTATTGCGTACAGTCTAATTGATTACTGTGAATTAGTGGATTGCACGGGTAGGTGTATTCGAGAGGATAAAGCGGGGTACATCGAGCATCACAACAGCCCTATTTTAGAGGGACTAGGCCTTAACTCAGAGCAATGGTTAACGTTGACGACAGAGTTCGAACAACACTTCCATACCGCGGTAGGAAGTCGACATATGCTGCAACAATTCAAACAGCATACAGACCATCTACGTATACGAGGGATGGCAAAGGCTAGAGTGCTATTGCAACAAGCCTGAATCATTACTATCACATCTTTGAAAAGCTATCTGCATGCCATGCGTTCAACCGCGGTGCCTGTAATTTGAGTTTGACTATACATTCAACCGTTGTAAGCGAGTCCAGCCCCTACAAATTTAAAATTTCTAACTTTAAAACCAAAGAATCTAAATAACCGCAGGATTTTATACTTGGAGATTACGCTGCGATTGGGTAGTTTATTACCTTGGGTGTCTCAATATTTTGCTTTGGGTGTCTCAATATTTTGCCCTTTTTTCATCGTTAAGCGCAATCTTAATGATCATTCACAATCTGCTTGGCTAAATTAACCGCTTTAGATAAATTCTGGCTAGCGTCGCTAAAACCCTTCACGGTAACTGCGAAGCGACCGTTATTATCTGCCACTTGCAACTCGCCTAGTTTCGGCGCCCAAATGGCCTTGTTACCAATATCCTCAATCCAGTCATTAAACTCCACCTGTGTCGTATGCACCTTTCCCTTTACGGTAACATTGACACCCTTACTAAGCTCAGTAACTGTATTCTCAAGACTAGCAACAGCGTCTTGTGGCGAATCAAAAATTTGGTCAATAATCGTCAGACTCACCGAGTAGCCGGCCGCAGGAGGAGCGATTTTGTTAAACTCCTGCTTCAGCATTTTTGCCATAGCCTTTTGGGTTTCGTACTGGGTGACTGCCTTCGTTAGTTCTTGATGATTAGGCTTATCCCAGCTAGCTGTACACAACTTATGTGGTACATACTTAGAGCCCTCACGGAATGTCGCGATGCTGGCATCGCTGCCAAAAACATCAACTAATATGCCTGACTTTAATTTATCACAGGCCTCATTGGCCATGACGAGCGTTGGGCTACTTAGTGCTAGGATGCAAAGCACCCGTTTAATGGAATGGTTCATATTTACCCTCTAAGCTATTGGTCATATACGCATTACAAAACAAACACAAAAAGATTCATTCACTCAGGAACTTAATTTTAACCCAACAAGGGTAATTTTTCCTTTAGCAGCTCCCTAACTGCAAACTTTACCGAACCAAACTGAACTCGGTCAACTACTACGGATTTATCATGATTAAAGATATTTTCAATATAAAAATATAAAAATATAAAAGTATAAAAGTATAAAAGGTGATAATGATAAAGGGGTCAGTGTTGTTGAAATCGATAGTCATAAGAGAATTATAAGACCCATCATAAAGAAACCCTAAGCGGGAAGGGTGTTAATAAAATGGGCCAGATTCAATTTAATAAACAAAGTGGGCGGTTGCGTAAGATTAAAGACGATAGTGTAAGTTTAATATCAAGCCTTATTTGACACTGCCCTTAATTATTTAAAGTTATTGTTGTTGAGAACTATGCTGCTTTTAAGTATTCAGCTCTGGCTTCAGGGGCCGAGCATAAGTATGCTTACTATTTATCATTCTAATAAGATTACAAAGGTCATCACATGAGAACAACAATAATACTCGCTATGATTCTGCAAGGTGTAGCAACAACCGCTAGCTCCTTTGCCTTTGGCGCAGATTTTAAGCGCGATAATATTGCCCTACGACCAGCTCATACTTATTCCATAGTGGCTCGGGATCCGGTAAGCGGTCAATTGGGTGCGGCGGTTCAATCCCATTGGTTTTCTGTAGGTAAAGATGTTATTTGGGCACAGCCTGGCGTCGGTGCCGTCGCTACGCAAAGTTTTATTGAAGTGAGTTATGGACCCTTAGGTTTGGCCGCAATGGCTGAAGGGAAAAGTGCTAAGGACAGTTTGCAGTCTTTGTTGAATAAAGATGAACATCAGGATGTCCGTCAGGTGGGTATGATAGATGCTAATGGTGTAACTGCCGTGCACACAGGCGACAAAGCCATCATTGCTCATTGTAATATGTTGGGAGAGAACTTTACGGTACAGGCCAATTTAATGGAAAATGCCACTGTGTGTAAGGCTATGGCCGATGCCTTTTCTACTAGTAAAGAAGATTTAGCTGGGCGTATGATGGCAGCGCTGGAAGCTGCTCAGAATGCCGGAGGAGACATTCGTGGCAAACAGTCAGCGGCCATGCTGGTGGTTGAGGGCGAAAAAGGCACCCCAGTGTGGAAGGGCCGGTTAGTTGACCTGCGCGTTGAAGACAGCGTTGACCCCATTAAAGAATTAAGCCGTCTGTTAAAGGTGTCTCGTGGATATACTAAGATGACACAAGGTGATGACTTTATGACAGTGGGCGAGGTGGATAAAGCCCTGGCTGCTTATGCCGAGGCAGAAGTCATGATGCCGGAAAATCATGAAGCTGTATTTTGGCACGCGGCAACGCTGGCGGCGATAGGTAGGGTGGATGAAAGCCTGCCACTATTTAGGAAAGCCTTTGCTATGCACCCACAGTGGAGAGAATTGGTACCACGACTGCCTGCTTCGGGTTTATTACCTGATGACAAGTGCTTGATAGATAAAATAGTATCTCTGCAGTAAGGGAGTAAATACACAGTGATAATTAGGGGAAGAGACGTGGCTCTCTCCCCTCAAAACACAACGAATTAAAGCACAACGAGTTAAAACGAGTTAAAAGGACAGTCACGATAATTCGTATCAGAAATCTTCTTATCCAAAGCGCAGAAAGTAGCCTAATTAGCATTTACGTAGTTCCATGTTGACAAAAGGATGGCGAAACATGATGTGAGATTTAAAAAAGTCGAGTAAATTCACCTTTTAATTTTGTATAAAAAGTTTGAATACTCCTATAGTCTTTAATGACCACTCAGTCATGTATTTAAGTTTTAAATAAGGGGGCCAGCATTGATTAAAGTGTTTTTTTGTAGTGTGACACTTTTGCTCGTTATTTTCTCAAATTCAAGCGCAGCTAATACTCTAGAGTTAACACTAGATAAGCTTCCACAAGTTACTTTTTATACTGAGTCTTACCCTCCTGCTAATTTTATGAAAGATAATAAATTGGCGGGAATTTCCATCGATTCTTTAAAACTTATGTGGGCAGATTTAGGCTTACCTGAGCAGAATGTTTTAATGGTTCCTTGGGCACGGGGATACCGAAACGTACTAAAAACGCCGAATACTGCTTTGTTTACCATGTCTAGAACGCCAGCTCGTGAAAAGTTATTTAAATGGGTGGGGCCGCTTTTTAAATCGGTTCATGTATTAATGGCGAAGAAAAGCGCCAACCTTAAGTTTGAAAACTTAGCCGATGTATTAAGTTATAAGGTTGCGACAATTCAAGGTGATGTTTCTGAAATATCTTTACTAGAAATTGGTTTCCCTGACTTTAATTTGGCAAAAGTAACAGATCTTGAGCGCGCTTTTTTGATGATGCAAAAAGGTCGTGTCGATATGATAATGGTCTCTATTCATGGCTTTCAACATTTAACCAAGTTATTAAAGGCTGATCCTGCGGAATATGAACAAGTGTGGCAAGTCAATGAAATTGGCAATTACATAGCGTTTAACCTAGATACCCCCGATTTTGTGATCCAAGGTTATCAGCAAGCATTTGAAAATGTAGCTGAACAACGAAGATTAATTAAAGAAAAATATGCGCTACCAAAAATTGAATATTAGTCATTTTGATAAACTAGGTTCATAACGTTTCACGGCACGTGGAGTAATATCGCCCAGAAGTTGAGGGTTAATAATGAATAAACTTGAATATCTGCTAGGATATTGCAAATTTTTTCACTTTTTTTCTTTATGTCCTTAGTTAGTCTTCAAAATTGTCACGCTGTTTTTGGTGATCACTTTCACTTAAATATTGATTCTCTCACTATCAAACCTTTGCAACATACGGTTGTTTTGGGGCCAAACGGCAGCGGTAAATCCGCTTTGGCGGCTTTTATTGCTCAGCAAGGGGAGTTATTAGCGGGGCAGTGCCAAGTTGATGCTGATATAGCTTGGGTGTCAGTAGAGCAACAACAAGCGTTAATCGAGGCCGAAAAACAAAAAGATTGTGCGGATATTCTCGATATCATTCCCATACCCACAACAGTGCAAGAGATTTTGCTAGAAGACTTAAACCCTAATGAAATTGATCAAGGATTACTGCAACGGGTCACTGAGGTGTTTGCTCTGTCGGGGATGTTGCAACGGCCATTTCGCGCCTTATCTACAGGTGAAACCCGAAAATTACTCTTAGCAAAAGCTTTATTAAACCAAGCTGAACTGCTTATTTTAGATGAGCCATGGGATGGATTAGACACCCAAGCTTGTGCTGATTTTAATGGGTTACTGTTAGACATTTCGAATCAAACGACTTTAGTGTTAGTACTTAACCGCGTAAGTGAAGTACCGAGCTTTTGTCAGCAGTTAGTGTTGATGCAGTCTGGAAACCTGCAATGGCAAACCCAAATAGAAGGTGATCTAGTTGAACAACTAACCCACATAAAACAGCTACAACATATGCAGCAGCAAAGTTTGGTTTTGCCTGTTAAAGATGGTGATAGTTTTGCACCTCATCCATTAGACAGCAAAAAACCATTAGTCAAATTGACTAATGTTAAAGTGAATTACGCTGAAAATGTTGTATTTAGTGGCCTGAACTGGACTATTCAGCCTCAACAACATTGGCAAGTCACTGGCCCAAATGGTTCGGGTAAAACTTGCTTGTTGAATTTGATCACCGGTGATCACCCTCAGTGTTATGTGAATGATATTTTTGTATTTGGTTACCAACGGGGAAGCGGCGAAAGCATTTGGCAAATCAAACAATATATTGGGTACTTGTCTAATGCATTTCATTTAGATTACCGAGTTAATTGTTCGTTATTACATGTGGTGTTATCAGGGTTTTACGACAGCATAGGTTTGTACCAACAAGCCACAAAAAATCAAATAGCCTTAGCCGAGCAGTGGTTGGCACTTATGGCGCTCGAAAAACAATCAGCGACCCCTTTTCAAGAATTGTCTTTTGGTGATCAACGTTTAGTGTTACTTGCCCGCGCAATGGTGAAACACCCAGCCTTACTGATTTTAGATGAGCCTTGTAATGGTTTAGACGATATCAATCGTCTTAAAGTTTTAGCTCTGATCGACTTACTGGCTAGGGAAGGTAGCACAACATTGCTTTACGTAAATCATCATTTAGAAGATGCGATCCCTAGTATTAAACATCATTTGTCGATGAATGATTATAATTCTTAACGAGTATTGGATTAATAGTGAAAGTTTTCACTGAAAGGTGGGTCTCTTGTTTCATTGTTTATTCGTCGGCAGAGTGCCTAAAGTCATAAATTAAAGTTAGGAATATAATCATGTCACGGAATCAATATGTGTTTGCTGCATCTATCAATAGCACCGATATACTGGAAAGTATTCTTGGTGACATAGTGCTAGAAAATGCTTGGGTAAGCTTTGTCAACGCAATTGAACCACAAATCAAAAGCTTGTTTGCAAGATACACCAATATCTCTGAAGTGACTTACACAGATTATTCTTTCTTTATGTTTGTGTCAGCTCCCAAAGATGATGTGATGTTTGATATACAAGAGCAAAAGACGGTGTTGATACCACTGGCTCAGCAGTATTTTAGAGAGATGTTTGTTGCACATTTTGGTGGCAGTAGCGGTAGAAAAATCGATTTTTCATTACTTTATACCTCCGTTGTTCATTCTGAGCAATTTACCGTAAATACTATCCAAGAAGCTATCGCGATAGAAGGAATAAGTGATGCGTTACTGGTAGAAAGTTTTGATAAACAAGTCTCGCCTTATTGTGATATTACGCGGCAAGCTTTTAAACAAATACTAGACAACCAAGAGTTGCAAACTTATGTGCAATCTATTGTTAACCTTCAAGATGATTCTATCGCCGGTTACGAAATATTAACCAGAGGCCCGAAAGGTTCTACTGTTGAGCGAGCTGACAAATTATTTGGTTCGGCATCACATTTTGGTTTAACAAGAGAGATTGAGTTTGCTTGTGCTCGGCAAGCATTAACGTTTTTACCCTACGTCCCAAATAATCAATTTTTGACCATTAATGTAGGTCCTGATGTTTTGGCCAGTGATGAGTTATTGGCATTACTACAGGCATCAGAGATAAGGCCATTTCATCGCCAGTTGGCATTTGAATTAACTGAGCATCTGCCATTAGATGATCTTGGAAAGGTGACTGTGGCCGTTAAGCGCCTGCAAAATCTGGGTATTCAGGTGTTGCTTGACGATACAGGTTGCGGTTTTTTTGATATCAGTACCGCTGAAGTATTGCGACCAGCAATAGTAAAGTTGTGTATTACTGTAATTAGACGTATTGAATTGGGTGATGTGATCGAGAAAGAAATCACCTCAACACGGCAACGCTTAGATGAGTTGAATATTAATACCCTTGGGGAAGGCGTTGAAGAGACCTTTCAAGCTGACACGCTTAAACGTGCCGGTGTGCAATATGCTCAAGGTTATTATTTTGATATCCCTCAACCTATTGAGCACGTTTTGAAGCTAACTAAAGGATAAGGTATTTCTTCACCATATTATTAGGTAGGTACGAAATACCTGAACGGAGATTTACGAGTCCTAAATTTTCAAACCCGTCAAAAAGTGCGTTTCACAAATTGATAAGCGTCGCTGTCTGGGTTGATTCCTTCTGCTAATGCGTCGGTTGTTGATTCTATTGTGGCTTGTTGTTCATCGTCGAAAAAGACTTCTAATAGGTTACTGTAAATGGATTTTCCAGTGTAATTCTCTACCGCTAGGTTTGCCACTGCATAGCCTAATCCTAGTGCGCCACCATACATAAAGCTACCCACTACCTCTGCAATTGGGGCGACATCAGTTGCCATGGTTTCTTGGTATATGTCAGCAACAATAGGCACATGGTTGAGTATGTTGATGGTGTCAAATACCTCATTTAACCCTAGTTCTCCATCACCTAAAAATGCATTAGAGAGGTTTTCGATGTTTCCTATAAAGTCATTAGATTCAGCCACTTCACTGATACTACTAGTACCATCGGCAATAGTGTCGCTCCCAGTATCTGAAGCACTAAATAGGTTCGCTTGCAGACTTACCAAAAAAGCATTTTGTAAGCTGGCAATAGACTCATCTGAGGTTAAGTCAGCTAATGTACTGGCTCCAAAATTGTTCAGACCTAAAGCCGCGATTAGGCCTTGTTGAATAGTTTCAATAGGATCAGTCAAAGTGGCAATACTATTTACTAGTTCGTCCGTAGACGCCTCGCTGTCACTGGCATCATCAGAAGTTGATTCATCTGATTGCATTAAAGACATTAAGTTGTCGAAGACTTGACCTAAAGAACTGGTAACGCCATCGATAGTAGAATTGTCAGTAGAAGTTGATTCAACTACTGAACCCAATTTTAGACTACTGCTAAGGGTGTCAATTATTGTCATGTTTAATCCGGTAGTAATTAGATTGACTAAGCAACTGTCCCCACGGTTGCCTTCAGTAACAATGTTGCACGTTTCGTCAGTAATAGCCTATCTATAGCATTCACAAGAATAACGTTCAGCATTTGTTAAATAGCTGTCAATACCTCTCCAATTTTACCTCAGAGTAACTTTAACCTTAGGTTTCCAAAGTTGCAAAGCGCAAAAGTGCAAACAATGTGCAAACGAACAATGTGCTGTATTAGGGATGAATTTTTTACATTACTATCCCTGCAAGAGTTGGATATATGAGAGGCCGTTCTTAACGTAGTTACTACCAGTAAATAGTATTTTAGGATGTCTTTTTTATGAAACTCAAATATTTACACTATTTTTATCCTTGCATAGTTGTTTTGTGTGCTTGCAGTCAAACCCCCACTGTTGAGCAACAGGTCGTTGAAGACACGCCTAGTAACCCTTTGGTTAATCAAAGAGCCGTCGCCATCAAAAATGATCAAGTGATGCCAAATGATCCAAACTACAAACCCATCCACATGGAAAACATAGAAATAGTGCAAGTGCCTAATGGTTCTTTGTTTAATGAAGTGAATGCTGGGAGTCTCTATCAGTTACATAAAAACTACCGAGTAGGAGATATGGTTTTAGTTAAATTGGATGAGTCTACTTCTTCCAAAAAATCACTTAACTATTCATCTGACAAAAGTAGTAACTTTATACTGAGTCCTGTGAGTGTTAGCGCAGGACCCATTAAGGTTGCTGAAGGTGATTTTAATATCGAGCATAGCCAAGAAAATGATCTTGATAGTTCATCAAAAACCGATCAGTCAAACTCTCTAAATGGAGACATTACTGTATATGTTCTTGAAATATTGCCTAATGGCAATTTGGTTGTGGCTGGAGAAAAATGGATTACCCTAAACACTGGCCAAGAGTATGTACGGTTTTCAGGAGAAATTCGCACCGCCGACATAGATGCGGCTAATACTATTATCTCTTCTAAAGTGGGGAATTCTCGTATTGAATATAGCGGTAAAGGAAAGCTTCATAACAACCAACAGGATTCAATGTTAGACAAACTATTCGCGATATTTAAGTAATGCAAAATTCTCATTATTTACTTTGGATAGTGGTAATTACCATAATTGGCAGCTGTTGTTTTTCGCCTAAGGCACGGGCTGTTTGGCAGCAAGGACAAGCAACTGTTACCTTAGATGGTGCCGATCTTGAAAGTGCTCGGGTACAGGCTATCAAAAATGCAGTGGCTAACGCGTCATTTCAACATGGTAGTTTTGTGGCAGCAGAGGATATCGTTTTAGACGGATTATTGGTTAGCAGTAAATCTGTGATTACCACCCAAGGCAGTATCCAAAGAGTGGAAATACTCAGCGAGACAGTTCTTGATGATACTTTAAGTGTGATAGTCAGAGTCGACATTACCCCATTATTTAATTGTAGCAACGACCGATATGCCAGGTCGGTTTTGATAACTCAATTTCAATTGTTACGGCCTAAACAAGCCAGTCACGGAGGATTGTTTGACTTAGGTAAACAAATTACCAAACGTTTTGAGCGTCAGTTAAGCTCTGAGCAAAATGCACCTAAGGTTTCAATGATTGATAAAGCCTTTACCAATGTGCGCGTTCACGAAGAAATTAACCTACGTGAAATAACTGAAAAATCAAATTATTTGGCCAGACAATATGGTCAGCAATTTATTGTGTTTGGATTTATTAGAGACATTAGTTTGTTTGAACAAGTGAAAGAAGCCTTGTTAAGTGATGATGTCACGCTGAGGCGCAATTTTACCATTCAAGTCTATGTTTTGGATGCTTACAGACACAATATTTTGTTTCAAGAATCTTACCACAGCGAAGCAACTTGGGAATTTAATGACGAGTATAGTGTAGACACCAATAATAGTTTATTTTGGCGCAGCGACTATGGTCGTGTGGTGCTTAATACTGTTAATGGCGCAGTATCAGAAGTGGCGAGCTTACTGCAATGTGAAAAAAGTTTTGCGCAAATTATTAATAATAACCAACAAAAACTGACCATCAATATGGGCATTGAAAACGGCATAAAAATGGGAGATAAATTCACCCTTCATAAAAATCGTTTAATTACTACCTCAAACGGGATGAACACCCCAATATTAGAACCAATACCCGAACATCTGCTAAAAGTTATCCAAGTAAATAGTCTGACTTCAGTGTTAGACAGTGTCGACATCAGTACGACTCACAATGCTGACATCTTAGACTTGGTGAGTCCTACACTGAACTTAGAATAGATCCCAGTAGCAAGGTTACAGCTGGGAGCTATTTTGTTTGTAAATGAAACGGACATTCATTTAAATTGTGTGGCAATTTCTATGGATCTTTATGCAAACTTTATTATTTTTTGTCTGCCGCCAACTTTTCTGCTTTGATTGATTTTGCTATGTCACGAAACTCATAGGTTGGATAAATGTCGGTGGTAAAGGCACCCCAGGCAGATTTCTCTATGGCCAAATTCAGTTTTCTAAGGTCCTTAGGGTGGATTTTTACTGTAATGACTTGCCCCAGTCCCATAGCAACATACCATGATTCTATTTCCACGCCTTCTGGAGGAAATGATTGCCAAAACCGGCTTTCGTCCATCTTTCTTTGTAATTCAGTTAAATTTTTATCCTGCTGATGTTTTAGTACAACGGTAATTAAAATTTTATCGGTATCATTTGTCACTTCTTCAGCAGTAACAGTTTGTAATGAAAACAAAGTATAAGTTAATAGTGCTAATGTGAGGTATTTAACGTTAAACATAATGGTATTCCTAAAAAGTAACGGATATAAAGATATTTTAAATAATAGGGATATTGGTCGTTGATAAAATCTAAAAGGAATTACGCCCTTTAACATTCATTTATAAGTCGCTAGCAATCTACCGCTACTTTATAACTGAGTAAAGAAATTAGGATAATTGAAAGATTTTTATGTTGATAACTTTATGGGATTCAATTTTTATTTAATGCCTTGCACGATAAAAATCAAACAATTAGTTAGTGTGTGATACTCAAAGGATATTTAGACTAGCGTAGAGTTAGCCATAGAATTATCTTGGTTTTGATAGGTGAGTTATTACCAGCCTATTAGATCTAAATAAACACTTTAAAAACGTTTGAATTTTTTAAGATCAAATTGTATCCAATCTCCCCGAGTCTTTTGTCTTCCCTCTCTAAGTTTCCAGGAAAACTGTAGTAAACTGCCGTGTTTAAGGGCTCGAATATCAATGGAAGCAATTCTGAATTGCCCTTCGGGGAAGTCGACCTTAGTGTTCCGCTCGTCCGAAGCATCAAGGAAAAGATAGCTGGTTGATTTATTATTTAATTTAGCTTTAAAGGTCTTTTTGATGTCTTTCAAAGACATCCACAATGTGGATCTTCCAATAAAATGATGTTCAGTTGGGCCAAGTAGGTACCAATAATTCACCTCATCACCACCGGCTTGTTTGAGGTAATCAAAAATATCATTCATTTGGACTTGTGTTGTTCCTGGAGAAACATGAGCGCAAATCATTCTATTTGACATCATGCCCACAATGGCGATGCACTGCGCTATGCCGGGAAATTCACAGGTGTTGGTTGCAATACCAACTTGGTATTCTGGCAGACTTTGGTGCGTTGCAATTGGGTGAAATGTTATGTCGCTCATTAAAGTTTTAATCCTATAAACTGACATTTCCCGAATGGGAGTGTTTTTTCAGTATAAACACCTTGTCTAAAATTAGCGAATGAGGGCTTGGTTGGTTTAATCGTTGGCTGGAAAATTTATTACCTTTAGGGGGCAGAGTGATTTAGATGTATTTAAATATCAATAGTTTATCGTCAGTAACTTAATGACGATGTTTTGAGGATTTAGTGTAGCCTATGGTAATACGGTATATTAAATACCTTGCTAATCTGCGGTCGATTGACAACAATAATCCTCAGAAATTTATTTGTTTTATAGTATTCATGTCAGCCAATATTTTACGTCAGCATTTTCCCTTTTTTTTCGGTCCAAACTCGCAGAGCAGTGTGTATTTGGATAGCGCAGCTACCAGTCAGAAATTACAGTCGGTTATCGCTGTTACTCAGCAGTATTATCAAGAGCGAGCGGTGAATGTGCATCGCTCTAGTCATCAACTAGCGGCCAGTGTCACTGAGCAATTTGAGCAGTGTCGCAAGACTATTCAGCACTTTATTGGTGCTAAGAGCCATAAGGAAATTGTATGGACTAAAGGGGCGACTGAAAGCATAAACCTTGTGGCCAGTGGTTTAGCTAAAAATCACTTTAAAGCGGGTGACAGTATTTTGGTATCTGCTTTAGAACATCACGCAAATATTGTGCCTTGGCAACATGTGGCAAAGGATCTTGGGCTGCAACTTAGGGTAATGCCGGTTGATGCAATGGGGGTGCTACAGCTAGAAGAATCGCTGCAAATGATTAATTCAACCACAGCTTTGGTTGCAGTCGCTCATGTGTCTAATGCTCTAGGGAACATTAATCCGATTGCAGAAATTTTAAGCAAAGCCAAACAAATGGGGGCGTTAACCCTAATAGACGGTACCCAAGCCGTGAGTCATTTAAACGTAAATGTACAACAATTAGACTGTGATTTTTATGTGTTTAGTGGCCATAAAATGTTTGGGCCTACTGGTATAGGAGTGTTGTACGGAAAGTATCAATTGTTAGAACAATTACCCCCTTATCAGTTAGGCGGCGAGATGATTGAAAAAGTAAGCTTCGCTGAAACTACTTTTCAAGCGCCACCTTTAAAGTTTGAAGCCGGTACGCCGAATATTGCAGGGGTGTTGGGTATTGGAGTGGCCAGTGAATTTATTCAGAACAATAAAAATACCATGATGCAGATTGAAGAGACCTTATATCAGCATTTATTGAGTGTTTTGTCGGGTATTCCCCAAGTAAAGTTATGGGGTGACAAAGTGAATAGTATTTGCGTGCAATCTTTTACTATACCAGGCGTTAGTCATTATGACTTGGCAGTGTTGTTAGATAAACGCAATATTGCCGTTAGGGTAGGGCATCATTGTGCTATGCCCTTGATGCATGAATTGGGATTAGACGGCACTGTTAGAGTGTCTTTGGCCACATATAATACCAAATCAGAAATTAATACCTTAGGTGCGGCATTAATTGAATGTATTAGTTTATTAACAGAGCCTGTCACTCAAGTAGAGACTAACCACAGCGTAGACAAAGTAGAGCAAACAAAACTGCTACCTATTGCCCAGTCAATTCAACAAGCAAAAACTTGGGATCAAACCTACAGGCAATTGATGTTAGCGGGAAAAGAGTTAGCTAGGTTAGCAGAGCAATATAAAACCGAAGTCACAGCTGTGCATGGCTGTGAAAGCCAGGTTTGGGTCCACTGTCTTTTGGAAAATGATAGACTAGTGCTACAGGGTGATTCCCCTAGCAAAATTGTTCGTGGTTTATTGGCCGTGATATTTGAAGCCTTATCAGGGAAAACAAGTCATCAAGTCTTAGTCTTTAACTTAGCGGAATACTTAGAATCCTTACATTTGGGTAGACATCTAAGCCAGTCCAGAGGAAATGGGTTATCGGCAGTAGTCGACAAAATAATGGCATATTGCCAACATCCATCTGCTACTCAAGAAAGTTAAATGTTATTAAATAAGCAGCACCAGAGGGGTTCAACTTTTAGTAAATCCTTAGTCATTGGCGGGATCATATTATTGTTATCCGTTTTAGGGTATTACGGCAATAAGGCCGTGCAGAGTTTTCTAGGGCAACAAGCAATAGAGCAGACTGGATTGCAACTGCATACCTTGGAACAAGCACTGCAGCTGGCAAAAAGTACTGATAAATTAGTCTTGGCGGATATGTCAGCCATTTGGTGCCCAAGCTGCCGTAAATTAGATCAACAAGTGTTTTCAGATACGCGAGTTAAGGATCGCCTTAATCAACATTTTGTTTATGCGCGAATTGAGTACGACTCTGAAGCAGGTAAAAGCTTTATGCAAGACTACCAAGTCACGGGGTTTCCCACTTTGTTGGTGTTAAATTCACAAGGTGAAAAGTTAGTTAAGTTACCCCTAAGTTTTGAAGCCTTACCTTTTTTGTCGAATTTGGAAAAAGTGGTTAACGCTAATCCTTAAGGATTGTGTTCACCGATATTAATAACAGAGGAATTATTGTGAATATGCATAATTTAGTCGCTTTGATATTACTCAGCGCCTTGGCGTTTTGTCATCCAGTAGCAGCCAGCGATAAGCCAATTGAGGTGAAAGTATTTATTGCCGCCATGTTTGAAATAGGCGCTAATTCAGGTGATAAAGCCGGTGAATTTCAACATTGGTATAAACGTTATTTTAAAGACAGTTCGCCAATTTCTATAAAAGGGGCACATAAGCCTATTTACTGCAACAACCATGGTGTGTGTGGCGGCGTATTAGGTATGGGTAAGGTGGCGTCATCTGCTTCAATGCAAGCCATTTTATTGAACCCAAAATTCGACTTTTCGGACAGCTATTTCGTTTTAAGTGGAGTAGGCGGCACACCACCTTCAAAAGGTACTATAGGTGATGTGAGTTGGGGCAGTTGGTTAATAGATTACGACTTAGGTCATCGCTGGGCACCAGAAGAAGGAGAGGTAGGCGCGCCGACTTTTATGCCACGTAAAGGCTACGAAAATATTCGCCGTTATCAACTTAACCCATTATTGATTAAATGGAGCATGGCGTTAACCGCAGACCTAAAACTCAAAGATTCACCTGAAGCCCAAGCCTACCGTATGCGTTACCCCCAAGCAGAGGCAAGGCGATTGCCTAAAGTGCTTAAGGGTACACATATGACAGGCGACACCTTTTTTCATGGGCCTGGATTGTCGAAAGAAGCCCAATACATCACCGAGTTATATGGCGCTGATGATTACGTAGCCACTGAAATGGAAGCCGCAGCAATTACCCAAGTAATCAGTCGTAGTTTGGGCACACAACGTATTTTAAGCTTACGAGGATCAGTTAATTTTGATCAAGGTAATCCAAAAGAAACTACCTTAGAACATTTAGATCCTGCCCCCGGAGAGACTGCAGGTGGTTTTGCCGAAACAGTTGAAAACATTGTATTAGTGGGCGCTAAAGTGACAGATCATATAGTGAATAACTGGCAAGACTGGAGACTAGGTGCGCCAGCTTTATAATGATCTAGTTATTGAATTTTATGTTTTGCTACAAAAGCCTGACAATCACCAGCGTAAGTGACATCAATTAAGTATTGGATTTTCCACGCACCGTTGATCTGTACTAATTGAAAGCTGTTAGTACCACAATGACTCAATTTATCATTTAGATAAAAGGCAAAGGGGGTCCAAACACTGGCCAATTCATCTTGTTGTTGAGTCGTGACTGCCAATAAATGCTCATCTAAAGTGGCGCTATTTTTGCTGATACTGAGTGCAAATTGTTTCACATCAGTGTTGATCACTTCCCCGGTATGGGTAATGCGTTGCAATAATGCCTGCTTAGTGAATTGAGCTAGCAGTTTGTGTTGATCATGTTCACGCATGGCGTCGAATAATTGGTAGATTGGGACAGTAACAGCATTGTCTACTTGTGTGGGTTGCTGCAACTCATGAGCTTGAGTAAGGTGACTTAAACAGCTTAGCATTACCACAAGTAGTGTTTGAAATAGCATGGTTTTCATAATTGTTTGGTATCCATTGTTTTTTTAAAGTAGCCGTAGTCTTTCGTACTTTTGTGTGAAGTTATTTAGTACTCAATTGCCATTTCTTAATGGCAGTCTCGATAATTTAGGCATAATAAACGCTTCAGTAAAAAGTTAAAGGTAACTCATATTTATAATAATTTGTGAAGGCTGTCTTTTATTTCTTGCAATACTTTTGTTAGGTGCACGGTCTGATAGCGAATTGTAGTCATTATTTAATAGGGACCTGATACAAATGCCGAAACTAATCGCTGCTCTACTTTTTATTTCTGTTTTAAGTTTTAACGCCAACGCCAAAAGTACAATTCTTACCGAGGGCCTTAATCATTTAGGACTAACGGTAAGCAATCTGGATAGCTCAGTCTCTTTTTTTATTGATACCCTAGGTTGGGAAGAAAAAGGCGGGGACCCTGATTACCCTGCAAAATTTGTAAGTGATGGAAAAGTATTCCTAACACTTTGGCAAACTAGCTCGCAAGTCAATACAGTGAAATTTGACCGTAAAAAAAACGTAGGACTACACCACTTAGCGCTGACTGTGGTTAGCTTTGAAGCTTTAGATGAATTATATGAACGCTTTAAAAAGATTGAAGGTGTAGTGATAGAGTTTGCACCTGAGCTTGCATTTGGCGGGCCTGGTAAACATATGATGATACGTGAGCCAAGTGGTAATCGCCTTGAGTTTATTTTTAGTCCCAAATAAAACTTGGTTTTATCATTTATCGACTATTTTTAGCTTCAATCCACTGTGCCATATACTGGGTGCTTTTAAGCTGGTGGTGTTGCAACATTTGCCCAATGAAGTTATCTGCACGATGAGTGCTTAGCTTGTTTTGTATAGCAGTTATTCTCGCTAACAATTTGGCTTGGATTTTATCTTTGGTAAAATTGGCTTTAATCAGTTGATAACCCTGTTGTTGTTTTTGTTGCCACAGAGCTTCTTCTTGATATAGCTGTACTGCATGGTTAGCAATATTTTGGGCACTGTCTTCAAAACTATCAAAGGCATTTAAATCTGTTGTTAATCCTGGCCAATCAAACCCCATAGTCATGCCTTCAATTCCAACGTTTGTCGTGACATTGGGTGTACCACAAAACATTGCTTCAGCTAATTTACCTTTAATACCCGCACCAAACCTCAATGGCGCTAAACATACTCTGGCTTGTTGCATTACCTGTTTGGCGTCTTCGGCCCAACCTTTGACTAGAAAGCATTGTTTGGGATTATGTAACTGCGTCGCTTTGGGTGGCGGATAAGCGCCGTAAACATGTAATTCGGCTTTGGGTAATTGTTTGTGGATTAACGGCCAGATGTGTTGTTTTAAAAACAATACTGCATCCCAATTGGGTTCATGACGAAAATTACCAATGCTGATGAAATGTTGCCTGTCTGTGTAGCCATATGTTGATTCAGGTAGGTTAGTTAGGTCTAACATAAAAGGGCAGTGGAGTAGTATATGTTCAGGCACAGAGTAATGGTTTGTAAGCAATGCCAATTCAAAGTCGGAGATAATCAAACTCAAATCACAGCGAAAAATAGCCGCTATTTCACGTTTCGCTATATCGCTATTGAGGTCTGCATTAGTGACGGCTCTATTTTGTTTTAGCGCCTGATGCCTAGCATGGCGTAGTGAATGTAAATCTTCAGTATCTAAAATACGTATCGCGTCAGGACAATATTTCGCTATTCGCCAGCCAAATTGTTCTTCAAGCATAAAACGGTCGAACAACACTAAAGTGGGATTCAGTTCTTTGATGAAGCCATCAAAACTACTGCAGTTAAGCGCTACACTTTGTTCCGCGATACCCAGTTCGGTTAAGTCTACTTTATGATCTCCTTGTTGAGCAGGGCTTGCAAAAGTAACCTGATATCCCTGATTCACAAACAGAGTCAATAAGCTCAACATATGGCTACCCGCAGCCGAAGAATTAGGTTCAGGCCAAACGTATCCGAGTACTAGCAGTTTTGTATGAGGATTGGAATTCATATGCTTAAGCTCATTGTTTGGCGATCCTTACACAATTTCGACCGCCTTTTTTAGCTGCATACAAGGCAATATCAGCCTGTTTCATTATGCTGGCAAAGTCTGCATGTTCTTTTGTCCGCTGAGCTACACCAAAGCTAGTCGTCACTTTGACTATTTGTTCTTTGGCGGGCTTTTTAGCGGCTGGTTTTTTAGCTGCCAAAGCTTTCTTAGGTTTAGGTGGGCGAGGTTTAGCCCGTAAAGCAATATCGTAATTAGCTATGGTTTGGCGCACCATTTCTACAAAAGGTGTGACTTCAGCTGCTGTTTTTCGGGGAAAAACGATAATGAATTCTTCGCCGCCAAAACGAAAGGTTTTTCCGCCACCAGATACTTTATCCAATTTGCTGGCCACAAGTTTTAATACTTCATCACCCACATCATGGCCATAGGTGTCGTTAAACTTTTTAAAATGGTCGATATCAGACATCACAACCGTATATTTACGACCTAGGGTTTGTACAAATTGCATTAATGCGCGCCTAGACGGGATCCCTGTTAGTTCATCTTTAAAGGCCATGGTAAAGCTGTCTTTGAGTATCGAATAGCAGAACAAACCCGCTAAGCTGACGATACTAATCAACCCAAAGTCAGTATCGCCAACAATATGCATCAAGGCACTTAACACTAACGCAAAAAATAAAGCGTTATGGGTGTTATCAGTTTTGATCACTAATCTTAACAAGCCTAGTAACAGGCTAACAATAAGTAAGGCACTGTTAAAAGGAGTCACTAAAGTGCGTAAATCGGGAGACAGTTGATATAACATACCGTCTAAAGAAGTTAACCATGCTTGGCTAAACTGTTGCAGCGTTGGAATAGCTAACCAACTTACTGCAAATAAGCTTAAAAACACCACTAAGCTAAAACTAAAGTTTATAGCCGAAAATCCTTTGTCTTTGCTATACATCAAAAATACAAAACCAAACAAGATGCCGCTGTATTTCGCATCGAGTAATTCAGGAGGAAATGTGAGAACTTTATTCGCTGCAATAATTAACAATAATAAACATGCATAAACCAGTCGACTTCGACCAAACTGTAAGGCAATAATCGCGGCAATAGCTAAACTGGCATAACTCAACCACCAAAGATTGATTAACCAGCTTTGTAGCAACTCAGTGTTATAAAAATAAAAACCATACAAGACACTAAAAAAAAGCAATGTGGGAAAGAACAACCAACAAAAATCTGTCAATCGAGACAACAGGGGTGACAATTTAGCAGTCAAAGATAATGCTCACTTCGATTAAAAATGGATAAACAAACGCGGCTATTGTAAGTGAATTTACCCATTGGCAAAAGGTCAACAGGCCCTTTGCTTTGTGATAAGGTGTTTTAATCTCTATTTTGAATATGCAGTTCTTCAATGACAGATTTTTTCTCCTGGGAGCAACATACAATTTTTGGTGCGGGCCTGATTGGTAGTTATTTAGGTGGTGCTCTGAGTGCTCAGGGATTTCAAACCACATTAATTTGTCGAGCAAAGGCAAAATCAAAACTTACATCAGGTTTAAAACTCACTGATTACCAAGGCCATGAGGCCATCATAGCTAAAATAGATGTGCTCGATGATATACAGCTATCGACGCCAAATTTTACAATTAAAAAAGCTAGGTTTTTATGGCTAACCGTTAAATGTACTGGCATTAAACAAGCGGTTATCGATATAGCGCCATTAGTTGACGAGAATACCATTATTCTCTGTTGTCAAAATGGTTTGGGCTCAGACGCGGCTGTGAAACAAGCCTATCCTGAAAACCTGGTTTTAAGAGTCATGGTGCCTTTTAATGTAGTTGAACTATCCCCTGGTCATTATCACCGTGGTTCAGAAGGTAAGCTGACAATTGAACAGACACCACAGTCTAAAGTTGGCATCAGTACAGTCGTTATGGCAATACATTCAGAACTGCTACCCGTCACTACCACAGCAGAAATGGACGCGCTATTGTGGGCAAAGTTACAATTAAATTTGGGTAACAGTGTTAATGCATTAGCCGATATTCCGGTCAAAGCTATGTTAGAGCAGCGTAGTTATCGCAAGGTCATTGCTTTACTCATGGGGGAGTTATTGCAAGTAGCGGATGCGTTAGCGATAACACTTCCCAAAGTGACGGCCATCTCTGCTCACAAAATCCCTATGGTATTGCGGCTACCCAATTTTATTTTTAGCCGCGTGGCCAACAAAATGTTAGCCATAGATCCTAATGTACGTTCCTCTATGTGGTGGGATGTGTCGCAGGGTAAATCAACTGAAATTGAGCATATAAACGGCGCCATCTTAAAACATGCTAAAGCGTTACACATTCACTGTCCCGCAAATGAAAAAATAAGCAGTTTGATTAGGGCGTTAACCAACGATAAAGCACTAGATACAGATCACAAACCGCCTATTGCCGCAGAAACGCTTTTGAGATTGGTAACCCACAAGTGAAATATCTAGTTTGCATTTTCTTGCTGATTACCGGACTCAGTAGCTGTGCTTTAAATGAACAAAATGGTCTCTTCACACAAAGTACTGTGCAAACTGTTGATATGGGAAACCTTGATGGTTTAAGGATAATAGAACTTGCCGCACTCAGTTACCCAGAATCATCATCACAAACAAAAAACAACTTAATGTTTTCTGATAAGGATAAAGAAAATTTTGAAGACTCTTTAATTCACTCTTTAAATAGGTCAGGTGTTCGTGTGATGCCTTCAGCTCAAACAAAATTGCATATCGATTTTACCGAAATTGCGATGCCCGAAATGGAGTCTGGCAAAATAATCTCAATGAACGCCCAAATAGCGGTGAGTAGAAACGGTATTATCAAAAGAAAAACCATTAAAATTAGCCGGGAATCTAAGTTAACTATTGGCGCAACAAAAGACATTGCTTTGAAAAACTTCATTCTGAAACTGGGAGATTTGTTACGGGAACAAGCGTCGTATAAACAATAGAACATTGCATCAATATGTTCTAAAGTCTATTAAAACCGCTAATTTTAATGGTTGCAGTGAGTACACGTTTTCTCATAATTGGGGCACTTTTATTAGATTTTGTATGTGGTAATCTGACTTTAGAGTTTTTAATCGATGCGTTATGCGCATCGCGCTATCGTTAAGCTGTTGTTTATTGTTTTAACCTTTACAATGTAAAAATACTATGAGTAATACTATCAATGAACCTCTACAACCCTCCCCATCCTGGTGAGTTTATCAAAACTAACTATCTTGAACCTTTTGGTTACAGTTGCCGTTTTTTAGCGTCCCAACTTGATGTGGCATCATCCACCTTGAATCGTATTTTAAAAGGACAGAGTGGTATCACCCCTGAAATGGCTTTAAGATTGTCTAAGGCCTTAGGTAGGCCTCCAGAAACTTGGTTGGCAATGCAAGGGAGTTATGATCTTTGGCAGGTAAAAAAGAATCTTAATTTACGTAATGTCCATGCTGTATCTTTTAAGACAAGTTAGTTAACTTAAAAATTTTTTGAATAACTAAGGGAATTACTGCATCAAGGTTTTAATTTTGCTGGCTCGTTTGTGTAAAACCTGAGGTAATTTAGTATGTATTTTTTGCTGTAGCTGCTCAAGTAAAGCAAGGTGTTTTTTATGTATGACATGGTTAACTGGGATGCTCTTAATTTTAAACATTTGAAAGTCACTATTGAATTGACTCTCCATTAAGTTATCTAACACGAGCAGTGCATAGTTGTGTCGGTGCGCTTTAAGCATTTCGGGAATATTGGTGCCTAGTTGAAAATTGGCTTGGCGGGCTTTAAATTCTGTAGGGTCAAGTAAACTAATAGTGTTGTCTGCCGCTATAATTGTCGTGTGGTTGTTCGTCAAAACCTCTTTATTGCAAGGTACTTCCTTAACACAGAATAGGGTCAAAGCAGCATTATATAATGGAGGTTGTACAATAATTAAATTGGGATAGTTTTTAGCAGTGTTCGCTATCCTAATAACATCCGCATCTACTTTTCCTTTATCTAATAATATTAGTCCTCTTATTGAAGGGGTTGGAATAATGGTTAATTCAAAACCCAGCTCAATATAAATTTCTTCAAAAAGTGCGGTGTAGTCTTCAATATAGGGGTACTCAATATGTGTCATCGTAAAAGGGGCTGAAGACTGAGCCCACCCCCTTAAAGAACACAACGTAAATAAACAAAATATCCCTATCCCAATTTTCATGTGATTACCCTTGATCATTTATTAGACTGAGTAACCACTTATCTAAGGGCTACTTTTTTCAGTTTTACTGCGTAAGTTGTGATTTAGTTCACTTACCTTCTTAACTAGCTTTTAGTAACGCTATTAAATGCGTTTTTTTAACTTATCGACCCACAGTGCCGTTGCACCGCACACAGCCACTGGCATCACTAAAAAATTCAATATTGGAATAAGTGAAAACACACTGACCGTAATCCCAAAACTAAAACTTTCTGAACGGTTGGCGTGTAATATTCGTTTCATGTCAGCAAATGGGATTTTGTGGTTATCACAGGGGTAATCACAGTATTGAATCGCCATCATCCAAGCAGAAAACATAAACCACATCACTTGGCCGATGACAGGCAAAATAAAAAATAACAATAAAAATCCTATTGCTCGAGGCAAATAATAGGAAAGTTTTGATAGTTCACGTCCTAAGGTTCGTGGGATATCTTTAAACACATCTATTAAACCTGTGTCGTCCATGGGTTGCCCCGTAAGATGTTGTTCGACCTTTTCAGCTAAGAGTCCATTAAAAGGGGCTGCGATCCAATTAGCTAAGGTGCCAAATATGAGAGCAAATATTAACAAAATAGTGATTACAGCAATGGGCCAAATAATATAACTCAAGCCGTTTTTTAACCAACTTAGCCATTCCCAATCGGGTATTAAATCAGTTAACCAAACAATGCTTGCGCTAATTTCACCGAATAAAAAATAAAATGCTGCGGAAAATAAAATGAGGTTAACCGCTAAAGGAAAAAATACAAAACGCTTTAGTCCTTTGGTTTTGATTAAGTTAAAGCCTTGGAAAAAATAGTCCATGTCACACCTGTTTGAATTGCTGTTTTGAAAATTTTAACTAACTGAAAAACCGTAATTTTTATGAAAAAATTAATGCTTATTATACGTATGTCGTTCTAAGGAGCAAAACGTCAATTGTTACACTTGATGACTTTTGATACATTCACTGTCTGAACTAAAAAAATAATAACAATTTTCGGAACAATTCCACCTTTATATGCGCTTAAAAAAAATTAAGTTGGCTGGGTTTAAGTCTTTCGTAGACCCAACTACAATCCCTTTTCCAGATGATATGACCGCGGTTGTCGGGCCAAATGGCTGCGGCAAATCCAACGTGATTGATGCTGTGCGCTGGGTGCTAGGTGAAAGTTCTGCCAAAAATCTCCGTGGCGATTCCATGACAGACGTCATTTTTAATGGTTCAACCGCCCGAAAGCCCGTTTCCCAGTGTAGTGTTGAATTGGTGTTTGATAATTCATCAGGGCGTATTCAAGGTGAATATGCAGGTTACAATGAGTTATCGGTTAAACGCATAGTCACCAAAGATGCGCAATCGAGTTATTTACTGAATAACGCAAAATGCCGACGCCGTGATGTGACTGACTTATTTCTAGGTACCGGACTAGGCCCACGCAGCTACGCCATTATAGAACAGGGCATGATTTCTCGTTTGATTGAATCTAAACCTCAGGAATTGCGTGTATTTATTGAAGAAGCAGCGGGTGTCTCAAAATATAAAGAACGTCGCCGGGAAACCGAAACCCGGATTCGCCATACCAAAGAAAACCTAGAACGCCTAGAAGATGTGCGTGGTGAACTAGGCCAACAATTAGAAAAATTGCAACGCCAAGCTTCTGCGGCTAAGCGTTATAAAGAGCTTAAACAAAGTGAGCGCCGTTACAAAGCGGAATTAGCCGCTATTCGTTGGCGACAACATAGTAAGAAGATAGACATTCTAGAATCCGACATAGCCAAAAAAGACGCGGATATAGAGGCTTATGTAGCGAGCCAGAGAAATGAAGAAAAAGACATCACCGAATTTAAGCAACAGCAGCAAGATTTCAAACAACAATTAAGTGATATTCAGCAACAAGTGTTTCGCGTCAGTACCGATATTACTCGCATTGAACAGAATCAAATTCATACCAAACAAAGACGTCAGCAAATAGAGCAAGAAACTTACTCCTTGCAAGCATCTATTACCGATAATGAAATTCATCACCAGCAAAATCTTCAAAAAATTGAGGAACTGGAGGAACAACTTGCTATAGCTGAGCCTGAGAAACTGTTGTCTGAAGAACTGCTAGAGCAAGCACAAATTAGCTTGCTGGAAGCCGAAGAGCAGTTTAGCCAGCAACAACACCAATGGCGAAATCAAGAATTAGAATTTAATCAACGCAAGCAACAAGCACAAAGTTGTCATGGACAAATTCAGTCTTTAATGTCGATGCAAATGCGCACTCAACAGCGCATAGGCGAACTTAAAGATGAACTAAACGAAGTCTCAGATGATGAGTTAGCAATACAATTAGAAGAGAGTGAACAAGAAATATTAATACTTGAAGAACAGATTGAACAAAGTGCTGAAGCAACACAGCAATCTTTGTCTATTGAACAAAGTGTGCAACTCAGTTTAAAACAAGTTGCACAAAATCAAATGAAGTTAAGAGGCGAGATACAAAGTTTCGAAGCCCAATTGGCGGCGTTAAATGCCTTACAACAAAGCAATGATCTCGATAAAAAATCACAAGAATTCTTAGAAAATCATCAGCTTAGCAACCAGTCTTGGTGGCAAACCTTAGATATTCAAAATGGCTGGGAAGAAGCATTCGAAACGATTACTCAACAATGGCAAAGTGCCATAGTGCTTCCACACAGTGCACAAAAAAGCCAATTAATTGAATTGTCTGGTTCAACTTGGTTGTTTCAAGATGACTATATCGATATTGATTCAACCAAGATCAATGATAAAAGTATTGCGACTAAACTTAACAACAAGGCTCTTCCGAGCTGGTTAACCCACATTATGTGCGCAACTGATCTAGCGCAAGGGCTAGTAATGTTAGCTAACTTGAAGAGTTATCAAAGTGTAGTGACGCAAGATGGTTATTGGATGGGGCAGGGCTGGATAATTGTAGGCAGTGCCGATCAGCAAAGTGGTTTGTTAAAACGAGCTAATCAAATTAAACAACTTGAAGAACAACTGGAGCTTGTACAAAGTTCCCTTTTAGAAGCCGATGTGGCGGTGAGTAACGAAGAAGATGAGCTGGTTATTGCTAAACGAAATGCTGAAACCACCAAGCAACAATTTGAGCATTTAAAGCTCAATTTGCAACAAACCAAAAACAAAGCACAGTTGTTGCAACAGCAACAACAGCAAAATATGGGACGAAACACTCGGCTTTCTCAAGAATTAGTGCGCCAGCAAGAAACTTCAGAACAAGAGCAGCAGCAACTAGAGGTGTTATCTTCGCAAGCTGAAGAACTAGAACAAGCAGTTGAAAGCTTACAAGAGCAGCAACTCGATTTTGAGTTAAATCGAGAGCAGCAACAGCAAAAAGTCGCCGATAATCGTACGCAATTGGAAACCACTAAAAATAGGTTACATCAATTGGCTTTGCATTTACAAAGTGTACAAAGTCAATATCAAGGATTAACGGAAAATCAGCAGCGTGAAGTACATCTATTAAATAACATGCAGCAAAAGTTGGGTTTATTAAACACAGAGTTTGCAGAGTTGGCTATGCCATTAGAAGACCAACAAGAGTCGTTGCAACAGCTATTAGAGCAAAAAGCCATCTTAGATATTCAGCAACAAGAGTTGAATGATAAGCTATCTATCATTGAAGAAAAGCTGGCAGTGGCTGAAAAAGGTCAACAGGGGGTGACTGATAAAATTCAGATGATGCTCAGCGAATTACAAAGTATTAAACTTGAATGTGAAGGGTATCGTGTTCGCGCTAAGGGTGTATTAGACCAATTACAAGAGATGCAACAAAATCTCAAATCAGTGTTGGATACCTTACCCGAAGATGCAACTGAAAATGCATGGCAAACTCAATTGGATAAAACCATTGCGTCAGTGGGCAGACTAGGTGCAGTTAACCTTGCAGCGGTTGAAGAATTTGATATCCAGGCTGAGCGTAAAAAACATCTTGATGATCAAAATGATGATTTAGTGTCAGCATTGGAGATTTTAGAACAAGCGATCCGCAAGATTGATAAAGAAACCCGCTCTCGTTTTAAAGAAACCTTTGATCAAGTGAACGAAGACTTAAAAATGTTATTTCCTAAGGTCTTTGGCGGTGGAATGGCGTATCTTGAACTAACGGGTGATGATTTACTCGAAACAGGTGTGACTATTATGGCCAGACCACCGGGTAAGAAGAACAGTACTATTCATTTACTTTCTGGTGGTGAAAAAGCGCTGACCGCTTTATCATTGGTATTTGCTATTTTTAGATTAAATCCAGCGCCTTTTTGTTTATTAGACGAAGTTGATGCACCCTTAGATGATGCTAATGTGGTTCGCTTTTGCAAGTTAGTGTCTGAGATGTCAAAAACAGTGCAGTTTATTTTTATTACGCACAATAAGATAGCCATGGAAATGGCGACACATTTAACCGGTGTGACTATGGCGGAGCCAGGAGTGTCACGTATGGTTGCTGTTGATGTTGATGAAGCTATGGCCATAGTGCAGGCCTAAGCATAAAAACAGTATCCCTTTTAATGAATAATAATGAAGTACGAGTAAGTTAAATGGAAGCAAATGTTTTACGTTGGTCGTTAATAATACTTGGTAGTTTGGCAATTACAGGTATTGCCATTCATGGTATTTGGCTATCTCGCAAAAATGGTGAACAAAAAACAAACGCCAAAAAACGTCAAAATGACCAAGAGTATCAACCTTCTGGGTGGCAGTCTGATACTGATGGGTATGACGACATTAGCAATGACACAAACGCTTTAAATGACGACTTGGTTGAAGATTCAACTATCAAATTCGATATAGAAGATGATGACCCAACTAATGAAGTGGATTCTGAGTTAGCTACTAATGAATTTGATGATTTAGGACTAGGCGCGGTGCGTGTTGTGTCTAGGGAGCCAAAAGTGGACACGGAGGACGACGAGCCCGTTGTTGCTGCGCAGTCAACACCAGTAGCAGAACCGGAATCAGACCCAGAACCTACGGCCCCAACCAGCAAAATATATGCGTCGGTGGTGACACAGCCTAAGCCTGAGTATGCCGCAAAATATACCTCTTTAGCGGCGGAAACCGTGGCGATTACCCAACAAGAACGGGCAACATCACATAAAGCAAAAGTGCTTACCCCGCAGTTTACAGCACCGTCTAATAACGGCTTACATTCCAATGATAATTATCAAGCGCCAGAACCCCCACCTTTTCTATTAAAAAAGGAAACAACCGAGGCGGATAATGCTGGTGATAAAGACATTTCAAAGGAACAGTCAATTACGAGCAATTCTCCTGAGGCAACCAATGTAAAAGAGGCCGAAGAACACACTCAAGCTGCTTTGGCTGAAAAATTGAGTTTATCTGAACAAGCTCGTAATTTGGTTAAGCGTAAAAAGGCAGATACAGTTAAAAAGCGCCGTGAGCCAAGAATTGCTGAAGACCAACTGCGCATTGATTTTGATGATGAGCCTGTTGCAGAACCTGAACCAAAAGAGGACGTAAAAGCCAAACCAGTAGAACCTGCACAACCTCAAGAGGTATTAGTGCTGAATGTTAAGTCGGCAGATGATAATCCTATTGCTGGCTCTGCATTGTTACCTATGTTGCTTACGTTAGGGTTTAAGTTTGGTGATCAAGATATCTTTCATCGCCATGTCAATTCTAACGGAAAAGGGCCGGTACTATTTAGCCTAGCCAACATGTTTAAACCAGGCAATTTTGATATTGACAGCCTTGAGAACTTTACTACACAGGGAATATCCTTGTTTATGATCTTGCCGATAGAAGGTGACCCCCATCAAGTCTTTAATATGATGCATAATGCCGCCCGTAAAATTGCTGATGAATTCTCAGCGCAAATATACGATGCTAAACGCACACTATTAACAAAACAAAGTTTGCAGCAATATGTCGAAAAAATTCGTGAATTTGAACGTCAGCGTTTATTAAAAGGCTGAGTGACAACACCCTCAACACTCTATTTTGCTCTAGAATAATTATTCAGGGCAAAAATCAACTCTCTTTTTTATTGGAATGCTTTTATGGCAGCCTCGCAAGATACTATTGAACAACTCGCTTTACTTAAAACCACACTCGCAGAATATAACTATCAATATTATGTGTTAGATAATCCTAGTGTGCCTGATGCCGAATACGACAGGCAGATGCAAGCATTGCAGGCGATAGAACAACAATACCCAGAATTATTGACGAATGATTCTCCTAGTCAAAAGGTAGGAGACATACCTTTACCTGAATTCAAACAAGTTGAACATGAAGTGCCGATGTTGTCCTTGGACAATGCCTTTGATAGAGAATCATTTTTGGCTTTTGAAAAGCGTATGCAAGATAGGATAAAAAATGTCAGCGAAATTAGTTATAGCTGTGAACCTAAACTGGATGGACTTGCAGTTAGTTTATTATATGAAAAGGGCAAGTTAGTACGCGGTGCAACTCGTGGTGACGGCAGAACCGGTGAAAATATCACTGCCAATGTACGTACTATCAAAAATATACCTTTGTTACTAAGAGGTAATGATTACCCAGAACGTTTGGAAGTACGTGGTGAAGTGATTATGACCAGAGATGGTTTTATCAAACTTAACCAAACCCAACTAGAACAAGATAAGAAAGTTTTTGCTAATCCAAGAAATGCTGCAGCAGGTAGCTTGCGTCAATTGGACTCACGTATTACCGCTAAGCGTCCATTATTATTTTTTGCTTATTCATTGGGTTTAGTGGAAAACGAACAGCATCCTTTAGGTGAGACACATTCAGGGCGATTAAAGCAGTTAAGTGAATGGGGATTACCACTGAGTAAGGAATTACAAGTGGCCCAAGGAGCTGAAGCGTGTTTGGATTATTATCAACACATTGCTGATATCCGCGATTCACTTAACTACGATATTGATGGAGTGGTTTTTAAAGCAGATAACATTAAATTGCAGCAAGAGCTCGGCTTTGTTGCCCGAGCTCCTCGTTGGGCTATCGCTCACAAATTCCCTGCTCAAGAAGAAATGACAGTAGTGCAGGATGTGGAATTTCAGGTTGGAAGAACAGGCGCGATAACACCCGTGGCCAGACTTGAGCCAGTATTTGTAGGTGGTGTAACTGTGTCTAATGCCACTTTGCATAATCAAGATGAAATACAACGCCTTGGTTTAAAAATAGGCGACACAGTGATCATCAGACGGGCAGGGGATGTGATCCCGCAAGTGGTCTCGGTGATCGTTGATAAACGTCCTGCAGATGCACGGGATATAGTGTTCCCAGAAACCTGTCCAATATGTGATTCTGCTATAGAAAAACTAGAAGATGAAGCGGTAGCCAGATGCACTGGTGGCCTGTATTGCGGCGCTCAACTTAAAGAGTCAATGAAACACTTTGCGTCGCGTAAAGCCTTTGATATTGATGGTTTAGGCGATAAAATTATCGAACAATTAGTCGACCAAAAATTAGTGAAGACACCAGCAGACTTTTTTAAACTTGAATTAGTACAAATCGCTAATTTAGAGCGTATGGGCGAAAAGTCCGCCGCCAATTTGATTCAATCCCTTGAAAACAGTAAACACACCACACTGGCGAAGTTTATATATTCCCTAGGTATTCGTGAAGTAGGTGAAGCCACAGCGGCTAATCTTGCGGCTCATTACTGTGAGTTAGATGCCATTAAACAAGCAGATTTGGTCAGTCTCCAAGAAGTCAGTGACGTGGGTGGGGTTGTGGCTCAGCACTTAGTCAATTTTTTTGCAGAAGAGCATAACGTTCAAGTGATAGAGGAGTTAATCGCGGCAGGTATCACTTGGCCAAAAATTGAGAAAGTAGAAATTGAGTCTTTACCTCTAGCAGGGCAAACCTTCGTATTAACTGGCACCTTAGAACAAATGGATAGGAATACCGCTAAAGCAACACTACAAGGGTTAGGTGCCAAAGTAGCGGGCAGTGTATCTGCAAAAACCAGTTGTGTGGTGGCAGGTGAAAAAGCAGGCTCTAAGCTGGCCAAAGCAGAAGCACTGGGTGTTAAAGTCATGAACGAACAACAAATGTTGGATCTGTTTATCGAACTAGGAGCGTTAAGTTAAATGGAGTGGATACAATCAGTTTTGAAGCAACTGACTCAATGGATGCAACCCTATTACAGTGAAATTGCCTTAACTATCTTGGCCACCATTCTAGTTGTGTATGGTGACGTGATAAATAAACATATCAAACGTATGATCAGTCCTTATCATTTTGTGATTCGCACCACTGTATTTGTGCTTATCTGTGCATTTGGTTATGGCATGTTACTCATTTTTGCTACGCCTTTTATAAAACAGTTTATATTATGGATACCCTATTTATACCGCGGAGTAGCCGTTGTTATGGTTTTCTTACTTCTAGGTTACTTGGCTGAGCATAGACGTTATATTTAGAGATAAAACTGAGTTTCGGGGGTTAGGGACAATTAAGTATGTTTGGCTTTTTATTTGTAACTGGCAGCCGTTAAGCAAAATTCACCCAACTAGCGTCTGTTAATTTGGCAATTGTGGTGGAGTTTATGTTCAAGATTTAAATATTCATCGATAGTAGCTAATATTCATCTTTTTAGTCCAGAAGGAATACCTAAGACTATGCCCATCTCATCAGTGTTTGATGAGCATTTAATATAAAGGAGTCGGTTATGACCTTGGGTAAAAAATTAAAAGTATTACGAGCAGAACACAATTTAAGTCAACCTGAATTGGCTGAAAAAATTGGTATCGAACAGTCCTATTTGTCTAAGTTAGAAAATGATAAATCTATTCCATCAAGTGATATTTTCAATAATATTCTTCACGCTTTCAGCGTAAGCTTAGAAGAATTTGTTAGTGGTTTTAGTCAAGGAGCTGAATTAGAGCGCATAAAACAAATTCCTGATGTTGAACGTTATTTTTCAAAGCAGCAAAAACATCAACAAAATAATCAACGCAGATTTTTAACTCTCTCCAGCTTATTAATAGTGCTTGCCACTACTTTATTTTATGTGGGATATAGCAAGCAGTTGTTTTCAGAATTACAGTTTCAATATCACTCTGAAGGAATTATTTTAGAAAACGAACCCGTAGACGTTTTCAAAATGTGGCGACATTTACTGCCGCCAGAACTAGAGCGTGATTATGAGTTTATTGCGATGAAAAGGTTGGAAATGGCAAAGAGAGTTGATGAAAAGGTAATTAATGTATTTGAATACGCTGGTCCTTTCATTCGAGTTGATTCTAAAGAAGGCTATCGTCAATATCGATTCACGGGCACAAAGGAGGTAAAGCGCGCCATTAACGCATGGCTTCAAGTGTTAGGAGTTTTCTTGTTTAGTGCGGGGATTATGGGCTTTGTGCTTGAAATAAGGCTGTTTAAACTTAACTAAGTAAGGGCAAAGTCCCCTCAACCAAAAACTGCTCCCTAGTAAACATGACTGGAAAAGTCCTTGGTTGCGAAAATCTTAAAATGCCAGTTTGTGGGTCAAGCTGGCAGATGTATTCTACTTTGTCTTCGGGTTTTTCAGATTGAATAACTGTATGGTTATCAATGGCGACATTGATACCTTGCTCTTGGCTTCGCGCTGAAAAGTAGCGCAGCAGATCAGCACCACCTTTGCGAGCATGAAGTCCAACTTGTTGAGTCAACGAATAAGATTGTGGATCGGTTAACCGATGCTGCGTATCTGCATCTGAAATTTGTGTCAGATCTATTGCATGATGACTCTGTACCTTTACAAAAAATAAAGAATGCTGTGACTGAATCACCTTAGGGAAGGGCGTTTCAGTACCATCAATCAAATAAAATCGATAAAAGGCCGCTTCAGATAAACATGTATGAATTGATTCACTGGCATAAAAGTAACTAGGCTCGGTAATTGCGCCAAAACGCGAACCATATTTTAAAGGTGGATACCGAAATGGTGTGGATATCAGGTAGTGTAAATTCTGGGTGTCGGCAGCATAACTAGGTTTAAACTCATCTAAAATTTGCTCTAATATTGCCTGCTCTTCAAGATCATCCACTAATGAAGTGGTGGCAGCATATTCTTGGGTTTCAACCATTCTGCAAACAGCATTAGCATAAGAACTTAACCCCCCAGCAGCATCAATAATATCGCTTATATTCAAGCCTTACCTCTTATTGCATCTAAGTAAGCGTTGATGTTAACAAGGCCAGTAATCGTAAAACATAATTCTCTAGGGATCCCACGAATATGTTTATTTTTATGATCGAACCAATGTCTCATTGAAGCCAGATCGCCCCCAAACATGGCGAACAAAGAGCGATAAAGCCTAATAAACAAAATTTGCAATTCGTTTTGTTTAGAGTCTTTTTCAAATCCTGACTTTCGCAACAAAGTTGAACGCCCCACACCAATTAATTTTGCCGCTTGGGTATCAGAAATACCCAGCACTTTATATGCATTGGTATAAGCCTTCATTACGATGCTTTGATTATCTTTGGGTTTATTCAGTTGTATTTCGTGCATGGTTCACCTGCTTGTAGTTACTTTCTAACTCTGCAACGTATATTAGCATGAATTGTTTTATTGAGACAATATATAGGTAAATGTTTCAAATGAATCAAACCTGTTTTTGCCTGTAAAAATTCAAGTTAGCTATTTACTGATTGAAAAAATAAATTTTCAAACATTAAGAAAATATAAAGTAGCTATATTTCAATAAGATAAAGTAATAATTTGCTTTCTATCCTTAATCAAAAAAATAAATCACTTGACTGATTTTTAAAGTGTATCTACTGTAATATTACAGGTAGTACAGTGGTGGTTTTTTAGTATGATAGGTAACTATGTCTGATATTAAAGCGGTCAATATTCATATTGCACCGGGTGATACGAGACCCATTTTCAAACAAATAGTAGACGGTATCCGCATGGAAATCGCTTGTGGAAATTTACCTGTTGGTAGCAAGTTACCCAGTGTAAGGGGATTGGCAATGCAGCTAACCATTAACGCAAATACGGTGGCTAAAGCTTATAACGAGTTGACCTCGCAAGGTTTACTAGAGGCCAGGCAGGGCTTGGGGCTCTTCGTTAGTCAACCGCGTCAACAATTGAATTTGGCTGAGCAACATAAACGTTTAGATAACGCGGTGCAAAGCCTAGTAAATGACGTGGCATATTTAGATTTTGAACCACAACAAATATTAGAAAGGGTATCTAGTGCCTTAGGTAAATTAGCAACAAATAGCAAAAATGAAACGGAAAAATCATGAGTAATAATTGTATTGAGACTTATCAATTAACCAAACAATACGGCAATAAAACCGCAGTTAATCAGTTAAACCTAACAATAAAGAAAGGTGGGATACACGCTATTGTGGGAAGTAATGGCGCAGGAAAATCAACGCTGTTTAGATTACTACTGGGTGTTGCAACACCTACATCTGGCTATGCAAAAGTGCTGGGGCAGGATAGTCAGAAGTTGAGTGCAGATATACGAGGCAAAGTCGGTTACGTAAATGAAGAACATACACTTCCAAACTGGATGGCCGTTGAAAAAGTCGTAGCGATGCAAAAACACTTTTATGCAAAATGGAATGAGAGTATTTACCAAAAGGTAATTGGCTTTTTTGATGTTGATCCTAAGCAGTGCGTATCGGGTCTTTCGCGCGGAGAGCGTGCAGGGTTTAATCTTTCCATGGCACTGGCTCAAAGTCCCGAAATCCTGATTTTAGATGAACCAACTTTGGGCTTAGATGTTGTCGCGAAACAGTCATTTCTTGAAGCTTTGATGTTTACTGAAACTGAAAACGAGTCAACCATAATTTATTGTTCGCATCAGATGGAAGAAGTAGAAAGAGTGGCGGACAACCTGATTATCCTAGAGAAGGGGCGCCTCACAAACAACAGCATTCCTGATGATTTTGTTGAAAGAATAAGTAGTTGGATTGTAGATTTCAATGAAATAAATATTGAACCTAGTCAGATTCAAGGACTACTCAGTATGAAGAAAATAGATGGTCAATGTCATCTAATGGTGGCCGACCAAACCCCTGATACGTTTAGGAATCATCTAACTGCATTAGGCGCTGAGAGCATCCATTCTATTGGTGTAAATTTAAATAGCGCCGTAAACGCATTCTTGTCTAAAAATCACAATGTGCCTAGCTAATTGCTAAGGGTATACGTAAGAAAAATTGGAAAATATTATGTTTGAACTTGGTAAAAGTGAATTTTTTCGTTATCAAAAATGGGCCGTATTAGTATGCGTTATCCTTTTGGGAGTATTTGGGTTTATCACAAAACTTAAACCTTTTTTGGACCCTTCCGCTGAACAAACGGCATTGATTTATTTACTGTTTATTGGTGGAAGTTTTGCTTTTGGCATTATTCAAATGGCTTTGCATAAAAGGGTTAATCATTGGACTTATCTCATTCATAGACCAATTGAAACCAGTCAAATTTATATTGCTTTGTGCACTGCAGGTATTGCTATTATCTTTGTAGGGTTTGGTTTGCCCTATTTAATTATGGTGACTAGTTTAGACGCTTTTGGCAGTAGTGTTGTTGATACTCGACATTATCTTTACGTGTTATTTTTGCTTTTAACCTGCACTATGAGTTATTTAATAGGCAGCTTAGTAGTGCTTAACGCTAGTTGGGGGATTGCATTACTAATGATTATGCTGGTATTGGTTCTGCTACCGAATCCAGATAATCATTTCAAGCAATTTTTTCCCATTATCTTTATTGTAGCGTCCCTATTATATCTCAATATTAAGAGTTTTAAGCCAGACTTGAGCCTCCATCTTAAGCAACCTTTCAGTCTTGTCCTTTTAGCGGTGCCTATGTGTTTCGCGTTAGCGTTTTGCATAATTCTGTCTTCAACAGTTTTCTACCATATTCCTAGGTTTATCGCGGGTAATCATCCTGATAACAACCCGGTTGATGGCTCTTATACATACCTATGGGAATACGATGCTAAAGAATTTCCTGCCTATATTTTGGAAAAAACCGATACTGTTTTGGCCAAACAAATGATTCGTCAAGCAAAGTTAGCAGACGAAGAGTGGATTGATGCCGATACATGGACATTTCCAAGAAAAGGGCAACTCTATGTAAATGATAAGCAATATTCACTCAACCATAGTGGCACCAATTCAATTTGGCAGTTTTCCCATGATGAAATGTTACTGATTGGGTTGCATAAAACTACTGGCGAACCTATCGGTATTCTCGGTAAAAATGGCTTTATTGAGAAAGATACAAAGGTTATGGAAAGTGATCGTTTTATAGAAGTGCCATTCTTACTTGGCGAAAAATACTTTATGACTAAAACGACTATTTTCCAGGTTAATTTTGACGAAAATCTTTTAGAGGTTAAATATCAGTTGCAAGGCCAAGAGGAATTCATTGGTATCCCTCAATTAAAAGAACATTTTGTGGCGGTCTCCACAAATAAGAATATATTGCTGTTTGATCCAAGAAGTTACAACGATGAATACGTCGAGCTAATACCTGATTACGTTGTGCCTCATCCTGTTGCTACAAAGTTTCTTTATGGCGTAAAATCATATCGTTTAGCTGATGGGTACTTGTTAACCTATTTTAATCGACATCACTTTGGCTATGATCAACCTGGCGCCGAAGCTTATTATATTAATCTAGATGGGGATGTAGCCTTGGTAGGAGGGCGGGAATTTACTGTTCATTCGCATCCAGCCTGGATAAGACATCTACACTATATTACATCTCCAATTATTTACGCTTCAAACAATATGCTGTTTCATTTTCTTGAGAAAGAAGAAACTGGCTATGGCCATTTATCTCTATCTGAAATACGTTCATTTAATTATCCAAGCTATGTTAATTATATTGCCATTTTCTTGCATGTTATTAGCGTTCTTGGCGCCATTTTATTATGTCGAAAACATAAACTCTCGCCAGCACAAGTTGCCACTTGGGTGTCTTTATGTGCATTTTTAAGCCTACCCGCACTAATTAGTATGTTGTTGTTAAACCCTTGGAAAACTGAGGTTTCCTTAGATTCAATAAAATCTGCGGCCACTTCATAACTACAGACCAAGTCTTTAATTGTGCGCACTGTTGGGTGCACATTGAACATTTATTTAAACAGGATAATCTGGATGCACAATATGCCAATTGCCTACGCTCCGCGTATTCTAATGTGCTTGAAAAACATGTGTCTATTGTTTCTTATTGGGTGCTCATATTCATTTGCAGGATCCTTGGATAACGCAATAGAGATAAGTGAAAAGAGTTTTCCTGCACCGCTCATTGAGCGTAGCAAGTTTATGGCTCGTAAATCGATTCGCGAGATGGGCCTGTCGCCAGATGGAGCTCATATATATTATGTACTTTCTAAAGTCGGTCGTTCTGAATTATGGCTACTAGACATCGACAATCAACAACATCGAAAACTTTTTAGCAGCAAAGATATAGAAGACACTCTATGGTCTAATGACAGCCAATTTCTATTTATTCAAACCAAGAACGGGCTTTCAGGCATATCTATTTTGCCCGGTAAACGACCTGAATTGATTATCAATCTTGATAGTAACGAGGACGAGTATTTTTATGGCGTGGATCATAGCCAAGCACAAGCCGTGATTGTCTCGTTAAAGCAACAGAGATCTACCGTCCATGATTTAGTGCGAATTAAGAGTGATGGTTCTAAACAAGTCCTGTATACGGATCCTTCTCGAGTCATAGACTATGTTATTGCAAAGTCTGGACAGCTTAAGGTTATTAAACAGCTTGAAGGTGATAGCACCAATCTATTTGATATCAGTAGCAATCAAGTCAAATTAATAAGGAATTGTAAATTTGACGATATTTGTTCACTACAAAGTTTTGATGAAAAAAACGGATTATTATACTTAATAGCACGATTTGAAGAAAATTTAGGATCACTGTATTCCCTTAATACCACGAGCAATGAATTAGAGTTAGTACATCAAGATCCAAAAGCAAGGTTTGACTTGTCTAGGGGTTTTTACGATATAAACGGTCTCCCCAAACTGACCCGATATAACGACCATTTTATTAGTCACTATTCATTAGACCAGGAGATCCAAGGGCATTTGGATAAGATGAACGAACTAATTAATAACTTCAAGAAACATCAGGCTTTTCTTTACATGGCCCCAGATAAGTACTTTAAACGTTGGCTGGTTTTCGATTATGGTCCAATGAATCAAGGCCGAGATGTCTACTTGTACGATAGTGAAACTCAATTAGTTAGTGAACCATTCGAAACGTTAGTTAGCAGTAATGAGTTTTCAGAACAGTTTATTCAACAACAATATATCGCCCAAAAAGTGCAGGTGGAATACCAAGTGAGCGACGGCATGAAGCAATTTGGATATGTAACCTTGCCATTAGGTAAAAAAGTCAAAGAAGTGCCGCTAGTTGTTGTGCCTCATGGTGGACCATGGAGTAGGGTGAAGGGCCATTACAGCAGCATTATTCAGTTTCTGGCGAACAGAGGTTATGCGGTGTTTGAACCCAATTTTAGGTCGTCTACAGGTATGGGAAGACACTACGTGTTGTCGGCAAATAAGGATTTTGGCGATGGCATAGTGCAGCACGATATCATCGATGGAATGCGTTATGTGTTATCCCAAGGAATAGGAGATCCTAACAAACTCGCAATGTTTGGCCATTCTTTCGGCGGTTTTTCTACTCTAGCTGCATTAGCATTCACGCCAAACTTGTTTAAAGTAGGGATTGCTGGCGCACCACCTTCCAACCTTGCAAATTCCATAAAGCAACTCTCAGAAAACAAACAAAATGAAGAAGACAAAATTTGGCAAATAAGATTGATGAAATTGGGAGTCGATCTCACTGACCCGCAAGAGTTACAAAGGTTATCGGCTCAGTCCCCCGATTCAAACTGGCAAAAGGTTAATAAGCCACTGTATCTGTTGGCTGGCGGTAAAGATGACAGAGTAGCGATAACTGGAGTGCGAGATTACGCGATCAGATTAGAGCATGCAGAAAAGCCCATAAGTTTGCTTGTTGATGGAGATGAAGGCCACAGCTTCAATAAAGACATAGCCCGTGAAGCCTATGCTTATGTATTAGAAAAGGCCTTGGCTAAACATTTAGGAGGTGTTTACCAACAAGAAGTGAGTGAAAACCTCAAGCGCTATTTAAAACGAAAAATGCTTATCGATAAAAACGGAGTACTAGACTCCGTTCATTAATAGGTAAGCAATGAATTATACAGGCGCTTGCTGACTTTCGTGTGCCACTTCATGTTTTAGTGTCAAAGCTATCAGTAAGATGGCACAAATACAGCCGCCCACTAATAGTACAAAACCACCATCCCAACCAAAGTGATCCACTGTGTAACCTAGTGCAATATTGGCTACTACTGCACCCCCTAAATAACCGAATAAACCGGTTAAACCTGCTGCTGTGCCCGCTGCTTTTTTGGGGACTAGTTCAAGAGCAAATAACCCAATTAACATCACTGGGCCGTATATCATAAAGCCAATTACCATCAGGGCTGCTATATCTACTGTGGGATTACCTGCAGGGTTAAACCAATAAATCAAAACCGCTACCAACACTAATACCATGAACAAAATAGCGGCGGGTGCTCGGCGGCCTTTAAACCATACGTCACTTATATAACCACACAGCAAAGTACCGGGAATACCAGCCCACTCATACAAAAAATACGCCCAAGAACTTTTATTAAAGGAAAAGTCTTTCACTTCATATAAGTAGGTTGGCGCCCAATCTAAAACGCCATAACGAATGAGGTACACAAAAGCATTGGCCACAGCGATAAACCAAAGTAATTTGTTATTCAGTACATACTTTAAGAATATTTCCTTAGTGGTAAATTCTTGTTCGTGTGATGCATCATAATCTTTAGGATAGTCGTTGCGATGGGCTTCGATGGGGGGTAATCCACATGATTGCGGGGTGTCCCGCAGGGTAAAAAAGATAAAGACTGCAACTAGAGAGGCGGCAAAGGCTGGTACATAAAAAATGCTATGCCATTCGTTAAACCAAGCCATACCCAAAATTGCCAGAGGCCCAATTAAGCCTCCGCCTATATTATGGGCGATGTTCCAAACCGACACGGTTTTACCCCGTTCGTTACCTGAAAACCAATGCACCATAGTACGGCCACAAGCAGGCCAGCCCATGCCTTGGGCCCAGCCATTAAGAAACAACAAGATAAAAATGGCGCCGATACTTTGAGTGGCCCAAGAGGTAAACCCAAATATAAACATCACACCAGCAGAAATAAGCAGGCCTGTCATCAAGAAAAAGCGGGGGTTGCTGCGGTCAGATACACTGCCCATTAAAAACTTACTTAAGCCATAGGCGATAGATACCGCCGATAACGCAATACCTAGCTCACCTTTACTGAAACCTTGTTCTTCAATGAGAAAGGGCATGGCGAGTGAGAAATTTTTACGCACCAAATAATAACCAGCATAACCGACAAATATACCGATAAATACCTGCCAGCGGAGCCGTTTATAGTCTTTGTCGACTTGATCATTAGGTTTTACTGCTAGATGTGGAGCGGGCTTGAAAATTCCAAACATAAAAAACTAACCTTATTGGGTTTTAACAATTAAAACAGATAATTACTGGCAGATGTATTAAATATTTAAAATCTAAGGGATTTTATAACTTGAACTAGTGCCTCATTGATATTTGACTGTTAATCTTAGTTACTAATCTATTGGCATAAAGTCTGGGGGCAGTCGTTTATTGTATGAAAATTGCGTATTTTGGCTATGATCCTCTGTCTTGCTGTTTGGATGTGTTTCTGCAACAAGAATATGAATATACAGTTATCTATACAGGAGAAAGTAGCCCCTTTTCTGACAAAGTGATTGAATTCGCCACTCAAAATAACCTTAACTTGTGTTTTGAAAAACCAACCTTAGCTAAGATGCAATTATTAGTAGAGCAAGGTGTAGAGTTGTTTTTTAGTGCTGAATATCCATGGAAGATCCCTGTTCCTACTGGGCTGAAATATGCCATCAACATGCACCCAACACTATTACCAGAAGGGCGAGGCATGACACCTTTACCTCATTTGATCCTTAAACACTCTCATTATGCTGGGATCACTTTTCATAAGCTTGAGAATGATTTTGATTCTGGTGACGTTTTGCTACAACAAGCTATCGCCCTTGAAAATAATGAAACCTTTGATAGCTTAAGCGCTAAAATATTTCAGCAGACCCCTGAGTTATTACGAGCGTTACTGTCCAATCTTGATGATGTTTACCAAAATAGCCAAGAACAGGGGGAGGGAAGTTATTGGCCTAGCATTTCAAAGGAGCAACAGAGCCTTGATTGGCAACAACCAACGGCTCAGCTTTTAACAAGGTTACGTGCGTTTGGCAGTTTAGGTACTTATGCCGATATTGCTGGACAAGCCTACATAATAACATCAGCTCATGGGAAACAATACCAGCACCAATACAGCGCTGGGCAAGTCTTACTGGATAATCCACAACAGATTATTGTTGCCACAGTTGACGGTGAACTGTGTATTCCCAAAAAGGCGTTACTGTTTAGCGCTATTAGTTAGCCGATAAACCCTCAAACCAGCTTCCGATGGTTTGTCTTTCTTGAGCCGTCATAGCCGTCTTATTCATCATCGGCATATCCTTAGTCACCACAGCGCGTCTATGGATAACGGCAGCCCGTTGTTCTATTTGCTGCCAAGTATCAAACATTAAACCTAAAGGTGCGATTACAAATATTTCATCTGTCGGCTTGGCAGAGTGACAATTTGCGCAATGGGTTTGCATCACATCAAATACTGCTTGTTGCTGAGCATTGAGTTGAACTGTCTTAGCCGGCGTTACCGCAACTTTAGCTGAATCTTCTTCAGGCGCAACAGGTGTGGATACCCAGCCTGCAATCACTATCATGCCAATAGCGCCTGTGATTAAAATCGATGGACGAGAAATACCGATATGTTTCAAATTGAAATAATGACGTATCCAGGCCGAGACTAAACCAATTGCCATTAACACTAACCATGCATTTTGATGTTGGTAAGTCATAGGGTAATGGTTGCTGATCATAATAAATAACAAGGGTAGGGTAAGATAATTGTTGTGCACCGAGCGTAATTTGGCACCTAATCCCCAGCTAGGATCAATCTCGGTTTTATTGGTTACTGCATCAACCATGAGTCTTTGGGCTGGCATGATTTTGAAGAATACATTACCCGCCATAATAGTTCCTATTAAGGCGCCAACGTGAATAAATGCGCCACGGCCACTAAACCAATGGGTAGCTAAATAACTGGCAGCGGCGATAAGTACTAAAAACAAGATACCAAACACCCGTGGATAGTTGGCTAGCGGACTGCGACAAGCCGCCTCATAAATAAATAATCCACCAAAGATTAGCCCTAAACCTCGACTTATCGCTTGGCCAGGCGTTAATTCCATAACCGAGCTATCAATCAAATAAATCGCTGCACCGTGGTAATAGACTAAACCGAGTAATAAAAAGCCGCTGATCCAAGTGGTGTAGGCTTCCCATTTGAACCAGTGTAATTTTTCAGGTATGACTTCAGGACCATATTCATATTTAGCCACTTCGTAAAAGCCGCCTCCATGCACAGCCCATAAATCGCCTTTAATGCCTTTTTGTTTTTTCCAGTCGGGCGGGGTACGTAAATTATTGTCCAGCCAAATAAAATAAAATGAAGCGCCAATCCATGCCACGCCTGCGATTACGTGAAACCAACGCAGAAATAACGAAATCCAATCAAGCAACATTAACGTACTCCTTCTAGTGTGTGTGTATCCGCTTGGTAAACGGCTGTACCTGCTACAAAAGTAGCAGTGATGGCTCTATCATCGGCTAACATGCTTAACGCAAACAGCATATCTTGCGGAGTGCGGTGGTGTTCAAACCGCAGCGCACTCAATTCGTCAAACTCAGGGTTGAGAATAACAAAGTCTGCATCTGTGCCGGGGTTTAGGTTGCCAATAGAGTCCTCTAGACCTAAACCAACTGCTGCACCTTGGGTCATTAAATACAAGCCATGCATGGGATCCATTTGGTTGCCTTTTAACTGACAGATTTTATAGGCTTCTCCCATGGTTTTTAGCATGCTAAAACTCGTGCCGCCACCTACATCTGTCGCCAGCATCACAGGTACATTTTGTTGTTCAGCTTTGGCCAAATCAAACAATCCGCTGCCTAAGAATAGATTCGAAGTGGGGCAGAAGGCGATACTTGCTTGGGTTTCTTGCAAGCGTTGCCATTCAGTTTGTTGTAAATGGATCCCATGACCAAATACCGCGCCCTTTCTAAGCAAGCCATAATGATCGTAAACGTCAAGGTAGTTCTTTCGCTCAGGAAATAATGATTTTACCCAGGCTATTTCATTATGATTTTCAGACAAATGAGTTTGAATGAATACATCAGAGAACTGCTGTGCAAGCTCCCCTAACAAGTGCAATTGCTCGGCACTACTAGTGGGGGCAAATCGCGGCGTTATGGCGTATTTAAGTCGACCATTGTTATGCCATTTTTGAATAAGATCGGCGCTGTCTTGTTGTGCGCTTTGTGGTGTGTCTTGGAGCCAATCAGGGCAGTGTCTGTCCATACACACTTTACCAGCAATTAATAACATATTGTGGCTAGCAGCTTCTTGGAAAAGTGCATCGGCTGCTTGTTTGTGTACCGACGAATAGACCATGCCAGTAGTGGTGCCATGACGATGCAATTGCCTAACAAATATCTTGGCAATGTGACTGGCGTATTCTGGATCAGCAAACTTGCGTTCCACCGGAAAAGTATAATCAGTTAGCCAATCAAGTAACTGTTCACCAAAACTAGCGAGCATTTCTGTTTGCGGGAAATGCAAATGGCTATCAATAAAGCCGGGTAACAATAGTTTTCCTGAATAATCATGGATTATAGCGTCAGCATATTGATTTATATGGCTTTTATACTCTCCAATAAAAACTATCTTTTTGTTACGCGTAACTAAAAGTCCATCTTCAATGTATTGATATTGCTGTTTTGGGCAGTCACTTTTTTCAGGAAAGTGTAATATAGAGGCTCGATAAGCTTGTGTTGTGTTCAATCTCAATTTCTCACTAACTGCCGCGGTAACTGCTAAAACCAAAGGGGGAAATCAATAGGGGCACATGGTAATGGCCACCATTTTCAGACAGTTCAAAGTGCACATCTACAAAAGGATAAAATGCTTCTTTGTGATGGCACAGTAAATACTCTTTAGTATAAAAACGTAAGCAATATTGACCTGCAACAAAGTCAAATTCTGCCCAGTTATTACAACGTCCATCATCATCTGTTTGCGCTTCAATCACTTGCCCATCATGGGTGGTTAACGCAAGTTTCATATTTGCTGCGGGTTTGCCAAGCGTGGTGTCCAGTACATGACTGGAAAGACTGATGCTCATGTTGTTTGTATTCCTTTTTCTAGGCCTTTTTCGAGCCTTAGTAGGGTGATTTTGATTTGTTCTGCCGCGGCCAATTGAATTTCCTGTTGAGTACTATTGTTTATCCGCTGCATAAGGGCATTTAACATAGTGTCAGCGCTTAGGCCTGTGGCACAAATAATAAAAATGAAACCATGTTTAGCGAGATATTGATGATTGGCTTCAGCTAGAGCCTGTAATGTTTCTTCACTGGCCTGTGTGGCACCATTTTGCTCATTACTGGCGATGTTTTTAGTGGCAGCATACTTAGCCCGTAAACTGTTTACATCACCAATCATGGGATGCGCTTCAAAAGCGATAAGAAAGTCTGCTTCGCTGCATTCTAACCAAAGGGTTTGGGCCACTTGTTTTAGTTGTTCTATATCGGTAAAAGGTCGTGCATTTGCCATACCTTGAAACCATTTAGGTGCGGCGCAGCAATGGCTAAACCATTGTTGTGCTTCAGAAGGACTCAGGTTATTGATAGTGTCTAACGACACCACTGCTTGCGGATTCATGATTGTGACTCTGGTTGACTGACAAGGGATTGAATGAGTTGTTTGTTATCGCGCCATGCCTGTTTTTTCTGATCTTGGGTTTCAACACTATTGTCAAGCATTTGAATCAGCTGTGCGGCCATAGAGACAGCCACTTCAATAGGGCGTTTACCAGGAATGTTCAATAAACCAACAGGGCTAATTAAACGTTGGATATCCTGCTTTTTAAACCCTTTATGGGCCAACCTTGTTTTAAAGCGTCTGGCTTTAGTATCAGAACCGATCATGCCTACAAAAGCCATCTCTTCGCGGCCTAGGGCGGCTTCCACTATTTCAAAGTCGAGTTGATGGTTGTGGGTCATGATCATTGCCCAAGCATTGTCTGGCAGTGTACTAATGGTTTCGTCAGGTTGTTCGCTAAAAATTAAGTTTACGTTACTTGGTTGGCCTTGTTGCGCGATCTTATCCAGCATATCTTGGCGGTTGTCTATCCAGCTTATTTGCAAGGGCAATTGCGCTAAAATAGGCACCAAAGCTTGGGATACATGGCCAGCACCGTAAAGAGCAATATGTTGGGTGTGTTCTTTAAATACTTCGAATAAAACGTTAGTAGCGCCACCGCAACACTGACCCAATTTGCTTGAAAGAGGATAATGCTCGAGCTTTTGGGTTGTGGTGTTTTGGAGTAACAAGTTGCGGGCTTGTTTGGTGACTTCAAACTCAAGATGGCCACCGCCAATAGTGTCAAAGGTAGTATCGTCACACACCAACATTTTGGTCCCACCATTTCTTGGAGTAGAACCGGCGGTAGCAAGCAGTGTTACTAACACATAACTTTTACCTTGTTGCTGGCATTGGTGCAGTGCGTCAAACCAAGTTTTTGTTGGTAAACTCATTTTTGCCTCTCAACCCAAGTTTGTGCTTGTGCCACTGCGTTAAAGACTTTTTCTGGTGTAGCAGGGGGATGTAACACAGGATCAATTTGATAATCAGTGATACTGGAAATCGCATCCTTTAAAGCACACCATACAGAATTGGCTAACATAAAGGGCGGTTCACCTACTGCTTTTGAATGATAAATACTGTCCTCGTCGTTGGCTCTAGGATACAAGTCCACGTTGAAAATTTCCGGTGTATCACCTATGGCAGGTATTTTATAGGTAGCCGGATTATTACTGATAAGTTTTCCACTATCATCCCACAATAATTCTTCACTGGTTAACCAACCCATACCCTGTATAAAGCCACCTTCAATTTGGCCAATATCTATCGCCGGGTTCAAACTTTTGCCCACATCATGCAAAATATCCACGCGATTGACTTTGTATTCGCCGGTTAAAGTATCAATAGACACTTCCGAACAACTGGCTCCGTAAGCAAAGTAGAAAAAGGGCCTGCCTTTACCTGTAGTGCGGTCGTAGTGAATTTTTGGGGTTTTATAAAAGCCAGAGGCAGAAAGTGACACACGGCTCATATAGGCTTGCTGAATTAATTCTGCAAAGGCAATACTATGTTCGCCTAAGGTGACAGTTTGTTCAGTAAAAACAACCTCTTTCGTGTCACCTTTAACTTGTTCTGCATAAAAGTCGGCAAGTCGCTGCTTAATGGTCAAACAGGCATTTTGTGCTGCTTTACCGTTTAAATCAGTACCACTTGAGGCCGCGGTTGGAGAAGTGTTGGGTACTTTATCAGTGCGAGTTGCAGTGACTTCAACATGTGACAAGGGCACACCAAATTCATTCGCCACTATCTGGCCAATCTTGGTATGCAGCCCCTGACCCATTTCTGTGCCACCATGATTGATTTGCATGCTGCCATCGGTATAAATATGCAGCAACGCACCTGCCTGATTAAGATGTTTTGCGGTAAAAGAAATCCCAAATTTTACCGGGGTCAAAGACAAACCTTTCTTAATGATAGGGCTAGTTTTGTTGAACGCAGTTATTTGTTTACGGCGCAGTTGGTAATCACATGATGCTTCTAATTTATCAATCAGATCGGCTAATAAATTGTGTTCTACTTGCATGCCATATTGAGTGGTGTTTCTGCTGTCTTTACCGTACAAATTGAGCTTGCGGATGGCCAAAGGATCTTTACCTAGTTTACGGGCAATCGCATCCATCATGGCTTCAGCGACTATCATGCCTTGGGGGCCTCCAAAACCTCGGTACGCAGTGTGTGACACTTGATTGGTTCTACACCTATGGCCCTCTACATAACAATCGGCTAGAAAATAGCCATTGTCTGCATGAAACATAGCCCGATCGACTATGGCGTCAGATAAATCTGGAGAGTGCCCACAGTTACCGTTGATTTCCACATGAGTAGCTTGGATCAAGCCATGGTTGTCAGTGGAGACTTTAAAACGGTTTTCAAAAGGATGGCGTTTTCCCGTAGCCATCATGTCTAACATGCGAGGTAGTCTAACTTTAACCGCGACTTTATTACGATTAGCGAAAAGTGCAGCTAAACATGCCCATTGTGCCGCTTGGGTTTCTTTTCCCCCAAAACCGCCGCCCATACGGCGCATATCGACTACCACTTTATGTAGTTTAATATCTAAGACTTCAGCTATGAGTTTTTGCACTTCACTAGGATGTTGGCTAGAGGTGTAAACCAACATCCGGTCCTCTTCTTCGGGAATGGCCATAGACACTTGGCCTTCAAGATACATATGCTCCTGACCACCAATAAGCATTTCGCCTTCTATCTGAACGGGACTTAGTTGATAACTCTGATTAAAATCACCGCGACGCATAAAGTGCGGCGGGCGTACAAAGTTTTCTTCGGTTTTAGCCTGTTCAACGGTTAAACAAGGGGTTGTTTCAGTAATTACTATTTTGGCTTTTAGTGTGGCTTGGCGCGCTAAATTGACGCTGCTTGCTAACACTGCAAATATCGGTTGGCTATGGTACAAAATCTCTGAGTTAGCTAACAAAGGATCCCCTGGAAATACCGGACCAATATCTTTGTGACCAGGTATATCGTCGACAGTGATCACATCAATTACACCAGGGCTGGCTAATACTTCAGACAAGTCTACAGAGGTGATTTTTCCACTGGTGACTGGACTAACTCCTACTGCAACATGATGCAGATTTGCAGCCTCTGGCATATCGTCTACGTAACGTGCTTGACCACTGACCTGACGCTCAGCACTTTCATGTTTATGTGATTTTCCCGCTGCGCCTTGAAGCGCTGCATCAAAACCTGGTTGTTCAATAAGTTTACGCATGACCCACCTCCTCATTAGCTGAGGGAATATGTACCACTCGGGTTTCAATTTTTTGGGCATTCTGGTTTGTTTCTAACCAAAAGCGTTTCCACAAATTACTCAACATTGAGATTCGATAAGTTTTACTGGCGCGCACATCATCTAAGGGTGAAAAGGCTTGCTTAAGTATGGTGTTTCCCAACTCAAAGGTTTCTTTGCTTGACCAAGTTTGACCCACAAGTTGACTGTTTAAGGCGGACACTGTTGCCGGGATAGCCGCTACTCCACCAAACCCGCAGTGCACGCTATGTACTTTGCCATCAATAATTTGAGCGTTAAATACTGCACACACCGCTGAAATGTCATCTTCATAACGTTTGGATACTTTATAAGCGCGTAGCAAATTTGTGGAACCGGTATAGGGAATAAAAATAGCTTCTATCCATTCTGAAGGTTTTAATGCCGTCTTGCGGTAGTCCAAAAAGAATTCGCTTGCGGCTATTGTTCTTTTTTGATGGCCGTCATCTACATGAATAATAGCATTAAGTGCTAATAAGGCAGGCGGCATATCTCCGATAGGTGAGGCATTAGCCACGTTGCCACCCAGACTCGCTTGGTTGCGAATAGGCGTGGCAGCAAAGCGCCATAACAATTCAGATAGTTGTGGAAAATGTTTCAATAAGCTGGTTTCAATTTTACCCAAGGGTAGGGCGGCACCAATTAATAAACCTAGCGGTTGTTCAACAAGTTGGTTTAATTCAGGTACTTCACCTAAAGCAATTAGTTTATCAAAGGTTTTTAATTGTTGAGTGACTTGTAATGCTAAATCTGTACTGCCAGCATATACATTGGCAGTAGGGTATGTGGATTTGGCCGCTGCTAATTCTTCTCTTGTGGTAGGTACCAGTAAATTAGTCGTGCTGATACCTTGTTTATTGATGTCATCTAGACGAGTAATTGTTTGGGCTTGTGTTTGTTGAAACTTGTCGGGTTCTTTATTTTGGCAGGCACTCAAAGTGGCATCAATTATGGGGCGATAACCAGTGCAACGACATAGATTGCCGGATAGTGCTTGGATCACTGCTTCTCGGTCTGGTTGTTGTGCTTTTTGGTACAAAGCAAACATAGACATAATAAAACCAGGGGTACAAAACCCACACTGGGAACCGTGATGTTCGACCAAACTTTGCTGCACTGGATGCAGCACTTTGCCTTCGGGCAAATGTTCAACAGTAATCAATTGTTTGCCATGTAATGCAGATAAAAAAGTCACACAACTATTAATGGCTCTATATTCAAGGCTACGGGTTGTTTGGTCATCATCTTTGACCACTTCAGCTAACACTACTGTACAAGCTCCACAATCACCTGATGCACAGCCTTCTTTTGTGCCAGTTAGTTTTTGTTGTTCCCGTAAATATTCAAGTAAAGTCAAGTCAGCTCTGGCTTGATCTATGTTTGTCATTTTATTATTAAGCAAAAAGCTGATCATGTTGCGCTCCATTAACGGGATTCAGTATGCATATTATCCGACTAGTGATGTTAAATACAACAAAAACTAGACTATTTGGTCAGGTTTTTTAGTATCTACGAAAAAAGAAGTCTTGTAGAATAATTTTTCACTTAAACTAGAAACTATCTTTATTTTATGTTTCATCTTTTTCTTAGGTGAAAGCAATTAAAATGCCGATCGTTATAACAATTGCAATTTTGTTTTGCTGTCATGATTCTAGTAATCCCTTAGATTGGGTGATATTTTTGTGTGGAGCGACTGAGTTTGTATCTATATTACGTAAAGGGAAATGAATTAATAAATGTCTGCAAGTATGAATTACAAAGAACTAAGCATTGGTGAGCTTAACCGCAACAAAATATTGAACGCTGCTGAAAAGGAGTTTGCGTTACACGGTTTTAAAGGCGCGCGAGTTCAACAAATAGCCGATAGAGCTGAATTACCTAAAACCAATGTGCTTTATTATTTTAAATCTAAGGAATCATTATATTTAGCGTTATTGGAAGATATTTTGCGGTTATGGAATAGCCGGTTTGACGAAGCTACAGTGGGGGACGACCCTGCTGAAGTGTTGGCACATTATATTGCCGATAAAATGGAAATTTCTCGTTGTCGTCCCGACGCTTCGAAAATGTTTGCACTAGAAATAATCAATGGTGCACCTAATTTAAACGAATTTTTTAAAGACCAACATGCATCTTGGATGGCAGGTCGAGTTGATGTTATTAAACAATGGATTGATCAAGGCAAGTTAGCTCCAACTGATCCACATTATTTGCTATTTAATATTTGGGCAACTTCACAACATTATGCTGATTTTTCGGTTCAAATAAATGAACTAAGAGGCAAACCTATGACTCAAAGTGACTTTGCCGAAGCCACAAATAATTTGATTAAGCTAATATTAACTGGTTGCGGACTAACTGTTCCAACTGAATTTGAATAAGGTGCTCAATGAGACATGCATACCCTAGAGATTTAAGCGGTTACGGTCAGTTTCCCCCTCATCCTAAATGGCCTAATCAGGCTAAAATTGCGGTGCAATTTGTACTCAATTACGAAGAAGGTGGTGAAAACTGTGTATTACATGGTGATGATCAATCAGAAACTTTTCTTTCAGAGATCATTGGCGCCCAAGCTTTCTCAGACAGACATTTAAGCATGGAGTCAATGTATGAATACGGCAGTCGTGCTGGATTTTGGCGACTCTATAATTTGTTTGTTCGTTATAATTTACCGATTACCGTATTCGGTGTCACTATGGCACTGCAACGTAACCCAGAAGCGGTTGCAGCGATGAAAGAAGCAAACTGGGAAATAGCCAGTCACGCTATGCGCTGGATCAGTTTTCAAGATATGCCTGAAGCCCAAGAAAAGAAAATGATCAATGCTGCAGTGCAATTACATCAAGCGATCACTGGCAGTAAACCTAGAGGTTGGTACACAGGTCGAACTAGCCCTAACACACTGAAGTTGATAGCCGATCGTAGTGATATTTTATACTGTGCTGACTCTTATGCCGATGACTTACCCTATTATGATACGCAGAATTCCCAACCCCTATTAATGGTACCTTACACCTTAGATACCAACGATATGCGCTTTGCTACTCCACAAGGTTTTAATAGTGGTGAACAGTTTTATCAGTATCTAAAAGACGCCTTTGATGTGTTATACGCAGAAGGTGAAATCGCGCCTAAAATGTTATCCATTGGATTACATTGCCGAATTATTGGACGTCCTGCACGCATGGCCGCACTACAAAGGTTTATTGAATATGTGCAAAGTCATGACCGGGTTTGGTGTTGCACCAGGGAGCAGATTGCTTTGCATTGGAAGGAACATTTTCCGCTTTAAAAATAGTTAGCATCAGTGCCAAGCTAGCCCATAAAATTTCCTAAAACCGACTTGATTGATTGTGATTAAGTCGGTTTTTTGTTGTTCGCGAGTTTAGTGTTATTCGAACTGAATTTGCCTCTGTAGAGATTAAAAGCAAAATCTTGCTTGTACCTTGAAAAGACAGACATGACCATGAGTACAGATAAAGGTTTAAAAATATAGGACATAAAAAAGTAGTCGACTTACTTATTTAATTAAACCGTTGTTATAGGGATATCACTTTATTCTTCTAGTACAGGATATCCTTGTAAAAAGTGCTTAGCCTTGAGAGTTTGCACTATGTTGTACTTACTTGAAGCCGTTACAGTGCAAAGTGTTTTACTACAAGATAATAAGATATCGACAGAGTCGTATGCTTTGTTGTTATTTAATGTCTCAACTTTAGCTGCAATACTTTGTAAGGTGTCAGTGTCAGTAATATTAAAGTTTATTTTCTGAGAATAAACTGACTGACTAAAAAAGTTAAAATTATACATGTGCAAAGTGCCTAAATTGAAAGCTAATGCAACGATATAAAAGACTATGGTACCCAAAATTATTTGGCGTTCATCAAATCCCTCTAACAATCTTGACATGGTATTTTCCTAAAGGTTTTACAACATCTACTATTACGAGCCCTGTACATTTTTTACTCTATCAAATTTAATCGGAAAATCAATTGCTTACTAAGTGTAATTGAGTTGCCTTAGCAATAAGCTGTTGTGTAGCCTTAGGAACTCACCGCAAATTACCGTTACGTCGCAGTAGGAACTTCTCCTTCCATGTTCGATGATAACTAAGGCATATTAAATCCCATGGGTAACTCCCTTCAGCACTGCTGTAAGCCCTGATCCCATTTATGACTGGCATTTGTATTATGCTGATGGTGTAACTGCATTATTTTTTATCGTTCACCACAAAACATTTATTTACGCCACCTTTCAAAGCTGAAAAGCCACATCACTTTACCGTCAAGATTTACTTCTGCTGCCATTTTCTAAGTGTTGTTGCTGATGCTTTTAAGATTATTTGGTTGCTTATTTATTTTGTTAACCCGGCCTTAACCTTGGCCTTGTTATCCTTTAGTCAATAGTGGCCTTATAACCCTTTATATTGAGTTGTTTCAGGAATATTGGGTGGTATTGGCCTGGTTTATTTAGGTTATTAACGAGGAACGCTTTATCATGAAATCTTCAATCTGCATTGCAGGGCTGCTATTCACTGCTGCTGTGCTAAGTGGGTGTCAACAAGACAGCACGCCGGCCATCAGTGCACCTGTACCTGCTGTTTCGTATATTACGGTCACCACAGCTGAGCACAATATTGACACAAAAATGCAAGGTCGCGTCGTCGCTTCCCGTAGTGCTGAAGTGCGTCCTCAGGTTGGAGGCATCGTATTGCAGCGTTTGTTTGAGGAGGGTAGTACAGTAGAGCAAGGCCAATTGCTTTATCAAATTGATCCTGCCACCTATCAGGCTGCTTACAACGAAGCTAAAGCTAGCTTAAACAGTGCTAAAGCATCCCTTGAAACGGCAAAATTGAAAAATGAACGTTACGCAAACTTACTCAAGTTTGAAGGGGTATCACAACAGGATGCCGACGATGCAAATGCTACCTATCTGAAAGCTAAAGCGGATATCGAAAAATATCAAGCGGCCTTAGCGACAGCGTCTATTAATCTAGAATTTACTAAAGTGACTGCACCTATTTCAGGAAATATTGGTATTTCTAATGTGACAGTAGGCGCGTTAGTTTCTGCTGGGCAATCCACTGCTTTGGCCACTATACGTACATTAGATCCTATCTATGTGGATATGACAAAAAGCAGCAAAGCGTTACTTAAACTACGCAAAATGATAAATAAGAGCGGGATCTCCCAAGGGTCTGCTGAAGTATCTCTTACATTAGAAGATGGCTCTGAGTATGGGCCCGTAGGTAAACTTAAAATGCAAGAAGTGTCAGTTGATGCGTCTACTGGCTCTGTTACATTACGCGCCGAATTTCCTAATCCTGAGGGAGTTTTATTGCCCGGTATGTTTGCACGTACTCAGGTAAATGAAGCCGTAGACAAAAATGCCATATTAGTACCCCAACAAGGTGTTTATCATGAGGCAACAGGTGAAGCTTATGCTTATGTAGTAGATGATAACAACTTAATCGAAAAACGTATTTTAGAAACCATCAATGCCGTTGATAATAAATGGCTGATTGCCAGTGGTTTGTCAGTCAATGATAAATTATTGGTAGAAGGCTCCAATAAAGTACGTCCAGGCAGTGAGGTTAAGCCTTTAGAAGTGCTAATGGACACTAACGGCTCTATGGTTACTCTAAACGAACAAACAAAAGACTCCTCCGCAATGCAAGGAGGCGTGTAATTTATGTTTGCCCGTTTTTTTATCGACCGCCCTGTTTTTGCTTGGGTTATTTCGATCATTATAATGTTAACTGGTATTGCATCGATTATGTCCTTACCGATAGCGCAGTACCCAAGTGTGGCTCCACCCGTTATCAGTGTTAAAACTAGTTATACAGGTGCAGATGCGCAAACCGTTGAGAATAGTGTTACCCAAATACTCGAACAACAATTAACTGGTCTAGATGGCCTGTTATACTTTTCGTCATCCAGCACCTCAGATGGGGGGGCGTCAGTAAACATTACATTTGAACAAGGTACTGATCCAGATTACGCTCAGGTTCAAGTACAAAATAAAGTACAGCAAGTTACCTCTCGCTTTCCTGAGTCAGTACAAACTCAAGGGGTAACAGTAACCAAATCGAATAGTGACTTTTTACTAGTGACTGCGATCTACGATTCTACGGATCAGGTTTCTTCATTTGATATCGCAGATTACATTTCATCTAGCATAGAAAATGAGCTGGCACGAATTAATGGAGTAGGAGATACGCGGGTATTTGGGTCAGAGTATGCCATGCGTATCTGGCTAGACCCCACTAAATTGGCAGCCTATGAGTTAATGCCCTCTGATATTACTAAGGCGTTAGCTGCACAAAATGTGCAAATACCTGCGGGTAAAATTGGCGCGATACCTTCTTTAGCTGACCAAGAACTCAATGCCACTGTGACGGCGCAGTCAATGATGTCTACTCCTGAACAGTTTCGTAATATTATCGTGAAATATGACGCAAGCGGTGCCAATGTGCGCCTGAGTGATGTTGCGCGAGTTGAAATAGGCAGTGCAAGTTACGATGCTATTCCCCGTTTAAATGGCCATCCGGCATCGGGTATTGCCGTTATGCTGTCGCCTGGGGCCAATGCCTTAGACACCGCAACTCGAGTAAAAGAGAAAGTGGCCGAGCTTTCTAAAAACTTACCAGATGGCTACAAAGTAACCTTTCCTCGTGATAGTACTGATTTCATCAAAATTTCAATCAGCGAAGTGGTACAAACCTTAGTGGAAGCAGTGGTGCTGGTTGTGATAGTGATGTTCTTATTCCTACAGAACTGGCGAGCCACACTCATACCTGCAATCGCGGTACCAGTGGTATTGCTCGGTACCTTTGGGGTGTTATCAGCCTTTGGGTTTTCCATTAATACTCTGACTATGTTTGGTATTGTGCTATCCATTGGTTTACTGGTAGATGATGCAATAGTGGTGGTTGAAAACGTCGAGCGACTGATGCGCGAGAAGAACTTATCTCCGCGGGATGCGACCATTGAGTCCATGTCAGAAATAAGTAGTGCTTTGGTGGGTATTGCGGTGGTGTTATCCGCAGTATTTTTACCTATGGCGTTTTTTGGTGGTTCAACTGGGGTTATCTATAAACAATTCTCTGTGGCTATTGTATCGTCAATGACACTTTCGGTTATTGTCGCCTTAACCCTTAGCCCGATGTTGTGTGCCAGCTTACTGACCAAAACTACACATAGTAAACAAGGTAAAGGTTTTTTTGCTGGATTTAACCGTATATTCGACCGTATGACCGCCTCTTATACAGGGCATGTGGAGCATATCATTAGCCGTAAAGTGCGCTGGATAATAGTGTACGGCGTTATTATTGGGATATTGGGTTTACTGATTGTGCGTATGCCAACGGGCTTCTTACCCCAAGAAGACCAAGGCAGTACTATGTTTCAAATTAGTTTGCCTAATGGCGCGTCTATTAAACGGACACGGGCTGTAGCCCAGCAAGTAGAAGAATACCTTTTGACCCAAGAAACAAGGGATATTGAGCGAGTGTTTTCTATTTCTGGTTTTAACTTTTCTGGTAGCGGACAAAATGCGGGTATGGGATTTGTAGGGTTAAAGCCTTGGGATGAACGTACCGACGAGGATCAAAGTGCCGATGCATTAATTGCACGCATGAATAAAAACCTCTCTACTATTCGTGATGCAAGTATTTTTGCTATGCAACAACCTGTTATACGAGGGTTAGGGCAAAGTAATGGTTTTACCTTTGAATTGCAGGCTGCCACAGGCACAAGCCGTGAAGAGTTAACACAATTGAAAGACGAACTGCTAAATAAAGCGCGACAAAGTGAGTTACTCACCAGTATTCGCGAAGGTGCCCTAGGTGATACCCCTCAACTCAAGATTGATATTGATAACGGCAAGGCCACAGCCCTTGGTTTGTCGCTGGCGGATGTGTCCTCAACGTTAACCTCGGCCTGGGCGGGGTCTTATGTCAATGACTTTGTAGACAATGGCCGGGTGAAAAAAGTGTATGTGGAAAGTGACGCTGAATATCGCTCGAAACCAGAAGATCTTAATGAGTGGCATGTTCGCGGTGTGAATGCAGACGGTGAAACCACCATGACGCCATTTTCAGCGTTTAGCTCCACTTCTTGGTCGAATGCGCCACAAAGCTTGTCTCGTTTTAACGGAATTGCATCTTATTCAATACAGGGGGCTTCTGCTAGTGGGGTAAGTTCGGGCCAAGCCATGGCAGAAATGGAGCGCTTAACTGAAGAAGTAGGTCAAGGTAAGTTAAGTTACGCATGGAGTGGTTTATCTTATCAAGAAAAGCTTTCTAGCGGGCAATCAAGCATGCTGTACGCCATTTCTATTTTGGTGGTGTTTTTAGCACTCGCAGCCTTATATGAAAGTTGGGCAGTGCCGTTTTCAGTTATTATGGTTATTCCATTAGGGTTAGTTGGAGCGGCATTAGCTAGCTCAATGCGCGGATTAGAAAATGATATTTATTTTCAAGTGGCGCTGTTAACCACTATTGGTCTGGCGTCTAAAAATGCGATTTTGATTGTTGAGTTTGCTGAGGTGTCCTATCAAAAAGGCATGTCATTAGTAGGTTCTGCATTAGAAGCGGCAAAATTACGTTTACGTCCGATTATTATGACCTCTTTAGCTTTTATGTTTGGTACTTTACCACTGGCATTGTCATCAGGAGCGGGCGCAAATAGCCGTATTTCAATAGGTACTGGTATAGTGGGGGGGACATTAACTGCAACAATTTTAGGTATTTTCTTGGTGCCTATGTTTTTTGTGTTAATTCGCGGTTTATTCCCAAAGAGGCGCCCGGTTTATGACGTTGCGGCACCTACAAGGGAGAATGCTCATGATTAATTCATCACAGACTGTGTTTAGTGCTAAGTTATTATCTATTGTTGGGGCGTTAATATTGGCAGGTTGTGGCACTTTAGCGCCAGATTATTCTCGTTCTAAATTACCAGTATCAAATCAATGGGAGAATCAACCCAGTACTCAAATTCAAGGTTTGTCTGACCAACAAGCCATGGAGGTGCCATGGCAAAGTTTTATCCAAGAACCCCGTTTAGTGCAGATCATCGAACTGGCACTCAGTAGTAACAGAAGTTTGCAGCAAACCCTTGCTGCTGTTGACGCGGCTCGTGCGACCTACCGGATTCAAAAGGCGGATTTATATCCGAATTTAAATGCTGGGCTAAGTGGAAATCGTACTAAGTCGTCATCTGGAAATATTGCTACCACTTATGAAGCCGAGGCTGGCTTAAGTGGTTATGAAATAGATTTGTTTGGTAAAATTCGTAGCCTTAATACGGTGCAAATGGAGGCTTATTTAGCCAGCGAAGAAACCGCCAAAGCAACAAAAATCACGCTAATTGGTGAAATTGCAAATGCTTGGTTAACCTTAGCTGCAGATCAAAATCAACTTAGTTTAGCCCAAGAAACCGCGGCTAATAGCCAAAAAACCATGGACATCACTAAAAAACGCTTAGAGCTAGGAGTCGACTCTAGAATAGACTTGGCCAGTGCTGAAACAGTTTATTATAATGCTCGTTCAGACATGGCTAGTTATACAACCCAAGTTTCCCAAGATATTAATGCCTTACAGTTATTGGTTGGTGCACAATTTGATGACAACTTATTGCCAGTAGGGTTACCTGAAAGCCAGAGTTTGGTATCTGATGTGCCTGCGGGGTTGTCTTCTGAAGTGCTATTACAACGCCCTGATGTATTAGCGGCTGAGCATAACCTAAAATCAGCGAATGCGAATATAGGAGTGGCGAGAGCGGCGTTTTTTCCGACATTGTCATTAACGGCAACCGGTGGCGTGGCGAGTTCGGTTTTGGCAGATATTTTTAGCGGTGGCGCTAGCTCAATTTGGAGCATAGCGCCTAGTTTAACTCTTCCGATATTTGATGGTGGAGCGAATGAAGCGAATTTGGCATACACCAAAGCGCAACAACGTAAATATTTGGCGGCTTATGAATATGCCATTCAAAATGCTTTCTCCGAAGTGGCTGACGCCCTTGCACGCAGAGCAACGATTCAACAACAGTTGCACGCTCAAGAAGCCCTAGTGGCTGCAGCGAGTCGCAGTTATGACTTGTCGTTAGCGCGTTATGAAGGTGGAGTGGATAGTTTTCAAAATGCCCTAGAAGCGCAGCGTACTATGTATAGTGCAAGGCAATCCCTGATAACCACAAGATTGACGGATCTCGATAATCGCATTACTTTGTACCGTGTGTTAGGTGGTGGTGTGGCAGAAAATGTCATTGTATCAAGTGAAGATTAAGCTTGTTTTGAACATGGTACTTAATCCTTGCTTTGTTTTCGGCCGAAAGGTCAATTGGAATATAGTAAAATGATGAATGTGTTGCTGGTTGAGGATGATATTGATCTTGCTACAACCATTGTTGATTATCTCGAAATTGAGTCAATAGAGTGTGATCATGCGAGTAATGGGCTTATGGGGTTAAGTTTAATAGAAAGTCACCGTTACCAAATGATAATACTCGATGTCAATATGCCCAAAATGGATGGATTGACCCTATGTAATACATTGCGAGATAGGGGGTTAGACATTCCTATTCTGATGCTTACGGCGCGGGATACGCTTGAAAATAAGTTGCAAGGGTTTGCTGCCGGTAGTGATGATTATCTCGCAAAGCCTTTTGCTATGAAGGAGCTAGTGGCCCGTGTACAAGTACTTGCGAAACGCCGCAGTGGCGAAGTAAAACGCTTAATATTAGGTGATTTGACACTAGATTTAAATCAGCACACTGCACTGATAAAACACCAAACATTGAAGCTCTCGCCTATCGCCTTTAAATTATTGGAGGCCTTAGTGCGAGTGAGTCCACAAGCGCTGAGTCGCCAGCAAATCATGCAAACTGTTTGGGGGGATGAACAACCCGATAGTAATAGCTTAAAAGTGCATATTTATCATTTGAGGAAAATACTCGAAACCGCAACGGCTAGTATTACGCTAGAAACGTTGTCAGGTATAGGTTTTGCTATTAAATTAAAGAGAACAGTGAAGTAGATGTTAAAGATCATATTGAAGGAAGTTCCTAATGAAAATTAGGCCAAGTATTAGGCTGTATTTGTTTTTCAGTGTGGTATTTCTAGGCTCAGTGATGGCGGTTGGTTTTTCACTATTGAGTGTGCATTACTTTATTGATGGCCTCGATAAAGGATTCAGTGTTGTCATGAGTGATCTAGCCAAATCAGTAGACGTTGAAGAGGGGGAACCCAAAAATATCGCTGGCTTTAATGTATCAAATCGTTGGCAAGATACGCCTGATATTATTCAACAGCGTTTTATATCACCACCCACTGAAGTGGGAAAACTGCAAAAAATAAAAGAACAGTCATCTATTTTTGCTGTGCCTGAGAATATATATTTTGTGATTCTGTTTTACAGTCCTCAAGGTGAAAAAAGGTTTATTTCTAGGGTAATGCTCGAGAAAGATCGACCTGTTATTGTTGGTTCATCTGCGCCAGAAAAACGTTTATATTTAATCATTTTTACAGGTGTGGCCGCGATTGGCTTGTTCACCTTCTTTTTAGTGATGATAATGCAAAAAATCGCTAAACCAGTGGAATCTTTGAAACATTGGGCTAAATCGCTAAAACAAGATAATCTGCAAAAACCGCTTCCGGATTTTACCTACAATGAATTAAATCTGTTAGCGTCTTTGCTGCAAAGTAGTTTAAATTCTGCTCATCAAAGTTTGCAGCGAGAGCAACATTTTTTAAGTTATGCAAGCCACGAGTTACGCACGCCTATTGCAGTTATTCGTAGCAATGTTGACTTATTGCAACGGCTTAGTGAAAAAACGCCTTTATGTGAAAAACAGCAACTGACCTTGCAGCGAATTCAGCGAGCTGGTTTAACCATGAGTAACTTAACAGACACCTTACTTTGGCTTAGCCGTAATGATGAACAAGAGGTTACTCAAGAACCGATAAATCTATATGAAAAAATTAAACAATTATGTGCAGATCTTGATTATTTACTGAACGCTAAAAACGTTAAAGTGAATATAGACAGTGAAGACTTTGTCGTGAATGTCGAAGCGACCGCCTGCCATATTGTATTAAGTAACCTTATTCGAAATGCCTATCAACATACACAGCATGGGCAAGTCTTTATTAAACAGCAGGGCAGTCGTGTGACTATTATTAATTGTAATGACAATGCTGATAGTACTGCGCCTATTTCTGAAACAAATGTTAAACAGGCTGCGTTTGGTTGTGGTTATGGTTTAGGTTTACAGCTTAGCGAAAAGATTATTAAACGCCATGGTTGGTTTTATGAAATAGCGGATGTTCATGGGCGTTATCAAGTCACGGTAGATTTTAATCGGAATAATAGTTAAAGGTAAGCAACAAAAAAGTCGCCACAATTAAATATTGAGGCGACTTTTTATTGTTAGTTAAATTGTAAACTTTAAAATTTTTAGAAGCTAGAAGCTAGAAGCTAGAAGCTAGAAGCTAGAAGCTAGAAGCTATTTCAAATCTAACATGTACCGCAATACAAACACCGCTGCCATGATGTAGGTGATCCAAGTGACTTGTTTATAGCGTCCTGTGCCCAGCATAATACCGACATAAGTAATAAAACCTAAGGCAATACCTTCACTGATGCTGAAGGTGAGCGGCATAGCCAGCAAGGCAACTGTAGCAGTGGCGAGTGAAGTTAAATCGTCAAAGTCGAGTTGTCTGAAGGAGTCCATCATAAGGATTCCCACCATGATCAGTGCGGGGGTAGTTGCCATTAGTGGGATCACTTTCATGAGGGGCGTGAGGAACAAGGCCAACATAAAACATAAGGCTACAAATACTGACGTCAGTCCTGTTCTGCCACCAGCTGAGACACCAGCGGCTGATTCCACATAAGAGGTAACAGGTGAGGTACCAATGGCTGCACCCATAACACTTGCCACGGCATCTGCAGTCATGGCTTTACCCATTTTAGGTAATTTACCTTCTTTATTTAAGAGGTTTGCTCGACGAGATACGCCAATTAGGGTGCCTATAGTATCGAACATATTGACAAAGAGTAGGGCAAAGATGAGATCCCAAGTTTCTGCAAGATTCTCAATGGGGTACATGATGTCCATAGCAAAAAACGTACTGCTAATACTGTCAGGTAGACCAATAAACTGATCGGTATGTTGAGTGAGGTACCCGTCTCCAACAGGAATAAATGTACCTATTATGCTCAATACAATGACAGAAATAAGAATAGCGCCAGTCACTTTTCTAATGACTAATACTATGGTCAAGATGATTCCTGCTAAGGCTAACAAGGTTGCAGGCTCTGACAGATCACCAATAGAAACAAAGGTAGCAGGATTATCGATAACCAATCCCGCATTTTTTAAACCAATAAACGCAATAAATAGTCCAATACCACACTGTACCCCAATTTTAAGGGCTGCGGGGATTGCCTCGGCGATTTTGGTTCTAACACCTGTAAGTGACAAGATTAAAAATAAAATACCATTCCAAAATACTATGCCTAAGGCTGCGTCCCATGGGATTTCACGCGTTAAACAAATGGTAAATGCAAAGAAGGCATTGAGTCCCATTCCCGGCGCCATTGCGATGGGATAGTTGGTCATGTAGGCCATTAATAAGGTACCCAGACATGCCGCTATGGCCGTTACTGTGATAAGTCCAGCTATTGGCATACCCCCAGCACTTAATATGCTTGGGTTGACTACCAACACATAAGACATAGCAGCAAAGGTGGTTAAACCGGCAATAAATTCAGTTTTAAGGTTGGTACCTTTTTCTTTAAGTTTAAAAAAGTGATCAAGAAAATTAGACATATTTAACGCTCTGGTTTTGATGTGACATCATTTTTGTAATTTTAATTTATAGGTTTACTGCAATAAGCTGACCATCTAGTCTGGCCTTGGTCTGATTTATGCTGGTAACATAGGCTAGATGGTATCTGACGTGAAGAAACATTTATATATTTTTACACTAGCCCTTTGATTTGATGTAAATAAATCAACAATATAAGACTAACATAGTCAGTGTTGCACCAAGATTTAGCTAAGTTACTTATTTTGGTGCAAGTAGGAACAATAATAATCATAGAAATAGAATACTAAGCAGGTGAAAAAATGACCAAAGATGACTTGAAAAAATGGGTTGCAAATTTACCTAAAGTAGAATTACACCTGCATATTGAAGGATCCTTAGAGCCTGAGTTAATGATGGCCTTAGCAGAAAAACATCAGGTTGCATTACCCTATGCAACAATTGAAGAGGTAAAAACGGCCTATAATTTTGATAATCTGCAGAGTTTTTTAGATCTGTATTACTTTGGCGCATCGGTACTAAAGGATGAAGACGATTTTTATCAATTGATGTGGGATTATTTGTGCAAATGTAAAGAAGATAATGTTGTGCACGTGGAAATTATGTTTGATCCACAGACCCATACTGAGCGGGGAATTGGATTTGATGTGTTTATGCCAGGTTTTAAACGAGCCATACAAAAAGCTGAGCAAGAATGGGGACAATCTTGTTTATTAATTATGTCTTTCTTGAGGCATTTACCCGAACAAAGTGCTATTGAAACCTTAGAAGCGTCTACTCCTTACCTAAAGGATATCATCGCGGTTGGGCTAGACAGTGGTGAATTAGGTAATCCACCTGAAAAATTTACCCAAGTGTTTAGTATGGCTAAAGAACTCGGCTTAAAGCGAGTGGCTCATGCAGGTGAAGAAGGTCCAGCTGAATATGTTTGGGGTGCACTTAACGCCTTAGATGTGCATCGCATCGATCATGGTGTGCGTAGCATAGAAGATCCAGAATTGATTCAGTTTCTTATGCAGTCACAACACCCACTTACAGTGTGTCCTTTGTCTAATACTAAATTAAAAGTGTTTAAACACATGCAAGAGCATAATCTTTTAGAATTGCTCGACTTAGGGTTGATGGCGACTATTAATGCCGACGATCCTAGTTATTTTGGTGGTTATTTAAATGATAATTTTTTTGCAATCATCGATCATTTACCTATAGAGAAACATCATTTAGAACAGTTAGTGAAAAACAGTTTCAACGCCAGTTTTATGCCAGCAGCACAAAAACAACAGTGGCTAACAAAAATTAACAGCGACTAACTGCATTTCCTTTTTTATTGCTTAGTATTTACACGTTATTTGCACATTCTGAGCGTAACTTTGTACCTCTTAGTAATGAATTTGCTGCAAGTGGTGGTGTAAAGATGACAATTAACAAATCGATGAGTGTAGTAGCAATAGCGCTGGTATCGCTATTTAGTGTAGTTGGATGTGGTACCAGCGATTCAAGTGATGAGGTGGTCATTGATGACGGTGATACCGCTACTAGTGATACCCAGATTGGTTTAGACCCAGCACTCTTTGTTGACGGTGCACTCATTGAGTCGGTGACAACCGAGAATTGCACATTGAGTGGTGGTACCGCCACCACTTGTTATCGTATTAGCATAGCGGGTGTACCGGCTAATGCTGAAATTGGCCCGTTTTGTCCACCTAATATTACGTCTGATGCGTCAGAAGGAGGAATTTGGTTCGACGGTAATGGCGAAGTGTATGACATTAGCGGCGAGTTTATTAAAAACTTAGATTCTTTATATGGTTCTAGTTGGTTGTTGTACGACCCTGCAACGGGTGACGTCAATATAACTGACAGCCAAGTGGCCTGTGAAGCAGCCGCAAGACCAGATGTTGCTGAAGAGTATCAAAACCATTGTGTGGTGTGTTCAATTGATTATTACGATGGTGGGATATCGTCTACTTTTTTGATCCCTACAACGCCTGTGCCTTTAAATAATCCACAGAACATTGGAAATGATGATTTAGGGGTAACGTTAAACGGAGTAGTGTTCGCACCTGCAGCGCCTGTAGACGCCATTCTGGCTGCCAACACTATAGCTGCATTCGATGATTGTGGTGGTCATGTTAATCCTTTTGAAGGTTATCATTATCATGCAGCGACAGGCTGTACTGAAACACTTTCAGAAGCCGATGGACATGCCAGCTTATTAGGTTACGCACTAGACGGATATGGTATTTTTGCTATGCGAGATGCGGCAGGTGAAGAAGAGTTTGATCTCGATGAATGCCGTGGTCACAGCGACGATACCCGAGGCTATCATTACCACTCAGCCAGTGCTGCAGAAAACATGTTTATTGGTTGTTACCATGGAGAGCAGGGAGCGAAACAATGATAGGTCACAATAACCTAAGGGTTTTGCTTGTCGCAACCCTGCTTGGGTTGTCACTGAATTTAAGTGCCCATGAAGGACATGCTAATACTAAGGCGATACAGGTTTGCCATGACAAAGCCCTTGCAAGTGATTGTGCTTATGTATTAGGTAAAAAATTGTATAAAGGCAGTTGCAGAATTATCGCTAACAAGTCGATGTGTGTGAGAAGTGCGCCTATAGAGCTTTTAACAGAAGACACTGAGTTGAATTTAACAGCTAACATTCAAGACAAAAAAAATTAGGATTTTGTTAAAATAGTAATATAAAAAAACGGCTCTATGAGCCGTTTTTTTATATTACTTGTGAACCACTAGCGCTTATCTTGCGATGCCATTGCAACAACAAGCTGAAGCGCTTCGTCTTTACTAAATCCGCTTTGGATGAGTGCTTCATAGTGTTTACGTAACAGTTCAGCCTGAGCTTTTATCAATTTTGAATCACTCAATGCCAAAGTTTGATTCAGCAACTGTTCCGATAATTGTTCATTCATAAAATTGAGAGGTTTTCTCTCTTGAGCGTCACTGTTAGCAACGTACAATGCCAAAATGGCGACAACTGGAATACACAGATGTTTCATATGTTTACTCGACTTTAAATAAGTAAATTAAGTGGCAATGTTTGTAGGAGTCCAATGGCTTAATAAAGTTCATCAGTCGCGACTGAGTTCAGTAATGAGCTGGGTATACTTAGGAAACTGTTTAAGTAAGTTAGCCTTTTTACCTAACTGCATATCTGCATAGTCAAATCCAGGCGCTACTGCTTCCCCTATTAGCCCGTATCCATATTGTCCATCTTGAGGAATTTTTGAAGCTTTCCATGTACCACCTTTAACCAGCATTTGCATCTGCTGCCCTTTTGTTGGATCTGGTCCTAAAATAGTTTGCTGCAAACTACCGTCAGGATTAAGCATATAGTAGGTAATTGGGTCGCCCATATGAAAATAATGCATGATATCTGATTGATTCATATGAAAATGTCCAATAGGTGACTCTGCACTTAACAGGTAATAAATACTGGTCATTGTCACTCTTTCACCATTTTCAGTGGCAATAGTAGGGCGGTGATCTGCTTTAAAGGTTTGTCGAAAATATCCGCCTTCAACATGGGCTTCTAAGTTTAAAGCTTCTGCCAATTGTTTTGCAGTCATCTTACCTTTGTTGGCGGTACTGGAAAGTTCACTGATTGAGGTAGAACTTTTATTGTTTACTGTAAACCGTTGTTGCGCCACTTTTGTGGTATTGCCGTCAACGTCGTAAGGCATGGTTGTTTTGAAAGTCGACCAATTAGCAACAATAGTATCCACCACTTTACTGCCTACTAAATACGCAGATTCAAGGGCAGATTGCATGCCAGCATAGCCATTTTCACCACTCTCTAGTCGTAAATTTTCGATAGCACTCAAGTCTTTGGGAGGCGCAGAATAATTGCTGCCTGTACGCACCACCATAAAACGCGATTTATCGACCTTTTGCACTTTGTCTAGATAAATCATAGATTGGTAACTGCCAGTATCTTCCATACCTGAACTGACAAAATTACCTTGTCCTGCCGTCCAATAATGGGTCCAGTTATTGGCCCATTGATTTAATAAATCCCCATGCCAAAAAGTGGATGCAGCCAAATGTTCGCCTTTTAATACAAAGGGCAATTTTTGTGCGTTAGGATAACCTGTGTACTTGTCTCGCAGTGCCTGCATTTGCGGGTAATCATTTAGCTCAATATCTTTAGTGAGTGCGTAAGCCCAATCCACTAACTGAGGATCAAGTTGATAGACTTCTCCATTTGAAGATTGGCCGTGTCTATTAATTTTTTTAGGATCTATAGTTTGCTTTTCTAGCAATGGATCTGTAGTAAACAAGGGAAAATAGCCAGAATCCCAGCTATCAGGTATTTCTCTGGCATCAATTTGATGGGCTAAATCCCCGTCAAGCAACCAAGTCGCCCAAGCAGCAGATCCTATTGAAGCATCAGCAGGGTCAAAACCGGCGATCCCTGCCACTAACCAGTAGGCATGGGTTAAATCAAATCTAGGGTCTAAGCCTAATGCCAAAATGGCTGTTGCAGCTTTAGCCGTGCCCATACCTGTGACTATGCCCAATACACCTGTTTCTGTGTTAATACAAATATCATGGTGTGAAACCGCAAAAGGTAAACAAGTGTCGAGCTTTTGGCCTGCTTTCCATAGCTGAAATTCACCTGGTTTATCACCCTCATCGGCACCAATTTCAAACATAGTGACTACTACTACTTTTATTTCTATGGGGGCAGGGGCGTTAGTATGCTGCGATACTGATGCTTCTTGAGGGGAACAACTAGATAACAATAACAGTGTGAGTCCAGCAAGGTGAGTGATTTTTAACAAATGGGTAAACATAAAATTTCTGCCAATAAAAAAGGGTAAATACATCACATATTTACCCTAAATATTAATTTTATAAAAGTTAATTAAAACTTATAACTGAACTTCGCTTGATAACTGGTTGGTAATTCTGGCAACACAATTTGTGCACCAAATAAATCAGGGAAGTTAGCACGGTAATATTTTTCATCCGTTAAGTTTTTAACTGAAAGATTGGCTGACCAGGTATCTGTCGTATAAGAAATACCAGCATTGACTAGTGTGTAGGCTGGTAATGTTACACTCTTGGAAAAGCCTGAGTAGGTTGAATCAGCACGAATTATACTAGTGTTAATGGTAAAGCCATTTTGGAAGTCATAAGTGGCAGTCGCAGTGTAAATGTTTTCTGGAATACCTTGCTTACGGGCATCTTCAATCGTTCCGCCATCTTCGGCGCTAGCAATTAGGGTCAAACCAATTGGGTTACCACCTAATACTAAGGAAGGATCCGTTAAACCTGTTAAGTCCTCAATGCCTAAGAAACCGAATAGTGAGCCACCTTGACCGTTATTCCAAGCCGTTAAATTATACACTTTCATATTGGTATAACCGGCTGTAACAACTAATTGGTCGTCAACTACCCAACGTAGTTCAAACTCAGTCCCTTCATTAAGTGTTGTTGCATTAGTCACTATGGCTTGAGCATTAAAGTCCGTTCTTTCCTGTTCATATGAAGCAATAGCAAAGTATAAGCTATCATCCAAGAACGAACCTTTCACACCGAATTCAGTGAGTGTTGATGTATCAAATGCACCATTGAAAGAATTGCCGTCATCATCAATCAATTGTCCATAACCAATTTCAGCACCTTGACCCGCTACTATTGTCGCTTGTTCCGCTTGGGTGTAATAAGGAATCAAACCGAAGTCAAACTTATATGAAATACTGGCATTCCATGAAGTGCCACTAAAGGTGTCTTCTGCAGTCGCGACAGGTACTTTAGTTAACAATAAATCGCCACGAGTAGTGGTTTTGACATCTATGCTGTCGTAACGCACACCTAGTACAATGTTAAGTCCAAAATCCCACGTGAGATCAGTCATCGCGGCTAAACCTAAATCGGTATAGTGACCTACATCATAATTATCAAAGTTATCGTTGATTCGAGTGGAAAGTTCACGTTTGTCTAGTGCCGTAGAAGGTCCAGTTAAATCACGTCGGTTAAAATATTCATAGGTGAAATCGTCAGCATGCATAAACTCAGTGTGGCGAATTGAAGGTGATAACTGTACTTGAGCAACAAAAGAATCAGTCTCATATGTATTGGCAAAAACCAATTTATTTTCAATTACTGAACTGTCATGCATTTGTGAAAAGCCGTAAGCATTTTCATTTAGGTTGTCATATGCTTCATAGAACAACTGGTTTTTAATTTCCCAACCGCTATCGGTGTAGTACATAATGTCAAAATACAAAGTGTCCACGGTGTTGAGTAATACATCATCTGAAGAAACCAGAGTTTGGTTGCCTTTTAATGTGGTAGTCCCTGGGTTATCTAACTGCATCAGTTCAGTTGCATCAGCATCTGTGAAACCTGGTGCATAGGGGTAAAAGTAACCCGCTCCAGCTATATTTACCGCACCATACTCGGCATGAGATATCAAACCATCACTATCAGTATCTAAAGGTTTAGCTGTACCGGTAATATAGGTACCATTATCTACTAAATCTTGCGTTAAACGGTTCCAACCAGCTACTTGGTTACCATCGTATAAATGATGCATGCCGCCCATTTCGAGGCGCAAATTGTCAGTTACATCAATGTTGAACGAGCCCTGTAAGATGGTTTGATCTGTACCGCTGTTGTCGTAGTAACTGCCAGAGTTTTCAACTTCACCGTATAAGTAAAATCCGCCTTTTTTATCACCAATTGAGGTTGGTCCACCAATCTCGGCCGTTAACACACTTTTATCCCAGCTGCCGCCTGTATAAGAAATCGCACCAGCATTGTCTGCTAGATATTGCCCGCGACTGGCACTGGCTGATTTGGGATTAAAATTTAAATAGCCACCAATTTTGGCTGGTCCATAAATAGGTGACGCTGGGCCACGTACAATATCTATTCGGCTAGATGCGCCAATAGGTGTTGGGTAGTTACCAGGGTTATCTAAGCGTTTAACACCACGAAAGTATGCTTCACCGGGTGTACCACGTACATCCAACGAGCCTGCCACGCCAAAAAATGATTGAGTATAAGTACCAGGGGCGAATGCCACCAGTTCATCAATATCACTAATAGCAAAACGCTCCATTTGCTCTTCACTGATAGTTGAAGCAGAACGAGGTGTTTCTAGAATAGATTTACCAAAGCCGAAAACAGCTTCAACATCCTGTCCGGGTAAGCTACCTAATGAGCCTGTTACCTCAATGCGCTCGAGATTTTCTGCTTCCGCTTCTTGAGCTATGCCTTGAAATGGCAATAAAGTGGCTAGGCTTAAAGCAACAGCTTTAGCAAGTGGATTAGTTATAAAATTTTGTTTTGTCATTCTTGTGATCCCAGGTAGTAGCTTTGCTATTTGTCGTTAGGCTCTGTGGACTATTCAACGCATAGTATAGTTTTTAATAAAATTTAGTGATTTGTTGAAAGATTTTGCATGAACAATGCCAAGATCTTGTCCAAATGGTCTGGTAATGGAACTATTCTATAATTCATTGAAAACATTGGATATTTACGAAACTTAGAAAAAAAATCTGGTAAATTAATTGCCGGTGTAATTGGGCGCCCAATTTTATAACGCACCAAAGCAAACCAATAAGGACTAAATTGCACCTTCTAAGTGCTTGGTCAATCTAGATAAAGGAATTAAAGGATCCCTTTATCTAGAATTTTTTGCGCTAATAATTGATGTTTTTCCATAAGTTGCCCACTGATGATTGAACTGTGCTCGGTGTTTTCTATCAACCATTTCCCTGCAATCATCAATTTGTCTACTTGATATGCTCCACATGTAATCAGCCCATCAAGGGCGCTTCCCACTCCAGAAAAACGCAATTCATCTAAACTAAAAAGGGCTAAGTCGGCCTGCATTCCAACAGCAAATTGCCCTATTGAAGGTCTGCCTAATACCTTTGCAGAACCTGTTGTTGCGTAACCAAGTACGCGCTCTGCGGTGATAACTTCAGCGCCATAACGCAGACGTTGCTGCAATAATGATTGACGCACTTCTTGAATCATATTTGAACAATCGTTTGATGCGGACCCATCTACAGCTAATCCCAAATGACATCCAGCGGCTTCAAGATCAACAGTTGGGCAAATACCTGACGCCAATAACATATTGGAGGTGGGGCAGTGAGCAATGCCCACCTGAGCTTTGCCTAAGCGGTTAATTTCATCTTGGTTAAAGTGGATCCCGTGAGCGAGCCAAGTTTTGTCTCCAAGCCAATTGCAATTTTCCAAATAATCTAACGGGCGCATGCCAAATTGACGCAAACAAAAATTGTTTTCGTCTTCAGTTTCTGCCAAATGAGTGTGAAGCATAACGTCATTTTCTTTCGCTAACTGGGCCGTATCTTTCATCAATGAAGTAGATACTGAAAAAGGCGAACATGGGGCCAAGGCTATTTGTATGTAAGATTCTGCACTGGTGTCGTGGTATTTCGATATTAATCTTTGGCTATCTTGCAATATAGTGTCTTCAGTTTGAATGACACTGTCTGGCGGTAACCCTCCGGCACTTTCTCCTAAACTCATTGAGCCTCTAGTGAGTGTTGCTCTGCATCCTAAGGTATGAATAGCCTCTACTTGAATATCTATGGCGTGTTCAAGACCTGTGGGAAATACGTAGTGATGATCGGCAATACAGGTTGCGCCAGATAACATCAACTCCAAGCCCGCTAATTGTGTCGCTGTGTAGATCATCTCTTCATCTAAATTTTTCCATATTTGATAAAGATATTTAAGCCAAGGAAATAAGGGTTTATTTAACGCACCGGGTACTGCTCGAGTAAGTGTTTGATAAAAGTGATGGTGTGTATTTATAAGCCCAGGTGTAATGACTTTATTACTACAATCAAGGTAACTATCGATTGCCGTTTTGGGTCGCATTCCCGATGGCACTAATTCTACAATTGTATTGCCTTTGATAACTAAGCCATTAGTAGCGTCTAGGTTATTTCCTGTGAATATCGCGGCGGGTGACTTAAGCCATAAGGTCTGATTTTGCATAGTTGATGTCTCGTACTGCTATATTGGGGAGGTGGTCGGCTGTGAACTATTGTCAGGTATCAACAAACTCATAATTATCGCACAGAAACCCGCAACGGTAACCGAGGAAGATAAGATATTAGCTGCCAATGGTGGTAACTGAGTTAGCGCCTCTGGCACCATCATGACGCCTAAGCCTAAACCTAATGAAGTGGCTATAATCAGACTTTTACGACGATCAATAGCATCAGTTGTTAGTATTTTGACACCGGCCACCGCGATTGTGGCAAACATAACTAGGGTTGCTCCCCCTAAGACGGCTTTTGGCATCAGTAGAATGAACGCCCCTACCGCAGGAAACAACCCCAATAACACCAATAATCCAGCGATATAAAACCCCACATGGCGACTTGCTACACCTGTCATTTGTATCACCGCATTATTTTGACCAAAAGTGGTGTTAGGAAAGGTATTAAACACTGCTGCCAGTAGTGAATTAAAGCCATCGGCTAAAATTCCACCTTTAATACGTTTTATGTAAAGTGGCCCGGTAATAGGTTGATTGCAGAAAAGACTATTGGCGGTGAGATCACCAGAGGTTTCAATGGCGCTTAAAAAATACACTAGCGCAACTGGAATAAATACGTCCAATTCAAAGGAAATGCCATATTTAAAGGGTTCAGGAAAGCTAAAAAGAGGCAAGGTCAGCATCTTATCGAAAGACAACATGTCTTGCGACCATGCGATAATAGACCCTGCAAGCATACCTAAAAAGATTGCCGATAAACGTAACATGGGGTGTTTCGAGGTATTTAATGCAACCACTATCACTAATACAGTAAATCCCAATAGTAAGTTGTCTACTGAACCAAAGTCAGCGACGCCAAACCCACCTGCCAAGTCGGTTATACCCACTTTAATTAAGGTGATGCCAATAGTTGTAATCACAATTCCAGTGGTAAGTGGGGTGATAATTGACTTTAGATGGCCAATAAATCGGCTGAGTATAATCTCTACAAATGCTCCCCAAAAACAAATCCCAAACATTATGGCCAAAATTTCATCGTTGCTGCCGCCTTTTCCCTTAACCAATAAACCTGCTACCAATAAGGCACTAATAAAGGTAAAGCTGGTGCCTTGCACGGCAATTAGCCCACAACCTATAGGGCCAATAGTTTTAGCTTGTATAAATGTCGCTACTCCAGACACCATCAATGCCATGCTAATTAAATAAGGGATTTCTGCAGTTAACCCTAGTGTTGTTCCTATTATTAGGGTCGGAGTAATAATACCGATAAAACAGGCCATAACATGCTGTAAGGCGGCGTTGACGCAATGTAATACTATGGGTTTATCGTGTAATCCGTAAAGTATTTCATTTTTGTAAAACATATTTTTTGTGCACCTAATAGAAAACAATTTACCTATATATCTAAGTAAGCAAATATTTGACCAACTAGTCAATTTTGATGTCTATTAGTTAACGTATTGAAAAATATGTATATTTATAAAGTCTGATAGCTAATTTATGGTATATATTGAAGTTGTAAACGACTATTGGCACTGGCTTGGTGCAGGGGGAACGCAAATTTTATAACTGGTCATAAAAATGACTGCAAAGTAAAATACTCCAGAATCCACACTATCTTTAAGGAATATAATATGCAGCCAAACACCAATTTGGTCACCAGTGATTGGCTTAAAGCGCATATGGATCAGCCTAATCTGGTGGTGTTGTACACTCAAATGGACAACCCAGTAACAGCTGAAAGCGATAATCACCCTGAGGCTTATATCCCTAATTCACTTTTTTTTGATTTCGAAAAAGTGTTTTGTGATCCTGATTCTAGCTTGCCACACACCATGCCAAACGAAGCACAGTTTACAGATGGTGTACAAAAGCTTGGTATTGATAAGCAAAGCTTAATCGTTATTTATGACAACAAAGGCATATATTGTGCGCCTAGAGTGTGGTGGATGTTTAGGTCTATGGGTCATCACAATGTATTTGTACTTGACGGTGGATTACCTAATTGGTTAAACCAGAACATGCCAAGTGTACCCAAGCTTGTTTCTGCATCCAAATTAGGGAATTTTGTAGCACAATACCAAAGTTGTTATTTTGTCAGTGCTGAGAAAATAACCCAGCAATTAGCTAGTATGACTGTAATAGATGCCAGAAGTGCAGGGCGTTTTAATGGTACCCAACAAGAACCCCGAAAAGGTTTACGTTCGGGACATATCCCCAAGTCTGTTAATCTACCTTTTACAGAATGTATTCAAGGTACAACCCTGCTACCTAGTAACAAGCTAAAATTAATGTTTTCTCAATTGGTTAGTAATCTAGACAGAGAGTTAGTGTTTAGTTGTGGCTCAGGTGTCACAGCGTGTATTTTGGCTTTGGCTGCCACTGAAGCAGGCTATGCAAATATAGCGGTTTATGATGGCTCGTGGAGTGAATGGGGCGCTAAAATGGAATTGCCGGTTGAGTTGTAGCATAAAAAAAGCCCGTAAAATCATATAAGTTTACGGGCTTATTAATTGGAATAGGGTTAAAACTCGTTTGTTTCGTTTTCAGTTTTAACTTCTAGTTCCAATTGTGACAAATAGCCATCTTGGTTGATATCCAGCTCTGCAAAAATGGCACTTAAAGTGGTGTCTATTTTTGCTTCATCAATACTGACTAATCCGTCTTTGTCTGTATCTAATGGGTGAATTGCCATTTCTTCTGATTCTGCAAATACACTAAGGGTTGCAAAGCCAAGTACAGATGCTAATAGTAATTTTTTCATAATGTCATTCCTTTATATATTAAATTAAAACATCAAATTTAGTTGGATTGGATTTGTACTAGTGTGCAAAAATCCGTCTAAATTATTTGAAACTTTATTTATTTTCTAGCTCGCTAGGTGAGAGGTAACCGTCTTTATCGGTATCAAGTTCAGTAAACATTGCTGATAACGCTGCATCTTCTGCGGCTTCTTGGATACTAATTCGGCCATCGTTATCAGTGTCTAATTTTGCTATTAAGTCTTCTTCAGCGATTAAAACCATAGATGCGAACGTCAGGGCGAATAGTGGGATTAACTTTTTCATACATTGACTCCTTTTTGTCTTAGTTTAAAAACGACCAAGTTTAATTAAATAGCAAACTGCTTTGATTAACTGTTTGCTGTTAAAACTGATTTTTAAAAATGTAAAATGAGAAGTTTAAAAAGTTATCTGAGGTTTTCTTTGATTACTACCCTCTGAAACTTCACTCGCAGGTGTTATTACAAAGGTCATGCCAAAAACGAAAAGTCATTTAAATACAATTGGTTATCATGATTTTGTAGGCTGTAATTGGATGTGTTGAAAAAATTTACCTGAAATGTGTCTTTGGATCCAGACAGATATCAATTGGAATGCATAAAGTATATAAAAATCAAATGAATAGGGTGAGGCTTATGTGCTACATAAGCCTAGTGTTGGCTATTTCAGGGGGAGTTAACCTCTAATATTTGAGATCCACATAGATTGGTAGGGAGTCAGTTGGCATTCCAAATCTTCTAAACTAATGGTTTGCCCGCTGATAAGATCGAACCACATGTCTGTGCCAATCAAGTTAAGGTCACTTAGCCTAATGATTTGCGGCTCATCAGACACATTGTAAATACAAAAAATACTTTGTCTTCTGTCTGTACTTTGACGCCAAAATCCAAATATTTGTTCGCCCAATTGCAATGTAAACTGAGTCGCGCTAGGGTGAAATGCAGGTTGATTTTTTCGGATGTTGAGTAAGGTAATCATTCTATCGTGTACTTTACTGTGCTGACTATAAGGCGCAGCTAACTGTTCCTGTAACTCAGTATAATTCCATTTATGACGATTGATTGAGCGATTGTGGCTGGTGTTTTTGACTCTTTCATAGTCATTGCCCGTACCTAATAAACTATGAATGTAAATACCAGGAATACCTTCTAGCCCAAACATTATACTGTGGGCACATATAAATCTGTCGAGTCCCCATTTATCAGTACCTTTAGTGGTACCTTGCAGTGCATCATAAAGGGCAATATTGATTTCATAGGCTTTTTGTTTGCCTTCTTCAGAGGTTCGCCAAGAAATTCTGCCACCAAAGTTTTGCATAGTATTCACTAGCTCGGTGAGTTCCTGATCCTCCAATAGTCCCTCTGCTGGTCGCAATCCAATGCCATCATGAGAGGCAATAAAATTAAAAAAGAAGGTGCCGTTTTGTGAAGGAGGCATACTGCCTAACCATGATTTAAGGTGTTTACAAGAGCCAGTCACCAAAGTATTCACTAATAAAGGAGGTAGCGAAAAGTTATAGATGCCGTGTGCTTCATTGGCATTTCCAAAGTAGGTGAGATTTTGCCTATTAGGAATGTTGGTTTCGGTGATGATAACGGCATCACTGACCGCATGTTCTATTAAGGTCCGTAACAAGCGCACCACTTCATGGGTTTGTTCAAGGTTAATACAGCTTGTACCTATTTTTTTCCAAAGAAAAGCAACGGCATCCAAACGGAATATGCGGATCCCCATATCGAGATATTGGCGCATGATTGAAACAAAGGTATCCAATACAGCAGGGTTTCTGAAATCAAAATCCACTTGATCATGACTAAAGGTACACCAAACTTGTTTTTCGCCGTCTTTTGTTTCGGTTAACCTAAGTAAATCAGAGGTTCTAGGTCTAACCACGTTAGAAACGTCGTCTTCTAAAGAGGCTGTATAAAAGAAGTCGCTACCAGTGCCTTCACCTTTGATGAAATTTTGAAACCATAAGCTTCTAGACGAACAATGGTTAATCACTACATCAGACATTACTCTATAGTCTTGTGTAATGGCCTTTATGTCATCCCAGCTTCCTAGAGATTCATTCACACTGGAATAATCAATAACAGAAAAACCATCATCTGAACTGTATGGAAAAAATGGCAATAAGTGCACGCTATTGATTGCATCCCCACAATAATCTTTTAGGAAATGATGTAAAGAGTGCAGCGGTTTTTCTCCTGGCTTTTCAATGCTATCGCCATAAGTGATCAGCATGACATCCCTTTGATCCCAATTATTATGATGACGTTTTGGCTCTACCAACAATTCACCACTGTCTATACGCATAGTGCGTAATAATTGTTTACATAATTCAGGATACTGAGTGTTCAACTCAACATCCTGATATATAACAGCTAAGTGATGCTCAACACGCTCTGTTAGTTGTTCTAATACCGATAACATTAACTGCCCCTTAAGGTTGCTTAAACTCTAAGTAATCTTGTTCTACTGCGTCTTTTAATTGTTCTAATACATCAGGCATGGCACTCACCACACGGTTCCAACTTGGAATAAAAGGAGTTTCCATAGGATTATCTAGAAAGCTCTCTCCAGCTTTCATAATATTACTGGCGAATAGCTCTACGGCTTTTTCTTCGCTGTGAATATCTAACTTAAGACCGTTTATAATGGCGTCATTGTTATAGGTTTCTATGAAATCTAGGGCAATGCGGTAATAGGTGGCTTTGAGTGATCTAAAGGTCTCAGTGGAGAATGTTTCACCCTGAGTGGCCAGTTTTCTCACTAGCGCTTTAGTGATATCGATAGACATTTTAGACAGTCCACCTTGATCGTTATTGGCTGATAAATCTTGGTGTTTATGATCGTAGGTTTTGGCGATATCTGCCTGACATAATCTATTATGAGAATAGTTACGTTGCATTTCAGACAACACCCCAATTTCCAAGCCCCAATCACTTGGGATACGGATATCATTTAACACATCTCGTCTGAAGGAAAACTCTCCAGCTAAGGGGTATCTAAAACTATCCATATATTCGAGATATTCATTGTGGCCCACAACTTTTTGTAACGCTCTGATCAATGGTGTGACCAATAATCTTGACACCCTGCCATTAATTTTGCCATCGGCTACTCGTGCATAGTAACCCTTACAAAATTCATAATTAAACAGTGGGTTGGCAACGGGGTAAATTAACCTTGCTAGCAGACCTCTATCGTAAGTCAAAATATCGCAATCGTGTAATGCCACCGATTCAGCTTTTCCTGTAGCTAACACGTATCCCATGCAATACCAAACGTTACGACCTTTACCCAATTCTTTAGGCGCTAACCCTAAGGCCTCTAATTTTGCATCTAAGGCTTTTAACCTTGGCCCTTCATTCCATAAAACACGGTGATTTTGTGGCAATTTACCAAAGAATTTAAGAGCATGTTGGTATTGCTCAAGATTGGCTCTGTCTAAGCCTATTACGATTTGTGAAAGGTAGGGGACTTCAGTGATATGTTCGATTATGTTAGGTAAAGCGGTGCCTTCAAGCTCGGAAAATAAAGAAGGGAGTATTAGCGCCATTGGTCGTCTTTTTGAAAATGCGACCAGTTCGTTTTCTAGATCTTCAATTGGTCTTTCAGACAAGTTGTGTAACGTTGTGACTATGCCATTTTGATAAAAATCAGCCATAAAATCTCCGTACTAATTGTTAATTTGTGAATCGATAAAAATAATTTGCTCAAGGCATTCTGTCCAACCACTTGGACCATATGCTTGGCTAGTATAAACATTAGTTTGTTTTGTTAATGTTGGTGGGGCGTTAGCAGGTGATAAAATTCTTACTGCTATATCAGCAGCCTCAAGCATGGCCACATCATTTTGCCCGTCTCCTAAGGCGATAGTGTTGCAGTGCTCAATAGCCCTTTGTATTTGGAATTGTTGACTTAGCCAAACCAGTGCTTGACCTTTGTCACATTGGCCTGACAAGTGTAAAAATCGTCCTCCTTGTAAGGGGGTGGCACCCAGTTCATTGATTGCCTGTATAAATTGACGCTTTGTAGTGTCATTACCTAACCATAGGATTGGCTCACCGTATTGCCGAGAAGCCGCCAATTCTGCCTGTTTAGCTGAAAGTCCCGTTGCTGAAATTATTTCTTTATTGGACATATTGAAAAAATAATTGAATTCACCTTCAAAGCGGCTTTTTAATTTTTCAATGAGAGATAACCAATGAGCTCTTGGTTTTGAAAATTCTTTAATCCAGTAACCATTTTCGGTTTTGGTACCCTTGGGTTGGGTTGTAAAAAAAGAGGTGGGGATATAAACGGCTGCGCCATTTTCCACCACAAAAGGACCGTCTAAACCTATTTCATTTCTTAATTCTGTGAGTTCTGCAAAAGTTTTACTGGTATTTGCAATGACAGGAATATTCGCAGCGCGAAGTTTTTGCAACATAGGTAATGCAGGGGCAAAACTATAGGTGTGATGGTCAAGCAATGTGCCGTCTAGATCCGAAAATACTAAAACATCTTTAAGCATGGATATCCTTAGTCTTATGGTCAATGATGGCTCGAACAGAGTTAAGTTCAAACACGTGATCACATTTTTTCGGTAAAGTGCTCAGTCCATGTTCAGTTAAACGCTGATAGTGCTGAATAAAACGTAGAATTTGCTGTTCATTCATAATGCCAGACTTCTCTTGACCATTAGTGGCGGCACTGAGCTTTTGTTCTTGTTCTAAGCGCCATGCAAAGACATCCGCAAAAGAAGGAGCCTTTAACATCACCCATTTGTTCATCAAACTATACAGGGGTTGGTAATACAGAGACAGTTGTAAATTCGCGTGGTTGCGCCAGTCAGAGTTAGGGTCTTCAGTTGCTTCAAATGTATTGACGGGTTGTTTTAGCTGTTGATAGGTTTGTGGTTCAACGCCCCAACACCAGCCTTCAAATATTACCACATCTACTGCAGTAGTTACTTTGGTCCAGGCTGAAAACGGATGAGGGTCGTCAGTCGCTTTATTAAATCTTGGAATGGTTGTGGGTTGTTGTTCTTTTAGCTCATCTAATACCGATTTGGCCAAAGACATATTGTGAGTGCCAGGGACACCACGGGTCGCAAACAACGGATGCACATCATCTGCAATTATTTGTCGTTCTATACGGCTAAAGTAGAAATCATCCAGCGACATCACCACCACATTCAAAGCATAAGTCTCAGTTAAGTACTCTTTCAAAAATTCAGATAAAGTAGACTTTCCAGAACCTTGACTGCCATTAATCCCGACAAAGTAAGTGCTTTTTGCACCTAGTTGGTGCGTCTTAATTTCCTCTGCTAGAGGAATATAATAACCCTCAGCAATTTTAATGAAATCTTCGGAGAGCTTATTTTTGTTGATAAATGTGCTGATCATAGACTTATAAAATCTCATTTTATGCACTGTAAAAGTGCTTTATATTTAATCATTAATTTATATCCTAATAAAATAGCTACAACATATGTGCCATCTTGCTATAAAAGTGTGTATGTGCATTTTAGATTTAAATAAAGTGCTTAGCAGTTTCTCATTACAAAAATACAATTATGTGGTACAAATACCTCGTTGTTATTTGACCTGTAAATCAGATAATCTGTGAATAACTCCGAGCTATCTCACCTAAATCTACGACAAGGTGTTTTAGCCGTGAATTGGGCAATTTTGCCGATTCGCCAGGGTTGTAAGAGAAATCGAGCAGCCTCCCGCAAGTGTCATAATGTTTATGTCACTTCACTTTGGAAAGGTGTTAAATAAAATGTTAGAAGATAAATTTGGACGACGTTTCCATTACTTGCGGCTGTCTATAACAGACGTATGTAATTTTAAATGTAATTATTGTTTGCCTGACGGTTATGCTTGCGACACTGATCGTGATTTTTTGGCGTTGCCAGAAATTAAAACATTAGTGAACGGATTTGCCTCTTTAGGCACCAGTAAAATTCGTATTACCGGCGGTGAACCTTCCCTTAGAAAAGACTTGCCTGAGATCATTAAGGCCTGTGCCACTGCGCCTAATATTCAGCATGTTGCTATGACCAGCAATGGCTATAAGTTAGAGTCCGACATTCAAAAATGGGTGGATGCTGGACTGAATTCCCTGAATATCAGTATAGATAGCCTGGATCCTCGGATGTTTGCTGCCATTACTGGACACAATAAACTTGAAACTATATTGCGTGGTATCGACAAAGCTATCGCATTAGGTGTGAAGGTTAAAATCAATGCGGTATTGATGAAACAATACAACGCACAAGAACTGCAAAATTTCCTCACTTGGTTGAAAGCCACCCCTGTAACCCTAAGATTAATTGAGTTGATGCAGACGGGTGATAACTTGAGTTTTTTCAAGGAGAACCATGTTTCTGGAATGCCAATCAAAGGGCAATTACTTGAAGGGGGTTGGGGACAATTGATCCGCGATAAAGCGGCAGGTCCCGCTCAAGAATTTTTCCACCCTGATTATCAGGGAAAAATAGGCTTGATCATGCCCTATAGCAAAGATTTCTGTGCAAGTTGCAATCGCTTGAGGATTTCGGCCACAGGAAAATTACATTTGTGTTTGTTTGCCGACCAAGGTTTGGATATTCGCCCTGCTCTACAATCGGCTGACAGCAACGAATTACAGGCCAAGTTAATTGAATTATTAGGAGACAAAGAAGCCACACACTGGTTACAAGAGGGATTCACTGGTGCCACTAAACATCTCGCTATGTTAGGTGGTTAAGGTACAAATAAATGATAAATAGGTGGCTTTTTGAGAGGCTGAAACTATGTTAGCGGGGGTGATTCTAGCTGGCGGTAGGTCAAGTAGAATGGGCACAGACAAAAGTTTGTTAAGATTGCCCGAGAATCATTTATCCTTGCTAGAGCATGCAAAAAAGCGATGGGCATTGGTATGTAGCCAGCATGTTTTTGTCAGTGGTGTCCAGCATGATCAAGGTATTGCCGATAGTATTCCGAATTGTGGGCCTTTATCGGGTATACATGGGGTCATCACCCAAATTGAAAGTGAACATCCTGACATTAACGAGTTGTTGGTGGGGGCAGTAGATATGCCTGAATTAGGGACTGAAGATTTGAACTACTTACTTGAAATGGGCCGAAAAAATAATAGCATTTGCTATTTTGAATCCTGTTTTTTACCTTTGTACCTTCCGTTATCAGTGGCTGTCTCTCACTATCTGACAACTCATCTTACGCCCCAATATGACAACACACTGGTACAAAACAAAAAAAGCCAATATTCTCTAAAAAAGATGTTGGACTCGTTACAAGCCATACAAATACCAGCGTTGAAAAAAACACGATTAGACAATATTAATACGCCAGAGCAGTGGCAAGAGTACTGCGCTGCGCAACCAAATTTTAAGGCGAACAAATGACAGTAAATGCTCCGGTGACTAAACAAGCTTTGAATATTGCAGTGTTAACTGTTTCGGACACTCGTAATGAAGAAAATGATACCTCTGGGCAATATTTGCAAATAGCCGCTATAGAAGAAGGTCATAAAGTATTGGATAAAAAAATAGTCATAGATGACAAGTTTCAGATTCGAGCCGTGGTGTCTAATTGGATTGCAGCAAATGATATTCAAGTTGTATTGATAACAGGTGGAACGGGGTTTACCGCAAGAGATACCACACCAGAAGCCTTATCGCCTTTGTTTGAAAAAGAGATAGAGGGATTTGGTGAGTTATTTAGACATATTTCCTATTTAGAAATTGGTACCTCAACAGTGCAGTCAAGAGCGCTAGGCGGAATGGCCAATGGTACGGCTATTTTTTGTATGCCTGGTTCAACTGGGGCGTGTAAAACTGCGTGGACTGGAATTTTGCAGCAACAATTAGACTCGACCCATAGACCTTGTAATTTTGTGGTGCATCTAAAAAATACTGACACTAAATGCACGAGTAGAGGATAAGCACTATTATGGAAAGTCCAAATACTGGTTTAACCCATGTAAATGAACATGGCAAAGCCAACATGGTAGATGTCACCGATAAACGAATTACCCAAAGGCAAGCTGTAGCTGAAGGCTATATAGCTATGTCTGCCCAAGCCTTTAGTATGTTAAAAGACAATAGCCATGCCAAAGGTGACGTCTTGTCTATTGCCCGTATTGCGGGAATTCAAGGGGCCAAAAGGTGCAGTGATTTAATCCCACTTTGCCACCCATTAATGTTATCTAAAGTACAAATTGAATTTGAAACCTTAGATGAACAGTGCAAAGTGCGCATTCAAGCTTTATGTAAGTTAGCGGGGCAAACTGGTGTTGAGATGGAAGCGTTAACAGCGGTCAGCGTGGCGGCTCTGACTTTGTTTGATATGTGTAAAGCAGTCGATCCTCATATGCAAATCAGTGACATTAAAGTGCTCAGCAAGCAAGGTGGTAAGAGCGGGGACTGGACGTGTTAACAATATTGTTTTTTGGACATTTGAAAGAAGTACTAAAAACCGAATCGATTCAGGTTGATCTCGCTGTAAATAGCGACGCGATAACTACAGTGTCTAAGTTACGTAATATGTTGCAGAGCAAGGGGGAGATGTGGAGCGAATATTTGGCTTACGGTAAGGCCTTAGTTGCGGTCAACCAAGAAATGACCAGCGACGCTACTGTATTAAAAGAGGGCGACGAAATTGCCTTTTTCCCTCCCGTAACTGGTGGTTGAGAAAAGCCATGAGCCACTTTACCCATATTAGTGTGCAAATACAGGATTTCGATTTTGCTCATGAATATCAAAAATTAAGAGATAGTAACGATAGCGACGGCGCGATAGTAACCTTCGTCGGTTTGGTACGTGATACTAATCTTCAACAATCAGTCAGTGGGCTATTTTTGGAACACTACCCCGCAATGACTGACAAAGTCTTAAACAATATTGTTGAACAAGCAAGGGATAAATGGCAATTAGGCAGCGTTTCCGTCATCCATAGAGTAGGGCAGTTGCATGTGTCTGACCAAATTGTGTTTGTTGGTGTGACTAGTCAACATCGTCAATCTGCTTATCAAGCTAATGAATTTATAATGGACTTCTTAAAAACCCAAGCGCCTTTCTGGAAGAAAGAAACCACCGCGCAGGGTGATAGATGGATTGAAGCGAAAGTCAGTGACTTAAAAAAATCTGCAGACTGGTAGTCATTAAAATACCTGTGTTTAACATTGCTTGCTATGGTTTTTCCCTGAGCCGATTGCTCAGGGAAACTCATCATAAAGGATTGTTAAACCGCTTCTTTTTCCTCAGTGTTATCAGTTGTGTTTAAAACACCCCGATTAATTTGATCTCGTTCAATTGATTCGAATAATGCTTTAAAATTACCTTCGCCAAAGCCGTCATCACCTTTACGCTGAATAAACTCAAAAAACACTGGACCCAATTGTGTTTCAGAGAATATTTGTAAAAGCAGTCTTGGACCACCCTCGGTGCTGCCATCCATTAAAATGCCCCGAGATTGCAGCTCTGCAACGGGCTCGCCATGATTTGGTAGCCGCCCTTCAAGTAACTCGTAGTAAGTTTTAGGGGGCGCTGTCATAAAGGGCATCCCCATATTTTTTAAGCGATCCCAGCAGGCCACTAAGTCGTCACAACTGAACGCTATATGTTGAATGCCTTCACCATTAAATGCCCGCAAAAATTCTTCAATTTGGCCTTTTCCTCCTTCACCTTCTTCATTAAGAGGAATACGAATTTTGCCATCTGGAGCGGTGAGGGCTTTAGAGGTTAATCCTGTGTATTCACCTTTAATGTCAAAGAAGCGTATTTCTTGAAAGTTGAAGAGTTTTTCATAAAAATCGGCCCAATACTTCATGCGACCGCCATAAACGTTATGGGTTAAATGATCTATGACCTTAAAGCCAGCGCCTAATGGGTTGCGGTCCACGCCATCAATGTAATTAAAGTCGATGTCATAGATAGACAACTCGTCACCGTATCGGTCAATCAAATATATAATGGCATTACCAATACCGCGAATGGCAGGTAAGCGAAGTTCCATAGGCCCGGTTTCTACAGCAACAGGCTCAGCTCCTTGGGATAATAAATATTTATAAGACTGAACCGCATTTTTTACTCTAAAACCCATACCACAAGCAGATGGACCATGTTCTCTGGCAAAATACCAAGCTGCTGATTTGGGCTCATAGTTAGCAATTAAGTTAATACCGCCTTGTCGCCATAACTGCGCATCCTTGGTACGGTGATTGGCAATATGGGTAAATCCCATGCCTACAAATACTTTCTCTAATTGTCCTTTTTCAGGAGAAGAAAATTCAATGAATTCAAATCCATCTAAACCCGCTGGATTCTCAAATAAGTCTGCCATTATTTAATCTCTCTTGTTTTGTCTAAAACTAACCTGGAAGCTCGTTTTAGGATTTTTAATTGGTCTCTATTTGTGGTTTAAGTTTCTAAACGTTGTAGGAGACATACCACTAAATAACACGAGCGCAGCTTAGAGTATTTCAATCAAAAATTCCCCATAAGGGCATGCCAAAGGTAAATCGAGATTGTTGTTAACAACATGTAAGTGTAAATATTTATATACGGAGGGATTGTGATTAGGGCTTTTATGGGGCCTTCAATAGGGGAAAGGTTATTGTTACCCAGAATCAGACTGTTTTGAGTGATAGCGGTTATTAAAGAAGAGCTAGTGTTATGGAAACTCGCTATTCCATAACACTACTGATTTCGGATCTAGAATCCGTGATAACGCACAAAATCTTCATTGTCAGCGCGTACTGAACGCACGTTATTTGCTGCAAAATCGTCATCAGGGTAACCCATTGCAATACAAATCATAATGGCTTCGTTTTCCGGTATTTGTGCATGCTTATGCACAACATCAGATTGCATAATACCCTGTCCGTTAATGACGCAGCCTAGACCTAGATCCCAAGCAGCAAGTACTATCCCATAAGCTAATGAACCTAACCCAAATTGGGTAATCCCAGCGGGCTCCAAGGATTTATCATAGGTCAATACAAGAGAGACTGGTGCATCAAACTGACGAAAGCCTCTCATCATCCATTCCATACGTTTTTCTTTGTCTTCTCTGGAAATGCCCATTACTTCAAACAATTGAATCGCAACGTCTATCTGACGTTGTTTATGCACCCCTTCATACTTTTCCTTGTAGGGAAAGTCACGTACATGGGGTTTACCAGCAAGGGTGTTTTTAGTGTTGTCTTCACGAATCTTATCAAGGACATCGCCTGCAACCGCGTGCACACGCCAAGTCTGGGTATTGTAGGAAGAAGGAGCCCATTTTGCTGCGTTGATAACGGCATCGACAACTTCTTTGGAAACGGCTTTATTTTTAAAACCTCGCACACTCTTTCTAGAAGCAGCGAATTCTGCAAAATTCATATAAACCTTAGATCGTTAGAGTAGATGATTAGCAATCACTATAACGTAGCCTTGGGTGAGGTATAAATCATGTAAAATGATTTCTAAGTTTAAGTCTCATTTATTGGGGATCTATTAATAACTTTTGTTACCTTGTTTTTAATGAAACGTAAAAGTATGCTGATGCTCGCTGTCCCTATATTTTGTCAGTGTACTTGTAACTGCTTGAATATTGGATAAATAATCGCACTTTATAAAAACTCAAATAGCGAATGAATATGTCAAAAAAACTGGGTATGGGATTTTTATTTTTTTCATTGCTGTACATCTTTGCTCTGATTTATGGGGTAGACAGTCTATGGCTCTTAAAAATTATGCCAATCGTTTTATTGGGTGTTGCAGTAGTAAAAACTAAGCCTAGTTTAATCCGAAATTTTTTACTCTTGGCATTATTCTTTAGTGGCTGCGGCGACTTGTTACTTGCTTTTGACCAATTTATTTTTGGTGTAGCAGCGTTTTTATTGGCTCAGCTTGGTTATGCATTTTTATTTAGCCGATACTGGCAAGGTATTCAGAATCGTTGGTCACTGAGTCTGCTGTTGATTGTATATATGCTCGCCATGGCCTGGTTGTTAATTCCTAAACTCGGGGAGTTGCAGATACCAGTTATGGCCTATTTGTTTGCAATTGGTGCAATGGGGTTACTGGCGTTTCAGTCTTCACTACCCATGCGCTGGGCAGTGTTGGGTGCAGTGTTATTTATTATTTCGGATTCATTTATTGCTATTAATAAATTCATTTGCGTTTTTCCATTGGCGAGTTATTGCATTATGGCCAGTTATTACGCCGCGCAATATATGTTGGTAACGGGTTTCCTCAACTCTGTTAAAAATAAAAAAGCGTAAAACCTAAGTAGAGTGTTTAACAAGTAGTACGTACTCTTAGCAAAGGTGGGCCAGCAATAACCCGTGATGAATTAAACTCCAGCTGCATGGGTTATTTCCCCTCGACAACGAGGGTGACATTGACGGATATGAAGTTAAGTTAACTTAAAGGTTTCTTCATTTCGTAAAGTAAGCACTTCAAAACCTGAAGGGGTGACGAGAATAGTGTGTTCCCATTGGGCAGATAACTTTTTATCCCGTGTGACTACTGTCCAACCATCTTTCTTTTGTTTGGTTTTATATGAACCTTGATTAATCATGGGTTCAATTGTAAACACCATGCCTGCACGCAAGGCAGTGCCAGTATGCGGTCTTCCAAAGTGTAAAATTTGTGGATCTTCATGCATTTCACGGCCAATTCCGTGACCACAATAATCACGCACTACGCTAAAGCCATGATGTTCAGCATAGGTTTGAATTGCGTGACCTATGTCGCCAGTTGTAGCCCCAGGTTTAACACATTCAATACCTTTCCACATTGCATCGTAAGTCACATCAACGAGTTTTTTAGCGTTAGGTAAAACATTACCGATCATATACATTTTACTGCTGTCAGCTATGTATCCATCTTTTTCTAAGGTGATATCTAAATTGACAATATCGCGGTCTTTCAACCTTTTTGTTTCAGAAGGGATACCATGACAAACTACATCATTTAGCGACGAATTCAGTACATATTGGTAATCATATTGGCCTTTACTTGCTGGCCTCGATTTTAGATTGTTAACTATATGGTCTTCAACAAAATCGTTGATTTCCATCGTTGTTACACCGGCTTTCACAAAGTCATCTAAGACATTAAATACGCTAGCAAGTAATCTGCCTGATTCACGCATCAATGAAATCTCATTTGGGGTTTTAATCAATACATTACTCATTGATCAACCTCACCGAGGCAACATTTTGGGTTTGCATTTCACGTTGAAGAATTTCTTCGTAAGTCATAGTGGGATTTTGCTCGGCTAGCCTGCCAATTTTTATCCAGAATTCAGCCTGAGAGTTGATAGAGCGCTCCATCACTGAACTGTTTTTTCTAACGTCTTCATGAAGTTTATCTGAAATTTTTACTATACCCATAAAATATACCCATAATGTATGATGTGCTACATTATGTAGTGTATCGTATATTATTAAAAAGTGCTAATAGTCTGACAATATTGAATAGCTTGATTGTTTCCAATCAAGCCATCGCTAAGTTTAACTAGGTAATTTTAATGGCTTAAATGGGATAATTGTTTAGCACATTCCGATTATTAGATTACAACCTGGTTGTTCCCTTTATTACTATTAACTGAGTGGATTGAGGAGCACGATATTGAGTTCATTTTTCAGAGTAATTAATGCAATCTGACTGTTTTTACGAACCTTTTTGAACATTTAAAAGGGGGGGGGGATTTATAGATTGAGTGTGGATTAGACTAAAAAACCGCTTAATAAAGTGTCCAACTTATTGGGGTCACTTCATATATACGGCTTTTCATTTTTAACAATTAATCTGCGTCGCAGTCTTCTTTACATTCACCGTACAGATACAAACTGTGATGAGTGAGTTTTATATTATGACGTTCGGCTACTTCTTCTTGGCGTTTTTCGATCACTTCATCTTCAAACTCAATCACTTTACCGCATTTTAAACAAACTAGATGATCATGATGTTTTTTATGGCTAATTTCAAAAACGGATTTACCCCCTTCAAAATGATGACGGTTTAAAATTCCTGCATCATCAAATTGGTTGAGTACTCGATAAACCGTGGCTAAACCGATGTCTTCATCGTGCTCAATTAAAATCTTATATACGTCTTCTGCGCTGATATGTTGGTTTTCAGGGAGTTGTAGTATCTCTAGGATTTTTAAGCGAGGAAGGGTGATTTTTAGCCCCGCTTTTTTTAATTCTTTATTTTGATCCATTAGCTTACTTAATAATAAAACTGTGAAGTCATTATAGGGTACCTATTTTGATTTAAAAGCTATTTACCTTGTTAGTTATTAAATAAGGAGCCTTAGCTCCTTTTTTAAACTTAGGCTAATTCAGCTAAACAAAGTTCTTCGTGAATTTGTTTGCACCAAGCTTTCACCCGTTGTTCAGTGAGTTCGGGCTGACGGTCTTCATCAATGCCTAAGCCTACAAAGTGATTTTCATCGGCCATGCCTTTTGACGCTTCAAAGTCATAACCTTCTGTTGGCCACTGACCTACCAAAATTGCACCTCTAGCTTCTACTATATCCCTTACCATACCCATGGCATCTAAGAAATATTCCGCGTAATCTTCTTGATCACCACAGCCAAAAATGGCTACTAATTTATCTTCAAAATCGATCTGTTCTAGCTCAGGGAAAAAGTCATCCCAATCACATTGTGCTTCACCGTAATACCAAGTTGGAATGCCGAAAAGTAACAGGTCAAATTCAGCAATATCTTCTTTGCTGCTTTTGGCAATGTCTTTTACGTCTATTAGGTTTTTACCTAATTCTTTTTGGATCATCTTAGCAATATGTTCTGTATTGCCGGTGTCGCTGCCGAAAAATAGCCCCACACTTGCCATTATTACTTATTCCTCAACTAAAATATAAATTCAATCTGGTTTTGCCAAAGCTTGGCTATTAAATAACTCAGCCTTCGATTACCAATTGCATAATGCCTTTAAATATAAATCCTGCGGCACCTAAAAACAGTACAAAATACACTACAACTTTACCAATAAGTGGTACGTTATTTTTCTTAAGTACATCATGAACAACGTAGGCCATCAATAGAAACAGGCCTATAATCGCAAGGTCTAAACCTATTGCTTCAATTTGCTCATAATGATCACTTAACATGTACTTTGTTCAACTCCTTTAAAAATCTGGCGCATATTAACATAGAGTCTTAACTATGAAAATTGCCCAGAGTGTTAGCATTCCTATTTAGTCAAAAATGAGGCTATTATTTTGCCACATAGTTCAGGTTTTTCCGCATGTAACCAATGGCCTGTGCCGTTTACCATTTTATAGTTGCTATTAGGAAATAACTTCAGAACTGCTTGTCTGTACTCTGGCAATAAGTAGTCTGAATGTTCACCCTTAACAAATAACACTGGCCCCGAATAGGGGGTATCCGCAATAATTGCTGCTGAAATCATTGCATAGTCTTTTTGCAACAGGGGGAGATTAAAGCGCCAATTCCAAACGTTGTTTTCGTGAAATAAACTTTTTAATAGAAACTGCCGAGTTGAGCTTTCTTTAACATAGTGTGACAAGGCAGTATCAGCCTCTTTACGACTGGTTATATCCGCCAGTTTTACATTGTTTAAGCCTGCAAAAACATTGCTGTGTCGGGCAGGGTACTTAACCGGTGCAATATCTAACACCACCAAATGATTAATTTGCTCGGGTTGAGTAAGAGCCAATTGCATAGCTACTTTACCACCTAAAGAATGTCCAACTACGCTGAGATTATTGATCCCTAAGCCCTTGATGAGTTCAGAAATCAGATTGGCGTAACCTTTAAAACTAATGGTTTCAGTAAAAGCAGATTTTCCGTGGTCGGGTAAATCTATTGATAACACTTGGTAAGAATCGGTAAATTGTCGACGCAAAGCAGACAAATTATCCAAACTTCCGAATAAACCATGAATTAACATAAGCCATGGTTTGTTTTCTGAATCTGAGTGTATTTGGTAATTCACTGCGCTCATAGAGTAATTTTATTCCTTACTAAATACTTAGATAGTAGTGAGGTTTGCCTCACTACTATTATTAACCTTACATATTTGGATAGTTGGGTCCGCCGGCACCTTCAGGTACTACCCAAGTGATATTTTGGGTGGGATCTTTGATATCACAGGTTTTGCAATGCACACAATTCTGAGAATTTATCTGCAATTGTTTTTCACCTTGTTCAGTTTCGATTATTTCGTATACACCCGCTGGGCAATAGCGTTGTGCAGGTTCATCATACTTTGCCAAATTAATCGTAATAGGAACCGAACTGTCTTTTAACTTAAGGTGACAGGGTTGTCCTTCTTCATGGTTAGTATTAGATAAAAATACTGAAGACAATTTATCAAAACTTAACACACCGTCGGGTTTTGGATAATTAATTTTAACGCAATCTTCTGCATTTTTAAGTATTAAATGATCGGCAACATCATCTTTAAAATTAAAGGGTAAATTGCCTCTGAACCAGTTTTGCTCAAGAGTGTTATAAGCGCCACCTATAAAGGTGCCAAATTTATGTAGGGCAGGGCCGAAGTTACGGGATCTGAACAGTTCGTCATACAACCAAGACTCTTTAAATTTTTGGGTATAAGCCACTAACTCTTGTGAAGGTGCTGCATCTACCTCAGTTAACGCTTCCATAATTGTTTCAGCAGCAAGTAACCCTGACTTCATTGCGGTATGATTACCTTTGATTTTGGCAAAGTTTAAGGTGCCAGCATCACACCCTACTAATAAACCACCAGGGAAGGTCATTTTAGGTAGAGAATTAAAGCCTCCTTTGGCAATCGCTCTTGCCCCATAAGAGACTCGTTTACCCCCTTCTAGATACTGTTTAAAAACAGGGTGATGTTTTAATCGTTGGAATTCGTCAAAGGGACTCAAATGTGTATTGCTATAGTTTAAATCTAATATAAGCCCAACTAACACTTGGTTATTTTCGCCATGATAAAGATAAGAACCACCTGTTGCGTCAGTAATTGGCCATCCAGCAGTATGCACTACTAGGCCTTCTTGATGTTTAGCAGGATCGATATCCCAAATTTCTTTAAAACCTATACCGTAATGTTGCGGAGATTGTCCTTTATCCAACTCAAATTTTTCAATCAGCTGCTTTCCAAGGTGTCCTCGGCATCCTTCTGCAAACACAGTATATTTAGCTTTTAATTCCATACCTGGCATAAATGAATCTTTCGGCTGGCCTTGTTCATCTAGCCCCATATCGCCAGTAATCACACCACCGACACTGCCATCTTCGTTGTATAAAACATCAGACGCGGCAAAACCAGGGAAAATCTCAACACCAAGGGATTCTGCCTGTTCGGCTAACCAGCGGCATATGTTGCCCATGCTAACAATATAATTTCCGTGGTTATGCATGGTTTTAGGCGTCATAAAACCAGGAATTTTGGTTCCTTTGGTTTCATTATTTAACCAATAAATATCGTCTGTTGTAACGGGAGTATTAAGAGGCGCACCTTTTTCTTTCCAATCTGGAAATAACTCATTTAATGCCCTAGGTTCGAACACTGCACCAGACAAAATATGAGCACCCACCTCTGAACCTTTCTCAACCACACAAACCATTAATTCTTGGTCTTTTTCCTGGGCAATTTGCATCAACCGACACGCAGTTGACAGTCCAGCAGGGCCAGCACCGACTATTACTACATCAAACTCCATCGATTCTCGTTCCACTTGTTTGTCCTCTTTTAAGTTTCAACTATTCATAAAAATGTATTTAACTATTCATAAAAAAAATGTTTCTGAGTCTTATTTATAACCGTCTTTTAGTCGGCGTATGTCTGTTTTTGTCTCAATAAAAGCCCTTGTTAAGAGCAATCTCAACATCATTATTAGACCAACGCAAAGCAAATGATGACTTGGTGGAAATAAAAAATATTCTTATTTAACAAAGCGTTAATGTATTTAATTATGTTAATCTAATGTGATCCTATTCTCATTCTAACGCATTTATTATGACATATAATAACGGTTAAAAGTGGTGCTAAAAATGATCAATGACAAAAGGACATCTAAGTTGACGTTAACGTCAACACAAAGTAAATTGTCGCCAACCAGATTTGAGTGACAATTTAACGTTAACTCAAATTATAAACTTGATACCTGTAAGTAGAGGTGAAAATGAAAATACTCGTGCCAGTAAAACGTGCCATTGATTACAACGTGAAAGTTAGAGTTAAGGCAGATAATAGCGCAGTTGATTTAACTAACGCTAAAATGTCGATTAATCCTTTCTGTGAAATTGCAGTTGAAGAAGCTGTTCGCCTAAAAGAAAAAGGTGTGGCGACAGAGATTGTAGTGGTTTCTATAGGCAACAAGAGCTGTCAGGAACAAATTCGTACTTCTTTAGCATTGGGTGCTGATCGTGGTATTCAAATTGATACAGATTTGAGCCTCGATTCATTACAAATTGCTAAGTTATTGCAAAAGGTAGTGGAACAAGAGTCCCCCGACTTAGTGATTTTAGGTAAACAATCTATTGATTCAGATAACAACCAAACGGGACAAATGCTTGCAGCACTAACGGGAATGCCGCAAGGTACATTTGCTTCTGAAATAGTAGTTGATGGCGGAAAAGTGAAAGTGACACGTGAAATTGACGGAGGTTTACAAACGATTGAATTGTCGTTACCGGCAGTTGTCACAACTGACTTAAGACTTAACGAACCTCGTTATGCGTCTTTGCCAAATATAATGAAGGCTAAGCGTAAACCGCTAGACGTTAAACCAGCGGCCGATTTTGGTGTTGAACTCACATCTGCTGTGAAGGTTTTAAAAGTAGAAGCACCTGCACAGCGTAAAGGTGGAATTTTAGTGGCAGATGTCGCGGAATTAGTCGACAAATTAAGAAATGAAGCGAAGGTGATCTAATGGCTATTTTAGTATACGCAGAACATGACAACGAACAGCTTAAAACTGAAACTCATAAACTAATACATGCTGCGTCACAATTAGGTGGCGACATACATCTATTAGTGGCAGGCTCTGGTTGTGAGGCCGTTGCACAGCAAGCCTCGAAAATAGAAGGCGTAAGTAAAGTGTTATTGGCTGACAATGCAGAATATGCGCAGCAAATGGCAGAAAATATCGCTGATTTAGTCACTGAATTAGGCAAAGATGCCAGCCATGTTTTGGCCGCAGCCACCACTACGGGCAAAAACTTTATGCCAAGAGTGGCAGCCTTATTAGATGTTGCACAAATTTCTGACATCATAAAAGTAGAAAGTACTGATACTTTTGTTCGTCCAATTTATGCAGGTAACGCAATTGCGACTGTTCAATCAAGTGATAACATCAAAGTGATTACCGTGAGAACGGCTGCTTTTGATGCGGCCGCTGAAGGCAATTCAGCGCCAATTGAAGCCTGTTCTGTTGTCAAAACATTGGATAAATCTAGCTTTGTTTCGGCTGAATTAACTGAGTCTGAACGACCTGAGTTAACGGCAGCAGACATTATCATCTCTGGTGGTCGTGGTATGCAAAATGGCGAAAACTTTAAACTGCTTGACGGCATCGCTGACAAGCTTGGGGCGGCAATGGGTGCTTCACGAGCGGCAGTTGACGCAGGCTTTGTTCCTAATGACATGCAAGTAGGGCAGACCGGTAAAATTGTGGCACCTAACTTATATATTGCAGTCGGTATATCTGGAGCCATTCAACATTTAGCCGGAATGAAAGACTCAAAAGTTATTGTGGCTATTAACAAAGATGAAGAAGCACCCATATTCCAAGTCGCAGATTATGGTTTGGTGGGTGATTTGTTCGATGTTCTACCAGAACTAGAAGCGGCCTTGTAAAAATTAAATTAAGTAAAAAGCAAGCCATGACTAATTAAATTAGTTATGGCTTTTTTTTTGTCTTATGTGGATTGACATTACAGACATAACTTTATTTCCTATCACCTTTTTTACCACTGTCTATTCAAGAGCAAACAACGGGACAATCTGAACAGGATACCTTGAAGTATTCGGCGAAAAACTGGCACATTAACCCAGTTAAATTACGATCAGCCTTAGGCGTTATCTGCAGTGCTATTTCCTCATCATATAATCAACCTTCAAAATAAATAGTGGTTATACATAATTGCCCCACAATTGACCGTTAGGCTACTCATCATAAATTTTCTATACTTAATTGATTGTTCTTTGGGGTCTAAATGATGAAAAATATATATTCGCTTTTATTCGTTATTGTGTGCGGCTTTTCGCTAAGCGCATGTCATGGTGAAAGTCCTAAATCTGGGCAACTACTTAAAGCTAGTGAGTTTGTTTTAACTAGTTCTACTATGGTGGATGGCGGTATTTTACCTAATACTTATACTTGTGATGGAGACAGTGTTAGTCCGCCATTAAGTTGGAGTGGTGCTCCAGAAAACACTCAGTCCTATGGGTTAATTATGCACCATAATGCGCCAGATGGTGTGCATTGGTATTGGACTATGTACAACATTAGCGCTGATGTTACCCAAGTTAATAGCAATGAAACTCTTGGCATATTGGGCACTAACAGTGTAAATGATTTAAACGCCTATGCTCCACCTTGTTCTAAAGGTCCAGGAGGGAAAAGCTATAGCTACACCATTTATGCTTTATCTGCGCCTGTGGCTTTAGATAACAATATAAAAGTAGACCGAGAAACTCTTTTAGCTGCAATGCAAGATATCACCTTAGGATCAGCGCAATTAACTGTTAGTTATGAACGCAATCATAAAAATACTGAAAGACATAGCGGCGATATGAAACCGTCAAGTACGTCAAGTTTAAAACCTAACCCAGCACCTAGACCCGATCCTTCACCTTTTATCCCCCCTGATTTGTCTGTCAATATTGATTCTGCTCGATGCAAAACAATTCAGCATTCGGTAACTGAAGCAGGTTTTGAGCAAGATGTTGCGGTTATTTGTGATGAAGATTATGCCTACATTGTGTCCTCCACTTATCCACAACATGAGTTGATGACAGGCATTACAGACACTAATGAACAAATTCCAGTACCAGCAGCAGGTTATGCTGCGCCTATTAAACTTGAACCTAAAAAGGCTAAAAAATTAACAACTATTGACGCAGCAGTTGGCGTAGCAGTAAATGGAGTGCCTATTTACGATTATTCATCCCAAGGCGATTTAGATGTAAGTCAATACGATGTAAAACACGACACATTAGTCTTAGGGCAGCTAGACAACTGTGGTGGGCATTCTGGACGAGGTGATGACTACCACTATCATGTATCACCGACTTGTATGATCGATACCATGAAAAACCAAAAAGATGCTGCCATTATTGGTTGGGCATATGATGGTTACCCCCTTTATGGTGATAAAAACCCAGATGGCAGTGAAATCGCAAAAGGTGATTTAGATGTGTGTAATGGCCAAGCTGACGATACTTTTGGTTATCGTTACCAAACGTCGGCTACGCCACCCTATATTATTCAATGTTTAGTAGGGGAGGTTGATACTGCCAAATTACCAAGAGTGGCCCCCTTAAATGGTGATTTAAAGGGTATAAGAGCCGACCTTCGCCCGCCTCAAGATGGTGTCGAAAATTTAACCCATACTGTGGCTAAAGATGGTAGCCGTACTATGCGTTATTCATATAAAGGTGAAGACTATTTTACCACTTACAGTCATTCCACTCAGGGCGATAGCTGTTACGACTTTAAACAAAAAACCATTAGCAATGGTGGCAACCTTGAAGAAGGGACTTTTTGCAGAAACAGTGAACAGCGAAAGGTTAAAAATAAACAAAAGCCTAAGCCAGCACCAAGCTCTAAACCCAACAAAAAATCTAAGTTAACAACAGTGCATTCAGTTAATCCTAAAATTTCAGGTGAGCATAATTTAAAACTAGAAGCCTGGGCTGATAACTGGTTTGCTGCCTACATTGATGAAAATCTTCTTATAGAAGATTCGGTATCTATAACCACTGAACGCTCCTTTAATGCTGAGAGTATTACCTTTTCTGCAAATTATCCTATTCAGCTTAATTTGATCATCAAAGATTTTAAGCAGAATGACTCAGGTTTAGAATATATAGGTGCCAGAAATCAGCAAATGGGTGACGGTGGATTTATTATGCAAATAACGGATACCGATACTCATAAAGTTGTTTCGGTTACCAATAGTAGTTGGAAGTGTGAAGTGCTGCATCGAGCACCACTTAATAAATTATGTGAGCAAGGATCTAATCCTGTTGCCGGTGAAGGTTATTGTACTTTTATGTCTAAAGAAGCCCCTACCAATTGGTTGCAAGCTGATTTTGACGACTCATCTTGGTCAAACGCAACTGAGCATAGTGTTGCATCTGTTGGACCAAAAGATGGCTATGATGAAATCAATTGGGACAAAAATGCTCAGTTGATTTGGGGTGATGATCTTGAAACTGATAACACCATCATTTGTCGAGCTAACATTCAACAACCCAAATAAGTACATTGAAGGTAATAATTATGTCTGTATTTAAAAAAGCAAAATGTGCAAAATTAGCTTGGATTTTAGTCTGTGCGTTATTCAGTATTTGTACCTCGCTAAATGCTCATGTTTTAACAGAAACAAGCGCCCAAGTTATTTTGCGAGATGGTCAAATTGAAGTAAAAGTACTCACTGATATTGAGCATTTGATATCGAGTTTACAAAATGATCAAGCATGGTTGTTGGGCGATATAGATTCAATCATGCCGCAAAATTTAAGCCTTAGCGAACAAGATACGTTTATAAAAAATGCCCTTAAACAAAAGATGCACTTAGTGGTAAATGATCAGGTTATAGGTATTGAGGCTGTTATGTTGGAACGTGATAGTAATAGCCACGAGCCGAGTAAGTCTCACAACAAAGAAATTGTTTTTCAAGCAAGGCATAGCTTTACTCAAATAGTATCGCTCTCTATTTCATTTCATAAAAGTTTAGGTGCAGTGCATACAAGTTTTATTAAACCGCAATATAGACTGATTAATGCTGGTGAAATTACCCAGATGGTATTTTAAAGCAGTGTTACTGACATTAGGCGAGTTAAAAAGAAAGGTCAGTAACCAACAAGCTCCTGGATATAGGTAACTACCTTAATTGTAGGCATATAGTCAGTATGCAATACTGCTACTCAAGCATAAAATTATGACCTTAAATATCAGGGAACCAGTGAAGTTAATCCATAAATTCTTTTTAGCTTTTTTTATTACTAACATTATCTTAGTTGGGTTAATGTTTGGTTTTATATACATGAATTTTGCAGCGGAGTTTAATCACTTTGTTGAACAGGAAGAACAAAAACATCTTGTAGAAGTTAAGCAACAGTTAGTGCAGCTGTATTCAGAAGTGGGTAGTTGGCAGCCTATTAGCCAGAATACTCAGTTATGGCGTTCTATTGTTGATCCTAAAAAGGATCCAGGCGAACCCAACGCCATACAGAAAAATAATAGCAACATTACCCCTAAGGACTATGCTGGGGAAAATATTAGCGAGCAAAAAGTACCCTCATTATTATGGCCAAACCTGCCTCCAGATTTATTGCAAACAGGTAGGCGTATCAGCTTGTACGACCAAAATAAGGATGTTGTGGTTGGTCGTACTAATGTAATTGAAAATCCACATATAGAGCCTATTTTATTAAATAATAATGTTATTGGCTGGATAGGCTTAGTACCTTCAAGGTTGGTTGTAAATAGCTCGGCAAATGCCTTTTTGTCCGCTCAATTTGATAACTATATTACTATCACTTTATGCATTATATTACTGGCTTTTATTATGGCTATTGTTTTATCTAGGCATTTAACTAAACCCATAAAACAGATTGTTGCCGCCACGAACGAGCTCAACAAAGGTAATTATGAAAGCAGGATCTTACCCTTCACTCAGGATGAGTTGGGCACCTTATCTAATAACGTCAATGAATTAGCTTGTACACTTGAACAAAATCAGCAATTGCGTTTTCAATGGGTTTCAGACACGTCCCATGAATTAAGAACACCACTAACAGTTTTACGATCTCATTTATTAGCTGTACAAGACGGTGTATTTATTGCTGACGCTAAGCGTATTAGTTTATTGATTAATCAAGTCGATAATTTAAATCACATTGTTGATGACCTAGCTCAATTAGCTAACAACGACACCGCTAATCTAACTTACACAGAAGTTGCTGTTGACGTAATCGAGGTACTACAACAAACAATTGAAAACTACACTGCTCGCTTTCAAGAGCACAATTTAAGTGTTAATAGTGACGGGTTAAATAGTGCTCAGCCTTGCATAATAAACGGCGATAAAGATAGGCTACAGCAGTTATTGGCTAATTTATTCGAAAATACCTGTAGATATACCCATGCAGGCGGTCAGGTAAACATCAAAATAAATAAAGTGGACACTAAACTAGTGTTAATTATTGAGGATTCTGCACCAGGAGTGTTACCCAAAGACCTAGGGCAATTATTTGAACGTTTTTATCGTGTAGAAAAATCACGTAATAGAAATTATGGAGGATCAGGTCTGGGGTTATCCCTATGTAAAAAAATAGTAGCAGCCCATGGTGGCGATATTTCATTACAAAATTCACCCTTAGGTGGCTTAGAAGTAAAAATAACCCTTCCTATGTTAGGTTAATAAAAATGACAACACCCAAAATACTCATAGTTGAAGACGAAGAAAACATTGCTGAAGTACTGATCGCTTATTGCAATCAGCAAGGGTATGTCACCGAATATTTTAATAATGGCAAGGGGGTGGTTAACTTTGTAAAGCAAGAACATGTTGATTTAATACTGCTAGATTTAATGTTGCCAGAAGTGGATGGCATTACTCTCTGTAGAGAAATAAGAATGTTCTCGAATGTGCCTATTATTATGGTAACCGCTAAAAGCGAAGAAGTAGATCGCTTACTCGGTTTAAACCTCGGGGCCGATGACTATATATGCAAACCCTTTAGCCCCAAAGAAGTTATCGCAAGAATACAGGCCGTGTTAAGAAGAATAGAGCAGCCTAAAACTGATGTTATTCTTCAGTCTGGTTTCAAGCTTTATAAAGAAGATTATGTTGCTTTATTCAAGGGAATTAATATTGGTTTTACGGCTGTGGAATTTAAAATATTTCTGCTGTTTATAAGTCATGTTGGACGTGTGTTTACTCGCGAAGATATTATTAACAATATCTATAACCAATCCTTAGATATGTCAGATCGTAATATTGATACTCATATCAAAAATATACGCAAAAAAATAAATGAGATTGAAGCTGGGGTAAACCCAATTTCTGCTGTTTACGGTGTTGGGTATAAATTTAAAGAAACGTAACTGTAAGCGCGGCTTATAAGCTGGAGAACTAAAGATTAATGCTTTTCACCACAGAGGGCACAGAGTACACAGAGAAAAGCAATCCTAGATGCGGCTTTGCCGATAAGACAAATATCGTTGAGTCACTGATTCTAGACTTTCAACAATACTGGTTAATGTTGCTTGCAAGGTCACACTAACAAATTGTTAGGGAATCATTTGGAGATTTCATGGATTTTAATTGGCAAGGAATAATCACTTCGGCTATAACTGTTGGCCTCATTACGTATGCAATTAAATCTGCTAACCACTCTGTTGAGAAAGGACAGTTAAAATACGGGCTATTTATAAAAGGATTGGGGATAGTTTGTTTGATATGCTGTTTGGTCCCTCTTTGGGTTTATTTAACAGATGGCTATAAAGTAAATAAACTAGGGGAAGCTACTGCACTCATTGGATTAATGATAGGTTTTGGCATTTTTTCAATCTGTACGATAGGAGAGGGATTTTTTGTAAAGGGAAGTTATGATGAGTCTTCAATTAATTTCTCAACACCATGGACAGGTTCAAAAGCCAATAATTGGAGAGACCTTAAATCGGTAAAGTTTAATATCCTTTGTTTCTGGTATGTTTTGCAATTTAACGATGGGAATACTATACGCATATCATCTTATTTAGGTGGAAACTGCTATCTATTGGATTCTTTACGTGAAAAAGGAGATGGTTTCTAACAAGCCAAGTCTGTGGGACTTTTATTCACTGGATTTCAGCCAAAACACTAGCAAAATTTCCAGTTAGTTTTAGCTCCTTTATCTAGCAATAACCCTCTTTTCAGCCGCTTTTCCTCTGTGCTCTTTGTGTCTCCGTGGTTCAAATTCTTTTGCTTTGAAATATAAGTCTTTTGCGCTTGAAATATTTTGAGGGAGAGCAGATAAAAAAGATTAAGAAGGTGATATCAGACTGTGACATCACCTTCTGTTAATAACTTAAACTTGTACAACAGAATTATCAGCAAAAGCGACAGATGAAGGGACATATGCATCTGCCTCCCAATCATTCTCCCATTCTTTCTCATCCAATAAATATCTAAATTGATATTGTGAATCTTTAGCCAAGTTAACAGTGGTTGTAAAATCACCATTCTTGAGTTTTTTCATAGGAGTTGATGATAGATCCCACTCGTTAAAATCTCCCACTAAATGCACAGATTTTGCTGCATGGGCTTGTTCTTTCGACAACTTGAATGTCACCTTGCATACATCTTTAGATTTCAAATATTGCTTTTTAAAAGCCATGGTATTTCTCCTGTGTATCTGTTGTGTAAATTAAACGATTGTTGTTAGGTTTAGTTAAATGGCAACCCTTATGTTCAAAAAATGTGCAGTAATGTCTCTTTTTGATGCAATCAATGGTTTGACCTCAAAAGGCAAAACAATTCATTTAAAGTATTGATATAGAGTATTTTTATACGTCAATATCACTCGAATGAATAGGATAACGGTATTTTACTGGCAAATTATGTCAATCAGCAACATCTGCATCCACTTTAGAGCAAAAAACGTGCAACTTTTTAGTTTGGGCTTATATTTTAACGCTTAAACTTTTTTGCATATTGGCTAGGAGATAGGCCTGTGTGTTTTTTAAAGAGTCGAGTAAATGAACTTAAATCGTCATAACCCACTTGGGAAATAATACGCTCTACACTATCGTGAGTGGTTTCAAGCTGCTTTTTAGTCGCCTCAATTCTTAAGGTTTGTAAATATTCTAAGGGGTTTTGTTCGGTGGCTTTTTTAAACCTTCGATTAAAAGTTCTTAACGTGAGATTTACCAGTGTGGGTAGGTCAGCCACCGAAATTCGTTCTTTGTAGTTTGCCTCTAGCCATTCTTGGACTATCAAAATATCGGGATCTTGGTGATATTTTTTGGTGAGAATATTGGCATATGCGACTTGCTCACCTCGATAAATATCTATGACGTGAGCCTTAGCCGTTGTTGTTGCCACATCATGACCACAATAGCGCTCAATTAATAACAGAGCTAAATCAAACCACGCCATACCGCCGCCAGAGCAATAGATGTTTTCAGCAGAAGTGATCATTTTCTCAGCCCGTAAATTGACTTGTGGATAGCGAGATTTAAATAAACTGGCGTAGCCCCAATGTGTAGTGGCTTCTTTTCCATCTAAAATACCGGCTTCAGCTAATAAAAATGCACCACTACAATTGCTGGCAATATCAGATTGATTCGCGAAGTGTTTTTTAATATGAGTCAATAATGGTCGATTATTTTTAATCACGTTAATCAATTCACCTCCAATTGTAGGTATTAACAATAAGTCTGTATGTTCCACATCTTCAATTGCAATATGGCTATTAATGATAAGTTGATTGATACAGCGAACAGGACGCTTTTTAAGAGACGCAATTTGCACCTCAAAAAAGGGCGAGGGTTTCTGACCTTGCAAGCGTTGCCAGGTTACTCCTGCTAATGCAAATAAGTCGAGGGCACCTGTAATAGCACTTGCGTAAGCCTGATCAAAGCCAAGAATGGTTACTTTAAACATGACAAATAACCGCAGTGATTAGACATAAATAATATCTCGTTATAACTGTCGTAAATGACCATTAATATGTCATATATGACAGTTATGGTGAAGTGATATTTTTGTCAATCTAAGGCCATCATTTTAGTCAACTACAGTTTTATCTGTAATCACTTCCATAGGTCAGAAAATATGAGCAATGAACTAGTTAAACGCAAAGAAATGGCGTTTCAATTATACGAACTATTGGATACTGAAGGACTTTGCGGTAGAGAAAGATTCGTTGAACACAACCGTGAAACATTTGATGCGGTTTTGGAAATTGCCAATAAAATCGCCACCGAAAAATTTGCTACCCACAATGCCAAAGGCGATGCCAATGAGCCGACCTTTGATGGTAAAAAAGTCCATATGATCCCTGAAGTTCAGGAAGCCTTTGATGCCTACGTTGAATCTGGCCTGTTAGCAGGGCGATTTGATTTTGACGAAGGTGGGATGCAGCTTCCAGAAACGATAATGACGGCTTGTGCTGGATATTTTATGGCCGCTAATCCCTCAAGTACTGGTTATCCATTTTTGACTATGGCGGCTGCAAATGTGATCCGTAATTTTGCCTCTGCGCAGTTAAAAGAAGCGTTTATGCCAAAAATGTTAAGCGGTAAATTTACCGGCACTATGGCATTGACTGAACCTCATGCGGGTTCATCTTTGGCTGATATACACACCACTGCCATTAAACATGAAGATGGAAATTATCGTCTTAAAGGTAATAAAATCTACATCTCTGGTGGTGATCATGAATTATCTGACAATATTGTGCATTTGGTATTGGCGAAAATTAAAGGCGCCCCTGCAGGGGTTAAAGGTATTTCACTCTTTGTAGTGCCTAAATATCGTCTTGATGACTCTGGAAATCCAGCGGAGCGCAATGATGTGGCTTTGGCTGGCCTGATCCATAAAATGGGATATCGAGGTACCACGTCAACAGCATTGAGTTTTGGTGAAAACCAAGATTGCCACGGTTATTTGATTGGTGAAGAACATCAAGGTTTAGGTTACATGTTCTTGATGATGAACGAAGCACGACTAGGAGTAGGTTTTGGCGCCGCTATGGTGGGTTACAGTGGTTACCAATATTCCTTAGCATATGCCAAAGAGCGGACTCAAGGGCGCGTTGCCCCTAATAATAAACCCACAGATAAACCCGCCACCATTATACAACATGGCGATGTAAAACGAATGTTGTTAGCGCAAAAATCTTATGTTGAAGGCGCCATGGCGCTTTGCTTTTATGCCGCTCGTTTAGTGGATGACGCCCATACACTTTCTACAGACGACGAAAGAAAACATGCCAGTGAGTTATTGGATTTGTTGACACCTATAGTGAAAGCATGGCCTTCAGAATATGGCCCTAAGGCAAACGATTTAGCGATTCAAGTGTTAGGTGGTGCGGGTTATACCCGTGAGTACCCTGTTGAACAATGCTGGCGTGATAACAGACTTAACCCGATCCACGAAGGTACCAATGGTATTCAAGCGTTAGATTTATTAACGCGAAAACTATGGCAAGCCAAGGGTGCTGGACTTAAGTTATTGCAACAAAGGATGGAAAGTGATTTTGCATCAATAAAAGGCGAGCAAAGCCAACAACTAATTGCGTCTTTGTTACCTTATTTAGAGCAAATGCAATCTTTGATACCTATGCTTGCTCAACATTTACAATCTGATAAACAAGCCACTTTATTGGCTAATGCCACTTGTTTTATGAATATATTTGGTCAAATAGTTATGAGCTGGATGTGGATACGCCAAGCCAACGTGGCAGAAATCGCCTTGCAAGCCTCTGGATTACCTGATGACGATGAGGCGTTTTATTTAGGCAAGGTGCAAGCTGCAAAATATTTTGTTCGTTGGGAGTTGCCTGAGATCCAAAGAGATTTTGCTTTATTGAAGGATATGGACGACAGCTGCAGCGAAATGCAAGCGGACTGGTTCTAATCAATTCAATTCTAACAATGTATAAAATAGTTAAAGACGGAAACAAAATGAAAAATAAACAGTTTTTATTAGCGGCACGACCTGTTGGTACACCCACTAGGCAAAACTGGGACTATGTTGAAACCGAGGTCCCTGAATTATCTGAAGATCAAGTATTGGTACAGGTAGAGTATATTTCCTTAGATCCTGCTATGCGTGGCTGGATGAATGACGGCAAATCCTACATTGAACCTGTGCAAATTGGCGCGGTAATGCGTGCCGGTACAGTAGGTAAAATACTTAAGTCAACCAGTAGTCAGTTTTCTGAAGGTGACTATGTTTATGGACATTGTGGAGTACAGAAATACGCGGTTGTGGGGACCGAAGGACTACACAAAATTGATCCAAGCCTTGCACCATTGGAACGTTACTTAGGTGTACTTGGTATGCCGGGCATGACCGCATATTTTGGACTGCTAGATACGGGCTTGCCAAAAGCCGGTGAAACAGTGGTGGTATCCGGAGCCGCTGGAGCCGTTGGCTCAGTAGTGGGGCAAATCGCTAAAATTAAAGGCTGCCGAGTGGTGGGTATTGCTGGCGGCGCTGACAAGTGTAAATACTTAGTCGATGAGTTAGGTTTCGATGAGGCTATAGATTACAAAAGTGAAGATCTGAAAAAGGCTCTTAGAGCAGCTTGTCCTAAAGGTGTGGATGTGTATTTTGACAATGTAGGCGGTGACATTCTTGATGATGTGTTAACTCAAATACGCATGAAAGCACGCATTGTGATTTGCGGTGCAATCAGTCAATACAATAATACTACCGCGGTAAAGGGGCCATCAAATTACCTGAGTTTACTGGTCAATAGGGCCAGAATGGAAGGAATAGTGGTGTTTGATAATGTCGCTAACTATTCTAAAGCGGCTGCCGAAATGGCCGGATGGATAGCTGCTGGTAAGTTAGTGGCTAAAGAACATGTTGTGAAAGGCATTGAGCATTTTCCAGAAACCTTATTGATGTTATTTAACGGCGAAAATATGGGTAAATTGGTACTAAAAGTAGAAGCCGAATAACCTTTACTAATTTGAAGTAAGTTCACAGAGAGAGTGATGTATGAAGAAAGATATTTTTGATTTAAGCGGTAGAGTCGCCTTAGTGACAGGCGCAAGCCGTGGTATTGGTGAGTCTATTGCACGTTTATTGGCTGCCTATGGCGCTAAAGTGATAGTGTCTAGTCGTAAGATTGATGGTTGTGAAGCCGTTGCACAAAGCATTAGAGACGAGGGGGGCGACGCAGTGGCTATGGCCTGTCATGTAGGTGAAATGGCCCAAATTGACAACGTCTTCGAACAAATCGATAAGCAATATGGACGTTTGGACATACTGGTAAATAATGCCGCGGCAAATCCATATTTTGGGCATATTTTAGACACTGATTTAGCTGCCTATGACAAAACCGTTGATGTCAATATTCGTGGGTATTTCTTCATGTCCACTGCAGCGGGTAAAATGATGAAAAAGCAAGGCGGTGGGGTTATTTTAAATACAGCTTCTGTCAACGGTATATCACCGGGTATGGGCCAAGGTATTTATTCTATTACTAAGGCTGCTGTTATCAGTATGACCAAAGCGTTTGCAAAAGAATGCGGTGGTTTAAACATAAGAGTGAATGCCTTATTGCCCGGTTTAACCGAAACAAAATTTGCTTCAGCACTTACAGGTAACGACAAAATACTTCAAACGGCCTTAATGCAAATTCCCTTAGGTAGAACTGCTCAGCCTGATGAAATGGCCGGTACTGTATTGTATCTAGTCTCAGACGCGTCTAGTTATACTACTGGTACTACTGTGGTAGTGGATGGTGGATATTTAAGCTAAGAGTTTGTTTTGACTATACAGCTTTAAAAACGGCAACTTTTTAGTTGCCGTTTTTGTTTATGTTTAGATGTGTTCAAAAAACAATCTGTTGCATGGGCTAACCACAATCACGGCTAGTCTGTTATCAGAACTTCTACAGTGATGTAAATAATTCGTAACTTAACTTCCTAAAAACTATCATTTTTTCCATGCTTTTATTTTGCCAAGGGACCTATAAATACGCTTTAATAGCCCCGAGATTTCTTACTAAATTGTCAAAGGCTTACTGCATGTCAAAACTGAATAAAAATGGCTTAATATTAACGAGTGTCGCTTGTTTTTTAATGGCCTGTTCTGCAACCCAAACTTCAGAGCCTCTGTCGGCTAAAATAGCGGAGGTTACACCCACAGTTATTAAAGCTAGCCAGTCTAATGTGGTTAGTAAACAGTCAGATTTATTGACCTTAGAAAAAATTATGGCTGATCCAGATTGGATGGGGCGACAACCTACTTCTGCTTATTGGTCAGACAATAGCCAGAGTGTCTATTACCAGCAAAAACAACAAGGCTCACTTGAGTCAGATTTATGGGAAAGGCCCTTAAAGGGAGCTGGTAATGGTACTAAAATTGACTTGTCAAAGTTACATTTACACGCCTATAAAAAACGGGTTTTAAACCACAATAAAGACCAAGCTGCCTGGGTATTTGAAGGTAATATCTTTGTTAAAAATCTCAGCAACAATAAATTAAAACAACTCACTAAAGACAATAGACAGCCAAATAATTTGATGTTCTTAACTGATGGTCGTTTAAGTTTCCAAAGTGGTAATGCAATTTATGCGATTCACCCTGAACAGGGATTATATGAACAGCTCATAACATGGCAGTTTGCCGATGAGCCTACTGCTGTTGAAGCGCCAGAAGACTATATTGCCGAGCAGCAACAACAATTAATTGAAGTGGTGGCATTAAAGCGCCAACAAAAAAAATTACGTTATCAAAAGGAGCAGACACTCGCCGAGCAAAATAACACTCTTGCTCCAGCTGACTTTTATTTTCCCGAGGGAAACAAAACCGTAAAAGTCAGCTTATCTCCAAATGGAAAATGGTTAGTGTTAGTCGAACAAGTAAGCTCTGGAGGGCGTGATAATACGGATATCATGCCAAACTATATTAATGAAGATGGCAGAGTCGCTGCAGACGATGTGCGTCAAAGAGTCGCCGACGCAGCGCCCAGTCAGCAGAGTATTTGGTTAGTTAATTTAGAGAACAGATCAAAACGCAAACTGAGCTACAGCAGTTTACCTGGGTACAACGAAGACGTATTGGAAGGGGTAAAGCGTGAAAATGCTGAAGCTAAAGGAGAAACCTATACAGTTAATCGGTTACCGAGAGATATAAGCCTTATGGATGACTGGTATTGGTCACAAAGCGCTATTCAATGGCATAACAATGGTGAAAATGTAGCTATTATGCTCGAAGCTTGGGACAACAAAGACCGATGGCTTACTACCGTCAACATGAAAGAGGCTACTTTAGTTTCTCAACATCGTTTACATGATGATGCTTGGGTTAATTATAAATTCAATAGTTTTGGTTGGTTACGCAATACTACTGATTTGTATTATTTATCTGAAGAAACGGGTTATTCACACCTTTATATTAAACCTTTGGACGCACCAGCAAGGGCTATCACTTACGGGAATTATGAGGTTGATGCATTGACACTAACCTCGGACGACCGATTTATGTATTTTAAGGGAAATAAAAAACACCCTGGTATTTACGAGATATACCGTGTTGATTTACATAACAACACACTAGAAGCAATGACCAATCTTAATGGCATGACTGATTATCAATTGAGTCCAGATGAACAGGCGTTATTGTTGACCCATTCTAGCCTAGTTCAACCACCGGAATTATATGTTCAATCGGTATCTAAAGCGCCGTTGCAGCAACTGACACAAACCACTAGCCAAGCATTTTTAGAGATGGATTGGTTAGCTCCTGATATTGTGCCAATTAAATCCTCCCACACAGATCAACCGATCTATTCTCGTGTCTATTCACCTAGAAATAAACGGCCCGGTCAAAAATTTAAGGCGGTAGTGTTTAATCACGGTGCCGGGTATTTACAAAACTCACATTTAGGTTGGTCTGGATATTTTAGGGAATTTATGTTCCATAATTTGTTAGTACAACAAGGATATGTGGTGCTTGATATGGATTACCGCGCCTCGGCTGGATATGGCAGAGATTGGCGTACCGCGATTTATCGACAAATGGGCACGCCAGAAATTCAAGATCTTCAAGACGGAGTAGACTGGCTAGTTAATAATCTTGATGTGGATCCACAAAGGGTCGGTACCTATGGTGGTTCATACGGCGGTTTTATGACTTTTATGGCATTATTTAATTCGCCTGATTTATTTCAAGCCGGTGCTGCATTGCGACCAGTAAGTGACTGGGCACACTACAATCACGGTTACACCTCAAACATATTAAATACGCCAGATATTGATCCAATTGCCTACGAAAGGAGCTCACCAATTTATTTTGCTGAAGGATTGCAAAAGCCGTTGTTGATAAACGCGCCTATGGTAGACAGTAATGTGTTTTTTGTGGATGTGGTGAGATTGGTTCAGCGATTAATTGAGTTAGAGAAACAAAATTTTGAAACAGCCATTTATCCAGTGGAATCGCACGGTTTTGTGCAACCTAGCTCTTGGCTAGATGAATACAGAAGGATTTACAAGTTGTTCGAAACTTACTTGTAAACTTTGAATACCACATTGATTCACAGCAAATCGAATCAATGTGGTGTCTTTCGATTAGGCTACTTGGTTTAGCCTGTTATCAACTTATCTTGGCTAAATTATTTTCTTTTAATATTGCGATACCAGCAATATAACAGGATTAAACTGCCTGTTACTGTACCGAATAGATGTGCGTCAATTGCGACATTGGCTGAAATCAACTCAGCAACATTTTCACTGGCTCCGTAAATTTGTTCATGTAGCACTTTAAGCCACACACCAACTAACATTATCCACCCACTTTTGAGTTTATTTTGTATATCAAAATAAGCTCCTATTAAAAATAGGCCATGTAGTACTCCTGACAGTCCCACATACCAATACATCTGTGGTGCAAACAAATACAAGCCACCTGACGTCCCTACACACAGCATAAAAAATAGAAATAGATACTGCAAAGTTGGGTAGTAGTGACCATGCAATGCCCACAATAAAGTTAAACCTGCTAAGTTCAATAGTAAATGAATGCCGTTGGTGTGCAGAAAATGTCCGCTTATAAGTCGCCACCACTGCAAATCAATTAATTGTTGTCTGTCATAAGCTAACCAATTACTGCTCATGGGCTCTGTTAAGAACAAAATGATACTAATGAGGGCGATAAATAGTGGCGCGAGACTGTATTTTGACTGAATAGGTAAATTCAAAATAGTATTTTTATGGAGTGGGAATATCGCTATGGTAACTAATTTTTACTAGATAAGTTAGCTACAGTTTTTTGATTTATCGTGTTGTTAGACAAAAATATTATTGGCTAATAAAGATTACTATTTGCAAATACTGTCTTGCATCGTTAGTGTGCGCGGCTATTCATTTTTGTTTGGAAAATCTGTGCGTTTATTAAAATCCTGCTGTGTATTTTGTTTGACCGTTATATTAAGTGTATCCATCCAGGGTAAACAAAAGCGCGAAGATAGAGAGCCCGAAGCGGCAACAGGTCTGCAACAAAAAAGTGCCTTTCATTCCAAAGAATTCATGGTGGTAGCAGCCAATCCCTATGCTTCATGGGCCGGTAAAAACGTATTAGTTAAGGGCGGAAGTGCAATTGATGCCGCAATTGCTGTACAAGCAATGCTCACCCTAGTAGAGCCTCAATCATCAGGCATTGGCGGTGGAGGTTTTATTCTATATTGGGACAATAAAGCTAAAAAACTCCACACTTTTGATGGACGCGAAACAGCGCCATCACAAGCAAGAATAGATTTATTTATGGAAGATGGTAAACCTATTAAATGGATTGATGCAGTAGTAGGAGGACAATCAGTAGGTGTACCAGGGGTGTTAAAAGCCTTAGATATGGCGCATCAAGAATTTGGAAATTTAGCCTGGTCTGAATTGTTTGCTGATAGTATTGCATTATCCAACAATGGCTTTATCGTTTCACATCGTCTTGCTTCATTATTGGAGCGGAAAATCCATCCAGGACTCAATCAGTTTAGAACTTCCTCGGTTTATTTTTATCCTAAAGGTAAAGCGCTGGAAGAAGGCAGTACTAAAAAAAATGCCGCCTTAGCGAAAACGTTAACCACCATAGCGCAAAAAGGTGTCGATAGTTTCTATAAGGGCAGTATTGCGACTAATATTGCAAGGGCTGCGCAATTTTCTACCATTAATCCTGGTTTGATAACGGCACAAGATATAGCCGAATATCAAGCGATAAAACGCTCTCCCGTCTGTGGGCGTTATCGTAGCTATCAAGTTTGTGGCATGGCACCACCAAGCTCAGGTGGCGTCAATGTCTTACAAATTCTACGCACTCTTGAGCCTTATAATATTAGCCAATACCCGTTAGGCTCAGCACCCGCAGTGCACTTATTTACGCAAGCGTCTAGACTGGCCTATGCCGATAGGGAAATGTACATAGCTGATAGTGATTTTAGCCAGCTGCCTTTAAGTGCCTTACTCAGTACACGTTATTTGTCTGAACGTGCCAGAAAAATTAATAATGAAAAAGATATGGGAAAAGTGTTAGCGGGTAAACCATTTCCCATTATGAACTTCTCAAAAGGTAATACCTTTGAACAGCCCAATACTAGTCATTTTAGTATTGTTGATAAAGAGGGGAATGCTGTTTCAATGACCACAAGCATTGAATTTGCTTTTGGTTCAGGTGTGATGGTTGAAGGGTTTTTACTAAATAATCAGTTAACGGATTTTTCTTTTAATCCGTATCGAGGCAACAAACCTGTTTTGAATAGAGTTGAACCTAATAAACGCCCTCGTAGTGCAATGAGTCCTACTATGGTCTTCGATGAGGAGGGGCAGCTTACACTAGTGTTGGGTTCCCCTGGTGGTAGTCGTATTGTGAGTTACGTGGCGCAAACATTAATGGGTGTATTAGATTGGGACCTTGATATTCAAGAAGCGATCAATTTACCTAAAGTAACAAACAGAAACGATTATACCGCACTTGAAAAGGGCACTGTGATTGAAGAATTAAAGCCGATACTCGAAAAGATGGGCCACAAAGTTCAGGTGATTGATTTAAACAGTGGCCTACACGGTATTCAATTAAACAAGGGAGGGCTAATTGGCGGCGCCGATCCTAGGCGAGAAGGTGTAGCTGTAGGGTTTTAGCAGCATTATTGTAAACTGACTACATCAACCTTCCACTCATTTCCCACTTTTATGAGTTCTACAACGCGCATGTCTTTTAATACATTGCCTTCTAATTCACCTTCGAAAAACAGTGATATTTCGGCTTCTTTGGCAAATTCATTTCTGCCGGCACTGCGTGATCTAGGTTGAATGGTCACTTTATCAAATCGCATATTTAATACGTGTTTTTGCACACCCTTGTTGGTGTGATAGGAACGTAACAAGCGTTCCATTTTAGGCGTGCTTAAACTAATTGCGCCCTCAATTCCTTTACTATGATAAATGTGATCAAAAAACTCAATGGCAGCAAATTCCGGGTTACCACTGTCTAACATACCAAATTTACCTCCACCGGGTTTAGGTGACGGTTTATCACATGCACTGAATAGCACTGCAAATATTAAAATAAAACTGATATTTTTTAGCATCTTAGATTCCTTGCTTTGATTTTTCCTACGACTTTGATGCTAATCTTATCTTGTTTATTGTTGCATCTAAAGAAAAGGGAGGCATAAGCCTCCCATTTAAATCAAAGTTATTGTAAGTATTAGTAACTTAACCAAAAAACCATATGGCTACTGGATGTTTTCTGAGTCAGAAAATTCACCAGCAAACAAAGGACTACTTAAATAACGTTCTGAAGCACTGGCTAAAATAACCACTATGTTTTTGTTTGCATTTTCTGGTTTTTCTGCCCAACGTTTTGCAGCAACCACTGCCGCACCTGAAGAAATACCGGCTAAAATACCTTCTTCTTTCATTAGTCTATGTGTCATCGCCATACATTCTTCGTTACTGACTTGCTCAACAGCGTCAACAATATCTAGGTCTAAGTTACCAGGAATAAAGCCCGCACCTATACCTTGTATTTTGTGTGGACCTGGAGTGAGTTCAATACCCGCTTTGGCTTGAGAAATAACTGGGGAGTCAGTAGGCTCTACAGCTACTGTGGTAATGGCTTTACCTTGAGTATTTTTGATGTAGCGGCTAACGCCAGTAATGGTGCCACCTGTACCTACACCAGCAACAAAAATATCAATTTTTCCATCTGTATCATTCCAAATCTCAGGGCCAGTGGTTTTTTCATGAATTTCTGGATTTGCTGGATTTTCGAATTGGTGCATAGGTATATATTTTGAAGGATCAGAGGCTACAATTTCATTAGCGGCTGCAATAGCGCCTTTCATACCTTTTGGCGCTTCAGTCAAAACTAAGTTTGCACCCATGGCTTTAAGTAATTTACGACGCTCTAAACTCATAGAGCTAGGCATAGTTAAAGTAATTTTATACCCTCTAGATGCAGCAACAAAGGCTAGTGCTATTCCAGTATTTCCACTGGTGGCCTCAACTATTTCATTACCGGGTTTAAGTAAGCCTTTTTTCTCTGCATCCCAAATCATATTTGCACCGATGCGGCATTTAACACTAAAACTAGGGTTGCGAGATTCAATTTTTGCGTAAACGTTGCCGCCTGTCACACGATTTAGTTTAACCAAAGGTGTTTTGCCAATGGCGAGTGAATTATCGTCGTATACTTGCATAGTTATTTCCTTGCTTATTATTTCTATTTTTTACAGTGTAACCCTGATTAGTTCACCGTCAATTAGTCATACTTTGGCGCTGTGTTTTGTATATATACGAAACCACAACGGGCCCTATAAATATTATTGATACATATAGCCTATAAAACTGTTTTATCATAATGACATTCATACCTATAGGTAAGGGGAGATGGCTTTATTTAAAGTGCTTTTTCGCTATATCTTATGGTTAATCATTTGTTAATTAGTTTTGAGGTTTTAAATGGCGTTTAATGGAACAGAAAAATACATTGCTAGTCGTGAGCTACAACTTGCTGTTAATGCAGCTATCACCTTAGAAAAACCTTTACTGATAAAGGGTGAGCCAGGTACAGGTAAAACTATGTTGGCCGAAGAGTTGGCAAAAAGTTTAGATGCGAATCTGATCCAGTGGCATATCAAGTCTACGACTAAAGCCCAACAAGGCTTATACGAATATGATGCGGTTTCGCGCTTACGAGACTCGCAGTTAGGGGATGAAAAAGTCCATGATATCGGCAACTATATAGTCAAAGGCAAATTATGGCAGGCATTTGATGCTGAAAAACGCAGCATATTATTGATTGACGAAATAGACAAAGCGGATATTGAGTTTCCAAACGACCTACTGTTGGAACTGGATAAAATGGAGTTTTTTGTTTACGAGACACAACAGCTAGTAAAAGCAAAACAACGTCCAATTGTTATCATTACTTCGAATAATGAAAAAGAATTGCCGGATGCTTTTTTAAGACGCTGTTTCTTCCATTATATTCAGTTCCCTGATGCCGATGAAATGCGTCAAATTGTCGATGTACATTTCCCAGAAATAAAAAAAGTGTTGCTTAATCAGGCATTACAATCATTCTTTGACTTACGTGACGTGCCAGGTCTGCGTAAAAAACCTTCTACTTCAGAATTATTAGATTGGTTAAAGTTACTTGTTGCAGAAGATATTCCAGCTGAAGCATTACAGAATAAGGATGGGAAACAAAGTATTCCACCGCTGTATGGTGCTTTATTGAAAAATGAACAAGATATTCATTTGTTCGAAAAATTGGTCTTTATGGCGCGCCGTTAATGTTAGTCGATTTCTTTTTTAAACTTAGAGAATATCACCTCTCAGTCAGCCTAAGAGAGCTTCTAGATTTGCTCAATGCACTTGAAAAAGGTGTGATATTTGCGAGCGTTGACGATTTTTATATTTTGTCCAAGCTGACAATGGTCAAAGATGAGAGTCAATTCGATAAATTTGACAGAGCATTTGCCGATTATTTTGAGGGTGTGCAAAGTATTGATTTATTCGGCAAAGACATTCCAGAAGAATGGCTAAAAAATGCCTTAGAACGGCATTTTAGCGAAGAAGAAAAAGCACAGATTAAAGCTTTGGGGGGTCTAGAAGAGCTAATGAAAACCTTGAAAGAACGTTTGGCTGAACAAGAGAAACGTCATCAAGGAGGCAATAAATGGATCGGGACTGGGGGGACATCGCCTTTTGGTGCCAATGGTTACAATCCAGAAGGCGTACGTATTGGTCAGCAAGGCAATAGAAACTTTTCTGCTGCTAAAGTGTGGGATAAACGAGAGTTTAAAAACTTAGCGGGGGATGTTGAGCTTGGTACTCGTAATATTAAAGTAGCCCTGCGAAAACTCCGAAAATTTGCTCGAACCGGGGCAACTGAAGAACTTGATATACCTACCACTATAGGTTCTACCGCAAAGAATGCTGGGTTGCTCGATATTCATATGGTGCAAGAGCGACACAATGCTGTAAAAGTACTGATGTTTTTTGATGTGGGTGGTTCGATGGATGCACATATTAAAGAGTGTGAGGAGTTGTTCTCAGCTGTGCATACTGAGTTTAAATATCTTGAGTATTTTTATTTTCATAATTGTGTATACGAAGGTGTATGGAAAGATAATAAAAGACGCGATCGAGAAGTCATACCAATTGCCAATATCATTCACAAGTATGGTGCTGACTATAAATTAATTTTTGTAGGTGATGCCACTATGGGGCCCTATGAAATAACCTATCCAGGCGGTAGTGTAGAACATTGGAACGAAGAAGCGGGTTCTGTTTGGATGCAACGTTTACTTAATCATTTTGAACATGCAATATGGCTAAACCCGCAGCTAAGTCAATACTGGAAATATTATGCGTCAATAAGCATAATGAAAGAATTGATGACTGAAAGAATGTATCCCCTCACGTTAGATGGAATAGGAGAGGGGATTAAAAGTCTAACCAAAAGAAGTGGATAAAATACCCGGTTATGGAAAAGCAAAGTGCTCAGCAGTTAACTGATGTTGCAGAGTCTGAATCACCAGACTCTGCCGTTGAAAACCCACAATTAACGCCCAAAGAAACCCGACAAATCGTCACTCCCTATGCTTTTTTTGTAGCTGATGAGTTGTTAGGTACACCCCTTGCGGGTCCATTTCGCCGGGGTTTTGGTATCTTGATAGACTTGATTTTTGTGAGTTTATTAACCCAAGTTAGTAGTTTAATACTCGCTACCATTGCTGCTTGGACCTTTTTCAAAGCGGGCAACCGATTAGAAACCAAAAAACGCTTTAATGTGTTAAGAATAGTATTGAGGATGATGGTCGCCTTGTTGTTATTTTTTGTGGCCATGGGGATCATTGATTGGATGGATAACAAAAACGCAGAGCAACAGGTTAAAGAGAGTGTTAGCAGCGAAAATGCGGTAGAAGGTATAGAACTGATAGCGTTAACTGCGAAATACTTGATAGACACTAAGGATGTAAAACAGCAAATTGCCCAAGGAGACTGTGCTCCGGCCTATGACTGTTTACAAAGGTTGGGTGAAGATCTGATGCAAGACATGAGTAATACAGGATTAGAAAAAGAGACCATAGATGGAATACTAGAAGGATATTTGGAAGCAGTTTCTGATAGTTTGAGCGCTCAACAACAAACTCAGCTAACTAGTCATTTGCAACAATTTGTTGTAACAAAACAAGCATCAACAAATAGCCAAATACAAGAGGCAGAGGCGTCAGTAGCTTTGCCTGTAGGAGAGCAAAAAACAGATAAAGATAAAACAACGGCTGAATCCACAGGTTTAATTAGCAAGTTAGTGAATTGGGTTGAGGAACTAGGATTAGGACTGGGCTGGGCTGCGTTTTATTTTAGTATATTTACTGCTTGGTGGAAGGGACAAACACCAGGTAAAAAGTTATTAGGAATGAAGGTTATCAAACTCGATAATCAGCCATTAAATTTATGGGAAAGTTTTGGCCGTTACGGTGGGTATGCCGCTGGACTCGCCACCGGCTTAACAGGGTTTTTGCAGGTTTTTTGGGATCCTAATCGCCAAGCCATACAGGACAAAATTTCTGAAACCCTGGTAATTGATATACGAAAGCCTAAAGTTGCTTTTGTAAAAGAAATGGTGAAATAAGCAGATGGCTAATAGGATAAGTCAGTTACTCAGCCATTGGTCCGAAAATCGAGATGTTCATTTGTGGGTGTTGGCCACTATTATTGAAACTGACGGTTCTTCTTATCGAAAGGCTGGAGCCATGATGTTAATCAATGACATGGGCCAATATTTTGGATTATTAAGTGGTGGATGTTTAGAGTCAGACATTATGCGACAGGCGAGGCGCTGTTGGGACAATAAACAAAATCGTATTATTGAATACGATATGCGTGAAGAAGAAGATCTTGCGTGGCAACTAGGCATAGGTTGCGGCGGCATGGTGAGAATTTTGTTGCAACCTGTACATAGTAACAATGAATACCTGAAACTCGATGAGCTTAATAGTTATTTAGCACAACGACTACAGGCGGAATATCATCAAAATATTGATGAGGGAGTACCACTGAATCGCGTTTTTCCTGTAGTTGACCCAATACCAAAGGAAACCAAAAGTACGCTGAAAGAGGGGGCTAATACTACTTTTGTGCAATTGCTTAGTCCTGCCCCCTTAATCGCCGTTTTCGGTGCTGGCGTAGACGCCAAACCTGTGGTGTCTATCGCTGCAGAATTAGGGTGGCAAGTGTTACTTGTGGATCCTCGTGTTGGTTACGCAAAAGCAGAATTTTTTCCCAAAGCCAGTCAAATCATTCGCAGTGCATTTGATGAATTACACAGCGCTGCTTGGGTAAGTCAAATAGATGTGGCATTGGTATTAACACACAATATAAAACTTGATGCCGCAGCCTTAAGTTTAGTACAAGGCAGTAGTGCTAAATATGTGGGTTTGCTGGGACCCACTCATCGAACTGATAGAGTGTTGGACATAGCAAAACTATCTAGAAAAGAGCTAACTAAACCTTTGGCCAATCCAGTAGGTTTACGATTAGGTGGAGAATTGCCTGAATCTATTGCCTTGTCGATGTTGTCTGAAGCCCATGCGGTGTTAGAAAACACCGATGCATTGTCTATTAGTGGTGTATTAAATAAGTGAAAACCGAGTTGTTATTGTTGGCTGCTGGGCAAAGCAAACGTTTTGGTGGCATAAAACAGTTAACCAAGATCCAAGGAAAACCAATGGTTTGCCACTGCTTAATACAATATCGACTAGGTGATAGTTGGCTCGAAGGTTTAGCTGATGGCCATATAGCTTTAGGTGCGAACGCTGCGTTAATAAAAGACTTGCTGCCAATAAATGTCAATAAACATGTGATCGAAACATGGGAAAATGGCATGGGTCATACCTTGGCAGAAAGTATGCAATATCTGGCTCCTAATACCACTCATGTTTTAATAGGATTAGCTGATCAAGTCATGATAAATCAGCAAATGATAAAGGGAATATTAGCGCAATCGAGTCAATTTCCAAAAAATATTGTTGCGTCAAAATATGCAGGGCGACTAGGTGCCCCTGTTATATTCCCTAGACAATATTTTTCTCAGTTACGCCAATTAAAAGGCGATCAGGGTGCTAGACATATTCTTCGGCAACATGTGACTGAGGTCGTAAGTATGCAGATGCCTGAAGCTGCGTTAGATATTGATAGCCAAGATGACCTTAAAGCTTTTAATCTGAGGTAGACTCTTTAGCTGCAATTTTTAGGGTTACTGCATCAGAAATTGCACAGTGCGACACTAAGCTATCTTAATAAATTGGATTTAGCTAAGTTGAATTCTTCATCGCTTAAATATCCTTGTTTGTGTAAGTTCACTAACTTATCAAGGGCATTAACCAAATCGGATGGAGGGGGTAGTGGCCCAGACGACTGCGGAGCATCAGGCATAGTGTTTTGATGTGTAGTATTGGCTTGGTTTTCATCGGTCGCTGAATCTGATTTTTCTTTAGTGTTTTCTGCCGATGTCACCAGTAAATTAGGTCTTGTAATAGTAACAATAGGGGCTATCCGTGTTTCGGTTTCTTGGGGATTAAGCTGTTTTGAAATGACCCAACAAAGGTCTATCACCATATCTACCACTCTATAATACTTTTCTCCTGTCACTCTGCTGTTACCATGCCTAAGGTACAGACAGATAGGATAGCTATCATTTCTATCGAACAGTATGATCTGGATTTGGCGAGTTTGCTCTTCAAGGATTATCTCGTTTTCCTCAGTTGTGAAAAGGCTCCTTATCTGTGCTTCAATTTGATTGCTAATGACATTCGCTGGCTCGTAATCGATGCTGCAAATGACGTTATTATTCAACAAAACTTCGCAACGAGTAATATCCGAAAGCTGAAGGGTTTTATGAGGTTTTTTACTGTGCATCCTAAATAATAATATCGCGTCTTTTGTTAACACATACTCGAATCGTACATAGTCGTTAATTAACTCATTTGATGCCAGAGAGCGCACGCCAGTTTTGCGCTTCTTAATGAAAAATATTACGAACAATAAAATGACCATTAAAGCCGAATACAAAACATAATGTATAGATTCATTGGGCGCATCTGTTGTTGGAGACTGATTGTCACTTATTGCATTGCTATTAGTGGATTGAAGTGAATACAACTTGTTTTTGGGGCGGTCAAAAATAATGATTTCGTGGTGATTATCTTCATGAATACTTAAGTCAGAACGCGAAGAAAGGTTGTCTGTTGTTATGATCTTTTCATTTATTGGTAACTCATTATCTGTTGATTCCAAGATATGGGAGGTTAGATTTAATTGCTCTCCAAGTTGTGTGAAATACACTATTTTATTTCTAAGACCATGGAAATTACGACCTTGATAAAGCAACAGTGATGGCATTTTGTTAGCTTGTTGCTTAAGTAAGTCAGTCAGTGGTAATGAGTCTAGCTTTGCCCCCACCTTTGCTTTGCTTAACCAGTATTGGATCTCGTTGTTATGTTGTATGAATATTGTATTGTGACTATATTTAGCCCAAAAAAAATGTTTAATATTTTGCCCATCCATTATTGCTATTTCGTCATTTATTTCGGGCGTTTTTACAAAAGGATTGCGCTCTGAAACTGTATAGTTACGGGCACCAAATATCTGAGGGTAAATACGTAAAATCACCCCAGAATATAAGGAATGCTCTTTTAGTTCATCTGAGAAGCCTAAAGAGAAATATAGCTGACCAAAATCGACATTCCAGGGCTTGAGATAGGGATCAAATGCCAGTTGTTGGATTGCATGTTCAATGTGTTGGATAGGGATTCGTATCACTTCTCTTTGAGACAGTGGATCAATCTTTTTTGTCTCAAAATTATAACGCCATTCTGTAATGACCGTTTCAAAAGCAAAATTAACATTGGACTCAATTGGCGTTAATCGATTAATGTTATTTTGGTGAGTGAATTCAGTGGTATGTGCAGTATAAAAGGTGGCATAGCCTGTTTCTTCAGGCAATGTAAAACTGGGGTGCAGGCTGATTGCAGTAAGAGAGATAAAAGTGGCGTTATTTAATTGCTGGGGCATATTTAAAATAGGACTCTGTGTATTTGATTCCTTGTTACTGACCAAATAAATAAGCCCATTGTTTTTAGCAACAAAAAAAACATCATCACTTTCAGGACTAGTTAATGGCGCCAACCAAATAGCCTCCTCGCTGAGGTCGTTATAGCCACTTAAATCTACAGCCAGTTCTAATTGGTATTGTTCTGCAAAAACCAATTGAGTGAAAAACAAACAACAAAAAGCCATTGTAAGATAACCAATAAACAAATTGTTTTTGTCAAAGTTTAGAGCAGCATGATTATCCAATTTAATACTTTTAGCCCCCAAAAATTTGTGTTTTAGTCAATCCTACTTCACTTGGCCTAGTAATTTTCTGTATTTTATTGTTATTCTTTTTATAATTAAAATCAGCTATTTAACTCGAAATAGTGATGTCTTGTCAAACCAAATTAATAGTAGGTATTCCGAGTAGTGAATTGACTAAGGTAACAGCAACAAAACTGGCTTAATTAGTAAAGTTCAGTCTAAGTAAATTGCATAGTGGTGCATAAATGTTAGTTTGCTCGGTTGATGTTTATTTTTATCGAGAAATTCGAGTTTAACCTTGGCTAATGTATCAAAGGTTGCCAGTATCATTTGTCAGCGGGTATCTGAAAATAAATAAAGAACATTTTCTTAAGGAAAATGTTCTTTATTTAAACTAGTGGTTTGTTTTAAATTGAAATTAGTACAGCTTGGCTAATGCTATCTTCATTGGAAATTGCCTCGAGTACCGCGCCTTCACATTCAGTCTTTTGCTCTGTCATTACAAATACATCAAATCGTTTACCTGGCAGCATACTTCTTTTTTCGGCTGGTCTTGCTGCGATTTTGTAGCTTTTTCCTGCTTCAACTTTGATTGCAAATTTAACACCATCAGCATCCCCTCCGCCAATGCGTGATGACCTTTCGCAATATCCGCTGGTGCAAATGGCAAAGCCTTTGAATTCATGCAAACCGGGAGTGAGTTGCAGTAACGCAAAACCACTAGATTCGACTGGTCCAGAAGGTAAACCCTCCATCTTAGGAATATTCAAACGTTTACCATTATGCTTTTCTAAACTCACTGCAAAGTCACCTTGAGTAACAAATGGATTAGCAATGAGTTTGCCACATGAACCAGAATAGGACATGGCTGAGTAGCCTAATGAAGCCAACAAATAAGTTAATTTAACGAATTTCATGAATCAATCCTTATGCAACGACAAGCGTATGCTGTGGCGTATGAGGTGCCAAAATAATAAAAAGTGTATGAACATTAACTGAACAATTCAATTTAACAAGACTTTAAAACGAAATGTTTTGCCCAATATCCAAATACATGAAAACAAATAGTAGACTTAAACAAAGTATTTTTTATTCCCTATGTTTTATTAGCATTTTGTGGTGTATTAAATCAGCGCAAATATTATTCGGATTAAATCTATCTGGATTGGGCTTAGTCCCTTTGGATGGGATTGGCTTAATTGGGATATTCACCGCACCTTTAATTCATGGCTCCCTAGAACATATTTTTAATAATACCTTTGCAATTCTCATTCTTTCGAGTGTTTTGTATTATGGTTATCCAAAATCATGGTGGAAAGTATTCAGTTTAGTGTGGATATTGTCAGGGGTAGGGGTGTGGTTATTTGCTCGTCAAGCTTCCCATATAGGTGCAAGCGGCTTAACCCACGGTTTGTTTTTCTTTTTGTTTGTCGCCAGTATCTTTCGCCGTGATAAAAGTTCGGTGGCTATTATGATGATTGCGTTTTTACTTTACGGTGGCATGACAATGACAATTTTCCCTAGGGAAGAAGGGATTTCTTTTGAGTACCATTTTTTTGGCGCCTTAGCTGGGGTTATATCAGCGTTAATTTGGCGAGATAGTGATCCCAAACCTGAAGTGCAACGCTATGAATGGGAAGGGGAGGATACTGACGCTGAAATGGATTATGAAGAACAATGGCAAGTCGAAACCTCTTCAGAAATAGAAAAACATCAAAGACTACATTAAGGCTCACTATGCTCGACAATTCTTCAAAGGCTAACCCTACTTTCACTCTCCTTTTAAGGGTTCGATACGGCGAATGTGATGCACAACAAGTGGTATTTAATGCACGGTATGCAGATTATGTAGACGTCGCCATGACAGAATATTTCAGAGAAGCAGTGGGTGGCTTTCAAACCTTGATTGATAAAGGACTAGATAATCAGGTGGTAAGTTTGCATATTGATTGGCTGTCTTCTGCACGATTTGATGATGTGTTAGCCCTAAATGTTGTCACCAAAAAAGTAGGTAACACATCCTATGGTTTTGACGTCACTATCAGTGATGCCAACTCTAAAAAGATCATTGCTAATTGTGCCATTACTTATGTCATGGTGGACACTACTCACTACCAAAAAGAACCAGTGCCAGATTGGTTAAGAGACATACTTAACAGTGTCAAACCATTACCGCTAGTTAACCAAGCCGGCGATCCTAGATAGTCTGAATACGTATGCATTAAGTTGTTGATTTACTTAGAATCAAGGTACTCTCTACGGTAACAATTTACTTTTTATTAACAGCTGTGATGTATTGGCCACTTTAAAAGCGATCATGGCGGTTTTAGAGAATATTTAATGCAGAAAACAAAACCCCAATTAAACTTTTGGCAAATCTGGAACATGTGTTTTGGATTTTTAGGTATTCAATTTGGCTTTGCCTTACAGAATTCTAACGTTAGCCGTATCTTTGAAGCCTTAGGTGCAGACTATAGTAACCTCGCTATTTTATGGGTGGCTGCACCAATTACTGGGCTGATTGTTCAGCCTATTATTGGTTATTTGAGTGACAATACTTGGAATCGTTTAGGACGAAGACGGCCCTATTTTTTATGGGGAGCAATCGCCGCAAGTTTGTCGTTGTTTATCATGCCGAATTCCCCAACACTTTGGTTAGCGGCTGGCATGTTATGGATAATGGATGCCTCTATTAATGTCTCAATGGAGCCCTTTAGAGCCTTTGTTGGTGATATGTTACCGAAAAAACAGCGAGCTATGGGTTATGCCATGCAAACGTTTTTTATTGGTGTGGGTGCTGTAGTTGCTTCAGCTTTGCCTTGGATGATGACCAATTGGTTCGATATTAGTAATGTTGCACCGGCTGGGATGATCCCTGATTCCGTTAAATTTTCTTTCTATGCAGGTGGCAGTATATTTTTGCTGGCTGTACTTTGGACAGTAGTATCCACTAAAGAATATTCACCAGAGCTACTTGCGGCTTATGAAGAGGCGCAATCTGCAGCAGATGGCACCGCAACTGCGCCACAAAGTGTTCGTTCCAGTCAAGCTTATTTAAAAGGCGGCCTAATATATTTAGTTATTGGGTTAATTTTATTTTTTGTGATTGCTGGCAATATCGATAGCTTAGATAAAAATTTGTTTATTATGGCAGGGGGGCTAGCGGCCTTTGGTGTCTGCCAATTAATAGCAGGTTATTTAAGTAAAAAGGCCCGAATCAATAACGGCTTTTCAGAAGTCATGAACGATTTGTTTGCAATGCCTCAAGCTATGCGGCAATTGGCTGTAGTGCAATTTTTCTCGTGGTTTCCTTTGTTTGCAATGTGGATCTATACCAACTCTGCGGTTACTTCGTTTCATTACTCAAGTACAGATGTCACCTCCGCTATTTATAACGAAGGTGCAGATTGGGTTTCCATTTTAATGGCTACTTACAATGGTGTATCAATATTTGCGGCGATTATTATTCCGATAATTGTACGATTCTCAAACTTACAGTTTGCCCACTTAATTAATCTGTCTTTGGGGGGAATTGGCTTTATTTCTTTTATATTTATCAAAGATCCAGCTTGGTTAGTGTTGTCCATGGTTGGGGTTGGTTTTGCTTGGGCTTCAATTTTGTCGGTACCTTATGCGATTTTATCCAATGTTTTGCCCGCAAAAAAAATGGGGGTATATATGGGGATATTCAACTTTTTTATAGTCATTCCGCAAATTTTAGCCGCCAGTATATTAGGTTTTCTAATTACTAAGGTATTTGATAACCAACCTGTTTACGCTTTAGTGATAGGTGGTTGCAGTATGTTAATCGCGGGTGTGATGACCCTGCGCGTAAAAATCCCAGAATAGGAAGAAAACTTTGTTAAGTTCTAATAACCATTTAGTTGGTATCACAATTGTATCTTGTTTTTTGATGTTGTCTTGCCAACCTGCAGATACTCAGCAAAAATTTAATACTGGTACTGACCATAATCCATCCATTCAAGCCTTCTATGGAACCAAAGATCCCTTTGCCAAAGAAGCCGTTTATTTTGTCATGACGGACCGTTTTGTAGATGGCGACCCAACAAACAATCAAGAGCAGCAAGGCGGTGATTGGCCAACTTTTGATTTACCACTTAATGGTGACAATGGACAAGTCGCTAATGTGGGATACTTAGGTGGCGATCTGCAAGGTGTATTGGACAATGGTCAATACATTAGCGATATGGGGTTTACCGCTGTGTGGTTAACTCCGATTCTAGATAATCCAGATCAGGCCTTTTCAGGCGGTGAACCTATCGAATTTGGGGGGGCCTTTAAAGATGGCGGAAAAACAGGCTATCACGGTTATTGGGCCAATAATTTTTATCAAATTGACGAACATTATCCATCACAGCACTTAGGGTATAAAGAGTATACCCAACAGATGCGTGACCAATTTGGATTAAAATCAGTATTTGATATTGTGGCAAATCATGGTTCCCCGTCTTTTGATATGCCAGTGGATCAACCTAAGTTTGGTGAGTTGTATGACATTGACGGCAACTTGGTCGCTGATCATCAAAACCTCAAACCCGAAGAGTTGGACATTAACAATCCTTTGCACAAAATGTTTCACACTACTCCAGATATCATGCAGTTATCTAATCTCAATGATACTGCCCCCGCACTACAAGATTATTTGATTAATTCCTATTTATACTGGATAGAGCAGGGTGCTGATGCGTTTCGTATCGATACTATTAAACATGTGCCACATGCGTTTTGGCGGCTTATGTCTGACAAAGTGCGGGCAAAACATCCCGACTTTTTTATGTTTGGTGAAAGCTTTAATCATGATGCCAACTTCTTAGCCCAGCATACTTTAGCTAAAAATGGCGGTATTAGCGTACTAGACTTTGTAGGGAAAAATGCACTTGTAAGCACTTTTGAAAACCCTCAGAGTGACTTTTCTGAATTAGTTGACTATTTGCATTTAACCCATGGGCCGTACACCAATCCCTATGAGTTAACGACTTTTTACGATAACCACGATATGCCAAGATTAAATGCATCAGACTATGGTTTTATCGATGCTCATAATTGGTTATTTACCAGTCGTGGCATTCCTGTTGTGTATCAAGGTTCCGAAATGGGGTTTATGCGTGGCAGGGCCGAGCATCAAGGTAACAGAAACTATTATGGACAAGGTAATATAGAGTTGGCAAAAAGCCATAAAATTCATAAGGCACTGACTGATATCGCTAATGTACGCAAAAAGGTTCCCGCTTTGCAAAGTGGATTGCAAGTTAATATTGAACTAGCCGGCAATAAAGCAGCGTTTTATAGAGTGTTAATGCTAGATGGTGTGTCGCAAACCGCTTTAGTATTGTTAAATAAGGGCGAACAAGAAACTAAGTTTTTAGTTGAAAAATATATGCAAGAAGGCAAATGGGTAAGCCAAATGAGCGATGACCAAGTCACTATAGCTAAGTCAAATAGACAACTAAACACCCAAGTCGCAGCTCATTCAGTTCAGGTATGGCTGCGTCAAGGGGATGTATCAAATCAACCATTACTCAAAGAGTTGCAACGTTTAATGGATAATAAATAGTTAGGTCTGTGCGCCACTTGATTGGCGCACTACTAGATCAACTGGCATAAGGTAATGGGAGACGTCTTCACCACTAATTAGCCTTAGTAGACTATCTACTAAAATCTCACCAGCCAATTTTGTATTTTGATGTACAGTCGTTAATGCGGGGTTAGCAAAACTAGAAATAGGGATATTATCGAAACCGGCAATGGCGATGTCTTTAGGAATACTTAGGCCTTTTTCTTGTAAACATCGCATAGCGCCTAAAGCAATCAGATCACTAGCACAAAACAAGGCATCAAATGGGCAACCCGTTGTGAGTAGTTTTTGTACCGCTCCATAACCAGATTGTTCGGTAGAAATCGCATCAAATTGCATAGCAGGGTTAACCTCTAGCCCTGCTTCTTTTAATGCTTGGCAATGTCCTAAATATCGCTCCAGAAACTCAGGTGCTTGACTACCTGCTTCACCAATAAAGGCAAATTTGTTTCGATGCGTTTTAAGAATATGTTGAGTCACATCAAAACCACCTTGCATATTATCGCAGCCAATGGAAACGCCAGGGTGGTCAACGTCATGTGCACCCCATCTAACAAAATGAGTACCTTGTTCTTCCAACTTTGAAAGTTTATCGCGGTAGTCTATATAATCGCCGTAACCCAGCAAAATAAGGCCATCGGCTTTGTTAGAATCTTCATATTCAGCGTGCCAATCATCATTTAGGTTTTGAAACGATACCAATAAATCGTAACCGGCCTTGGTACTTGCCTTGGTAATGCTGCCCAACATTGAGAGAAAAAATGGGTTAATAAGAGAGTCATCAGAAGTTGGATCTTCAAACAACAACAGTGCAAGCGTTAAACTATGCTGACGCCGCAAATTACTGGCGTTTTTATCCACCTTATAGTTTAACTCTGTGGCAATGGCTTGAATTTTGTCTCGTGTTTCTTTATTGACCAGTGGGCTATTGCGCAGCGCTCTGGATACTGTAGATTGGGATACACCTGCTCGATGGGCAATATCAAAAGAAGTGGCTTTATCTCTCATAATTTATGGCTACTACATTCCTAACTAAAAATAAAAATCACGAACAATTTCTTTATATGCCAGCATCTTAGATTGTTTTATGGCAATTTAACATCGACTTTTTACACTGCGGTCTTTTATCAATTCGAAATCAATCACTGCTGTGGTCAATATAAAGCTATTTGTCGAGTAAAAATTGTTATCTTGCTATTTGATACTGTTATAATATCCGGCTTAATTATTCGTAAGTTTTACCAAGAGGGTACATTAATGGCCGAGACTGACAGTCGTCCGACCAATTTTATTCGTCAAATCATAGATAAAGATATTAACGAAGGTTTACACACTACAATCCAGACTCGCTTTCCACCAGAGCCTAATGGCTACCTTCATATAGGTCATGCTAAGTCTATTTGCCTTAATTTTGGTATTGCACAAGATTATCAAGGTCAATGTAACTTAAGATTTGATGACACTAACCCTGAAAAAGAGGACATTGATTACGTAAACTCGATACAACAAGATGTAAGCTGGTTAGGTTTTAGTTGGAGTGGCGAAGTACGTTATTCATCTAATTACTTCGATCAACTCTATGGATTTGCCGTTGAGTTAATAAATAAAGGGTTGGCCTACGTTGACTTCTCTAGTCAAGAGTTGATGCGTGAATTGCGAGGTACCTTAAAGGAGCCTGGTAAAAACAGTCAATATCGCGATACGTCTGCGAGTGAAAATTTGGCCTTATTTGAAAAAATGCGCAACGGCGAGTTTAAAGAGGGCGAATGTTTGCTTAGAGCAAAAATTGATATGAGCTCTCCCTTTATGTGTATGCGTGACCCTGCATTATATCGCGTTAGATTTGCACACCATCACCAAACAGGTGATAAGTGGTGTATCTACCCCATGTATGACTTTACTCATTGTATTTCTGATGCAATCGAAGGCATTACTCACTCTTTATGCACCTTGGAATTTCAAGATAATAGGCGCTTATATGATTGGGTGTTGAGCAATATCACTATTGAAAGCACGCCTCATCAATATGAGTTTTCAAGACTGAATCTTGAATATACCGTATTGAGTAAACGTAAATTAATTCAATTAGTAGAAGAAAATCAGGTTAATGGTTGGGACGATCCACGTATGCCAACCATTGCCGGGTTACGCCGCCGTGGATACACTTCTGCCTCTGTACGAGAGTTTTGCAAACGGATCGGCGTGACTAAAATGGACAATATGGTTGAAATGTCCATGTTAGAAGCCTGTTTAAGAGAAGAATTAAATGCGGATGCACCTAGAGCAATGGCTGTTCTTGAACCGTTAAAGCTTGTCATAGAAAACTATCAGGGTGATGACGTTGAAAATTTGATGGCCGCAAATCACCCAGCAAATGACGCTATGGGCAGCAGGGTTGTACCTTTTAGTAAAGAAATCTTTATTGAAGCGGAAGACTTTAGAGAAGAAGCAAATAAAAAGTTTAAACGTTTAGTATTAGGCAAAGAAGTACGCTTAAGAAATGCTTATGTGATTAAAGCAGAACGCGTTGAAAAAGACCAAGAGGGAAATATCACAACAGTTTATTGTAGCTACGACAAAGATACATTAGGCAAAGACCCGGCTGATGGACGAAAAGTGAAGGGAGTGATCCATTGGGTATCTGCTTCACAAGGTGTGGCAGCAGAAATACGTTTGTATGACAGATTATTTACTGTGCCTAACCCTGCTGCAGAAGAAGATTTCTTAGGGAGTATCAATCAAGACTCTCTAGTTATTAAGCAAGGGATAGTTGAACCTAACCTGATTAATGCACAGCTTAATAAACCAGTGCAGTTTGAAAGAACGGGTTACTTTTGCAAAGACCAAGATAGCCAAGATGATAAGTTAGTCTTTAATCGGGCAGTTGGGTTAAGAGATACTTGGGCAAGAATGGATCAAGGCTAGGCAGGCTTTTACCTGAGTTGAGTTACCTCATAATTCACTATAAAAAACCGGACTTCAATGTCCGGTTTTTTATAGCTTTAATGGATCACTAAGTGTTTTGTGTTTTTTCCAGGCTGCTCATTTAGGTTGAGCATGCAAGGTTTGCCCATTCTCTTTGCTGGTTTGATTGTCCATTAAGTACAAGTACAGCGGCATTATTTGTTCTGGCTTGGTCACTTGATCAGCATTTTCCGCCGGGTAGGCTTTTGCACGCATGGCCGTTTTTGTAGCTCCAGGGTTAATGCAATTGAATCGAATGTTACTATTTTCGTATTCATCAGCGAGTATTTCCATCATGCCTTGAGTGGCAAACTTAGAAATAGAATAGGGGCCCCAGTAAGCTCTTCCTTTTAAACCCACACTTGAAGTCGTAAATATAACCGACGCATGGGATGCCTTTTTTAACACCCCCAATAATGCCTGAGTCATTAAAAACTGACTGGTGACATTAACTTGCATGACGTTTTGCCAATCTTGCTCGCTAATTTGTGCGAACGGACCTAAATGCCCTAACATACTTGCGTTATGTAACACACCATCTAAACAACCAAATTGATCACCTATGGTATTGGCCATATCTCGGTAGTGTTGTGATGTTGCGCCCTTTAAATCCAAAGGCACGATTCCTGGCTGGTTTCCACCCTTGTTGATGATTTCATCGTAAACACTTTCTAATTTTTTAACTGTTTTTCCTAGTAGGATCACTGTTGCGCCATATTTAGCGTAGTGCAGGGCTGCTTGTCTGCCAATACCGTCACCGGCCCCTGTAACTAATATGGTTTTTTTATCTAAATAGTTTTTTTCTGGTGTATAGGAATGCATAATAAATATCTAAATCAATCAATAAATAAATGGTATCACTGAATTGCTGAGGTAAGAAAGTGATAGGTCTATAGTAGTAGACTATTTTTGTGCACGTTTCTGGTGGAGGCTTTACAATCAGTATCCATAAAAACGCAAAGTCAGGCCCTTCTATAAATCGCCACAGATGACGCAAACAGGGTGACTTAAGATAGGTCAGTAGTGGCAAACTAAGTCTCAAGGTTAATTATTCAAAGCCAAGAATTGTTGCTTGGCTTTTTTTTTACTTTTTTACCCCCATATCACCGAAAACATTTTTTAGGAGAAAACCGTTTGGAATTTTTATACGAATATGGATTATTTATCGCTAAAGCGATAACAATAGTTGTTGCTATTCTTTTGGCGCTTGGCGGTATCATTGGTTTGGTGAGCAAACAAAAGCAAAATAAAGGTAACCTTGAAATAAGTTCTTTATCCGACAAGCTAGAGTCGATAACTGATTTTGCTAAAACCGAGTTATTAAGCAAAGACGAACTTAAACAATTTCACAAAGATCAGAAAAAAGCGTTAAAGGCTAAGAAAAAGGAACAAAAAAACCAAGGTGCTGATGAAGCGAAAAAAGGCCAGCTGTTTGTTATCGACTTTTCTGGCTCGATGGACGCCCATGAGGTGGATTATTTGCGAGAAGAAATCACTGCCATTTTATGTGTTGCTAAACCTGAAGATGAAGTGTTAGTTAGGCTTGAAAGTGGTGGTGGGGTTGTGCACGGATACGGCTTAGCCGCCTCTCAGCTACAACGAATTAAAGACAAAAAAATTAAACTTACCATTTCTGTAGATAAAGTAGCGGCCAGTGGTGGCTATATGATGGCCTGTGTTGCCGATCATGTATTGGCAGCAAAGTTCGCTATTATTGGTTCCATCGGCGTAATTGCTCAGTTACCCAACTTCAACAAGTTATTGAAGAAAAGTAATATAGAGTTTGAACAACACACTGCGGGTGAGTTTAAACGTACTTTGACAATGTTTGGTGAAAATAACGATCAAGGTCGTGAAAAATTTAAGGCTGAACTAGAAGATGTGCATCATATGTTCAAAGATTTTGTGCAATCTCAAAGACCTGAGTTAAATATTTCTCAAGTTGCAACTGGTGAATATTGGTACGGCATTAAAGCAAAAGAACTTGGTTTAGTGGATGAGATCCAAACTTCAGATGATTACATTCTAACTGCCAATGAAGACAAGAAAATATTCACAGTAAAATATAGTATGAAAAAGAGCTTGCCAGAGAGACTCGGCTTAGCCGCTAGTTTGTCAGTGGAGTCATTGTTGATGAAACTGTGGAGTAAAAGTGATAGCAGTTTTAGGTAAGTAACTTCCCATATAGGAGAAGGTCGCGTTACCTTCTCCGTATTTCAGAGCTTAAGATTATAACAAGTCTTAACTTGAGCAAATAAATTACCTCGTCCCAGAGCAAGCTAAGTTTCTTTTTTGCAGTGAAAATCCCCCTCAACACTGCATAGACAAAGCAAAAACTAAAATCCTCTATCAAAAAATATTTATTTTTTATTTTCTTTGATTCGTTTGTTTTTCTACTGTGACGGGTATATAAATTATATTCGCCTAGTTATTTTATTGGCGAAAACAGGACACACAAAGCACTTAAATGGCATATCAATGTAGATACTTTGTAGCATTGCCTTTAAGCATTATAAAAAAATATTAAGCTGGAAAACAACTATGAAAACTTCAATAACTAAGCTAGCGAAGAATATTCGTTATGTTATAGCTGCGTCTGCCGCAGCAAGTATTGTATCTGTTACCCCTGTATCAGCTCAAGAAGCCGAATCAGATGAAAATGTTGAAAAAATAGCCGTTGTAGGTTCACGTGCAGCACCTCGTTCAGTAGCTGACTCACCTGTGCCAATCGACATCATAGGCGGCGATGAACTGTCAAAATCCGGTTCAGTTGATATGCTTGATATGCTAATCAGTTCAGTGCCCTCTTTTAATTCAAGAGCTCAACCTATTTCTGACGCAGCAACACTGATTAGACCAATAAACTTAAGAGGTTTATCTTCAGACAGTACTCTGATTTTGGTGAATGGTAAACGTCGCCATAGAGCTTCTGTTATTGCATTTCAAGGCGGAGGCATAAATGATGGGGCTCAAGGTCCTGATATTTCTGTTATTCCTAGCGCAGCGCTGAAACAAGTTGAAGTATTAAGAGACGGTGCTGCCGCTCAGTATGGTTCCGATGCTATCGCTGGTGTGATGAACTTTGTTTTGAAGGATGCAGCTGATGGTGGCTCTTTATCCATCAAACGCGGCGAGTATTATGAAGGCGACGGTGATGCCACTATTATCGATGGTAATCTAGGTTTACCCCTAACGGAAGATGGTTTTGTAAACTTAAGTTTTCAATTGAAAAATGCAGATGCAACCAGTCGTAGTAGGCAAAGAACAGACGCGGCGGCACTTATTGCTGCCGGTAATACATCAATTGGCGATCCTGCTCAAATTTGGGGCAATCCAGAAATAAAAGATGATATTACAATTTTTGCTAATGCTGGCATTGATTTAGGCGATGATAAAGAAGTATACATGTTTGGTAACTTCTCTGAACGTGATGCCATAGGTGGATTCTATTACCGTAACCCTCATAACCGTGGCAACGTTTATTCAATCGATGGCGGTGAAACACTACTAGTAGGGGATATAGCCCAATCTCAAGGTGCAGATCGCACCTGTGCTGTTGTGCCAGCCAATGTACCAAACGTGCTTGAAACTGATGCTTATAAAGATATGGTAGCCGATCCTAATTGTTTCGCCATGAACCAAATATTTCCTGGTGGTTATACCCCAGCATTTGGTGGAACTATCACTGATACCTCTTTAGCTGTTGGTACAAAAGGCGAATTTAAAGAAGGTTTCCTTGCTGAGGTGATGTTTGACTTAAGTGGTTCAATTGGTAAGAGTGAATCTTCTTTCAATCTAACAAATACACTTAATCCTTCTTTAGGACTTAGTACGCCTACTGAGTTTGATACTGGTAGTTATATTCAACTAGAAAAAACCATCAATTTAGATTTAGTTAAAAGTGTTGAAGCCGGACTATATGAACCAATCAATGTGGCAGGTGGTTTAGAGTGGCGAAGTGAATCCTTTGAAATTATAGCAGGTGAAGAAGCATCATGGATTGCGGGTCCCTTTGCAGATCAAGGGTTTAATATTGGTTCTCATGGTTTTAAAGGGTTTGGCCCAGAAGCTGCTGGGCTTAATTCTCGTCGTAATATTGCCGCCTATGTCGATGTGGAAGCCTATGTAACGGAAGATTTACTGCTAGGCGGTGCGTTACGTTATGAAGATTTTTCTACCTTTGGAGATACAACTAATTATAAGTTAACCCTGCAATATAGTGTGTCAGATGAATTATCATTGAGAGGGTCAAGCAGTACTGGCTTTAGAGCACCAACAGTAGGGCAAGCCAATGTGGTGAACACTGCTACTTCTATAGTTGAAGGGAACTTAATTCAAAGCTTTACAGCTCCTCCTACCAACCCATTAGCTTCATTTTATGGTGGTAAAGAGTTAACACCAGAAAATTCGACGAGTTTCGCTTTTGGTGGTGTTTACCAATCGGGTGATTTTTTCTTCACTCTTGATTATTACAATATCGAAGTGGAAGATCGCATCACCCAATCCAGTCAAATCACTGTTAGACCGGAAGATTATACTGCGTTAGAAGCCTTAGGTGTGCAGAATCCTGAATTGATATCAGCGGTAACTTATTTTGCTAACGATTTCGATACCACCACGCAAGGCGTCGATGTTGTTGCAAATTATTCAATGGAAATTTTTGAAAGTAGTGACACTGATTTCTCACTGGCCTATAACTGGAACGATACAAGTGTTGATAAGTTTAATCCTGATACCACCAGTGATGGTAAAGTACGTAGATTAGAAAAGGGTGTGCCTAACCATAGAGCTACTCTAACAATCTCACAAAGCTGGGATGCGTTAAGCATGTTTGTTCGTACCAATTATTTTGGTGAGTATTATGCAACTCATGCTGATGATACCTCTGACACTTGGTCAGAAATTGCTGACGCTGCCGTTACTGTTGATGTAGAAGTTAACTTCTTCTTAAGTGATCAAGTGACTATCACAGCTGGAGCAAATAATGTGTTTGACCAAAAAGCCGAAAGATTGCAGGTTGAGGCAAGAGCTGTAGTAGGTGGTGCTTTCTATGAAAGTGGACCATTCGACTACAACGGTGGTTTTTATTATGTAAAAGCAACCTATAACTTTTAGTTAAATGCCAATCATACAACCTTGCCAATTATGGCAAGGTTGTATTTCTTTTAATAATAGAAGGCAGTTATAATTTGCTCTATCTAACGTTGCAACACTTTGGTAGCAGGGTGCCTAACACTACTGGAATTCTGGTTAACTTAAATGGATTAGTCAATGCAGCATAAGTCGACTATGGCAACTACTTATTTGAAATGTAGCGCTCTCTTAGCGAAAATAATAGGAGGCATTGTAAAAAGTGACGACGTGGAAGATATTGTTCAAGAAACCTTTATCAAAAGTTACGAAGCGGGTCTGAAGCAAGAAATAAAATTTGAACGGACTTACATGCTTACAACAGCTAGAAACCTAGCTCTAAATCACGTTTACAAGGCAAGTGAACGTAAAAATCAATCATTAGATGACATGAAAAATTTGCCTAGTGATTTAACCAGTAAAAGTCTCGAAAGCCAGATTGAAAGTAAAGAGCGTTTTTTACATTTTTGCCGTGCTACTGATACTTTATCAGTAGAAGTTAAGCGGGTGTTTTTATTAAAAAAAGTTTATGGGATGAGTCAAAAGGATATCGCTGGGTATATTGGATTAAGTGAGAGCACAGTTGAAAAACATGTTGCTAAAGGATTATTTCAATGTTCCCTATATTTGCGGAATTTAGTCCAATCAGACACTGAACAAGTCGCTTCGGTATTAAAACACGGTAAAACAGTTAAAAAATGAATAACGTTAAAACATTCAGTAGCAAACAAGAAATTCATCAACAAGCCTGCGAATGGATCAGCCGCTTTGATCGTGGCTTAAATGAAGTTGAAAATAAGGCATTTTCAGATTGGGTTAATATCAGCAGCTTCCATAGAGAAAGTTTATTCTCAGTAGCACAGACTTGGGATGAATTAAGCGTCTTAAATGAATTAAGTACATTATTTCCATTGCGAGAAAATCCACAACGTAAGACTAAGCTATTCTCAAATAGCAAAACCATAGGAATGGCGGCAAGCCTTGTATTTGCTGTTAGTTGTTTGGGGTGGCTTGTGAATTCTCAACTTATGGCTACTGTGGATGACCCATCTTTGGTGGTGCTTGATGCTGAAACTTTGGTGGGTGAGCAACGAATACTTTCGTTAGCTGACGGCTCGGTCATCCATTTAAATACTGATAGTTTGGTGTCGGTTGATTTTTCTAACTCCCTAAGGAATGTAAACCTAGTGCGGGGTGAGGCACACTTTGAAGTTGCCCATGACCAGAAACGGCCATTTATTGTTAAGGTTGCTGGCAACTCTGTGACCGCTGTAGGTACGGCTTTTAACATGCAAATAAACAGTGCTGACCAGTTTGAATTGTTGGTAACTGATGGAAAAGTGTTAGTTAAAAATAAAACGGATAGCATTCCCAATGCCATTATTGAAGAATCATTACAACCCCTTGAAGGTACTGGGGAGTTAATGATTGCGGGGCAAAAGGCACTGATTAGCCAACAAACTATTCAACCATTTACATTGACTAATGAACAAGTTCAGAACGATTTAGCTTGGCAACAAGGTATGTTGGTGTTTCATGGAGAGCCTTTGGCTGAAGCGTTACAAGAAATTAGCCGGTATACTTCAGTTCATTTTACCTTAGCAGACGAACAAGTCAGGCAACAAAGGGTAGCGGGCTATTTTAAAGCTGGTGATATACAAGGATTGTTATTTGCACTCGAAAACAACTTTAATATTGTCTATGAAAAAAACGATGAACAAACAATAGTACTTTCCACTGGAACAGAAAGTTATCTCTAACTAACCAGTTTTCGGTGTTAAATTAGCCAAATCTTGATCGTTTTCCAATCGAAATCAACGTGCTAGACTGCCTTATCGAATTGTATTCAGTTTATCCTGTATTTTTATGCGTGTACTTGTTGTCTTAATAACGATTATTTCATTTCAGACGCTTGCCCAAAATAAGTATCAATTTTCTATCCCCTCTCAATCAGCCGACAAATCGCTAATTTTGTTTGCTCAACAAGCCAATACCACACTTCTATTTCCAATTGAGCTTGCAGAGCTAGAAGTGACCAATGAGTTAAGTGGTTATTACTCTGTTGAATTAGCGTTAGTCAAACTATTAGAAGGCACGGGGTTATATCCAGTTAAAGATAAAAAGGGACTGAGTGTCAAACCGATAATCAAAGTACATTCATCTGCTACGACGGATTTCGAAGAAAGTAAACAAACTGAAATACTGTTTCCTACTGGTGGAATCGAAAAGATAGCAGTAGTAGGTACAAGATCAGCCCCTAGGTCAGTAATTGATTCGCCTGTCCCCCTAGACATCATTGGGGTAGCTGAGTTTACTCAACAAGGCTCCACAGATATTACTTCGATGCTTTCAACTCTAATGCCTTCTTTTAATGTTAATGATCAACCTATAAATGATGCCTCGAGCTTAGTTAGACCGGCTAATTTAAGGGGGATGGCATCAGATCATACGTTAATTTTACTCAACGGAAAAAGGCGTCATAGGTCTGCAGCTATAACTTTTTTAGGCGGTGGTTTATCAGATGGTGCACAGGGCGCCGATGTGAGTAATATCCCAGCCTCATCTTTACATCAAATCGAGATACTCAGAGATGGTGCTGCGGCGCAGTATGGTTCAGATGCCATAGCTGGGGTGATTAACTTTGTGCTTAATGATAATAACCAAGGGGGGATGTTTGAAGTTAGAACTGGCCAATATGGAGAAGGTGACGGTGAATTAGTGCAAATTACTGGGAGCTTAGGTTTTGCACTAAATGAACAAGGGTTTATTAATATAAGTACAGAATATAAACAACAAGGGGCAACCGACAGAAGTATACAAAGAGATGATGCGTTGGCCTTAATAGCCTCAGGAAATACTTTTGTTGATGATCCAGTGCAAATATGGGGAAGTCCTAAAGTAGACTATGACCTGAAGTTTTTAATTAATATGGGTTATGAATTAGATACGTCCAAAGAATTATATTCTTTTAGCAATCTGGCGCAAAGAAAAATCCAAGGAGGCTTTTATTTTCGTAATCCGCAAACCCGAGATGGGGTGTTCGAAGGGGCTCAAAATAATGATGGTTTAACAACATTATTGGTCGCCGACTTAGACGGGATGGGTCAAGGTATTAGTTGCCCACAAATTCTTATCACGGATAATAACGTGCTAGACGATAACAATTATCTGCTCATTGCAGATAACTCTACCCCAATTGGCCAAAATTGTTTCTCGTTCAATGAAATTTTACCCGGAGGTTTTACGCCACAATTCGGGGGTGTTATTAGTGACGCTTCTTGGGTATTAGGCATCAAAGGACAAAGCCCGTCTCATTGGGACTACGATCTCAGTGTTGCGTTAGGTTATTCTGAGATCGATTACCAGATAACGCATACCGTTAATCCTTCTTTAGGGCCAAACACGCCATTTTCTTTTAATCCAGGATTAGCTAGCCAATTAGAAAAAAACGTTAATTTAGATTTATTTAGACAATTTACTATCAATAAAAAGTATCAAATTAATTTTGCCACAGGCCTTGAATGGAGAAGAGAAAGTTACCGGCAAAAAAAAGGCGACTTAGGATCTTATGTGGTGGGCGATTTAGCCTTTAATCCTAATACCGGTTTATCTCAGGGCTTTGGTGTTGGATCTAATGGTTTTCCGGGGTACAACCCTCAATCTGCTGGAAAGTGGAGTAGGGGGAATTGGGCTGTCTATTCTGATTTTGAAGTACATATGAGTGATGCTTTTTTATTTGGTCTGGCAGCCAGATATGAAGACTTTACTGATTTTGGAGCTACTTTTGATGGTAAGGTCTCTGCACGCATGATTTTGAATGACTTGTTAACTCTGCGTGGCTCAGTAAGTACTGGATTTAAAGCACCCACTGTAGGGCAAAGTAATGTGGTTAATGTGACCACCGCTTTTTCGCCTAATGGATTAGAGGACCAAGCGACATTGCCGCCTACCCATGCAATATCAATACAACTTGGTGCGACACCGCTACGTCCAGAAGAGTCAATCAATACAAGTTTCGGAATAGTGGGAGAAATCAATAAGCAGTTTTATTTCACTTTGGACTACTTCAATATACAACTCCATGATCGAATAAGCACCACGTCTGCCTTAGCATTGAGTCAACAGGATGTTCAAGCTTTAGTCGCCGCTGGAAGCACTGAAGCCATTAGTTATGGTAGCGCAAAATATTTCACAAACGATTTTGATACTAAGACTCAAGGTTTAGATTTGGTTGTCAATTATGAAACCTATTTGTTTACTATTCCAAGCCGTTTAATGCTGACGTACAACTGGACTGATACTGAAGTGGTTAGAGTGACTCTGTATCCTAGAATCCATGAGGATGGTACCTCATATGTGGAGTCAAACCTTACGCCGCAGCGTATAAAAATGCTTGAAGGTAATCTACCAGCAAACCGTGTGAGTTTTTCCATGATCCAAAGGTTTGACAAATTAAGTAGTAACATCCGAATTAATTTCTATGATGGCTTTTATGAAGACCACTTGGATGCAGCAGCAGGTTTAGATATTTACGCCAGTTCAGAAATAACCGTAGATCTAGACATAAATTATCAAGTTAACAGTCATTTAAAACTATCAATTGGCGCAAAAAATTTGTTTGATAATCGCCCTGATCAGAATCCATATAGCGGTGAGGCGGGTTCACTTTATCCCGCTACTTCACCTATTGGAATAAATGGTGGGTTCTACTATTTACGGGGAATATACGAGTTTTAGATTCACTACTAATCCTCCTTTATTAGTAGTGAATTGGGTTTAATACTTAGGATATTCTGATCCCATTAGAAACCACAGGTTCTTCCACGGTTTTGTTCGTCGAGCCATTCTTTTAATGGTGCAAAATAAGCCAGAATTGCATTGGCATCCATCTCACCTTTGCCAGTTAAAGTGGTCAGGGCTTCTTGCCAAGTTTTACTCTTACCCATTTCTAACATGTTGTTTAACGCTTCACCTGCCTCTTTGCTACCATAGATAGAGCAACGGTGTATGGGATCGGTGTTTCCTGAAATATCGCACAGGGTCTTATGAAATTGAAACTGTAAAATATGCGCTATAAAATAGCGGGTATAAGGAGTATTAGCTGGTACATGGTATTTGGCGCCAGGGTCAAATGCATCATCACCGCGTTCTGTAGGTGCCATAACGCCTTGATATTTCTCCCTAAGCTGCCACCACACTTTGTTATAATCGGCAGGTTTTACTTCTCCTGAAAATACTTTCCAGCGCCATTGATCGACCATCAAACCGAAAGGTACAAAGGCTATTTTATCCAATGCCAATTTGAGTAACATGCCTATGTCGTTTGATGCATCAGGGATATTCTCTACTAGTCCGATCTCCTTTAGATATTTAGGAGTAATAGACAACGCAATGGTGTCGCCAATGGCTTCATGGAAACCGTCGTTAGCTGATTCTCTATATAACAAAGGTTGGTTTTTGTAGGCTCGTTGATAATAGTTATGACCTAATTCATGGTGAATAACCGCAAATTCTTCACCGGTTTTTTGGATACACATCTTGATACGTAAATCGTCTTTGTCATCTATATCCCATGCTGATGCATGACACACCACTTCGCGATCTGCGGGCTTAGTAAACTGAGACCGTTCCCAAAACGTGTCAGGTAAAGGAGCAAAACCTAAAGAAGAAAAGAATGATTCTGCCTGCTTAACCATTTTGATTTCATCATAATTGTGAGTGGCTAAGGCTTGAGTGACGTCTATGACGTCTAGTTCTTGTTTCGGCTTAACTAAGTCATAAATATTCCCCCATGACTGTGCCCACATATTTCCTAATAAATGCGCTGGTATAGGTTGGTCTTGGGGCACTTTATCTGTGCCATATTGGTTACCCAATTCAGCTCGCACATGACAATGTAATGCGTCGTAAAAGGGTTTGACTTGACCCCATAACCTGTCTAATTCATTGCCAAAATCCTCAGCGGGCATGTCATAGCTGCCGCGCCATAAATCACTTATATCAGCAAAACCTAATTCTTTGGCCCCCTCATTGGCTATAGCCACTTCTTCTGCGTATAAAGATTTCATCGCTGGAGAAACCTGACGCCAGCCTTGCCACATTTCTAGCAATAGTGCTTCATCGCGACTAGTAGACATAATGTTACTCATGTCTGTTAAGCCCATGCAGTCATTTTCAGAGCGACAGTATTTTCCACTTCCGTACATACCTTCTAAATCAGACGTGATCTGCGACAAACGAGCTGACTTTTCGGAATCTGCTGGAGCAGGTAAAACCAAACTATTACGCATCAACTCTAATTTTCTACGTGTATCTGAGTCTACTTTTACATCATTAAATGCTGCCGATTGCTTCGCTAACTCGGACGATAGGCTGCTACTTTTTTCAGATAAATATGCCGATAACGCCGCTGTGTCTTGGTTGATATGAGTCTGATAGACCCAAGCAGCTTGTGCTGATGGCAATCTGACTTTTTGTAACGCTAGTTGCGCATTTTCCACAAATTGTTTGGCATCTTGTGTTTTTGTGGTTGGTTTGACTGTGACATTGTTTGAGTTGTAATTACAACTGAGTAAAGTGGCCGATAAGGCTAACATTATCGCGCTCAAAGGTGTTTTTTTCAAAATGACGTCCTTTTGTAATTGTTGTTTACATCATGGCTACAGCAGTTAATTTACCCCAAAATTGGTGGTATAGAAGGATATCTCGCCAAATAACTTAAAAATGCCTTCGAGTTATTTGAAAGTAGGATAGATATCATGTTTTTATTAACTTAATAGTGGTTCTATTCTTTTTATTCTTCCCTATAAAGCCTATTTGGCAAGACCAAACTTTTAATATTCATCTACTATTTACATCCTAATTACAATTAATATACATACTCACTCTTTGTGTATATAAGAGATATAGGCAAATAAATGAAAGACAGAAATCATTTAGCCAATATTGGGCTGATTCATCAGGTTAAAATCATTGAGAATGGCCTAATTGATATTCCAATGCTGCAAGTCTTACAACCAGACGGTTCAGTTCATCCAGAAGCAGAATGTCCGGCTATTACTGAGCAATGTTCCTTAAAAATTCTGCATACCATGCAATATATAAGGTTGTTAGACGAAAGGATGGTCGCGGCGCAGCGCCAAGGAAGGATAAGCTTTTATCTGGCCTGTACCGGTGAAGAAGCATCCACTATAGGCAGTGCTGCAGCGCTTGAACCACAGGATATGATCATGTCCCAATATCGAGAGCAAGGCGCATTGGCGTATCGAGGATTTACCAGCAAAGAATTTATGGATCAAATGTTTAGCAATCAAAATGAGCTGAATAAAGGGCGACAAATGCCTATCCATTATGGCTCTAAAGCCCTTAACTTTATGACCATTTCATCTCCTTTAGGCACACAAATTCCTCAGGCAAGTGGTTATGCTTACGGTCAGAAAATGGCCGGACACGATGCAGTTACTATTTGTTATTTTGGCGAAGGCGCAGCCTCAGAAGGGGATTTCCACGCTGGTCTCAATATGGCGGCTGTTCTAGATTGCCCAGTAATCTTCTTCTGTCGTAATAATGGTTACGCCATTTCAACACCATCAGAAGAACAATTTGCAGGTGATGGTATAGCTTCCAGAGGTATAGGTTATGGAGTAAGAACGATTCGTGTAGATGGTAACGATGTTCTCGCGGTTTATTCCGCTACCCAAGAGGCAAGAAAAATTGCGCTAGAACAGCAATGCCCAGTACTGATTGAAGCCATGACCTATAGATTAGCGGCTCATTCCACTTCAGATGATCCAACAGGTTATCGTTCAAAAGATGAAGAAGAACGATGGCGCTTAAAGGATCCGTTACAACGATTTAAACGCTGGATAGAGTCCAAAGGCTGGCTGAATGAAGACCAAAATCTGGCATTTATCGATGACACTAGGCAAGAAATTTTGAAACAGCTTAAGCTAGCTGAACAAGTGCCTATTTGTCCCATAGAGCAAATAATTGAGGACGTATACGATTCACCACCTTGGCACTTAAAGGCACAATTAGCCGATTTAAAAACACATATTGAATTGTACCCAGAAGCCTATCCAAAAACGTCAGGGAGGCTATAAGATGGCTAAAATGAATATGCTGCAGGCTGTGAATAATGCACTCATTACAGCCATGAATGATGATGAAAAAGTCATGGTATTTGGGGAAGACGTAGGCCACTTTGGTGGTGTGTTTAGAGCCACCAGTAACCTTCAGCAAACCTTTGGTAAAGGTCGTTGTTTTAATACGCCTTTAACAGAACAAGGCATAATAGGTTTTGCTACGGGCCTTGCCGCACAGGGCTCTGTACCTGTCGCTGAAATTCAGTTCGCTGATTATATTTTTCCTGCCTTTGATCAAATTGTAAATGAAACAGCTAAGTTTCGGTATCGTTCTGGCGGGCAGTTTTCATGCGGTACGCTTACTATCCGCACGCCATACGGTGGTGGTATTGCAGGTGGTCATTATCATTCACAGTCACCAGAAGCGTTTTTTGCCCATGTTCCTGGCATTAAAGTGATAGTCCCTCGTAATCCTTATCAGGCAAAAGGTTTGTTACTCGCTTCCATCCGCGATGATAATCCTGTGCTTTTTATGGAGCCAAAACGATTGTATAGAGCCTCAGTGGGCGAAGTGCCAGAAGATGACTACCAATTACCACTGGGTAAGGCAGATGTTGTCAAATTAGGCTCAGATATCACTTTGTTGGCATGGGGGGCACAAGTGGAAATCATCGAAAAAGCGGCGGTTATGGCTGAAGAGCAAGGCATTTCCTGTGAGGTGATTGATTTACAGAGCATATTACCTTGGGATAGTGAGACGGTTTGCCGTTCTGTTGAAAAAACAGGGCGTTTGTTAATCAATCACGAAGCGCCACTAACTGCGGGTTTTGCTAGCGAAATTGCTGCAAGTGTTCAGGAGAGGTGTTTCCTTAATCTAGAATCGCCTATATGCCGAGTATGTGGATTAGATACACCTTATCCCTTGGCTCATGAAAAAGAATATATGCCAGACCACCTAAAAACCTTCGAAGCGATTAAACGCACCGTCAATTTTTAGGTCAATATTAAGGATCAAAGTATGCAAGATTTTATTCTACCGGATATTGGTGAAGGCATTGTGGAATGCGAAGTGGTCAAGTGGTTAGTTACACAAGGCCAAACTATTATAGAAGACCAACCCGTTGTTGAAGTCATGACTGACAAGGCATTGGTAGAAATACCAGCTAAGTACAGCGGGCAAGTTACTAAGCTATATTATGCTGAAGGTGACATTGCCAAAGTGCATTCGCCTTTGTTTGAAATGCAAATTAATGCAGATGATGGGCAGCCGCAGGAAACGGCTGTTGTTCAAAAACAAGTTGACGATAATATACCAACCGCCACTAAATTAGCTGCTAAACAAGGGGATATAGATACTGCTAAACCAGCATCAGGTAAAGCGCTAGCAAGCCCCGCAGTCAGGCGGTTAGCAAGAGAGTTAGAAATTGACCTGTCTCAGGTTGCGGGCAGTGGCGATAAGGGCCGAGTGTTAAAAGATGATCTTACGTCTGTTTCGTCACCGGAAATATTATCAACTTCTGCGAGATTTGAGACAACAGGTGGTAAACGTGTAGAGCCTATTCGCGGGATCAAAGCGGTTATGGCAAAACATATGATGCATTCTGTTTTTACAGTGCCACATTTTAGTGTCAGTGAAGAAATTGAAATGGATAATTTGATGCAGGCTAGGGGACAAATAAAAGGGTCGTTTGAAAAAGAAGGTATTAAGCTTAGTTTTATGCCATTTTTTATCAAAGCCATGTCTTTGGCATTAGAAAAATTTCCAATCATAAATAGCCAAGTTAATGCTGATTGCAGCGAAGTGACTTATTTTGACGATCATAATATTGGAATAGCAGTTGACTCTAAAGTCGGTCTAGTAGTGCCAAACATCAAAGGTGTGCAGCGCCTATCTTTATTGGAGATTGCTAAGAAATCAAACGAGCTAGTGGAGCTTGCACGTCAAGGCAGATTAAGTAATACCGATTTAAAGGGAGGAACCATTAGTATTTCAAACATTGGAGTACTAGGCGGTACAGTTGCCACTCCGGTTATTAATGCGCCAGAATCAGCCATCGTTGCCCTAGGTAAAATTCAGAGATTACCTAGGTTTGATGAAAATGATGCGGTAAAGGCGGTTAATATCATGCATGTGAGTTGGTCTGGAGATCATCGGATTATAGATGGCGCTACTATGGTGAGATTTAACAATCTGTGGAAATCTTACTTGGAAAATCCTCTCACAATGTTGGCTATAACTAGATAGTCAATTAAATTTAGTGATAAACCCGCTAACAGAGGGTTTACTTTTGCTTTAAGATAAGAGGTTATTGACCTTTCATATATGGCCGAGATTTTCCTCAGAATATTTTCAATAAAGCAAAAACAGGTAAACTTTGGCTATGTAAATAGAAGGGTTTAACGTGTTATGAAAACGTTTGAGGAAAACACTTTAGGTCGATAACCGATTTATGGTCCATTTATTAGTCTACCTTGCTTTTTCATCTTTGGTTTAGAATGGCTAAACCAAAGATAAACGTCTCGGTAACTACATAAACGACCTCAGTCTCAACGACATATGCAAGGTCAACAGCCCCTAAGCCCAATTTTTGTCACACAGTTAAAGTAAGGAATTCACTATTGTTAAGTTATCGACATAGTTTTCATGCAGGTAATCATGGTGATGTTTTAAAACACCTTTGCCAGATGTTGTTAATTGAGAAACTAAAAAGTAAAGACAAAGGCTTTTGTTATTTTGATACCCACAGCGGCGCTGGGATTTATCAATTGAACTCAGATGAAGCACGTAAAACCAATGAATTTAAGCAGGGCATTGAACGTTTAATTGGGAAGCCGGTTAAAAATGAAGCTATTAATCACTACTTGTCTTTGGTTTCTGCGTATAAAGCTTTTAATCAGTATCCGGGTTCGCCAGAAATTGCTAAATCTATGCTTCGTTCACAGGATAAGTTAGTGCTAATGGAATGGCACAATCAAGAGATACTCAACCTTAAAAGTAATATGGGCGGTAAAAACATCGCGATCCATCATAGAGATGGATATGAAGGCTTATTAGCCTTAACCCCACCAGATATGCAACGAGGTATAGTACTAATTGATCCTTCTTATGAAGTGGCGAGTGAGTATCAGCAAGTTGTCGATACTGTAGTTGCAGCCCATAAGAAATGGAATTCTGCCATTTATGGGATTTGGTATCCTCTTGTGAGTGATAGAAAGCCGAGTGACATGAACACCGCGAATACGAGTTTTGCTAGTAGTGTCAGTAAAAAAGGTAAAAGTGAAGCGATGCTTGATAGCTTAAGCCAACATTCTTTTAAAAATTTACTTAAAATAGAGTTATGCGTAACCTCTGCTGATGAGGCTGGAGGTATGTATGGCTCTGGCATGGCCATTATAAATGCCCCTTGGCAATTAGATCATCACATAAAACAAAGTTTACTAGAACTCACGCCATTATTGGCACAAAACGATGGCGCGTCTTTCAACGTTGAATGGTTAATTGCGGAATAATTGGCAATCCTGAGAAGATGACAGCTGAAAATATAAAACATTTTTATATTCCTGATGAACAGTCTATCTATTTGCTGTCCCATAAGGATGCGAAGAAACTAAAAGATTGGTTTAAGTTATGTACCGAGCAATTGCAGCTTCTGGGTTATCAAGAGATTGAATTAATCGGTAAAGGAGCTTTTGGGTTTGCTTTTGCGGGAACGGTTGCCAAAAGGAATGGCTCTCAGAATGCTATTCAACCTCTGCAGCAGGTGTTTAAATTTTCGCGCATTAATCTACCGCAACACGTGCAAGACCGATTGGAAGAAGAAGCCTATATGTTGAGTTTGGTTTCTCATCCTTATGTACCACGATTAATTGAATATCAAAAAATCAAAAAACAATCAGTGTTAGTCATGGACAGGGCAAAAGGTGAAGATTTAGAAAAAATTTCCCTTAAATATGGACCTTTATCAGTTCGATTGGTAATTAAAATTGCGGCGCAACTGGCTGATATTTTGTTGTATTTACGTGGACATCAACAGCAAGGTCAAAGCAAACCTATAGTTCATGGGGATATTAAACCATCAAATATTGTGTTTGATGAATCCAGTGAAAAAGTGGGGTTAATAGATTGGGGATCGTCGGTTTTTGCTCAGCTTGATCATCAAGGACAGTTTGTAGGTAACAACGTGATGGATTTGATGTCTAGTGACATGCAACAAACTAACGCGCGCCTTGGTGATGTGTATTTTATTGGTGATGATCAACTCAACGGAGGCCTATCTTCTGTGCGCTTTGACGAACAAGGATTGGCAAGTACACTTTATGCCTTGGCCTCAGGTCAATCTAGTCGATTTGGACATAAGGTTATTACTCCAAACTCCTTAGGTTTACCCCAAGAACTTGCCAAAACACTAACCGCTATGATGAGTGACTCCCCTAAGTTACGAGAGCAAGGCGGCGATTATTTTATTCATAACATGCAATATATGAAAAATGTCGTATTGAATGAAGCTATACAACCTGATCACGTTTCTTTAATCCCTTCTAGAGTCAGTCCCCATGTAAAAGAAATAGACACAGTAGTATACAGCTCGCGAAAATCCTTTTTAAGGATTGAGGCAGAGCAAGAGCTTAGATTAATTGATGATGCCCAGTTTGAGCGATATTATAAAAATTATATGCAAGGCATGGGAGATACTGAAAAAGCATTTGTAGCAGCGGTGAGTCGATTAGGTAAGTATCCCTTAGTCGGAGGATTAGCGGTTAGATGGGAAAAATCAGGGGTGTTTATAGATTCTAGCCTGAATTTATACGATTTAACGCTTATAAAGTCCTTTGAAGCGTCTCTCAATAACATAGTTCATTTTGCTAGGGCCATTAATCGAATTGGTGTGTTTAAGTGCTGTATGTTCAATGCGCGTGATACCTTACATGTTGAGCGCAGTGATGAGCACAGTGTATTTATTCCAGAACGGACAATGCAAATACCATTTGAACTCAGTGAAGTGTCTCTTTCAGAACACGACAGTCGAATGCATTCATATTTTGAGGATGGTGATGATCCCGATGAATTATTAACCTTGCCTTTAGAATTAATGGCCGTGATAAGGCAATTAAATAGCATCCATCATACTGGCTGTATTATATTTGAATCTTTACCGACTCATCTTAAAATACATAGCGATTACAAACTGTTAAATCACAGTATGGAATTGGAATTTAAGAGTTTATTAAAAGACGTCATTGATCTTATTCCAACCATTGAGGGGCTTGGTATCTCTGGTTTTATGAAGCTGCCTTTTAAAGACACAAGATTTTTTACCCATCAAAGTCAATTACCTGATAGATTTTACCCTAAAGACCCGCGTCAAAAGAATTAGGGTAAAATTTAAATACGTACGAAACAAACAGAGAATTTATGCCAGAAGTCAAATTAGTAGAATTATTAACCCTAGACAAACTTGAAGAAGGTTTGTTTCGAGGACAAAGTTGGGATTTAGGTTTTCGAGCCTTATTTGGTGGACAGGTATTAGGCCAAGCGCTCGCTGCCGCGCAGTTGACTTTGCCTGAAGGTCGCATCACACATTCATTTCATAGCTATTTTTTGTTGCCAGGTGATGCCAATAAGCCCGTGGTGTTTGATGTAGAGAATGTGCGTGATGGTCGTAGTTTCTCCACTAGAAGAGTGAAAGCGATTCAAAACGGCAGAAATATATTCTATATGACTGCATCCTTTCAATCTCCTGAAAAAGGACTTGAACATCAATATGCGGTTATGCCAAACGTGCTACCGCCAGAAGAAATAGAGTCAGACATCAAACTATTGTCTAAGACTCAAGAAATGTCGGAGCGTATGAGTGATAGCAGTGGTTATCACAAACCAATCGATATGCGCACTGTTGACTTTGTAGCCCCTGACAAAGCCATAAAGCAAGAGCCCAAACGTTACATCTGGATGAAAGCACAAGAAGTATTGTCTCGGAATATTAATCTCAATCAAGTCATGTTGGCTTACGCCTCGGATTATCATTTTTTATCTACAGCACTGCATCCTCATTGTATTGCAAACACCGATAAAAATTTGCGCATGGCCACCATTGATCATTCGATGTGGTTTCATCATCCATTCGATTTTGACGACTGGTTATTATACTGTGCTGAAAGTCCGTTTTCTGGTGGAGCCAGAGGGTTAGTGAGAGGGCAGTTTTTTAATCGTCAAGGCAAGTTAGTTGCATCGACCATGCAAGAAGGCCTCATGCGTATGATTGGAGATAAGTAATGATTTATTCGTTAGGTGATGACAAAGTTGAGTTAGCACAAGGGGTTTTTGTTGCCCCTGGTAGCCACATAATAGGTAAAGTTGTCATGAAAGCAAATAGCAGTGTTTGGTTTAACACTGTGGTGCGTGGTGATTGCGATCTGATTACGATTGGTGAAGATAGCAATGTGCAAGATGGTTCAGTATTGCATACCGATCATGGCATACCTCTTATTATAGGCAGAGGAGTCACCATAGGTCATAAAGTGATGTTGCATGGCTGTGAGGTCGGAGATTACAGTTTGATTGGCATCAATAGTGTTGTGCTAAACGGAGCAAAAATTGGTAGGTACTGCGTAATAGGTGCTAACAGTTTGATAACCGAAAATATGCAGATCCCTGATGGCTCATTAGTCATGGGATCACCGGCAAAGGTGGTTAAGACCATCCCAGAAACGCAGCAAAAAATGCTCGAACAATCTGCGCAACATTATGTTGAAAATGCGCAACGTTTTTTACAACAGTTAAAGCCTTGTTGAACACAAATAAAAAAAGGCCCGACACTATTACTAGATCGGGCTTAGGGGAATGGCTCTGAAAGAGCCGTGCGCTAACTGGAGAAAAGATTAAACTTTAAAAACTAGACTGATAAGCATAGAACAAAATTGCCTAAAAACTAAACAAATTTTGAAATCATTTTTAATTTCTATCTAAAACAATATGTTATCTATCCTAAATGGATCTCTACTCGTTATTTAAGTGGTCGATTCGTAATTCAACCTATAAATGCTTGGACATAAAAGCATTTATCTTGTTTATGCTCGGTATAGTTACCTTGTAGCAAACACCTAATACTGTAAAAATTACCCCACTAAATCACCTTTATCTTGGAGCTTTTATGACTCAGACATTTTCATCTTTTATACCTCCTACTCGAGTACTAATGGGGCCTGGACCCTCAGATGTCTACCCGCAAGTGCTTGAAGCTTTAGCTAGACCAACTATAGGTCATTTGGATCCTAGATTTGTTGATCTAATGGATGAAGTGAAACAGTTATTACAATATGCCTTCCAAACTAATAATGCCTTAACAATGCCCATTTCGGCACCTGGCTCGGCAGGTATGGAATCTGTTTTTGTTAATTTAGTTGAGCCTGGCGACAAGGTTATTGTTTGCCAAAATGGCGTATTTGGCGGGCGTATGCAACAAAACGTGCAACGCTGTGGTGGCAAAGCTGTCATGGTGCAAGATGATTGGGGTAAACCTACAGATCTTAATAAAGTCAGAGCAGCACTTAAAGCTAACCCTGACGCTAAAGCACTAGCCTTTGTTCATGCGGAAACGTCAACAGGTGTGCTAAATGATGCCCAAGCCTTATGTCAATTAGCCAAGGAGTTCGATTGTTTGAGTATTGTTGACGCTGTGACATCCTTAGGTGGTAGCGAATTAAGGGTGGATGAATGGAATATTGATGCCATTTATTCTGGTACTCAAAAGTGTCTTTCTTGCATACCTGGATTATCCCCGGTGTCTTTTAGTGACAAGGCGATCGCAGTGATTAAGCAGCGACAACATCCTGTGCAAAGTTGGTTTTTAGATATGGATTTGGTCATGGGGTATTGGGGGCAGGGAGCGAAACGCGCTTACCATCATACTGCACCTGTAAACAGTATCTATGGGTTACATGAATCTTTGCTTATTTTGCAACAAGAAGGACTTGAAAACGCTTGGGAAAGGCACAGTCGAAACCACCTTAGTTTAAAGCTTGGGTTAGAAAAACTGGGATTAGACTTGGTTGTCGAAGAAAAATATCGATTGCCACAATTGAATACAGTGCAAATTCCAAATGGAATAGATGATGGCCAGGTTCGTAATAGGCTACTCAATGAATTCAATTTGGAAATAGGTGCAGGCTTAGGTGAATTGGCAGGCAAAGTATGGAGAATAGGTTTGATGGGGTGTGGTTCTAGCCAAAAGAATGTTGATTATTGTCTTTCAAGTCTAGAAGCAGTACTTAACTAAAACGTTAGTTTGTTTATAACAAGGTCCAATTGTCGACAATTTGACCTTGTTATTTTCAGTTTAAGCGACTATTATGGCGATATCATTTATTATTGTCGACAACCAAAAATTGCAAACGTCAAATAACACAGCACCTAGTATCACCCGTGCAGACACGGTTTTTATTGATCTGCGTCAGCGCATTGTTGAAGGGAATATCTTAACAGGCTCTAAGTTAAGTGAGCCCGAACTGGCCAAACACTACGAAATAAGTCGTTCTACACTTCGCGATGCATTGTCCCGATTAGAAGGTTGTGGCTTGCTTGAGCGCAAAGCTAATATTGGTTATCGCGTGGTGACATTGTCGACAGAAAAATTACTTGAAATTTTTCGGGTCAGAGAATCCTTAGAGGGAATGGCGTGTCGTTTAGCGGCACAAAACATCACTCCAAAACAAATTGAAGATCTAAAACATCTGCTTGATGTCCACAATCAGCACGAGTCATTGCAACAAGGCCAAGCTTATATTCAAGAAGAAGGGGATTTGGACTTTCATTTTCGTATTGTAATGAGCAGCGGTAATCAACTGTTGATCCGCCTGTTGTGCGAAGAATTGTATTATTTAGTACGTATGTATCGTTATCAATTTGGTATGGCAAGTCCTAGAGCCAAAAAAGCATTTTCTGAACACCACCACATTATTCAAGCCATCGAAGATCAAGATGGTGAACTGGCTGAAATTCTTATGCGCAGGCATATATCAGCATCACGTAAAAACGTCGAAAAACGGATGAAAACCCTATGAAAACTCCCGGACAACGCTTTCGTCAAGCTTTAAAAGACAATCAACCCTTACAAATTGTAGGCACTATTAACGCTTATTCAGCGATGATGGCAAAACAAATTGGTCATCACGCTATTTATTTATCAGGTGGTGGTGTGGCTAATGCTTCCTATGGATTACCTGATTTGGGTATGACCTCACTAAATGACGTGCTAGTTGATGTTCAGCGAATTACTGCAGCTTGTGATCTGCCCTTGTTGATAGATATTGATACAGGTTGGGGCGGGGCATTTAATATTGCTAAAACCATTCGCGATATGGAAAAAGCCGGCGCGGCGGCAGTGCACATGGAAGACCAAGTGGCGCAAAAACGTTGTGGACATCGTCCCAATAAGGAAATTGTTTCTACTGAAGAAATGGTGGATCGCATCAAAGCCGCCGTTGATGCGCGTATCGATCCTGATTTTTTTATCATGGCCCGTACGGATTCATTTGCCCAAGAAGGTTTAGACGCTGCTATAGAGCGTGCTAAAGCCTATGTGGCGGCAGGCGCAGATGGGATTTTTGCAGAAGCGATAAAAACAGAACAACACTATCGTGCTTTTTCAGAAGCTTTGGACGTACCTATTCTGGCAAATATCACAGAGTTTGGCCAAACTGAACTTTGGAATAAGAAGGAATTAGGCGAGTGGGGCGCCGATATGGTGCTTTATCCACTCAGTGCATTTAGAGCGATGAATAAAGCGGCGGAAAATGTTTACCAATCAATTTTGAATATAGGCGATCAAAAAGCAGTGGTGGACACTATGCAAACACGCTCGGAATTGTATGACTACCTTGGCTATCACGCCTATGAGCAGAAACTAGACTCACTTTTTTCTGAAGGTAAAAATAAGTAATCTCCTAAACATTTTAAGTTACTTAAATAATGAAACCATTACGACCTTTGTTTGCTTCATACCACAAGGGTTTAAATATAAAAGTTGGATTAAATTATGACTGATAAAAAACTAAGTGGCGCAGGTCTGCGTGGTCAAAGTGCCGGTGAAACTAAATTATGTACTGTGGGTAAATCAGGCTCAGGCCTTACGTATTGTGGTTATGATGTATCAGATTTGGCCGACAATGCCACGTTCGAAGAAGTGGCTTATTTATTGTTTAACGGCGAACTGCCTAATCAAGGGCAACTAGACAGTTATAAAGCCCAGTTATTTGAACAACTTGACTTGCCACTAGCCCTAAAAGAAGTATTGAAACTTATTCCAGCTGACGCACATCCTATGGATGTGATGCGCACGGGCTGCTCATTTTTAGGTAACCTTGAGCCAGAAGTGGACTTTAGTGCCCAAAACAAAGCGGCAAACCGATTGCTGGCTGCTTTCCCGGCTATCATGTGTTTTTGGTACAGATACAGTCACGACGGTATTGAAATAGATTGTGTAACTGATGAAGTGTCACTAGGTGGACATTTCCTTAAATTGCTCACAGGAGATACCCCGTCTGAACTACACAGTAAAGTGATGGATGTGTCCCTTATTTTATACGCTGAACATGAATTTAATGCGTCTACTTTTACAGCTCGTGTGTGTGCGTCTACGTTATCCGACATGTACTCTTGTGTGACTGGCGCTATAGGTTCGCTTCGTGGTCCTCTCCATGGTGGTGCAAACGAAGCGGCCATGGATATGATCCAGAAGTTTAGCTCTCCAGCCGATGCGAAAGAGCAGATGGCTGGCATGCTAGCGCGCAAAGAAAAAATCATGGGATTTGGACACGCCATTTATCGTGAATCAGATCCCCGTAATGTGATCATTAAAGCGTGGTCAGCAAAGCTAGCCAAGGAATTTGGCGATAGCTCTCTTTATGATATTTCAGTGGCCTGTGAAGAATTTATGTGGGATACCAAAAAATTATTCTGTAACGCTGACTTTTTCCACGCTTCGGCGTACCACTTCATGGGCATTCCCACTAAATTGTTTACGCCAATATTTGTGTGCTCACGTTTGACTGGTTGGGCAGCGCATATTATGGAACAACGTTCAAATAATCGTATTATTCGCCCAAGTGCTGATTATATAGGTGCTGAGCCGAGAAAAGTCACCACTATTAGCCAACGCTAACGACCACCACTTAATGTCAGGCCAGAAATTATCGGCCTGACTTCTTCCCTCTATACTATGGAACTCATTATGAATTATGAACATCGCAAACCTCTTCTCGGTTACACAATTGGTGGTAGTAATGTCGATTACTTTGATACCCGCGCTGCGATAGAAGCAATTAGCCAAGGGGCTTACGCTAAATTACCTTATACAGCACGGGTGTTAGCTGAACAACTGGTGCGAAAATGTGAGCCAGAAATACTCACTGATTGTTTAAAGCAGATTATTTATAACAAACAAGAAATGGACTTTCCATGGTATCCAGCTCGCGTAGTCTGTCATGATATTTTAGGACAAACCGCCTTGGTTGATTTAGCTGGCCTTCGGGATGCTATTGCCGAGCAAGGTGGTGATCCTGCTAAAGTTAATCCGGTTGTGCCTACTCAGTTGATTGTCGACCATTCTTTAGCGGTGGAACACGATGGTAACGACAGTGACGCCTTTAATAAAAACCGCGCCATTGAAGACAGACGTAATGAAGACAGGTTTCATTTTATCGAATGGACCAAAACGGCTTTTAAAAATGTAGATGTTATTCCCGCTGGTAATGGCATCATGCATCAAATTAACCTTGAAAAAATGTCACCTGTCATTCAATTAAGAGATGGTGTGGCTTTTCCTGATACTTGTGTGGGTACCGATAGTCATACTCCACACGTGGATGCCTTAGGTGTTATCGCTATTGGAGTGGGTGGCTTAGAGGCAGAAACTGTGATGTTAGGTCGTCCTTCTATGATGCGTTTACCTAATATTGTGGGTGTAAAGCTGTCAGGAAAACGCCAGCAAGGTATTACTGCCACAGATATTGTTTTAGCCATTACTGAATTTTTACGTCATGCAAAAGTAGTCTCCGCTTACCTAGAGTTTTTTGGGGAAGGTGCAACAGAACTCACCATTGGGGACAGAGCAACCATATCCAATATGACACCAGAATACGGTGCGTCAGCTGGGATGTTTTATATAGATCGACAAACCATAGATTACTTGAAAATTACCGGCCGCGAACCGGAGCAAGTGGAATTGGTTGAAACCTATGCTAAACATACCGGACTTTGGGCTGATGATTTAAAAGAAGCTGAATACGAACGCGTGCTTGAGTTTGATTTATCCTCTGTAGGGCGCAATATGGCTGGTCCTTCTAGTCCTCATAGCCGAGTTGCTACGGCAGACTTAACAGCCAGAGGCATTGCCTATGCGTTAGAACAAAAAGAGGAACAAAAAGCAGGTCAAATGCCTGATGGTGCCGTGATTATTGCGGCAATCACAAGCTGTACAAATACCAGTAATCCTCGCAATGTAGTGGCAGCGGGGTTAATTGCCAAAAAAGCCAATGAATTGGGACTGTTAAGAAAACCTTGGGTGAAATCCTCTTTCGCACCAGGATCCAAAGTCGCTAAGTATTACTTAGAAGAGTCGGGGTTATTACCTGAAATGGAAAAATTAGGCTTTGGCATAGTGGGGTATGCATGTACTACTTGTAACGGCATGAGCGGAGCACTAGACCCTGACATTCAAAAAGAAGCGGTAGAGCGTGACTTATATACCACTGCAGTGTTATCTGGTAATCGTAATTTCGATGGCCGAATTCATCCCTATGCCAAACAGGCATTTTTAGCGTCTCCTCCTTTAGTGGTGGCATATGCTATTGCCGGTACGATTCGTTTTGATATTGAAAAAGACGCCCTCGGTTATGACAGCAATAATAAAGCGATAACTTTAAAGGATATCTGGCCTAGCGACGAGCAAATTGATGCCATAGTGTCTGAGTTTGTTAAGCCTGAACAATTTAGAAAAGTGTACGCCCCAATGTTTGACTTAGGTTCATTCGAACCTGCAGAAAGCCCATTGTATGCTTGGCGACCACAAAGTACTTATATTCGTAGGCCACCTTATTGGGAAGGGGCCCTTGCAGGTGAACGCACCATGAAAGGAATGCGACCATTAGCCGTTTTAGGTGACAATATTACTACCGACCACTTATCACCTTCTAATGCGATTATGTTAGACAGTGCGGCCGGTGAGTATTTACATAAAATGGGGTTGCCTGAAGTTGATTTTAACTCTTATGCGACTCATAGAGGCGATCACCTTACCGCTCAACGTGCCACCTTTGCGAATCCCAAATTGTTAAACGAAATGGTATTGCAAGACGGTAAAGTCAAACAAGGTTCCTTAGCGAGGTTAGAGCCTGAAGGCAAGATCATGCGTATGTGGGAAACCATCGAAACCTATATGCAACGTAAACAACCACTTATCATTGTCGCGGGTGCTGATTACGGTCAAGGCTCTTCAAGAGATTGGGCAGCAAAAGGGGTGCGATTAGCCGGAGTTGAAGTCATAGCCGCAGAAGGATTTGAGCGAATTCACCGTACTAACTTGGTGGGAATGGGGGTATTGCCCCTTGAATTTAAACCTGGAACCACGCGACATACTTTAGAAATTGACGGAACCGAAACCTACGACGTAGTAGGTGATTATGCCGCTGGAATAACCTTAACCTTAAATATTACCCGTAAAAATGGTGAACAACTTCAAGTGCCGGTGACTTGTCGTTTAGACACCGCGGAGGAAGTGCGAGTATACGAAGCTGGCGGAGTACTTCAACGTTTTGCTCAGGACTTTCTTGAACAAACAGTGGCATAACTAGGACCAAATTAATATGAGTTATAAACCCCAAATGGCTGTTACTGCAACCTATATGCGTGGTGGTACCAGCAAAGGTGTATTTTTTAGACTGTCTGATTTGCCTGAATCGGCGCAGACACCTGGTCAGGCCAGGGATAGTTTATTACTGAGGGTAATTGGTAGTCCTGATCCTTATGGAAAACAAACCGATGGTATGGGTGGCGCTACTTCAAGCACAAGCAAAACGGTGATACTTTCTAAAAGTAACCAAGATGATCATGACGTAGATTATTTGTTTGGTCAGGTTTCTATCGATAAACCTTTTGTAGATTGGAGTGGAAATTGCGGTAACTTAACTGCAGCCGTTGGTTCTTTTGCGATAACTAATGGATTGGTTGACGCTAAGCGTATTCCCAATAACGGATTCTGTGTAGTACGGATTTGGCAAGCCAATATCAACAAAACCATCATTGCACATGTGCCTATCATCGATGGTAAAGTGCAAGAAACCGGCGACTTTGAGTTGGACGGGGTGACTTTTCCAGCCGCTGAAATCAAAGTCGAATTTGTGGATCCCGTTGATGGTGATGAGGCTATGTTTCCAACAGGCAATCTGGTTGATGATTTACATGTGCCCAATATTGGCGAATTTCAAGCCACTATGATCAAAGCAGGTATCCCCACCATTTTTTTAGATGCTGAAGCACTGGGGTATACTGGCACTGAATTACAAGAAGTGATTAATGGCGATGATATGGTGCTTAATCGCTTTGAAACTATACGGGCATATGGTGGACTTAAAATGGGCCTCTTTAAACATATTGATGAAGCTGCAAATTGCCAACACACCCCTAAAATTGCCTTTGTAGCCAAACCTGCAGACTATGTGACTTCCAGTGGTAAAATGGTTAAAGCGCAGTCTATTGATTTAGCGGTAAGAGCGCTGTCAATGGGTAAACTCCATCATGCCATGATGGGCACTGCCGCCGTTGCCATAGGTACTGCAGCCGCTATTCCAGGCACATTAGTGAATTTAGCCGCTGGCGGAGGACAGCTTGATTCTGTTACTTTTGGTCATCCTTCTGGTACCTTAAAAGTAGGCGCACAAACTCAACTTAACTGTGGTGTATGGACAGTGAACAAAGTCTCTATGAGCCGCAGCGCAAGAACATTGATGAAGGGTGAGGTTTATATTCCAAAAGGTGCACTTTTTCAGTAAAGTTTTTGTATCAAGCATGATACACATTAACAAAAATATAAATGAGCAAATAATGAAAGCATACTTTTTAACCTCGGTCGCAATTGCTAGTACATGTATATTAGTTGGCTGTAGTAATCCTGAAAAAGAGCAACAAATTAAAATGCAAGAAAGTCCCCTCATAACAGAAAAGTCCGCAGAAGCCCCCTTGTGGTTGGAAGAGGTTCAAGGCGAACAAGCTTTGTCTAAAGTGAATGGCTGGAACAAAGTTACCTTAGATAAATTAATGTCAGACAAGCGTTATGAAAAGTACTTTGAATCTGGATTAGACATAGTCAATGCAAAAGATAAAATTCCTTACGGTAGCTACCGTGGCGGTTTTGTATACAATTTCTGGCAAGACGAAGAAAACGTAAGGGGGATGTTAAGAAGAACCAGTCTCGTAGAATACACAAAATCGCAACCCAAATGGGAAAATTTACTCAGCATAGATAACCTTGCGGCATTAGAAGAAAAAAACTGGGTCTATAAAGGTTCTAAATGTTTTGAAGGCAACTACGATAGATGCCTGTTATCTTTGTCCGATGGCGGGAAAGATTCCGTTGAAATGCGTGAATGGGATCATTCCACACAGTCTTTTGTTGAAAATGGTTTTGTTATTCCTGAATCTAGAACAGACCTTAGTTGGACAGATATTGACCACATCAATATCGCTACCAACTGGGGGGAAAATACGCTGACTGAAAGTGGTTATCCATTTGTTGTTAAGTCATTAAAAAGAGGACAAACACTTACCGAGGCCAAACAATTGTTTGCTGGCAGGCAAACAGATGTAGGCGTTTTTCCTTTTTCAGTAAAACTCGACGATACCAATCTAAACATGGTAGTACGTGCGATAACATTTTATGAATCAGAGTATTTTTGGTTACCTGATAATTCAACCCAAAGCATACAATTACCTATTCCAGAAAAAGTGAGCTTAGAAGGTGTGTTTAAGGGACAGCTCGTTTTTTCAATTAAACAAGAATGGACGCCTGAGGGTTCAGAACAAACCTTTACAAGTGGTGATTTGCTTTCTTTTGATTTGAAACATTGGTTGCAAGAGCAACAAATTAAAGATTTACAACTAGTTTATCGTCCCAATGAGCGTGCAACAATTGATAAAGTTTCAATTACCGCCAATAAACTGGTTTTAACACTTTTAGAAAATGTGGTGAGCAATATCTATTTGTATGATTTTGACAAAAGATGGTCGCTCCTAAAGTTAGCCATGCCAGAAAACGGTTCGATGTCAGTGTCATCAGCTAACCAAGATAGCGACATCATTTTTATCAACCAAGAGAGTTTTGTTGCCCCTGATACGCTGTTTAAAGTTGATGTAAATAAAGTAGACATCGCTGCGATTAAATCTATTCCAGCCCGTTTCGATGCGTCTAATATTGTGGTAGAACAATTTCAGGCCAGCTCACAAGATGGTGAAAAAATTCCATATTTTGTGGTCAGACAAAAAGATATTAAATTTGATGGTTCCAATCCAACTTTACAATATGCTTATGGTGGCTTTCAGGTTTCTTTAAAACCTAGTTATTCTGGGCTACTTGGAAAAAATTGGCTAGAACAAGGTGGGGTTTATGTATTGGCAAATATCCGAGGTGGTGGCGAATTTGGTCCTAATTGGCATCAAGCTGGACTAAAAACCAATCGTCAGGTTATTTATGATGACATGATTGCGGTAGGTGAAGATATTATCGCTAAAAAAATTACCTCTGCTAAACATTTAGGAATTATGGGGGGCTCCAACGGTGGTTTGTTAATGGGCGTCATGTATACCCAAAGACCTGATTTGTGGAATGCCGTTATTTGTCAGGTGCCTTTGCTGGATATGTTGCGTTATCACAAGTTATTGGCAGGCGCTTCTTGGGTGGGTGAATATGGTAGTCCTGATATTCCAAATGAAAGAGCGTTTCTAGAAAAAATATCCCCTCTGCATAACATTGATCCAAAAGGAGAGTACCCATCGATTTTGTTTGTTACTTCTACTAAAGACGATAGAGTGCATCCTGGTCACGCTAGAAAAATGGCGTACCTATTGGAACAATATGGTCATGATTTTGAATATTATGAAAATATAGACGGTGGCCATTCAGCGTCAGCTAATTTGCGCGAAACCGCTAAAAGAACCGCTTTAGAATACACCTTTTTGTCTCAAAAATTGATGGATTAAAGGCTTGTGGCGGCTTTACACCTAAGCCGCCACAGATTTCACTGTTTGTTATTCTTGATTCATACTTGGTTCATTAGTGTGAATTCATTATCAACCCCCATTTAATTGAAATGTCTATTTATTGAGGTTTTATATGCGTAAATGTCTTTTTATTTGTCTCACATTAATCTTTGGTAGCAGTTTTGCTAAAGATCATCCTGACATTCAACAACCAAGAATAATTGAAGTCTCGGGAATGGGAAGCGTACTTAGTGTGCCAGATCGTTTTAGTTTTAGTTTGTCTATTCAGGAAAAGGGAAAAGTAGCGGCGCAGCTCAATAAGGCTATCGTTGAGAAGACCAATGCTGTGGTACAAGCTTTAATCAAAATAGGCGTTGATGAAAAAGATGTGCAATCTTTACAAATACAGTTTAACCCTTGGGTTGAATACAATGGCAAAACACAAGAACAAAAAGGGTTCATTTTAACCAGGCAAGTTAAGATAACCTTACAATCCTTAAGCCAATACGAGCAGTCTATTGATACAGTACTAAACCTTGGCGTGAGTAATATTAATCAATTTAGTTTTTATAACAGCCAAAGCGATTCGGACTATCAACTGGCATTAAACCAAGCTTTACTCCACGCCCAGCAGCGAGCCACTGATTTGGCAAAGGTATTGGGCTTGAAATTAGCCGGAGTGATATCCATATCAGAGCAGACGTCAGGACAGGTCTTGCCAGTTTTAGCTAAAACACGCCAATTCCAATTATCTGAAAGTTACCAAGCTGGGGAAATGTCTACAGATGCAAGAGTCAAGGTAATATTTGCTTTGCAAGACGCTTCTTAAATAGAGATATAGATTTTAATTAGGTTGAGATTAATGGTAGAAAATAAACAGCAACACTATGCACAATTGGCTCAACAAGTGGAAGCCATAGTTGCTGGAGAACATGATTTAATCGCCAATATGGCAAACGTAAGTGCGATACTTTATTGGGCTTTGGATAAGGTAAATTGGGCTGGGTTTTATTTGGTGAAGGATGAACAATTGGTTTTGGGTCCATTTCACGGCCAGCCAGCATGTATTCGTATACCAATAGGTAAAGGAGTATGTGGTACCGCAGTATCAGAAAATGCCATTCAATTAATAGAAGACGTTCATCAATTTTCAGGTCATATCGCCTGTGATGCAGCTTCTAATTCAGAAATAGTCTTACCTATAGTGAGAAATAAACAAATTATTGCTGTGTTAGACATTGATAGTCCAGAGATTGCACGATTTGATCTTGAGGATAAAAAAGGGTTAAGTCATATTGTGGAAATATTACAAGCCACGTTTTCCCAAGAAGGCGAAGAAAAAGCGAAGGAATCAATGCAGTGAAAAATAGCATAGATATTCAAGTTGTGCTTGCAACAGTTGAGGATATGGATTTTTGGGATGATAGAGCCCCTGAAGCGACGGATAGGATGAATACTATTCTTCACATGCTCTATGATCATGCCGATGAAGACATAAATTCCACCTCTTTAGAGAATATGATCCAATATATTTGGGAAAATTGGCGAGAAGATGCACATTTACTCGATATAGATGAAGATGATTTGTATGACTGGGTTGACCAACTTCTAGCAACTTGGGATGATGAGCACCAAGAACCCCGTTAACGAACTAACTAGAAGACTGAATGGACAATCTACAAAAATTTACTAACAGCAAAGAAGTCATTGGCTTCTTAGTTGAACAATTCCCTGCTTGTTTTAGTAATAAAGGTGATGCTAAACCTTTAAAGATAGGTATTTTTCAAGATTTAGCAGAACGACTGGAGAATGAAGAGCGTGTCAGTAAAACTTTGCTTCGTTCGTCGCTAAGGCATTACACCAACAGTTGGCGCTATTTACATAGCATCAAAAAAGGTGCGCAACGTATTGATTTAGATGGCAATGAAGTTGCCGCTATTGAAGAAGAACACGCTGAACACGCTAAAAAGCAATTGGATGAAAGTAAGGCTAAGGTCGCTGAGAAGCGTAAAGAACAAAAAGAAGCAGGTGCTGTTCCTGGTGCAGATGTAAAGAATTCTTACAAAAAGAAAGAAGCACCTAAATTTAAACCTACTTCTAAAGTTGCTAAAAAAGAACAAACTAAGGTAAAACAGCCTCCTGCTGAACGATTAGAGCAACAACATATCGTAGAAGGAACTGCTGTAACCGTGAAAATTGGCAAGAGTCCCATGCCTGCAACTATTACTGATGTCAGTAAAGATGGCATTCAAGTGCAACTTGATACTGGAATGGTGGTCAAAGTTCAGTTGGAAAACCTGAGGTTGGCTCGTTCTAAAAGGTAAAATAATGATTAAATCAATTCGTATTTCTGTGGCATCAGCTTTATTGGTGATGAGTACTGGCTCTGTAGCAATAGAGAGTAGTTTGGGCGTGAAAGATTTGCCCAAGCTGACCCAAGAATCGCAACACGTGGCGTCAGCCAAAAGGGTATCATCGCAATTTTTGCGTGCCCATTATAAACAAATTGATTTAGACGATGCGTTATCGCTCAAGATATTTGACCGCTTTATTCGTTCTTTAGACTTTAATCGTAATGTTTTCACAGCTGAAGACATTAAAGGTTTTGAAGCCTATAAAACCAAGTTTGATGACGCGATAGAGCGGGGTAACTTAAGTATTGCCTATGAAATTTATCAACTCAATATGCAACGTCGTGCCGAAAGGTACGAATACGCGTTAACTTTGTTAGATAAAGAATTTAACTTTGCGCTGCCTAACGATAAGTTCACTTACGATCGTGAAGAGGCGCAATGGGCTAAAAATACGCAAGAGTTAGACGAATTATGGCGTCAAAGAGTAAAATACGATGCGCTTAATTTAAAGTTAGCGGGTAAAGATTGGCCTAAAACCCAAGAATTACTGACGAAACGTTATGAACGTGCGATCAAACGTTTAACTCAAACTTCTAGTGAAGATGTATTTCAAACTGTAATGAACTCATTTGCTCGCAGCATTGAAGCACATACCAGTTATCTTTCGCCACGCAATGCTGAACGTTTTCAAATGGAAATGAATCTTTCCTTTGAAGGTATTGGTGCTGTATTACTCAGTGAAGATGACTTTACTGTCATTCGAAGTGTAGTTCCCGGTGGACCTGCGGATTTATCAAATAACATTAAACCTGAAGACAAGATAGTCGGTGTTGCTCAAGATGACGATGAATTTGTAGATGTTATTGGTTGGCGCTTAGATGAAGTAGTAGAACTGATTAAAGGGCCTAAAGGCAGTATTGTTCAGTTACAAGTAGTAAAAGGATCTTCTGAGTCTTCAGTACCAGTGGTAGTGAAGTTAACGCGAGACAAAATTAAGTTGGAAGATAGGGCAGCTAAATCTGAAGTTTATATTCCCAAAGATGGCCCCAACAAAGGTCAAAAACTAGGCGTTATTGAAATTCCATCTTTTTACAATAACTTGCATAAAGATGTTCAGAATGAAATTAATAGTCTTAATGAACAAGGTGTAAGAGGCGTTATTGTCGATTTACGTGGCAATGGTGGTGGTTCTTTGACTGAAGCAACCTTACTTTCGGGGCTGTTTATTGAAAAAGGTCCTGTTGTGCAAATACGTGATGGCGCTGGGCGTATTCGTTTAGAAAAAGATGTTGATGGAAAAGTGTTCTACGACGGCCCTTTAACTGTTTTAGTGGATAGATACAGTGCCTCTGCATCAGAAATTTTTGCAGCAGCCATGCAAGATTACAATCGAGCATTAATTTTAGGCGAACAGACTTTTGGTAAAGGTACAGTGCAACAACACCGCCCATTAGGTAGAATCTATGACTTGTACGAGAACCCTCTGGGAAGTGTTCAGTTTACTATCGCTAAGTTTTATCGGATAAACGGTGGCAGTACTCAGCATAAAGGTGTTATTCCAGATATTTTATTCCCTTCAGTAATTGACCATGCTGACTGGGGCGAAAGCCAAGAAGAAAATGCATTGCCATGGGATAGTATTGCCAGAGCCAATTACACTACTTTTGGTGAAAATAAAAATACAGTTAAAGGCCTTACTGATTTGCATAATCAAAGGATTAAAAAAGAATTTAACTATATTTACGAAGATCTAGAGCGCTACAAGATTAAGAAGGAAGACAAAACAATTTCCTTGGTTGAATCTGAGCGACTTCAAGAGAAAACTGAAAACGATAAACGTAGTCTGATGCGCACTAATGAACGACTAGCGCGACTTGGTTTAGAGAAAGTAGAAAACTTGGATGACTTACCAGAGGAACTAGAAACTGTTGATCCGTTTTTAGAAGAAGCGGCGAATATTACCTATGACGTATTAACTATGGGAAAATACGCCATTAATACCGAAAAGAACTAAAAAAGGGCTGCTAAATGCAGCCCTTAACTATTCAAAAAAATAATAATAAAAATAATAAGGGCAACACATGGCTGTACGTGGAGAGTTTTCATCTCGAATGGGATTTGTGCTGGCTGCGGCTGGTTCCGCAGTGGGTTTAGGTAATATTTGGGGATTTCCTACTCAGGTCGCTAGTAATGGCGGAGCCGCTTTTGTTTTAGTCTATATCATCCTAGCTTTCCTTTTGGCTTATCCAGTGTTGATGGCAGAATTAATTATTGGCCGAGCGACACGCTCCAACATGGTTGATGCACTAGGTAAAATATCTGGCAGCAAATTAGGTAGCGCAACGGGCGTCTGGGGATTTGTTACTGTTTCTTTAATCCTTTCTTTCTATGCGTTAGTTGCTGGCTGGATGTTGTCACACTTTTTGCAGACCATCAGCGATATGTTTGGCCAAGATGTTATCTCATCTTGGTTGATAACGTCGTCGTACACTAGAGACATACTTTTTTCAGGCATTTTTCTTTGTTTAACCGCCAGTATTGTGACTGGAGGAGTGAAACAAGGAATTGAATTATGGTCAGTTCGTTTAATGCCAGCCCTTTTCCTTATTATTGCGCTATTGATAATCTACGTATCAACCCTAGATGGTGCAGCAGCAGGTTGGAAGGCTTACTTGCTACCTAATTTTAGTTTAATCATGGAGCCGGATTTATTAATTAGTGCCATGGGTCAAGCGTTTTTCTCCATGTCACTAGGTGTGGGTACTATGTTGGTATATGGTTCTTACGTGAGTAAAAATGAAAACCTTCCTTCCCTTGGCGCCTCAGTTGCATTGGTTGATATTGGCGTAGCCATTTTGGCGGGTATGTTAATAATTCCTGCTATGTATGTGGCATTACATAACGGTGTGAAAATATTTTCTGATAGTGGGGCTTTGATAGAAGGGCCTAATTTAATTTTTGCGGTTTTACCGTCATTATTCGAAACCATGGGTACAGTTGGCATATATGTCGCGTTTGTCTTTTTTGCGTTAATGATAATTGCAGCGCTAACCTCGTCAATATCAATGCTTGAAGTGCCAGTTGCCTTTGTAGTTGAAAGCAAGGGAATTGGTAGAAAACGTGCAGTATGGTCACTCACACTGATTATTTTTGTACTCAGTTCTACAATTGCATTTAATATGGAAAGTTTATTTGGTTTGGTCATTGATTTAACTACTAAATATAGCCAGCCTTTGCTTGGCTTAGTATTATGTATATTTGCTGGGTGGGTCTGGAAGCGGGATCAAATATTAACGGAATTGAAATTAGGTAATGAGCAGGCTGAACATAGCATTTTTTGGAAAATTTGGCCTTGGTATATACGTTTTGTGTGTCCAGTGGTGATTGCCATCATGTTTTACCGTTCGATAGCGGCTTAAAATACCCCCTTTTTAGACCTTTCAGGATTGTATAGCGTTATGACAGTTGAAAAACCAAAAGTAGAAGCCTCATTATCTGATGCACTTATTCCCATAGTATTATTAGTCCTGTTGTTAGGTGGGTCAGTATATTTATTTGAAGACAACTCATCATTTGGGCCTAATCAAATTGCGTTATTGATTGCCATGGGCATAGCGGCGATTATCGGCTTAAAGAATGGTTACAGTTGGGATGATATTGAAAAAGGCATCATAAAAGGGATATCTCGTTCCTTAGGTGCGATTCTTATTTTATTAGCAGTAGGATCACTTATAGGAACTTGGATGTTAGCGGGTACTGTTCCTACTCTCATTTATTATGGTTTGGATCTATTAAACCCCTCTATGTTTTACGCGGCTAGTTGTCTTATTTGTGCCATAGTTGCTATGAGCATTGGTAGTTCATGGACTACAGCAGCAACAGTGGGTGTTGCACTAATGGGCGTTTCTATTGGTATGGGAATGTCTGAGGCGATTACAGCCGGTGCCATTATTTCTGGAGCCTATTTTGGCGATAAGATTTCGCCTCTTTCAGAAACGACTAATTTGGCACCCGCAATAGCCGGCACTAATTTGTTTGAGCATATTCAATACATGTTGTGGACTACTATTCCGAGCATAGTTATTACGCTTATTTTATTTGTGGTCATTGGTTTAGGAGCTGATTTACCTGAATCTGCTAGTAGCATTCAAGAAATGCAACTGTTGTTACAGCAAGAATTTAATTTGGGTTTACATATGTTGGTGCCATTATTGGTATTGCTCACTATGGCAATTAAGAAAGTGCCGGCATTTCCTGCAGTGGCTATAGGTGCTTTGTTAGGTGGTGTATGGGCGGCAGTGTTTCAACCAGAAGTCATTTCCAGCTTAGCGGGCGAGGGGATAAGCGCACTGCGAGGCTCAATTGTTGTGGTTTGGACGGCACTATTTGATGGCGTTTCATTTTCGACACCTAGTGATACCTTAAATGACTTATTAAGTCGTGGTGGCATGTCAAGTATGCTGAATACCATTTGGTTAATTATGTGTGCAATGACTTTTGGGGCTGTACTAGAGAGAGTCGGGCTGCTGAAAAGAGCGGTAAGTGCCTTCTTAAAAGGTGCTACAACGGCAGGTGATATGATTACTCGAACAATTTTGACTTGTATAGGTACAAATATTATTACTGCAGATCAATATATGGCGATTGTCATGCCTGGTAGAATGTACAAAAATGAATTTGAAAAGCGTGGTTTACATCAATTAAATTTATCCCGCAGCCTTGAAGATGGTGGCACATTAACTTCACCACTTATTCCATGGAACACTTGTGGCGTATATATGCACGGTGTGTTGGCGGTTAACCCCTTAGATTATATATTTTATACATTTTTTAATTTAATCAATCCAGTATTAGCCATTATTTACGCTTACTTAGGAATTAAGATTTTGCGCATACCCGTTCCTGAGATTGCCCCTGAACCGGCTCTTATTAAGGAACCGGCTGAAACTAAGGCCTAATTTACAAACTTGCTGCTCAGGCAGCAAGTCTTGTTTGTCCGTTAAAACATTTTCATTATTGAGGATATAATGTCCACTATTAATCCCGCTGTAAAAAAACGAGCTGATTATCTTCCACCCGATTTCTTAATCAATCATGTGGATCTTGAATTTACTTTGATTGAAACCAATACCAAAGTGGTATGTGTTTCACAGGTAACTAGGAATGGGCAACATGACAAGGCACTGGTTTTAGATGGCGAGGGTATTCATTTAATTTCTGTGCACATTAATGGCATAGCAATTACCAATTACCAAATAACCGACAGCTCTTTGATTATTGATACTGATTCTAATGAGTTTGAATTGCGTATCGAAAACACGGTCAATCCTAAAGGTAATTCTAGCCTGGAGGGGCTCTATCTATCAGCTGGTGCTTATTGTACCCAATGCGAGGCTGAAGGGTTTAGAAAAATCACTTACTTTTTAGACCGACCAGATGTGCTGGCTAAATATGATGTCACTATTATTGCAGATAAAAAAGCGTTTCCTTTTCTGCTTTCTAATGGCAATAAGGTGGATTCTGGTGACTTAACAGACGGAAAGCATTGGGTAAAATGGTCTGACCCTTTTAACAAACCTTGTTATTTGTTCGCGTTGGTCGCGGGGGACTTCGATCTTTTAGAAGATTCATTTGTTACCCAGTCGGGAAGAACCATTGCCTTAGAGCTTTTTGTAGATAAAGGTATGCTTGGTCGTGGACAACACGCACTCGATTCTCTTAAAAAAGCCATGAAGTGGGATGAAACAGAGTTTTCACTTGAGTACGATCTTGATATCTACATGATAGTCGCCGTGGACTTTTTTAATATGGGAGCAATGGAGAACAAGGGCCTAAACGTATTTAATAGCAAATTTGTGTTAGCCGAAGCAGAAACGGCCACCGATGAAGATTATTTTAATATTGAAGCGGTAATCGCCCACGAGTATTTCCACAATTGGACAGGAAATAGAGTAACCTGCCGCGATTGGTTCCAATTAAGCTTAAAAGAAGGGCTAACGGTTTTTCGGGACCAGCAATTTAGTGCCGACATGTCTTCTGCAATTGTGAATCGTATTCAAAACGTCAAAATTATACGAGAGCGTCAGTTTGCTGAAGATGCGAGTCCTATGTCACATCCCATTAGGCCTGATGAAGTGATAGAGATGAATAATTTCTATACGGTCACTGTCTATGATAAAGGTTCCGAAGTGATCAGAATGCTGTTTACTTTGTTAGGTAAGACAGGATTTTTAGCGGGCATCAAATTGTACTTTAAACGTTTTGATGGCCAAGCAGTCACTTGTGATGATTTTGTGCAGGCTATGCAAGATGCCAATGATAAAGATCTCACACAGTTTAGGCTGTGGTATAGCCAATCTGGCACCCCCCAGATAATTGTGAAAGACTATTATGAGCCAAGTACAAAGCTCTATCGAATAGAATTTGAGCAGCAACATTCAGTTACTTCTGATCAAAATGAAAAACAAAATTTAGTGATACCCATTCAATTTAGTTTGCTGAACGACAAACTTGAGACGTTGCCTTTAGGGGAGGCAAACGAAGTACAAACAACACTAGAACTCAATGAAAACAAACAAAGTCTTGAGTTTGAAAATGTTGATGCTAAACCTATTCCTTCATTACTACATGGATTTAGTGCGCCAGTTCGCCTTGATTACCAATATGGCGAGTCGCAGTTGGGTAAAGTTATGTTGGGCTCACCTGATGAATTTGCTCGCTGGGATGCGGGGCAAAAGTTATTCAGTGATTGTATTCACAATTTAGGGGGAAAAACTGCACAACAGCAAAGCACTTCAATTGGGGAAACAGTCGCGCTGTTTGAACCTATTATTCAAGCAACAGAAATATCCTTAGCCTTAAAGGCTGAAATTCTCACCTTACCTAGTTTTGAAACCCTGTTTCAACAAAAGGATTCGGTGGATATTGACGTTTTGAACCAGTCTAGAAAACTATTATTTAAGGCGTTGGCAGACACATTCCAGAATGAGTGGTTAGCGCAATATACAGCGTTCGAAATACATCCTTATGCCTATGAATCAAGTCAAGTTGAACAAAGAAAAATGCGTAATTTAGCGCTTAAATATCTCACATTGTCTGGTCATTCTGAGGTGGAAGCACTTTTAAACGCGCAGTTTTCCAATGCAGACAATATGACCGATTCCTTAGGGGTACTTGGTGCTGCACAACTTGGAGATTTGCAATTATTTGAAAGTCTAATGTTAGCATTTGAACAAAAATGGCAGGCCGATCCGCTAGTTCTAGATAAGTGGTTTGCATTACATGCAAACACCGATCGTAGTGATATTTTGGCGCGTATAAGTATGTTAATGGGGCACAGCCAATTCACCATCAATAATCCTAATAGAGTGCGTGCATTAATCGGTACTTTTAGCTTTTTTAACGAGGCTGGTTTTCACAATATTGACGGTACAGGCTACAAATTTGTAGCGGACTATTTGATTAAATTAAATGAAGTGAATCCGCAAATTGCAGCTCGTATTATTACGCCCCTAATACAATGGCAGAAAGTGGATAAAAAGAGGCAACAACTTATGCAACATCAACTGATGCGTATTGGTGATACAAAGGGGTTGAGCAACGATCTATTTGAAAAAATATCCAAAAGTTTGCCTTAGAGCCAATAGATATTAGATTAAGAAAAGAGAAATGCAGACCTTTTATTTTACCCTGTCGCTCAAATATGAATTGTGTGAGCAGCTTTATGTACCCGGTATAAATTCTGTTGTTATGCAAGCTGATAATGGCAAAAGGATCCAGTTGCCAGTAAAAAACTTAAGACCCCATGTTAGCCCTATTGGCATAAAAGGGCGATTTAGATTGATGATTGATGAAAACAATAAAATCAAAAGTTTTGAGAAGATTGCGTAGCAGTAAATAGTTAATAATCCCCCTTAAAATAGGGGGATTATTAACCCTTATTTGATGCTGTGTTATTCCCCAGAATTGAGTTGCACCAAGGGCAAGACTATTTTTCCATTTTAAAAATTTCTATTTTATTGGTTTAACCTATCTATGAACTAGACCTTCGATTCGCATTTTAAAACACGCTAAACATTGCTGTCATATAACGATCCAACCGACTCTAATTCTGTAAAACCCTACAACCCCCTTGTATACGCTGTAACCTCATACTGAGTCGCACTTTGTTACGAAAAAATATTTGCATAAATATTAAGTTATTTTCGGGCTAGTACCGGTGTTTTTGACTTTTTTATGCGGTGAATTTGCATAGCTATTAATTTTGTTAAAATTAAGTAAATATAAGTCTTTTATTGCGTGATAATTTTAGCGAGAATGAACCATAAAATACAAAAAACTGTATATATCTCAGTCTTTTGTCTAATCTAAGTAGGGCTAACGTTTAAAAGGTTAGTATGCTTGATAATGACAAATTTTCCTACCACTCACATGTTACAAAAGAATGGACAAACACATGACGGTTGCAGATAACCAACATTCAATTCTACTAGAAAATGTCTTTAAATTAATTAATAAAAAAGTGGCTCCTGAACGAGTTGAACAAGTGACAAATTTTTCAAAGATATTATTTAAAAATATTGCCCGTGACGATTTGGATAATCGCAGTGAAGATAATTTGTACGGGGCAACGTTAAGTTTGTGGAATCAATTTATTGATTATAAAGGTGAAGCTCCTTTTATTCGGGCATTTAATCCAGCAATAAGTAAACATGGGTGGCAATCAACCCACACTATAGTTGAAATCATTGTTACTGACATGCCGTTTTTAGTGGATTCGGTGCGCATGGCACTCAATAAAATGGGGATAACCGCACACTTGTTGTTGCATTGTCCAATTGATCTCAAGCGTGATAAACAACATTCATTTGTGGCATTTGAAGACACTAACAGTGCTAAAAAAGAGAGCATTAGACAAACTGTTTTCATGATTGAAGTGGACAGACAAACCTCAAAACTTGCGTTAACACAACTGACTGAAGAATTAATGTCAGTGGTTAATGATGTGTCGGTTGCCGTGGAAGACTGGCAGCCAATGCGCGCTAGACTAAAAACAATCATTGACGAGTTTGAAAACAGTAATTGCCCAATTACTGCTGAAGAGAAAAAACAAACCGAAAACTTTTTGGCATGGTTATATGATCATAATTTTACTTTAATGGGATACCGCTCCTATAGTGCCAAAGGTATAAAAGGAGACTACCGATGGGTAGCCGATAACGATTCTAGCTTAGGATTGATGAAAAACTCTAAAACTGACCGTGAAAGGGTATTGTCAAATATTCCTCCGTCAGCACGAGAAGAAGCCTTAAGTAACAATCCATTGATGCTGACAAAAACGAACTCTCGCTCTAGGGTGCATCGTCCAGCCTATTTGGATTACGTGGGTATTAAACGTTTTAATGATGAAGGTAAGGTCATAGGTGAAGACAGGTTTATCGGTCTTTATTCCGCGTCATTTTATAATAGTAGCGCTACACAATTACCTGTACTGCAGGATAAAATTAATGCGATTTCTAAATTGTCTGGTTTTGATCCCGATTCACATGGACATAAAGCCTTTTTAAATATTATTGAAACCTATCCTAGAGATGAATTATTGCAAGGCAGCGTAAAGGAACTTGCGCAAATTATTTTGGGTATTTTCCAAATGCAAGAACGCGGAATATCTAGGTTGTTCGCTCGTAAGGATGTATTTGGAAGGTTTATTTCCTGTTTAGTCTTTGTTCCAAGGGAACGCTATAACACTCAGTTACGAAAAGATACTCAGATTCTTCTTCAACAATCATTTGCCAGCGAACAAGAAGTTGAATTTACCACTTATTTTTCAGAGTCTGTATATGCTAGAACGCATTACATTGCCAGAGTGAAAAACAACAACGCGGATTATAATGTGAAGGAAATCGAGAAAAACATCATAGAATTAACTAAGAGCTGGGATGACAGACTAGCCAATACAATTCGTTCTAATCATGGTGAAGCAAAAGGTAAAAGGCTCGAACAGAGATATGTCAATGCTTTTCCTAGTAGTTATAAAGAATATAATTTGCCAAGCGCAGCCTTAGTCGATATCGAAAAGCTCGAGTTGCTTAACACAGAACATACTTTAGATATGTTGTTTTATCGCCCTCAAGAAGAAGGGCCCGAAAGTAAAGCGGTGCGCTTAAAACTCTTTCACAAAAATGAGCCTATCCACTTATCTGCCGTATTACCTATGTTAGAAAACTTTGGTTTACGAGTCATAGATGAAAGTCCTTATAAGATCAGTCCCAATGAAGAGCAAGTTAACTGGATTATGGATTTCTCGATGTTGCATAACACCAGTAACGATATGGATATGGAGCGAGCTCAAACGTTATTTCAAACCGCTTTCTCAAAAGTTTGGTACAAAGCGTTAGAAGACGACCCCTTTAACCGTTTAGTCTTAGGTGCTGGGTTAACGGGTAGAAATGTGACTATTTTGCGCTCATACGCTAAATATATGCGTCAAATTGGTAGTTCATTTAGCCGTGATTATATTGCTAATACACTGGCTAATTATCCAAATATTGCCAGGCTACTGGTTGAATTGTTTCATCAAAAATTTGATCCAAATGCTAAGCGCAGTAATAAATTAGAAGAAACCACGCTTAATTCTATTAAAGAACAATTAGAAAACGTGTCTAACCTAGATGATGACAGGATCATACGTCGTTATCTGGATTTAATTTTGGCTACGCTGCGCACTAATTTTTATCAAAAAGATGAGCAGGGTAATGAGAAGTCTTATGTTTCATATAAAATGTTACCTGAGCTTATTCCTGAAATGCCCTTGCCTAGACCTAAATTTGAAATTTTTGTGTATTCGCCTCGTATTGAAGGGGTGCATTTAAGAGGTGGGAAAGTCGCCCGAGGTGGCTTGCGATGGTCTGACCGCCAAGAAGATTTTAGAACTGAGATTTTAGGACTAGTAAAAGCCCAACAAGTAAAAAACACTGTGATTGTGCCTGTGGGTGCAAAAGGTGGTTTTGTTTGTAAAAATTTACCCATGGACCAAGGACGTGAAGCCTTCCAAAAAGAAGGTCAAGAGTGCTACAAAATCTTTATCCGTAGTTTACTAGATATCACCGATAATATAGTCGAAGGCAAAGTGGTGCATCCTAAAGAGGTGGTCAGATTAGATGAAGATGACGCCTATTTAGTGGTGGCAGCAGATAAAGGAACGGCCACTTTCTCTGATATTGCTAATGGTATTTCAGAAGAGTTTAATTTCTGGTTAGGTGATGCCTTTGCTTCGGGTGGTAGCATTGGATATGACCATAAAAAAATGGGGATTACCGCAAGAGGCGCGTGGGAGTCTGTAAAACGCCATTTCAGAGAAATGGGCAAAGATTGCCAGAGCAGTGATTTTACTTGTGTTGCAATAGGTGACATGGCGGGGGATGTTTTTGGTAATGGAATGTTGTTATCGACTCATACTAAGTTAATTTGTGCGTTTAACCACTTGCATATCTTTTTTGACCCTAGTCCAAATATAGAAACGACTTATAAAGAACGTAAACGTTTATTTGAAAACCCCTCTCTGAGTTGGGACGATTATGACCGTAAACTTATTTCTAAGGGCGGGGGCATTTTCAACCGTTCAGCTAAGTCTATAAAGTTAACCACAGAAATGAAAAAATGGTTGGGGACTAAACAACAAACTATGACTCCAAACGAACTTATCCATAATGTATTAAAGATGCCTGTTGATTTACTTTGGAATGGCGGCATTGGCACTTATGTTAAAAGTACTAAAGAAAGCCACGCCCAAGTTGGTGACAGAGCCAATGACGATGTGCGAGTTAATGGTAACCAGTTACAAGCCAAGATAATTGGTGAAGGTGGTAATTTGGGCGCGACGCAACTCGGACGCATCGAATTTGCTGCTAATGGTGGCAAGGTCAACACTGACTTTATCGATAATGTCGGTGGCGTGGATTGTTCAGACAATGAAGTCAATATTAAGATCTTACTTAATTCATTAGTCAATGCCGGTGATTTAACGGTTAAGCAGCGCAACAAAATTTTATATGACATGACCGATGAAGTGGGCGATTTAGTTATTCAAGATTGTTATCGCCAAACAGAGTCCATATCTATATCCGCGTTAGGTGGGGTTGGTCAATTAAGAGAACAAATGCGCTTTATTCATGGACTAGAGCGAGAAGGATATTTAAATAGAGAGTTGGAATTTATTCCAACTGATGACGAAATTTCAGACAGATTAGCGAAATCATCTGGTTTAACCAGACCTGAGTTATCGGTATTGATTGCCTATGGAAAAATGGTCATGAAAGAGCAATTTAATGTTGCATCTATTACTGATAATCCATATCACGGGCAATTGTTGATAGAAGCCTTTCCTAAAAAGTTACAAGAGAACTTTTCAGTGCAGATGCAACAACATCCACTTCGAAGCGAAATCATAGCCACAAAATTAACGAATAACATCATTAATGATATGGGCATGAATTATGTCTTTAGGATCCAAGAAGAAACAGGCGCCGCCATTGATGAAATAGCAACGGCTTATGCTGTTGTTAAAGGCATTTTTGGTATGCAAAGTTTATGGGATGATATTGAGGATTTAGATAACAAAATATCCTCAGAAGTACAATTGCGTATGTTAGATAGTATGCGAAGAACGATGCGTCGGGCGTCTCGCTGGTATTTACGTCATGGTAGTAAAACCCTTAGTATTCAAGATTCAATTGCTAGTTATCGTTCTACCTTTGATGATCTTTTTGCCAATATTCAAGACTATTTGGTAGAAAGTGAATACCATCAACTTGAAAGTTTGAGTCTAGAATTGACCTCTGCTGGTGTACCGGACGCAATTGCCTATCGGGTTTCTTCACTTAGCAATATGTTCCCTTGTATGGATTTAGCACAAATCGCCGAAACAGAGAAACGAGACATTAAATTAGTGTCTAACTTGTACTTTAAGTTAGGTTCAAAACTCGAATTACATTGGTTCTTGTCACAAATAGATGGACAAGCCGTGAGTAATCATTGGCAAGCTTTGGCCCGAGCTTCTTACCGTGAGGAGCTTGATTGGCAACAAAGATCTATTACTACAGTGCTGTTGGCAGGCGATCCAAAGAATAAAGATGCAGAATCGATTCTAAATAATTGGATGGACAATAACCAAGTCTTGCTCGATCGCTGGTATCATATGATGTCTGAATTTAAAACCAGCAGTACACATGAGTTTGCTAAGTTTTCAGTTGCTCTTAGGGAGTTAATGCTGCTAAGCATCAACGCCAACAGCTGATAATTGCACCTAGTGATTTAGGTCCAATGCTCATACCACCTCATAATGCGCCGTTCGAAGTGGTATGAGGATTTGTTTAACAACGCCCTGGTTTTCGTTAATACGTGCCGGGGCTTTTTTATGTTTAAAGAGAAATTATGTATCCACTTATCCAAAAATTATTATTTACCCAAGATGCCGAATGGAGTCATGACTTCACTATAAATTGGCTTAAACGCACTCAAAATACCTTATTAGATTGTGTATATAGGCAAAATTTAGCCGATAAACCAGTGCAAACATTGGGTTTAACCTTTAAAAATCCTGTGGGGTTAGCTGCCGGTTTAGATAAAAACGGTGAGTGTATTGATGCCTTTGCCGCTATGGGTTTTGGTTTTATTGAAATAGGCACAGTTACACCTAAGCCACAACCTGGTAATGACAAACCAAGAATGTTTCGTTTACCAGAAGGGCAGGCCATTATTAACCGGATGGGATTTAATAATAAGGGAGTCGACTATCTTATTGAAAATGTTAAACGCGCAAAGTACACCGGTATTTTAGGAATAAATATTGGTAAAAATAAAGACACACCGGAAGAGCAGGCACTGCAAGATTACCTGATTTGCCTTCGAAAAGTGTACAACTATGCGAGTTATATCACAGTCAATATTTCCTCGCCGAATACTCCTGGATTAAGAAATCTTCAGCACGGTGAAGCATTAGATGAGCTTCTAATGGGACTTAAAACAGAGCAACAATTATTAGAAATTAAACATAGTAAATATGTGCCGATCCTCGTTAAGATCGCTCCAGATCTAACGGACCAAGAAATTGTCGACATGTGCAATTCTCTGATCAACGCGAAGATCGATGGAGTCATAGCAACCAACACAACTTTAGATAGAACTGAAGTGTTGGGACAACAAAACGCACAAGAAATGGGAGGCCTTAGCGGTGCGGTGTTGTGCTCTAAAAGCCAAGCGGTTACTGAGAAGATATGCAAATTGATCGCTGGTAGAATGCCGGTTGTAGGGGTAGGGGGTATTCACTCCGCTGACACGGCAAAGGCAAGGATCAGTGCCGGATCAAGCTTGATCCAAGTCTATTCCTCTTTGATCTACCAAGGGCCAAAAGTGATCAAGGAGATCATTAATTCCATATAATGATCTTGTCCAGATCTGCTTCTTTTATACTAAATAAATAGGTAATAAATCACCCAAAGGCTAGAGACATATGTTAATTTTTTAGCCTTTGTTATTTATTGAGTTTATGGTCGTATATGCTTCAACCCATGTCAGATTGGTATTGGTTTTCTGAAAATAGTCAACTTATGTTGTCTATGGGAAAAGAGTGGCAGTGTACAACGGCATATGGGCAACAACACATTATAGATTTGCCAAAATCTCATCAGTTATTTAATTTATCCGATACTGAATATTATTTGTCCTTTGCCAATCATCTACTTGCCAGTGGTGCACAATTTTCTGATGCACAGCTTACTCACATCTTAATTAATGCCACAGCTGCAATAATGTTTCATAAACCAGTGGCGCCAAAAAGCTGGTTTTTTGATGAAGTTGAGTCATATGGTTTCCACCATCGCCTAGCCAGAGTTTCCAATAAGTTTAATTCAGGTGTTGTATTGGTGTTGACCGATGAACATTCTTTGGCGACTTGTATGTTGATTTCCTCGAAACTACAGCTAAACGAAAACAAATTTTTAAGGCAGTTTGAATTAATTAAACTCGCAAAAAACCGTCTTGAACCTTTACTGTCAGAAGCCAGCTCTCAACTGACCGCATAATTTTTATAATTTTGCAGCTGTAAATAATCTTGTAAATATCTCCTACCTATTAAATATCGATTAAACATGCGCTTAGCTGTCATTTACCGTATAATCGCGCCCGTTTTAATCAATGAGTAACTTGAGTCACACAATGAGCCAAACCATGTTCGAATTTTTAATCACTACGTCTAAGGGCTTAGACGGAATGCTATTGGAAGAAATAGCAAATATATGCCCAGACGTGGCACTAAAATCTAAACCCGGACAAGTGTTGTTTAGCGGTGAACTTGCTGACGCCTATAAAGTGTGTATTTGGTCTCGTTTAGCAAACCGGGTGTTAGTAAAACTAGCTGAAGGTGAAGTCAATAGTGCAGACGATGTCTACAAAGTAACAGATCAAGCAAACTGGCCCAGCCATTTTGGTGTAAAGGATACCTTTATGGTCGACTTTACTGGTACTAATCAGAGTATCAATAATACTCAGTTTGGTGGCTTAAAAGTCAAGGATGCCATAGTCGACCAATTTTCCACTTTCTTTGATGAGCGTCCATCAGTCAGTAAAATTTTACCTAACATCAGAGTGCAAGCTCGCATGTGGCGAAGCATTCTTGGTGTGTATATTGATTTAACAGGTCAGAGCCTACATCAAAGACATTATCGAGCTAAAACTGGTATAGCACCCGTGAAGGAACATTTGGCCAGTGCCATGTTAATCAGAAGCGGCTGGTTTAAGCATACCCAAGCACCACTTATCGATCCCATGTGTGGTTCTGGGACCATTGCTATCGAAGCTGCAATGATAGCTTCAAATATTGCACCTGGGTTAAAACGTCAATCTTGGGGATTTAATGCGTGGAAACAACATGATAAATCTACCTGGAATAAATTAATTGAAGAAGCGGAGCAGGCTATAAAGCCCCATGAAGGTGTGATTTGGGCCAATGATATAGAAAGCTCAATAATTACAGTGGCCAAAGAAAACGCCGCAGCCGCTGGTGTGGCAGATTTAATCAAATTTAGTCAACAAGACGCTTGCCTTCTTCCCGCTACAGATTTACCCAGTGGATACATAGTGAGTAATCCGCCCTACGGTGAAAGATTAAGTGAAACAACGCAACTTATTCCAGTGTTTCAAAAATGGGGAAGTTGGTTAAAGCAAGAATTTAAGTCGTGGCATTTGTCTTTGTTAACATCAGATCGTGATTTATTGCGTCAATTGAAGTTAGCGGCCAAAAAAGAATACAAATTGATGAACGGCAAATTAGAATGTTCATTAGTTAATTTTGAATTAGATGAAAAAAACTGCCAAGTTCGAGAAAACAAAACCGTTAACAATGATTTTGCTAATCGCCTAACTAAAAACTTGGTGAAGGTCAATAAATGGTTAAAAAATCAAAATACCAATTGTTATCGAATATATGACGCAGATCTACCTGAGTACAATGTGGCCGTGGATAGATATGCCGATTATCTCGTAGTGCAAGAGTATTCAGCTCCCAAAGATATACCTGAACAAAAAGCCAAGAGACGCGTTCAAGAAGTCATGATGTCTTTACCCCAAGTCACGGGCATTGATGCAAATAAGATTATTCTTAAGGTGCGAGAGCAACAAAAAGGTAAAAACCAATACCAAAAAGTCTCGCAGCGCAAAGAAACCATCGAAGTGTTCGAAAATGGTGCAAAATTTCAAGTCAATTTATATGACTATTTAGATACAGGGTTATTTTTAGACCATCGCGTCACCCGTCAATTAATCCAAAAGAAATCTAAAGGAAAAGATGTTCTTAACTTATTTGCTTACACTGGCAGTGTATCTGTACATGCGGCTTTAGGTCGTGCCAAATCGGTGACAACAGTCGATATGTCCAATACCTACATTGACTGGGCGAAAGAAAATTTCAAGATTAATAACTTAACTGGGGCTTACGAATTTATCCAAGCCGATTGTTTGACGTGGTTAAATCGTCATAATGGTAAATATGATTTAATGTTCATTGATCCGCCGTCTTTTTCTAACTCTAAACGTATGGAAGGGACTTGGGATGTGCAAAGAGATCATGTTGCGTTAATCACAGATGCCTTAACTTGCCTCAATCCAGGTGGTGAAATCCTGTTTTCCAACAACTTGCGTCAGTTTAAGTTAGACGAAGCAGCGTTAAATGCTTTGGGGTTAAAGGTAAAAGATATTTCCAAACAAACTCTGCCAGAAGATTTTCAGCGCAATCCGAAAATACATCATTGTTGGTCACTTGTTAAACAGTAAGGTGTGTTAGATTTTATGAGTTTAATTTTGTATACCGGTCAGGGCTGTTGTCTTTGCGAACAAGCCGAGGCTTTACTTAAAGAAGTAGATACACGCGCGGCATCGACAGTTAAAAAAGTGGATGTGCGTGCCAGCTCGGATTTGTATCATTTATTTGGTGCGCGTATTCCGGTTTTATTCCGCGAAGACAATAATAGTGAATTGCCTTGGCCATTCGATTCTTTTCAATTAGGTGAGTTTTTACGTTGAGTTTATTGCAGTTAAAAAATGCCAGTATCATCCTTGGTCATCCTCCTTTATTAAATGGTATTGAACTAGTCATTCATCCCGGTGAAAGATTATGTTTAGTCGGCCGCAATGGTTGCGGAAAGTCCACCTTGCTGAGAGTCATTGAAGCAGATATCAAACTAGACGACGGTCAACGTTTGATAAACAAAGAAGTGAAAATTTCTCGATTACCACAGGATCCTCCGGCAAGTGTGCAGTGCACTTTGTTTGATTATGTGGCAGAAGGATTGGCTGAAGTAGGCGAGTATCTAAAAGGATATTTTCATACCGCAGATTTGGTCGCTGAAGACCCGTCTGATGCCAATATGGCCAAGTTGGAATTCTTTCAACAACAACTTGACCATCACAATGGTTGGCAGCTAGAACAACGTATCCAGCAAGTGTTAACTAAACTTCAACTTGATCCTAACCAAGAACTCAGTAACTTGTCTGGTGGCTGGAGAAGAAAAGCAGCCTTAGCCAAAGCCATGGCAAGCGAGCCAGATATTTTGCTGTTAGACGAGCCAACCAACCACCTTGATATTGATATGATCAAATGGTTAGAAGACGCCATTATAGGTTATGCAGGGGCTGTAGTATTTGTTAGCCATGATAGGGCGTTTATTCGTAGAGTCGCCAGCCGTATAATTGATTTAGACCGTGGAAACTTGGTGAGTTATCCTGGTAATTATCAAGCCTATCTTGATCAAAAAGCCCATGACCTAGAAGTGGAAGAAGCGCAGAATGCGTTGTTTGATAAAAAGTTAAGTATTGAAGAAACCTGGATCAGACAGGGTGTTAAAGCACGTCGTACTAGGAACGAAGGACGAGTGCGAGCACTTAAAGCCTTAAGAACTGAACGCTCTCTCAGAGCTAACAAATTAGGCACAGCTAAGGTAAGTGTAAGTGAGTCTAAGAGTTCAGGGAAAATCGTTTTTGAAACTGAAAATTTACATTACACCATTGCTGATAAACTCATTGTTGAGTCGTTAACTACCACTATTCTCAGAGGCGAAAAGTTAGCCTTAGTGGGTCCCAATGGTTGTGGCAAGAGTACCTTGATTAAGCTGTTTTTAGGGCAATTGTCCCCAACATCCGGAATAGTTAAATCAGGCTCAAAACTTGAAGTGGCTTATTTTGATCAGCATCGAGACCAATTAGATGGCGAACTTAGAGTCATAGACGCTATTGCTGATGGTAGAAGAGAAGTGACAATCAATGGTAAAACAAAACATGTCATGAGTTATCTACAAGACTATTTGTTTACGCCAGAACGAGTCAATTCACCAGTGAAGTCCTTATCTGGTGGTGAAAAGAATCGCCTATTGTTAGCTAAATTAATGTTAAAGCCGAGTAATATTCTTATTCTAGATGAACCGACAAATGACTTAGACGTAGAAACCTTAGAGCTGTTGGAAGACACTATATGCAATTATCCAGGAACGGTTATTTTAGTTAGCCATGACAGGGAGTTTGTTGATAACGTAGTGACATCGAGTTACTTCTTCGAAGGTAAGGGTAAAATAAGAGAGTTTGTCGGTGGTTGCACTGATATCAGCGATTGGTACTCACAGCAAATACCTCAAAAAGTGGCGACAGTTGCAACTAAATCGCAAACTCAGAGTCCTAAAAGCATTTCACCGGAAGTAAAAGGTAAAAAGTTATCATATAAGCTGCAACTTGAATTAGAATCTTTACCTTTGAAAATTGAAACCCTTGAAAATCAAGTTAAAAATTTACAAGAATTAGTCAATGCTCCTGACTTTTTTAGCCAAGGCGCATCAAAATCAGACCCAGTGCTTGCAGATTTAGCGGAGGCTGAAAAGTTGCTAAACCAAAGTTATGAAAGATGGGATGAAATTGAAGCTATGAACGAATAGCAGATGACAAAATATAACTATAACAACTTAACATATTAGTAGTAAGTAGGATTAATTATACATGACTAAAACAAGGCTAGCCGCCGCATTATCTTTAGCCCTTTTAGTGGCACCTGTTAGCCAAGCGGCTAAGTACACGGTAGTTGAATTACCTGTTACTGACGAAGGGCGAAATAGCTTCCCCAGCGCAATCAACGAAGATGGCAATATAACGGTAAATGTTAAATCGCCATTCAATATTCCCATAGATCTAGATTTATTAGACTTTGAATCAGATACGTTGGTCGCACTATTAACTGATGTGCAAGCAGCGAGTAATGGCGATTTTAATAGCGTTGATTATCAACTGCTACTGGCGTTGATAGGTTCCGCAGATGGATCACAAAGTGCCCAACAAATTGCCAATACCGTCAGCTTTTTAGCCACTGAAAATGAAACAAATTATATCACTGGTTTTGATGAGCTAATCGACCAAAGCAATCAATACTCCATTTCTACCAATACTACTGTTAGAGATATTAACAATGCAGGTATGAGTGTAGGTGGTGGCGAAGGCTTTTATAATAAAGTTGACTATACCTTGGACGATGGTGACGACGTCACCTTTGTTGTTCATGAATTTGGCACCCGAGGATTTGTTAGTCTCGGTAATACAGTAGTGGATTTGCCGGCACCAGAAATAATTGCCGGCGGTTTTAGTGATGCCTTTGGCATTAATGAAAGTAATCAAGTTGTTGGTTACGGTACAACTTCATTTTTATCTGACGCCTTAGAAACAGCTGTCACTGACTGTGAAGATGAAGAATTAGTAGATGATGATGACTCGGATAGCACCGATTTTCCATCAAGAGGTGACGTGCCTATTGAATCTTGCATCAGCAGTGTGGTGAGTACTTTTACTAGCTCAATTACTTCCTATGCACAACTGAGAGGTTTGATTTGGCAATTAGACGACCAAGGTAACTTGTTAGACACCAAAGAACTTGGTTTACTTTTTGAACCAGAAGCTGACGATACTAAGATTTATAGTAGCCAGGCAATTGCTATTAACGACAACGGTATAGCAGTGGGTATTTCAAATGGTGAATACACTGAAAGTGATGTGACTGTTATTCGTAACTACGCTGTAATATATGATGGTGACGAAGTTATTAATTTAACACCGGATCCAGAACGCATTGTTGCTAGGACTTCTGTCACTATTAGTTCAGCGAACGATATCAATAACGATAATTTAGTAGTGGGTTATCAAAGAAAATCTATTAATGGAACCAATAGAAAAAAGTTTTTTGTTTACGATATGAACTTGTCAGAGTTAACTTTCCCAGATGATTTTTTCTTAGGTTCTTCTAGTGAGGCCCTAGATATAAATAATAATGGCTTAGTAGTGGGTTATGGCGAAGTGGATGCATCATTAACTGGTCGTAGAACAGAAGGTTTTTTATATGATCATGTCTCCAAAGAATTTAATGGCATGCAAAGCCTAGTGGGTTGTGATTCACCTTATACTATAGTGCAAGCCAATAGCATCAACGACAACAATGAAATTGTGGCCACTGCCTTGTATAGAGGCCCATCAAAAGATGCAAGCGGGGAGGTCATTCTCGATACAGACGGCAGTGAAATAATAGTCGACTTAGTTAAGGCGATTAAATTGGTACCAATTGTTGGTGGCGAAACTGAATCATGTGAAACACCTGATGAAATTAATAGAGATAGACAAGGGGCTAATCTTTCTTGGATTTTAGGTTTGGGTTTGTTGTTATTAGGTTGGAGACGTTTTAAAAATTCAATCTAACTTGATTGCGTTTCGACTTTAACTAACCCGCCTCTTGGCGGGTTTTGTTTTCTTAGAGCCTTAAAGGCTCTAAGACGCAGCTTTTGACACTACGCTATAGGATGTTGGAGCAGCAATCAGGTTAATTCTTTATACATAACTTTCCCCGTCATTTGTCGCTAATTTGATTTCCCTCTCTCCTTTGAAGACAATAAACTGCCGTTAATTGTATTATTACAAATAGTCTTAAATCGGCGAGTTTATATACAAATTTAGTTTATGGGCAAAAAACACATTTATTCAAACAGTTAATAAATGTCAAATAATATAAGTGACATTTACTATTGAACCAATCATCAGTATCCACTATCTCTATTACGTGGCCATTAAGTCACTACGGGTAATTAATCATTCAAAAGAGGAAACTCAATGAAAAGACAAAAGAGAGATAAACTTTCAAGGGCGCATTCTAAAGGTTACCAAGCAGGCATTACAGGTCGTTCAAAAGAGAACTGCCCATTTCATACATCAAATACAAGATCTGAATGGTTAGGAGGGTGGCGAGAGGCCATCGGTGATAGAAATATCGGACTAATTAGTCGTTAAATACCAATACATAAGCCCCAATTTTTGGGGCTTTAATACGTTTAAACTTCGATTTTAATTAAAAACTACTGGTATCTTGAAATAAACCTACTTTTAAATCTTTTGCTTGGTAAATCACTCGACCGTCAACTGCTACTGTTCCGTCACCTAAACCCATAAACAGTTTACGTTTGATAACACGTTTTAAGTCAATCCGATATGTAACTTTTTTAGCTGTAGGTAACACTTGACCAGTAAATTTCACTTCACCCACACCTAAGGCTCTACCTTTGCCTGGTCCACCAGACCAGCCTAAGAAAAATCCAACCAGTTGCCACATAGCGTCTAATCCGAGGCAACCTGGCATCACAGGATCACCGGGAAAATGGCACGCAAAAAACCATAGGTCCGGTGTAATATCTAGTTCCGCTACAATATAACCTTTGTCATGCTCGCCGCCGGTTTCATAAATTTCTACAATGCGATCCATCATTAACATGTTTGGTGCAGGAAGCTGGCTATTTCCAGGGCCGAATAACTCCCCTGTGCTACAAGATAAAAGTTCTTCTTTGGTGAAACTATTTTGTTGTACTGTCATTCTATATACTGCCTAATTATTCTGAGGAGGGTAATTTAGCGAACAGTTGTACGCTAAACAACTCTGAACAGTGATATATTTCATCTTTTGAGCAATTTAAACCTAAACAAATGATTATTTGAATGATATGACCCAAATTAAACGCAGTGCTAACGCTGAAAAACAAAAACGCTTCAGGGAAAAACAAAAAGACAAAGGTAAAAAACAGGTAAGGGGATATGTCACGCCTCAAGCAATGGACTGTTATTCAGAGTTATCTGATAAAACCGGTTGGACAGACAGTGAAATGTTGTCAAATGCGTTACGCATAACCTATGCGGCCTATAAATGCGGGCAAATTAAGCTTTTAAATGAATGGCTTAAGGATCACGATAAGTAAAATGGGCAATAATACAATTATTCAGAAAAGTAGAATCTATGAAATTGATTTACTTCGCGGCTTAGCCATTGTTCTGATGGTTATTTTCCATTTTAGTTATGACTTAACGATATTTGGATGGGCCTATTTCAGCACCAGTGAAGATCTTGAATGGAGAGTTTTTAGGGCGATTATTGTTAGCTGTTTTTTGTTGGCGGTAGGAATGAGTAGTTATTTAGCCTACCAAAAACCTGTCAATAAAGAGAAACTAGCAAAAACAGTCGCTAAACTGTGTTTGGTGTCGCTGTTGATTACTATAGGTAGCTTGCTATTAGATCCTAAAACCTGGGTGTACTTTGGGATAATACATTTTATTGCGGTGGCGTTACCTGTCTCAGTCTTATTTGTCCGTGTTCCTAACCTTGCATTAATCATTGGTGTTATCAGTCTAGCGGGTTATTGGACTACTATCTTTGACTTATACTGGCTTTGGGAGTGGAGTGTTTTAAACTTAGGGATACCGACGTACACAGTGGACTTAGTTAGCTTTTTCCCCTGGATAGGTGTGGTATTAATAGGCGTATTTGTGATGCACAGCGAGATGTTTCACATAAAAGTCAAGCCAAGTGCCATTGCAAATAAACTCGTATTTTTAGGGCAGCATTCATTGATTATTTACCTAATACATCAGCCTATTTTATATGGCTTATTTGGTCTCACAGACCTCATTCTCGGCCGTTAAATTCAAGCAAAAAGATAAATTGGTTTTCGCCAATTTATCTTTTATTAATCTAGCGATTTAGTGAAGCTTTAACTTAGGTCCAACTATATTGCTTAATTTTCGGCTTAACAAAACCAATATTCCTTTACGCCAGCCATGAACAGCGAACTGATGCATATTGTAAAGAGAAATATAGACCAATCTTGCAATTCGGCCTTCGATAAACATACTACTATTACTTAAACTACCCATCAGGCTACCCACAGTGCTGTACTTACTTAAATGCACTAAAGATCCATAGTCGGTATATCGGTAATCAATTAAAGGTTTGTTCTTGATAATATGAGTCAAATTTGTGGCCACTAAGCTAGCCATCTGGTGAGCAGATTGGGCTCGTGGAGGAACCCAAGTACCATCTTGTTGTTTAAAACCACAACAATCGCCTATTACAAATATTTTTTTACAAATGGTACTTTGCAAATGTGTATTGACCAAAATTTGTTGGGCTTTGTTGGTTTCAAATAAATTAAGTTTTTGAATAAAATCCGGGGCTTTAATGCCCGCCGCCCATACCAACAAGTCAGCCTCGATTAATACGTCTTGGTTAGTTAAAAAGCCTTCTTTTTGGGCTTTAATAATTCGTGTACCTTCTAATACTTTAATCCCCAATTTGGTTAACGCCTGCCTTGCTGATAACGCAATTCTCTCTGGTAAAGCCGGTAATATTCGCTCTCCGGCTTCAATAATGGAGATAACCAAGCGTTTTGAAGACATTTTAGGCATGCCATAAGAACGTGCTAAATTTGCTACATGATGGAGTTGCGCCGCTAACTCGGTGCCAGTTGCCCCCGCACCAACAATCGCCACTTTTAGGGTACTGGAAAGGTCGGTTTGTTGATTGATCCTCAATAATTGGTTGAGTAACGCCTTATGAAAACGTTCAGCCTGAGCCAGAGAATCTAAAAAATAGGCATTATCACTCACACCTGGCGTGCCAAAATCGTTACTGACACTGCCAATGGCCAAAACTAAATAATCGTAGTCAATCTCTCTATGAGGTAGCAATATTTCTCCTTGTTCATCAAGGATAGGATCTAATTTTATTTTCCTATTCAACTGATCGATATCACTCATGGTACCGAGTTGGAATTGATAATGGTGCCGAGCAGCATGGATTCGATAATCCACTCCGTCAGAGTTTTTATCGATCACACCAGCTGCTACTTCATGTAACAGAGGTTTCCACACATGGGTCGGCTGCCTGTCTACCAATATAATTTGCGCCAAGCCTTTTTTGCCTAGTGTGCGACTGAGTCGACTAACGAGTTCTAAGCCACCCGCACCTCCGCCTACAATAACGATTTTTTGCATGGTATTTCCTAAAAGTAATGTAAAAACTGGGGGCGTCTGTAGGCAGAAAAGGAAAAGTGATTGGAAAAAAGATAACTTGAATAAACACAATAACTGCAAATCTAAAACGCGATGTCATGATCATGCACAAAACTTCTTTAGCTGTCCAGCTACTGCACTAGTACTTGGTTAAATTAGGTTGGCGCTTAAGAATATTGAATGGCATTGACTTGTGACTTGGGGGAAAACCTAGTGGGTCAGATAATTGATTTACATCAAGATGATGACTGCGGCAACTTGTTATGATTTTTTAACTATTTTGAATCACTACATATTGTTTACTTTGATTAACATTAAGTGGTGACTCAAACTCCTAACTTTAAGTGGTTACAAATGAAATCATCTATTGTCAGTCCCTTTAAAAATCTCGCAAATCAGCTTGAACATCTCATCAATGGTCGACTTTGGCTGAAAGTAATAATTGCGTTGATGTTAGGCGTCGTTTCAGGTGTCTTATTAGGGCCAGACCTAGGGTTGATCAGTACTGAAATGGTTATCCCACTAACGGCTTGGCTTGCGCTACCTGGACAGGTTTTCTTAGCCATCATTCAGATGATTGTTGTTCCATTGGTCGTTGCTTCTATTGTGAGAGGGCTAGCAGCGAACAATAATCCTGCTGCCATTAAGAAAAATGGTTTGATTGCATTGCTATTTATTGTGCTATCTACAGCAATTGCCGCTGCTATTGGTATTGCCTTGGCGTTAAGTATTCAACCTGGACAATTTGTTGATGCCAGTGCTTTGGTAGATATGACTGCCACTCCAGCAGCCGGTAATGTGGTTCAAAGCTTTCCAGCCATGGCGGAATTACCTAACAAAGTGTCTGCACTGATCCCTAAAAACCCCTTAGCTTCTATGGCTTCTGGTGAAATGCTGCAGATTATTTTGTTTGCTGCAGTGTTAGGAGCGGCGATGCTGTCAATTCCAGCACAACAATCCAAACCTTTATTTGATTTAATGGGCGCATTGCAGGATGTGAGTCTACGTATTGTATCTTGGGCAATGTTATTGGCGCCTATTGCTGTTTTTGGACTCATCACTCGCTTAGTTGCCAACTTAGGAGTAGAAGTACTTGCTGGCATGGCCGTTTATGTTGCGACAGTCATTCTTGGTCTACTTAGTGTTGCTTTACTTTATTTTATGGTCGCCAAAGTCACATTGAGGCAACCGTTAAAGGCGTTTTTTAGTAACGTTAAAGAATTACTTTTATTGGCGTTTTCTACCAGTAGCTCAGCGGCTGTTATGCCTATCAGTTTACAAGTGGTTGAAGACAAATTACATGTCAATCCAGAGATAGCGCGCTTCCTGATCCCCTTAGGTGCGACTATCAATATGACAGGCACAGCGATGTATCAAGGGGTAGCAACGGTATTCCTAGCTCAGGTTTTTAGTGTTGATCTGAGTCTATCTAGTTACCTTTTTATCGTCACTATGTCGGTTGCCGCTTCTATTGGCTCACCAGCAACACCCGGTGCTGGCATCATAATATTAAGCATGGTGCTTGAAGGGGTGGGCATTCCTGCTGCCGGCATTGCACTTATCCTTGGGGTAGACCGAATTTTGGACATGTGCCGAACCTCAGTGAATGTGTTAGGCGACGTAGTGGCCTGTACTACGGTTCAATATTTCACCCGCAATGGGAATCTCTCTGAAAACCCAATCAATAGATTAGAGAGTAAAGCTGAATGCAAACCATAACCCTAATTGGCACGATTTTAGGTGGCTTAGGCTTATTTTTGCTGGCTATCGCTATGATGACTGATGGCCTGAAATTAGCCGCGGGCACGTCTCTTAGAAAGCTACTTTCAGAATCCAGTAGGACCCCGTTGAGGGGCATATTTTCTGGCTGTTTTATGACAGCTATAGTGCAATCTTCCAGTGCGGTAACTGTGGCTTCTTTAGGTTTTGTTAACGCGGGGCTTATCAGTATGCGTCAGGCGTTAGGCATAGTATATGGCGCCAATATTGGTACCACTATGACAGGGTGGTTAGTGGCCCTTCTGGGGTTTAAGTTCGATATTCAGGCGTTTGCACTTCCAATGGTGGGGGCAGGCATGATATTGAAAATGGTTAAACAAAAGGGGAAATTGGCCTCCTTTGGTTTGGCTTTAGTAGGGTTCGGATTATTCTTTATCGGTATCGATGTACTTAAAAATGCGTTTGAGGGCTTGGTTCAAACATTTAATGTAAGTGAATTCACCGCCGAAGGTATCTCAGGTATTTTTACCTTTCTTTTAGTGGGTATTGTCATGACAATGCTCACTCAAAGTTCCAGTGCTTCTATTGCTCTGACCATTACCGCTGCTTCCACTGGTGTTGTGGGGATATACGCCGCAGGTGCTATGGTGATTGGGGCAAATATTGGTACCACATCCACAGCTTTGTTAGCTTCAATAGGCGCGACGCCTAATGCAAAACGAGTGGCGGCTGCACAAGTTATATTTAACTCCTCAACGGCTTTAGTAGCATTAGTGATTATGCCGGTAATATTTTACCTTATAGATGGCTTCACTCAGTTTTTTACTATACGTTCTGATGCCGCAATTTCATTGGCACTTTTTCACAGCATATTTAATGTACTTGGCGTAGTCCTGGTTTATCCACATAATGATCGACTTGCGACCTTTCTTGAGGGGCGCTTTCATGCACCAGAAGAAAAAGATTCCCGTCCACAATATTTAGATAACACTATTGCGCAAACCCCAGTGCTCGCAGTTAATGCGCTGTTACTCGAAAATCTCGCGTTGTCAGAGAAAGTCATGAACTTGTATTCAAAATCAATACAAACTAGTGCTTCACAACCATTTGATTTCGAAAACGAAGTCAAAATAATAAAGTTACTGTCTACAGAAATATCCAAATTTATCGCTAACATTGGTAGCTCTGAAATGAGTGAAGACACAACAGCTGATCTCGCCACGCTGTTGAGAATTGAGCAGTATTTTCTTAGTTGCACTATAACACTAGAGCATATTGTTTATCAGTTTGAAAGAAGGGAAAGCTTCGCAGCTCATACTCTTGAGCAGGATATGACGGATTACCTCGCTAAAGTGGCGACATTTATGCAAAGCAGTCGTGGGACGGAATTTGGCACATTAGACATGCTGCAAGAGCAAATAAGTCAATTGCATTCGGAGCACGACAAGTTGAAGGCGAAGCTACTTATTGAAGGAACACGCTCACACATCTCCATTAGCCAAATGTCTGACTCGATTGATGGTCTAGCTGAGGTGTTTAGGTTGGCACAACAGTGGAATAAAGCGCTTATCAGGATTAAAGCGTTACAAGGAAAACTCGACTTTGAAGATAGGCCAGTGCCAGATGTTGTCGCTGATGAGTAAACTCACAATTTTTGGAGAATATAATGGCTAATTTAACTTTTTATGGCGCAATTGAGGGCGTGACTGGTAGTTGTTATCTGCTTAACAACGGCAAGTCAAAGATATTACTTGATTGTGGTCTATTTCAAGGCCGGCGTGAGGAGGAAGAAGCCAACCTTAAACCACTGCCATTTGATATAAATGAGATAGACGCTGTGGTTCTTTCCCACGCCCATTTAGATCACTCAGGGCGTTTGCCCCTGCTGGTTGGACAGGGGTTGAGCTGTCCTATTTATATGACATACGCAACCCGAGATCTAATTGAAGTGTTATTGAAAGATGCCGCATCTTTGCAACAACGGGATGCAGAATGGGAAAATAAAAGGCGACGCCGTTCGGGGAAAGTAGAAATTGAACCTTTGTATAATTTAAACGATGTGGAAGACACATTAGATCTTTGTAAGGCAATCAATTATCACCAAAAAAACATTGTCGCTCCTGGTTTCGAAATTAATTATCTAGATGCTGGACACATATTGGGGTCAGCCATTGTTGAAGTGTATATCGAGGAACAAAGCGCAGTTAAAAAACTCGTGTTCTCGGGTGATCTTGGTAATTCACAAGCAGCGTTATTGCAAGATCCTGAATTGGTTGCCACAGCAGACGTCCTCCTACTTGAATCTACCTATGGTGACCGCGATCATCGTCCAATGGATGAAACCTTGCAAGAGTTTGAAGATGTGCTTGAAGATGCTTCGCAAAATGGCGGAAATATTTTGATCCCATCCTTTGCTGTAGGCCGAACCCAAGAAATCCTGTTTAGGTTAGGGGAGTTATATCAAAAGGGTAAACTAAGACAACAGGTGGTTTATCTAGACAGCCCAATGGCCATAGCGGTTACCGAAATCTATCATCGCTATCAAAATATTTTTAATCCAGAAGACCGATCCGCTATGGGTGGCTCAAACAATCAACAAAGTTTGCATAAATTTTTACCGGTTTTACGTTACTCAAGCTCTACCGCCGAGTCGATGGCGCTAAATAACATAGACAGTGGTGCAATTTTTATTGCTGGTAGCGGTATGTGTAATGGTGGCCGAATTCGCCATCATCTTAAACATAATCTTTGGCGACAAAAATCTCATGTCATTTTTGTTGGTTTTCAAGCCATGGGTACCCCAGGAAGAGCATTAGTTGATGGCGCAAAAGTATTTAAAATTGTAGGTGAGGAAATAGCCGTCAAGGCTAAAATTCATACTATGGGTGGCTTTTCAGCTCATGCCAGCCAATCACAACTAATAGATTGGTTAGGTGGCTTTACAGATAAAAAACCACAATTGTTTTTGGTGCATGGTGAAGAAAACGCCAAGCTCACATTGCAAACAGCGTTAAAAAGTAAAGGATGGAATTCGACCATCCCAACTCTAAACCAATGTATTCAATTTTAAGTTGATGGACCATTTTGCATGAAGCAATCAAGCAATAAAAATAGGTATTTCTGCTCAGCAGCAGATGACGCCGAGGTGGCAAAAACTGCACAGTTAGAGTCAAGCGAATCCTATCGACTTGCTTATACTGATGAAGATTTTTTATTACGAGACGATTTGCGTTCGGTTCGGTTGCAACTTGAATGGATTAAAGCCGATTTGGTGCAACAAGAAAACAAAATTGATACCACTGTGGTGATTTTTGGCGGTGCACGATTTCCTGATGTTGATAGGGCTCAACAAAGCTTGTTAAAAGCCAAAACCATGTTGGCACAATCACCTTCTGATGCACATCTTATCAAGCAGCATGTGATTGCAACAAATGTGCTAAAAAATAGTCATTATTATCAGGAAGCAAGACTGTTAGCCAATAAAATAACTCAGCTATCCCTAGCATTGAATGGTCGTCAATATGTGGTGGTGACAGGCGGTGGACCGGGCGTCATGGAAGCCGCCAATCGAGGTGCTAGTGAAGCTGGCGGTAAAAGCATTGGGTTAAATATTGTTTTGCCTTTTGAACAAGATCCTAATCCTTATATCACCCCTGAGCTGTGTTTTCAGTTTCACTATTTTGCAATACGCAAGATGCACTTTTTAAAGCGAGCGCGTGGTTTGGTGGCGTTTCCTGGTGGATTTGGCACCTTGGATGAACTCTTTGAAACACTGACGCTAATTCAAACTAAAAAAGTTAAGTCGGTACCTGTCGTACTAGTCGGCATTCATTATTGGAATAAGCTAATTAATTTTGATTTTTTAGCTGAACAGGGGGCAATAAATCAAGCTGATCTTGAGCTATTTAAGATTGTGGATACAGCCGAAGAAGCCTGGAGTTATTTATGTGAGTTTTGGCAGGTAGAGCCTTAAAAATTGACTGCTAATGATTATATTTTTTAAACGAAGAACCGTTTTCCTCGTTTTCAGGAGCCGAAGTTATTATGTTTACTAATATTGCGATTTATATTGATCCTAGTGTCAACAGTCAACCTATGCTCAACTGCATCATACCTCTTGCGCTAGTTACAAAAGCAAGGATCACTTTGGTTGGTGTTGTAAAACCACTGCCACCATTAGCCCGCATGGCTATTTCATCGGCCTTTTTAGAAGACATCAATAAGGACATGATAAAAAACACTCAACAGTCTTTAGACAAGATAGCCAGTACCTTGGAAGTGTTTGCCCTCGAAATCAAAACTATGGTCGCAAGTGGAGAAACCTTTATCGAGTTAATTCGTCAGGTACTCAAGTGTAAGTTTGACTTATTGGCAATTATGGCCGCAAAAAAACAATTAGGTTTACCCACAAGTTTTTTTGGTAGCACCCAGATGCACTTGTTACGTCAATGCCCTTGTCCACTTTGGATAGTTAATCCCCACACCACTGCAGATATTAAAAATATTCTGACTCCTGTAGATGCAGCAAGCGAGGAATCAAGTGAAATTTCATTGAATACTTCACTCATCGAAGCGAGCAAACTAGTTGAATCAATCAGCCATGCGACTGTGCATTTTTTACAAGTTTGGTCTGTGTATGCAGAAGGATATTTGTCAGTAAGAGGTGGCTTATCTGAACAGAGTATTGAAGATATGCGAAAAGATACCTTGGAAAGTTGCAAACAAGCCTTGTTATCTTATACGGAACTTCAGGATTGGAGTAAATCAACTATGCACATGGATTTGATATTATCTAATTTCCCATCCTCAGAAATCATTAATACCGTTAAACAAAAACAAATTGATTTATTGATTATGGGTACCGTTTGCCGAACTGGAATAGCCGGATTTTTCATTGGCAACACGGCTGAAAAAGTATTCACCGAAGTGTCTTGTTCAGTACTTGCATTTAAACCCAATGACTTTTTAACCCCAGTCACTCTGTTAAAAGAGTAACCTTTGAATTTCTCACTAGTTGGTAAAAAGGCCGTAATTGTGCGAAAGAGTTAACGAGCTAAGCTTGGGACTATCGTTTTAATACAAGTTTCGCAATGGTTTTTAATTGTGTCATGTTGACTTGACTAAATTTCACCCTGTTGTAAGGACAGATAATGTATGACAAATGATATTTTTATTTGGATTGGCATAATCATTTGTATTAGCCAATCAGCAATCTTTTCAGGGTTAAATTTAGCCTTTTTTAGTTTAAGCCGCTTGCAGTTAGAAGTAGAATCTAAACAAGGCAGTAGCAGTGCCGACGTTATTTTGTCTTTGCGTGCTGACTCCAATTATTTATTGTCTACGCTTCTTTGGGGAAATGTGTCTATAAATGTACTGCTGACCTTATTATCAGATTCAGTACTTACCGGTATGAGTTCATTTCTCTTTTCAACGGTACTCATCACTTTTTTGGGTGAAGTATTTCCACAAGCTTACTTTTCACGTAATGCCCTTAAAGTTGCTTCTAAGCTTGCTCCTATCATTAGGTTTTATCAGATTTTGCTATTTCCCGTAGCTAAAACCACAGCGCTTTTGCTGGACGTTTGGTTGGGTAAAGAAGGCATTGCCTATCTGAGAGAAAAACAACTATCGGCTTTTATAAAAGCTCACCTAGATTCTAAGGAATCGGGTATAGAGCAAGTGCAGGGTAGGGGGGCAATGAATTTTTTGCAGATTGAAAACATTACAGTGCTTGAAGAAGGAGAACTATTAGATCCGTTCAGTATTATTACTATGCCTCATGTTCTCGATTTACCCAGTCTTCCAATGCCAGACACCCCAGAATTTAAGGCGTTTGTTACTGCAGTCAATCGCTCAGATCAGACTTGGGTGTTAATTAAAAATAATGAAAACAAACCTCTGTTAGTGCTTGACGCAGATAGTTTTATTCGCTCTACAACATTAGTTAATGCAGCTAAAGATCCGTACTCTTTCTGCCACAGGCCTATTATCATAGATGATCCTAAGACTACTTTAGGAGAGGCGGTGCAATTACTGAAATCTGTTCATGACATAGAAGCCGCATCCGACTCTGTGTTGCAAAAGGACGTGATTATTGTTTGGACTGATTTAGCGCCTCGGGTCATTACTGGTTCAGATATACTGGGGCGGCTATTGCAGGGTATTGGGGCATAAACGGGACAATTGAAGCAAGAGACTTGTATTGCTCCAAAAACTAGTGATTTATAAGCGTAATGGATATTAACGATGGACTATCAACTATATAATTATCGCTCAGTGGCGAAGCGTCCGGTGTTTATTAAATTAGGAATGTATTGAAGATGAGTAGTGTATTCGACCTTTTTCTAGCCTCAGGTAGTACAGCTAAGTTATTTACGACTATATTACTGAGTTTTATTTTGTTGGCATTACTAAATCGCTACCTTAGAAAGTATTGGGAAAAACGTAAATTTCAATTCCAATTTTTAATGCTCTGCCTGACTATCGTTGTCATAGTGGTTATTATTATTGTGTTACCTCTGAGTGATGCACTGCGTGGTCAGTTGTTATCATTATTTGGTATATTACTGAGTGCCGCGATAGCCTTTGCCTCCACTACTTTTATCGGTAATATCCTTGCTGGTGTGATGTTGCGAGTCATCAAAAATATCAAGTTAGGTGATTACATTACAGTTGATAACATCACCGGCCGCACCACAGAAATGAATCTATTGCATGTTGAAGTACAAACAGAGCAAAGTGATCTCGTCACAATTCCTAATATTCATATGGTGACCTTTCCCGTAAAAGTAGTACGAAGCTCAGGAACTATAGTGTCAATCGATCTCTCTTTAGGCTACGACATATCTCGTCATCAAGTTAGCAAACAGTTATGTTTAGCAGCAGAAGACGCGGGGCTGTCGGAAGGGTTTGTGCAAATAAGAAATTTAGGCGATTTTTCTATAACCTATCGTATTGCTGGGCGTTTAGAGGATACCTCCAATTTATTATCAGTAAGAGCCAATTTATATAACTCGGTATTAGATAGATTGCACGGGGATAATATTGAGATTGTGTCACCGAGCTTTATGAATACTCGTGCAATAAAAGAACAGCCAATTATTCCCACTTCCCATACAGTCGAAGCAGAAGCGAATGACAATAAATTGGAAACATTAGCCTTTGAAAAGGCTGAAATGGCGTCATCAGTCGCTAACGTTGAGACTGCTATTGAGCAATTAACGTTGGAATTAGAGCAAGGAAAAGACAGCCTAAGTAACGAGGGCCGTAAGGCGATTGAAAAAAAGTTGGAAGTTTTAAATGCTCAGCTAAATGAAGAGCAAGAGCGCTTGAAAACGCAAGATGTAAAAAATGACTAGTTAAGGACACGGCTTCTTTTCTAGTCTAGATTTTTCTTAAAGCGTAAAGAAGTAAAAATCAGCCCTGCAATTGTAAATAGGCTAAGCCAATACACATCAGGAAGCATATCGCTAAAACCTACATCTCTTAATACTACCCCTCGAACTAATCGCATAAAATGTGTGGCCGGTAGAGCCTCAGCTATGTATTGAGCTATTTCTGGCATACCTTCATAGGGAAACATAAAACCTGATAATAAAATCGAGGGTAATAATACAAATATGGTCAGTTGCATAGATTGTAATTGATTGCTCGCAATAGTCGAAATAACTAACCCTAGGGTTAGGCTAGCAGCAATAAAAAGCAACGTAATACAAAACAAAGCCCATAAACCTCCATTTATAGGTACGTTGAATACTAAATAACCTAAACCTAGAATGATTGCTACCTGCAATAACCCAATGAATATGTAAGGGATAATTTTACCCAACATCAATTCGATTGGACGTATTGGGGTAGTAATTAACATTTCCATATTGCCATGCTCACGCTCGCGCACTATGGCGGCAGATGTAAACATAATCATCGTCATAGTCAGAATAATGCCCACTAAACCAGGCACAATATTGACAGCTGTTCGCTGCTCAGGGTTATAAAAAAGTGTCACTTCAAAGGTCGCGGTAGAACGATTAGCAGCCTTACTGAGTAGCTCTGACAAAGGCATATTTCTGAGCCCTTTAATTGCAGCTGCAATCATGGTGTCTGAACCATCAACTAGCCACTGTGCTATGGGGCGACTGGTTTCTTCATCACTAGAAGCGGGTAGGCCAAAGCCAACACTAGGATGGCGGGCGATACGTTGGCTAAGATCCGCAGGGATGATAAATATGGCGCGTATTTCACCTTGGTCAAGGGCCTGTTCTGCGCTTTTAATATCATAGAATTGGCGAGTAAAACTGACTACTTGTGTAGCCGTTACTGTTTGTACTAACACTCGGCTCATTGCACTTTGACTGTGATCAACCACTGCAACAGGTATGTGGCGCACCTTAGTATTGATTGCATAACCAAATAACATTAATTGCACCAATGGGATCATAATCACCATGGCAAAGGTCATTTTATCACGTTTTAATTGCATCAACTCTTTGATAAAAATAGCTTGAATACGATAGACACTTTTTATCATTGGCGGCTTTTTCCTGTACAGGTGATAAACACATCTTCTAGGCTAGGTCGCACAATACTGAATTGATTCGCCCTAATGGTGGTGTGATGTTGTAAAAAGTTTATTGGGTCACTTACAGTATTTTTGATCAGCACTCTTAACCTTGCGCCTAACTGGGCCGCTGTGACTATTTCCGGTATTGTTATTAGTTGTTGTTTTAATTTTCGAAGCCCCTCTGCTTCTATTTCAACTACATGAGCCGCAATATTATTCATCAGTTGCTCTGGGGTGCCATCTGCGCGTTTTATTCCGTCTTCTAGTATCGCCAATTTGTGGCAACGCTCAGCTTCATCCATGTAGTGGGTTGAGACTAAAATACTAGTACCTTGATCACAAAGGTCGAATAATTGCTCCCAAAATTCACGACGATTCTCAGGATCCACTGCAGAAGTAGGTTCATCTAAAAATAACAATTCTGGACGATGCAGCGTGGCTGCAGCTAGGGCTAAACGTTGACGTTGACCACCACTCATGCTGCCTGCTAGCTGTCGCTGTTTTTGATTGAGACCATAGATAGACAGCAACTCATCGATACGTTTTTTTTGAGCTGTACCTGATATTCCATAAATTTTGGCGATAAACTGCAAGTTTTCTTTTACGGTTAAATCATTGTAGAGAGAAAATTTCTGAGTCATATAGCCCATTTTTAAACGCAGTTTTTCAGCGTCTTTTGGCAAGGTTAGACCCAAAACTTGTATCTCTCCCGAAGTCGGTTTCAGTAAACCTGTTAGCATACGTATTGCGGTGGTTTTACCACATCCATTTGGCCCCAAAAATCCATAGATACGATTTTTATCAATGTGTAAGTCTAATTTATCTATCGCTTTTAAGCTTCCAAATTGACGACTTAGCTGCTTTGCCTGTATAACCCAATCTAGGGGAGGGCTTGTATTCATGGAAGTTCTACTTGTACAGCCACGCCATTGGGTAACGCTGCATAACTATCGGGCAATTGCACTTCAGCTAAGTACATTAACCGTGCTCGCTCTTCTTGATTCAATGCATAATAAGGTGTGAAAGCAGGCTCACTGGAGATCCAGCGTACTGAACCTGTAATCGTTTCTGAAATGCCATCAACATGAATAGAAAGTGTATCTCCTGCTGATATTTTAACCCGGTAGGGTTCTGGAACATAAATACGGGCATAAGGTGTGTCACCTGCCAATACTATGGCTAATGGACTTCCCAAGGTTACGCGTTCACCTAAATTCCATGGGAGATTATCGAGCAATCCGTTTCGTGTCGCAGTAACAGTTAAGTCATCTAGCTTTTTATTTTCGCTGGCAAGTGCCGCTTGCATTATTGCAAGGTTGGCTTCAGCCATTAACAAGTCCTCATGGCGAGTACCGTTGGTAAGTATCAATAAGGCTTCTTGCGCCGCTTGTACTGCGGCACTATTAGAATCTTTAGAGGCAAGCGCCTGGTCTAGACTTGCTTGACTAACCAGTCCCTTTGAGACGAGATTTTTAGCACGGATATAAGACGCTTCACTTTCCGTTAGTGCAGCTTTGGCGCCTAGTAATTTTGCACTGGCAGAGGCCACTTCTTCAGGTCGAGCGCCGTTACGGTATTTTTCTAAGTTCGCCTTAGCTTCGGCAACATGTGCTGCCGCTTTGGCAGTTAACGCTTTTTGTTGGCGATTATCTAATTGCACTAGTACATCACCTACACTCACATTTTTGCCTTGGGCTACCGGCAAAGACACTACTACTTCGCTTGCGGTTGCGGTGTGAGCAATTCGATCTCGCTCTAAGGTACCCAAGGCTAAGCCAGATGAGCTTTCTTTACAGGCTTGCAGCGAAATGACTGCCATTAATAGGGCAATAGCACATTTACTATTAAATTTTTCTACTAGATTATTCATGTAATTTTCCAGTGAGAGGATAAAAAACTTTGTCTAAAATTCTCATTTGCATAGCGATAAAGGTCAATTGGCTCTAGTTTGTTAAATTCCCATTTAATGACTGCTTTTGCAGTTGCCGCGAGAAGCCCAATGGATTAACAGAGTATGGTCAATAAAAAGTACAGTAAAGTTGTTTGAACATTGAGTTTGGGAAACATCAGCGATTATCACAAATGCAGAATTGCCCTATATTTTTATAAAATCATTTCCTTTGATTTTTTGTGATTAAAACTTCGTAACCTGCAACTAGATCAAACAATTCTTCATCAATACCAGTTTGACGCATATGGCGAAAATTTTGGTTTAGGCCATCCAATAAATCTTCAATGTTTTTCTCAGCCCGCAACATTGCTTCTAAGCGGCTGGCATTTTCACTCGCTAAAGACTCTGCACACGCTTTGTATATAGATACAAACAGGTATTCACTTATCAAAGCCTTAAAGGTATTTTTTTTATCATTAAGTAACTCGGGTAAACTTTTAGTCGGCCATTGTGTCATCATAATTTGGTCTTTCCAGTTTTGATCAAAGGGCAAGAGTTTGTGGAAAGTAGGCGCGTAAGTTGATTTGGATGTTGGCGTATTGTGAAAAACAATTATTTGGCCTATGTCATGGTTTTCACGTTGCCATTCAATTTCTAAAATGAGTTCACCCACAAGGTCAGAAATTGTATCTAGGGAGGTAGGCAGTTGATAACTTTCTGCTGGGTTCATTTTTGCCTCTAATAATAGTGGCTGTATACGCTCACCAATAGCCCACACGATCTTGTTTTCTGGATAGGGGTGCATAGTTTCAATTAGAAATTCGGATAAAAGATTATTAAACTGACCAACCAGTCCTTGATCCGAGCCAAACGCTAATACCCCAATATTTTTGTGTTTGTTATGTGTTGTTTGAAGTGTGTCAGTCCCTAAAACATGGGTTTGATGAAAACAGATATTTAGCCCTAAAATAATAGTTTGGTAATAATCGCCTAAAGAGTCCACTGCATTTTCGTATTGAGTAATATTAACTGCTGCCATAGCTTTCATTGTCCGCACGACAGACTGTAAATCCCGAGCACTGGATATTTTGTGCTGAAGCTTGGCCAGTGAATTACTCATGTTTATCCGTATGCTTACCTAGATTATTTAATGCACTTTCGGTGGAGCCTTCTACTAACTTGTGGGCTCGCTCCTCAACTTGCGTCTTATTGATAAAAGGCGCTAAGGTTTGTTTAGCAATTTTAATGACTAACAACCTTTCTTCATTCGTTATATTTTGCGCATTTTCTAGGGATGTTTTTAATGTATCAGGCATGCTTTGGGTTGCTTCACGCAAACTAACTTGCGCTTTAGCCATTTTGTTCAAAGGCACAGCATCAAATAAATGTTGCCCTAAAACTAACAATAAGGTTATTTGTTCTGAAACGGTTAAAGGATCTGATTCAGATTGACAAAAATAGGCTCGAATATGTCGGCCATGCTCTATTGTATTTAGGGTATTGTCATCCAATCGTGCACCAAACCGCGCGAAACTTTCTAGCTCTTCAAACTGTGCATAGGCCAGTTTTAAATCACTCGCTACTTTTCTATAGAGGGGACGCTGAGCTTTGCCACCCACTCGTGACACTGACTTAGCAACATCGACAGCAGGTAGCACACCCAAATCAAATAAAGTGGGCGACAAATATATTTGTCCATCAGTAATAGAGATCAGGTTTGTTGGAATATATGCTGACATATTTTGTCCTTCAGTCTCGATGATAGGTAATGCAGTTAGCGAGCCTCCGCCATTGTCTTGATTCAAATGGGTAGAGCGTTCAAGCAACCTTGAGTGAAGGTAAAAAATATCACCTGGAAAAGCTTCTCTACCTGGCGGGCGACGCAGTAGTAACGACAGTTCACGATAGGATCGCGCGTGTTGAGTTAAGTCGTCATACACAATCAATACATCTTTACCGGTTTCCATAAAATATTCTGCAAGGCTAGTTGCAGCATAAGGCGCGATATAGTCAAGTCCTGGCGGGTCGTTACCTTCAGTGACCATAACAACGGTATATTCCATAGCGTGGTTGTTTTTTAAAACCGCTAAGGTTTTCGCAACTGAAGACGCTTTTTGTCCAATGGCGCAATATACACATAAAACATTCTTGCCTTTCTGATTCAATATTGTGTCAATGGCAATAGCCGATTTACCAGTTTGCCTATCTCCGAGTATTAATTCACGTTGTCCCAGGCCAATGGGCAGAAGTGCATCAATAACCTTAATACCGGTTTGTAATGGCTCTGTTACAGGAGAGCGTTTTATAATGGCGGGGGCAGGGCGCTCTATAGGGAGTCTTTGAGCTAATACGGGCTGCGGACAACCATCTAGTGGTCGACCTAAAGGGTCAATGACGCGACCAAGTAATTCTGGACCAACAGCTATATCCATCACTCGACCTGTACGCTTAACGTCATCACCCACATTTAGTTGCCAAACATCACCTAGCATTACTACACCTATTTCTTCTTCATCAAGGTTGAAAGCAATACCGTAAAGGTCGTTACCAAAATATAAAAGTTCATCGAAGCCAACATTTGGTAGGCCGCTCACCAAGGCGATTCCTGTAGATACACTAGTTACTGTGCCTACTTCTTGAGCACTTAGATCCGGCTCAACATCTAAGCGTCCTTGCTTCAATGAGCTAAATAAGGTGTGTAACCTTGAATGTTTTATGTCTGGTTTAAGGGCTATCATGCTGAAACTATGTTGGTATTCGGTTGATGGGGGAGTTGCGCTGCGCGATTGTGTAATGCTTCACGTTGTTCAATGAGTAGCTTATTAACATGTGTTTTTAGCACTCTTAAATAGTCTTGATGATTCCACGCAATTACCCAAGTATCTGAACGTAATTCGAGACCACAGATAAGCGAAGTTTTTACCTCCTGCTTAAGGCGCCAAGTATTGGTTACTGATAACGTTTTTGCCATTACCTTATGTAAAATGGCGTCTATTTGTTGTATTTGATCTTGTGAAAGTTCAAATGCGCTATATAAAACTAACTCATTGTTACCCGCTATTACGGTTTTATTTAAGTTGTTTGATTCATCAGGGCTCATGTTTTTTAGATGTTTACAAAAGCACTCAAACATTTTTAGCTCAAGTTCAACATCAGCAAGATCGGCAAGCACTTTATGTGCTATTTCATATATTTCTTGTAGTGTTTTTAACGCAATATCATCTTGATAATGTTCAAGTTCTTTTTCTAATGCTAGCAAACGGCTGTTACTTATTTCATCGGCATTTTTATGTGCTTGAAGCAGGATCTGTTCACTTTGGTCATGGGCAGACTTAGTCGCCTCTTGCAGCAATGTATTGCGTTTTGAATCAATTGCTGAGATTTTTTGTTGTAGCTGACTTAGCTGCGCTTCTGCCTCTATTTTTAGCGTGTCAGCCTCCCTCAGAACTTTTGTAACCTGATTCTCTCTGGCATCGATCGCTTTTAATATAGGGCCATAAAGATATCGCTTTAATAACCACACTAGCAGCAGAAAATTGAGGGTTTGTGCAGCCACTGTAAACCAATCTATCGTCATAGTTTAGTTACCGCTTTGTGTAATAAAATAGTTCCAAAACGGATTGCTAAATAACAGGATCATGGTCACAACGAAGCAATAGATGGCTGTAGATTCAATCATTGCCAAACCAACAAATAAAGTGCGTGTTATAGTCGATGAAGCATCGGGTTGTTGCGCCAACGCTGTTAGCGCATTGGCTACTGCTCTACCTTCCGCAAACGCCGGTCCTATGGCGCCAAAACAAATCGTGACACCTCCTGTGATGATTGACACAATGGCAATAATAGTCAGGCTATCCATATTTATTTCTCCTCGGTTGATTTGTTGGGAACAATGTTTTTGCTTAACTGAGATTGGGTAGTGCTAGTACTCGTTGCAGCAGCGATGTAGACGCTTGCGAGAATGAAAAAAATGTACGCTTGCACCATGCCAGTCAACAAACCCAGCGCTGTCATAACGATGGGGAAAATAAATGGTGCTATGAGCATCATAATGGCTATAACCATGGTGCCACTCATTATATTTCCGAACAGGCGTACCGCTAAGGCGAAGGTTCTGGATATTTCACCAATAATGTTAAAGGGCAACATAATAACTGTCGGTTTTGCATAAGATTCTAAGTAGTCTTTTACCCCTCTTTTTTTAATTCCATAATAAGGCACGGCAATAAACACACATAATGCCAAGGACAAAGTAGTAGATAGTGAGCCAGTTGGTGGTTCATACCCTGGTAAAATAGTTAACAGGTTAGCAAGGGCTACAAATAAAAATAATGTTCCGAGAATACCCAAATATTGCCGAGGTTGGGTTAAACCTACGCTAGTAATTTGCTGTTCAATACCTAGAACAATAGTTTCCAGAGCATTTTGCCAACGAGTACGTTTATTACTATGTTTTAATGTGTATTCAAGCACTTTGGCACTGATGAAAAAAATCAGTATTAAGAACCAAGTAAATATTATCGTTGCGTTGAGCTTGATAAAGCCCAACTGCCAATACACTATTTCATCAGGACTAAGTTGCATTTTTAATCTTCACCTTGGTGTGGGTGTTGTTATTCGTTAAGTCAATTAATAACTTGGTTGCGGGCCTAGCAAGAATAAAACCTATCAGGCTAATGGTTAATGGTTGCCAATGGCCATCAGCAATAAAATAGAAGCCAAACAAAGCAGTGGCGATTCTGATGAAAAAGCCACTTACAAACCACATAACCGGGCGTTCTGAAGTAAGACCTCTGAAGACAGTCCACCACAAACTCAAAAAGAATAGGCTACCTAATACAAACCCAAAGAGTAAATTGATACACAGCTCTAAAGGTGAGTAGAGTATTTCAGTTAAGGCATTAATCATTATTTGACTCCCTATGCTGTTTTTTGTGTGCTGTATTTAGCTCCTGAATATCTTCTTCATTAACTTCACGCATTGCTTTATCCTCTTTACTTACCCAATTCCATGCGGTAAAACAGCCCAGTGTTAGGCCAGCAAGAAGCAGAGCTAAGGTCCACGAATGTGCAACTTGGTAATGTTTATCTAGCCATATTCCAAAGGTGGCACCTAAAATCGTCGGTAACGCAATCGACCAACCAATTAACCCCATCATGCCTAATCCAAACCAAGCGCTTGTTCCCGATTGTCGTTGTGCCTTAAGCTTACGTTTAGCCTTTTTGTCAATCTGTTCAGCCAACAATGTTTTCTGACTAGCTGTTGTCTTAATCACAGTATTGGGGTTGTTAGGCTTATTGTTCATCTTGCAGCGGTAGACAATTCTGTTAAACCCTGTAAAAAACTACTTTCTAATTTATCCATGGCAAAACGTATTTCTTGTTGTTTTTCATCTAGTGCTAAAAATTCGGTCTTAATCGTATTTCTTAGTTCGTCAAGCCCAATGCCTTGAACGGCTTGCCTGGTGGAAACTAAAATGTCATGACCTTTTTTCACAAACACTCCCTGATCGATAGCGATATATAATTCTTTACCAGATTCTATTTCGTAGGTCAGTATTCCTGGCGTTAAGGCTGCGGTACAGTCGAGTCTATTAGGAAGCACTCCATATGAGCCTTCTAACGTTTCTACTATTACTCGTAATACCTTCTTATGTTTAGCGAACACTTTATTGGGTAGTAGTATGTTTAGGTTCATTTACGAGACCTCTGCGTTAGTTTCGTGTCTTACTTCAACTACTTTTTCATGATCTAGTTTCGCTTCGTTGATTGAACCTATCATGTATAAAGACTTTTCAGGGTAGTGATTAAACTCACCTTTTAGAATACGCTCACACCCATCTAAAGACTCCTCCAAAGTAACAAATTTGCCTTGTGCAGAGCTGAATTGTGCGGTAGTAAAAAATGGTTGCGTAAAGAAACGTTCCAAACGCCTCGCGCGTTTTACGATGTCTCTGTCTTGAACCGATAGCTGCTCAAGGCCTAACATGGCAATAATATCTTTCAGTTCATCGTATTGTGCAAAGAGCTGCTTAATCTCATGAGATAAGGCAAAATGTCGTTCGCCTACTATATTAGCCGTGGTCATTTTTGAGTTCGATTGCAGAGGGTCAACTGCTGGATAAAGTCCTTCGCTCGCTCGTTTTCGAGATAAAACTAGTGAAGCGGACAAGTGAGAAAAGGTGTGCACAGCTGCAGGGTCTGTAAAGTCATCTGCGGGCACATACACTGCCTGTATTGAGGTGATCGCTCCATTTTTTGTATTGGCTATACGCTCTTCAAGTGCAGACAACTCTGTACCCAAAGTTGGCTGATAGCCCATTCTTGAGGGGATTTGTCCCATTAATCCTGACACTTCTGAACCAGCTTGAATAAATCGGAAGATATTATCGATTAACAACAGTACGTCGCGATGTTCTTCATCTCGAAAATATTCGGCCATCGTAAGTGCACAATGACCTATCCTAAAGCGACTTCCTGGTGGTTCATTCATTTGCCCAAATAACATCACCATATTCTCAAGTACACCTGCTTCTGCCATCTCTCGATATAACTCTTCACCTTCTCTACATCGTTCACCAATTCCACAAAATATGCTGACACCCTTATGATGGCCTATCATGTTGTGGATCATTTCAGTGAGTAGCACCGTTTTTCCTACACCAGCACCACCAAATAATCCTGCTTTACCGCCACGCTCTATGGGTGCCAATACGTCAACTATTTTTATGCCGGTTGTAAATATCTCGGATTTAGTTGAACGTTCGACTAGCGAAGGCGGTGTTTGGTGTACATTTTGCCAGCGTATTCCATCAGGCATGGCTCCACCATCTATAGGAGTGCCAAATACGTCAAACATACGAGACAGAATGTTTTCGCCGATCGGCGCAGCAAGGGGGGCTCCTGACGCTTCGACTAACATCCCTCGGGCCAAACCTTGAGTGGGTGTGAGAGCAATAGTGCGCACTTTATTTGCGTTCAGTTGTGCCATTACCTCCAAAACAATATTTTTATTGTCGGCATAAAGTATTTCGTGGATATGCGGCAAGCCTTTGACAAAATTTACATCTACTACGCTGCCTCTTACAGACAAGACTATGCCGGCTTCGGTCACAACATTTTTGTTTTCCATGGTTTCTAGCAACTAGGCTCGCTGTATCTGAACCTCTATTATGCGAAATTGAAAGTACCGGTACTTGACCTCGATCAAAATATTGACTGTTAGGATTTAAAAACAGAATTAAGGAGTGTTATTGGTGTGCTTGTTAAGCATTTTTGAGTCTTATAAATGATGTGCGCAACTCTCTTAAAGCAAGTGTAAATTATCCTCAGTATCAGGACCGTTTAAAACCATTCCTTAGAACTGTTGCTATGGATCTTGAGTCAGTTGTTTGTACCCACTTTTAAAGTACGCATTTACAAGGACTTAATTTATGGACACTTATTAACACACTTTAAGTGTAAAACGATTATGGGTCATACAGAGTGTCGGCATGATTGCAAAAAAGTGACGTCATTTGTGTCATCACTTTTTTATTAAAACATCCAATAGCACAAACTAAAGTAAACGACTTAGTCTTGCTTTTAATTGAGAATTTTCCTTTTCCAATTGTTGTTTTGTTCTCATTAATTCTATCACCATAGCCGTGGCTACCCAGTCAATTTGTAATTCTTGACTAAGTTTAACGGCCTTTTTTATCCAGTGGGCACTTTCTAAATCGAATGCCCATTCTGACAAAGTGTCACCTTCTATAGGGGTAACTATGCCATATTCAACCACTTCAATTATCGCTTCTTGGTTTATGTCCGCATTAAGGCACAATTCATCTATGTGTATATGTAATGTGATCTGGGTCATGCTTAGTTACTCCAATCTTGCCTTGGGTTATATTGATCTTTTTCAGCTAATTGTTCCCATAACTTTTTGGTTTCGTTGTTGGTTGTAGGAGGAATATCGATTTTGATGATAACCAGCATATCTCCCTGTGCCGTTTTGTTTTTAAGTCCTTTCCCTTTTATTCGCAATTTTTTACCTGTATGACTATTAGCAGGGATATTGAGATTAATTTTTCCATTCAAGGTGGGCACTTCAAGTTTTGTTCCAAGCACCGCTTCCCAAGGCGTAATAGGCACAGTTAACAGCAGATTGATACCTTGTACGTCAAATAAAGGGTGGGGTACTAAACGAATATGTAGGAATAAGTCACCATTTAATTGTTTATCGTCATTACCAGCTCCGTGACTAGGGGCGCCTTGTCCTTTGACTCTAATGCGTTCGCCATCGGCAATACCTGCAGGTATTTTGACTTTAAGAGATTTCTTAACTTGTTTGCTTTGTTTACCGTCGAAAACCGGTATCACATACTCTAAGGTTTTTGTGAGTCCAGACACAGACTCTTCCAGAAAGATGGGGACTTCCATTTCGAGATCCTGACCTTTATATTGGTGGGACTGTTGCTGACCTGACTGCCTGAAACTATCTGATGCCCCTCCAAAAACTGAATTAAAAAAGTCAGAAAAATCGGCTGATGAACCCGCGTTACCTCCTCGATTTCCTCCTGAGGGCTGCCAACCAGGAGGCGCTTTAAATCCTTGTTCTGCGCTGGATCCATAACGTTTCATTTCATCATATTCAGCCCGCTTATCTTCATTCTTTAAGACTTCATATGCTTCGGCAACTTGTTTGAATTTTTCTTCAGCTCCTGCGTCTGGATTCATGTCTGGGTGAAATTTAAGGGCAAGTTTGCGGTAGGCTTTTTTGATGTCTTTCAGCTCGGCACTGTCATCCACACCTAAAATTTTGTAGTAATCTTTAAATTCCATTATTGGTTCCTTTACATAAAAATAGATTATCAAAATGTAGCGGAAGTTTTTCGCTATAAACTCTAAGTAATCTTCATTATCGGATTATCAGGGTGATCAATGAACTCGCTATATTTTCTATAACTGAAATGAGTTCGAAAGCACTAGTAAGTTAAGTGACCTACACAATTATGATCGCTCTATCACATCCAATATTTTTTTAACTAAGGTGTTTTCTACAAAAGGTTTTTCAATGAAATCAACGGCTTTTGCTTGCATGGCGCGAACAGCATCTGTGACATCGCTGCCTGAAGACAAAACTATTGTGGGTAATCTGACACCAAGGTTATTAATATGTTTAAGTAGCGCTATGCCATCCATCTTGGGTAAATTCACCTCGACTATTAGGCAAGATGCTCTGCTTCTTAATTTTGTAGCAAGAAAATCTTCTGCCGACTCAAACACTTCCACTTTTAAACCATGTAATTGTAGGCGTGTCGAGAGTGCCCCCTGTAAAGTCAGATCGTCATCGACTATATAGACAATCGGTTTTTCTAAGGTGCTTATTTTATCTACCATCGATGACCTGAATGACATTGTTATTATAATTTTGAGAACAACTAAGATTGCAGCTAAGTATCGGTGTCTTTGTCAGTTAATGGCAATAAGCATTTATACCTAAATTAGTTCGTTGAAGAGGCATCTATCACTACTTTAACTAGCTCAGCAAGGGACTTTACTTCCATTTTCTCCATAACATGTGCACGATGTATCTCTACTGTTCTTTGACTCAAATGCAAATCAATAGCAATGACTTTATTGGCTTTTCCCGAAACAATAGCATCAAGGATCTGAGTTTCACGGCTCGTTAAAGTTGCTAATTTATCTTGAGTTTGTTGTATTCTTTCGAGTCTATTTTGCGCTTTTAAATTTATTTGTAGTGCTTTTTGAAGGGCATCTAAAAGTTGTTGTTCACGGAAAGGTTTTTGAATAAATTCCAGAGCACCATGTTTCATCGCCTCCACTGCAGTGGGCACGTCGCCATGACCTGTGACAAATATAATCGGCAAGCGACAACCCATTTTTTCGAGTCTGTGTTGACATTCTATGCCGCTAATTAATGGCATTCGAATATCCAACATAATACATCCATTGTGTTTATCGAAATTTTCGTCCTCGTAAGCGTCTAAAAATACTTGGGCATCTTTGTAACATTTATTGCTCAGTCCAATGCTGTCTAACAACATGCCCACTGAATCTAATACCGCTTCATCATCGTCTACAACGTGCACAATAGGTGTATGTATAGTGGTGGTATTCATTTGCAAATTATTTCTCTATATCTTCATGGTTAATGGCGGTTGCAGGTAAATTAAAGGAAAATATACATCCAGATGGTTGATTAGTGTCAAAATAGATCCTGCCGCCATGTGAATGAATAATGGTTTGACTCACTGACAACCCCATTCCCATGCCAGATTGTTTGGTGGTGAAAAAGGGACTAAAAATACTGCCACTAGTTTGCGCATCCATTCCAAGTCCACAGTCTTTAACCGAAACTTCAATCAGTTCGTTTGATATCCATTGGCTTTTGATAATGAGTGGGGCGCCTTTTATATGCTCCATTGAATCAATTCCATTACGGATAAGATTCAATAACACCTGCTGAATTTGTACAGGATCCACTAACAATTTTGGCTTTTTAACTTGTTCTAATTCTAGTATTACTTTGTGGTCGAGAATACGTGTATCTACTTTAGCTAAATTGACTGTCTTTATTATTAACACATTGAGTTCAACATATTCACGTTGGGCGACTCGTTTTTTAACAAAATTTCTGAGTCTATCAATAACGTCACTGGCGCGAATGGCTTGGTCGCAGATTTTATCCAGTGCAGCTGCTACTTTTTCTATATTATTTTCTGAGGTTGATTGCAAAAGTCGCTTAGACGCTTGGGCATAACTGGATATGGCAGTAAGTGGTTGGTTCATTTCATGGGCAATACCCGCTGCAAGTTCTCCCATAGAACTTAATCTCGACGCATGAGATAAACGGTTTCTATTTTCTTGAGCCTCAATTCGGTCTTGCTCCTGCTCTGAAATATCTCGAATAATGCCAACAAACTGGGTGTGACTAGAATCTTTCACTTCTCCTACACTGAGAAATATGGGGAATTCGTCACCGTTGGATTTTTTACCTTTTACTTTTCTACCTTTGCCAATAATTTTGGGTTGCCCTGAGGACAAATAAGAGGAAAGGTAACTGTCATGTTCGCGACTAAATGGCGCAGGCATTAACATCTTTATATTTTTGCCCAATACTTCTTGGCTGCTATACATAAACATTTTCTGGGCTGCGCTATTAAATAGCTCAATATTGCCCTTTTTATCAATAATGATAAGACCATCAACCGCGGCATTAAGCAATGCAATAAGCCTTTCGTTAGCATCTTTAATGGTCTCTTTACAGCCAATAGTATTCAACAAAATCTGCCCCGGGTTTGAATTGTCAGCTTCTGACATTAGATGTTTCCTATTTAATACAACTATTCCCGAAGTAACACTGTATCCGTGTTTAAAACTGCATTGAAATATAGGTAGTTACCGAAACAATTTACGCGACAATTCGGATAGAGCGCACTGTTAGTTAAGGTATAGTATTTAATCAAGAAGTGAAAGCGTCAGCTCGACAATTATGCTGTATGTCAGTTGCTACCCCAGCGTTAACGAGGCATTAATAGTATGAAAAGTGTAAATCTACAGAAAAATGACTATTACAATGAAACTGCACTTCTAGACACCTTTATGGCTAGAACTTACAAAGACAACAACCTCATTCAAGGTCATTCACATCGAATTTTCCAGCGTAGAGATAGTCTTTTTTCTGCTGGCGATGTTTTTGAAGGGGTATATATTTTGCGATCGGGTAGTGCTAAGGCATTTATTACTTCCAGAGAAGGTGAAGAACATATCACTAAATTTTACTATCCAGGGGATATGATAGGAATGGATGGCTTTGATGTGGGTATGCAGACACAAAGTGTGCGCTTTCTTGAAACGAGTAGTGTATGTCTTATCAACACATCTCAAGTCAATAGTCTGTTAAGCACCAATAAAGGTTTCCGCGATGGTTTATTGCAATCAATGAGCCATAGTTTAACCAGTGACAGTGCCATGATGATGTGTCTGAGCACATGTTCTAGTGAACAAAAAGTCGCTAGATTTTTGCTGGATTTATCCATTGGTTTTTCTGAAAGGGGCCTCTCTGGAGGTGAGTTTATTCTCAGCATGACACGTACCGATATTGCCAGTTATTTAGGAATGGCAATTGAAACCGTAAGTCGCATTTTTGCTAGTTTTCAAGAAAGACAACTTATTGCGGTACAGCAACGCTTTTTAACTATTCTCGACTTTGCTGCATTAAACCAGTGCGTTTCAATAGATGTTTGTGCCAACACTGCTGACAATCGGTCTCGTTTGAAAAAATCTAAGCAGACCATGAATTGATGCGAAAAGTGGGTGTTTGGAGGGAATTTAAAACTCTTGAATGCGCCTTTTTAGCCAATCCATTCTCTACAAGTTTACGAATAAACCATAAAAAAGTGTACGTCACTTTTAGGAAGGCTTTATATGAAAATGTATCAACAAATATTAGTGGCCATTGATATTTATTCTGAGTATGACCAAGTACTGAAAAGAGCGTTAAGTATTGCCCCTGAAGCCAGTCATCTGAATCTTGTCTTTGTGACTTTGCCTACCACTTATTTTCAACCTTATATCAATGAAGTGGGGGGTGACTATGTTGCTGAAATACACAAGCAGGCAAAAAAGTGTTTAGAAGAGATTGCCAGCAAACATACTATCCCGATTAAACAAGTTTATTTACCTATTGGTAATACTGCAGAAGAAATTCATACATTAGCGGATGAAATTCATGCGGATCTTATTGTAATAGGCACGCATGGCCGTAGCGGTATTAAACTTTTGTTGGGGTCGACAGCTAATTCAGTGTTGCACGGTGCAAAACAAGATGTCTTAGCGGTGCGGATCCTTTAAACAATTGGGCAAAATTTAAAATGTTAAGACCGATTCATAACAATCAACAACGCTATGCTACCTTATCAATCGTGATGCACTGGGTAATGTTCTTATTGCTTGTGGCCGTATATAGCTGCATTGAACTAAGGGAACTTTACCCTAAAGGTAGTGTGCCTAGAGAAACCCTTAAAACGTGGCATTTTATGCTTGGGCTAACTGTGTTCACCTTGGTATGGATAAGACTTATTGCTAGGTGGTTTAGTCCAACCCCTGAGATCACGCCAGCCATACCAAGATGGCAGCACTTTTCCTCTAAAGTGATGCACTTAGCCTTGTATCTTTTAATGATTGCAATGCCCATAGCAGGATGGTTAATCTTAAGTGGTGAAGGAAAAACAATCCCTTTTTGGGGTTTAAACTTGCCCAGTTTAATAACCGAAAATAAACCTTTAGCTGAAACGATAGAGGAAGTGCATAAGACAGCAGGAACTGTGGGATATTACCTTATTGGGATACATATGCTTGCAGGGATGTTTCATCATTATGTACAACGGGATAATACTCTAACACGGATGCTACCAAAATTTCTTTCTAAGACAGACTAGAATAAGTGGGATCACAGTTGCGTGATCCCCATTCGAAAGCACTTGCAGTCTAATCCTGTAGACCTGACTTTCTGAGTATTGTCATCATTGGGCACCATTTTGTAAACGCTGACTGAATTAAATTTGCTGCAATAAATAGTGTAAAAAACACCCAGTTTGCATGTACAAAGTATGTCAAAGCCAACGAAATCAAAATCATGATCCCAGCGATTAATCTTAATGCTTGATTAACGTTCATTTTAAACCTCTCGTTACATTAGAATATTCTAATATTAGACAAATCTAATATAATGTTTATAATATAGCAAGTGTCAATTAAATCGGAGTGTCTAAAGTTGGATCTAGATCAAATAAAAGCCAATGCATCTGAGGCAGAATCATTTTTAAAGATGATAGCCAATAAAAACAGGTTAATGATTTTATGTAGCTTAATAGACAAAGAGTGCTCGGTAACCGAATTAAACCAGGCTGTTCCACTTACTCAATCAGCATTATCACAGCATTTAGCAGCACTGAGAAAGGCTGAGATGGTAGCCACTAGACGCGACGCACAAACTATTTATTACTCAGTAACAGATGTCAAAGTGAAACAAATCATTGAGAAAATGTATGAATTTTTCTGTAATGCAAAGTAGTTGAATGAAATGAAACAACATCCAATAGACAGACTAGTCGCATATTCGTTAAATGGCGGGTTTCCCCAATTTATTTTCATTATGGCGATATTTTTAGGGGCAATTGCCCTGACTTATACACCACGTGAAGAAGAGCCTCAAATTGTTGTACCTATGATTGATGTGTGGGTGGACGTGCCTAATTTATCTGCCCGTCAGGTAGAGCGACAAGTTACCGTACCTCTTGAAAAACTCATCAAACAAGTCCCTGGCATTGAACATATTTACTCTGCTTCCCATGACGGTGGGTTAAGTGTCACGCTGCGATTTGAAGTAGGCCAAGACAGAGAGCGTGCTTTACTTAATACCTACAATAAACTTCACTCTAATCAAGACAATATTCCAGAGGTGGCAGAAAACTGGATTGTTAAACCTATTGAAGTAGACGATGTGGCGATATTAACTGTGGGCTTGTATAGCACAGCAGCAGATCTCTATTCTGATTATGAACTACGTAGAATGGCTCAAGAAGTCTCTACTGTTATTCAAAGCCTGCCCAATACCAGCGAAGTGAATATAGTAGGTGGCCGTTCGAGGCAGATCCAAGTTCAGCTCGACCTACAGGCCCTTGCGGCGCGTCAAACCAGTGTCATGAATGTAGTAGACGCACTGGCGTTATCTAATCAGCTTGCTAGACATGGCGAGGTGTCCTTAGGACAAGAGACAATAGTACTTGAGTCTGGTGATGTTATTCGCGATTTACAGGCATTGAATAATATTGTGGTCAATGTCATCAATGGCAAAATGGTGCTGCTTAAAGATATAGCAACAATCAGCGATGGCCCATCAGAGCCAACAAGTTATCAATGGTTAGAGTTTGCTAGTGCTGCCAAGAGTACACTTAAAGATAAATACCCTATGGTCACTATCAGTGTGGCTAAACAAAAAGGCAGTAATGCAGTAACAGTGGCCAATGATGTTTTGGCAAAAATGGCAGAATTAGAAACCCAATTATTACCTAAGGAAGTGCGCTACGAATACCTTAGAAATTATGGTCAAACAGCAAATGAGAAAGTGAATAACTTGACCTCAAGTTTGGCATTTGCGGTGTTTACTGTAGTGGTATTTATTGGTGTATTTTTAGGTTGGCGTCAAGCCATAGTAGTGGCCTTAGCGGTACCCATTTGTTACGGATTGACTTTGATGTTGGACTTTGCGTTTGGTTACACTATCAATAGGGTGACACTATTTGCGTTAATTCTATCACTAGGTTTATTAGTGGACGATCCTATTACTGGCATTGATAATATCACGCGGTTTTTGGGTAATAAAAACACCTCAAAAAAAGCCAATATCATTGAAGCAATGTCAGAAATTCGCCCAGCACTTATCATGTCGACTATTACAATTATTTTGGCGTTTGTGCCGCTGGCGTTTATCACCGGCATGATGGGGCCCTATATGGCGCCTATGGCGTTTAATGTCCCTGTAAGTGTAGTGATTTCTACCTTTGTTGCCTTTGCAATCACACCTTGGTTAGCGGCTAAACTGTTAAAACCGTCAAATGAGCCTATTGATGATAATAAACAAGGCCTATATTCGCGGTTGTTAAATCCGCTCATCGCCCAAAAAGGCAGAAGCAAATTAGGTTTATGGCTAGTGTTAGTGTTATTTATCATTTCCTGTGCTTTGCCACTGATGCGAAGCGTACCCCTAAAACTGCTACCTTTTGATAATAAAAATGAGTTACAGGTTTTAATTGATATGCCTGAGGGTACATCACTTGAAAAGACTGCGGCAACAGTGGAAGACGTGATTGAAACCGTGAAGTTAATGCCAGAGGTGAAAGCGATTGCCAGTTACATTGGTCAACCGTCACCCATTGATTTTAATGGTATGGTGCGCCAACACTATTTACGTCAAGCGCCTAATCTTGCAGAACTACGGGTGACTTTGTTGGACAAAACCCTGCGTGAGCATCAATCCCATGGGATTGTGTTACGACTCAGAGAGCAGTTAGCAAGCTTACAACAAGCACATCTATCCATAAAAGTCATTGAAGTACCACCTGGCCCCCCAGTATTAAGTACTTTTGTTGCCGAAATCTATGCTGAACCTTTTGTAAGTCCACAAGTACATCAAGACGCAGCGCTTGGTTTGATGGCACGTCTTAAAGCAGAAGCCCATGTAGTAGAAGTGGACTCCACAATTAACAGTGAGCAACAAATTTGGCGTTTTGTCACCGATAAACAAAAGGCCGCATTGTCTGGTATTTCCACAGTCGATATTAATAATGCTTTAGGCGTGGCGGTTGCCTCTAAAAGAGCTGGCACCTATCAAGTGGAAAGTGACGCAACGCCAGTGCCTATAGAAGTCAAATTACACTATGAAAATAGGCAATCATTAACTGACATTTTGGGTCTTCAGGTGTTGGGGCAAAATGGTATCGCACAACAAAACAACGGGCTTGGACTAGAGTCATCACCACAATCATTGGTGAGTCTGGCTGAATTGGGACAGTGGCAACAAACTCAAGTTTCGCAACCTATTTTACATAAGGATTTGGTGCCTGTTATTTATGTAACTGCTGAGTTATCAGGACGCACACCAGCAGAAGTGATTTCAGACCTAAGCGCTGATCTTGACTCTGATACTGATAACCCTTCAGTTAAAACAACTGAGTGGGAGAATAGAACGTATTTACAAGCCGGTGGTGGGGCGTCATGGCAATTACCCGAAGGCACGTCTTATTCATTTTCTGGTGAAGGTGAGTGGAAAATCACAATTGATGTGTTTAGAGATATGGGTATCGCGTTTGCCTTTGCGTTAGTAGCGATATTTTTTCTGCTTAAATTGCAAACCTCGAGCTCGGCGTTAGCATTAATTATTATGTCTGCAATCCCACTCACTATTATTGGCATCATGCCAGGATTTTGGTTGCTGAATCAATTTGGTGAAAGGAGCATAGCAGGCGCGCCCGATCCGATTTTATTTACTGCGACCGCTATGATAGGCATGATTGCATTGGCAGGTATAGTAGTCAGGAACTCATTGATTTTAGTGGAGTTTATCACCTTAGCCAGAGACAAAGGAATGAATATTAAACAAGCACTTCTAGCCGCTGGAGAGGTGCGCATGAGACCGGTATTACTTACTGCTGGCACCACTATGTTAGGTAACTTAGTGATTACCTTAGATCCTGTATTTAGTGGTCTAGCTCTAGCTATTATTTTTGGCATCATTGCATCGACACTTTTTTCACTCTTTGTAGTACCTATGGTGTATTACCTAGTGTTTGAAGATACCCCCTTAGAACCCTTAGAGGAACACAGATTATGAGCATTAGAAAATGGGCTATCCCTGTACTAACAGTATTGGGGTTATTGCTGGTTGTGGCGTGGATGGCTGGGGTATTTACTAACCAAGTAGCGCCCGAGTTGTTAGTGCCCCCTAAGGATAAAGTTGTCACTAGTTATAAGGTTAATCCCAGTACTCAGCCAAAAGTGGAATCTATCCCTGCTGGTATTAAAGCCAGAGAAGCCACACTGGTATCGAGTCAAATTTTGGCTCGGATTAAAAATATCCATGTAAGGGCAGGGGACAGTGTAGTCAAAGATCAGTTGCTGGTTACCCTTGAAAGTGCAGGACTAAAAGCGCAATTGGCTCAAGCTGTAGCGATGGAAGATGCGGCTCAGGCTTCGTTAACTGAAGCTCAAGAAACTTTTGAGAGAACCCAAACCCTTAAAGATAAAGGCTTAGTTTCACAAAGTGTGTTGGATAATGCAGTCGCAGCTTTTCGTCGCTATGACTCAGAGGTTGTTGCAGCGAAGCAGCGCAAACAAGCGGCACAAACGGCCCTTGAATATAGTGTTATCACTGCGCCTTTTTCAGGCGTAGTAGTCGAAAGATCTGCCGAGCCTGGCAATATGGCGTCTCCTGGGCAGTTACTTTTATCCTTATATGACCCACTGACTTTGCAGATCGAAGCTGACGTGCGTGAATCATTGGCGACACATTTGCAGGTTGGTCGAAACATCAAGGTCAAAATTGATTCTATCGGTAAAAATATTGGCGCTACCATAGTAGAAATTGTGCCTGCTGCTGATCCCAATGCACGGTCATTTTTAGTTAAAGCTGGCATTGAATTTGATCCGCAATTAAAGCCTGGCATGTTTGCCCGAATGTTAATCGAAGAGGGCAACGAAGATGTATTAGCGATCCCATTAGAGTATGTTAACAGTTATGGACAACTTGATATGGTTTGGCTAGTAAAAGATGACCATATAAACCGTCGTTTTGTGCGTTTAGGCAAAACACAACTTGGTCAGGTTGAAATTGTTTCAGGACTTAATTCTGGTGACACTTTGGTACTTCGCACTAAGTAAATAAACTATAAACCTTTAGGAATTTAAAATGTTAAAAACACTTCCACAATTAATGCAACTTGCCACCCAAAATGTTCAACTTGTAACGGCTAAAACTGCCGCACAACAAATGAGTCAAAATAAAGGTTTACTGATTGATGTGCGCGAGTCTGCAGAACATTTAGCCTCTCCCGCTGTTGGCGCAATCAACATTCCCAGAGGCGTACTTGAAATGAAAATGTTAGAAATAGAAAAAGATCCCGAACGCCCTATATATTTACATTGTGCCTCATCGCTAAGAGCCGCGTTGGCAGCAGAGCAATTAGCCAGAATTGGCTATACAAATGTCAGTGTAGTCAGTTGTAAAATGGATGAAGTACATAAAATTCATCAGTATTGTGAATGAGTCTTTATCCTTGAAGAGTATGCAGGCGCTACTAGCGCCATAAAATTTGCCCCAGCTGCATACTCATTTTATTGTCTTTATTACTATGCTCTACTCCTGCTGCAATACAATATAATGCACAACTTTGCGATTTAGCCATAAAAAATATAGTCTGATAGCCAACCTAACTGAGATTATTTATACCTATACCAAGCTTTTTCGTAGGCCAAACTTCCCCACAGAGCATGAGCTAAGGCTGTATCAGTTAACACAGGGTTAGATTGTGTCGATACCATAGTCTTATCGTTGAAATTATAGGTAAAATTGATTGCGGATTTTTGCGGCTGCAAGATGGTGACTTCACTACCTTGCATATAGGCAAAGTTTGCAGCGTATTGCATCATGGCGCGGCCGGAAGCGTTACTGTCATTCAAATCGTGCCCTAACATAGGGGAGTTATTGGTGATCCCCATTTGTGAAAGTAGTGTTGGCGCCAAATCAATCTGGCTAATAATCCTTTCATCAGAGAAGTATCCCTTTGATGAATTTAAGATAACACCGGGAATGTGAAAATTTTTGATTGGCACAAGCTCACTGCCTAAGGCTCTTGCATCATGATCAGCTACCACTAAGAATAAGGTATCTTTCCAATAGGGGCGAGTTTTCGCTTTATCAATAAACTTGCCTAAGGCGTAGTCTGCATATTGAATTGCTTTATGGCGCATGCGTTCTTTTTCGTCATATAGTGACAATTGTGCATCCGAATATTCAATGGGGGTTATAATGCCCTCTGGTATTTCAAAAGGATCATGATTACTAGAGGAAAAAATAAAACTTAAGAATGGTTTATTGGTGTTATGGAGTTTGCTCAATTCACTATCGGCTTGATTAAATAAGTCCCCATCACAGGCACCCCATGACGCCACAAACTTGGGGCTAGCAATATCCTTAAAATCCACAATATCCGTAAATCCATTTCCCAAGAAGAAACTTTTCATATTATCAAAGTGACTTTCTCCACCATAGATAAATTGCGTTGTATAACCGTTGTCTTTTAACAAACTAGCAATGGTAAAGAAGTTACGCTGAGATTTATCTAGTTTTACCACTGCTCTTGCAGGTGTTGGCGTGAATCCAGTAATTACGGCCTCGATGCCTCTGACAGAGCGTGTGCCGGTGGCATACAAACGCTTAAAAGCCCAACCTTGATTATTTATCTTATCCAATTCAGGCGTTAATGGCAGCCCTCCTAATGAAGAAACAAATTGTGCACCAAGACTTTCTTCGAGAATAATCACCAAATTTTTAGGTTTACCTGTATAAACCGGCTGACGAGAAGAGAAAGAGGGGCGCGTATTATCCTGGAATACCCCTTGGTCTAAACCTGTTTTTTGTTGAATTAATCGAATAACCTGCTTGTCATCCATTTTGCCATAAAGTTTGGCGGCATTTTTTTCATTGCCAAACTGCTTATAGGCATGTGCCACACTATAAATTGAATTTAAGGTTAATGAATTCACTAAAGGGTCGGTTGAAAAATACACTAATGCGGGGTTAATGGGTCGATGCCCTAGGGTGCCTCTTGCACATATAAGAAAGACTAACACCATCATTACCCATGACAACGCTGTAGCCATTGGGGCAGGGCGATGCCTAGTTTTTTGTAATCCTATAACTCTATCTAACAAGGGCCAACACATTTTACCGATGGCGATAAGAAATGATATGACCAATATTAATGTAAGCAAATGCCCATTGCATAACATCTTCATCACTTCATTTGGATAGGCTAAATATTCAATAAATAATCTATTGGGACGAAATCCGTATTCATTGATAAATGCAGGCGTAGCCAGTTCAAAGAAGAGCACGGCAATAAAAGCCGTAAAGAACAAAAACTTTAATGTCTTTAACCATAGAATGGCATGTCGGGAACCCATAAACCATGGATGTAATATTGCGGGTAAAAGTAGTAAATAACCTATTGTACTTAAATCAATTCTTAGTCCATTAAACAATAACGTTGCTGTACTTGGTAATGCCTTGAATCTATCTAATTGCCATATACCTAATCCCATTCGAGACAGTAAAAGTGTCACTAAGAGTAGTAATGAAAATAACACAAAAGGACGTAATAAATAACGTACAGCAGTAAACATCGCTATTAAAATCTCTAATAAAAACAATGTTTAGACTAACAATCGAACCTTAAGAATGGCTTAAGTTAAACTGAAACGAACAAAAAATGGTGAAAAATATACAGCGATATAACTAAACAACAAATATTCATAAAACTGTTGCCTACTGCAAGCTTACTAAATCGACAGTCGAAGCGTCACTCATGCAGCAAAACTTCAGAATTTAGTGACACCTATACACATTCTAGGCTCATTCATCTTGGGAAAGCAGTAAGTCATTGTTTATAGCAAAATGACTAACCAAACACTGCCAGCCACTATTAGACTCACTAACACAGCTGCAGAGCCTAAATCTTTTGCCAATCCAGATAAAGGGTGAATGTCTAATCCTACTCTGTCGACTACTGCCTCTATTGCAGTATTAATGATTTCTGTAAACAGAATAAATATTATCGCTAAAATGAGTATCAGCTGTTCTTTGATACTAATGTCAAACACAAAGCTTGTTGGTATGACAAATATCAAAAGAAGCAGTTCTTGTCTAAAAGCTGATTCGTTAGTGTATAACCATCTGAATGCTCGAAGGGAATTAAGGGACGCTAGGTAAATTCTTTGTATGCCTTTAGGCTTATTTATGTTGTCAAACACTAGTTTATTATCTCCAATTCTAGTTCAGGTGAATTTGTAGTGCGAGCAATGGCACTTAGGGATTTACAATGAATAAATGCATCATTCGCTGTTTCGTAAGCGTTTGTTCTTACCGACATAATACTAAGTAAAGTATCGAAAATATTGTCATGACTGATATACGCGTTGGCAGAATCTTTAAGGCAGGTCAGATTAAAGTCAGTTTGTTTCGCATCTGTCCAATAAATCATGGGCACATGGGTCTGTTCTTCAGGCGCAAATGTATAAGGTAAACCATGTAAATAAATACCACTTTCACCTAAGGACTCACCATGATCTGATATATATAACATGGAGGTTTCCACATCTTGTTTTTCAGCTAAGTCTGATAATTCACTGATAATTTCTGCCAGTACATAATCTGTATAGGCAATAGTATTGTCGTAAGTATTTATTAATTGTTGTTGCGAACAATTTTGTATGTCACTTCTATGGCAATCAGGAGTAAACAGTTTTTTATTATCTGGGTAACGCATAAAGTAGCTAGGTCCATGGGATCCAATCATATGCAAAACAATCAGGGTGTTTTCATGGGTCAGGTGATTAAGTTTCATCCGCATTGGATCCAAAAGCACCTCGTCATAACAATACTCTCCATTACATAACGGATTGATAGGGCTGATATCCACTTTTTGTGTGTTAACACGGCTGCAGACACCTTTGCAGCTACCATTATTGTTACTTATCCATAAAACGTCAGCCCCAGCTAAACGAATCAAATCAACCACGTTTTGTTGGGCGATAGCTATACGTTTGTCATAATCTTCTTTATTTAATCGCGAAAACATACAAGGTACAGAAACTGCTGTAGCTGTGCCGCAAGAATGCATGTTCGAAAACGACACTACCTGTTGCTTTTCAGTGTATTGATTAGTTGGCTTACCATAACCATTTAGCGAAAAGCTTTGTGCTCTTGCAGTCTCACCAAGCACCATAACAGTTACATGTTTTCTGGTAGTATCACGCTCAATAGTGGGTTTTGTATCTAAGACTTCAAATTCTAAAGGAGGCGTAAAATACTGATTCCGTAAAAATTTGTATGAAGAGTCAAACATTTTATAGGGGGTAATATAACCTATGAGTGCTTTATTGCTTCTGCCAACAGAGACGTAATTAGAATAGAAAGAAACACCAATCAACGCCACCATAACAAGGTTTACGCCAATCAATTTTAGGCGACTCAATAACTCTTTTAAAAAAGGTTGATAACGCAGTTGCACCGCATATATGCCTATGGATGGAATAATCCCAAAGACAACAAAAAATAACACTGCGTGAAGGTTAATGTAGGAAAGCGCTTCTGCAGAGTCTGTTTCAAGTGTGTTTTGCACCATGCCATAATCAAACACTAAACCATAAGAAATGGTCGTGTAAAACACCAAAGAAGAGCAAATCACTGTAACAATAAGAATAGGTTTAGTTACCCACCTAAATGAAAAAACACTTTGCACAATAATGGTGAGAGATAATAGAAAAATAGGCAGAGACAGTAAAAACAACACATTGTAGTTATCAAGGGCTACAATCACATCTGCGGTTTTCAACAAGAAAGGTAAATTCAATATTAATGCGATATAACAACAAGTAAAAAACACTAATTGACTAGTTGTCAGGGTTAATTTTTTTAAAAACAGTATAAATTTCTTCATGTCATATAGCCTTAAAAAGAGTGTTTGGAAGTAATGCGAAATTCAACGCTATTGACGTTGGCAGCAGAAGAAATTGGTTTGATAATATCTAGGTGTATGACATTAGCTTCGCTAGAGTGGGGGGAGAAAAAGCGCGCTCCTATACCAACAGACGTCATCCAGCTTGTATCACTGATAGATTGTTCAGATTGACCAAACACTCGGCCAGAATCTATAAACGCAGCAGCACCTAATTCGAGTAGTTTGTAAATGTTAAAGTGCGGGTAGTAACGGGCTTCAAATGTAAATTGGGTGCTATGTTTGCCGTGTCTATACTGCAACGGAAATCCTCTAACACCGGACTCACCGCCTAAAACAACGGGAGAGTCTAAAAATTGGTTTTCACTGAATTGATTTGTATTCTTAAAATATGAAGCCCAAGTATCATTAAACTTATAGAAATACTCGCTCTTAATGTTAAGTAGAAGTCTGTTTTTGTTCTCGTTATTAGTATAAAACTCTCCTTCAAATGAGGCATCAAAAAACAAATAGGCGTCATCAAATACGGCATAACCTCTTAATAAATGCGACTGCCAAATTAGTGCGGGTGAAGCCTGTTTGTTGCTGAAGTCAGACCCTATCTCAGCAGCTAGGCTCCAACCAAGGTTAAAGTCTTCAATCTGATTAATGACATTTAGGTTTGTGAGTTTTCTATATTCTTTTTGTATGTACTCTAAGGAAACAAAAGGGTAACTGAAGCTGCGATTTGTCGGTAAAACTGTGCTTGAAGTTATGGGAGTTAACTCAAACTCATCAGAATTAGAAAAAGCGTGTTTTTCTCCTGTATAGCCTATGCCAAATCTTAAGACCGCTGATTCTGAATTTTGATCTAGCCATTCCCAATGAGCAGTGAGGTAATTTTGTAAATGAATATACTGCTTGTTAACAACACCATTGTCATATGCGGTATCGATTTGATTAAAGTTATTAAAACCAATTTTATATGCGTTTTTGGTGTCAAAACTGACAAACTTCTTTTGTAAAAATACCGCTTCAGATGAGCCATCATCATTGTTAGTCAGGCGAATATTGGCATTAATATTATTCTTTAAATACAGTGGAAATTGAGTCTTTAACTTGTATCCAGTGCGTTGTTCGTTACTAAAATATTCGATTTCAGTATCGATGCCTAACCCTAGTAAATTTCTATCTCTGATACCTATGGCGAATCTATTTTTACCCCCCTTTCTGGCGAAATCTGCTGTGGGTAACAATGACCAATTATCCCAAGTTTGCACATCAATTTTGTGACTTTTGTTTGATGAGACTAAAGCGTCTCTTATGTATTTTTCGTTACGCAGATGGCGCTCGAGTTCTTGTAAATCCTCTTCTAGGGTTTGGCATTTTTTTAAGAAAAATGCGGACTCATTTATAAGGGTTTTTTGTTTGGTTTTAATATGCAGTAAGTTAGCCCAATGGTGCAGAAATATAGTGTCGCTATCGGTAAGGTTAAAAATGTCGTGAGTGACAAATTCAACGTTTTCTAGCTGATTACAATTTGGGTCTTGGTCAGCCCGAGCATTAGAAAATATAAACATAAGAACAAGGCTGATAGCAAAAATATAGCTAAAGTTTAATGTCATAAAAACACCTATTAATAAGTGTCTCTATGTTAATAAAGTAAACTTAAGATAGGCTTAGCCCAAACTGGTAGTTATCAGCTTAATATTTCATGATTAAGTATCAATGTTGAGAATACCCAAAAGACAAGCGGTTATTTTAGCGTTGTTATCTTAAGATTATTTATACTGAAACATCGGCGTAGGGGGGGGAGGCAGTTAATACATGCTTTATGTTAAACAGGTTTTTGCTGGTTCTAGGTGAGCTACATTTCATATCAGAATTTTGAAGGTTATTGTTTCGTCTTGCTCCAATTCTATTGATAATACAGCCCCAGTGTTGTCACAATAAAACCTAAATTAGATTACCAAACTTTTAAGCTTCTTCTTTGTGGAATTCAAATCTACAAAAATTAAGATTTGCTGATTTCATAATTTAGATAATGGTCTCACTTAGAAGCCATTATTGAAATAGTCAGCACATTCACTTAGTCATTTTTAAAGGTTATTAACTGGCGCTGATTGGCGTACCAGAGCCTATGTAAGCAATTCCCATCCAAACAATAAATCCACCATAGAGAAACAGTAAAACTTTACCATTATTATTGGTCAACTCGGAACCACTGCGGGCCAACACCAAAAATGCCACAGTAGCGAATAATAGGAACATCATCATTGGCATTATCCTAGGATAATGGAAGCCCACCGCACCAGCAACAATGACACCGGCAGGTAACACCACTAACAAGTCAAAGATATTACTGCCAAAAGCATTGGTAAGACTTGCGGTACTAAGTTTTCGTTTTGCTGCTTTAACACTCACAAAAAGGTCAGGGATGCTGGTCGCTGCGGCCAAGATTGTTGCGCCCCAAAAATAGCTTGGTGTACTGAACATCTCGCCAAGCTTGATAACCATTTGGATCAATACTTCTACTGCAAATGTTACCAACAACATGGAAACTATAAGCTTACCCCAACTCCTAATTACTGTAGTTTCAAGATCTCTATTATCTGATTTGTGGTCGTGGACTTCTTGATATTGGATGTAGATGTACAGTGAATAAAACAATAGCGGCAAAATCATCATTGATATAGTTAAAGTTCCGCTCATAGGATTGCCTGGCACCGGGTGGTAAATCACCGCAAATGACAGCATCAATATCACAATCAGTACACTAATAAGGTAAAACTGCGCTTCTCGAAAAATTACGTCTCGACCAGCGTGAAGAGTACCTTTGCGGAATAGAACGGATGCTGCTGGAATAACCAAAATATTGAATACTGCGGAACCAATAATGGTTGCCAAACCTAGCTCAAAGTCTCTATGAATACCTGCGGCAAGAATAATAGTGACCAATTCTGGAAAACTTGAACTGATCGCCATCACGGTAGAACCTTTAACCGAATCTGGGAGCCCATAATACAGTGAAAGCTCGTGGCACGCGTCTTCTAAGTAGTTGCATGCTTTCCATACTACGGCTGTAGCAATAGCCATGAAAAATATAAGAGTGGCGAGTTCAGCTAACACTGGGCTCCTTATTGATATTGGTTTTTGTGGGTTGCTTTGGTATCGGATACCAAATTGACAGTTGTCAAAAGTTATTCCTTTTAGGGCATAATCAGGGGGTTTAGCTGTTTGAATGGCCTATCATGGTTTTAGGATCTAACTTAGCAATCAGCTCGGTTTCACTCATATTAGTCAATTCTTTGGCAACATCTAGTACGGTTCTACTTTCTGCATAGGCTTTTTTGGCAATCTCTGCACTTTTGTCGTAACCAATGATACTGGTTAATGCCGTGGCTAATATAGGGTTTCGCAGTATATTTTGTTTGATTTTTGCCTGGTTTACTTCCATGCCTTTTATTACTTTATCTGCAAGTGCAGTGCTGCTGTTAGTCAATAATTGAATACTTTGCACTAATGTGTGCCCAATAAGAGGCAACATAGTGTTCAACTGAAAATTTCCTGATTGACCTGCCAAGGTGACAGTGGTGTCATTGCCGATCACTTGGGTACAGGCCATTAATATCGCTTCAGGTATCACAGGATTGACTTTCCCAGGCATGATACTGCTACCTTTTTGAAGTTCGGGTAAGTGTATTTCATTTAGGCCATTTAATGGACCACTACTAAGCCAACGAATATCATTGCTGATTTTACTCAAACTAACCGCCGCAGTTTTAAGGTTCCCACTTACGTTAACGGCTATATCTTGGGCACTAATGCCACGAAAATAATTGTCGGCCGGTGTAAAGGTTAGCTCACTGTTTTCAGATAATAATCGAGTCACAACAGCAGCAAACTTAGGGTGGGTGTTAATTCCAGTTCCTACCGCTGTGCCTCCAATAGCAAGCTTACACAAACCTTGTAAACTGTGTTGGAGTTGGCTGTGGGCGAATTCAATTTGTTCACGCCAAGCACTGACTTCCTGGGAGAAACTTAGCGGCATCGCGTCCATAAGGTGAGTTCTACCTGTTTTGATGGTATTGAGATGTGCTTTAGCTTTCTCATCCAAAGTGTGACTTAGGTGTAGCAGGGCAGGTAACAGTTCTTTGTATATTAAGGTTGCAGCGCTAAAATGAATACATGAAGGTATAACGTCATTAGAGCTTTGCCCCAAATTTACGTCATCCAAAGGATGCACACTAATTTGCCCTTCGGTTTGTAAACTAACAAGGGAGCTGATCACTTCATTGGCGTTCATATTGGTGCTAGTGCCAGAACCTGTTTGAAAAACATCAACTGGAAATTGTTCATCATAAAAGCCATTAGCCACACTTTGTGCGGCATCCTGAATAGCCTTGGCTTTGTTGGCGTCAAGCAATCCAAGCTGCATATTGGCAAGTGCGGCGGCACCTTTTAGCGTGCCTAGTGCCCAAAGAAACGCTCGGGGCATCTTAGTACCGCTAATCGTAAAATTCGCCACAGCTTTGGCGGTTTCAGCACCATATAAAATCTTACGAACAGGTTTTAGGTTATCAGAGTTAGGGGGTTTAATTGTATGCATGAATTTACCTCAATTCTATGTCCTTAAAAATACTGCCGCTAGCCGAAAAAATCTCACCGTAACCAACCTTTGATAGCGAAAATATACAAGCTCAACGACATGCCCACACCTACTCCAAAAGCTATCTGGGCCAAAGTACCCGGCCAAGGAGCATCGGTGATATTCATACCCAGTAAACCACCCACAGTGGCAGGTAGCAACGCCAATGCCGTAAGCAAAGCAAGTAAGCGCATGACACGGTTCATTTGAAATGAGGAAACGTTAAGCCTAAGGTCAACTAAACCTTGCAGTGATTCACGTAACTCATCTATATCTTCATACAGGTCATTGGCATCATCAGCTAGAAAGCGGAAGGGATCTCTATCACTAGCACTTGAACCGGCAATCATCACTTTGCCACTAAATAAATCCCTGATCACACTTTTAAGATGTTTCAGGCTGGCCCGGGCTTTTAAAATATCCGCTCTAAGAGTAAATGTACGGGCTAAAAACACTTCATCACCTAATTTGCTCTGAACCATTTCGAGTTCTGTTAGTGACACTTCGATAGTTTCAGCTACATGAGTATAAGCCGACATGATTTCGCTGACTAAGGCAAGGGTGGCACGCACCATTTTTGGTGTGTTAGCGTCAATGCTAGCGAGTCGCAATTGAACCTTCTTCTCTAAGTCTGTGTGATCGCGACTCAAGACCACAACATTTTCTGCCGTACCAACCAGTAATATTGGAGTGCGCAGCAAGCGTCCTCCAACGGCCATCTGCAAGGGATAACGAACAAAGAAAGTTGAGAAGTGGGCAAGGGTATCAAAGCCTGGACTGGTCGACTGAAACAGTCCTTTAACAGCAGTTTCGGGTACGCGTAACGCTTCAGTGATAGCCGTGAGCCTCGATTCATCTAGGCCTGAAATAAAAAGCCAGTCTGGTTCCCCATTACTTATACGCTTGAGTCCTAGTTCCCAGCTAATCGATTCAAATTGTGTACCTGATGAGCCCAGTATCAGTATTTTTAGATCGACAGTTGCCTTATTAGAGATATCCTCTTTGTTAGTGTTGTCATATTTAAGAGCAAAACTTGATCTTGCGCCTAACAAGGCTATGCGGCCAACTCGCAACAGTCTAAGGACAGGTGAATGTCTAAGAATATCAGGTACAAATGGAATAAAGGCAATCAGTGCACTGACGATAATGAATATATCAATAAGGCGCCTGGGATCGATTAAAAATTCCCGTTTATTATGACTCAACAATAAAGCACTGACATATTCAAATACAAACAACAACACTATGGCGGCTTCTAAAGCCGCTACAAACACATTCGCAAATTCATTAAATTCAAAAACAAGAGGCGCAATAAATAAAAACAGTGACAGCAGAGCGAAAAAACCGAGTACAGCATCATTCAAATAACGTTCAATCAATTGCTTGTAGACTAAATTTTTCAAAATAAGTCCCCCTTGTTGGAAGTCACTGCATTCCATAATAGCCTAAACACATTGGCGTGCTGGCATACCACCAATATATAGAATGGGTTAGCAATTCAACATAGGTTTTTAAAGCTAAACCTATTTAATGTCTTTTTGTGGCGAAGTCAGTCTAAGGCTTATGCTTTGGCCCTTGGCCAATGAGCATCTCCACCGCCACTAACTTTTTGTTTTAGATTGGGTAGCTTTGCGCTCAAGTGAGTATTTCCAAAACATATACCCATTGATAATGCGCTGGCTAATTCAGGGGTTTCAGTGGTCACAAGTTTACTTTTATTGGCCACTTGCTTAAGAGAGGTACAAGATAGTTGATTGTCTTTTAATACCACAACGGTACCAAATTGTTTGTTTGCTACAAGTGAGGCAGCATAACAGCCTAGATTCGTCGCAAAAATGCGATCAAATGCAGATGGAGTGCCGCCCCTTTGTATATACCCTAAGGTGGTGGCGCGGATCTCAGCATCTATTTTGGGTTCAAGTTGCAATTTTAAAATATTAGCAATCCCTCCTAGTCTGATTGGATCTGTACTGAATTCCTTAGTTTCGCGAACGGTTAGTTCTCCCCCTATTGGTTTGGCGCCTTCTGCCACTACAACTATTGAATAGTGCTGGTCACTCATACGCATCATGCAGGCTTTGGCGACAACATCAATATCATAATCAAACTCTGGTATCAGAATAACATCAGCACCACCTGCTATACCGGCATGTAACGCAATCCACCCAGCATATCTTCCCATGGTTTCTAGTATCATCACTCTTTTGTGAGATTGTCCTGTGGTGCGCAGTCTATCAAGTGCGTCAGTCACTATGCCAATAGCGGTATCAAAGCCAAAAGTGCGATCTGTTCCCATAAGGTCATTGTCGATAGTCTTGGGAATACCTACTATATTCATACCCAATTTCGACAATTCATAAGCAATAGAAAGGCTGCCATCACCTCCTATTACAACAATTCCATCTAACTCTAAACTAAAGTAATAATCCATTACCTTGGCGGATAGGTCTTCGCCCTTAAAATTAAAAGGATTAGCACTATTATTGGTACCCAATATTGTTCCACCAGTAGATAAAATACCACTACAATCAGCATAATTTAAGGGCGTCACTCTGGATTCAATCAGCCCTAAAAAACCATCTTGGATCCCAACAATTTGTGCCGAACAATTTATCATCAAACTTTTAGAAACTGCACGAATCGCAGCGTTTAGACCAGGACAATCTCCGCCCCCAGTCATTACACCAATACGTAATGCTTTTGTTTTCATAGAGTGACTCTTACTTTTATTACGAATAATCTAAAACACTATAAGAAAAACTAAGTCCGCTACATTGATAGTGATCAAGCTTGTTCCATTCTGATTCTATGAATAGAGCCTAAAAGTCAATTAAACGAATGTCGCCCTTAGTGTTGACTCAGATCAACTTGAATCACACATTTTTGTGCTGCAATAGGTCTCATACTCACTATTTAGCTAATACACTATGGCGACAGTAAAATTTTTAGGAGCTGCACAAGAAGTCACTGGATCATGTCATATGTTTGAGGCGCCAGCATTTGGGCGTATCTTATTTGATTGTGGAATGCATCAAGGAGGTAATCCAGTAGAAAGGGAGCCAAAAGAAACATTTCTTTTTGATCCCAACACAATCGATGCCGTCATCCTATCCCACGCCCACTTAGATCACAGTGGCATGTTACCCAAACTCGTACATGACGGTTATAACGGTCCAATTCACTGCGCAGACGCTACTGCGGATTTATTAGGTGTCATGTTATTAGATTCCGTGAATATTTATTTAGGTGACTTACAACATGAAAACCGCCGCAGGGCACGTAAAGGAAAACCCACTCTAGAGCCTGAATATACTAAAGAAGACGTTTTAAAAACCCTGTCTTTATGCCAAACCCATAATTACAAAACTGAGTTTGCGATATCCCGCAGCGCCAATGTGAAATTTTACGATGCAGGGCATATTTTAGGCTCAGCGATAATTGAACTTTCATTTAATGATAAAGGTAAACATAAGACAGTCGTTTTTTCTGGAGATTTAGGTAATAAAAATGCCGTGTTAATGAATGCTCCAACCCTACTAACTAAGGCTGATTTGGTTTTAATGGAAGGCACCTATGGTGATCGCAACCATCGCCCTATCGAAGACACTGTAACTCAGTTAAAAGAGATATTAGCTGAGACACAAACCCGCGGGGGAAATATCATGATCCCAGCCTTTGCAGTGGGGCGTACCCAAGAATTACTGTTTTATCTAGGTCAGTTGCATCGGGAAGGTTTGTTAGATAATTGGCAAGTGATACTCGATAGCCCCATGGCAATAGAAGTAACCAAAGTATATGACCGCTGGTTTAAGTCTCTTGATAACCGCGAAATAGAAGAGGTGACACCAGCAGCACATTCTATTATTAGGGATTTTATCCCTCGTTTATTTTTGTCGATTACCACTGAAAATTCCATGGCAATAAACAATATAAGCAAGGGCGCGCTCATTATAGCTGGCAGCGGAATGTGTACTGGTGGTCGTATTCGACATCACTTTAAACAACGCATTTGGGATCGACGTAACACCATTATATTTTGTGGTTTTCAAGCTAAAGGTACCTTAGGTCGCTTATTGGTTGATGGCAAAGAGACGATTAAAATGTTCAATGAGAGTTATTCTGTGAAATCCCAAATTGAAACTTTAGGAGGGTTTTCCGCCCATGCCGGGCAACAAGAGCTCATAGATTGGGTTGCGAACTTTAATTCTTCAGCAAGAGTTGTTTTGGTGCACGGTGATCCAGAAGCATTAGAGGCGCTATCACAAAGGTTATGGAAAGAAAAACAGATTGCCACCGACATTCCAGCGGTAGGTCATTGTATCGCAATTTAGCTTAAACAGCTTACAACAGAAGAGACAAGGTACAGCTCAATGATACCTTTGTTACTGAAGTGTCTTTGCAATGAAAGTTTGATTTAGGTCAACGCTGCTGCATCTGAAAAACTTATACTGGCAAACTACAAAGATACCAAAGTTTAATACTTAAACCCCTTTGTAATAGCGCCATGTATGCGAATCTACAATTTTAGAGGTCTCATCGAATGCAAACAGAAAAAGCGAAGAATGATAGTGAATTTGAATTGGATGGCATACCGATAACCATTCGTCCTATTAACCTTCAAGATATGCCCCTTGAACGCGACTTCATCGATCGCCTATCCCCAGAGACTAAACATTATCGATTTTTTGGTGCGATTAAAAACGTATCAGATAAAGTATTAAAAAGCTTCTGTGATATTGATGGCAAGGATTCAATGGCATTCATTGCCACTGAAGAAGTGAATGGTAAAGAAATTGAAATTGGTGTTTGCCGCTATGCTATAAGTGACGCCCCAGATATTCATGAGATGGCTCTGACAATAGCAGATAAATGGCAACACAAAGGGTTGGGCAAACTGCTCATAAAGCAGTTGATGTCCTACGCCAAAAGTCACGGGATCAAGACTTTATATTCTGTAGAGCTGGCAGAAAATCCACATATGCATGGGTTGTCAAAAGAACTAGGAATGCTGGCAAGGAGGGACCCTGAGGATCCCCATCAAGTTATTTATTCATTGGCTCTGTAACATAAACCTAAGGCAATATTATGAAAAACGAAATAGCGCAAAGTGCAAAAAAAGAAGTCGAAAAAATGCTTGAACAAGCTAAGCAGGAAAGAGACGAGATAGTGCTTAAAGCACATTTACTAAAGGCTGATGCAAAAGACGAATGGCAAAAAGTGGATAAGCAATGGGAGCATTTCAAATCTAAGGCAGGGCAGGTGAGTAAAGAAGCCAAAGGAGCATCAGAGGATGTGTCTGCAGCCGCTAAATTATTGGGCGAAGAATTAATCAAAAGTTTTCAACGAATTCGCAAAACCCTTTAGGATTTTTAAAGGCTAGACAATACCGCATTTAACAATTTGTGCAGTGAAGGAAGCTCAATATCCTTCACTACACAAAAAAATTTTAGTGAGTCATTTATCTGAAGAACGATGTCCTTTGTGGATAATAAATCCAAGTACGATACCAATGAGTAAAGTCAGACTTAATAATACTGCACGGGGCAGTGATATTTCCCAAAAAAGCAAATCAACAGTCACGATTTCCATATTTTGCAGCACAATCACCAGTACCAAAATCACACTGGTTATACTGATATAGGTCATTATTTTCCTGAGTGTGATTTTCATAGCAAGGCCTTGTCTTATTTAGTGCATTTAGGGGGCTTTTGAACGCCAGAAATTTACTGGCGGCTTTGCAAAACTTAGCGCAAGTATTGGCTGCTTAGCTTTGTCTAAGCAGCCCGTGAGTATTAACCTTTGCCTTGTGTACGGTTTTTATTAGGTTTAGCATTTTTTTCAATAAATTGAATAATCATGTCTGCCACATCTTTTTTAGTGGCCGTTTCAATACCTTCTAAACCGGGTGATGAGTTGACTTCCATAACCACAGGTCCTCGCTCGGCCCTTAATAAATCAACACCACAAACATTTAATCCCATGATATTTGCCGCGGCGACAGCCGTCGCTCTTTCTTTTGGCGTTAGCTTAACTAAAACGGCAGAACCGCCTCGGTGTAAGTTTGACCTAAATTCACCTTCAGCACCTTGGCGTTTCATTGCTGCAACAACGCGATCACCTACCACAAAACATCGAATATCTGCTCCACCTGCTTCTTTAATAAATTCTTGAATTAAAATGTCGGCATTTAAGCCCATAAAAGCTTCAACTATTGCTTCTGCAGTTTTTGATGTTTCGGCAAGCACTACGCCTATCCCTTGCGTCCCTTCAAGCAACTTAATGACACAAGGTGCGCCCCCCACGTTTTTGATTAAATCTTTAATATTATCAGGACGATTTGCAAACCCAGTTCGAGGCAAACCAATACCTTTTCTCGACAATAACTGGGTAGAGCGTAATTTGTCTCTAGAGCGACTAATGGCGACTGACTCATTGACACAAAAGCTGCCAGTCATTTCAAACTGCCTGACAACAGCAGTACCGTAAAATGAAATAGAAGCACCTATCCGAGGAATAATTGCATCATATTGAGGGAGTTCATTACCTTTATATCTAACAACAGGCCTGTTACTGGTTATATCCATATAACAGTGCAGGGTATCAATAATATCCACTTCATGGCCTCGCGCTTCACCCGCTTCTTTTAATCGCCGAGTGGAATACAACTTTTTATTTCTAGATAGGATCGCTATTTTCATTTTGAATACCTTTTCGATTGGTTTCTTTAGTGTAGACGACCATGTGCTGGAAAGGTCACGAAGTAAACATATATTTAGCTAAGTGTTGATAGCAGATGATTTATAGCTGCATGCAATTCAGTTAATTGAATTCTCAAGGTTACAATACATCTAAAACTACAGACTAATAAGCTTTGAGCCACGGCCATAAAAAAGCGCACTGGATAACTAGGACTGTTTAATTTAACGATCTATAGTGTCCTTAAACAGAGGCATTTTTAGAAGGGGTAAACTGTATTGCCTTATTCCAGTGCGCTAAAACTTTTAATCAGTCATCCTAACTAAATGGGCTCGATAATTTAGACAACATTGCACACAAAAAGGTCACATCTAAAACTAATATTTATATTGATATAAAAGTGAGGTCTAAAACAAGATTAGTTTTTTAACGCTAATGACTGGATTAAACTGACATGGATGCTCGGTCTGAAGCCTTTAGTAATAATTATTCTTGTGTTGTGACCTAATTCATATTTGCGTAGTCTATAGAACGGCACAAAATTTGAATGTGATCAATTCATGTTTTTATTATTTTGCGGTAGACATCTACTAAAACCTGCAAACAGGAAGGTTCGATATGGCAATACGATGGGGTAGTTACAAAGTTGCAAACTTGTATGATGAACTGCTTGAAAAGGCCGGTAAGCCGCGGGAGCACGCGAGTCATTTATGCGAATATCTTCGAGCGCTGTCTGATAAAGACATTAACGAATTAAAAGCGGCATCCGATTCAGCCATTCATACTATGGGTGTTACCTTTAGGGTATATCATCAAGAAGAGGGTTCCATAGATAGAGCTTGGCCTTTCGACATTGTGCCAAGGCTTATCGACGCAAATGAATGGTCGGGTATAGAAAAAGGCTTAAAACAACGCATCAAAGCCTTGAATATGTTTATTGACGACCTTTATAACGATCAAAATATTATCAAAGACGGCGTGTTTCCTGCCAGCATGCTAAAAAAATCAAAGAATTTTCTAGAAGAATGTCGTGGATTTAGCCCTGCCAATGGTGTGTGGGCGAACATTTGTGGCTCAGATTTAGTGCGAGACAATCAGGGTAAGGTGTATGTACTAGAAGATAACTTAAGGGTCCCTTCAGGTGTTTCTTACATGCTCGAAAATCGTCAGGTAATGAAACGGGTTTTTCCTGAAATGTTTCAAAAATACAACATCTTACCTGTTGATGATTACCCTTCACATCTTTATGACATGCTTGCAGAAATGTCACCTCGCAAAATTGAAGAGCCTGAAATAGTGGTATTGACCCCCGGTATTTACAATTCGGCATACTTTGAACATGCCTACCTTGCCCAACAAATGGGGGCAGAGTTAGTTGAAGGGTCAGATTTGGTGGTCGAAGATGATGATTGTGTGTATATGCGCACCATTAATGGCCTAGCACGAGTTGATGTCATTTATAGACGTATAGACGATTGGTTTATTGATCCTGAGGTGTTTGCCGAAGATTCGTTGTTGGGTGTACCAGGGCTAATCCGAGCTTGGAAAGCTGGAAATGTAGGTTTGGCCAATGCGCCAGGTTCGGGGGTCGCTGATGACAAGGTGGTTTACGCTTACGTACCAAAAATCATAGAGTACTACCTTAAAGAAGAAGCCATACTGGCAAACGTGCCTACCTACAAATGTAACGAGAAATCTGAGCGAGAATACGTACTCGAAAACATTGCAAATATGGTCGTAAAACCAGCCAATGAATCCGGTGGATATGGCATGTTAATTGGGCCACATGCAAGCGAGGCTGAACACGAAAAATTTAGGAAACTCATCAAAGCAGATCCCCGCAACTATGTAGCGCAACCTATGTTGACGCTGTCAACAGCGCCTACTATGGTGAACACACGTGTAGAGCCACGACATTTAGATTTAAGACCTTTCATTTTGTCTGGTAAAGATATCAAAGTCACTATGGGCGGACTCACACGGGTGGCATTAGAAAAAGGCTCTATGGTGGTGAATTCATCACAAGGTGGTGGCAGCAAAGACACCTGGATTGTAGACATGGAGGAGCAATAATTATGTTATCAAGAGTCGCAAATAATCTTTATTGGTTAGCTAGGTATCTTGAACGTGTAGAGAACACAGCTAGATTAATCAATGTTAATTCTCACTTGTTATTGGATTTGCCTTCTAAAGTAAAACTAGGGTGGGAGCCTATTATTGATATTTTGTCTTTTAGGGATAAGTTTTATGAAACCTATAAAGTTGTAGATGAAAAAAGTGTCATTAATTTTATGGTGGTGGATATCAATAACCCAGGTGCCATTCTCACATCTCTAAAATCTGCAAGAGAAAATGCTCGAACCATAAAAGAAATTATCCCTAGAGAAGCATGGGAACAAATAAATGCGCTCTATTTGTTTGTAAATGAAAACCAAAAAGACGCGTTTACACGGCGCTCACGCTACGCCTATTTGAATAAAATAATTTTAGCTAACCAAACCATCACAGGATTATTAGCTGGCACCATGTCTCACGACGAAGCATATGCCTTTGTGCGCCTCGGCAGAAACCTTGAGAGAGCAGATATGTCTACTCGTATCATCGATGTGAGATCTGCCACTTTACTGTCTGAAATTGAGAGTGAGCTACCCGCTTTTAGCAATATTCAATGGATGGGTGTGCTTAAATCGATGACCGCTTACCAAATGTATCGTCGGGAAGTGAGAGTGCGTATTAATCGTGAAGACGTCTTAGCATTTTTATTAACTAATCCGCGCTTTCCTCGTTCACTTGTTCATGCCATTGAACAAATTGAACGTGCGGTCACTGAATTGCCTAACAGTAAAGATACAGTGGAGAAAACCAGTCGCGTTAAGAGTTATATACTCAATGCAAAACCGGCCACCTTAAAACAAGAAAAATTGCATGAGTTTATCGATGATATACAGCTAGGACTTATTGATATAGATAAGCAAATCGAAGAGAGTTATTTTTAAACTATTACCTAATAGGTGTGACTAGCAAGTGACACCCATTAGGTCTGTATTTAAGTTAGATGATCTAAGATTGTATGGTGCACAAATCTTAATTTCTTCAAAGCAGAAAGTGAAATAACAAAAGGGTAGGCGTCATCCATTCCCATACTACGATTGAGTGCATTGAGTACTTGGGTAAGGGCACACCAGTCATCAAATAATTGTGTAAAACTCTTCTCAACGGCCAATACCGAGTGCTCGTCACCAGCCAAATAGGGACTCTTAGTATTTTTGTGAGATATACTCAAATCAAAGTCGTTTGCGGTTTCGAGGGTATCGACCATATGTAAATAATGCGCCCAAGTTTCAGCCCAATCTTCCCATGGATGCATGGAGGCGTAAGCACTAATCCACACCTCTTGCCAAATTTGCGCTGGGCCATTGGCATAATAATTTGCCATGGCAGTTTGGTAATCAAGACGCTCATCTCCAAATATTTCTCTGAACTCCACTAACCTATCAGAATTACGAATTAGTCGATCCCAATAGTAGTGGCCTGATTCATGTCTAAAATGTCCAATTAGGGTCCGATATTTTTCATTCATCTTTTCGCGCATATCGATACGCGAAGAGTCTTTGGCTTCATTAATATTTAGTGTGATAAGCCCGTTACTATGACCTGTAGTGACATAATTTTTAATGAATAATTCATTGCCGTAACTGTCTTCAGTTTGATTTTGCAAAAAGTCAAACCCTAGGCCGTTTTCAGGATCTTGTTTTTTATTGGTAATGGGAAGATTGAGATTCATTGCCGAATACAAGAATCGCCGTTTTGCTTGTTCTAACAAAAACCACAATTTTATATTTTCAGGCTCATCTAAATTTGGCGTGGTTTCCGTTAATCGGCATGAAACACACAACTCATTAGGATCATTTTGTTCCACCATCCAATTACAAACATCGTAAACAGTATAGTTTTTACAAGCTCGATAAAGTTTACCGTTATTTGATGCTAACAAGTCGCCATTAGCAGTATTGGTTAATGCGCTGAGTTGCCGCTCATCTGGGAGAAATCCTACTTTTAATCCACACTTTACGCAGTGCGTATTCGCAAAATGAAGGCTGTTACCGCATTGACAGCTAAATGTTCTCAAACAAAATCCTCTTCCAAACAATAACGAACATAAATCAGCACAATACAAATAACACTACAATCAACATTTGCAACATGCCTTGTTTCCAATTTGTACAGGTACATAATGGGCAAGCATAATAGCTAAGATTCTTACTAATAACACCTGTATTTTTAAGGTGTTTTAGCGATGTGAATTTATCCTTTTGTTGGCATCTCTTTTATATACAAGTCGTGTTTGGAATAGGGGATTTCAATGTTGTTTTCTTTAAATTGTTTGTATATTTGAGAATTCAAAATATCGATAAGGCGGCCTTTCAATTCAGGCTTGTCAATCCAAACCAACAATTCAAAATCCAGTGCGGAACCGCTAAATCTTCGAAACCTAACCCTTGGTTCAGGGTCAACACACACCATTTCTTGCGTCGTTGCGATTCCCATTAATATCGTTCGGACCAAGTCTATATCTGTATTGTAGGACACGCCAATTGGAATACGACAGCGGGATCTTTCATTAGGGCCACCTGATTCATTTATTATCTTGGAATTTCCCATAACTGAATTAGGAATGGTAATCTCAATGTGATCTCGGGTAAACATTCGTGTGCTTCGTATCCCAATATGGGTGATCTCACCACGCTCACCAGAATCTAATACAACATAGTCACCGACTTTATAGGGGGCATCGGCCATAATAAACACACCAGAAAATAAGTTAGCTAAGGTATCCTTTGCCGCAAAACCAACCGCTATACCAATAATTCCAGCTGAGGCCAGCCAAGCCGTCATGTCTACATTCCAAATCGAAAATATTAAATAAACGGCAAAAACAATAATAAAAATATTAAGAATATTCTGAAACAGCGGCAACGTTTTAGTATTAAAAGTAGTAAAACGGGTAGGGTGCAGCACCAAACTATTCAACAGTTCTTTGTTTGCTTTTAGCAAAAATGCGGTCCAGATCAACATGCCAATGGACTTTAATATCGAAGACATAATGAAAAGAGAAAGGGGTTTAGGCATTAATATTAATAACGCGCTTGATAAACCTATCAACAAAACACTGTAATAAATTGGCGCATGCAACAAGTCCAAAAAACCACTTCCAAGCTTAATGTGTGAACGGGTCATTAACCTTTTTAATCCCAAAATAATGATGTATTTGAAGACTGAAGCGATGACAAAAGACACAAGTATTACAATTGACGCTTGCATAATAGGGCTGTCGCCAAACAACTCTAGGAGTGATGTGATATAGGTCTGAAATTGCTCTAACATAAACGTTTTCTGTTGCTAGGAATAATAATGATTGTATCAGGGAATCCCGTTATTCCTATTAGACATTAGATCTTTGTTCTCAAAATAGACTTTGAAACAGGGACAATGAAGCCAACCCAAAGCATTATTGAGGTCGTTAATGGCCAGCTACAATCATTGACATGAATTGGTTTATGTCATGTTTTTCCGCAAATGGACGTGAAAATGCCATAAAAGACGGAGGTGAAACTTCATGCATTGGCAATAAAATAAACCGATTTTCAAGCCTAAGTTGTTTAATGGCACTTAATGCGATATCACCATCACTTGCGACTAAATCAACTTTCCCTTGTAACATCATAAATAAGGCTTGTTCGAGTTTGTTGGTTTCATATATTGATAATTTTCCTTGTTTAACTAACTTATCAAAGTCTTGATCAAGCAACATCGAACGTGTTTTACCAATTATTTTTTGTGCGTTGATAGTGTGTAAGTTAGTAAAAGTAAAATTATCTTCTACTCGCTTGATTAAGACACTTTGACTAAAAGTAAAAAAGGGAAGAGTGGGATACGCCATATATTCTGAGCGCTCTTTTGACCATAATGCGGGCAAGATCGCGTCCATCTTACCTTTTTTTACTTCATTGACGGCACGGGCCCAAGGCATCACAAAAATATGTATTTTGATTTTTGTGTTTTTCTGAAATTCGTTAAGTTTATCAATAAACAAACCTTCAATTTGTTTGTTTTGACTAACGGTAACATAGGGGGGGATTTCAGCAGTAGCAAGAGTGAACTCTTTTGGTAGCTCTTTTGCTTGTTGTGAAAAACCGATTAAAAGAAAAATGTAGAGTAATTTGTGCATTTTGTTTCATTAATTAATGCTTTGCTCCTAAGTGCCGTAAACTAGTCACTTGAAAAACTAAACATGAGTTGTTTAAAACAGATAAGGTCTGTCAGTATCAATTTACCAAACTAAATAGCAGATTTAGCAGTGGATTTTATATGCATTGAATCTAAAAAACAAAACTATCGGAGAATGTGTTTTTTGGATCCAGAAGTAGATTTTTATACCTCTGAATGACTTAAAACCTTACCCTTTGATACTTTAAATCAAAATTATCAAATCTTATAAAGCTAAGTACTTTCAAAGCACCTACTATTAGACAAGATTAAACTGACAGGAGTAGAGAATGATTTGGCCTACTTTAGCCGTTGTAATTGGATTACCTATTCTTATTTGGAGTGCGGAACGTTTTATCCATGGCGCCGCTTTTACCGCTAATTATTATGGTATTTCCCCCTTATTTGTTGGCATGTTTATTATAGGATTTGGTACCTCTGCTCCTGAAATCATAGTCTCAATTTTTGCGGCACTCCAAGGGAGTGGGGGACTTGCCTTAGGAAATGCATTTGGTTCGAACATTACTAATATTACACTAGTAGTGGGCGTTACGGCTTTGCTCAGCCCCATAATGGTAAAGTCTGATATTGTGCGAAAAGAGTTGCCAATTTTACTTGGGGTGACCTTTTTTGTGGTGTGGCAATTATTGGATCTCGAACTTTCACATGACGATGCCTTCGCATTGCTGGGTATATTTGTATTATTAATTTCATGGAGTAGCTGGCAAGCCCTTAAACTTCCAAAAGATCAGCTCGGTGAAGAGGTAGCAAATGAACTTACAAGCAGTCATTCTGAACTCAAACCCCATTTAATTTGGTTAGTAGTTGGGCTAGTGATATTGATAGTGAGTTCCAAAATTTTGGTTTGGGGTGCAGTAGAAGTCGCGCAATATTTTAATGTCAGTGATGTCATTATTGGACTAACAATAGTGGGAATTGGCACATCACTTCCAGAATTAATGTCTTCAATAATTGCGGTTAGGAAAAACGAACATGAGTTGGCCATTGGCAATGTTGTTGGCTCTAATCTTTTTAATAGCCTAGCGGTTATAGGAATTGCAGGTATCATTCAACCAGTTCAGCTTGATGCAACGTTTTTGTATAGAGATGCACTAATAATGTTAGCTGTAACCATTGCATTATTAATATTCTGTTTAGGCATCAAAGGGCCGGGCAAAATTAGTAGATTTGAAGGCTTAGCTTTAGTTTTATGCTTCTTGGGCTACAACTTATATTTGGTTTCCAGCCAATTTTAGCTAGAAACAAAGGCTGTTTAGAATATCCTCAGTTATGAAGTCTATTTCATATCCATTTGTGTTTTTTAAACAGCGCCAACATTCCACTTATTAACAAGACTATGACGCACCACACGGCTATGTAGCCGTACTTCCATTGTAATTCTGGCATATTCAAGGTGCTGAGCTGAGGGTCAAAATTCATTCCATATACTCCCACTATAAAAGTTGGGGGAATAAATAATGTGGCAATAATGGTTAATACTTTCATCACATCATTCAACTTTAAACTCACACTAGTCATATACAGTTCCATTAGGCCAGACGTCATCTCATGATAGGTTTCCAATAATTCCATAATAGAGATCACATGATCATGACAATCCCGAAAATGCAGCTTAGTTTCAGGTGTAATTTGGTTGTTTTCTTCATCTCGTAATATTTCGTTTATTACCTCACGTTGCGGCCACAAACGTCTTCTGAGTAACAATAATTCTCTGCGTAATTTGTGAACTTGGTTTAATACATTTTTGTCTGCTGTGTTTAGCAGTTCATCTTCGATTTCTTGAATACGCTCAGAATAAGATTCTAGTAAAGGAAAGCCGTAATCAATGACCGTATCTATTAGGTTGTAAAAGAGATAATCCGCTTTGCGGCGTCGTAATTTGCCTACAACACCTTGTAATCGAATCACAATTTCTTGAAAAGGATTAAATTCACCAGAACAAAAGGACACAACGGTATTTTGTGTCAAAAATATACTGACTTGCTCAATATGAACTTGATTATTGTTAAGTACAGGTAAGCTTAAGATAACAAACAATTGTTCATCATTTATTTCGACCTTAGGTCTTTGCCCCGAATTCACCACGTCTTCAACATACAAATCATGAATATCAAGACCTTTAGCGAGAGTCAGTAAGGCATCATGGGTAGGATCACCTTGAACATGGATCCACGTCACATTCCCATTGTTAATAAATGCTCGGCAATCATGTACATCAATCTGGTTTTTTACACTAATGGAAGTGGCGTCGTAATCCAGTAAATCAAGTGAAAATATATCACTGACAGGCTCTGCTAGTTCACCAGGACGAGTGCCTGGCTGATGATAGCGTTTATGAAAAAGTTTCATTCAATTAATACCCATAAAAAGATGTCATTTAAAACATAGAAGCCAAGTAAAAGATAACGTTTTAAGGAAGACGTTAACAGAGAATTTTAAAGTAACAAATAAATAGAAAAGTAGACACTTATCGAAGTATTGAATCCAGTGGAGCTCTTAGATTGGTTAAATACAATTGTTAAATAAAAATCCATTTGGTTTGATTATAAGGGCGTTGGCCGTTGATTAGGTTTTTGTAGCAGCTGTAAATAACTAACCATCTGAGTTCCTATAATGTATATTATGTTAAATTAGATATATTGTGAGGAATGCATTAGTCCACAGCAATTACAGAAATATCATGCGCCCCACGCGTTAAAGTGTGTCTGCATCGAAAATGCAGAAAAAGCAGCATGTCATCTGTATTCACTACCACTGTGTCTAAAACGGTCAGTAGTTTTATTTGCTTACCATTTTTGAGTGTCACAGTAATACTTGGTGCGTTGATGCCAGGAAGTGAAAACTTTAACTTTGGCCAAGGGGAAGCATTATAAACCTGTACTGGCTCGTTACCCTGAAGATAACCTTTTGCCATCAATTTTTGTGGAGACGCGTTGTAAAATAGTGGATTAAAATCAAGGGCTAATTTAGGTGAACGGTGATCTTCCCATTTCTTATCATATGTTCCGGCTAGTAGTCGCCTAGGTAACCAATTTGGTGATGTAAAACCAAAACCAATAGGTGTAGGACAATCCGTATAGTGGGTAATGAGATGATTAGGATCTTCAATATTGGGTAACGGCGCATTTTCAATACAATTACGACTATTCTTATGGTATCCCTTTCCCACAGGATTTTTTTGTTCAAATGGGTGTCCGTGTTTTGTTTCCACACTAGTATCGACACCACCAAATGCATTTTCGTAAATAAGTGGCACCTTAGTCACTACTTCAGGCTCTGACATAGTCATGCCTAACTTAGTTTTATGCCAAAACCTATCTCCAAAAATTCGCGCAAGTTGCAGGCAGTCCCCTACCCTGAAACCACAATCGAATTGTGTCATATTTGGAGTTGGCGCTCTTGCAGTGCCAATTAGTACGGTATCTGTATTTGGCTTAAACGGCACACATTCGGGTTCATATTTATAGCTACTTTTTTCTGGCTCACCGTACTTTTCACCCGCAAGTACGGGGGCTATCTGTTCTTTCATTGGAATAACCGGACCCATTGAGTCGGGTTGAATTCTAAAAGCCGCCTTGACTAATCCTACAAATAGAGGCTGCATTTCTTCGTCCTGAAGAAATAGTGGCTCAAAATGAAAAGCTGTGGTGTTTTTAACTTTGGGATGACCCATTATTATTCCTATTGGTTTGCCTGAGCAATGTGCTTTTACTGCTTATTCCCAGAGAAATACCATTCTCCTTCATCATATTTCTCTTCAACTGTTTGGGCCCATTGGTTAAGCACTATCATGGATTTTTGCTGAGCTTGAATACAATCTTGGGTAGAGAAAAACTGACTGGCTTTGTAACGTATGATTAATTCTTGGTATGACAATTCTCGAATAAGGTTATCTGCATTCAAGGTGCTAACAAGTGACACTGGAGAGATCAATAATCCAAGCCTATAACGTTTACCACTCACATAGTGCCCATGATTTAGCTCCCACCATTTTAGCCATCCCTCTACAGAAGACGTTAATTTCTCAACCTCTTCACCAAAAGGACGGCCATCGGTTCTTTGAGGCATCACTCCTTTTTCGAAGGCTTCAATTTCATCTTCAAACAAATCTTCTTTATCCCAAGAATCTTCTTGGAAAACGTTTTCTAGTAAGGTTGCGCCTGTGATTATAAATAGCGCTTTGGCGGCAAACTCTGCATTCTCCTCATCCTTAAGAAGTTTTATGAGTTCTGGAATAAACTCTGCCAAACCGCCTATTGCGAGACAAAGAATTCGCGTTTCATTCCAGCTTACTTGGTCATTGGCTATCAAATCTTCAAAAAAAGTGTGTGAAGCGCCAGTGGCTATGCTCAATAAGGGTAATTCATGATGGGCGATACTAGGCATTATCTGATCAACTAGAAGTTTTCGTCCTAGACGAAACGCTGAAAATACCGCTGCGTTTTTCTCTTCTGCGCAGCCGTTGATCATAAAGTGTTGTAAAAACTCATTGCTGTGCAACTCAGAGAAATTCGCCGTAGCTTGAATAAATGGGACGCGATCTATCTGCTCATCAGAAAAAGTGCCATCAACTAATCTATTAAAGGCAATGTTGCTAGGAACTTGACTAAACTTTATCAGCACAGGTAAAAATAATGACAGCAGTATGAGTTGTTGATTGGCAACCTTTTGAAGACATGAATCTATCCATGGCAACGGCATTCGATGAAGTAGCGCTAACTGAATAGCTTGGGTTACTTCGGGGTCGTCTAAATCAAATTCATTTATGGCATCTAAACATTTGTCAGCTTGATCCAGCTGACAATATAGACTTAACAAAGTGTAGATTGCACCAACATCGCCTTCCAAGGCCATTTCTTGGGCCTTTGATAATGCCCGTTGACCTCCAATTATTAATCCATCTAGGTGGGCTTCCAGTTTAAGTTCTTCAGAATAATAGGAGAACCATGGCAATTCCTGATCAACGTAAAACGCTAATCGTTGTTCATAAAGAAATGATGCCTCTTCAACATGCTCTTCATACACTTCATCAATAAATTGTCGGTAACTGCTTGCCATAGTAATTCCTTTTTAATTGATCAGTATCCAATTGACTGAAGCAACAATGATGAATATTACGGCAATCTTAAGCCAAGTTTTACGTGCTAATTGTTTTTCAGGCTTGTTTTTAGTCACAACGACCAAAATCAATAATATTGTGGAGATAGCATACAATACTAAAATGGCATTCACTGTTATTCTCCGGGAAATGGCGCTGTCATAGCAACCAAGCTATTTGCTGGGCAAAACTGATAATGTGTGGTGATCTTTATTCCGTGGATTTTGGCAAGATTAATCAGAGCAATACCTTCAATAAAGACCTTTCGATGAGCCAGCACTTCTGGTGTATCCAACTGTCCTCGTTTTATATTTTTTTCTATTAACTCTTCTTGTTCAACGATCAGTGCTTCAAACGCGTCTTCAAAATTATTGGCATCTTTTTGCAAAATCCCTCGTATAACATCTGTTCTAACACTTTCACCAGTTAACTCATCGTGCCTAGCAATTAAGGATTCTATCTGTATTGCATTAAGGTGTTGTGCGACCAAATGGTATAGTAATTGTGCATAACAATAGTCTTCTTCGTACTCCATTGTATTTTGAAAATCTGTAGGTGTAAGTTGCACTAGGTCTCTGGCGAGGTGAAAATCCTGTGCTGCTACAGCACTGATAAAACCGTGAATTCGCCCAGAACATTGATGATAAACTTGGGTTTTGTCTGCCGCTAATAGTTCCGATAAAAAACGCTTTCTAATTAAAGCGGCTCTAATCAAATTATGAATAAAAATGTCACTATTTCCTCGCACCAATAAAACCATAATAGCCAAGGCTTGAGTTTGATCGATTAATTTATTAACTAAATCCCCTTTCTCATGTTGTGGCATTTCAGGGTTATCAAGGCCCTGCTTAAAAAATGCAATTTCATAGGAAAGTGCTTCACCTACTTGTTCAAAATCCATGTTTTTACCTGAGTGTTATTGCGCAATGATTAACAACTATAAGCGGAGATTTCTTTCCAAGAGATCCCAGTAAACCCATTATCATCAATCTCTTTAGCAAGCGCCTTACTGATGCAAGTGACATCGTATAAACCTTTCACCTTAAAAATTTGAATATCTGAAGGTACACTTTCATCCATTAAGGTTAAATCATCTACCGAATCATACATTTCGTCATTTAAATCATCTACTTCCAAGTCTGTTTCATCTTTATCTATGGCATCAATCACTTCTGTTGAGTGTAATAGAAAATATTGGGCTATCACTCTTCCTTTATGATCCAACATATCCACTGGTATAAATTCGAGATTAGGTATGTTTTTTTCATCAAGAAACGCTTTGAGCTTTGGCGATATAGGAATAACACTTTGAGTATTACCGAAACTGTCTAACATAAGCAGATCATTGGGGTAATCAGGATCAGCGCTAAACTGAAGATTATTTGGCATATCCTCAGCAAGAGAAACACCCATTAAAAGACGCAGCATTTTTTCCATATTCAACAGTTTTTTGGGTACATATGCATTAGGAACATCTTTAAAACGCCAGATAGTAAATCTGTCATTCATCATACTCTATCTCCTTGATTGTTATTTTTGACTAACTAGGCATCCACATTGAGCGGGCAAGATCTTCTATCTTTTTGGCCATAGAACCACTGACTTTTCCTAATGGGAAAGTCATCTTAGGGGGCTCGTCTGCCATAGAAAAGTTCTGATACCATTTACTACTATTTGAATCTTCATCCACCCCTTTCATGCCCCCTTTCCAAGCTTCGTGGGTACTATTGTACACTCTAGATGTAGCCCGTTTTTTTAAGGTTTTTTTCATCTTTTTAGAAAGGCTCTCTAGTTTTCCTTTTATACTGTCTATCTTATCGGTGTCATGGGCTTCTTGAGCGGCTTCAATATTCAAAGCAATTCTTTCAAGCTTTTGAATGACTTCCTGATTGTAACCTGTGTCCGCACTTCTCCCAGTATGACTGTAGTTGTGTTGCGGAAGATCTTTAAAAGGCGGTGCTGTATCTCCAGCATCTGAAAGTTGGCTAGACAATTGTCTTTTAGCCTCGGCCGAAAGCTTTGATAGTGCTTTGTTTCCCACTGAGCTTTCATTTTTAGACACTATTTCAGCTAAAACTTCTTCTGATACCTCAGAAAAACAATCTGTATACCACATAATAGTATGTCCCCACATTGGCATGGCAATCATGTTGTCTTTGGTATTAATGCACCATTTAGTGCCAGAAATAACACTAGGACTAGTATTCGCTTTTTCATCCCATGCCTGTATAACTTCAGAAATACAGGCAACTGGCAATGCATGATGCGCTTCAAAAGAACGTTGATTTTTGCGCAAACTTTCAATTAGCCTTGTAGATGCATTTCTAACAGAAAACTTTTGTGGATAACTGCCCCAATCAGAAGCCTCACCTTTACAAACTTTCACATAATCATTGCCGCAGCTGCACCCGCCTGCGGCTGCCACTGAACAGAAATTATTAGTGGTACTGCCTCTTCTGTGTTTATTAGACATGATTTTGCCCTACATTTTCTAAAGTAACCGTCATTCCACTTCTCAAAAAATTATCTGCTGAGGCCATGACACAAGCATAACTATTAGGTGCGTAACCTCTTCTAAATGCCTCACAAATTAAAACCATGGCGATGGCACCATAGGCAGCTTCTGTATAACCAAAAGAAATCACTGGATACCAAGTATCCCTTACCTGGATATTTGGTTTATGTTTCTTTAAAAAATGTAACGCACCACCCCATTCCGCAGCCCTAGTATCTTCACCGTTATGATCAGAAATAATCCAGGCTTGATAGACAGTGTCTTCATCGATTACAGGCAATACTCGATCTAAAATAGTAGCTAACACTTTACCGTCTGATATTTGCGCTTTTAATTGACTTGTTGGACTGCTTTCATTAATACACTGCTGTATAAAACCTTGGGACTTTAATCCGAGTTTGTTCGCCACCTTAGTGGTGCAAACTGTAAATGCAGCACCAGCTTCTCCAGGCTGCACTCCCACTGGGTTATCCGCATGCTTTAGTCGATTGCAGCTATGTAACCACTTAAGTTCTTTAATGGAAACTAATGAATCTACCCCTACAATTATAGATAACACCCCTTGCTCAGCCTTTGAACTATTTTCATTTTCGTCCGCTATGCTCGCAGTAACCGCATTAATGCATTCTGATACACCTGTGCTGCCGGAAAAAAACACATTTTTAAGATTCGGGGCGACTGGCCATGGCAAGGCGTTAAGACATGGGTTAATAGTGGCACTATATAAGCTTTCATCGGGTTCTTCCGAATCCAGTAATGCCTCTAATTCAGACTCCTGAGCACTGGGCTCATCTGTTTGTAAAGCTAGACCTTGGTTGGTTCTGTGAGGATGAGGTAAGGAAACATAGATGTCTAAAGGAATATTAACGTTGTCACGATTGAGTTGTTCACATAGATCACTAAGGGTCTTCTTCAAAATAACAGCTAATCTTGCCTGATCTTGAAACGCCGCAGTAATAAAAGGTAGTGGATGAATGATTGCGGACTCTACTTCATCCATCGCAGGTTTACTTATTGGGTAATTATCAGCTTCTTGGCTTCTTACAAGCCCTGCCCTAGCACTGGCTGCACTGGTTTGATAATCTAATCCCAGCGAAGTGTTTAACGCTGTATGCAAGATAGCTAAAGCCTTCATAATCTATACTCAAAACCCTATTAAATGTTTTATAACGGCTTATTACAGATATCACATTCTTCTTTAATAATAGCCACACCAATGATTGGAGGCTGTAATACTGGAAACGGGGGAGTATTTTTATCATTGTGCAGCATTAAATCAAAGGCTCTGGCAACGTTTTTCCCTTCAAACTTCACATCAAATGAAAAATTAATGAACTCTGCTTTGCCTTTTGTTTTACTGGATACAATGCCACCGCCAGCAGTGCCCGCTTCGTCACCAGTACTAGTTTTAAAGTTTGAATCTTTTACACAAACAGGATTACCATCACATTTTACTTTTTTAGTGCCTTTGGCAGTATCAGAAGACATGGCAATGTTAGGATAAGGAATAGGAATAGGGCCTGCCGGTGATGGGGTTTTGCAAACATCAGGAAAAGCAATAGTGATCCCGTTACTACCTTTATGCACCACAGACATAAAATTGACGCCAACACTAACGCTCATTAGCTGATCCTCTTTGTATACATTTATTCGTCATCCTTTTGAGCCTTAATTAAGCAATTCCAACACTAGTTCACTTGAACGTTGGCACCTTTTATTTTGTTTGCACCCGAAGAACGAGTCGTGATATTTGTGCCTTTAATTGTCACTTTGCCGTTCCTGGCTAATGAAAGAGAGCTTTTACCGCATTTTAATACCACTTCATTTTGTGCTTGTAGATTGATCTTTTTTCCATCTATATGGAGTGAAGATGTTAATACATCCCCTAACAAGCCCGATGATGATTGATGTTCAGGACGTAATGTATCTGCAATGAATCCCATAATAATAGGTATCTCGCTTCCCATAAACAGTATTACATTATTTCCTGATAGCAATAGCGGATCATCCTTAATAGTAACAATTGCTTGAGCAACAACGGGGTGGATATGACTAGGGGAAGTGATCAAAGGTCTTTGTTGTTCATCCAGCCCAATGAATTGACCGACTATAAGATCATTATCAGGTACAACGGCCAATGAGTGTAATGCAGACAATTTAATTCTCCTTAATCTTGCTACCTTTAATGGTAACGTCACCACTTCCATTCACGGTTATTTTTTTACCTTTAAGGGTGATATCACCGTTCTTTTTCATAGTTATCATTGCCTTTCCAGCTTTAAAAGATATTTCATCATCAGCGATAAGTTGAATTTTTTTAGCATTGATAGTTAATTCTTTTTCAACGTTGATAGCACTTTTGCCTTTTATCGCTTCATTGTTATCTTTTCCTACCGACAATGACCGATTCGTACCAATAGTATCAGTGAGATCTTTCGAAACGTTAAGAGTACGATTTTTTCCAACACTTTCAGATTTATCACCGCCTGTTGACTCTGACTTATTGCCACCTACAGATTCTGTTTTCTGGGCCCCCACGGTTTCAGCATAAAAGCCTCCCACCGTTAATTCCATTGACACACCCACTGTTTCAGCCACGTTTACCAAAACCGTTTCAGTTAAGCTCCCCCCCACTGTAACTTGCATATTAGCGCCAATAGTTTCCGAGTGACTAGCGCCTACATTAGTGGTTTTATTATTTCCTATTGTTTCGCTAAGGCAATTTTCAATCATACTGTTGTAATCTTTTTCTGCATGAATGTAGAGTTCTTCATTACCTTTTTCATCTTCAAAGCGTAACTCATTAAAATTGCTTGCGTTACCGCCTTTGGTGCTTCGGGTTTTTATGCCACTTTGAGTTGCGTTGGCTGGCAGGTCGTATGGAGGCATAGTTGAACCATTATATACACTACCAACAATAATAGGTCTGTCTGGGTCTCCTCCTAAAAAATCCACTAGTACTTCTTGTCCAATACGGGGAATTTGAATTTGCCCCCAGTTTTTGCCAGCCCAGTTTTGAGCAACACGTATCCAGCAAGAACTTTGTTCATCACTGTTTCCATATCTATCCCAATGAAAATGCACTTTTACTCGGCCATATTTATCTGTCCAAATTTCTTCACCAGCTTTACCTACAACCATAGCCGTTTGTGGTCCAATCATTTTAGGTTTAATTGCACTGAGTTGTGGGCGATAAGCTACAGTAGAGGGAATTGCAGTAAACTCACTGGCAAATATTTCAGAACTGTCTTGATTTGAATTTGTTATGTAATCGTCAGATAGCAAATTACAACGGTATTGTGTAATAAGATATTGGCTATTTTGATCGTCCCTATGGTGATCTTTTAAAGTGAAATTACTACCGGTAAATAAGTGTCTGACATTACTTTTGGCAATTTTAGTTTCGTAAGCCACATTTTCTTTTTCCATTAGCAAACGCACATATTCAGTGCCCTTGCCTCTGTCCTTATATTTGCCTGGGTAATTGTATTTTTCTAATGATGAGAGTAATCCTGTTTTTGGATCTGTGGAGACAAACTCTAAGTCCTTTGAGGGTGTTTCAAAATCAAAGTCCGATAATCGAATACCACCTGTTACTAATTGCCTATAGTTTTCCCACATACTTATACATTCAATTTCAATGACATTATTCACTTCTTTGTGTTGATAAAAAGTGACATCTCCACTGTCTGGCAAGACTGTATTGTCATCAGCCATAATAAAAGTATGTTTGCCATCTGTATGTTCAAAATAGTAATAAATGCCCTCTTGCTCCATTAATCGAGTAACAAAATTAAAGTTACTTTCATTAAATTGAACAACATATTCTTGAGGTTGATAGGTCCCGGTTAATTTGATTTCATAATCTGAAAATCCTAACTCGTCAAAAATAACTGATATGATATCTGGGTAGCTTTTTTCTTGGAATATACGACAATTTTCGCTTAGATTCAGAAACCAAAACCAAGGTCGGATGGTGGCGCCATAGCGACTATATCTGTCATTATTAGGTAATTGATGAAACTCTGTTACAAATCCATTAAAGAAACGCACATTATCTGCCGTATTTAAACGAACAGTCACATTTTGTCCCATAATATCGTCCAGTGAAATATTGTCATTTTCACTGACCAACTCGACCTTTATTGAAAAAGGTTTCGCGAGATCTTCTACAATCTCTGCTTTATAAAGGGCTAATTCGTTTTCGCCCAATGGAGTAGAGATAGCAATTAAACGATTTTCTTGTGCAAGCATCCTTTCATTTCCCATTGCCCTGTTAAAATTCAAAATACATATGAAGAAAAATCATAAATAGGTTCAATAATGATTCTGCTTTGTATTCGTTGCAGTAACTGGTTATTACAATATAGAGTAAACTATAACGTTATCAACGATTTTCACATAGCTAAATTTAATTGCGATTTTTAATAAAGCGCTAAAAATGTAGCTAAGTTTTCACACCTATTCTTAATCGAATAAGCCTTATTTCAATAACTACCACTACAATAAAAATCAGCGAATCTATCTAAGACATACTATCCCCATAGCTGCAGTAGCTTTTCACCCTGTATGTCATTACTATTAGAGAATAGTTCTACAGTAAATTGAATCATCAACCTTGACGAAAGGTTACAGCAACCACTTACATATCGCATATCGGATAATAATTCACGTTGTGAAATATTTTAACATATCAGTAAGTCGTTTTTATTAAAGGTACGTACGTGTATGGCAGGTTTAGAATACATTTCACTGAACATCTTCGCTGATGATAAACAACCTAGCTAAGGCAATTAGTAAACCTATGTTTGATGACAAATCTCGTTCTGAAAAAGTAGAAACGATTAAAAATTTGATCCGCGCCAATAATTATAAAAATGCGACTAAAATTTATGAACAATGTATGCATGTGGGCATAAGTGTTAATCTCACTTCTTTGACGCGTTTCACTGAAAAGCTTGAGTTACTAGACAGAACAGACCGTTCCAAGCGTATAAAGCAGTTGAACCAAGAAAAAAGTCAATTATCTAATAAGCTCACATACGACCAGGTTAAAAAAAGAGAAACTGAAATCACTTTCGAGTTAGGAAAGCTTAAAATCCAAGAAAATAGACTCATGATTGAACTCAATCAATTATCCAAATTGTTAGACACCAAACAATTTAACTAAATCCAATTGATATACCTCTCTAAGCTGGCGTTTAACGGTTCACCTAGCTTTCCTAAAAAAAATTGTTACCATATTCATACTTTAAAATAGTCAAAGAGTTCGTATGGAATTCGCTTTTATTCTCATAGCATTCATTTGTGGCCTAGGCCTTAAGTTAGTTGGAATGCCACCATTAATAGGTTATTTGATAGCGGGTTTCGCGTTGAATTATCTGGGTTTCCAGTCAACAGATTCATTACAAACAATTGCTAATTTAGGTATAACCTTGATGTTATTTAGCATTGGCTTAAAACTCAATGTGCGGGATTTATATAAAAAGGAAGTATGGTTAGGCAGTATTTTACATACTGTGATTTGGGTGACCCTGATTAATCTACTTTTATTGGCTGTAACTTGGTTAGGGTTAAGTGCTTTTGCTGATTTAGACTGGACAACTCAAGCCCTACTCGCTTTCTCATTAAGTTTCAGCAGCACAGTGTGTATCGTTAAAATACTTGAAGAAAGTGGTGAAATCAAAACTCGCCATGGAAAATTAGCAATTGGCGTGTTGATAATGCAAGACATTATCGCGGTGTTGTTTTTAGTAATAGCCACTGGAAAAGTTCCTTCAGTTTGGGCATTGCTGCTATTGTTACTGTTTTTTGCCAAACCCATATGGAAGGCCATTTTGGAGCGTGTTGGCCACGGTGAATTATTAATATTGTCTGGCTTTATCTTCGCTTTTGGTGGTTATGAACTCTTTTCATTTGTAGGCATTAAAGGTGATCTCGGTGCTTTGATTGTTGGAATGATTATCGCAACACATGTTAAATCCACGGAAATGTCTAAAGCTCTTATGAACTTTAAAGACATTTTTCTTGTTGGTTTTTTTCTAACCATAGGTTTTAGTGCGCTGCCTACCCTTGATTTAACACTTACCGCTTTGTTGCTTTGTTTATTTATACCTATTAAGTTTTTATTGTTCTTTGGCTTATTTACACTTTTAAAATTAAGGGCACGTACCAGTTACTTAGCTAGCTTGGTATTGTCTAATTACAGTGAATTTGGCTTAATTGTTGTGGCTTTATTGGTCAGTGTAGGTTGGCTAAGCGCTCAGTGGCTAGTGGTACTGGCGTTAGCCGTTTCGTTTTCTTTTATAGTAACTGGGTTGGTTTATAAAACGTCACACTATCAATACACCAAATTTAAAGACCGACTTAAATCCTTTGAAAGTACTAATCGACTACCTGAGGATGTATACGTACAACCTGTAGGAGCAAAAATAGTTGTAATTGGACTAGGGCGAGTTGGCAAAGGTGCCTATATTTCCCTAAATAACATGGTGGGTAAAGAGGTATGGGGCATGGATGCGGATCCGACTCGTGTAAGGTCTTTACAAAAATTTGGCTACCAAGCCATGGTGGGAGATGGTGAAGATGCAGATTTATGGGAAAATATGGATTTAAGTCAAATACAACTCATTTTAATGGCATTACCTTCAATCGAAGATATCTGTAACATCACTGAACAATTACAATATGCTAACTATTCAGGAAAAATTGCATCTATAGCCCGATATGAGGACCAAATTCAACCTTTACTCGAAGCGGGTTCAGATAAGGTATTTAACTTTTTTACAGAAGCCGGCACGGGGTTCGCTGAGGAAAGTCTGCGACTGTTGCCAGAGCATTCAAAGGCTTAATAGAGATCAAAACGATAATAGTTATCATTGTCTATCGCTTTGTTTTATAAGATGTTTTTATAGGTTTTTGTGGTTTTGTGAGGCACATGCGACTATACTTCGGCTAATTAGTTTTAACATGGAACGCATACAATGAAGGGTGACAAACAAGTACTAGCCGTACTTAACGAAATTCTTACTTTTGAACTTACATCAATTAATCAGTATTTTTTACATGCTCGTATGTTCAAAAACTGGGGATTTGAAAAATTGAATAATACTGCTTATAAAAAATCCATCAAAGATATGAAACAAGCAGATCAATTAATTGAACGTATTCTATTTTTAGAAGGTTTACCTAACTTGCAAATGTTAGGTAAGTTAATGATTGGTGAGGAAACCAGTGAAATGCTAGAGTGTGATATGGCGTTTCAGACATCTCAAATTCCATTGTTAAAAAATGCCATTACATTATGTGAAGAGTTACAAGATTTTGTTTCTCGTGATTTACTTGAGTCCATTTTGAATTATGAAGAAGATCATATTGATTGGATAGAAACCCAGCAATATCAGATTACACATTTAGGTCTAGAAAACTATTTACAAAGCCAAGTAGAGGAGGATTAACATGCAAGGTAAAAAAGTCGTCATTGACCAACTAAACGCCCTACTCGCTTATGAATTAGCTGCAATGGATCAATATTTCATTCATTCTCAAATGTATCAAGACTGGGGTTTGAATAAACTCTATGAACGTATCTCACATGAATTTGATGATGAAAAAGGCCATGCAACAAAATTGATCGAACGTATGCTGTTTTTAGAAGGCACCCCAAATATGGTCGACAGAGACGGTCTGATGATAGGTACTGACGTACCTTCCATGCTTGAAAGTGATTTGCGTGTGGAATATGCCGTTGCTCAAGCATTGAAAGATACCATTAGTATTTGTGAGTCTGAGCAAGATTATGTCACTAGGGATATGTTGTTAGTATTATTAGATGACACTGAAATGGACCATGCCTATTGGCTTGAACAACAATTAGGTTTAATCAAACGTTTAGGTTTGTCTAATTATTTACAATCACAAATGTAAAATATCCTTAAAAAGCTGAATGCTTCCCGCTCATTCAGCTTTTTTTGTTTCTATCTGTAGAAAAATTAAAAAACCAAGACTGCTTGTTACCAGTCTCATCAATTGTTTGAATAATAAACTGCCATTTCATCAATGGCTCACTGCAGGCACCTAAAAATATTCGTGCGTTGTAGACTTTTTGATCATCATCTAAGGAAATGTTGTCAGTTAATACTGCACTTTTCCCCATATACATATTGATACCTTGCACCCACATTTTCTCTATGTTGGATTTATTTGGCACTGCGATAGTGAGCAATAATTCTTCTTCAACCTCAATCTGTTGTAAAAATCGAACAGATATTTGTTGGTTATTTTCAAAAACAGTACATTCTTGCGTTAGATCAATATTGCATTGTTTTGTGCTTCCTACAGTTGTTGAATCTGTATAATTCAAAAAAATGCCAATAAATGCCGCAAAAACGAGCAAAGGAAGTAATATTTTAGTAAAAAAAGTAGGATTCAAAATGGCACAAGCGTTAAACTAAACTACTGTTCAGTGTGATAAAAAAAAAGATAACTAGCAAGTGTGTTTTTGTCTTTCTTTTTCGTGGTTATAACCTTAAAATAATTAAGGTTTTAGGTCATATTTTTTTTAATATCAGTTGCTTAGCTATCAACATTAAATAACCAATGTGAGTTATGTATTGTTTGTAACAAGCCTGTAAATTTATCGTTAACAAGAGTGGAAGATTCATTAAATGAGTGAAGCTATTCAAGTACATCCCGAATATAACTACAAAGTAATTCGGCAATTTGCGGTCATGACCGTAGTCTGGGGAATTGTGGGTATGGCTGTAGGGGTGTTAATTGCCGCTCAACTGTATTGGCCAGCGTTAAACTTCGATACTCCTTGGTTAACCTTTTCAAGGTTACGTCCCCTGCATACTAATGCGGTTATTTTTGCCTTTGGTGGATGTGCCTTATTTGCTACCTCATTATATGTTGTTCAACGAACATCTAATGTGAGATTGTTCAGCGATAAATTAGCTTCATTTACGTTTTGGGGTTGGCAACTGGTTATTGTACTTGCAATCATCACATTGCCTATGGGATTAACCAGTACAAAAGAATACGGTGAGCTTGAATGGCCAATTGATATATTAATCACCATTGTATGGTTGTCTTATGTGATTAACTTTTTTGGTACCATGATTATCAGAAAGGTTTCCCATATCTATGTGGCCAACTGGTTTTTTGGTGCCTTTATGTTAACGATTGCGGTATTACATATCGCAAATAGCATGGCGGTTCCTGTTTCTCTTACCAAGTCTTATTCTATATATGCTGGCGCTGTTGATGCGATGATCCAGTGGTGGTACGGCCATAATGCAGTAGGCTTTTTCTTAACTGCAGGTTTTTTGGGCATGATGTATTATTTTGTACCTAAACAAGCTGGACGCCCTGTCTATTCTTACCGTTTGTCGGTAGTGCATTTTTGGGCGCTAATTTCTCTGTATATTTGGGCGGGTCCTCACCACCTTCATTACACTGCCCTACCGGATTGGACTCAATCTTTAGGTATGGTGATGTCTATCATCTTATTCGTCCCCTCTTGGGGCGGCATGATCAACGGTATCATGACGTTATCTGGCGCATGGCATAAATTGCGTACCGATCCAATCTTACGTTTCCTTGTTGTGTCATTATCCTTTTATGGAATGTCGACCTTCGAAGGTCCAATGATGGCAATCAAAACCGTTAACGCATTGTCCCATTATACTGACTGGACTATTGGTCATGTTCATTCAGGTGCGTTGGGCTGGGTTGCTATGGTTTCTATAGGTTCTATTTATCATCTTATTCCTGTGTTGTTTGACAAGCCTAGAATGCATAGCATTTACCTTATCAATGTGCATTTTTGGTTGGCTACTATTGGTACGGTTTTATATATAGTTGCCATGTGGATGTCTGGTGTTCTACAAGGTTTGATGTGGCGAGCAATTAATGCGGATGGCACCTTAACTTATAGTTTTGTTGAATCTCTAGAAGCCTCTAAACCCTTTTACTTAGTGAGATTTATAGGTGGCATGTTATTTTTAACTGGTATGTTAATCATGGCTTATAACGTCTATAAAACGATTAGAAGTGAAAGTGATGAAGAAGCAATAGAACCAGAAGCACAACCGGCTTAAGGAGGACAGACTATGAAAAATGTACATGAGTTAATTGAAAAAAACGTTGGTCTATTGACTGTTCTTATCCTTATAGCCATTAGTTTGGGTGGTATGGCGCAAATTACGCCTTTGATGTACCAACAACAAACAATGGAACCAGTTGACGGTTTGAAACCCTATACTGCGTTGCAAATGGAAGGCAGAGATATTTTTATCCGTGAAGGCTGTGTGGGTTGTCACAGCCAAATGATCCGTCCTTTCCGATCTGAGACAGAACGTTATGGACATTACTCAGTGGCTGGCGAATCAGTCTGGGAACATCCATTTTTATGGGGTTCTAAACGTACAGGACCAGACTTGGCGCGCGTAGGTGGCAGATACAGCGACGATTGGCACAGAATTCACCTCATAAACCCTAGAGATTTAGTGCCTGAGTCGAATATGCCTGGCTTCCCATGGTTAATGGAAAATACCCTAGACGGCGAACTCACTGCTAAAAAACTATCTGTTTTTAGAGACTTTGGTGTGCCTTACACAGATGAAGATATTGCAGGCGCTAAAGATGCGGTTAAAGGTAAGACTGAAATGGTGGCGTTAATAGCTTATCTGCAGTCTCTTGGCACGGCGTTGAAATAATATGGATTATGCAATAAGTGGCAGTATCTATACGGTAATAGTGTTTGTGTGTTTTATTGGAATTGTGTTGTGGGCCTACAGTAACAAGTCAAAAGCGAGTTTTGACGAGGCCGAAAAGCTTATCTTTGATGATGAGCCACAGCAAGATAAGCGGGAGTCTAAAGTAGATGAGTAGTTTTTGGAGTATCTGGATCTCTGTCATTACACTGGGGTCAATATTAGGGTGTTATTTATTATTACGCTGGTGTTTAGGCAATCATACTGGTGTTAAAGAAGGTGATGATATGCACCATGAGTTTGATGGTATTGTCGAACTCAATAACCAATTACCTAGATGGTGGACAATTTTATTTTACATTTGTATCGTTTGGGGGCTTATTTATTTAGTTTTGTATCCTGGATTAGGCAATTATAAGGGTCTATGGAATTGGCAAAGTTCAAATCAAACTATTAAATCACTGGCTGAGTCTAGAGCGGCAGTTGCAGCTAATAAAACTAATGGTGTGATTAATCAATATGATAGAGAAGTCGAGTTCGCGAATGAACTTTTTGCTCCTATTTTTGATGGTTATTACCAGCAACCTATCACTGAATTAGCCAAAGATTCAGAGGCCTTAAAAATTGGGCAACGTTTGTTTAGTCAGAATTGTTCACAGTGCCATGGTTCTGATGCACGTGGTCAAAGAGGTTTTCCTAATCTAACTGATGATGATTGGTTGTACGGTGGCACTCCTGAAAAAATTACTGAAACCTTAATCAATGGCCGTCAAGCAATGATGCCTGCCCAACTAGATGCTATGGGTGAAAAAGGTATTGAAGAATTAGTGGCTTACGTTTTAAGTTTAAGTAATAGACCAGATTTAGTGCAAGCTAAGGTTGATGCGGGTCAAGCAAGGTTTGCTATCTGTGCAGCCTGCCACGGTCAAGATGGTAAAGGCAACCAACTGTTAGGTGCCCCTAACTTGACTGACCAAATTTGGCTTTACGGCGGTACAGAAAAATCGATTACTGAGACCCTGACACATGGTCGAAACGGGGTGATGCCTTCGTTCAAGACAACTTTAGGTGAAAAGAAGATCCATTTGGTCGCTGCTTACGTTTACAGTTTATCGCAAGACAATTAACAACGAAGTGATATACTAAAAGCCCCGTCTTTACGGGGCTTTTTTATTTTTTAGTTCTTTTAACCTTGAGTAGTTTCTTTACATGCAATCTGACCTTCCAAAAATCTGGTACAAACAATTCTGGCCTTGGTTTCTAATAGTAGTGCCACTGTCCTCTATGGTCCTTAGCTTTACTATGATGAATTTTGCTTTTAATAGTGAGGACAGCATGGTTATTGACGATTATTACAAAGAAGGCAGAGGGATCAATCTACAAATCCAAAAACTGCAGCAAGCTAAAACGTTAGATATATCCACCAAGACTCAGGTATTTGCAGATTTTGTGGAAGTCACTTTTATCAGTGGTTCACCTAAAGACGGTGAAGCCTTAAACTTAGATTTTTTTCACTCTACTCAAAAATTTAAAGATTTTTCAGTTACCTTGTTACGTGATGCCAATGGCGTATACCGCGCCCCTCTGAGTAATGATGTTTCAGGTAAGTGGCAGTTGAGCTTACATCCCTTTGATGAAAGTTGGAAAATTCAAAAAGTGATTGCTTTGCCGCAAACAAACGCATTCGATTTAAAGCCTTAAGTCCTATGTCAGACAATTGTTTTCATTGTGGTTTGCAGGTTACTCCACAGTTTACTTATCGCACTCAGGTTATGGGTAAGCAGCAAGTCTTTTGTTGTCCAGGATGTTGTGCGGTAGCCGAAGCAATAGTCAACAATGGCTTGGAAGATTATTATCATTATCGCAGTGAGTTTGCAGAAAAAGCGTCGGAAAATGAAGATAATTTACTGGATAAGCTCAAGGTATTTGATGATGATAATATCTTGCAAGAGTTTATTGAAGCTAACGATAATGCCAGAGAAATTCAACTAACAATTAGCGGTATTAATTGTGCTGCTTGTGGTTGGTTAATCGAGAAACAACTCGCTAAGATACAGGGAATAATGAAGGTAGGTGTCAATGTATCTGCCAGACGGGCCACAGTATCTTGGGATAACCAACAGATAAAATTCAGTCAAATATTAAGCCATATAGAAAAAATTGGCTATCACGCCAAACCGTTTCAGGCGGAGCAACATGAAGCAACATTTAGACAAGAAAACAAAGACTTTTTAAAACGTCTTGGCCTAGCGGGCCTCATGACAATGCAAGTTATGATGCTGAATATAGGGGTGTTTTTTGATTTATTTGGGCATATAGATGCACAAACAAAGCAGTATTTTAATTGGATTAGTTTGTTTTTAACCACACCTGTAATTCTCTATTCAGCATCAGAATTCTATTCAAGTGCCTGGCGAGCACTTCGTTCAAAAATGGTCAATATGGATGTGCCTATTACACTGGCATTAAGCTTAACTTATGTGTCAGGGGTATTCGCCACTGTACAAAATAATGGGCAAACCTATTTTGAATCCTTGTGTATGTTTGTGTTTTTCTTGCTGACTAGCCGCTACCTAGAACACAGTGCACGATACAAAGCCTCACAACTTTCTGCCAACATGTTGGAATACATGCCAACAACAGCAACCTTAATAGCAGGGGATAAATTAACCCCCGTATTAGCAAAATCCTTAGTTGCCGAGCAACTCGTCTTGGTTAAATCCGGAGAAATGGTGCCGGTTGATGGTGAAATAATTGAAGGTCAAGGGCAACTAGATGAAGCCATGCTGACAGGTGAATTCGATTTGGTCAGTAAAACTATTGGCGAAACCGTTTTTGCTGGTACTGTTAACCAGTTAGGTACGTTAACCATTAAGGTCAACAAATCCTTAAAACACTCTATGCTTAACCAAATCAATATGTTGCAAAATAAAGCGCTATTGAATAAGCCTAAAATTGCCACCTTAGCCGATCAGTTTTCTCAATATTTTGTCATGGCTGTATTAGTGATCTCTTTATGCAGTTATATTATTTGGTTGCAAATAGACGCCTCTCAAGCCCTTTGGATCACCATTTCTATTCTTATTGCCACCTGCCCCTGCGCCTTAGGGTTAGCCACTCCCTCAGCCCTATCCTGTGCAATGGCGCATTTAAACAGTAAAGGCGTTTTACTTAAACGTGCTGATTCTTTAGAGCAAATATCACAAGTCGATTGGGTTGCCTTAGACAAAACCGGTACTTTGACTGAAGGGAAATTTACCCTAGCTGAATGTATTTGTGCTGAAAATCAAGATAAAGAACGATGTTTAGAATTGGCCGCTAGTTTAGAACAATTTTCATCTCACCCCATCGCCAAAGCGTTTCGTGAGATAGCCCACGCATATCCCGTAACAGACTTTTCAGCCCAAATAGGCCAAGGAGTGACAGGAAATATTGATGGTGATAGTTATAAATTAGGGTCATTACATTATATTGATGTGGAAGTACCGACACAGATGCAAAGTTGCAACGTCTTCCTTGCATGCCAAGGTAAAGTGCTTTGTGGATTTTTGTTAACTGATAAGGTTCGCTCAACCAGTGTAGCGCTAATAAACGATATAAAAGCGAAACACCTAGTCTTACTTAGTGGTGATATTCCTGCTGTTGTCGAAGATGTTGCCAAGACACTGAATATTCCTCATTGGTTAGCTCAACAAACTCCAGAAGATAAGTTAAGTGTCATTAAACAAGCTCAGACCGATAAACATGTTGTACTAATGGTAGGCGATGGTATTAATGATGGACCTGTTTTAGCCCAAGCAGATGTATCTGTTACTTTAGGCGCAGGATCAGATTTAGCAAAATCCTCAGCCGACGTCATTTTGTTAGACAACTCTTTGGAAAAAATCAGCTTAGTGTTTGCCATTGCCAAACGCTGTAAAGTTAAGATCATCCAAAATATGAGTTGGGCACTAGGCTATAATCTTTTGGTATTGCCATTGGCCGTTTGTGGGTTATTAAGCCCTTGGATGGCGGTTGTGGGTATGTCTTTAAGTTCCTTTATAGTGGTGGTTAACTCCATTAGGCTTTTAAAATAATCAGGAGTCATTTTGAGTATTATTTATGTGTTAATTCCCATTGCAATGATATTGGTGTTTATTGCTGTTGCAGTGTTTTTTTGGGCCGTTAAGTCTAATCAGTTTGAAGATCTAGAACGTCACGGTAGCAGTATTTTATTCGATGATGACCTGCCTAAAAAAAACAACCAGAAGCAAGCAAGTCCCGACAAAACCAATGAATGACTTAAGTTTTGTTTCCGCATTACTTATCGGTTTAGCGGGAGGTGTACATTGTGTGGGCATGTGCGGCGGAATTGTAGGTGCTTTTGCTTATGCCGTGCCAAAAAACGCTCCCCTGCTTCCCTATACATTGGCTTACAATCTTGGACGAATAACCAGTTATACCCTAGCAGGTGCTATCACAGGATGGGCAGGCTTACTGTTCGCGCAGCAAATCAATAAGGGTATTGTCATTTTACAGTTTGTTAGTGGTGTTTTTTTATTGCTATTAGGACTGTATATTGCGGGTTGGTGGCAAGGCCTTACCAAAATAGAAAAGCTTGGTAGCAAGTTTTGGCAAGTTATACACCCTTGGTCAAAAACCTTTATACCTTTTAAGAGCCCCTTACAGGCCATACCCTATGGCATGATTTGGGGGTGGTTGCCATGTGGATTAGTGTATTCAGTGCTTACGTGGTCATTAGCGAGTGGTTCAGCAGTACAAGGGGCAATCATTATGGCCGGCTTTGGCTTAGGTACCTTGCCAGTTATGATACTAATGGCAACTGGCTTCAACAAAATTCAAACTCTTATCCAGAAACCAAAAGCAAAAATTTTAATGGGGCTGTTATTACTGGTGTTCGCCACAATGCAACTATTGCAAGCCATATCTGGATCGGTTCAATAATCACAATCATTTTTTGAAGCAATTGTATTTCAACTGGTAAAACCTTAAATAGTTTCATAAGCTTAGGTCAGTTCTTCTTCGTTATTTATTATACAGGTCGGATATGAATTACCAGAAAATATTAGCCGTTATTGAGCCAGAACTTTCCTCTCAGAAATCTCTTGCAAGAGCAATTGAAATAGCCCGAATGAACGGTGCCAGCATTACTGCATTTTTAACTATTTATGACTTTTCATACGAAATGACCACTATGTTATCCATGGACGAACGAGAAAATATGCGTCAGGCGGTAATAGATGATCGAACTGAGTGGCTCGTTAATTTAGTGTCGGACAAGTTCAGTAACCCAGACGTTAGCATTGATGTCAAAATCGTTTGGCACAATCGACCTTATGAAAGCATTATTTATGAAGTAATAGACAAGGGCTACGATTTAATTGTTAAAGGTACTAAGCAGCACGATTCTTTAAAATCCGTTATTTTCACACCTACTGATTGGCATATAATGCGTAAAGCACCTGTTCCAGTATTGCTGGTAAAAGAGCATGATTGGCCAATAGGCGGACAAATTATCGCTGCTATTAATGTAGGCGTGGATGTTGAAGAACATTTATCTTTAAATGAAGAAATAACCAAACAAGCATTACATTTTGCCAAGTTATTGTCTTCAAACGTTCATTTGGTTAATTCTTATCCCGGTACTCCCGCCAACATTGTCATCGAAATCCCCGAGTTTGACCCAACTACTTATGATGAGTCAGCAAGGCAACACCATGAACGCAGTATGCAAATTCACAGTGATAAACATCATATAAGTAAAGAATACTGCCATGTTCATATTGGTTTACCAGAAGATGTTATTCCCAAATATGCTGAACAATTAGACGCAGAATTAGTGGTACTTGGCACAGTTGGTAGACAAGGCATTTCTGCGGCGCTAATAGGGAATACCGCAGAACACGTAATAGACAAGCTTAACTGCGACGTATTGGCAATCAAACCAGCAGGGTTTGTTTCCCCAGTGAAGTGTTAGCCCATCAGTGATATCGGTTACTTTATTGTTTTAAACCGCTAAGCAAAGAGTTTTTGTAAGCCAAAACAGCGGGAATAAAGGACAATAACACCGCTGCCACAGCGGCAATCACAAAGAAGCGCCCTACAGCCGCTAGGTCAACCATTGGGCTGATGTAGAGAGCGAAGTGTTGTTCGAGTATAGGCTGACCTAACAACAATCCCACTGTCACTAATAAATAACCAGCAAAGGATCCAAATAGAGTTAGCATTAATGCCTCAGCACCAATCAGCAGCATAATAATATGTGCTTTCGCCCCCAATGCTCTTAACACAGCTAATTCTCTTTCACGCTCTTTCATAGAGGCTAACAGCATAGTGGTCATACAAATAAGCGCCGTCGCTAAAATGAGCCATGAAATGATCCTTAGACTAATTTCTACAGCACCCACAATTTTCCACAGCTCTCGTAATGCTAAGGCCGGTAAAATGGCGCTAAGAGGCTCTTGTTTAAATTGATTTATATCTCGCTGCAATCGTAAAACACCAATTTTGCTTTTACTACCTAGCAAAAATGCACTTAATTCAGGTTGAAATGCCTCACCTAAAGGAACTTCTGTTAACCATTCATCATGGATAGGCTGCTTTTGATGGAGGATATCGATGCTTTGTAGGGGAATATACAAAGATTGATCTGCCGGTGTGCCTGTAGGGGCTAATATACCCACCACCTTAAAGGGGTGATCATCATGATGAGTAAAACTGACTTGCCCGGTGCCATGGGACATAACTAAGGATTGATTAAGGTGATAAGCTAACTTCTTGGCTATATCTGCCCCTAACACTACCTCATATAGACGTTTAAAGGGCTCACCTTGAGCAAAGGTAATAGGTTGTTTATTTCCAAATTTAAAATATTCAAAATAGTCATCTGTAGTGCCTATTACAGAAAATCCTTGATGAGAATCTCCCATTGAAAGTGGAACTGACCAAGCCACTTGGTTTTTGTTCTTAATATCTATGTAAGTTTTCCATTGGATGTTGTTACTTGGGTTGCCTATTTTAAACACAGAAAACAATAATAAATTAACCCCACTGGTGCGGCTTCCTACAATCAAATCAACCCCAGAAACGGTACGCTCAAAATTATTCTTAACCTCTAACCGTAAATGTTCAACACCTATTAGTACAAATATACTGATGGCAATCGACGTGCAGGTCAGCATTGCCATCACCCTCCGCGACCATAAACTGGCCAGCACCAATTTAAACAACATCAGCATTTTTTCCTTGTTGTTGCAACTCAGCTAAGCTTTGTTGGCTATCAAAATGTGACGCTAAAGACCTATCATGACTAACAAAAATAACGGTTGAAGACTGTGCACTGTCTAAAAGTAAACGGATAAATTGATCTCGGGTTTGTGTATCTAATGCCGAAGTGGGTTCATCTGCAATAATAAGTGACGGCGCCCCATATAAAGCGCGAGCAACCGCTACCCGTTGTTGTTGCCCGACACTCAGCTCTAGGGCTTTTTGTTGCAATAGTTTACTGCTCAACTCTAAACGATCACATATAGAGACTAAGGTTTCGGGTTGAGGTCTATGCTCGGCGCTTCTAAACCGTTGTGCCAACACAATATTTTGATATGCAGATAGGTAAGGTAATAAATTGAACTGCTGAAATATGATGCCAATATTATTGGCTCTAAACACATCTTTTTGCCTTTGCTCTAATTTCCCCAAGTCTTGCCCTAACACTTGAATGCTGCCGCTATAATTATTTTGAATACCAGAAATTAAATTCAATAAAGTAGATTTACCTTCACCAGAACGCCCATATAAAAACACCTTTTTTCCTGCTTCTACCTGCCAAGAAGGGATACGAAGAGTAAAGTCGCTGTTTTTGGACCAAGTAAAAATCAGGTCTTTTATCGATAAACTGTGGGGCATAGTAACAACATATTTAATAAACCAATGTTTAGTTTAGAAAGGTGAGGGTTTTCCAGTATAATTGCCCCATAACCGGAAGCAACCTTTTTAGCCGACAATATATAAGCCGTATTCATGAATCAATTATCCAGCGTTAAACAAAAATCTATATCAAGCTTCAATAAACTACAAAAACGTATTAGGCATAACACAGGTAAGGCCATAGCTGACTTTAATATGATTGAAGATGGCGACAAAGTTATGGTGTGTTTATCTGGAGGCAAAGATAGCTACACTATGTTGGATGTGTTACTGCATATGCAAAAAGTAGCGCCCATAACTTTTAGTATTATTGCAGTGAATCTCGATCAAAAACAACCCGGCTTTCCAGAACATGTTTTGCCAGAATACCTGACACAACTTGGTGTTGATTTTGAAGTGGTTGAGGAAGACACCTATTCAATAGTGATAGATAAAATACCTGAAGGTAAGACAACTTGCTCTCTTTGTTCACGCCTGCGCAGAGGAATTTTATACAAAACAGCAACGCGTTTACAAGCCACTAAAATTGCTCTGGGTCATCATAGAGATGACATGATCGAGACTCTTTTCCTTAATATGTTTAATGGCGGTCAACTCAAATCCATGCCCCCTAAATTAGTCAGTGATGACGGTAAACAAATGGTTATTCGACCTTTAGCCTATTGCGCGGAACAAGATATTGCCAGCTATTCTCAACATCTAGCTTTCCCCATCATCCCTTGCAACCTTTGTGGCTCCCAAGAAAATTTACAAAGAAAGGTCATAAAAGGCATGTTGCAAGATTGGCAGCAACGATTCCCAGGGAGAATTGAATCCATGGCCAAAGCATTGCAAAATGTGGTGCCTTCACACTTAGCAGATAGCAGCCAATTTGATTTTATGGGTTTAAAAACCCAATCAAAGCCCTTTGAAAATGGTGATATTGGCTTTGATCCTCCAGAATTGCCATCTCAAGACTTGGCACACAATCATGAAGCAACTGCAGTTGTTATCACCAACCTTTAGAATTTAGCGAATACACATATGAAAATCGGATTAGCACTAGGAAGCGGCGCAGCGCGTGGATGGGCCCATATTGGGGTAATCCAAGCGTTAGAAGAAATGGGAATTGAAATAGACATAGTATCGGGATGCTCTATTGGGTCTTACGTAGGTGCGGCATACGCATCGGGTAAATTACCAGAATTAGCCGAATGGGTAACTAGTCTCACAGAATGGCAAGTTTTCGCGTTAATGGGAGTGGGTTTTCATAAAGGAGGCTTAGTTAGTGGTCTCAAGGTATTTAAAGCACTACAAGAAAACTTTAGTTACGATTCCTTTGAACAATTACATAAACCTTTTGCCGCTGTTGCAACCGATTTATACAGTGGCCGTGAAGTTAATTTCACCAGTGGTTCGGTAGTTGAAGCAGTAAAAGCCTCTTGCGCTATTCCAGGTTTGTTTCCACCACTTTTGTTTAATAATCGATGGTTAGTTGATGGTGGCGTGGTTAACCCTGTTCCAGTAAACATGTGTAGAATGTTAGGCGCGGATATTGTCATTGCAGTTAACCTAAGTGCAGACTTTAGACCACAATCTATTGTGAATAATCAAATAGACCATGGCAATAATCAAAAGAAAACCTCAGAGTTTTTCAAGCGTAGTCAACAGCAGATTAAACAATGGTTTAAGAAAGACGATGTCTCTAATCAAGAGCCAGCCGAACACGACTCAGTTGCAGACCAAGAGTTTCTAGAGATACTTGAACCTACTGATATAGAAAATCCAAAAACAGAGGATTTGCAGACTACCACAGATGCAATTGTGCCTCCTGCCCCCTCTATTATTAACGCCATGACAGGTTCGCTGGATATCTTGTCAGCAAGGGTAACCCGTTCGCGATTAGCTGGCGACCCCCCTGACATTCTCATTGAACCGCAGCTTCGTGATTTTGGGATGATGGAGTTTTATCGAGCCACTGAACTCATTCAGCATGGCCGAGCGAGTGTACACAGAATTGCTGAACAAATTAAGTATCAATTAAGCGCTGAATAGGCGATATTTGAAGAGTATAATTGACAGCGTCTCGGCTGCTCTTTAAGGTATATAACTAAAATAAAATAAGGATTGAGAACCATGCCCATTCAAATTAGTTTTGAACTATCTGATAGTGACTTAGATCATTTTCGTACAATGATGAAAGCTGCTATGAACAAAGCCAGTGAATACCCACCGGCCGAAGTATTAGAAAAAGCCCGCTTAGTATGCGCCGATATGGAAAAGGCTAATTTGCCAGATTTTGTAAAGAATAGAATGGAATCGTTAGAGACCCTTATTTCTGCTTTAGAAGATCCTGAATGGCAAATGCCAGAAGATGAAAAAACTGAAATCTTAACTTCTCTGGCTTATTTTAGTGAGCCAAATGATTTAGTACCAGACAACATCCCAGGTCTAGGTTATGTTGATGATGCCATCATGATTGAATTAGTGATTCAGGAGTTGTCACAAGATTTGTCTGCTTATAGACAGTTTTGTAGTTTTAGAACCACTGAAGAAAGTCGTAGAGGCTCTGAAGCGAATATCAACCGAGACAGTTGGTTGTCTGCAAAAAGAACTGAACTGCGTTCAAATATGCGCCGCAGTCGTCGTTTATTCTCCAGAAGATAGAAAACATAATGACCTAGTGTAGGGAGTAAGAAAACCCCCTACACTAGTATTAGTTGTCAATCATTGCCGTTATGCGTAACGGTTTGCTGGGTAATTTTAGGTCTTTTTGTTGCGACAACCATTGGTTATTCAAAATTAACACACCGTTTTTATCAGTTAAGACTTGTAACTTATTGGGTAATTGCACCTCACCATTAAAATGAAATAATAGTCCTTTCGCTGAAGGCATCATAAAAGATAAAAAACCGCCCATTTCATCAAAAAATGCCTGATATTGATTAAACAATACTAGCAACTCTTTGTGACTGTATTCGGTTTGCAAAAAACTCGGTTTAGTTTCTAACTGCACAGACATATCGCACTGATTAGCTTGATCTTCAAGCTCTACAACCACCCTCGCCTTAGCCATTTTAAGGATTTTGTCTGTGGGTACAGTAAAACGATTATTGTTTTCAACGCTCAAAGGCAGGGTTTGTTTTTGCGTGATAATTTGCGCGCTGCTAATGTGGCAAAGTCGCGACTGGACGACGTGTTGAAATCCAAACGCAAAGCGTAAAGCGTCAGTACTGGGATCATCGAGTTTCTTAACATGGCTATAAAAACTTGAGTATTCCACTTCTAAGGTATCGGCATGTGCCTGAGTACTTAAAAGTAGCGGTGCTAAAATCAATAAAATAATCTTCAACCTGCTGTATCCATATGTTTTCTGTTCACTCGTAACATGCTTAATAATTCGTCTATGTATTCTTGGCCGCGTTCAGAATAGCTTGAAAGGCCAGCGGCTAGCGCCCTTGCTGTAACAGGTTTATCTTGTTGTCTTAGATTTTGTCTAATGACTCGCAATTCTTTATAAGCATAATGGCGGTTAAGGTTTCGTATATAGGTCATCACAGCATGGGATAAATCTCTAAACTTGGCGACTTCATGGGCTGCTTCATCTTTTCGTAATTTAGGTATAAAACCACAGCCTTCTTTAAAACACCAAAGGCCGAAAAAATTATATCCTTTTTGTGCAAACCTTGACGACCCCCACCCAGATTCATTTGCCGCCTGAACCAAAATAAGCGCCTCAGGAATAGTGTCGACTCTTCTTATTAACGATTCAAATGTTTGTTCTACATTCAGAGGTTTATCACCAGTAAAGTGATATTTTTTGGCTAACAAATCAAATACTTTCTGTTGGTGTTTATTAAATTGTTGTTTTTGCAGATAAACTTCTTGTAGGGCAAACACCATCTCTCGTTCTTTTGAGACTATTTCATTTTGTCTTTGAATTTCTGGTTGTAAATAGGCAAAAAAAGCGCGTTTTCTCTCAGTAACATCAAAATAAGTTGAAAAGTCAGGGACCGGCTGGCTACTACTGTCTATAGGTGCAACGTGCAAACCATCAAGACTAATAATGCTCTCAGCGTCATCTTTGCTACTAAACTGCTGCACAAAAACGATTAAAAAAAGCGTACCAAAAGCGATAACAATAGTGGTAGCAAAGACTTTCATTAAATTACGCATGGAATATTGTCTCACTTTGGTTAGATGGGTCCTTAACACTCAGCACTTTTACTCCAAATAGCTCTCTATATAAGATCCCCTTCATATTGATAAAAAAAGGAATAATCCAGATATACGCAAAACCTAAGGAAAGCGCGCCTATGAATAGACAACAATAGTAGACAATATAAAACAAGGAAAGTGGCATCCAATATTTATGAAAAACCATTAAAGACTGGATCACACATTGGCTTGGCGCTAGCCTTTTCTCAACCAACAACATGATTGAAAAACCAGTCGCAAGATTGACATAAAATAATAAGACTAAACCTAACAACACACTAATTTGTGCGCCAATAAAGGATCCTACATCTGACATGGCAGCTAACAATAGCGCCAATAAAATCACCAAAACAGAGCCCATTACATTTTTCAGAATGGTGATAAACCTTGGTTTTATGCCAACGCTATGTGAAATACCTAACAAAAACATGGCTGCAATTATAGGAGTGGTGACTATCACTCCCGCAACTTTTAAACCCATCATCATTGACTGTGGCATAACATTTAAATCGGTAATACCAAATAATGACTGTAACGCCCATGCAAATAAAATAGCAATAAAAAATAACAGCAACACACCATGTAACACTGCGGTTTTGGTGTTTCTGGATAAATCCCAAGCTTCTTTTGCAATTGCCTTTAAATCGAGCTGGGTTTCACCCTTTAGGGATTTTTCGAGGCTACCGCCTTGTATTTCAAACTGTTGTTGTTCTTCCACTTATATTCCTAACTGAACGGACTCAATTGCAGCGCACTATACAGGCATAACTAGTTTTATCGCCAATAAAATCAGTACCACTCCCATTACTCTGTCAAACCAGTAGCCTTTTTTGCCAATAAATTGTGTGACTTTTTTAGAACTCAAGAACAAAGACAACACACAAAACCACACACCAGTAGCAATGGCTAGATACACCCCATACCCGAGTTTAATAATATTTGGGGTTTCAGGTGATACTGCTACGGCAAATACAGATAAAAAGAACAATGTCGCTTTAGGGTTTAGACCATTGGTTAAAAATCCCACTACGAACGCTTTTTTATCGGAAATGACTAAACTCGACTTTTCGACTTCATTTGCGCTGGTTTTATCTGGCGCAGGACTTCTTATCGCCCCCCAGCCTAAATACAATAAATACGCGGCAGCGACATAACTAAACACTTGGAAAAGCACTGGTGTGGTTTTGATCAAAATGCCTATTCCTAATAACGAATAAGCAACATGAATGAGAATCGCCGTTCCAACACCAATACTGGTAATAATGGCGGCTCTGCGTCCAAAACTAATGCTGTGTTTTAATACAATGGCGAAGTCTGGCCCTGGACTAGCAACAGCTAACAAATGCACACTGGCTATGGTTAAAAATTCCAACCAATATTGGTTTACATATTCAATCAAGTTTAAAGCCTTCTTGTAAAGAATTGACAAATTTAGTCACAATTTCAGTTGCCGGACCATAATGCTTTTCAGCAAACTCATTTTGACCAGAACTGGGTTCCATATTAAGTTCAACTGTATGTGCACCAGATTGATTCGCTATATGCACAAAACCCGCGGCCGGATACACTGTACCTGAGGTGCCTATAGATACAAAAATGTCAGCTTGACTTAATGTTTTCTCAATTTGTTGCATATATTTTGGCATTTCACCAAACCAGACGATATCGGGACGCAAAGGATGACTTGGATGACAGCAATCACATTGATTGCTGTCATCTAAATCGATGAATATAGGGCTGTTAATTTCTGATCCTACACATCGAGCGGATAATAAACTACCATGCATATGTAATACATTTTTGTTACCCGCTCTTTGATGTAAATTGTCCACATTTTGAGTAATTAAAGTGAAGTTATCTCCCAAACTATCTTCCAACTTTGCCAATGCTAGATGGGCTTTGTTAGGTTTAACCTCAGGACTGAGCAACTGCCGTCTTCTTTGATTATAAAATCGATACACTAACTTAGGGTTACGCAAAAATCCTTCGGGAGTCGCCACCTCTTCAATACTATGATTTTCCCATAAACCATTATTATCTCTAAAGGTTTTTAATCCAGACTCTGCTGAAATTCCTGCACCAGTGAGCACAACAACCTTAAGTTGCTGCAAATTATTGTTAACTAAACTATCTAACATCATTCAAACGGCTAGGGTTGATATTACAATAGTGAGTTAGCATTTTTAACAGAAGAATCATTTGCATTTGTAGTGAATTGTTTAGGACGTTATGCTATCAAAAATTGCGATTATTCATTGGGTTATTTTGGCTTAAAATATGATTTAAAATATAAAAAACATTTCTAAACTGAAGCCAATTAAATGAGCAAACCTTGGTGGCGCAACTCCGATAAGTACCAAGCATACTAACTCTGCAAATACCTCTCGCAACGATTGCAATAAACTTCGCTATCGCCTTGGCAATCATATTTATTACAAGAGATCATTATGGATGTTGTACTAGGTAATTTACCGACTATTTTAGCACTAGTTGCAACGGTTTTTTTTGCTGGATTGTTAGCGGGTTTGTTAGGCGTAGGTGGTGGCATAATAATAGTGCCTGTACTGTTTTTTGTATTTCAAAGTTTTGATGTATCTATGCAAAGTGCCATGTTAATTGCAACTGCCACTTCCCTCGCCACAATTGTGCCAACTTCAATTAGTTCACTCAAGTCCCATCATAATAAAGGTAATGTTGATTTTATTTTACTTAAATCATGGAGCCTGTTTATTTTAATTGGAGTCGTGATAGGTAGCATCTTGGTAACACAATATGGTGGCCAATGGCTCAGTTCTGTTTTTGCAGTGATTGCCTGTTTATCCGCATTAAATATGTTGTTTAGATCCGCTAAGGCAAGGATTGCAGACACTTTGCCTGGGCTTATAGGTCAACGTATGATTGCCAGTTGTATTGGATTTTTCAGTGCTATGGTAGGAATTGGTGGTGGCACCCTTAGTGTACCTATTCTTACGTCTTTTAATTATCCTGCCCACAAAGCAGTGGGATCTGCCGCTGGCATAGGTTTAATTATTTCTTTGCCTGGAGCCATCACTATGTTGGTATTTGGTGTCACTCCTAGTGATGCGCCTGTTGGCACTTATGGTTTAGTGAACCTTATAGGGTTTATTTGTATTGTCCCCCTGACGGTTATTTTTGCGCCACTAGGTGCTAAGTTAGCCAACAAAATGAACCCTAACGTGCTCAAAAAAGTGTTTGCAACAGTTTTACTTTTTACGGGGTTGCGAATGTTAGGGCAGCTTTTTAATTCATAGCATGTTAATCGGCTTTCACGCCGCAACCTTTTAAAACGATAGTAGTGATGGAGTCAACTATGGCTTCATAACTCTGTTCATCCATTTCTTGCTTATCCATTGCTGCCAAAGTTTGTACATTAAAATCGGCATAATGTTGTGTCGCCCCCCAAATTAAAAACAATAAATGGTAAGGATTGATATCATCAATCAACTCTTGCTTAATCCAACTTTGAATGACTTGTACTTTGGTTTGTACCCAGACTTTAAAATCCGTGGACAGATAATCGTTTAATACGGGTGCACCATGTATTATTTCACTTGCAAAAATACGGGAAGCGTCGGGATCTTCGCGAGAGTACATAACTTTAGAACGAATATAAGCTGAAAGCGCGGTTTTAGGATCATCTTCCACTTTTAGCGAGTCAAACTTAGAGTTCCAAATACTCACAATATTGCTCAACAGCTCTTGGTACAACTCCATCTTGTTGTCAAAATAGTAATGAATATTGGCACGAGGTATCTTTGCTCTCTCCGCGATGCGTTTTATCGACGCTCCTTTATAACCGAAGGTGACAAATTCTTTTTTAGCAGCATTGAGAATAAGGGCTTTATTCTTTTTACGAATATCGCCCTCCTCTGATTTTTTATTCGCCAGCATTTTTTTTGACATTAACTGGCTAAACTGCGTTTCAATTGTTTACGCATTTTATGCAATAAGGGCTCAGTGTAACCACTGGGTTGTGTTTCACCTTCAAATATAAGACCAAGTGCCGCCTGAAAAGCAATGCTGGAGTCAAAGTTTGGCGCCATAGGAATGTAACTACTGTCCCCTTCATTTTGCGCATCCACAATGACTGCCATACGTTTTAAGGTATCCTTGACTTGATCATCACTCAACATTCCATGATGCAACCAGTTACAGATATGCTGACTGGAAATACGCAAGGTGGCTCTGTCTTCCATACGCCCCACATCGTTGATATCCGGCACTTTAGAGCACCCCACTCCTTGGTTAACCCAGCGCACCACATAACCCAATAACCCTTGCACATTGTTGTCCAGTTCTTCTTGTCTAGCTTGTTCAGACAACTCATCAATGTTTTTAAGTAAAGGAATAGTTAACAGTGCCTCTAGTTGAGAATTATCAGCACTGAAATTGGTCTCTGACAACATTTGTTCCTGTACAGCTGACACATTCACCTGATGATAATGCATCACATGTAAAGTGGCAGCGGTTGGCGAAGGCACCCAAGCACAGGACGCTCCTGATTTAGGATGGCCTATTTTGGCTTTAAGCATTGCCGCCATTTCATCGGGCGTGGCCCACATGCCCTTACCGATTTGTGCTTTACCTTTAAGGCCAGCTTTTAAACCAATAAGTACATTTCTGTTTTCATAAGCTGAGATCCACTTTTCATTTTTCATCAGTTCTTTACGGGCCATTGGCCCCGCCAACATACTGGTATGGATCTCATCACCAGTTCTATCCAAAAACCCAGTGTTGATAAAGGCTACTCTAGCACTTGCGGCGCGAATACATTCTTTTAAGTTAGCTGAGGTTCTGCGCTCTTCATCCATAATCCCCATCTTAATAGTGTTTTCACTAAGCCCAAGGCTCTTTTCTACTTTGTTAAATAAGTCATTGGTAAATTGTACTTCTTCGGGACCATGCATTTTAGGTTTAACAATATAAATGCTGCCTTGTTTTGAGTTCACATATTTGGACGCGCCAGTTAAATCATGGAGCGCAATTAAGGAGGTAATCAAGGCATCAACAATGCCCTCAGGCACTTCTTCATCATTCGCCGTTAAGATGGCGTCTGTGGTCATTAAATGTCCTACATTACGAATAAACTGTAGGCTTCTTCCCGGTAAACTCATGGGTTCACCGGCAGCCGTTAGGTAACTGCGATCTGGATTAAGGGTTCTGGTGCTTTGTTTACCACCTTTGTGAATGGTTTCTGCCAAATCTCCTTTCATCAGACCTAACCAATTGGCATAAACGGCGGTTTTGTCAGCAGCATCAACAGCAGCAATGGAATCTTCGCAATCTTGTATAGTACTTAAAGCGGACTCTAACACGACGTCTTTTACCCCTGCCGCATCCGTTTTACCAATTACATGGTTTACATCAATTTGAATCTCGATATGTAAGCCATTGTGGATACATAAAATTGCCTCGGGTGCCTCTGTAGCACCATTAAAACCAACAAATTGGCTCACATCCTTTAAGTTTACGAGCTCGCCATTTTTTAATTCAATGCTCAGCTGTTGCTTCTCGACTGTATATTTCACAGCATCATGGTGACTGCCTTGGGAAAGCGGTAAAGACTCATCCAAAAAGTTACGGGCAAAACGTTGCACTTTTTGACCTCGAATAGGGTTGTAACCAGTCGCAACCTGTTCGTCACTTGCATCATCCATAATCACGTCAGAGCCATAAAGCGCATCATATAGGCTGCCCCACCTTGCGTTGGCAGCATTCAGTGCAAATCGTGCATTCATCAAGGGCACCACTAACTGCGGGCCAGCGATCAAGGCTACTTCTGGGTCGACATTTTCAGTGGTGATGTGAAAATCACCCTGTTCAGGTACTAAATACCCAATATCAGTCAGAAACTCTTGGTATTTTTGTTGGGAGAAAGGCAGGTTAATGTTATCTAGATGCCACTTATCAATCTGGGATTGCAAAGAATCTCGGGTAGTTAACAACGCCTTATTTCTAGGAATAAACTCATTCAGAACTTCTGCCACTGCAAACCAAAAATCTTGCTGGTTAATGGTTAATCCTGGCAGTACATCATTGTTGACTAATCGATGCAGAGAATCGGAAATTTTGTAGCCATGCTCATTAATTCGTTTACTCATTGTATATCCTTTAACTTGTCAAAAAAGTCCCACTAAAATTGGGCCCTATTCTATGGAAGGTTGTTTTACTGTGAAATTTAGCTCTTCGCTATCACTAGTGAGCCATCTAATGTAATAACATCGCAGTTTTGCCCTGCGCCACCGCGATCAACAACAATAAAGTCACTCACTTGGTGTAATGCTAAACAGTAATGATGCCAAGTACCCTTATGATAATTTACCCCTTGATCTGGAGAGGCTAAAAACACTTCAATTTTAGCAATATCTAATTCGCCTTTAGGAGCAACCACCACTAAATAAGGTTGTTGCCCCATAGGAATAAAAGCTTGGCTCGACAAGGGATGTCGCTCCATCATCTTAATGCTAACAGGTTGTGCTAAAGGAGTTGAGCGAAAGATATTAATCAAGGTTCGACCATTTTCTTCAGTAACATCGACCTCTGCTAAATCATGATAACGCTGGGTAAAACCATCATTAATACTGAAGTTTTTAGCCTTATCATTTACTTCTATCACGTCACCAAACTTAACAAAATTTTCCCGTGTAAGGGTTTTGGGTATGATTTGCTGTGTAGTGGTCATTAAACGTTTATCCCTTTCAATTAAAGCTTGATCGTAGGTTTACCAAAAATACGCATTCTGGAAATTCCGCCATCTGGATAAATACTTAATTTAACATGGCTAAATTGTTGTAACTTGTCTGTCATTATTTCGCTAATAAACAGATGTTCGCGATGAGCATACAATTTAGTTTGAGGAATAATCGTTTGCCAATCGAGTTCTTCATTAGCAGCGCTAAAATCGTCATTGTTAGTGTTTATACCTTCTAGCTTAAAGGTGTCGGGGAAATTTCCCTTGAAGTGACAAGTATCCACAATCACTTTTTCAACACTACCTAATGCCGCCAATTTAACAATTGACCAATCTGGACCGGGATCACGACGACGTTTTGTTTCCCAACCATCTCCCATGTCTTTACCGCGACCAGGCATGATCAAATTGTTCTTGTCACTGAAAAACATATCGCTTACTAATAGGGCTTTTGCCCCATTCTTGATGGAAGCTAAATCAATTAATTCACCAGCAACAAAATCATTCCAATTCACGTCGGCTTCTCCGTAGACGCGAAAGCGCGCTATACCGCCATCAGGGAACATATTTAGTCGAACATGAGTCCAGGATTGAGAATTCGAGATTTCAAAAATGTTTTGACTATGGGCAGCCACTTCACTTTTATCTAACACTGTATGCCAAACCGTGTCTTCGTTGGGTTGTTGCACACTGACACAGGCTTCAACTGAAACGATTTGAGGAGCATTGCCACGAAAATAATTGGTGTCAATATCAAAACCACGAATAACACCACTGATACCTAATCGGATAATACACCAATCAAATTCTCTGCCATTATCTCTGCCATAACTTCTGCGGGATTCCCAGCCGTCCATCCATTTACCACGTTCCGTATATTTATCATCAATAAAAACACCTCGGCCAGGTTTAAGAAGATTTTCCATTTCAGCAAAAAAATCATCACTGCAACTTAAGGTTTCACCACCTACTCGTTCACTCGCTAAATCGACAAAATAAGTTTTTAACTTCAACGCCAACTCAGCTTCTTTACCTGAGAGTTTGTTTTGTTCTTGGGTATTCTCAATCATCTAACTTTCCTATTTTCATCACGGTGAAGGGTTTCAATTTGGCGAGCGTTGGTACAATGGTCATTGCTAACACCCTTTGCTGACGTAAAACCTGACACAACTGTCAGGTTATTATTGTAATGGAATAGCAAGGCTATGCATAGGGAGATTAGTAAAATAATGCGAATCGATTATCCAAGGATTGCATGACTAAAGAGATTCAGTTAAACAAATTCATGACAATTATTAATAGACTGAAAAACTCTTCACCAACAACCAATCAACTTGCCCATAGTGTCGTTACTCTCGAGACGTTGATGGGCCTTGCCTATATCTTTGGCAGCAAACTTAGAATCGATGTTAGGAAATAATTTCCCATTATCAAAATCAGCTAAACAAGCCTGACTAAATGCACTTATAAGGTGGGTTTTATATTGATCACTGCGATTACGTAAAGTTGAAGCTTTGACGGTAGCCCGTTTTCCCAACATCAACGCCATATCGAGTTTATCCGCATAACGACCGGCTAACATCGCTAAATAGAGTACATTGCCATCAATATTCAGCAGTTTAAGGTTTCTATTCAGATAATCACCTGCAACAAAATCTATTATCAGATCACAGCCTTTCCAATGTTTAGCAATCTCTACAGCAAAGTCTTGTTGTTGATAATTAATCACTAGGTCTGCACCTACTTGTTTGCATAAATCCAATTTACGCTGACTAGATGCAGTGACTGCCACGGAGCAGCCATGGCGTTTCGCTAACTGAATGGCTGCAAGCCCCACCCCACTGGCACCTGCATGGATCAAAACATGTTGGTTGGGTTGTAGGTTATTTTCGATAAAAAGTGCTTGGTAAGCAGTAAGAAAACATTCCGCTATGCCAGCAACTTGTGCCATATCCATCTTTGCTGGCGCTGGCATAAGATGCTGGGTATTCACTGCTACATATTCAGCGTAGCCACCTCCAGCCACTAAACCAAACACTTTATCTCCGAATTTAAATACATCATGAGTAGTTTGTTGAGGGTGAATTTGCTCGATAGTACCGCTCACCTCTAAACCTAAAATATCACTTTCCCCAGGTGGCGCTGGATATTTCCCCTGCCTTTGTAAGGTATCGGCGCGATTTAAACCAAAACACGCCACCTTCACTAACACTTGATTAGCTGCAAGCTCTGGAATAGTGGTCTGATTAATGTCTAGTGCCTCAGGCGCACAACCATTCTGGTGTTTTATATACTGCATCGACGTGTTCAAAGTGTTATTTCCTTTCTTGAAGCTGAAATTCTGTTTAGCAAAGCCCTACCCTCATGTACAATTGCGGCAAATTTTTTATAAAAGTTATCCTATGTCATCTAGCGTTATTTTGCAGCCCGGTCGTGAAAAGTCTTTATTACGGAAACACCCTTGGATTTTTTCTCGTGCCATAGAAAAAACCATAGGAAGAACAAAGATGGGAGACACGGTAGATGTGTTATCCCATGATGGCGATTTTTTAGGAAGAGGTGCTTGGTCACCAGAGTCACAAATTCAAGTTAGGATTTGGACCTTTGAAAAAGATGAAAGTATCGACAACGGTTTCTTTCAAAGACGTATTGCCACAGCTCAAGCGTCACGAGAAGATTTAATCAAACGTCACGGATTAACTGGTTATCGCCTTATCGCGGCTGAATCAGACGGACTCCCTGGCGTGACTATTGATAGATATGCCAATGTGTTGGTATGCCAGTTATTGTCAGCCGGAGCAGAAAAACATCGCGATAAAATTGTTTGGGCCTTAAGAAAAGAGTTTCCAGAATGTTCAATTTATGAGCGCAGTGATGTTGCCATTCGTAAAAAAGAAGGGTTAGAGCAGATTACCCAAGTACTCCATGGCGACGTACCTGAAGAAGTGGTGATTGAGGAAAACGGCATCAAAATACTAGTCAATGTGAAAGAAGGACATAAAACTGGCTTCTATCTTGACCAAAGAGACAATCGCGCCATTGCGGCAAAATATGTAAAAGACAAAACCTTACTCAATTGTTTTTGTTATACCGGTACCTTCGGCAGTTATGCCTTGGCGGCTGGAGCTAAGTCAGTGACCAATATAGACGTGTCAGACTTAGCCTTAACCACAGCAAAAAGAAATGTTGAAATAAATGACTTAGACACAGATAAATGTGAGTTTGTAAACGCTGATGTGTTCCAAGCATTACGGGACTATAAACAAGAAGGTAGATATTTTGAGCAAATCATTTTAGATCCTCCCAAGTTTATCGATTCTAAAAGTTCCTTAGTACGCGGCTGTCGCGGATATAAAGACATCAATATGCTGGCAATGCAAATTATGCAGCCCGGTGGTATTTTATGTACTTTTAGTTGTTCGGGATTATTGTCTTTCGACTTGTTCCAAAAAGTCGTCGCTGACGCCGCTTTAGACGCAGGTAGAACTGTACAAATACTAGAAAGATTAGGACAAGCGGCTGATCATCCTGTTTCCACCAACTATCCAGAAGGGTTTTATTTAAAAGGTTTAGTGTGCAAAGTACTCTAAGTTGACCAACTAGGGTCAACTCATTAAATGACAAATGAAATAGACAACCAGTGGTTGCTTATTTCATTTCAATAATTTCAACACCCACAGTACATGAGTTGTCATCAATAGCTTCACAACGTACTACTTTAGTATCGGCAGTAAGTGACGGAATTTGTGAGTTGGTTGATTCAATATAAACGTTGATCTTGGTTCCCATTTCAATAGAGCTTTCCTCTATCTCAAAAGACATGCCAGTTGCACTTATGTCTTTACACACGGCCTGAAGGCTACGTGTTGATTCATCGTCAACTATTTCTAATTCACATACAGAATTAACCATCATCCTGAAAAAATTGCGTTTATCATCGTAACCTAACATTCAATACTCCACGCTGTTTAAATTCTCCCCCTTAGTTTATAGGGTGCCGTGAAAACAAAGTCAACGCAAATAAAACTCGAACAGTAAAACTGACCTAAATCGAATCCAAATGGTTTAAAATACGTTTCACTGAAATTGGGGCTGACGTGCCTAGTTGTTGAGCAAAAAACGATACCTGTAATTCATGTAACAACCAACGTACTTCCTGTAATTTCTCCGGTATTGGCTGTTGATTACCAGTAAATTTATTACATTTTTGCTGGTAGGCCTGTTGCGCCTTTTCCAAATTAAGTTGGTGTAGTTTGTCTTTGGTTGGATCTATTGCAACTTTTTCTAATCTTTTAGCAATGGCCTGAATATAACGTTGCCAATCCGCTAATTTATGGGCACCCACATCTGCTACAAACCCTTTGTACACTAAAGAATCCAGTTGACCTTTTATATGCCCGTGGGCATAAATTAGATTCAGTGGCACACTGCCTTTCATATTTTTCTTAATTTCATGGGCAATAGTCAAACCAACCTCAACCTGTTTAGCAATAGCCAACACAGTATCGTTGATGTCTTGTTTGATAAAATGACAACATGACTCAAAATGTGCTTTTCCACGAATATCACAGTCATTATCTTGGCAATACTGCTTAATAAGTTGATCAACAGCCGCATCTATACAGTCATCAATTAACGCTTTAATTTGTCCAAAAGGATTAAAATACAGTCCTAACTTGGCTTTATTAGGTAGTTTGTCCTGCAAATATTTGACGGGTGAAGGAATACTTAAAATAACTAATTTTCGTAATCCCAGCTGGTGGGATGCTTCGGCGATATGCGGTTGATCAAATAATTTAACCGCTACGGTTTTTCCTTCATTAACCAGTGCTGGATAGGCTTTAATTTCATAGCCGCCAGCTTTGTTAACGAACTCCTTGGGCAAGGCTTGCATTTCCCAACTTACTAAACCACTTTTCTCAAGTTCAGGCGTCGCCACAGCCTGCAGGTTTTGTTTCACTTTACCTTGCAAACTTTGTTGTAACACTAACAAATCACGCCCTTGAGCAATAACCTTAGAGTTTTGATCTATTACTTTGATATTGAAGGTTAAATGTTTCGGTAATTTATCACGTTGCCATTCAGATTCCTGTAGCTCTCGACCTGTCATTCGTTTTAATTTTAAAGACAAAGCCGTTAAAAACTGAATAGGATGGCCTTGTTTATCTTTTTGGGGCATATCCGACAAACAGGCATCAGCATAATTGGGAGCAGGCACAAAATTTCGTCTTAATGATTTTGGTAAGGCTTTAATCAAAGCCACGATCAGTTCATGTCGCAACCCTGGAATAAGCCAATCTAATCCCTCAGTTGTGACTTGGTTTAACAGCGCTAATGGCACCATCAAACTGACACCATCATCTTCATCCTTTGGATCAAAATGATACTCTAATCCCAAGGTTAGATTGTTTTGCCTGAAGGTTTCTGGAAATGACAAGGCGTCAATATGTTCAGTATCCTTCTTAAGCAAAGCTTTAGGATCAAAATTAAGCATTGTTGGATTGTCTGTGGAGTGTTTTTTCCACCACTTTTTGAAGTTCACTTCAGAACAAATATGCTTGGGGAGTTTTTCGGCGTAAAAATCGACTAAGGTATCTTCATCCACCAATAAGTCACGTCTACGGCTTTTGTCTTCTAACTCTTCGATGTTTTCTATCATTTTTTGATTAAATGACAAAAATGAAAAATTCAGCTTAGTGTCCATATTCACCAAAGCTTCGCGAATAAAAATATCACGACTGACTTCAGGATCAATCTGACTATAATTTTTGCGCCTTTGGTTAACCAGTATTAGCCCGTACAAACTCACTTTTTCAAAAGCCTGAACTACACCTTGTTTTTTTGACCAATGAGGCTCTGAGTATTCGGTTTTAATTAAGTGTTTTGCCAGTGGTTCAATCCACTCTGGTTCAATTTTAGCCGCCACTCGACCAAATAGGTGTGCCGTTTCCACTAACTCAGCCACCATAGTCCATTTAGGTTGCGATTTAGATAAGCCAGAACCGGGAAATATTTTAAAGCGGCTATTTCGGGCACCTAAGTATTCACGATCTACGTCTTTGGTCCCTAAATGGGATAACAAACCCGATGCTATGGCTTGGTGAATAGCTTGATACTCAGCCTGTTGCGAAGAAATACCAAAACCCAATTCCGCCACTGACTTTTTAAGTTGACTCACAATGTCTTGCCATTCGCGCATACGCATAAAATTGATAAAATGTTTTTTACACCAGTTGCGCAGTTGACTCGATGATAACCCTTGCTGTTGTTCTTTAAAGCTCTGCCAGAGCTGGAAATATCCAAGAAAATCAGACTCTTTATTAGTAAAGTCTTCATGCATTTGGTCAGCTTGCTGTTTTTTGTCTTGTGGTCTTTCTTTGGGATCTTGAATACTTAAACCCGCAGCAATAATCAGCACTTCACTGAGGCAATTTTGTTTCGCTGCCTCTACCACCATGCGTGCATATCTTGGGTCAATGGGTAATCTAGCAAGTTGCCTACCTTGATGTGTTAATCCTTGTCGCCCTAGTTTGTTATCGATAGCTCCCAATTCTTCGAGGAGTTTAAAACCATCATTAATGCTTCTAGAATCGGGGGGTTGCACAAAAGGAAATGCATCAACTTTACCCAAACCCAGTGACATCATTTGTAAAATTACAGAAGCCAAATTGGTGCGTAATATTTCAGGGTCGGTAAACACATCTCTGGATAAATAGTCATCTTCTGAATACAAACGGATACAAATGCCATCGGATACACGGCCACAACGCCCTGCCCTTTGATTTGCTGACGCTTGAGAAATGGGCTCTATTGGTAAGCGTTGTACTTTACTACGTACACTGTATCGCGAGATCCGTGCCGTACCAGGATCAATGACGTATTTTATTCCTGGCACTGTTAATGACGTCTCAGCTACGTTGGTGGCAAGTACAATACGTCTACCAGAATGGGCAGAAAATACTTTATTTTGTTCGCTATTACTTAACCTTGCGTATAAAGGTAATACTTCAGTATGCCGGTATTGTTGTTTATTTAGGGCGTCAGCGGTATCGCGTATTTCCCTTTCACCACTAAGGAAAACTAAAATATCCCCTCTGGGTTCGCTTAATAGCTCATTCACGGCTTCTGTGATAGCTTGGATCTGGTCGTAATCACCACTTTCAATTTCACGGTAACGCATTTCTACTGGGTAAGTTCTGCCACTGACTTCAATGACAGGAGCGTCGTTAAAGTGTTTTGAAAAACGTAAGGGATCGATAGTAGCAGAGGTAATGATAAGCTTTAATTCTGGGCGTCTGGGTAGCAGTTGTTTTAAATACCCTAGGATAAAATCGATATTTAAACTGCGTTCATGAGCCTCGTCTATGATAATAGTGTCGTATTGATTTAAGAACTTATCTTGTTGAATTTCAGCCAACAAAATACCGTCTGTCATCAATTTGATATAGGTACCATCGGATACTTGATCAGAAAACCTTATTTTAAAACCCACTTGTTGTCCAAGTGGTGTTTTCAACTCATCTGCAATCCTATTGGCTACCGTTCTAGCAGCGAGTCGCCTAGGTTGGGTGTGACCAATTAAACCACCTATGCCTCTCCCAAGCTCTAAACATATCTTTGGAATTTGTGTGGTTTTCCCAGAGCCTGTTTCACCAGCGATTATCACCACTTGGTTATTAGCAATCGCCTCTGCTATTTCATCTTTTCTTTCACAAACGGGTAAAGGTGGAAAGTCAATCTCAGGACGTTGGGCTTGTCTCGTGGCAAAAATCTGTGATGATTTTTGTATATCAGATTGCAGTTTTGCTAAATACTCCGCTTTTTTAGCGGCTTCTAGCCTGGGAATTTTACGCAGTCGAGAAATAAATCTAAATTTATCTCTCGACATACAAGTGGCGATATCACTGGAAAGTTGTTTAACACTAATTTCTGAGTTGGGTTGTACTAACGACAAAAACGGCTGCTCTATTACATCAATAAAAACGAATCAAGGATCCTAGAAGATGAATCGAGCAAATGCCAGTCTTATTGAAAATAACATCACTTAACCCTTAGGTAATTTGTAGCCATCATGGAGATGCAAATCTAAGGCGTGCAACAAAGCTGAACGATTGATTGTGCCTACTAAATATCCATCATCGTCAACTACTGGGTAAACTTTAGGTTTAGCAGTGGTCATTTGTTGCGCCAACTCAATAACGGAAGTGTAAGGCTTGATAGCCAACACCTCGGTTTTCATAATATCTTTGACGTGGGCTATCTGTTCTCTGTAATAACTCGATTCGATCATTTGTACTAAACAATCCTGCTCAGATAAAAAACCTATTACCTTATTTTGATCATCAATTACCGGTCCACCGGTTTGTTTAGTTTGTAATAATCTTTCTACTGCTTCTGCCACAGGCATACTACTAGTAAAAGTTACTGGTCTGTGATTCATATGGTCATTCACTTTTAAAGATTCCACTGTAACTCCTTGGTTTTCTAATAATTATAATTATATATCGTCACTGTTAAAGATAGACTTAAGTTCTAACATTACCTAATTTAATTAATTTTCATATTAAAATAATAATCGTTTCTCACTTCTATTTAAAAAATACTGATTTAGGTTTTTAATCACGCTAAAGCAAGGCAAAATCTGCAATTTGGCAATAGGGTGGATTGCAATAAAGAAGAAACGTCAGGTTGAAGAGTAGGTTTAAAGGTATCTCGGAATGACGGCAAATAAAGTGTTATTTTTAGCGATGGGGTAAGTATGAACATACTTAACCCATCGAATTAACCGTTTAAAGCAACACCACAACAAATTAAAAAGTAGGTGAAGACTTTATTGGTTTCTATTTAACGCATACCAACCAATATATAGGTAGCATAAAAGTGGAATGATAAAACTGAATTGAATTCCCCACATATCCGCTGCCACACCTTGAATAACAGGTATTAGAGCCCCGCCAACAATAGCCTGACATAAAATGCCAGATCCTTTACTTGTTAGAGATCCTAAGCCACGAATGGCTAACGTAAATATAGTGGGAAACATAATAGAGTTAAAAAAGCCCACCGCTAAGATTGACCACATGGCAACACTTCCGGAAGTATTCATACTTACCACTATCATCACAATAGCGATAAGTGAATTAACCGCTAGATAACGAGTTGCGCTGAAATATTGCATAAGAGCCGCACCAATAAATCGCCCTACCATTGCGGCGCCCCAATAAAAAGCGACCATTTCACCCGCTTCAGCTTCACTCAGCCCTGCAATTGAAGATTCAGCAAAGTAGTTTACTAAAAAGCTGCCTATTGATACTTCGCCACCAACATAAAGGAAGATAGCTAAGGCACCTAACAATAGTGATTTATGTCTCCAAATACTGTCAGTATTTTCGTTATCCTTACTTTCAACATGTGCCAGTACGGGTAAGGTTATCTTGTAAAAAACAAGGGCAGCTATGATTAACATGGCAGCAATAAACAAATACGGTAGTTGTACTGCCTTTGCGTCCGCTGTGGCTGCATTTAAAATAAGCATTGCCCCTAAAATCGGACCTATGGTGGTTCCCAAAGAATTTAACGCTTGGGCTAAATTTAAACGACTTGCCGCCGTTTTATTAGGCCCAAGTGCCGCCACATAAGGATTAGCTGCCACTTGTAGAATAGTAATCCCACTGGCAAGCACAAAAAAGGCAAATAGAAATAACGCATAAACCTCTAACTCCGCAGAGGGATAAAATAAAATACAGCCACTGGCGGTGGTTAATAGTCCTAAAACAATCCCTCTTTGGTAGCCAATTTTATCGATGATACGCCCTGCAAATGGCGAAATAATAAAGTAAGCCCCAAAAAAGCAAAATTGTACTAACATCGCCTGCGTATAATTAAGGTCAAATGCGGCTTTTAAATGAGGGATTAAAATATCATTTAATACTGTGATAAAACCCCAAAAGAAAAATAAAAATGTCATAGCAATAAAAGCAAATCTATATTGCCCTTGGCTTGATTCTTCAATTGAACTAGTTGTTGTTGAACTTGGTGTGACCCCAGCCATAACTCTTCCTATAGGTAAATTTATTCTAATAATTATAAGTTACTAAATTACAACAGAATTTAGGCAATTACGATTCGTAGTTTATTCTTTAAATAGTTGGACTATTGAATATGGCAACTGCAGTGATTGCTAATGATGTAATCACTGTCAGTGCCATTTTATTTTTGTTTAACTTAATCAAAGGTTTTAATCTTTATTGTTCTAAAGTGTACTTGGTCGCCATGATCTTGAAACAAAATAGGCCCTTGTTTCCACTCACCAAAATTATCCCATTTTTCATATTTACTTTTTTTAACTAGCGCCTGAAACATCTGACCGCCTCGTGGATATTCAACCACTTTAATATTATTTAACCAGTGCTCTACATGGCCATCTTTCACCACAATACGTGCTCTATTCCAAGACCCCAGTTGTTTAACACGTTTAGTATCACTCGTTGGGTCACTCAAATTGCTCGCAGGTATTAAGTCATATAATGAACCTATAGTGCGGTTTCCAAGGTGACCCTTTTTAGCATCTGGATGTTTCGCATCGTCAAGAATTTGAAACTCTAGGCCTATGGCAGAGCCATTACTTTTTAAATAGTTAGGATCAACAAAATATTTAATCCCAGAGTTGGCCGCTTCGGTAATTTTAAAATCTACCTCTAACTCAAAGTCGGTAAAGGCTTCTTTAGAAATAATATCGCCGCCATCGCGATATTCACCACCCGATGAGTAAACAATCAACTCTCCATTTTCAATTCCCCAACCACTGCTTGGGAAAGTATCACTATTGACACCTTTCCAACCATTTGTGGTTTTTCCATCCCAAAGTAATCTCCAACCTTGTTGTTTCTCTTTACTGCTTAAGGTATTAATTTGATAACTTATTTGTTGTGTTTCTGTTGGGGTATACCATTGATTTTGATGTAATTGTTCAGTCAAAACTCTAGGGTTGCGCATTTTTACCTGCTTACCAGCAAGGTCTTTGTTTTTAATGCTATGTACCTGAAAAGCAATAAACCCGTTAAGATTGCCGTCTTGATTATCCAATAAATCACTACATGGGACTTCATTTACCCAAGTTCGAATATGATTATCAATGGCTTCAATGCGGTAATGGTTCCACTGATTATTTTGGAACGCATTTTGACAACTTTGATTACGGCTTAAATTATATAACCAACCACGTTTTGCTTCTTCATAGATACCACCACTCCATTTTCTTATACTAGTATCTATTTCTGCTTGATAACCAAACACACGGCCATTGTGAAAACTAGGTATAGATTGACTCCTAAACTGTATCCCCGAATTTAGGCCTTCTTCGATCTTAATCTCAGCTTCAAAAATAAAGTCATCATAAGTAGATTTAGTGGTTAGAAAGCTATTAGGAGTACCCATTTTTGACTCACCAACTATGACGCCATCTTCCACTGTGAATTTTGCTGTGCCTCCTAACTGCTGCCAGTTTGATAAATCTTTACCGTTAAATAATGGCGTCCAATCAGAAGCATGAACGCCTGCAGACAGACACATCGATACAACTGTTAATAGTGTTAGCCTTTTCATTCAATATTCCTTGTTCTAAAAGTTAAATTTGCACTTATTCTAAATGTCATAACAAAGCGACATTTCCAATCTATATCTTTAATTTTGAAGGGCTGTACTAGTCATGACTAATTCTAAAATACCACCCGAAACAATTTCATTGTGGGTTAAATAGTGACGAGTTAATGGCTTACCGTTTAAGGTCATGGTTTTTATATAGATGTTGGTATCAGAGTTGTTTTTTACTTCAATGATAAAATTCTTACCAGGATAATACTGATCGTCCAATTCAATCTCAACACGGTCAAATATCGGGCTACCAATTTGATAAATAGCTTGCTGTGTTGTACCACCATCAAGTTGAAATAAACCAATCTTCATTAACACAGACAGAGATCCCATTAGGCCTTGATCTTCATCACCATTAAAGCCATGGCGTTCGGATACATCGCTATAAACCTTGTTTATCACTGCTCGAGACCACTTCTGAGTAAGATGGGGGGCGCCTAATTCATTAAAAATAAAGGCTGTTTGAATTGATGGTTGATTACCGTAGTTGACGGGAATACGGCGATTTTCTTCGTTGGTTTCTTCATCATGGGCATTGCCTGCTGTAAATCCTTGTAACGCAGCTGTTTCAAAGGCTGTATTTAATTTCGCTACGGCTTTCTCTTTACCGCCCATCAAATCAGCTAAGCCTGCATAATCTTGAGGAACAAACCAGGTCATTTGCGATGCGTTAGACTCTACAAAACCAACACGGTAATGGTAAGGGTCAAAGTCAGCAAGCCAGTTACCTTGTATATCTCGAGGACGCATAAAACCACTCTCCCCATCAAACAGTTTGCGGTAGTTCTGTCCTCGATTTAAGAAATAGTTGGCATCGTCAGTTTTACCAAGAGCAGTAGCTAATTGCCCCAAGGTCCAATCCTGAAATGCATATTCCAAGGTTTGACCAGCGCCATCTTGATGGAAAGCATTGTTTTTCTTGGGAAGCGGGTAAGGCACGTATCCATTTTCAATGTAGTACTCTAGACCACCAGAGTAACTACTTGTATGTTCGTACCCTGCTCTTCCCATAGTCCCACCTTCAAGATGATTCTTTTTGAGACCTTGGTAGGCCAGTTCTATATCAAGATCACGTATGCCTTTCATATAATTGCTTACAAAGAAAGGTGTGGCTTGTGCCCCCGTCATTACATGGGTGTAATTACCACCAGAAGGACCCCTTGGGATATAACCACCATCTTGATACATTTGTAAAAATGAACGAGAAAAATCAGACGCCACTTTAGGGTACGCTAACGGCCACAAGGTTTGGATTGTCCATTGAGCGCCCCATAGAGAATCGGAATTATGGTGATTAAATTGCGGTACTCCTTGTTCATTCAAAGGAAGCTGTTTAACGACCCGTGTTTCACTGGTTTGGTCTGCATACCTACCATCCACATCAGAAATGATTCGTCTGCCCTGTAAAGCATGAAATAAGTCTGTATAGAAACGTACTTTCGCCTGCTTATTTTCACCTTCAACTTTAACTTTTGATAACCAAGCGTTCCAATCACTGCGTGATTGCTGTACGACTTGCTCAAAGTTCCAATGTGCCAGTTCTGAATCTAAGTTATTCTTAGCGCCTTGCTCATCTACATAAGAAATGGCGACCTTCATCAACAACGGCTCTATTGAGTCAGCAAGGTCTAAAAGCACAGCGCCTTTTTGCTCATGCAAACTACTTACATCAGTATTGGTTTCGATATAAAAATAAATTGGAGTCGGCCTTGGACGACGTATAGTCGGTTCGTTTATTACAAAGCCACTAAATGCTCTTTCGTTTATTTGTGCAAATGCCCCCTTAGTTAAGTCAACAGGGCCAAATTTCCCTTGAAGATCAAACAAAACTTTCCGATTTTGATTCTTAGAATAGTGATAACGATGGAAACCAACACGAGTGGTAGACGTCAGTTCTACGTCAATGGCATACCTGTCTAAGGTTAATTTATGGTAACCCGCCTTAACCGTTTCCCTGTCGTGTGAGAACTTGGAATAATAGTCATCTCGAATACTCTTAATGGCTTTATCTGACGAAATGGGCATAACTGATAAGCCCGAGAGTTGCCAAGCATGTACATGATTAAAGCCTTTTACTTCAGTGGTGTTGTAACGATACCCACTGCCCCATGCACCATCAATTTCGGTGTCGGGACTTAAGTTAACCATACCAAAAGGACGGGTAGCTGAATTGAAATAAAACCAACGAGAATTAGCTGAGTCTAACCAGGGCCAAACGTAATCTACTGGCTCAAGTTCCATGTCTTGGTTTTGACTGATAACTTGTGGAGGAGTCTGTTCGACTTCTTGAACAACTTGCCGACTGCAAGCGGTAAATAATAGTGCAGACGCCAATAATAAGCCTAATTTGTTACTCGTTTTGTTCACTGTTAGTTTCCCCATAGCGTATGAACTGTTTTTACTACACCAAAATTTTTCAATTGCTTTATTCATTATTGAATGCCCATCAAATATAGGGTTTGTTTACTGTTAACCGAAAGTTTTAAATCACTGAAAATGAAAGACCACAGGCTCCATTAAATAAAAAGAGAATAACTTGCACTGTCACTCCTTGAGTATTAAAAGTGCTGGCAGCTTTATGCGAATTAATGGCCTTAAAGTGTTGCTGAGAATATCATTAAACATTATGCGCTTTATTACACCACTGTAATAAAGCGCATATTTTAGTACTACAGACTGTATCTAAGTTTTACGAAGTAAGTCGAACCAAAGGTCGCGACTGATTGTAACCTGGCCTCTTCAAAACGTGTGCCTAGTTCATAGTCACCATTTATGTTTAACCCTTCAAATGATACTTTCAAGTCTTCATTAATTTCATAACCAACAGAAATATCGATTTGATTACGAGCTTCAAGGGTAGCGCCCGGATTAGGGTATAGGCTTGAACTTGGACCATAGTTTCGGCCATATTTGAAACCATCATTGACGGCATATTCACTACGGTTGTTTAACGCAATACGCACTGAGAACCCATCATTCTCATAATAGGTCACAAGATTATAAGTTTTCTCAGATGAACCTAACAGTGGCTGCAATTCATCAGGGTTTTCAGCATCCAAAATAGTGTAGTTAGCTATCACCCCTAGACCATTAAATGGCGCAGGTAAAAAATCAAATGATTGATTGTAGGCAAATTCTAAACCATTCATTTTAAGCTCACCGTCAGTTACGCGGTTACGAGTGATATTATAAATATAACCATCATCTCCCATACACTCATTACTAGCACTATCGAAAGATACATTGGCTAAATCAAAATTCTCTGGACAAACAGTTTCTGTGCGGACTTGATTTTTGATGTTTTTTCTAAAGTAAGCCACGCTCAAGGCACCCGACTCATTAAAATACCACTCAGCACTCAAATCAAATTGATTGGCTGTTAAAGCAGGTAAATCTGCATGTCCTTCACTGACTGCTACTATTGTATTGGTGCCATCACTTGTTGCTGATATTGCACGCGCATAGTTTTCTGGAGAACCAATAATTGGACGTACTAAGGCTTTACCAATTGCCGCTCTAAGCACAACTGTATCAGTTAGATCATATGCTAGATTAAGACTTGGTAGCCAATTACTATAATCATGACCCAAAGTAACAGGTGTACCTTCCCCCCCTACTAATTCTAAGGCACCATCAGAAATGGTAATACCATTATCGTAATCTAAGGTGTTAACAGTACGGTCAGTATAGGCATAACGTAAACCGACATTACCTCTTAGTCCACCTGTAGCGAAATCAAGTTGGCCATAAACAGTGGTAATATCTCGGTCTATTTCAAAAAATGAGGCTGCCAACAAATCTTCTGGCATAGTATCTTTAGGCTCACCATAAGACGCCACTGCTTCTACAATATTTGGCAACACATAATCTAAAGACAATCCAGGAAATTCACCACCGGTAAAGTCATCTACCACTATGTATGACTCTGCTACTGTATCAAACGGGGCATTCAAGATTTCTTCTTCTGTGCGGTAGTTGGCGTTATAACGACGAGAACTGGTTTCAAGAGTCTGAATTCTTTGCTTTACCCCAGTTTTAAATGTCTGTAAAAAATCTCCACCTATGTTGTATTCCAGATCTAGTTGGAAAGCCAACTCATCGGTTGAGAACACATCAACTCGACCTTGTAAATCGTTACGGAATAAGTTGCTTGGATCCCATGAATTTGGATCATCCAACGGATTTAAGCCTTGAGAAATGAGCTGTGGATTATTCACATCCATATCTACTTCCAAATCGGAGCGAATACCTAAAACACGCAGTCTTTCATACATTTCGAACTCACCAGCAGTATAATGCAAGGCGCCAGTTACCGATAAATCATCAGATAAATGCCAATCAAAATTCCCTGTTAACGCATAACTGGTACGCTCTTCACTTTGCCAAGTATGGTTCGCTTCCACGCGGGCGTTTTCGGCTAAAATATGATCAACTGTATTGTCTGTTTGTCCCAAAAATGTCAGTTCTGGAGCTGGACTACCGCCACTAAACAATGGCACTAACTGTTGAAAAAATACATCTCGATCATCCATAGCAACAACACTTGTAAAGTTAAGTTCAAGATCATCAGTTGCAAGATATTGCACAGCACCACTGAATAAATAACGTTTAGTATTACCATCCTCTCGACGTAAGCGTGGTCTATCAGTCATTTCTACAGGAATACCATCAGCATAGTCACTCTCACCATCCATATCTGCATCAACATCACTAAAGCGTTGACTAAACATAAGATCATATCGGGTATCAAGTTCTTGGTAACCAGCATTGAACAAATAACCTAATTTTCCGTCATCTGATTGGTCAATGTATGTAAAACCTGCGCCTGGGGTGGTACTTTCTCTATCACCGGAATAGATTCCTTCAGCACTTAAAAGCACTTTACGACCATCGAAAGATAATGGCTTAGCTGTACCAATATTCACTGTGCCCGATAAACCGCCTTCTTCTTGAGAGGCACTAGGTGTCTTAAACACTTGGATTTCAGAGGCTAATTCTGATTGCACTATGTCGTACCGGAAACCACCGTTAAATTGTGCACTAGCGAAAGATTGACCATTTAAGGTAGTAGCCGCATATTCTGGTCCCATACCACGGATACTGATCAAGGCTCCTCGACCATTTGAACGCTGTATTTGAATCCCTGGTATACGTTGAATTGATTCAGCAATGTTTTCATCTGGGAAACTGGCGATATCATCTGCTGAAATGGCATCAGACACCCCCACCTCCATGCGTTTTAATGCTAATGCTTTAGTCACACTGGCTCTTATTCCACTGACTTGTATCACTTCGACTTCGTTTTCAGTTGAAGGTGGTGCATCTTGAGCTAATGTAGGCAGTGAAAATACTGAGGCTAATGCTAAAGCTACAGGCGTTAGGCAAATTACTTTATTTTTTAATTTTGTCATTATGTTGTTCTCCATTGTGTCCCGATTATTCGTCAAATACGTGTATAGTTTTTTTGATATATATCGTTCTCTATTGGCAAAGCATCTTCAAATATTAGTTAACAGACACCGGTGTCAATAGCGTGAAATTACAGCCAAAAGACACCGGTGTCAATTGGGTTTTTACAAGTTCTTATCATAAAATTAACATTACCTCTTTTTGGGTTAAATTAGTTACCTCGACTTTCAAAAATAACTTGAAAATAGGTCACCTAAATTAATGACCCAATTATTGGTCCAATGAATATTTACCAAGCAATTTTCAAAATATATTTATTCGATAATCATTCGTGTACATTTCTCCAGATAAAAGGCAGGCCAAATCAGGCTTATCACTTATTTCTAAAGGGGTATTTTCCGTTTCATCGGTTGCGGTCCAAGGCTCTATGCAAACATAAGCAGCCTTTGGTTTTGCCCACAGTCCTAAATGTTGGTTGTTCCCCATTTCAAGAGACAATATAGGGGTGTCATCTACGGACAATATGATTGAAGAAGAACAAAGATCTCTGAAAATAAGGGCGTCTTTTTCAAAAGTGTCAGGAGTGATAGGCAAGGTTTTTCCGGAAAATTGAACTGGATAATTTTGCTCTGTTAACAAATCATTTTTAATCAGGCGACAAAGTGGACTTTCTTGGTCAGAGAATATTAACTTGCATTTTTGTTGGTTAAAATCGCTCTGGGGTAATGCAAACCCAGGATGTGAACCAATAGCAAAATATAGAGCAGTGTCATCCTGATTAATGATTTCGTACTTTACTTCAAGGGCTTTTTGCTCCAGTGAGAAAGTCACGTCCAGTTGAAATTGATAAGGAAAAGATGCCAATGTGGATGAATTAGCACTCATCGTTAATCTAATAGTCGACTCAGTTTGCTGCTTTACAATAAAACGTTGTCTTTTTGCAAAACCATGAGTTGGCAAACTATATTTTTGACCATCAACGGCATATTGCCCAGTATTTAATCGACCCACTATGGGGAATAGTATTGGCGCAGACTCATCCCAAACTGTTGGGTCTGCTTGCCACATATACTCTCGATTAGATGCCAATGACCTTAGGCTGATAATTTCAGCCCCCACTTCACTAATAGTGCAGCTTAAGAAGGCATTGGCAATCTTATGAGTTTGTTTATGCATTTGACAAACCTAAGTCAATTGCTCTTAGGACTTCAAAACATGCACCCAGAGTATGATAGTCACATTTAGCCCCTACACTGCTTTTTTCATTAGAGATTTTACTATTGTCTCTATTTAACACTCTAAACCACGCACCGTATTGGTGATCAACAAAGTGTTGATCACAATACTGCCAAATCGCATTATATTGCTCTAAATATTTAGGTACTTGAGTCTCTGAATATAATAAGGCAGCAGTCGCAAAACTCTCTGCTTGGACCCAGAAATATTTGTCAGCATCACACCACTTACCTTGTGGATCAAAACCATAGATTAACCCTCTAAACTCCTCATCCCAAGCAACGTTATAGGCATGATCGAATAGCGCTACAGCGCGTTCAACTAGCCAAGCTGCAGGTGCGTGTCGATTAATAATGAGCAGTAATTTTGCCCATTCTGTTTGGTGTCCGGGTTGAAAGCCCCAAGGACGGTATAGGTTTTTGGGATCCTCTTTATTGTATTCCCAATCAGGGGCAAAAATGGTTGTATAGTGTTCCCAAACAAGGTTATCTGTGAGCGACGCCTGTCTAACTGCGACGTTATGGGCAAGTAACTTTGCGCGCTCTAAAAAGAGTGGATTGTTGGTGGCTTCATATGCAGCGATCATTGCTTCGCATAAATGCATATTTGAATTTTGGCCTCGATAGTCACTGAGTATGCCATCAGGACTTATTTCATCTGCATACAAACCAAACTCTTTCTGCCAAAACCTTTCTTCCAGTTGCTCATAAACATCTAAAAGTTTCTGATCACTACTAATAATTCCCGCTTTTTTAACCGCGGCGTAGGCCAACAAAACAAAGGCATAACCATAAGCTTGTTGTGTCATATCAGTGGGAAGATTATTGTCTAGGGTCCACGCATAATTTTGTGAATCAGCCTGCCAATGTACATTTTCTAAAAAATCTAAACCATGTTTAGCGATGGCCAAATACTCATTATTGTTAAACCTAATAGCTGCTAAGGCATAATTAACAATGATGCGGGTACTGCTCACTAATTGTTTCTGGCCTTCAGAAAAAAGTGTGCCATCGTCATAATAATTTTGGAAATAACCGCCCTTTTCATCGACAACCCGTGGCGTATAAAAATCTAATATTTCTTTGCTGTGTTGCTGCAAGAAATCTGTATTCAAATAATTCATGACACTTCCTAACTATATTGACTAAAACGACTAGGGTTGAGTTAAATGTGTTAACTGAGGTGTACCGCCTTGTTGCGAGCACACGTAAGAGGCCACCTTTGTTGCAAAATGCGCTATTTCAATTAAAGAATTTTGTTGCAATAACCCTAAGGTAAAGGCAGCGGTAAAAGAATCCCCTGCCCCAACCGTATCAACCACAGTTGTGGGAACAATTGGCACTTCTACTTGTTCTTGATTGTGAATTAAAACAGCACCTTTAGAGCCTTGTGTCAGCGCTATGCTGTTTAATTTAAATTGTTTTGTTATAGATTGAAGTAACTCATTTGTCTCACCCGAAATCCCTAAAATATCGGCAATAATAGGCAACTCTTCTTCGTTTAACTTTAAGACATTGGCTAATTCAAGAGATTGAATAATTATCTCATTACTATAAAAAGGCGCTCTAAGATTGACGTCAAACACCTTAAGCGCACTATCGGGAAGCGCAGCAACCAGTGTTTGAATAGTTTCACGGGAGCACTGAGTGCGTTGCGCAAGACTGCCAAAGCAAATAGCATCTGCTGATAGTGCCAGCGTATCTAAAGAGTCATTCCAGCTAATATTATCCCACGCGGAGTTTTCAGCAATTTGGTAAGTCGCATGGAGTGACTCATTTAGATTAACCGTCACTGTACCAGTTGGAAAAGTAGTTGATTGGATCTGAGAAACATCAACATTAAATTGCGCCAAAGAGTCAATCGCTTTAATGCCAAGAATATCCTTTCCAACTGCACTGACCATAGTCACTTTAGCGGTTTTTCTCGACAAACCAGAAATTGCACAGGCCACATTAGCAGGGGCGCCTCCAAAGCGACTGCCGTCAGGGAATATGTCCCATAACACTTCACCCACACCAATTATATTAAAAGGTTTATTCATTTTATAAGGCCTTAATTTCTTGCTTGATTTCATCGTTATTTTGTAACTTTGCTATACCCAGTTTCTTTTGTAATGCTTCTAAAGGGATGCCTTTAGTTTCAGGCACCATAAAAAAGACCCAAATAAGTTGTAGTAACATCATTAAACAGAAAAAGCCGAACACATAACTAGGTGAGAAAAGTGTCACTACCATAGGGAAGAAAAGTGTTAAAAGAGCGGCAAAAATCCAATGAATAAAACAACCTAAAGACTGACCTGTACTGCGGTGTTCAGTTGGAAATATTTCGGCAATAAACACCCAAATGACGGCCCCTTGTCCAATAGCATGGGCGGCAATAAAAAGGAAAATACAAAAAGGAACAATGACAAATACTTCATTAGCAAATGCCCAAGAACATGCACCAAGAGCTAAAATATACCCGAATGAACCAATATACAGTAAGGTTCTGCGGCCGATTCTATCGATAAGTAAAAGGCCAATAAATGTGGCCACAAGATTTGTGATCCCAATCCCAGCAGACTGAATCAATGCCGCTTCTTGGCCTAATCCTGTCATTTCGAATATCCGCGGAGAAAAATACAAAATTGCGTTGATACCCGAGAGTTGGTTAAAAAAAGCAATTAATATCGCTAACATTATTGGATAGCTTAATCGGCTACGCCAAAATGCCGACTTTACGCCTTTAACATTAGATGCTGCTAAAATTTCATTACCCATAGCTTCAATTTCTTGGGGCGACATCTGTGTATTAATTTGAGACAGAACTGTTTTGCCTTCATTGATTTTTTTAGCTTTGCCAATAAGCCAACGTGGACTTTCAGGAAGAGAAAAACACAATAAACAATAAATAATTGCCGGCACTGCCTCAACAGCTAACATCCAACGCCATGCATTCTCACCCACGCCACCTAATAGCGCATTAGAGATAAACGCGATGAGGATGCCAAAAACAATATTGAACTGAAATAAACCTGTTAGTTGACCACGTCGTGCCGCAGGTGATATTTCAGATATATACAGAGGTGCCACAACAGTGGACACGCCAACACCTAAACCACCAATAAAGCGTGCCACCATAAAAGAATAAGGGTCATTGGCAAGGGCTGACCAAATAGCGGACACAAAATAAAGTAACCCGATAGAGATTAACGTTTTCACTCGGCCAAAACGATCTGTTGGCCAACCGCCAAGCATTGCCCCTAAAACGGTTCCCCAAAGCGCAGCGCTAATCGCTAAGCCGTGAAGACTGGCTGATAATCCCCATAATGACTGAATTGTTTTTTCAGCACCTGAAATAACCACAGTATCGAAACCAAAAAGAAACCCAGCGAGTGCAGAGGTTAGTGCCCACAAGAACAACTGCTTGTTATTGTCGACCTTGAGTTTTTTATCAGTTGCAGCCATTATTTGGCCCATTCAGCTTGTTACATATTACGATTCTAACCTTTACAATAGTGATTGAAATGGTTCTGATTGCAAATTTTTTGTGATAAATTGTGATTTATTGTAAATTTATTATTATATAAAGATTAATGAAAGAGACTAAAACACCACCCGATTATCTGCGATGGAACACGCCATTAGAGTGCGATCAGGGTAAAATTACTAGAAAGTGGTTCGGTGATGAACTTCAGCCTCAATCTCTTATGACAGTAAGAGGGATTGGTATTTATGAACCTATGATTAATGCCAACGTTGATCGCCCTTATGGCACTGGAGACTGGTTGATCATGCTGTTTCACCACCCCGCCCGACTTGAGCAAAAACAAAATGCAGCTTCGGTTCCAGCCAATACCTTAATGATATGGCCTACAGGAGCTAAACAGTTTTTTAGTTGGGCTACTGAGGCGGGTGTAGAGTTACATTCATGGATGCACGTTGAAGGAACTTGGGTTAGCTTACAAATTGATAACAATTTATTACCATTAAATACGCCGATAACATTATCTGATAGCTCTGTTATGACAGATCATCTACAAAGCTTAATGGATGAAATGCTGCATCCTGCACAACATGACCCTATTATCATTCAGAATCTTTTTCAAAACTGGGCACGCTCTATCGCCAGGCAACTCGATACAAAAAATCCAACCATGAAAATCCCTGCTGTACTGTTGACCATAAAACATCATCTTGATGAACACTATAACCAAGGGATTGTTCTGGATGAACTAGCGGACATGGCTGGCGTGTCTAGAAGTTACCTATGCCACCAATTTAGGTCTTTCTTTAATACGAGCATAAGCCAATATGTTATTCGCAAACGTATGTCTATTGCACAGCGACTGCTATTTAATGCACAGCTTAGACTTGGAAATATTGCATCTGAGGTCGGTTATACCGACATTTACCAGTTTTCAAAACAATTTAAGAAAACCTTCGGTGTTTCGCCTAGTAAATATCGAGCTCAGCAACAAAACAAGACCCTTAGTTAATTGGTAACAGGTAAACCTAGTACACTAACCATAAATGCTGATGAATAGAGGTTAGGATAGAAATAGACAGTGTCGTGTTTTTCAGTTTCAATACTGATTTATTCTGTAATAATCATTGGTTTAGCGGTTAAATGCAGCTAATACAAAAAATACTGCTGTTTATTAATCAACATTAATGACACAGAACCGACTGATACAATCACAGATAATATGCCTTTGGCATGGAGTAACAAACATTAATGGGCACTAATATACAACCCACTATTTATTGGCACGACTACGAAACATGGGGAGCCAATCCTCAGAAAGACTTCCCTTGCCAGTTTGCTGGTATTCGCACCGATCTAGATTTGAATATAGTCAGTGAACCTTTGATGATTTTTAGTCAGATAGCAAATGATTGCCTGCCTACTCCTCAAGCCTGTTTAGTCACAGGTATTACCCCCCAGCGTTCTTTAAAAGAAGGGCTTTTGGAAAGGGATTTTATTGCCAAGATACTGGAGGAATTTGCCACACCTAATACCTGTGTTGCCGGATTCAATAACATACGTTTTGACGACGAAATTACTCGCTACACTTTATATCGAAATTTTTATGACCCTTATGCAAGGGAGTGGCAACATGGTAATAGTCGTTGGGACATTATTGATTTAGCGAGAGCCTGTTATGCACTTAGGCCTGAAGGCATCAACTGGCCTTTAAATGACGATGGATTACCCAGCTTTAAATTACAAGATTTAACTAAAGCCAATGAAATCCAACATCTTGATGCTCACGATGCTATGTCGGATGTGTATGCGACTATAGCGGTGGCGAAGCTAATAAAGGAGCGCCAGCCAAAACTATTCGATTATATATTTACCCTGCGTGATAAAAGAAAAGTGCTAGCACAAATTGATTATGAACAACTCACGCCCTTAGTGCACATATCGTCCAAAATTCCCTCAATTCACGGCTGTTGTACTTGGATAGTGCCTATTGGCATGCATCCAACCAATAAAAATGCCGTCATTGTGCTTAATTTAGCCTTGGACCCTAGTCCACTTTTCAGCCTTTCAGCTGACGAAATACGCCAGAAGCTGTACACGCCCACTGCTATGTTAGGGGAAAATGAACAGCGATTGCCAATCAAACTACTGCATGTCAATAAATGTCCTGTGTTAGCGCCAGCCAAGACTCTGAGCGCTGAAAATGCACAACGTTTGGGAATTGATAGAGCACTCTGTTTGGCGAATCTACAAAAAATTAAAGCCAATAGGCACAAGCTTGAAAATCTGCAACAGGTCTATGCTCAAACGGAAGAACGTGATCCCCTTGATGCTGAACACGCCTTGTATTCAGGCGGTTTTTTTTCGTCTAACGACAAAGCACTTATGGCACAAATTGTTGATGCTGATTTACAGGGGCTCACTGAGCTAACCTTACCTTTTGAAGATGAGCGACTCAATACACTGTTATTTAGATACCGTGCACGAAACGCCTCTCAATCGTTATCCGCAGCAGAAGTTGAACGGTGGCAACGTTATCGACATTTTAAGTTTTATGATAATGATTCGCCCGCTAGTATTAAAATGCCGGAGTTTTTAATGCAACTAGAACAATTGAGTGGTGAATATTCTCGTAACCCCGAAAAGCTGAGTATATTAAAAGCACTTTACAACTACGCGCAAAGTTTATAACAATACACGCTAACTCGCAGGTTATTAGGTTATCTGCTTGTATTTTGCTACTTCTATTAGTGGGCGAGTAAACAACTAATGAAAGTGAATTATAGGCCGATATCAAATCTGAGACATGCTAGTCTTTAACAGTGTGTTGTAATAATTAAAGGCGAATAAATGCTTGGTATAACTATAAAAATTGATGAGACAGACAGATATTTGGATCTGGATATTGCCCCCAACCTAATTCAGAAAAAAGTAGAAGCAAGTGATATTCATGTTCTTATCCAAAAAAGTGAGTTTAAACATTTTTTTATATTTGATGAAAACATCATTGATGCAATCAATAGTTATAAATCAGCAGAAAAAAACAACAGTTCGGCAGTCATTGAAAATCGAATTGGTGAACGCAGAGATACGCAAGTAAAATGCAGAATTGTTGAAGATCAACTCTCGGCCTACCTTAACATCACAATTGGATATGCCGGAAAACTCCCCACACTTGATTCATTATTTGCAGAATTAAAAGCCTCTGGAATCAAACGCGGCATCAGTACTAAGCGCTTAAATCGTTTAGTTGAGCAAAGTGCACAAGCACTACCCGGTGAAATATTTGAAGAGCTAATTGCCAAAGGGTTACCTCCTAGAGTGGGTAAATCGTCTAAATTAAAACCCTTAGTACAAAACGCCTTGGAGCGAATCCTAAAGCCTCAAACACTAGGGTCAAGCCGTGTAGATATGCGTAATTTAGGTGCCATTATCTGTGTACAGAAAGGTGCTGAACTGCTTCGCAGAATGCCTCCAAGCGACGGTAGAAACGGATTTACAGTGGGTGGCGAAGTCATCAAAGCTAAATCAGGTGAATGGATCAAGTTTCGGCCAGGTGATGGCACTGTCATTAGTGACAATGATGAGAACTTGTTGCTTGCAGATATTGCAGGCATGCCAAAATTTAAAGATCAAAAAATGTGGGTTGACGACATATTTATATGTAAAGGCGTCAATGTAGGTTCCGGTAACGTTGAGTATGATGGCTCTGTGTTAGTCAATGGTGACGTCACTGAAAAAATGGAAATCCATGCCACTGGTGATGTCACTATCAATGGTTTTGTAGAATCTGCGACTATTCATGCAGACGGCGATATCATTATTACCGAAGGTGCAATGGGAAAAGTGAATGATAGCGCCACCGAATACAGTACGAGTTTAACGGCTAAAGGCAGTGTGCATGTGGCCCATGGTCAAGGCTTAGACATTAACTGTAATGGCAATGTCACTGTTGGCAGGCAATTAGCCTATAGTCGAATTAACTGTCGAGGTAAAGTCACAGTAGGCAACTTAGAGAAACCCAATGGCAATATTTTTGCCTGTACTATTAAATGCCAAGATGCAGTTACCGCAGGCACCTTAGGCGCAGTGTCTGGGAGTAACTTGAATGTCGATTTTAGTGAAGGTTTTAATACCTTATTAGAGCGTAAAGATACACTCGACGAGCTTCTTAAAAAAATAAGACAAAATAATACCCGTCATTTTCAGCGGATGAATATTATTAATTCAAAGTCAATTCCACAAGACATGCAAGATCGTGTAGACGAAGCCAATCAGATGTTTGAAAATGAATCACAACTATTGCAATGGCTTGAAAACAAAGCCGAAGAAATGCGCAAGTCGAAAGAAAAGTATCAAACTGACATTCAGCTCATCGCCAATAAACGCGTGTATCCCGGTGTAGTAGTGAAGCTTAATAACCGTACTTGGCGAGCCGAAAGAGAATACGACCGCGCTAAAATTTGTTTCCATGGGCATCAGTGGCACTTCGAGCCACTGATCTGATTTAGCCTTCCCCAGCGCCCTGCTTATTTAGTCCTTTTAGTTTTTTAATCGAATTAACAAACTAGAGGTATCCCAACGCCCACCACCTTGTTTTTGTACGTCACCATAAAACTGATCAACTAAAGCGGTAAGGGGCAAAGTAGATCCATTTCTTTTCGCTTCATTCAACGCTATGTCTAGATCCTTGCGCATCCAATCAACCGCAAAGCCAAATTCAAACTTACCCGCTAACATAGTCTCAAAACGATTTTCCATTTGCCAAGACTGGGCCGCGCCCTTGGAAATAACATCAATCACTGCATGACAATCTAACCCCGCATTTTCGCCGAAACTAATGGCTTCAGCTAACCCTTGAACTGTGCCCGCAATACAAATTTGGTTCATCATTTTAGCGAGCTGACCACTTCCCACTTCACCAAGTAATTGGCTAAATTTTGCATAACAATTGATTACAGCTTGAACCTTGTTGTAGTCCGCTTCTTCGCCACCTAACATGACTGTTAATTGACCATTTTCAGCCCCTGCTTGACCGCCGGATACTGGCGCATCCAAAAAGCCCACATCAAGCTTCGCACATAACTGTGCCATCTCTCTGGCCACTTCTGCAGATGCGGTTGTGTGGTCGACTATAATGTCTCCAGCATTCACCCCAGCCAATACGCCATCATCCCCTAACATAACGGCACGTAAATCATCATCATTACCCACACATAATAAGATCACATTGGCTTTGTCAGCAGCAAGTTTTGGGGTCGACGCCATACTCCCTGAGAATTCTTCCACCCAAGCATGGGCCTTTTGTGAAGTGCGATTGAATACTGTGACAGTATGGCCTGCTTTTTTGCAATGTCCTGCCATGGGATAACCCATTACACCCAATCCAATAAAGGCGATTTTTTGTGTCAATTTACTTTCCTTACTTTTAGGTCTATCTGTATTAAATTTAATGCTTTAATTAGTTGAAACACGACTAAATAATGACAATATAGATATTACAAAATTACATAGAGAATAATTATGCCAGATACCATATATCAGTTTGATGCCATATTAAATAATGGTGAAACGATTAATTTTAAAGATTATGAAGGCAAAGTATTGTTGATAGTCAATACCGCCAGTAAATGTGGCTTTACCCCACAATACGATGGTTTACAGAGCTTATATCAACAATTTGAAAGCCAAGGGTTAGTGGTTCTCGGATTTCCCTGTGACCAATTTGGTCACCAAGAGCCTGGTGCAGACGCAGAAATACAGGAGTTTTGTAGCTTGAACTTCAATGTGCAATTTCCTTTGTTTAAGAAGATTGAAGTCAATGGCGCAAACACAGCCCCTATCTACAAGTATATGAAAGAACAGGCAACGGGAGTGATGGGCAGCAAAAGCATAAAATGGAACTTCACTAAGTTTTTAGTCAACAAACAAGGCAAAGTCACAAAACGTTATGCTTCTACCACTAAACCAGCTGAAATGATTAAGGATATTGAGAAGTTACTCGCTGAATAATCCGGCATCCTGGTTTTTCTGGGCAATAATTAAAAAATATTTACCTAACCATAGATATGGCTCAGTGGAGCCATATTGGATTTCTAACTTCTTTAATTGCTCATATTCATTGCTCTGTTTTTCGGGCTGTTTTAAATAGTCGTGAAAACAACGTATTCCAGCCTTTTTTAACACCTCAACTGGCAAAGTATTAAGTTGAGACAAAATAGCTTTAGGTTTCTGCGGATTATTAGGACTTAAGCGCACAATATTTTTATTCTGCATTCCCTTTTCAACATAATCAAAATTGCCATACAGCATATTTCCAAACAACTGGGCGTCATAGTTAAAAAAGCTGAGTGAAATATGCCCACCAGGTTTAACTAAGTCCACGAGTTTCTTGATCACCCTAAAAGGGTCTTGCAACCACTCTAAAACGGCATGACAGATCACCAGATCATATTGTTTTGTATTGCTCAAAGATAAAATATCGGTATGTTGGATATCGAGATTGCTATTATTAGCTAATTTTTGTTGTGCTATAGACAATACCTCCGAAGACATATCTGATAAGGTGACTTTGTGACCTAAGTCCAGCATCACTTCGGTCATGACGCCAGTCCCCCCACCTGCATCTAACACCTCTAAGGACTGCCCTGGTAAATCGATACAGCTATGCAGATGATGTAGTAATAGTTCATGCCGCAATCGCCCTTTTGTCGAGCCATAAATATTTTTTTCAAATTTATCCGCAAATTTATCAAAACTTTGATCTTGCTTATTATTTTGCATGTAAACTCTGTACCTTAGGCTGGGTTTGGAATGTCAACAAACACGGTTTCAATAGAGAGTGTGTGTTGGATATGTTCACCCAAGGCTTTAACGCCATAACGCTCAGTTGCATGATGCCCAGCAGCATAAAAATGAATATTCATTTCCCGCGCTGTATGGATAGTTTGCTCTGAAACCTCTCCTGTAATATACGCATCTATGCCACTTTCTGCAGCCAATTCGATGTAACCTTGCCCTCCCCCAGTACACCAAGCAACTGTTTCAATCATGCTAGTATTTGCTGGCTCGTGTAAGGGTGTTTTAGCTAGTTGAGTAGTTAACAATCTAGATAATTCATTGGCACTGATCCCCGCTTCAAACCTACCTTGCATCACCACACATTGAGGGTTATTTGCTTGCATAGGTGAAACATCCACTATGCCTAATAACTTCGCCAATTGCGCATTATTTCCCAATGACGGGTGAATATCTAAAGGCAAATGGTAAGCATAAAGATTGATATCATGTTGTAACAGGGTCTGTATTCTTTTCTTTTTCATTCCTGAAATACAAGGTGATTCACCTTTCCAGAAGTACCCATGGTGTACCAAAATAGCGTCAGCATTAATAGCAACCGCATGATCGATCAACGCTTGAGAAGCAGTGACACCAGTGACTAACTTTGAGACTTGTTCTTTGCCTTCTACTTGTAAACCATTTGGACAATAATCTTTTACCTTTTCTGGCATTAGTATCGAATTAAGTGATTGTAATAATTGACCATTTGAGACTGACATTACATTTCCTGTTATTTTGTGCAGATAACGAATTAAACTAAATAGCGACTATTGGCTCCCATATTTCAGCGCTATATGAATGCTTAACGTCCCCTAGACATTATAAATAAAAAAAGGTATAAAACCCGCCCCTATTCTGAAAATAAACATATTAAAGGCAAAGACCTGATTATGAGTAAATTGGATAAAGATCAAGTAATAGCGGCTTTTACCGAAGCTTACACCGCAGCAAATGGTAAAGCCCCCGCAATTGAAGCTAAGGGTGGCTGGTATAGTGTTGACGGTGGCAAAAATATGCGCTTGGCAGACTTAGATGCGTTGATCGCTGAATTAGGTTCGGCAAAACCGGCTAAAAAAACCAAAGCTGCCGCTGAGAAACCTAAAAAAGCAGCAGAGAGTAAGCCTGCAGCTGAGAAGAAGGTGGCTAAAGCGCCAGCTCCAAAGAAAACTAAAAAGAAAGCTAAATCAGATTTTTCAGTCAAAGCATTTTGGGCTGAGAAACTTTTAGAAAAAAGTTCAGATTCTAAACTTCCTCGTTAAGCTTATTCGATAACAAAAAAGCCTTATGATTGATTTTCAATCATAAGGCTTTTTTATTGTGTGGCACTAATACTCAATCCCATCAAACTTAGTGTTTCAGAATGGTTGAGCAGGTTTTATTCGAAATGGCGCTCTCTTTTAGTTTCTATAGTGTCAATGTAACCATGCCAAGTTGCATAGCCAATAAGTGGCATTAAAAAAACAAACCCTACAAACCAAGTGGCAAATCCAATGAGTACCGCTATTAATATAATAAATGCCCATAACAACATAGGGCCTTTGTTACTCAGTACGGCGTTCATGTTGCTTAATAATGCCGTGGCTAAGTCGACTTTACGCTCCATTAGTATGGGTTGCGTAAAAGCACTGAGAAAAAATACTAGTAGTGTAAAACCAGCCCCAATTACGGTACCCACTGCTAAAAATGGAAAAAGATTTTCAAAATTTTCATCTAACAAAGGAGGATATAAAGCGTGCACCATAGACGCGACTCTTAACCAAAAAATCATTAACACCAAAAGCAAAATTCCAAAGCCCCATTCATTTACCGCATTGCGTTTGATTGCCATGACACTATGCCACAAAGAAGGCACATGGTCTTTTTCTAGCTCCCAACTGACGTCGTACATGCCCGCCGCTAAAAAAGGACCTATCAGCATAAAACATACAATTGCAGGCATGATCACTAAGTGCCAACCTGTTAACTGCACTAAATACGTAATAAACCAAGGAATAGCGGCAAAAGTCAAACCATAAAACAGCGTTAATACAGGCGCCCGACTCGCATCTTTAAGACCGAGAACCAGCCATTTAAAAGGATCGCTCATCGACAATTGTTTACAAGGGATGACACGAGCGATGCCACTGTCGATAATTGCATTATTGGGTGTGTCTTTAAAATGTTGTGACATTGTTTGACTCCATAAAACATCTAAGCAATATAAAGGTTTATAGCACAAGGGTAGCAGAACAACTAAAAATTGATTACAACAGTCTTGTTAAAAAAATGTCTAACCCGTTAAAGGTGAACAAGCTAATACGAAACGGGGTGCCAATGGATACTGGTGCTAAATCGTTCAGCTATCTTTTGGTTTAATAGCGAAAAACGCGTCAGCGGAACATCTTCTCCAGAAATACAGTACCAAACAAACTTATGGCAATTGTTTTTAATCAAATCGTATTCTGAGTAACTAAAAAGCCGAGAGATGGCGCGTTCTGCTGCATCTGGTTGAATCAGCGGTCTATTATCATTACCACATGCGATATAAATATTATCTCCGCTGCGATCTTGTAGAAATCTATTGGGTGAAATCCCTCTAATCAGTCCATTGCCTTTTAGTTCTAAAATATTACCATCCACCCAAATACCTGTGTGTTCAAAAAGACCGTATATACCGCAGGTGACAATCGCCCCATTTACTGGCTTTACTTGCCTATCAGAACGACCAGGCAAACTATTAACGGATTGTTCTAAGCGCTTATCATTGGAATATTTTGTACTAGCCAAAATTGCAATAGCGCTAGCACCAAGCCAAATTAACGGAGCAGGCATTTGTTGTTCCTCATTAACACACACTGCATTAGCTAAAATGAAAAGTGCCAGTAATGCAAATTTGGAATGTAATGGAATGTGACAAAATACATCAACCATTAGGCAATATTATGTTTTTGTATCCCATAGCTAATTTAACACTTAACAGTCTGACCCTTGTTAGTTTACTCTGTCGGCCTGTGTAGGAGATGAATCACATCAATGAAAAACATTTATAAATCGAACAAATTAGAAAACGTCTGTTATGAGATACGTGGGCCTATTCTAGTCGAAGCCAAAAAAATGGAAGACGAAGGGCATAGAATTCTAAAACTCAATATTGGTAACCCCGCCCCATTTGGTTTTGAAGCACCGGATGACATATTAAAAGATGTCATTCATAACCTGCCTAAATCACAAGGTTATTCCGACTCAAATGGTATTTATTCGGCTCGTGTAGCAGTGATGCAATATTATCAACAAAAAGCGGTCAAAAACGTCAAAGTAGAAGACGTGTATATTGGTAATGGCGTTAGTGAGCTCATTGTTATGGCCATGCAGGGACTGTTAAATAATGGTGATGAGGTTTTGATCCCCGCACCTGATTACCCGCTTTGGACTGCTTCGGTAAGTCTCGCATCTGGTGTGCCGGTTCATTACCGCTGTGATGAAAGCAACGAATGGCAACCGGATATTCAGGATATCCGCAGTAAAATCACCGATAAAACCAAAGCTATAGTGTTGATCAATCCTAATAATCCAACTGGTGCAGTATATCGACCAGCACTTTTACAACAAATTATAGATTTGGCCCGTGAGTTTTCATTGGTGGTAATCAGTGATGAAATCTACGACAAAATTTTATACGACGACGCCCAGCACCATTGTATTGCCTCTATGGCCACAGATATATTTTGTATCACTATGGGTGGCCTATCAAAAAACTACCGTATCGCCGGTTTCCGAGCTGGGTGGCTAGTTGTCAGTGGCAATAAATTAGTGGCCCAAAGCTACATTGAAGGATTAAATATTCTGTCATCTATGCGTATGTGTGCAAATGTGCCAAGTCAACATGCAATACAAACGGCCTTAGGAGGCTATCAAAGTATTAATGAACTTATTGCTGATGATGGACGCTTAAAACTGCAAAGAGATATGGCCTTCGAAATGTTAAATGCAATTGATGGCCTTGAATGTATTTTGCCTAAAGGCGCCATGTATTGTTTTGTGAAAGTAGATGCTGAAAAATTTAATATTAGTAGCGACGAACAGATGATTTTTGATTTATTACGTACTGAAAAAATATTATTGGTACACGGTTCTGCGTTTAATCTTAAAGAAGGCTGTTACTTTAGATTGGTATTTCTACCACATGTTGACGTACTTAAGCCCGCACTGGAAGGTATTGCAAACTTCTTTAAACATTATCAGCAGGTAAACTAGCTACATGAATAACAGCTCCCCAAAACAAAGCCATTTTTTTGCCCATCTATCCCGTATGAAATTAATCAATAGATGGCCTCTAATGCGCAATGTAAGAACTGAAAACGTACAAGAGCACAGTTTACAAGTTGCCATGGTAGCTCATGCTTTAGCTCTGATCCGTAATAAATATTTTGAGGGTGATTTAGACCCTAACCAAATCGCAACTATTGCCATGTTCCATGATGTTTCCGAGGTGATCACCGGAGATCTCCCCACACCGGTCAAATATTCCAATCCCATTATCCGTGATGAATACAAAAAAATTGAAAAACTCGCGGAACAAAAACTCATTAACATGGCACCAAATGAGTTTAAAGAAGATTATGCAAAACTCATCGACCATCATTATCACAATGATGACATTGCCTTTATCGTCAAAGCCGCTGATGTGATTTGTGCCTACCTTAAAACACTTGAAGAACTTTCTGCTGGCAATAAAGAGTTTGAACTGGCCAAAAAGCGCTTAGATAAAATGTTAAAAGATTACCATTCAAAAGAAGTCGATTATTTTATCAAAGCTTATGTTCACAGTTTTAGTTTAAGTCTCGATGAAATAACCCATGAAGATCAATAGTTTCTGACTAACCCCCTTGATTAACTAGGCTGCATCTGGTCACATTAGTGTCAAGTAGATCCCTACAACACATTCAGTGTGGAGCAGATGTAAGTTATGGAAATATGGACACAACGTAGGCTTAGTCAAAAGCTGCAACGTCAAGGTGATCATCGCACCCCTTATCAGCGTGACAAAGCAAGGATATTGCATTCCGCAGCCTTTAGGCGATTGCAGGCAAAAACCCAAGTGTTAGGTGTGGGAATGAGTGATTTTTACCGGACTCGTTTGACTCATTCACTGGAAGCCTCGCAAATTGGTCAAGGCATAGCAGCACAACTAAGAAGTAAATACGCAGAATTAACTGAACACTTAGACTTAAATGATACTTTGATAGAAGCCTTGTGTTTAGCCCATGATATTGGCCATCCACCCTATGGTCATGGAGGAGAAGTCGCACTACATTATATGATGCGCAATCATGGCGGGTTCGAAGGAAATGGTCAAACCTTTAGAATAGTCACTAAACTTGAACCTTATACTGCAGAACATGGCATGAATCTGAGTAGGCGCACTTTGTTAGGGCTAGTCAAATACCCCAATTATATTCCAACCCTCAATCAGCGTCCGCAACAGCAAGAGTCAGCGTCCCATCGCGATGTTAAAGCTTCCCTTTGGCATCCCCCAAAAGGTTTATATGAATGTGACCAAGCCTCATTTGCATGGTTATGTGCGGGCTTTTCTAGTCACGACACTCAGAAATTTATGCAATTTAGTCACAATGAAAAAAGTCATCATAAAACCCAGTATAAGTCTTTTGATTGTTCCATTATGGAGCTTGCTGACGATATCGCTTATGGCATTCATGATCTTGAGGATGCCATTGTAATGGGAATAGTCAATCAATCACAATTTGATCAAGAAGTGGTAGAGCCGCTACTTAAATTGGACATTGATTGGATGAATCAACACATTAAGGCACTCAGCAAGAAACTGTTTAGCCAACACCATCACGAACGTAAAGACGCCATTGGCGCACTAGTTAATTGTTTTATTACTAATATCGAGATAGCTGAGATAGCACCAGAATTTGAACAAGACTTACTAAAATACAACTCGGTTTTCCCGGCACCTTTTCATAAAGCCTTAGGTATTTTCAAAGCCTATGTGTACAGTCGCGTCATCAGAAAACCTGAAATACAAATGCTCGAATATAAAGGCCAACAAATAGTCATGGAATTATTTCAAGCCTTTGCATCAGATCCACAAAGATTGCTGCCTGATAATACTCGTTTGCGATGGACTGAAGCCAATGACGCAGGAAATGGTCATAGAGTCATTGCTGATTATATTTCCGGTATGACAGATGGTTTTGCCTCAAAATTATATGCTACTTTATTTTTGCCCTCATCTGCCGCTGTGGGTGAAAAACTAGGCTAATTACCTTCCCTATAAAAGAATACAAAATAAACATTATTGGTTTTGTGATAAAAACGTGAAGAAATTTTTGTTCTGAATTAACTGTCTGCTCGTATAAGTAGATGAACCTAAGAAGTGAGAAAAACATGTTAATTCGCACACCTAAGTCCAGTGAGATAAAAGAGAGTCAGATAACTGACGAACATATCTATCAAAATAGAAGAAGCATATTAAAATCGATGGGGTTTTTAGGCGCTTCAGCCTTAGTGGCAAGCCCATATGCCCATGCTATTGATTGGTTTGGTAGTAAAGACACAAAAAAATTCACCACTTCAGCGCTTAAGTTTGCTCAACCAACACATTTTCAATCAGATGATGAGTTAACTCCAGAGCAGAAAATTATCAGCCACAATAATTTTTACGAGTTTGGAACCGGAAAATCCGATCCTGTTGCAATGTCTCAGTCGTTCAAAGTGGACCCTTGGTCATTAACCATAGACGGGTTAGTTGAAAAACCAGTTACCTTGGGGTACGACGACTTATATAAAACGGTGGATTTAGAAGAGCGTATTTACCGACTGCGCTGTGTAGAGGCTTGGTCAATGGTGGTGCCATGGATTGGATTTTCTTTAGCTTCACTATTAAAGAAGGCCAGCCCATTAAGTGCTGCCAAATATGTCGTATTTGAAACCTTATACGATCCCGAACAAATGCCAGGTCAGCGGAATCGTTTTTCAGGTGGAGGCATCGAATATCCTTATGTTGAAGGATTGAGGCTAGACGAAGCAATGCATCCCTTAACACTTATGTCAGTTGGTTTGTACGGTAAAACCTTACCACCGCAAAATGGTGCCCCAATCAGACTTGTTGTGCCTTGGAAATATGGCTTTAAAAGCATTAAATCGGTAGTGCGGATTCGACTAACAGATACAATGCCAAACACCACTTGGAATCAACTAGCTTCGAGCGAATACGGTTTTTACGCTAATGTAAACCCACAAGTTGACCATCCACGATGGACACAAGCCAGTGAACGCAGAATTACTTCAGGAGGGTTATTCACTCGCAATCGTATTGAGACCCAAATGTTTAATGGTTATCCTGAAGTCGCGTCCTTGTATGCTGGTATGGATCTCAAAAAATATTTTTAAGTGAGCTGTGTTGTGAAAAAACCGCTTCGCATTACTAAGACGCATACATTTTGGCTGAAAATAATTCTGCATATGCTAGCGACATCTTTGTTGCTCATTACATTTTATCAAGCTTTTAACGATCAGTTAGGTGCAGATCCAGTTCAAGCACTGTTACATTTTACAGGCATTGGTGCTTTTAACTTATTACTTTTATCATTAGCCATTGCACCATTTAGTCAATATTTTCGACAAGGTCAGTTAGTGACCCTAAGAAGACCCATTGGTCTTTACGCTTTTGTTTACGCCACTTGCCACTTCAGCAGTTATTTACTCTTCGAATTGCAATTACAGTGGTCACTGTTATTTTCTGAGTTAATCAAACGACCTTATATAAGTGTTGGTTTTGGGGCCTTGCTTATTTTGGGTGTGTTGTCTGCCACCTCCACTAAGTCGATACAAAGACGTATGGGTAGAACATGGCAAAAAACCCACAACTGGGTATACCTAGCCAGTTTATTGGTCGCTTTGCATTACTTTTGGTCTGTAAAATCTGACCTTATTCAGCCAATGATATACGGATTACTTGTAATAGCCTTATTAAGTTTTAGAAAAACCAAATTTCTAAAACCTTTCAAACATGCCACTAAAAAACGTATTAAAACTGAACAAAGTTAAAAAAAGGCTTGCATGATGTTTTATACAGTACTACTGTATATCCAACCACTGTATATAACAACACTACTTGGAAATCACTATGGCAAGTTTACATGCGTTTACCAACAGTTCCACTCCACTAGCCACTATGCAAGTGCCCGCTTTTAATGGGCTAAGCAAAAATAACAATGTTAAACACGGCCACAATAAGTGGACTTTCCTAGTAGCTAAGCATATTCGTTTTACCGAAAAACAAAATTACTGCATACGCTTAACTAAACCAAAGCAAAAGTGTTTATCACTATGGCTTGAAAAAATAGTCACTGGCGGTCAATGCGCAAACTTGTTTGTTGAACAGCTATCCTTAGATGAAATTAGCTTCAAGCGACTCAAACAACTCTGTATTGATTACAATGTCGCTTTAGTTAATTTAATGCCAATTAGCCAGCAAAAAAATAATGTGGTGCAAGGGCCTTGGTAATTGCAGTGGGATTACTATTGACTCGACCAATTAAAATCGCCTAGGCTTGCGTACCTATTTTCTAACGCCGCAACATTTTGACAACTACGAATAAAAATTGCTTTTGTGGTAAAACGTCCGTATTTGAACGTTGTTGCCAACCCATTATTACAGGTAAAGTTGCCGCTCAAAATGCTGAAGAGTTAATGCGTTCGCGTTTCTCAGCTTATGTAATAAAAGATTATGCTTATATTTTACTCACCTATACAACTGAGCAACGTGGCAAATTAACTGTAAGTGAACTTGCGAATAGTGCTAAAGGTACTCAATGGTTGTCATTGCAAGTTCTATCTCATCACTCTGAAGCAGATACCGCTCAAGTGGAATTTAAAGCTTATTATCAAATAGACCAAGACTATTATGTTATGCATGAATTATCAGACTTTGTTCGAGTGCAAAATAAATGGCTTTACTCTACAGGTCTAATACAAAACGATTCTGGCGAATTCTCCCCACAACGAAATAGCCAATGCTTGTGTGGTAGTGGCAAAAAATTTAAGAAATGCTGCGGCAAATAATCACCTATTACTCAATACCCCCATTTCACTTTAGTATTAGTTATATTCCCTAAAGATGACTCGTTATTAGTGAGCCAGTGTTAGGTTTTAAAAGGTGCCTTTGGTGATGTGAATGTAATTGATAATCTACCGCTTATTTTCATACACAAATATCGACTAAAAATTCCAACTAAAATGTAGCCTAAATGTAAATAGTGAAACACCCTATTTACAACTTGACCATTTAGTCAAGAAAACAGTGGGAATTGGCTATGAAACATATATTTTGCCATATTGATGTCTTTACACTTGCCCTTGTATTAATCATTATAAAACCATGGAATATTGCTGAATGACATGAAGTCACCTTTACTCGCTTAACTGGAGGCCTAGGCTTTTTCAGTTTTTACAACGCTGACTTAATGTTGAATGGCAAAAATATATGAACAAACTCTCAATTAGACAGAAAATTATTCTGACCCTTATCCTCTTTGTGATGCTTACTGCGGTTTCAGTCGGCACTGTTAGCATGTTTACAGCGAGATCAAGCATTGAACATCGTGTTTTAACGTCAGAATTACCTACCACAGTGGGAAAGATTGCTGAAAGTATAGACAGCGATATAGTGTTAATGCAGGTATTAGCCAAACAAATTGCTACTGACGAACATATTCACCAATGGGTAAATGGTAAGCAAGATAAAAGTGGCGAGGCAGTATTAGTGCGAAAGCTGCAATCGGTGGCAAAATTTAACGCCTTAAGTGCGGTGTCATTTGCGGATAAGAACACGGCAGATTATTGGAATCAAGATGGCTTTTTACGCCGTTTGCAAAATGATGCAGCCGATGGTTGGTATTACAACTACACCGCCAGTAAACAAGAATATATGGTCAGCGTTTATCGGGACCCTAATACGGGTAAAACGGATTTATTTGTTAATTACCAACAACCTCAAGGACAAGGTTTATCAGGTACTGCTAAATCTTTTAAATCTGTAGTCGATATGTTGGCAAGTTTTCAACTTGAACAAAGTGGCTTTGTTTATTTGGTGGATGGACAAGGCTTAGTGCAAATGCATAAAGATAATGCCTTATTAGGCAAAGCGAACTTAAGCAATTTATATGATGCACAAACCAGTGCGAAACTATTAAGTAAAGAAAAGTTTAATTTGTCTGTCATTGAAAAGGATGGAAATAAACTCATAGTTGTTTCTAGTTTCATACCCAGTATGGACTGGTATGTTGTCGCCCAAGTGCCCTTTGATGAAATGTTCAGCGCATTAAATAATGCCACTTGGCAAATATTGTTATGGTCGGTTTTAATCGCTGTATTGGCGTCTATAGCGGCATGGTTTATGGCAGGAACAGTGACTCGCCCTATAAGCCAATTGGCTGAGGTTTTTACTAAGCTAGGTCAAGGTAATGCTGATTTGTCTTATCGATTGCCACAAGATGGCCAAAAAGAAATTGCGATTGTGGCGATTGGTTATAATAATTTCATACAAAAACTCGAAGACCTATTTAATCAAATTGCACACAGCGGTGAAGCATTGCGTAATGTCGCAAATTTACTTAAACGAGATGCGGATCATACTAGCGCCAGTGTAAAAAATAGCGCTGAACATACGCTAAATATTTCTAATTCATTAGAGAATGTTAGCGCCAGCGTCATTTTAGCCGCTAAAAATGCCAGTGATGCTGCTAAAATTGCCGATCAAATTAGTACTGATGGTGAAATAATTACCGGAGTGATCCGCAATACCCAAAGTGATATTAAAAAATTAGCCGAAAAAATAAATGATGTAGCTAAGGTGATAACGTCACTGACTAACAATACCGAAACCATCGCCAAAGTATTAGAAACGATTCAAGCCATCTCAGACCAAACCAACCTACTCGCCCTAAATGCTGCCATTGAGGCTGCGCGAGCCGGAGAACAAGGGCGAGGCTTTGCAGTGGTGGCTGAAGAGGTCCGCAATTTGGCGAAAAGAACCGCCGATTCCACTCATGAAGTACAAGATATTATGGAAGAGTTAAAGATAACGTCTGGTACAGCCACAAGTGAAATTGAATTAATTATTCAACAATCCGAAACAACATCTAGTTCAATTGGCAAAGCTGAAAAGATACTCGAAGAAAATAATCAACAATTTGTGCAAATCTCTAAAACCAATAAAACCGTTGCCACTTCAACCAATGAGCAATCGGAGAATATAGAATCGATTAATTTACAAATGAGTGACATCAGAGAAAATGCTAAACAAAACGTACAAAACGTTCAAAAAATAGCGGATGAAACCCTTAGTCTAAATGACTTAGCTGAAAAGCTGGATGGCCTAATTAGCTTGTACCAGCGTACCTAAAAAACACACTTAGTTTTAGTAACCCGGTCACTTTTGACCGGGTTGTCACTTGATATCAAATAATCTGTAAAAGTTTTCTGTTGTCACCTTAGCTAATTCATCAACTGTGATCCCTTTTAATTCAGCTATAAACTCCCCTACTTCTCTTACAAATCCCGGTTGATTGGGTTTTCCTCTGTAAGGAACCGGCGCCAACCATGGTGAATCGGTTTCAATTAATAATTTATCTAAGGGGACTTTTTTAACAACTTCTTGTAACTCAGTCGCAGTTTTAAATGTCACTATCCCGGATATTGAGATATACATGCCTAGTTCTATTGCTGCCTGAGCCATTTCCCAACTCTCGGTAAAACAATGGAGTACGCCTTTTGTTGACGGGGCTTTATGCTCTTTTAACAAGTTAATGGTGTCTTCTCGCGCATCTCGAGTGTGAATAATCAAAGGTTTATTTAGCTTATTCGCCACTTTAATATGCTCAACAAAAGACGTTAATTGCACCGCTTTTGTTTCTGCACTGTAAAAGTAATCCAGTCCAGTTTCACCAATAGCAACAACGTCATCGCTATCAGCCATTTGAAGTAGCTCGTTATAACTACAGGCATCTTCTTGGTGCAGAGGGTGAACTCCACAAGAAACAGATACATCATTGAAGTGCTTAACCGTAGCTAACATTGCAGGGAAATCTTTGACAGAAACCGACACACATAAAAAGTGTTCTACTCCGCGATTCCTAGCAAAATTGAGTATCTCTGACAATTCTTCTGGGGTTTTATCTAATCTGTCTAGGTGGCAATGTGAATCAACAAACACGTCATTATTCCATTTTTAAAAGTTAAATTTATGTGGCTTTGGTAAGTGCCAGCTTATCTAATAGCTGCGTTAACACTAAAGTTTTATTTACCCCAGGGTTACGTAGTTGTTGGGTGACTTTTGTCGCCTGAATATTGAGTTCCCAAATTGATTCAGAAACCAACTCAGCGCATTGCAGTCTTGCCCAATATTGAGTCCATTTAACCACTTTATCTGCGCTATCTTGCCAATCCATCGCCAATTGAGTGGAGCTTAATCTTCCTTGTAACAGTGCATCTAGTCCATTACTGAATGTGTCATAGGAAAAGTGTTGTTCTTCTTGCAGTTCCGCAACTAAGGCCAATGGGCGTGCACTAAAGAGTTTTGCCAAATTAATATCAACGTCAGCATTAATTTGGGTTTTCACCCATGCCATTGTGGTGTTTAAATCGGGTAAAGGTAAGGCTAATTTTTCACAACGACTTCTGATTGTTGGTAATATACGTTCAGGCTTGTCAGTAGTGAGTAACAAAAAGGTGTTGGCTGTCGGTTCTTCTAACGTTTTTAGTAATGCATTAGCACTTGATTCAGTCATAGTGTGAGCACTATAGATGATCAACACCTTGGCTCCTGACAAATGTGCAGAACTGACTAACTTTTTGATAGCATCACGTATTTGATCCACACCAATTTGTTTATCAGATTCCACCATATGCAAATCTGGATGGTTGGACGCAGCATTTAATAAACACGACTGGCAGCGACCACAGGCATTACCGTCTTGCCTCGCACTACATAAAAGTAATTGCGCTAATTGTAAGGAAAAAGATGCTTTACCCAGTCCAGAGGGCCCTTGAATAAGTAAGGCATGATGCAGCTTATTAGCGGCAATCCTGTCACTTAACTGCTTAAAAGAACGGGCTAGCCAAGGAAACACTTAACGCTCCAAGAATTGTGTAATGGCTAATTCAACGTCTTTATGCACGGCCTGCATGTCTTGCATAGTGTTGATCACCACACAATTAGGATCCTGCTCTGCTAATAACAAATAACGCGCTCGGGTTCGTTCGAAAAAACTTAAATCTTCCTGCTCAATACGGTCTAACTCGCCACGCCCTTTGGCACGCTTTAACCCTTCTTGCGGCTCAACATCCATATACAAGGTAAAATCTGGTTTAAACGCTTTTAAGGTTATGTTTCTGAGGCTCTCAATCATGTTTTGATCAATCTGACGCCCCCCCCCTTGATAGGCTTGGGAAGAAAGGTCATGTCTATCACCCACTACCCAATGACCTTGGTCTAAATTAGGCAGAATAACATTTTGTACTAATTGCGCTCTTGCGGCATACATTAATAACAACTCAGCTTCTACTGTGACCTTTTCATCTTTCCAGTCATGTTTCACTACGTCTCTAATTGCTTCAGCCATGGCGGTCCCACCTGGCTCTCTGGTATTCACTACTGTATGGCCAACAGCCTGAATGGTTCTGGTTAATATGGCTACTGCGCTACTTTTACCAGCTCCTTCCAAACCTTCAATAACGATAAACTTACCTGATTTATGCAACTAGGACTCTCTTATTTTTTTAGTTGATATTGACGCACTGCAAGATTGTGTTCTTGTAACGTAGTTGAAAATTTGTGACTGCCGTCACCTTTAGACACAAAGTACAATTCTTCAGTAATCATAGGGTTAAATGCCGCATCTATTGCCAATTTACTAGGCATGGCGATAGGCGTAGGCGGTAAACCTTTGATCACATAAGTATTATAAGGTGTGGGAGTTTTTAAATCTTTACGTCTAATATCTCCATCAAAACTATCCCCCATTCCATAAATAATGGTGGGATCTGTTTGTAAACGCATATTCAAATTAAGTCTATTTACAAATACACCGGAAATTCTTGGGCGCTCTTGTGCCACACCTGTTTCTTTTTCAATGATGGATGCCATTATCAACCCTTCGTAAGCTGAAGCATAGGGTAAATCGAATGCACGATTTTGCCATGCAAGGTCTAAGTACTGTTGCATACTTAAATGGGCACGTTTGATTATGTCTATCGCGGCAGTTTGCGCCACAAAATAATAGGTGTCGGGTAACAGGTATCCTTCAATCGACTTTTCAGGCAGTGTTGCAGTTAAGTTGGCCAGTTGTTGATTAAAATCGTCGTTAAAACTAATTTGTGGATGTGATTTTAGCGCTGATAACCACTCCCGCCAATTTAACCCTTCTATTAAACTGATAGAAAATTGCATTTCTTTACCGCTAGCAAATAACTCTAACAAATCTAACCCATTCATCGAAGGCAGCAGCTCGTAAGTACCTGCTTTGATCTTAGCCAATTCTGGCACTAGCTTTAATCTAATTTTAAGACCAATAACATCCGCTAGGATGCCTTGTTCTTTTAATCTATTGAGTAAACCTTTGGCAGACGTACCCACTTTAACTTGATACAGGGTGGCCTCTGTAAGATTAAGTGGTTGTTGTACTTTTTTATCAAAATGAAAAAGAATTGCCACAACCACTAGTCCGAGGACAATCGCAAAAACAGCGAGCCATTTTACAATTTTCATGACGTCCTTATCGCTTTAAGTGGAAGTCCAGAAAGTACGTATTGTTGTAGGTGCTTAGTTTGATCTATCACATAGCGTTTAGCATTTTGATTATTGGGATCCACTAAAGTCGTCACCGGGACCAACATCATTAAGGAATTACACACAAACAACTCTTGAGCAGAAAACAACACTCTGATGTCCTGCTTAACTACGCGGCATTCTAGCCCATATTCTTGCATAACAGCAACAATATGGTTACGCATAACCCCTTCAACCCCTGATTCTGAAAGGTCTGCAGTAAACCAGACATTTTCCTTATACCAAAACAAATTACCCGCAGAAGTTTCAACTATTTGTTGCTGGGTATCACAAACCACCGCATCGTCAAAATCAGTTTTTGTCAATTTTTGCTTAATTAAAACCTGCTCTAAGCGGTTTAGATGTTTAATGCCAGCCAGTAAAGGTTGCTTAGCTAAGGTAACAGGACTAATTGTTAAACTAATACCTTTGCTCTGCCAAAGAGGGTATTGAGGAGGAAGGGGGTGCTGAGAAATAATATAAGTGGGATTGACCGCGCCCTCTGGATTATAACCTCGACCACCCTCACCTCTAGTAATCATGACTTTGATTACGCAGTCAGAGGTTGACCGCAACGAATCAAAGACACAGTCTACTAATTCTGACCATTTATCAAAATCAATACATAAGGTTTTACAGGCTAATTTTAGACGAGCAACGTGAGCATCAAACAACTCAATATGACCTTTTCTAAAGGCCATAGTAGTAAAGCAGCCATCACCATACTGTAAAGCTCTGTCCGCTATTGTTATATGTCGTTGCTGCTGTCCGTTAACAATCATTCATATTTGCATCTAGAATGCTAGAAGAGTCTCAATATTACCCAAAAGCTACACTTTTCCTACTGGTTTTTTAAACAACAGTGAACCATTAGTGCCACCAAAACCAAAAGAATTACATAAGGCATAATCCATTTTTACGGGTCTGGCAGTATGTGCAACAAAATCAAGATCACAACCTTCACCAGGAGTATCTAAATTAATAGTGGGTGGCGCAATTTGATCACGCAATGCCAAAATGGTGAATATTGCTTCAACCGAACCTGCCGCTCCTAGAAGATGTCCGATCATCGATTTAGTGGAACTAACCAAAACACTATTAGCATGTTCACCAAATACTTGTTTAATCGCTGCAACCTCGGCCATATCCCCTGCTTGAGTCGATGTGCCATGAGCATTGATGTAACCAATTTCATTGACGTTAATCTTTGCGTCGTTAATGGCATTCACCATAGCAGCGGCAGCACCTTCGCCATCGGCTGGCGGTGAAGTCATATGATAAGCATCACCACTCATGCCAAAACCGACCAATTCTGCATAAATAGTCGCGCCACGAGCGACAGCAGAATTATAATCTTCTAACATTACCACGCCTGCGCCCTCACCCATCACAAACCCATCACGATCTTTATCCCAAGGTCGACTCGCCGCCTCAGGATTATCATTGCGAGTTGATAAAGCACGGGCGGCCGCAAAACCACCAATACCGAGAGCACAGACTGTTGACTCAGCACCTCCGGCAACCATGGCGTCAGCGTCACCGTAAGCAATAGTACGTGCTGCAATACCAATATTATGCACCCCAGTAGTACAGGCGGTAACAACGTTGATATTAGGTCCTTTGAGCCCTTCAAAAATTGAGAAAAAGCCCGAGATCATATTAGTGATAGTGGCTGGAACAAAAAAAGGTGAAATTTTTCGTGGACCTGATTCAAGCATCTTACGGTGGTTTTCTTCAATTAACCCTAAGCCACCAATTCCTGAACCAATGGCGACACCAATGCGTGATGCGTTTTGAGGAGTAACTTGTAATCCTGAATGTTCTAAGGCTTGTTTACCCGCAGCAATACCCAGTTGGATAAACCTATCCATCTTTTTGGTTTCTTTTTTCGGAATGTATTTTTCAACATCAAAGTCTTTAACTTCACCTGCAATTTGCGTGGTTAAAGAATCAGAATCAAATGAAGTGATAGGTGCAATGCCACTTTTACCAGCAAGAATGTTTTTCCAAGTAGAATCTACAGTATTGCCAACAGGAGAAAGCATGCCAAGACCAGTCACAACAACGCGACGTTTAGACACATTGGCCTCCGCTTATCTATGAAAGTTTGAATATTTTTGAAAAAAAACGGTCCTGAGAGGACCGTTTATAATAAATTACGCGTCTTTATTAGCGTTAACGTAGTCAATAGCAGACTGAACAGTAGTAATTTTTTCAGCTTCTTCATCAGGGATTTCAGTATCGAACTCTTCTTCAAGAGCCATAACCAATTCAACAGTGTCTAATGAATCTGCACCTAAATCATCAACAAAAGATGCTTCTGGTTTTACTTCTTCTTCTTTAACACCAAGTTGCTCAATGACGATTTTTTTTACACGTTCTTCGATAGTACTCATAATTCTAGTTTTCCTTTAAGTCGCTAGATATAAATTTGCGAGTAGTGTATTCAGCAAAGAGAGCCCTTGCAAGCAACAGTCTCAACTTTTTGTCTGGTCTAACCACTCGCCGATTAGTAAATAATTATTCGTTTAATAAAGAATCAATAATTGAAAACTTTATCACATTTTATCCCATATACATGCCGCCATTGACGTGTATCGTTTCACCAGTGATATATGCAGCGTCATCACTGGCTAAAAATCCAACAGTCGCGGCTATTTCTTTTGGGTCGCCTAAACGATTTGCTGGAATATCTTTAAATATACTTTCTTTTTGGTCATCAGTTAATGCTTTTGTCATATCCGTGTCAATAAAGCCCGGTGCAACTACATTAACAGTAATGCCTCTAGAAGCCACTTCACGAGCCATTGACTTACTAAACCCTATTACACCTGCTTTTGCAGCCGCATAGTTAGCTTGTCCTGCATTACCTGTAGAGCCGACCACTGAACCAATATTAATAATACGACCTTTGCGTTTTTTCATCATACCTCGCAACACGGCTTTTGACATTTTAAATATCGATGTCAAATTCGTGTCCATGATACTTTGCCATTCATCGTCTTTCATACGCATCAGTAGATTATCACGAGTAATACCCGCATTATTGACTAATATGTCAACACCACCGTGTTTCTCTGTTATGTCAGCTAACAATACTTGCATCGAATCAGGATCGGCAACATTCAATACTTTTCCTTCACCTGAACCTTGCAGATAATCACTGATTGCTGCGGCACCATTTTCAGATGTTGCAGTGCCTATTACCGTTGCACCATCAGCAACTAAGCGTTCTGCAACGGCTCTGCCAATTCCTCTACTTGCACCTGTTACTAACGCAATTTTACCATTTAAATTAGCCATACATTCTCTCTACAAACAATATTTAAAGTAATTAAATCAACGAATTAATAGTGTCGACTGTATTGATCGCCGTGCAACTTAGACGTTTATCAATACGTTTAGTTAATCCTGTTAAGACCTTGCCTGGCCCCACTTCTAATAAAGTCTCCACCTCAAGGTCGGCCAATTTAGTCACGGTTTCAGTCCATCTAACCGGACTATATAATTGTTCAACTAATGCCTTTTTGATCGCGATTGGATCATTTGGATATGCGACATCAACATTATTGATAACGGGTACATTAGGTACGTTGAACTGAATATCTTTAAGCAAACCAGCTAGCTGCTCTGCCGCTGGCTTCATCAATGCGCAGTGTGACGGGACACTGACAGCCAAGGGCAAGGCCCGCTTTGCGCCATGCTCTTTGCATAAATTAGCGGCCACTTCTGCTGCTTTTTTGTTTCCAGCAATAACCACTTGTCCAGGTGAATTAAAATTCACTGCTGCGATCACTTCAGCGGTGTCTTTTTGTGCTTGTTCACAACTAGCCACTACTTTATCGTCGTCTAAACCTATGATCGCATACATAGCACCTACTCCAGCAGGTACAGCTTGTTGCATAAATTGACCACGGGCTTCCACTAATTTAAGGGCATCTGCAAAACTTATGACTCCAGCACAAACTAAAGCTGAGTATTCCCCTAAGCTATGCCCTGCCATAAATGCTGGTTGGCCCTGATTTCTTTCGAGTAAAAGTTTATAAATTGCGTAGCTTGCCGCTAATATAGCAGGTTGCGTGATATGGGTTTGATTAAGTTTTTCTTCATCGTTTTGTATTAGTTCCCATAAGTCATAACCCAATACTTCACTGGCTTGTGCAAATGTCTCTTGAATAACCGTATATTCCGCAGCTAATTCACTTAACATACCTAAAGTCTGAGATCCTTGACCGGGAAAAACCCATGCTTGTTTACTCATAATTAATTCTCTAAAAATAAATTTTAATAACGTACTAGAGCAGATGCCCAAGCAAAACCACCACCAAATGCTTCTAGAAGAAGATTTTGGCCACGTTGAATCCTCCCATCTCGAATAGCAGTATCTAACGCGGTAGGAACAGTTGCAGCAGAGGTATTACCATACTGTGCAAGCGTTATGACCACCTGTTCAAGTGGCATTTCCAATTTTTTTGCTGTTGCTTTTATAATGCGGAAATTTGCTTGGTGAGGCACTAACCAATGCAAATCTGATTTTTTCATGTTATTGGCCGCTAACGTTTGTTCCACCACTTCACTTAACTTAGTCACAGCCACTTTAAAAACTTCATTGCCTTTCATGCTGCCCCAGTTTTCGAACACTGATTGTTCGTCTCCATGTTGCGGGTTACCTATGGTTAATAAGTCACCGTAAGAGCCTGCTGCATGAATATGGGTGGACAAAATGCCAGGTTCTTCACTTGCTTCTATAATAGTGGCACCGGCAGCATCACCAAATAGGATCACCATAGTGCGGTCTTCGGGACTGATCATACGGCTAAGGCAATCAGTACCTACTACTAATATTCGCTTAGCCATACCACTTTTTATATACTGATCAGCCACACTCAATGCGTAACAATATCCAGCGCATGCAGCGGCTACATCAAATGCGGGTATACCATCCACATCTAATAATTTTTGAATTTCACAAGCCGTACTTGGCAATGCGTAACGACCGCTTGTTGTGGCACATACAATCATATCCAAAGATTTTGCGTCAATACCGGCGGCTTCTAGTGCATTTTTACTGGCTTCAAAACCCATAGTGGCCGCGGTTTCGTCTGCACCAATAATACGTCTTTCTTTGATCCCCGTGCGATCAGTAATCCATTCGTCTGAAGTGTCGACCATAACCGAAAGGTCTGCATTGGTTCTTACTTCACTTGGATAATAACTACCTGTGCCAATTATTCTGGAATTCATTTATCAGTGGCGCTCCATTAAAACAGCTTCAATTTTATCTTTAATTTTTTCCGGAACTTGCATTTCAACTTCTTGAATGGCTTCGCGGATCGCATATAAAAAAGCCTCTGACGAGGCATTACCATGGCTCTTAACCACAATTCCGCGCAATCCTATCAGACTAGCGCCGTTATACTGGTCGGGTTTCATATGCAAATAAATACCGCGAAAAAATGGCATGGCTATTTTTGCCACAATTTTTGAAAACCAATTGTGTTGTGATGCTTTTTTAACTTCCTGAATAACAAAATTGACCAAGCCTTCCCACGATTTCAAGGCAATATTACCCACAAAGCCGTCTGTTACTATCACGTCTGCTTTTTGGGAAAAAATATCGTTTCCTTCAACATAGCCAATATAGTTAATATTTTTAGAGTCAGTTAATAATTTGGCCGCATGTTTTACCCGATCATTACCCTTTATTTCTTCAGAACCAACATTCAGCAAGGCAACTTTAGGCTGTTTAATATGCCCAACTTGTTCAGCTAATACCGAACCCATCACCGCATATTGAAAGAGAATTTCTGAATCACAATTAACATTGGCACCTAAATCCAAAAAATAGACCTTATCATTATTACTTGCAGGCACTAGGGTAATCAGTGCAGGTCGATCAATGCCTGGTAGGGTTTTTAAGACGTAATACGCCATACTAAGTAAAGCACCGGTATTGCCACCACTGACACAAGCGTCTGCTTCATTACTGTCGACTAAATCCAACATACGTCGCATAGAGGAATTTTTTTTGTGTCTTAACGCATGGGCAGGTGCTTCATCCATTGCCACTGATTCTGGGCAGTCGGATAAAGTGATTCTAGCTTGAATGTCTGGTTGTTGTTGATTTACCCACTGGGACATAAGCGCCAAAGGGCCACAAAAAATAAAGTGTAAATGGGGGGTTTGCTGGAGTGCTGACAATGCAGCAGGAAAAATAATATGGGGGCCGTGATCGCCCCCCATGATATCTAACGCTAAGGTTAGACGACTCAAAGTTCAGTCTCTTAAATTAAAGAGATAAAACTTTTTTGCCTTTGTAGTAACCATCAGCGGTCACGTGATGACGAACATGTGTCTCACCTGACGTTGAATCTACAGACAAAGTCGCAGAACCAAGTGCATCGTGTGAACGACGCATTCCACGTCTTGAACGAGCTTTCTTACTCTTCTGTACAGCCATTACTTTACTCCTAGTCTCGCTTAAGTTCTTTCAAAACCGCGAACGGGTTTGGACGCTCATCGGCCGGTTCAATTTTTCCGAAGCTCATTTTATCACGCTTTTGTTTGCAATCCTCCTCTGCATGAAGGGCTACAATCGGTAATGATAAAATCAGTTCGTCTTCAAGAGTTTGAAATAAATTGATTTCTCCTTGGTCATCGACCTCTACCGGTTCGTAAACATCCGGTAACTCATCTTCGACTTCTTCTTTAGCACTCTGCACTGGGCTAAAACAAAAAGACACATCCAGAGGATGTTCGAAGACTTCATTACATCTCTCACAGATAAGTGACGTTGAACATGCCATATGACCTTGAAAATAACTAAGACCCTGCTCGTCTTTAGCAAACTTAATTTCAACATCCACTTCTTTGGCAATATCAGCAACAGAACCAAGCAACCTGGGCATCTCAGACGACAAAATAACACCCCGATAATCGGAACGTAAAATGGCGCTTTTAACTGGGTCTACCAGCTTGGGTAGTTTCACTTTCTGCATAGCGCGCGCATATTATAGTTTCAACTCAGTTTAGTCAAAGAAAAAATCATAGTTAATGACACCCAGCGCTGCATTTTATATGCTTTAGCTAATATTTTTAAGCATCCGAAAGCACCATTTATGAAAATTATTTTGGCCTCAAGCTCCTCGTACCGCCAATCCATCTTAAAAAAGCTGCATATTCCCTTTTCATGTGTTGCCCCTAACATCGACGAATCGCCAATTGTGGCGGAATCAATTTTGGATCAGGTAGCTCGCCTTGCAAAAGAAAAAGCCTTAGCTGTAGCGGCACAAAGTCCCGATAGTAATAATTTTGTCATTGGTTCAGATCAATTAGCGAGCTTTAATGGGCAAGTATTGGGAAAACCGGGAAATTTTGCTACTGCTAAACAACAGTTAATGATGTTCAGTGGTCAAACCGTTAAGTTTTTCACTGGTTTGTGTTTAGTTCATTCAGCAAATCAAAAATTGTCACAAACAGTAGAAACCTTTGATGTGACCTTTAAAACCTTAACTGAGAGTCAAATCTCCACTTACTTACAAATTGAGCAACCTTACGATTGTGCCGGCAGCTTTAAAAGTGAAGGATTGGGAATAGCCTTATTTGAATCCCTCAGTGGCAGAGATCCTAATACGTTAATTGGTTTACCCTTGATTGCATTAATGGATTTATTTAATTCGATGTCTGTAGATTTGTTTAATTATATGCAAAAAGATTAAGGGTTAGACGTGTAACAATAATTCGTCCAAGGTATTGATCACTGCCAAAGGTGAATGTTGTTGCAAGGTATCTGCATTGTGTACGCCAAAACTCACACCAATACGATCCATATTTAATGCTTCAGCCATTGCCATATCGTAAGTCGTATCGCCCACCATTAACACTTGATCCGCCGATAAATCTAATTCGGCTAATATTTGCTGCAACATATCGGGTGAAGGTTTACTTTGCGCATCATCTGCGGTTTTAGACACAGTAAAAAATTGCTCCGTATTTGAATGATACCAATTGTGCTCTAAGCCCTGCCGAGCTTTCCCTGTTGCTACCGCTAAGATATAACCTCTTTGGGTCAGCTCTTCTAGTAACTCTACGGCACCATTAAAAAGCGGACTGCTAATTTGCGCATGATCTTTAAAGTGTTCTTTGTAGGTATGAAAAAGTGTCATTGCTTCTTTTTCATCGCGAATATTAAATAATTGTTTTAACGCTGGTAACAAACTAATACCAATTACGTTTTTAGCTTGATCATAATCAGGCACAGGAAACCCAAGTTGCTTAGCAGTGGTTTGCATACTTTCAACAATCTTACCTATGGAATCCATCAAAGTGCCATCCCAATCAAACACTATAGCCTTATACTTCACTTCTTAGTCTCTTCAATACACTCACTAAACTGGGTTCTAGGGGGGCTTTATAACTCACACGCTCTTCGGTATTAGGATGAATAAAAGCTAATGAGTGAGCGTGTAAAAATAATCTTTTTAGCCCCATCCTTTGAGTTCTTTCGTCAAACTCTTTGTCACCATACCTATTATCTGCGGCTATCGGGTGACCGGCATGTAAACAATGTACACGAATTTGGTGCGTACGCCCGGTTATAGGTGACGCTTCTACTAAGGTTGCTTGGACAAAAGATTCCAAAATGCGATAGCGTGTTTCTGATGGTTTACCTTCATCATCCACTAACACAATGCGTTCCCCGGATTTTAAGGTATTCTTTAACAATGGCGCTTTTACTTTGAAACGATTAGCGGGCCACTCTCCAGCAACTAACGCTTGATAACGTTTATCTACTTTTCTATCTCTAAGTTGCTCGTGTAGATTCTTCAAAGCTGAACGTTTTTTAGCTATTAATAAACAGCCTGATGTATCGCGGTCTAACCTATGTACCAACTCTAAAAATTTTTGTTGTGGACGTAATGACCTTAGGGCTTCAATGACCCCAAAACTTAATCCACTGCCACCATGCACAGCTGTACCGGAAGGTTTATTCAACACTATTATCCAGTCATCCTCATACAAGATGTGGTTTTCTAGACTCGATACTTTATTGAGTTTAGTAGAAGGTAAATCGGTAGGTTCAGATACGCGGACAGGGGGGATCCGCAACTCATCGTTGGCCTGTAATTTATATTCGGGTTTAACCCGCTTTTTGTTCACTCGTACTTCGCCTTTACGCAAAATGCGATAAATAAGGCTTTTAGGCACTCCTTTTAAGAAAGTGCGCAAATAGTTATCGATCCTTTGCCCTTCAAGGTCAGGATCGATAGTTACAAATTGAACTTTTTGAAATGATAAGTCTGTCATATGCCGCGTATTGTAACTGAATTGCTATACTAGATGTCCAGTTTTTTAATGTCTTGCCAGTGTCAGTGCTTTAGTGTGATAATACTCAGGTTTTCAAACATAAATTAAATGTATAAAACAAACAGATGGATTAATCAGTTCTGTAAGCAAATACAACCAATTTGTTGTTTCACGCCAATTCAAAAGCGTGTATTGCAAGCCTAATACGGCTAATTAACTGTGAAGCGAGTAACTTTTCACAAGCTTGATTAAACAGAACCCTTACATCAGCGATATAAATAACCTATTGATCGCCAATGATGTAAAGAATACAAAAGAATTGACAAGATATTTGAATATCGAAATAGCCAGACAAGCATTTTTGTTCGAATACCACTAAGTTTTAAATGATAAATAAGTAGCTAAACATACCGTCTTGTTTAGTGCCTATGAAATATAGGTAAAGTGTTTAAAAAACAAAACATTAAATAATGCAAATAACACTTATAGACGCAAAAACTTAACCAATAGCATACAGTCGTGAGGCTGCATTGAATAATTGTCACATTACTGCGTAGTTCTTTACTTGTGGTGATCGGTACTTTACCGAGCAACAAGAATGAAAAGAATGTTAATCAATGCAACTCAGCAAGAAGAATTGCGAGTGGCACTTGTAGATGGTCAAAAACTGTATGATTTGGACATAGAAAGTCCAGGCCACGAACAGAAAAAAGCCAATATTTACAAAGGTACTATTACCCGCGTAGAGCCTAGTTTAGAAGCCGCATTTGTCGATTACGGTGCTGACCGACACGGTTTTTTACCATTAAAAGAAATTGCCAGAACTTACTTCCCTCAAGGTTATAGATTTGAAGGCCGTCCAAATATCAAAGAAGTGATAAAGGAAGGTCAAGAAGTCATAATTCAAATAGATAAAGAAGAACGTGGCCAAAAAGGCGCAGCCTTAACCACCTTTATCAGTCTAGCTGGTAGCTACTTAGTTTTAATGCCGAACAACCCCCGTGCTGGCGGTGTATCTCGCCGTATTGAAGGCGATGAGCGTACCGAATTAAAAGCAGCTTTAGGTGGACTAGATCTGCCAGATGGCATGGGTTTAATCGTCAGAACCGCTGGTGTAGGCAAAACAACTGAAGAACTAGCATACGATTTAGACTACCTAGTATCAGGTTGGGGCCGAATCAAAGAAATGGCAGAGTCTCGCCCTGCCCCATTCCTAATACATCAAGAAAGTGATGTAGTAGTGCGAGCTATCCGTGATTACCTTAGACGGGATATTGGTGAAATCTTAATCGACAATGCCATTGTTCACCAAAGAGCATTAAAACACGTTGAGCAGATGCGCCCTGATTACGCTAACCGCGTTAAACTTTATAGTGGTGATGTGCCTTTATTCAGTCATTATCAAATCGAAAGCCAAATTGAGTCGGCTTTTCAACGTGAAGTAAGACTGCCCTCAGGCGGTTCCATAGTCATTGACCCTACTGAAGCCTTGATATCGATAGATATTAACTCTGCCAGAGCCACCAAAGGCAGCGATATTGAAGAAACAGCCTTCAATACTAACCTTGAAGCTGCTGACGAAATTGCCCGTCAATTACGCTTACGAGACGCTGGCGGTTTAGTGGTAATCGACTTTATCGATATGACCCCAGTACGTCATCAGCGTGAAGTTGAAAACCGTATGAAAGACGCCGTTCGTGGTGACAGAGCACGTGTACAACTAGGACGAATTTCACGTTTTGGTTTATTAGAAATGTCACGGCAACGTTTACGCCCATCATTAGGTGACTCTGCTAATAATGTGTGTCCAAGATGTAGTGGTCATGGTTCGGTGCGAGGCACTGAGTCATTGGCATTATCAGTACTGCGTATAATGGAAGAAGAAAGCATTAAAGATAACACTGGGCAAATTGAAGCCCAATTACCTGTTAATGTTGCGACCTATTTATTAAACGAAAAACGTAATTCAGTACGCGGTGTTGAAAAGCGTCATAACGTACAATTAGTTATTATTCCTAACCCGAACATGGAAACGCCACAATACAGCGTTGCCCGCAGGCGTCCAGATGATGCCGTTCAGGAAATGAGTTATAACTTGCCATTGATTGAGCAAGAAGAAAACATTACAGATAAGAATGTTGCGCCGGCAATGGCCAAAGAACAGCCTGCATTACAAAGTCTTATTGCTCCAGAACAAAAAATGACTGCTAAAGCCAAATCTTCTGATAAATCAGAAAGTGTTATGGAGAAAGTCAGCAAATGGATTTCTGGATTATTTAAAGCAGAAGAGAAAGTTGTGCCGAAGAAAACGACTCATACTCGTAATCAAGGCTCTAATCAACGTCGAAATAAAAACACTCGACCGGATAGAAACAAACGTAATAATAAAAACTTTGACCGTAAAAATAATGAAGAGCAGTCAACTAATCGTAACGAGCGCCCAGCTAGAAACGACAAAAACGAACGTTCTGAACGTAAGCCACGAAATGAGAATCGCAAACCACGCCGCGATGACAAATCAGTAGAAGCTAAACAAGATGCCGCTACGGTATCAAAAGGCAATACTGCAGCGCCAGCTAAGAAGAAAGAACAAGTAGCTGAACGTAGAAAACGTCGAGATACTAGACGTAGCGTGCGAGTTGAAGATGAGAATGTTGAAAAGAATAAAGTGGTTGCCCCTGTTCAAGAAACGCAGGCGCCCGTTATTGAGCAAGCAAAAACTGAAATCAAAAAAGATACACCAGTAGCTAATGATGCGGAAGTGCCAAGCAAAGCGCCGACTAAAGAGCCTAAAACAGCTGAAACAAAAGACGCTGCTGTAGAGTCGCCTGTTGAAACCACAGAGGCTAAGGCTGTAAGCGCCAATAAAGAGGAAGAGTCGGCCCCTCGAACTCGCACACGTCGTTCTCCAAGACATATTCGAGCGGCGGGTCAAAAACGTCGTAAAGAAGGTGATGAGAAAGACGAAACCGTTAAAACTGAATCTGTTGAAGTTACACAAGACGAATTACAGTTTGATGAACCCGTTGCGGCACCTAAAAAAGCAGCAGCCCCAAAAGTCGAAACTACGCCTGAAGTAGTGGTTGCTGAAGAAGCCCCAGCACAAGAAACTCTGGAATTAGCTACTGAAACTGTGAAAGCGGTTGATAAACCAGAAGTAGCTGCACAACCTTCCACTACAGAAGACAATCCAGTTGCTGCGGTTGAGCCTGTAAAAGAAGAAGTGTCTAAGCCAGTCAAAAAAGCACCTGCCAAGAAAGCGCCTAAAAAGGCCACGTCTTTAAAAGTGCCGGCTAAGCCAGTGAAAAAAGAATCAGTGTCAGCCCCAATGGCGCGACCTGCTTCTATTGATGAAGCATTTGTTGATGTTAAAATCGGTTCTCTTGATGACGCAGCCAGACCAGAAGTTAAACGCTCTGGTAAATCTGCTGCATTCTCAAGCTCATCGAATGCGGCGACAGCTCCAGCAACACGTCCTGGTTCACAAAGCGAATAAAATATAAGCTCGCAAGAGGTTAACAAAAGCCGCAAGACTTCACTGACTTGCGGCTTTTTATCGATAGTCTAAGTGCTATTGTGAGTGGTTTACTGTATCCTGCCGCGACTAATTAAACTGTTTAAAAATTAAACTATGTCTAACAATGACTACAACTTTGCCAGACAAACAAGTTAATCACCCTATTTGAGAATTATCTATGAGTTTTGCCGATCTAGGCCTTTCACCCAAAATTTTATCCGCTGTCACCAGCAAGGGATATACCACTCCTTCACCCATTCAAGCACAAGCCATTCCAGCTGTATTACAAGGTAGTGACGTAATGGCAGCAGCACAAACTGGTACAGGTAAAACTGCCGGTTTCACTTTGCCTATTTTACATTTATTAAGCCAAGGACAATCAGCTCGACCGAATCAAGCTCGTGCCTTAATTCTGACTCCTACACGAGAGTTGGCTGCACAAATAGCAGAAAGTGTGCAAACGTACGGAAGAGATCTACCGTTAAAGTCCGCAGTAGTATTTGGCGGCGTGGGTATTAATCCACAAATGCTTAAATTACGTAAAGGGGTGGATATATTAGTGGCCACGCCTGGTCGCCTACTTGACCTCTACAATCAAAATGCGGTGAAGTTTAGCGAGTTAGAAATACTGGTTATGGACGAAGCTGACCGTATGTTAGATATGGGCTTTATTCACGACATAAAAAAAATCATCAAATTGTTACCGCAAAAGCGTCAAAACTTGATGTTTTCAGCGACCTTTTCTGATGACATTCGCAAGCTAGCCAAAGGTTTAGTGCATAACCCTGTAGAGATATCGGTATCACCTGCTAACACCACTGTTGATTTGGTGGAGCAATGGGTCTATCCAGTTGATAAAAGTAGAAAATCTCAGCTACTCACGCATTTAATTAAAGAGAATGATTGGCAACAAGTTTTGGTTTTTAGTCGCACCAAACATGGCGCTAACCGAATTGTTAAGCAGCTTGATGCGCAAGGTATCAGCGCTGCCGCTATTCACGGTAACAAGAGTCAAGGTGCACGTACCAAAGCCCTCTCTGACTTTAAACAAGGAAAAGTGAAAGCGCTAATCGCCACCGATATTGCTGCCCGTGGATTGGACATTGATCAGTTGCCACAAGTTGTCAATTATGATTTGCCAAATGTATCCGAAGACTATGTGCATAGAATTGGCCGAACTGGTCGTGCTGGCGCAAAAGGTCAAGCTATATCTATGGTGACACAAGATGAATTCAAGGAATTGGTTGATATTGAAATATTGATTAAGCAACTTATTCAGCGAAAAATTACCGCTGGATTTGAACCGTCACAACCACTACCAGAATCAAAACTTGGGCAAAAACCCATCAAAGCTAAAAAACCGAAACAAGCGCAATCTGGTCATAGAGATGGGCAACGTTCTGGTCGTAATGCGTCTGGTGGACAGCCGCCTAAAAACAATCAATCACGTAATAGAAATAGAGGCCATTCCGGTGGAAACTCTGGTAATCGCTAAATTTAGCAGATAAATCAAATGCCATAACGCATCCCGGGTACGTTGTGGCTATCAATGCTCCCCCTCACTGCTGCACTGTTAAAAACAGGCATAGAAATGGACTTAGCTTCATGGCTCGGACTGACTTATGCAGTAGCTGTAGGTGGCTGATTGTTAGTGATTTAGTGATTGGATCAGCGCAAATAATTTAAGCCTGGGCAGTGAGTATTCTATCTAAGTGATTAGCAAAGTTCTGCCTATCACTTTGATTAAGTGGCGGTGGCCCGCCCGATTGTTCGCCACTGGCGCGCATAGTGTCCATAAAATCGCGAATATTAAGGCGTGAACGAATGTTTTCAGTAGTAAAGAGTTCGCCTCTAGAACTCAATACTTGTCCCCCTTTTTCAATTACCTCCGCGGCTAAGGGAATATCACTGGTGATCACTAAATCATTAGGTTCAACTAACCTGACTATTTCGTCGTCAGCCACATCAAACCCTGCACTGACTTGCATAGAGCGGATAAATTTAGACGGCGGTGTGCGAATATATTGATTAGCCACAAAAATCGTTGCAACTTTTTTACGTTCTGCGGCACGAAATAAAATATCTTTTATCACCACCGGGCAAGCATCGGCGTCAACCCAAATTTTCAATGTATCACTCTCTTTTTAGATGGTTAATTTTCTGGAATAGCTTCACTAGTTAGCGATTGTAATTGTTTTCTTTGCTCATCTGTTAACACATTTAAAAATTCGTTGGTTATGCGCCCTTCCCTATGACTTTCTTGATAGTGGAATAGCTGTTCAAATAAGGTTTGTTGCATCTGAATAGTTTTGCCGTTAACTTCTGACTCTGCCTGCTGATGCGCCGCCAATTCCCCTTTTAATGCCTCTAGCAATTTAGACATCTCTGCCAAAGACATGGGGGGTGAGGTAAAGCTGACTTCACTTTGCGCACTATCTAACTGCCTTTCTTTTGGGACTTTAGCTGTTTGATTGTCTGACAGACTTTTTCTAGCCACTGGCGCACCGTTTTGTTTTACAAATAATGCTTCTTTATGGATTGCTTCTGTCATTTGTGTTTTAGATAACAACTCACTTTTATCCAAAAATGCGAGTTTTTCTGGCGCACTTAATTTTGACGTTTGGGTAACAGGACCATTCACAACACCCGAATCTGTGACGTCAACATTATTAGGGTGAATATAATAGTCACTATGGGTAATCAACAAAACCGTCATAATCCCCACCGAAGCCACCAATGACATTGGCCATTGCCAGGCCATTTTTTTCTTAAGTTGGATATTTTTAACATTAGGACCCAGGGGTTTACACTCTTGAGCTTTGGCCTCTACGAGTGAATTTTCGGACAATTGTCGTTGGGCCATTGCTAGTATTTCAGCATCTAGATTTGCACTAGGCATTTCACCCTGCTGCTTTTTAATATTTTGATAAAGGTCGCTGATTTTTTTCTCGTGGGGCAATAAATCAAAAGTGTCATTTTTATTATCATTGCTCATAAAAATGCCCTCCCAGTCTTAACCTGTAAACATTGACGTAAATTTTCATAGGCGTATCGCAAACGACTTTTACTGGCTTCGAAACTGCTATTGAGCACTAAGGCAATATCTTTAACTGATAACTCTGCCTCTTCCTTCAATAAAAAACTGTCTTTTTGTGCTTGGGGTAACTGGCCAATGCAGTGATTTAATGCAGCAGTTATTCTAGACGCAGCCAATTCATTCTCTGGCTCGTTTAACATTTGTACCTGTGCAGCGGTCACCGGCTCTTGAGTCATTTCAGTTTCATGACTGTCAATCATGACTTTATTTACTACAGTTAAGTGCCGTATATGATCGACTAATTTATTGTGAGCTAAGGTATATAACCAAGTCGTAAATTTAGCTGTAGGCTTATAATGTTTAGCTTGAATTATCACCTTGCTCCATATTTCTTGGTATAAATCTTCCGCCAAATTAGGATCAGCAATATGCCGTAAAAAATAACGATACAAGCCTCCTTTGTGCCTGCTGTATAAAGTTTTAAACGCCTCAAGATCACCAGCAGCGTATTCCTTAATTAGGATTGCATCAGATTGTTGTTGGTGCTTAGCCGATTCAGTGCTGGTTTGCACTGGATCAGCATTAGTCTCGAAAGAATTCACTTGTAGTTTCAATGCTCAATTAACAAAGCCGCCTTAGGCTCAATATTGCGGGTAAATGCCTGAAGATTCAATTCAACTGACTGTGATTTGTCTTTTGCCCCTTTTACAAGATTAAGGTGTAACGAGGCACTACTGCGAACTAATTGGATAAACTCTGCTCGGTATCCAAATTCGTCTTTGCCTTTAGCCTCAAGTGCCATATCAATAATTTGTTGGTAACTCAGATCCTGCCAATAATGACTCTGCTTTAATAAATGCGCAAAACCTACTACGCTACTGGCAAACCTAAAATCATCGGATTGTTTCTTAAAATCACTTATTTGATTCGTTAACACAGTTTTAGTGATTAACTGACTTTCTTCCCTATCAACAGCTTTATAACGTAGTTTAACCAAAGCCAGCTCATCAGAAAATGGGTTGTTTTGTAGCTTGGGGATAGAGTCACTTTTAGACTGCTGATAACGTAATGGGTCGAGATAGTGGTTGTTAGATTGATTTAGCGTTAACTCATACATTGCAGTCACTGTATGTCCCGCACCAATTTCACCTGCATCCACTTTGTCATTGTTAAAATCTTCACGGTTCAAGGCACGATTTTCATAACCTATCAAACGATACTCTGCTACTACATCAGGATTAAATTCCACTTGGATTTTGACATCCTTGGCAATAGTTAAAAGTGTGGCATTCATTTCATCCACTAAGACTTTTCGGGCTTCATGAATGGTATCAATGTAGGCATAGTTACCGTTGCCTGCATCCGCTAACTGCTCCATAAGGTGATCGTTGTAGTTACCTTGCCCAAAACCTAAAGTGGTTAAGGCAATGCCTTTTTGACGTTTTTGTTTGATCAACTCAATTAATCGCTCATGACTGGTCAAACCTAGGTTAAAATCCCCGTCTGTAGCTAAAATAACCCTGTTGACCCCTTCCTTGATAAAAGCCTGTTCTGCCATATTGTAAGCTAACTCAATACCCGCCTGTCCATTAGTTGCACCTCCTGCTTTTAGAAGACTGAGTGCCTGGTTAATTTTAGCTTTTTCATTACCAGAAGTAGGCTGCAAAACCACACCTGACGCCCCAGCATATACCACAATAGACACACTATCTTGGGGGTCTAATTGTGCCGTTAACATTTCAAGTGAACGGGTTAACAAAGGTAGTTTATTTGTTTGATTCATTGATCCCGACACATCTAATAAAAACACTAAATTTCGGCCAGTGATTTTCTTAATATCTGGGCTAAAACCTTTTAGGCCAATACGCATGATATGCCTGTCTTGAGCCCAAGGTGAAGTTGTTATTGCGGTATTAATACTAAAAGGTAAATCAGGATTAGCGCTATTTGGCTTAGGATAATCATAGTCAAAATAATTTATAAACTCCTCTACTCTTATGGCATCCGCTGGTGGCAGAACTCCCTGAGTAATCATTCTACGAACGTTTGTATAACTGCCCGTATCAACATCGATTGAAAAGGTTGAAACTGGGTGTTGAAACACTGATTGAACGCCATTTTCGTTATAGTGTTGGTAGTTTTCAGTATTCTGTTTATTAGGTTCGGTCATTCTAAATTGCTGCTGCGGCCTATAATGAATTGCATTGTTAGCCATGACTTCTTGGTCTGCCATAACCTGACCCATTGAACTAATTTTCTTAGGCTGATTTTCAACAATGGTAACTTTTACTGGTTTTTCGAGTTTTGCTTGTTTCTCTTCGGCTTTATTATCTGTGGTCCCTGAACTGCAAGCCCCCAAAAAAACTAACAATGTTCCGCTTATTAGAATTTTAGGTAAGGCATAAACTCCATGGTTACTTTTAGCTACATTTTTCATAAATAGACTCTCTGGTTAACTGGAAAATTTCCGTTGTGTTTTCCTTACCAACGGAGCAGATAATCAAAAGGGTTATTTATTTTTAATCTCGTCATCTTAAGCATTTAAACCAAAAAATAGTGAATATCACCAAAGGTTACAATTTCAAATTCGCCACGAAATTTCTCATGTAGGTTATCCATTTGTTTTATATAGGTTTTATTGAATTGGCATAGTCGATGCTCTGTACCTGAAAATAACAGCAGAAATGCATATTGACTATTAACCTCACACTATATTTTCAGGGAACCCACAATGGATTCGATAATAATAAATAAAAAAATTGGCCTTAAATTACTTTCTATCTTGCCTATACTTCTTACGGTTAGTTTACTCAGTAGTTGTGGAGAAGCCGAAGCGCTAGCTGAAAATGCCCAACAAGAGCTAGTGATATCAGTACCAGTTGAAGTCGCACCATTATCGATTGGTCACATTTCCTCAAATTATGCGACAACCGCAATTTTAGAAGCCAAAGAAGAGGCCTTTGTAGTACCGAGAGCGTCAGGGATCATCGAGCATATTTATGTTGAAGAAGGTGACTACGTTAAAAAAGGTCAAATTCTGGCGCAAATTGAGCCCCGTCGTTATCACTTGAATCTAGATCGAGCAAAAGCGGATTTAGTTGGGGTCGAGAAAGAATTGGCAAAAATCAACAAGGTATATAACAAAAAATTAGTCAGTGACGATACCTACGACAAACTGACCGCCCAATATGAGTCTGCAAAAGCCACCCTTTCCTTGGCAGAACTAGATTTAAAAGAGGCCACAATTACCGCGCCTATAGCTGGATTTATTGCTGAGCGAAATGCCAAAGTAGGCAATCTAAGTGAGTCGTTTCAGCGTGAAAGAATGTTTCATATAGTTCAACAAAAAGAATTGTATGGCATTGTTTATCTACCTGAAAAAGAATTATCAAAAGTACATAAAGACCAACAGGCCTCGTTGGATTTAACTGCCTTTACTGGTGCGGATATTCTTGCCTTTGTGGAACGGATTAGCCCAGTAATTGATTCAAAAACCGGTACCTTTAAAGTGACCTTACGCGTCCCTAATCCCGACAATTTATTAAAATCAGGCATGTTTGCTCAGGTTAAGTTGAATTACGACACCAAACAAAATGTGATTTTATTACCACGCAAAGCGTTACTCGCCATAGACGATAGTATCAATGTTTTTGTTGTTAAAGACGGTATCGCAAGTAAACAAGCAGTGACAGTGGGTTACCAAGAAGGTGAAGTAGTAGAAATATTGAGTGGTCTGTCAGGTACCGAAAAGGTGGTGATTACTGGACATCAAAATCTCAGAGATCAAGCTCCGGTTGAGATTGTTAATGATGCCATTGGTCAAGATGAAACCTTAGAACTAGCACTGGACACATCAAGTCAACTAGCTAAAGGTTAAGGAGCGGTTTATGAATATTGTTGATATAGCTGTCAAGCGCCCTGTCACAGTATGGATGTTTACCTTTGCGATTATATTATTTGGAATGGTGTCTTTATCACGTTTAGCAATCAATCTGCTACCGGAATTGTCATACCCTACTCTCACTATCCGCACTGACTATATTGGTGCGGCACCTGGGGAAATCGAGCAACTGGTATCCAAACCCATTGAAGAAACCATAGGCGTAGTAAAAGGTGTTCGTACAGTTATGTCCACCTCTAAAGCTGGCCAATCTGATGTGTTACTTGAATTTGAGTGGGGTACAGACATGGACTTAGCCAGCCTAGAAGTACGTGAAAAACTCGATACCTTAGAGCTCCCTTTAGATATCAAAAAACCATTATTGTTACGCTTTAATCCAAGTTTAGCTCCTATCATGCGTTTTGGCCTAGGAGGTGCTAAACCAGACGCAGCGGCCGAAACCAGTAACACAAAAGATAGTCAACAAGTCCCCCTAAGTAATCAAGGCATTAAAGCACTTCGAATCTACGGCGAAGAACAAATCAAAAGACAACTAGAATCTGTAGTAGGAGTGGCCTCCGTGAAAGTGGGTGGAGGTTTAGAAAATGAAATTCAGGTCTTAGTTGACCAACAAAAATCCAGTCAATTACAGATTACACTAAATGAAATTATCAAACGTTTGAAAGATGAAAATGTCAATTCATCTGGTGGGCGCGTTAAAGATGGCTCCCAAGAGTACTTGGTGCGTACCTTAAACCAATTTCAAACGTTGGATGACATTCGCAACCTGTTTATCGCAAACCGTGAAGGCAAAAACATCCGTTTAGGTGATATTGCGACTGTGCAAGATGCCCATAAAGAGCCGACCTCACTGAACCGCTTTAATGGATTTGAAGGGGTCGAAATAGCCATTTATAAAGAAGGTGATGCCAATACTGTACAAGTGGCTGAAAACATCCAGTTTCGGATTGCTCAATTGCAAAATGACATTCCTAGTCAATACCAGTTGCAGTTGGTTTACGATCAATCAAGATTTATCGCCAACGCCATTAACGAAGTGAAATCAGCCGGTATGATAGGAGGCCTATTGGCCATGTTGATTTTGTATTTGTTTTTGAAAAACATTTGGTCAACTTTGATTATATCTATTTCTATTCCTGTTTCTATTATCGCTACCTTTAACCTTATGTATGGCAATGATATTAGCCTTAACATTATGAGCTTAGGTGGTATCGCTCTGGCGATTGGTTTATTAGTAGATAACAGCATAGTGGTGCTAGAAAACATCGCTAGACATAAAACTAAAACCCAAAACTTTAAACAGGCAGCCGTTATAGGTACCAAAGAGGTATCCATGGCCATCATTGCATCCACTTTAACCACTATGGCGGTATTTTTTCCATTGGTCTTTGTTGAAGGGATAGCAGGCCAATTGTTCAGTGATCAGGCGTTAACTGTGACTTTTGCTTTAGGAGCATCGCTAGTAGTGGCGCTAACGTTAATACCCATGTTAGCCTCTCGAGAAAAATCGACTGATAATACTCACAACACCCCGCCTGTAGATTTAGGAACAAGTCCTGAACAATCCCTTCCCACGACTAAAATAGGCTGGTGCCTTCATTATTTATCTTTACCTTTTTATTGGTTAGTACAATTGGTTTTTCATTATGTACCTTTGTTAATTACCTCTTTGGTCGTTTTAATCTTCAGACTATTAAGTAACGTATTCGGCATTTTATTTAGGCCCCTATTATGGGTGTTCGACAAAAGTTTTGCGAAAATTGAATATGCCTATTTAGCCGCACTTAAATTTGCATTAGGTATGCGTATTTTGGTGCTAACAGCTGTAATCACGGTTTCCCTAGCCTCAGTATTGTTAATTCCTAAACTAGGCATGGAGCTTATCCCTGACATGTCTCAAGGTGAATTTTTTGTAGAAATCAACCTCCCAACGGGATCACAATTAGCAAACACCGATCAGGTGATTGCCGATTTAGGCGGTTTCACCGCTGAGCTTAAAGGAGTGGAACGCACTTATGCGTTGGCTGGCACAGGAAGCTTAATGAATGTATCAGCCAGTCAAGGTGGTGATTATTGGGGAAAATTAAATGTGGTCATGCAATCAGGTAGTACGACCGAGGCAAGTCAGTTAGTTATGCAAAAAATGCGCGGTTATTTGTCTCAGCAAGCGGGTATACAGAGTAAATTTGGTAAACCTGCCCTGTTCACTTTTGCGACCCCACTTGCGGTACAGATAGTCGGCTATGATTTGCAAAACTTAACAAAGTACAGTCAAAAGTTGCAGTCAATATTACAAAGCGATAACCGCTTCAGCGACGTAAAATCCTCACTACAAACAGGAAACCCAGAGCTTAAAGTTAAATTCGACCATGGCAAACTGGCGCAACTTGGTATTAATGCGCCCGATGTCTCTAAACTTATTTCGGCCAAAATAGGAGGCGAAGTTGCCACTAAATACAGCATGGATGACCGTAAAGTTGATATTTTGGTGAGAACCATTGCGTCACAGCGGGATTCCATCGCTGATATTGCTCAAATGATTGTTAACCCTGGTGTTAGTCCTGCTATCCCTTTGGACGCAGTGGCAGATATTAGTATGTCTATTGGTCCCAGTGAAATCACCCGTATTGGGCAAGAGCGCGTTGCTGTGGTATCTGCAAATCTTAATTATGGCGATTTAAATGAAGCGTTATTAGCAGTACAACAGCATATCGACACACTAAAATTGCCAGTCAACATGCAGGCAAAAGTAGCAGGGCAAAGTGAAGAAATGGAAAACAGCTTTCAATCTTTACAGTTTGCCTTAGCACTGGCGATATTTTTGGTTTACCTAGTCATGGCGTCACAATTTGAGTCTTTGTTACACCCACTACTGATTTTGTTTACTGTGCCCTTGGCCTGTGCAGGCTCTATTTATGGCTTATATCTCTCTGGAACCAACATCAGTGTAGTGGTATTTATCGGACTTATTATGTTAGCGGGTATTGTTGTCAACAACGCCATAGTGTTAATTGACCGAATAAACCAATTAAGGGCACAAGGAATTGAAAAGTCAGTCGCGATCATCGAAGCGGCGCAAAGTCGACTTCGCCCCATCTTGATGACCACACTAACAACCTCTCTAGGTTTGTTACCTATGGCGATTGGCCTGGGAGAAGGAGCTGAAATACGCACACCTATGGCCATAACGGTTATTTATGGTTTACTTTTTGCCACGCTACTTACCTTATTTTTTATCCCAGTCATTTACAGTTTGTTTGATCGCAAACAGTTCGAAAAACAACCGGACGTTTTATTGCCAAATACGGATGCTGGGGAGACAATTTATGGATAAGTTTGAAAGTGGTGCAACGGCATTAGCAGATTTTGCTATTCGCCGCCCCGTTACTATTATGATGGTATTTTTATCGATGTTAGTTTTGGGTATGTTATCCAGCCAACTGTTGCCCTTAGAAAAATTTCCTAGCATCGATATTCCAGAAATCGCTATCCGTATTCCATATAGTGATGCGACGCCGGTTGAAGTGGAGAAAATGATCACTCGGCCTGTAGAAGAGGCCTTGGCAACTATGTCTGGTATTAAACGTTTGCGTTCTCGCTCTTCTGAGGATGCCGCTGAAATTCAATTACAGTTTGCTTGGGATGAAAACCTCAAGGCAAAAGGCATAGAAGCCAGAGAAAAAATTGATGCCATACGTGCAGATTTACCCGAAGACGTTGAGCGTATTTTAGTGTATCAATTTAATACTAATGATATGCCGATTTTTTCGCTGCGTGTCTCAAGTGAAAGAGACTTATCTAGCGCCTATGACTTGCTTGACCGTAACTTAAAACGCCCAATCGAAAGAGTCGCTGGGGTATCAAAGGTGGAGTTGTACGGTGTCACAAAAAAGCAAATCTCAATTCGCCTAGATCAACAACTGATGGCTGCCTTACAAGTCAACACCAACGAATTAGCCAAATCTTTGAGTAACGCCAACTTCTCACTGACCGCCGGTAGTTTTATTGACGCAGACATTCAGCAAAAAATCACAGTCAATCCTCAAGGCGAATTTACAAGCTTACAAGAAATTCAAGACTTAATGGTCAAAAAAGGCGTACGCCTTAGTGATATTGCGCTAGTTAAATACGAAAAACCTAAACCCACTGAAGGTCGTCACTTAGATCAATCCTTTGCAGTTGGCTTTAACATCTATCGAGAATCAACCAGCAATATGGTTGAAGTATCCAAAGAAGTATTAAAGGTCATAGATGAGGCTAACTCCAACCCAGCGTTTAACGGTATCCACTTGTTTATTATGCAAAATGAAGCTGAGAGTGTAACCAAATCACTTTCTGATTTACTGAACGCAGGTTTGATTGGCGCGTTATTATCCCTGCTGGTGCTTTACGCCTTTTTACGCAATGTGACCACTACCTTATTAGTAGTGTTGTCGGTGCCTTTTAGTATTTGTATTACCCTTGGCTGCATGTATATGATGGGTTATAGCATTAATATCTTATCTATGATGGGGCTGATGTTAGCGGTAGGTATGCTGGTAGACAATGCAGTGGTTGTCACGGAAAGTATTGAACAAGAAAAACAAAACACGCCAGATGTCGTCGCCGCCACAAAAGCAGGTGTAGGAAAAGTCAGTTTAGCGGTCATCGCTGGCACTCTCACAACAGCAATCGTATTTTTACCTAACATAGTGGGCGCTAAAGTTAATGTCACCATTTTTTTAGAACATGTCGCAATCGCTATTTGTATTTCATTATTTGCTTCGTTATTGATATCACAGACGTTAATCCCCTTACTGGCGACCAAAATTAAACCCAAAGTTTCTAACGCTGCGCCAAACAATCAGCCAAAAACACTGGGGAAATTTGCTACTTGGTACAAAGGTATACTAACTTGGTCACTTAAACATCAAGGAAAAACCAGTTTAATTGCAATATTGATCTTAGCCAGTACCGCGTTTCCAATGCAGTACGTCACCAGTGATGATGATAACGACAACGATCAAAATCGTGTATGGATGAACTACGATATTCAAGGTAGTTTTAGTTTGGAAGAAGTCGAAAAAACGGTCAGTAAAATGGAACAATACCTCTATGCCAATCAACAGAAGTTTTATATTAAGCAGGTATACACCTATTATACAGCCGGATTTGCGGTATCGGGAATTACCCTTATTGACGATCTACCGGTATCACAATCAACAGTAAAAAAACTCATCACAGAAAATCTACCCAGCTTCGTTAGGGCAAAACCTTCATTCCAATGGGATCAAGGTAATGGCGGTGGTATACAAATGACTCTAGTAGGCGACTCTTCAGAAAAACTTGAGCAAATAGCCAAACAAATTATTCCAATATTGGCCAATGTTGAGGGGCTGTCAGAAGTAAAAACCGATACCAGTAGGCAAAAACAAGAGTTGCAAGTGGTCATTGATAGACAAAAAGCATTTCGTTTTGGGCTCAACAGCAGCGATATTTCTCAGGTAGTGGCTACTGCATTACGAGGCGCAAATTTGCGTACCTTTAGACATGGCGACAGCGGTGAAGTAGGTATTCGCCTGATGTACGATGAACAACTACAAAATTCACTGGAGGCACTCAAAAATCTCACCATTACTCGCTTATCTGGTCAAAACGTAACATTAGATATGATTGCTCAATTGACTGTTAAACCGAGACTGTCAGAAATTAATCGCAGCTATCGCCAAACTTCCATTACTGTTGGTGGCAATTTACAAGATGGTTTTACTCTGGAAGATGCGCAAAAAAGTATTCAGGGTGTAATGGAACACATCAACTTACCCACGGGCTACGATTGGACTTTTGATGGCAGTATTGAACGTCAAAACCAAAACGAAACGGCCATGCAAACCAATATGTTGTTGGCGCTCATTATGATTTATATTGTTATGGCAGCCCTTTTTGAGTCATTACTGCTGCCAACAGCGGTGATTACTTCTTTGTTGTTTTCAATGACGGGGGTGTTTTGGGCGTTATTTGCAGCCGGGTTACCTATGTCAATTATGAGCATGATTGGCATGCTGATATTGATGGGAATAGTCGTCAACAATGGCATAGTGCTGGTGGACAGGATAAATCAGCTCATCAATATGGGCTATGGGGCACAACAAGCCATCGTCGAAGCTTGTTTAAACCGAATTAGGCCCATTCTTATGACAGTCGCCACAACCGTATTAGGCTTAGTGCCACTAGCTTTTGGTAGTACACGTTTAGGAGGTGATGGTCCCCCCTACTCCCCTATGGCAATATCCATTATAGGCGGGTTAATATTTTCAACTTTAACGAGTTTGGTATTGGTGCCATTGGCCTATTTTCTGCTGCTTAAACTCAGATCAAAAACCACCGAAATGATCGCTAATAGCAAACAAATAGTTAACCGATTAATAAAAGTTTAATAAGGAAAGAACAACATGAGTAGATGGATAGTGCTACCCATACTAGCCCTTGCTGCTATCACTTTTTATAGCATTGGCAACTTTTCTAGTTTGATTGTTTTTTTAATCATTGGTTTTATGTTTGAAATGGCCTTTTGGTTTAAGGCTTTTCCTAAAAGAAGAAAAAAGCTTAAACGCTAAAATTATTAGCTTGAAATAATTTCTCGTGCATCTCTGCCAACAAATAAATACCTTGTTGGCAGAGGCGTTACCTTTATCAATTGCTCGCGCTAGCTAATGAAAATATGTATTCGCACTGAATGTAAATTGAGAATTAGTTGGCTTTGGTTTAGGCTATCGCAAATTTTTATGCAGCGTATCCACTCATGATTAAGAACGACCCCAATCCACAATACTTAGCGGCAAGTAACAGATATGAAAGCATGTCCTATCGTCGCTGCGGAAAAAGTGGTCTGAAGTTACCCGCTTTATCCTTAGGTCTTTGGCAAAATTTTGGTGCCGTGGACTCAGCCGAAAATGCCCAAAGTATGTTACATCGCGCCTTTGATCTTGGCATTAATCATTTTGATTTAGCCAACAATTACGGTCCTCCATTTGGTTCAGCTGAGTCTACTTTTGGCAAGGTTATGACTAAAAGCTTTAAGCCATATAGAGACGAAATGTTGATATCCAGCAAAGCGGGATACGATATGTGGGCTGGACCTTATGGCATTGGTGGTTCAAGAAAATATCTAATCGCTAGCTGTGATCAAAGTTTAAAACGTACAGGGCTAGATTATTTCGACGTGTTCTATTCTCACTGCTACGATCCTGACACACCTCTTGAAGAGACTATGCAAGCCTTAGATTATATTGTACGTTCTGGGCGCGCTTTATATGCAGGAATTTCTAGCTATTCACCGGTTCATACTAAACAAGCCATACGTATATTAAGGGATTTAGGCACACCTCTGCTCATTCATCAGCCTAGCTATAATATGTTTGATCGGTGGATAGAAGACGGTTTAACTGAGGTGTTGTTGGAAGAAGGTGTTGGTTCAATTGTATTTTCTCCATTGGCACAAGGGTTTTTAACCAATAAATACCTTAAAGGTGTACCACAGGGTTCTCGCGCATCTAGAAGTGAACAGATTTATTTAAACGAAGAAAATATCAGTCACGAGAAAGTGGCTAAAGTTACTCAACTTAATGAATTAGCCTTACAAAGAGGTCAATCGCTGGCACAAATGGCGGTGTCATGGGTGCTTAACAATCAAGCGGTGACCAGTGCGATTATTGGTGCCAGTAAAGTCAGTCAAATTGAAGACTGTGTTGCAGCGTTAGAAAACCTAGAGTTTACGCAACAGGAACTTAACCACATCGACGCTATTCTAGGACAATAAATTGCCAGCACATTTAGCCATTATTAACCCCAAAAGCCCTCAAAACATGGGCAGCATTTTGCGTGCTGCTGGCTGTTATCAAGTACATAGTATTCGCTATACGGGCGAGCGTTATGCTCGAGCTAAAGCATTTCAAACAGATACGAAAAATGTACATTTGGCTATTAACGTGAGTCATGTTGACCAGGTGATCAATGGGACTACTGACGTGAACCTTAGTAAAGTAGCGGTTGAGTTAGTGGAAGGGGCCACCCCTCTTCCAAATTTTATCCATCCTGAAAATGCCCTTTATATTTTTGGACCTGAGGACGGTTCAATAGAACAAGATGTAGTGGATCAGTGTGATTATGTGGTTTATGTCCCCACTGTGGGTTGTATGAATTTAGCGGCCACTGTCAACGTTCTCCTATACGACCGCTTAGCTAAAACCACAAAAATGCCTGAAGGCGATGAAATCATTATAAAAAGCAGAGATACCAACAACCGCACTAAAGCAAAGGAGACAGTTATTAAATAAATGTTAACTTTTTGTTTAACTCGATAACATTTCCTTTGTCATCGCTCGCTAACCGTGTGACTATAAAATTCAGAAAAAGCCGTACTTATTGTATTTAAGTCACACGAAAAAATAGAAGGAATATCTAATGAGTGATGATAACCGCATCCCACGTAATCCAGACAACGACCATTCTAGGGAAATGGCTGACATCCGCAGAGAGTTTATCAAACAAAAAACCGGGGCTGAACTCACCCATACTGGACAATTTAGCATCGATCCTGCGGTGCTACCGGGCAATGTCGAAAACTTTATCGGTATAGTACAAATGCCAGTAGGTGTGGCAGGTCCTGTATTGATAAATGGCGAACATGCTCAAGGTGAATTTTACGTTCCACTTGCCACCACTGAAGGAACCTTAGTGGCCAGTTATAGTCGTGGTATGCGAGTAATCAACGAGTGTGGGGGGGTTAAAACCACAGTGGTTGAAGGGTTTATGCAAAGGGCCCCTGCATTTATTTTTAATGATGCAAGAGAAGCGCGAGATTTTGGTCATTGGATTGATGAAAATTTTGATAAAATTAAAGCCGTATCAGAAACCACAACAAGTGTAGGTAAACTCGAACATATACAACAATGGTCAGTCTCTAAAACCAAATACCTGCGTTTTAACTACACCACAGGTGATGCTGCCGGACAAAACATGGTGGGTAAAGCCACTTTAATTGCCTGTGAATGGATCAAAGCTAATTCCCCTATCCCTTGCATGTATATGTTGTCTGGCAATATGGATACAGACAAAAAACACTCACACCTCAATATGCTGCATTCACGGGGTAAACGAGTGATTGCTGAGGTAGTACTTAAAAAAGACGTGTTAGCTCGTGTCATGAAAGTCGATACTAAGATGTTGGCGGGGGCTTCCGTTTTAGCAAATACCGGCGCACAAATGGCCGGTGCCGCCTATAACGGCCCACATTCAGCGAATGGCATTGCATCTTTATACATTGCCACAGGTCAAGATGAAGCTAACGTGGTGGAATCTCACGCGGGTATGCTGTCACATGAATTATTAGACAATGGCGATCTGTATATGTCAGTGACATTACCTTCACTAATAGTGGCTACTTTCGGCGGCGGAACAGGCTTACCTACACAAAACGAATGCCTACAAATGTTAGGTTGTGTGGGTAAAGGAAAAGCCGAGAAATTTGCAGAGATTGTTGCTGCAACGGTACTTGCCGGGGACATCTCTTTAGGTTGTGCAGTCATTGCTGGCCATTGGGTCAGCAGTCATGACCAGATGGGGAGAAATAGATAAGGGATTAACGCTTAACAGTGAGCCCAGCATTGGCTGGGCTTTTTTATGTTTCAAGAGTAACCAAAGTTCATGCTGACTTAATTGTTACTGGCACTCCGTTTAAAACGGCGTTGCCCGACAATTCATCCAATACCATTTCATCTGTTAAATCATTTACACTGACACCGGCATGTTGCTCGGCTGTTTTCCAGTGACTGCCCTTTTTATTGTGTCCCCAACCATGAGGAATTGAAATAACACCGGGCATGATTTTCTCAGTAATTTCTACGGGCAAAGTGATTTGCCCGACTCTAGAAGTCACAGTGATCATCTGTTGGTCTAAAATATTGTGTTTATTTGCATCATCAGGATGAAGCTGCGCTGTACAACGGGACAAACCATTATTGGTGCCTTTCACCATACGCTGACTATTATGCAACCAAGAGTTGTTCGTTTTAAGGTGCCGGCGACCAATTAACTGCAAACTGCCATCATTCACTTGTTCAGTAGCAAAGAAATGTGTGTCTAGACGGATTAAATCAGTCATAAAATAGTCAAAGCATAAATGTATTTGTTTATCATTATGATATATCGCCTCGGGTAAATCAGGCTGCAGCGGGCCAAGATCTATACCATGTGGTTTTTTCAATAATAAATCTATACTAAGCAGCTCGCCTTCGTGGCGATAACGACCACTTTTTAGAAGATCATCGACTACCCCTTTAGGCTCTTTTTGCCATAAAGTTTGATATCTATCGGTAGGTAAACCATTCAACTTATCTAAACGTTCGGCAAGGCCTAGGTATATTTGCCAATCGGTTTTGCTCGATTCTGCTGCAGGGAAAATAGCCGGAGAGAACTTAGAACTGTTTCTTACCGCAAAATTATGGAAAACCACATCATAATGATCTCGCTCTAGAGAGGTAACAGGTGGCAAAATGATGTTCCCATGGCGCGAGGTTTCGGTGATATAAAAATCCACTGCCACTACAAAATCTAACTGTTCAAAGGCGGCGTCTAACTGCGGCCCGTTAGGGGTAGTTAAAATAGGATTGCCCGCCCCTATCACCATAGCTTTGATCTGGCCTTCACCTTCCGTGAGGATCTCTTCCGCCAAAGCCGAAACTGGAAATTCACCGGCAAAAGCGGGGAGTTTTCGGACTCTCGAATGAAAATTGCCAATTGATCCTCGGCCTGAATGAGGCAGCAAATCTGCAGCAGGTTGCGTAAACATCATGCCACCGGGTTTATCTAAATTTCCAGTGAGCATATTAAACAACATGATCAAATATTGAGTAAGGGTACCAAAGGCTTGTACACTGGCCCCCATCCGGCCGTAACACACTGCAGGACCCGCTTCACAAAAGGACTCAACTAAACCAATAATTTGTGTTTCGCTCATACCAATTAAATTTGCGACCCGTTTAGGCGGGTAGTCCAGAACATATTTTTCCACTTCAAGCAAATCAGGTGCATAGGGCAAAAGATGGCTAGCAGAAACGAGTTGTCTATCAAACAAAGTGTGCAGCATAGCTAGTAACAATAAGGCATCAGTGCCAGGCTTTATAAAGTGATGTTCGCTACTGATATCCGCCGTTTCAGATTTTTTAGGATCAATCACCACCACTTTTCCGCCACGGGCTTGCACCGCTTTTAAACGGCGTTTGATATGTGGCACTGTCATTATGCTGCCATTGGAAGCCAGTGGATTTCCGCCAATAATCATAAAGTGTTGTGTATGGTCAATATCCGGAATAGGAATTTGTGACTGATGACCAAATAATTGGCGACTCACAATATGGTGTGGCAGTTGATCCACCGAGGTAGCTGAATATCTATTGTGCGATTTCAACGCACGGTAAAAATAAGGGCCAAATAGAATAGCTCCCATGTTGTGTGCGTTTGGGTTACCAAGGTAAGTCGCAACTGATTCTACCCCATGCTTTTGTTGCACTTCAAACAAACTACTTGCCACCTTATCTAAAGCATAGTCCCAAGACACTTCTTGCCAGCCATCTGCTGTTTTTTCTAAAGGAGTACGAATACGCTGAGGATCCTCATACAAATCCTTTAATGCCATAGCTTTGGGGCAAACATGTCCTTCGCTAAAAGGGTTGAGTTTGTCTCCTACGATAGACACTATGTCTCTGTCTTTTGTGGTCACTTCTATGCCACACATGGCTTCACATAGAGTACAAGTGGAATAATGTTTGAGTTTTTCAGTCGCCATATTTAATGTCACAAAATTGTTAATAACTGAAAGTTAGCGATTAACCTTGTTATACACAAGCATCATTGTTAGTTATGTTTTGTTTGGAGCTAATTAATAGCCTAGACACACAGGTATAACTATTTTACCCTGTGTATTAGTCCAATAAGGGTTATCAGTTTAGTTTTATCACTTCCAAGGAACCTAGTTGAAAATCACTGACACTAGTGCTCAAGACACTATTATTGCCCCTAAGAGAGCGCCCACGAAATACTTATTAAAGGGCTTAGTTTTTTTCGTTTTACTCATCTCTTTAGTATTGTTATATCCGTACTTTTCTCGTTGGTCTGACTCTTCCATGTCAGTTTCAGCTGAGCGTATTCGAACCGGCACAGTTAAACGAGGGGATTTCGTGCGAGACTTGTCTATTCAAGGACGTGTTGTGGCAGCCATTAGTCCTAAATTATATAGCCCAGCCCAAGGTACTATTACATTTCTAGTAGACGCTGGGGACACAGTTTCCCAGGGGCAAACACTGGCGACAATCGATAGCCCAGAGTTATCTAACCAACTTAAACAAGAGCAGTCCAACTTACAACGCTTACAATTTGAACTCGACAGACAAAGGATCCAGAGTAAAAAGCAAGTGCTAGAAAATCAAAAATCTTCAGACTTAGCTAAAGTAGCCTTAACAGCTGCAGATCGAGAAAAGCGCCGTGCCGACCAAGCCTATAAGAGCCATTCCATTAGTCAGATTGATTTCGAAAAAGCCCAAGACGATTTAGAAAATGCCAAGTTAGTTTATAAACATTCAGTTAATGACGCCAAACTCAACATAGAAAGTCTAGAGTTTGAAGTGCAAACCAAACAACTACAAGTTAATAGACAAGCCTTAGAGGTAAAAGAATTATCTAGGCAGGAAATGGAACTTACCCTACTCTCTCCTGTGAATGGCATTGTGGGAAATTTAGCAGTAGAGCAAAAGAACCAAGTCACTAAAAATCAGGCCATTATGAGCGTAGTTGATTTAACAGAATTTGAATTGGATGTGGATATTCCAGAAAGTTACGCCGACGATTTAGCCATAGGCATGTTGGCTGAAGTCAATCTAGATGGTCAAACCCACCAAGCTATTTTGGTGAATATTTCTCCCGAAATAGAAAACAACCAAGTAAAAGGTCGGGTTCGTTTTGCTAAAACCGACACAAATGGTAATTCGCTGTCTGCGCCAACTGGATTACGGCAAAATCAACGTTTAACCACACGTATATTAATGGAAAGCAAAAATGATGTACTCATGGTAGAACGAGGACAATTTTTGCAAAGTGCCAACGGTAGTGTGGCATACGTGGTAGAAGACGGACTGGCTATTCGAACTCAAATTAAAACTGGGGCGCGCAGTTTATCAGTCGTTGAAATACTTCAGGGCTTAAGCGAAGGACAACAAATTATAATTTCTGGCACCGACCAATTTAATGGCGCTAGTACCATTTTGATCAGCCAGTAATGTTTTATTATTACCTCTCACTTTCCCTAAAAAGCATTAGCCGTCAGAAAAGCTTAAGTGTGTTGATTTCTGCAACATTAGGACTGGGAATTGCAGCATCGATGATCACCTATTCACTGATCTATTTTATGTCCAAAGACCCTTTACCCCATAAAAGTGAAAGGGTTTACCATATTCAATTAGACAACTGGAGCCTGAACACTGCTGCCATTCCACCGGACTTGCCACCGGAAGAAGTGACCTGGCTTGATGCCTTAAATATCGTGCATGCCAAACAGGCTAAGTTTCAAGCTGCCCACGCAATCACTTGGGGCATGGTTACCCCAAGTGATAACCAGATCCCACCTTTTTTAGGGATTATTCGCGCCACACATGGTGAGTTTTTTCCAATGTTTGATGTGCCTTTTTTATATGGTCAAGCTTGGCAAAATTACCCTCGCGAACAAGTGGAATATGTCACTGTGTTGAGTAAGTCTACTAATCAAAGGATTTTTGGTGGGATTAACTCTGTGGGTCAAACATTACCCATGTTAGGCAAGTTATTCACTGTAGTAGGTGTATTAGATGATTGGCATCCCAGCCCAAAGTTTTTTGATGTGTCACTCGGACAATTTTATCCACCAGAAGATTTATACGTTCCATTACAAATAAAAGCCGAACTTGAATTACCTCATGGCGGCAACACCCATTGCTGGCAAACCGATATAGGTGACGACTATCACGCTTTTCTCAGCTCTGAATGTGTCAACTTTAATCTTTGGGTTGAATTAGCCAGTCACCAAGATAAACAACAGTTTGAAGCGTATTTAGAGCGATACGTTGAACAACAAAGATCCCTAGGTCGATTCCCTAAAGCAACTCAAAATAGTGTATTAGATATAAACCAATGGCTAAAACACAAAGAAGTAGTCAGTTCCGACATCTATGTTTTCTTCTATTTGGCGCTGTTATTTTTGTTAGTCTGTTTGTTTAATGCTGCAAGTTTAATGAGCACTAAATTTACAGCAATAAACAGTCAAATGGCACTCAGACGCGCCTTAGGCGCCAACCAACAAGCCATTTTTAGCCAATGCGTAGTAGAAACCATCCTGTTAGGTTGTATGGGCGCATTGATAGGTTTTGTGCTTTGTTTACTGGGCCTTGAGGGTATCAAATTTCTGTATCCAAATTTTAATGCCTTTATCACTTTGGATATGCCCCTGTTGTTTATCACTGTGATGATCAGCATATTGTCTAGTGTTTTGGCAGGCTTAGTGCCTAGTATAAAAGTGTGTCGATTAGCGCCAGCGGAATACCTAAAATGACCAGAAATATACAGGTTTTTATCAACGGCCTAGCATTTAGCCGCATCGCATTGCTCCCTATGCTGAGGACACTATTCAGACAAAAATATGCCATGGCCATGGTAGTGCTGCAGATAGCCCTGACATTAGCAGTAATCAGTAATGGCCTTTTTATTGTTTCCCAGCGACTAGACGTATTGCAACGCCCAAGCGGTATCGATGAAGCCGGTACATTTGCATTAACTAGCTCTGGTTTTACTGAAAGTTTTAATCCACACAACAGTATACAAACGGATTTAGCAGAACTGAGGCAGATGCCCAATATTGTAAACGCTGTGGCCACCTACTCTTTTCCCTATAGTGGCAGTAGTGACTGGGAGGAATTACAAACTGTGGCGGGAAGCGACCAAAATACTGTACCTGCTGCCAGTTACAAATTAGATGAACACGGTATAGAAGCCCTAGGTTTAACACTCATTGCTGGAGAAAATTTCACTCCCGGCGAGGTACTGTGGCAAACAGAAAGCAACAAAACATTTCCATCTGTGGTTATCATCACCACTAGCGTAGCAACAGACTTATTCAATACCTTAGATTGGGGATCTGTTGTCGGTAAAACAATTTATATTAACGCCACATATAGCGCGGTAATAAAAGGGGTAGTACAACAATTGCAAGCCCCTTGGGATGCGGTGGGGAAAATTGAAAACAGTATTATTTACCCCAGAGTAATTACTCGTAACTCGGCGAGATACTTTGTTCGTACTAAGGCAAACACCCTTCAAGCCACTATAACTGAAGTAGAGCACTATCTAGCAAGCAGCAACCTAGAACGTATGATCCGTAATGTTCAAAGTATTCAAACCATTAAAAAACAAGTATTCGGCCCCGATATTGCAGCTATTACTATTTTATTGGTGGTGATATCGGCCTTGAGCATTATTGCCGCGATGGGCATTGCCGGCATGGCAAGTTTTAATGTGCTTAAACGAAATAAACAAATAGGTATCAGACGCGCATTAGGCGCAAATAAAATGGATATACTCGGTCATTTTATAGTAGAAAATATCATACAAACTTCATGTGGTGTTTTTATAGGTTGCTTTGTTGCCCTGGGATTGAACGTGTTTTTAGTCTCTCAATATGCCTTGCCTAAACTACCTTTAAGTTACATTTTTACAGGCATTGTTTGTTTGTATCTACTGGGCATACTGGCCATTTTAAAACCAGCCATTAAAGCAATGAATATTTCTCCCGCAATGGCCACCAGAAGCCAATAAGTTAAATGACAAAAGGCCACTTAAAAAATATTTTTTATCTTTTTTAAACCTTTTTGAATATTGCCTCGACTTATTGGCTGATTGTTCAAAATTTCAGGGATACAGATGAAAATTGCAGATACCAGTGGTCAAGATACCGCTGTTTTAAAAACATCCAATAATAAAACAAAATGGCTCGTCCTTAGTTTAATTTTAATTTCAATTTTAGCCTACGCCACTTTTGCACCGGCTATCAGTAATTGGTCCAACTCAGACGTCAGCGTTTCTGCTCAAAGAGTACGTTTAGCGACTGTCACTCAAGGTGACTTTGTCCGTGATCTATCAGTTCAAGGAAGGGTTGTAGCGGCTGTCAGCCCCAAATTATATAGTCCCGCACAAGGCACTATCTCTTTTGAAGTTGACGCAGGAGATACCGTCACTAAGGGTCAAGTATTGGCCATCATTGACAGTCCCGAGCTCACCAATCAGCTCAAACAAGAGCAATCAGCGATACAGCGTTTACAGATGGAATTAGACAGGCAAAAAATTCAATCCAGCAAACAAGCCTTAGTGAACCAAAAAGCAGTGGATCTAGCTAAAGTAGCACTTACCGCTGCAGACCGAGAAAAACGCCGAGCAGATAAAGCATTTGCAAGCCAATCCATTAGCCAGATTGACTTCGAGAAAGCCCAAGATGACTTAGAAAACGCTCGTTTAGTGTATAAACATTCTGTTAAAGATGCAGAGCTGAATTTAGAAAGTTTAGAATTCGAAGTGAAAACTAAACATCTATTAGTAGAGCGTCAAAAACTCTTAGTCACTGAGCTTAGCCGTCAAGTCGAGGAATTAACCTTGCTTTCCCCTGTCGACGGATTAGTGGGCAACTTATCAGTCGAACAGAAAAATCAGGTTGCCAAAAACCAAGCCATTTTAAGCGTAGTGGATTTATCTGAATTTGAAATAGAAGTAGATATTCCAGAGAGTTACGCCGATGACTTAGCCATTGGTATGGCCGCTGAAATCAACCTCAATGGTGAAACGCATTCAGCAAAACTCGTGACCATCTCACCTGAAATTGAGAACAATCAAGTTACGGGTAGAGTGCGTTTTACCGCCCATTCACAAGACCAAATCAGTCAGCCACAAGGTTTACGACAAAATCAGCGTTTAACGACCCGTATTCTGATGGAACACAAACAAGATGTGCTTATGGTACAACGTGGACAATTTCTGGAAACCGGCAATGGTAAAGTCGCTTATTTGGTCAAAAATGATATGGCTGAGCGCACCTCAATTGCTACTGGGGCCAGGAGTTTATCCAGTGTCGAAGTCCTAAATGGACTCTCGGTTGGCGACACCATAATAGTGTCTGGCACAGATCAATTTAATGGCGCACAAAGTGTGTTAATTACCCAATAATGAATAAACGATTTATTTTGAAACTAATAACCACAATTACAGTTAGGGAACACTTCTAATGTTAAAAATGACAGATGTAAAAAAAGTATTTCGTACCGATTTAGTTGAAACTCACGCATTACGGGATTTCAATTTACATGTGAAGGAAGGTGACTTTGTTGCTGTCACTGGACCATCAGGCTCAGGCAAAACCACATTTTTAAATATTGCAGGATTACTGGAAACCTTTAATGGCGGTACCTACGAGTTAGACGGCCAAGACGTCAGTAACCTGAATGATAAAAAACGTAGTCAGCTTAGAAATGAAAAAATTGGCTTTATTTTTCAAAGCTTTAACTTGATCCCTGATCTCAATTTATTTGACAACGTCGATGTGCCTTTACGTTATCGCGGATTTAACAGTGCAGAACGCAAAAAACGCATAGAAAACAGTTTAGAAATGGTGGGCCTAGCGCAGCGCATGAAACACCTGCCCTCACAACTATCTGGGGGGCAACAGCAAAGAGTCGCCATAGCCAGAGCCCTTGCAGGCGAGCCTCGTTTTTTATTAGCCGATGAACCCACAGGTAACCTCGACACCCAGATGGCGAATAGTGTTATGGAACTACTAAAAAGCATTAACGATGCAGGCACAACTATCATAATGGTGACCCATGACGGTGAATTAGCCAGTCAGGCTAGGCGCAATATTTATGTCCGTGATGGCAAAGTTAGTGAACTTAATGATGCTGATATCCCATCACCCGCGCAACTTGCTGCTGTCTAACACTTAGGAGCCATCACTATGTTTGGTTATTATATAAAACTTGCGCTAAAAAGCGTAAAACGCAATCCCATCCTGAGTATGCTTATGATCACTGCGATTGCCTTAGGTATTGGTGCCAGCATGACCACAATCACAGTTAACTACCTGATGTCTGCTGATCCTATTCCCCATAAAAGTGCACAACTGTTTCATATACAAGTAGATAGTTGGGATCCCAATAATGCATTTGATGATGACGACGATGCTTTGCCCAATCAACTCACTTGGACAGACGCAACCAATTTTACACTGGCTAAAAAAGCCCTCAGGCAATCAGCAATGGGCATGTCAGGAGGTATTATTGAACCACCTGGTGACGATGCAAAACCATTTGAAGCGTCAATTAGACTGGCTTACACCGACTTCTTTGGCATGTTTGATGTGCCCTTCATTTTTGGAAATCCATGGGATAGCAGCTCTGATACCAATCGCCAACAAGTAGTAGTGCTCAGCAAGCGTACCAACGAAAGTGTGTTTGGTGGTGAAAACTCCGTGGGTAAAACAATTGTTATTGATGGAAGGAACTTTCAAGTGGTGGGGGTCATAGACGATTGGCAACCTATGCCCAAATTTTACGATGTGAATAACGGAGCCTTTAACGAAACAGAAGAAATATTTATGCCCTTTACGCTAAAAGAAGAATTAGAGTTACCTAACTGGGGCAATAATAGCTGTTGGAAAAGCCCTGACGGTGAAGGTTATAAAGCGTTTCTTCAGTCCGAATGTATCAATACCCAGATGTGGGTCGAATTGCCGAATGACTTGGCCAAGGCTGAATATATGGACTTCTTGAATAACTATGTTTTGGAGCAAAAAGCACTCGGCCGCTTTCCTCGTCCTCTTAACAATCGCCTATCTAATGTAATGGAGTGGATGGAGAGACAAGAAGTAGTTGAAGAAGATGCCAAGATGATGATGTGGCTTTCATTTATGTTTTTATTAGTGTGTTTACTGAATACCATAGGTTTATTGTTAGCGAAGTTTACCGGAAAATCGGCTGAAATTGGCTTACGCCTAGCGGTGGGTGCTTCTAAAACGGACTTATTCAAACAACATTTAGTCGAAACTGCCCTGATTGGATTAATGGGTGGTATAGCAGGTCTCGGCTTGGCCGTGCTTGGTTTGCAAGGTATCAAAAGCCTCTATGGCGACTTTGTAGATGATTTAGCGACCTTAGATGTCAGCATGATTTTAGTGGCACTGTCTATCGCTTTACTGTCGAGTATTGCCGCAGGTTTATACCCCACTTGGCGAGCTTGTAATATCGCACCAGCCAGTCAATTAAAAAGCCAATAAGGAGCCACCCCATGTCAAATACGCAACCTAGTACTTCTATCAACTGGGAAATTGGTCCCATTTTTCGCGCCATGTTAAGAAACAAAGTAGGCGCCATTTTAATTGCGCTACAAATTGCGGTCACTATGACCATAATTGTTAACTCGGTCTACATAATTGTAGAGCGCAACAAAGAAATGCAGCGTGACAGCGGTATAGACAATGAAAACAGTTTTTACTTAACCAGTGTGGGGTTTGCTGAAAACTTTAACGTACCAAATACTGTTGAAGAAGATATGAATGCCCTGCGAAACCTACCCGGTATTGTTGATGCTGTGCAGATCAATGCAGTACCCAACAGCGGCAGTGGTTGGTCTATGGGCCTAAAAACCCAATCTGGGGTAGAACATGATGCAGTAAGTACCGCAGTTTACATGGTGGATGAGCATGGAATTAATGCCTTAGACGTTGAAATTATCGCTGGTGAAAACTTTGCTCCTACAGATATAAGTTTACGGGTTGTTGGGCAAGTGAAGTGGCCAGATAAAACGATTTTAACTAAAGCCATGGCTGAAAACTTATTTCCAGATATTCCCTATGCCTCTGTTGTTGGCAAAACTGTATACATCAATGACACAGACCCTATGATAGTGGTGGGTATAATTGATAAGTTACAAGCCCCCTGGGTGGGTTGGAATAATTTGGAAAACGTGATGTTGTCCCCTGAAAGAATGGACTTTAAAGGTAGCCGCTATTTTATCCGTACCGAACCCGGACAAAGAGACAGTGTTATGAAGCAAGTGGAGGAGTTACTTGCTAATAGTAACAAAGGCCGTTTAATAAAAGGCATGCGCAGTATAGTAGAGACGCGAGAACGTAGTTACCGTGGGCATACCGCCATGATAAAAATCCTGACCACAGTGATGATCATCTTAACCATAGTGACGGCTTTAGGCATTGTTGGACTGGCAAGCTTCAGTGTGAACCAACGTAAAAAACAAATCGGTACTAGACGCGCTTTAGGTGCAAGTCAGTCGGCTATCGTGCGTTACTTTATGTTAGAGAACTTTTTGATTAGCAGCATAGGAGTGATTTTAGGCGCGGCCTTAACCATAGGTCTAAATATCGTTTTAGTGAATACTTTTGGACTCGACAGAATTGACTGGTTCTACGTCCCAATTGGCATGTTGGTATTATGGCTAGTGGGCCAAGGAGCAGTATTCGGCCCAGCCAAAAAAGCAGCAAACATCCCCCCTGCATTGGCAACTCGAACAGTTTAATCTCATACTCAAAGAGGAAACAGTTAGCAACAAACTGCTAACTGTTTCCTTGAGGCATAGAATGCATTAAAAATACTCTAGCAAAAGGTTAAAGGTCTCACTCATTGATTTGTTAAACGACTTTTATGTTTGTTTTTTTGACCAAAAATCAGTGAAAAAGACTAACGTTAATTTCGACCAATTTTTTAATTTTAATATAACTCATTGTTTATTAAAGATTATTAATAATTGGTCTAAACTGTGCTTTAATCATTCGGTAAAATTTACTTTAATTAATCTTTGGAGAGAAAAAATGGACGAAGGTATGGTGTTTGTATTGATCATTTTATTTGCGTTTGTGTTACCTATAGTACTGATCGGCACTTGGACGTCTCATAAAAAAGAAATGGCAAAGGCGAATGCCAACCTGAATGACTCGGAAAAACAAAATCTGCAAAACGAGTTAGCAGCGGTTAAAGGTAGGCTAGAAGTACTAGAAGCAATAGTTACCGATAAGAAATATCAACTCAATCAAGAAATCACCGCATTAAAAGCAGTGGACTAAATTCATTCCCCTATCAATACTCCTCAGTTCAATAACACACCGGCTGTTTAACTGAGGAGTTACCAATTTTCAGTTAGTAGAGTTTAATAATTGATTTTAATCACTTATCTGTGATGTCATAGGTTATCGTATGACATCACTTATTATATTGGATTTAACTTGAGCGAACCTATTATTGCCTTAGTCACAGTAGGACTGGTGTCAATTGCCTGCCAATTTTTAGCCTATAGAATCAAACTTCCAGCCATTTTACCTTTGTTAATAGCAGGAATTGTGGTTGGCCCTGTTACAGGTTTGATTGACGCCGACTTGTTATTTGGCGACTTACTTTTTCCAATCGTCTCTTTGTCTGTGGCGATCATTCTGTTTGAAGGCTCATTGACCCTTAAATTTAAAGATATAAGTGGTCATGGCTCTATGGTTCGAAATTTGTGCTCTGTTGGCGTACTGATAACATGGGTAATAGCCGCGCCTATTGCTCACTATGCGTTAGATATGACTTGGCAAATGGCGTTTTTGTTTGGTGCAATTGTGACAGTCACAGGACCGACAGTGATTGTGCCCATGTTACGCACCGTAAGGCCGAGCACTAAAATTTCCAATATTTTACGCTGGGAAGGTATCATAATTGATCCCATAGGTGCCTTATTGGCGGTGTTGGTCTTTGAATATATAGTGTCTACTCAAGATGCCCTCAGCCATACCTTATACGCATTCGCTAAAACCATTTCAGTAGGCGTTATTTTTGGTGCACTTTCAGGCTACCTAATGGGCATAGTGCTTCGCAATAATTGGATCCCTCATTACTTAGTCAACACAGCCGTTTTAACCTTAATGTTAGGTGCCTTTGAAGGCTCCAATATCATTGCCCACGAATCAGGGTTATTAACTGTGACTATCATGGGCATCTGGTTAGCGAATATGAAGCGGGTAGAAGTTGAAGATATTTTGGAGTTTAAAGAAACCCTCAGTGTTTTGTTGATATCTGGTCTGTTTATTCTGCTAGCCTCGAGAATAGAATTGAGCTCAATGCTTAACTTAGGCTGGGGATCAGTCGTGGTATTGTTGGTTATTATGTTTATCGCTAGACCCATATCAGTGTTTATCTCCTCTTTGGGTACCCATTTGAATTGGCGAGAGCTGGCACTATTAAGTTGGATTGCACCTAGAGGCATAGTCGCCGCCGCTGTTTCTGCTTTATTTGCATTAAAATTAGAAGTATTGAACTACGCACAAGTTGAATTATTAGTGCCTATGGTATTTATGGTGATTATTGCCACTGTGGTCATTCAGAGTCTTACATCAGTGAAAGTGGCAGAGTTTTTTGGGCAAAGAGCCCCTGCCCCCTATGGATTTTTGATATTTGGTGGTGGTCTATTTTCACGGTTGTTTGCAAAAGAGTTATTAGCGCAAGATATAGTGGTACGCATAGCCGACACAAACTGGGAATCTATAAGATTGGCACGGATGGACAATATTCCAACCTATTATGGCAACCCCATGTCTGAACATGCTGACCGTAGTGTAGACTTATCCCTATATGGCACCGTATTAGTGATGTCGCCTTATAAACAGCTTAATCCCTTGGTTACCTATCACTTTGAACACGAATTAGGAAAAGGAGCGGTACTAGGTTTAACTGTTAATGAACCCCAAAAACGAGCCAGTCATCAGGTATCAGAGTCTTATGCGGCTAAGTTATGTCTATTTAATGAAAATGTTACTTACGCAAAATTAGCTGGGTATGCGACTAAAGGCGGTTTAATCAAAACGACACGATTGTCTGATGAGTTTACCTATGCAGATTATGAAAAACAGTACCAAAAACGCTCAATTCGCCTTTGTGCTATTGAACCAAATGGTAAGGTAAGAATGTATACTAGCCTTAAAAACATTCAGCCTAAATCAGATTGGCGAATTGTCAGTCTAATAACAGAAGAGAAAATGCCAGAAGTGGATCAGACCGCTTTTGACAAAAACAGCTTAAATCCTTCAATATAGCTATCCCAACCTTGGTCGTGTCTATCTGCACTTGCTTGGTTTACAAAGCCAGAATGCAAGATGCGGATAGCCGTACCTTTACCTGTAGCAGAAAAATTAACGTCAATCTCACTCACCTCTCCGTCATTGTTCCATTCCCATGTATAACAAAGGTGGCAATTGGGATCGACAAGTAAAAACACGCCTTCATTCTTACCTTTAAACTCTGGTGTATCCACGACTAGGCGATAATGCCCACCGAGTTTGGGGAGAATATCCATAGAAGTAGCTGGTGCAATAACCGTATCAGATGAGATCCAAGTGGCATACACTTTTTCAAGTGGGAAAGATAAATCATAGTTTTTTTCAATGTTCATGATTAATTTTCTTTAAACACCTAATAAACCTAAAGTAGCTTCATAAAATGAGAAGCTACTTTGCAAGTTACCACTACACTTTATAAAATCTTACTAACTGGTCTTGTTGTAACACACAGGAGTATTTAGTGATACGTTTGGCTTCAGGTTTAACTTTCATTTTCACAGCCGCACCACCCATAGCTTTCATCCATTTCACTTTATGACTAATATATTCAATTGAATCTTCGCCATAACGTTTTTTGGCTTCTGTTTGACATGCCTCTACTACTTTAGATTTAGTCTCATCCCTAGTTAACTCAACATCTGCGAAAACAACCGATGAGCCTAAAACATTGATGGCACAGGCTAATAATAATGGTTTGATAATTTTAGTCATTGTATTTCCTAATTAATTGAGTTGACGTACTCATTAAAATAGAAAATAGACAATTAATCTTACCGATTGCGAAATCCTGTATAGTTTTTCGAAATCGGTAATAAAAAATTAGAAATCGGTCAGCTCTCTAGAGTCCGATAGACCACTTATTCGCCGAAATTCACTTGGTGTCATGGTTTTTAGCGTTTTGAAGGCTTTGTTAAAAGTCGTTAAAGATGCGTAACCTGACTCAATCGCTATGGTTAATATGGGTATTCTCACCAGTTTTGGATCTGACAAACGTTGTGCTGCATCTCTCACCCGATAGCGATTTAAATAGTCATTAAAATTTCGGTAACCAAGATGTTGATTAATGAGTCGTCTAAGTTGATGCTCAGGAATCGCTAAATGTTCAGAAAGCCCCTTAATGGTCAAATCAATTTGGCGATAATAGAACTCTTGTTCCATTGCATTGGTTAATTTATCTAACCACTGAATATCGGCTGACGAAGGTTTAGGTATGTCGTCTTTAATTAATTCAGGGGGCAGATCATCGATGGACTCGACCAGAATGTTTGAGTTTGAGACCAATATAATATAACCATAAGACATGGCAAAAATGCTGATAACAATAATATTAAGGTAATTTAAAAATACTGGGAATTCACCATGTCCATAAATAAACTCGTTCGCCACAATGAACAACAAAAAAGCCCCACAGGTTACAGACAAACTCAATCGTAAAAAGCGCCTACATTCAACCAAATCAGATTGCCAGTTTCGAAACACATCCAATAAGCCCAAAATAGTGATTACACCGGTGACAACAAGTGACACTAAGTGAATGATTGAACCATCTAACTCTGCGGGAGATTGCAAACATTGATAGGCTCCCAAAACAATACAAATTCCCAAGGCAATATGATGCCCTAGGTGTAATTTTTGGTTACGTTCATTCATTTGAAAAAGTGTCGAAGCAAACATCCAAAACAAAGCAGGACTTGCCATGGCAACGATTCCTAGAATAAGCCTAATGTAGAATATATCTTGCACAAGTGGTTGCACCAGGTAACACCCAGCAGAGAGTAACAATAGACTTAAAATTCTTGCGCTTAATACTTGGGGGTAAGCAAACATGAGTTTACACACAACCAAGAATATTGCGCCAAACGCCATGCCCGTTAAAATGAGAAAAAAACTTTGCATAATAAATGTGAAAACGTCTAAAACTTTAAACACAGAATACCGTAATCTAGGCATTGTAGCTGAGATAAATTTGTAACTTTTAACAATTAATCACTCAATCGGCTAACTTAGCTGTTTTAATAGGCTTAGTTCATTTTAGCGATTTTACTTTTTATATTTCCACTTGAGCCGCTTTTATCACAGCTAAATAAGCCCTTGTAATTGGAAACTTTTGGCATAATTGAGCTGGGAAGTTAATGGGTTTATGGTAATTAAACATCAACCGATGTTAAGCCATTATCCTACTAATAGCGCCATCTAATAGTGAGCTACAAGAGCTTAATTATCAGAAGGTTAGATATCGAATCTGAATATTTTCAAAGCATTTGCTGCTGATGGATCATTTTTAAAAGTTCTGCCGCCGCTTCAGCGTCACAGAGTGCCCTGTGGTGGTTTTCTAAGGCAATATTATAAGTCTCACATAGATTGCCCAATGAATAGGAGTGTAAACCTGGATAACACTTTCTCATTTCTCTTACCGTACATAGTTTCGCCATAGAAAAATTGCGATCGAGCCGCTGATATTCTTGTTTAATAAATCCATAATCGAAATTAACGTTATGGGCTACAAAGACACTATTCTCCATAAATTGACCGAGGTTATCTGCCACTTCACTAAATAAGGGAGCATCTTTTACCATGTCATTGCTTATGCCAGTAAGCTGAGTGATAAATTTGGAAATATGCCGTTGTGGATTAATCAAACTACTCCACTTATCCACTATTTCGCCGTTGATCATTTTAACAGCCCCTATTTCAGTAATACGATGTTGTGGCTGTTTACCCCCTGTGGTCTCAACATCTACAATGACATAGGGCTGCATAGGATCGACTATCCAGTCTACCTTACACACTCGTACATCAAACCCTGCATCTTGTAAGGCATTCATGGTAACAAACTGATTGGGACGGATTACATCACCCGGTGCTTTTACCTCTTCAAATCGAAGTTGCCCCTTTTCTATTATCACTAAGTCTGGATAACCATCATTTAGCCCATGGTAGTTCTTTGCCATCGCTCTTAAATGTTGGATAACAGCTACGACAGGTGCGTTAACTAAAAAGTCTGTGATGACCTGGATCATTTTAGTATTCCAACGAAACATACCATTAGGTTGCCCGTAATACTGCGTTGCTATTTTGGTGAGATAAGCCGCTGCCCTTTTTGGCTCAAGAAAGATCAATAAGCGCCTTTCAATAGCATGCTCTAATTCGAGATAAACGGTGTTTTCTTTGACTACTTTAGGTCTACGATCAAACTCGGTGGCCACTGCATCAACATGATTAAACAACTCCTCCCAAAACGTGAGCCCGAATAATGCGTTAAACAAGCGATTTTCGGTCCTATAAGCACTGGCACCTAAGCGCTGGTAATACTGTTTAACCCCCTTTTCAACTTGGTCTTTATGTATTTGATCGATGCCTAAATCATAACTCTCTTCTCGCAACTTTTGAGTCAATTTACTGACTTTGACTTGATGAAATTTACGTTGATAGAAATCCTCAGCAAAAAGTAATAAGCCATCATCCAAGGAATTATCGATGACCTGCTCCAGCTCATATTTTACTCGGTCTTTTTCACCCTGTTTAAACAGCTCTCTTAACCATTTCTGCTGCGCTTTTGGGTGAGTGGAGGCGCGCAGATACTCCATGGCTAATGCATTTTTATGATCCAGCAATTGCTTGCCCAATAAATAAAAATACTCCCCTTTCAACTGAATTGATTGGGCACAGTTGTCCGGTACTTCTGGGTGATCCTCTGGATTTTTATGAGTTATTAAATATTCTTGAACATTCAACGCATTCGCTTTTAGTTGCGCAAGCTTAGCACTGTAATAAAAAACACACTGCGCTTGTTCAAAGTTACTAAATCGCGCACTTTTTTGTGATTTACCAGAACGCGTGGTTAACACGCCAAGATCGCGCATCGAGAACTTGTCTAGTTTGCTGCTGGTATTACCAAAAAATAAAAATAATAGATACGCTAAACAGGGCTCAAAATTTTTAACTAAAACGTTCTGAGCCACATTTGATGTGAGGCATTGCTCTATTGAGCAAGATATTGTTAATTGCTCTAACAAAATTGATTTTGCAGCACTTCTTTTGATACTGCTGACTGCATATTGCTGCAAAATATCTACTAATTGCAATTTCGTTAATTGTGGCAACCACCCTTGTATATCTTCAGAATGTAACCGCCTTAGCAGAGCAACCTTTTGCAACGCGCCTAATTGCCTTGGGCAGTCAGTGATCTCGTGATAAATCATTTTATCTTGAGTGATAAAACATCCTTGGCGGTTAATTACCCTGACAAACATACATTGGGTGTCATGACATAACTGCTGGTAACACTTCACAAACTCTTGGTGTTCTTGATCTAACAGATGCCCACACTGCTGGGTGATAAAATCAATAAATTCATTGAAATGATCAAGGTAGTATTTTTCTGGTAATTCCTTAGAAAACCTAGGCATATGAAACCACTATTGAAGAACAATGAAAACATTATATACAGTGGTTTATACAGTTGTAAAATGGAATGCTAAATTTGAGTTCAAGTTGATAATTACAAATCTGAAATTTTAGAAGTAAACCCTTGATGTCTAAAACTCAGGCAAGGATCTCATTGTGGAAAACACATCCCAAATGCACTAAAAGTATGAGCCTCCCCTGTTTTGCAGACTTCGAAGCAACTGTTAGCTAAGTGCCATGCATCAAATTCATAGGCATCACTAACCGTTTTTGATGTTTTGTTGTGTTCTATTTTGCCAGTCTATTTGACTCATTTCTCTATAAACTGGTTCATTTTAATATATGTATAAGCCTTTTCAGCTAAGACAGATTGGCTTTTAGAAACATAACCTAAAATAACACTATCACTGTGTTTAGATGTTTCGCAAGGTGTAGCGGTGAATTCGCAAGGCTTCACAAGAAAGACACTATACCTATCTCCTACCGCCTCCAAAAGCTTGGGAAGTTGGCTAAAGGGTATTTTTCGATTGTGATCTGCTGTCATATTCTGTTTTATAAAATTGAGGATGTCTTTGGTTGACTGCAGAGTTTCACCATCTAATGGTTTTAAAAGACAGGCATTACTATTAATCACTTCGGCAGGAAGGCTGTAGTCTGAATATGTACCGTTATTTTTAGACCATTCCTTAACGGTCATTTTTCCATCACTGCATTGTGTAGCACTAACATGAAGTGATAAGCAAAGTAGTGAAGCGCTTATAATACGTATCATTTAAATAATTCCTTTTAGTGTTCCAAACTACCTAAAACTTAGACTGCCAAGACGAGGTTCAAGCAAATATACACCAATATTCATAATAAAATCTAGTGTAAATATCTTCCCTTGTATTGCAAGTAAATTTCATCACTCAAAAGTGGCAGATTCAATATATGACACTTTACAGTAGTGGTGTTTTATTAACCAAAGGCTGAAGATCCGTTTTCTCAGTGCTGTAGACTTTAAGAATAGCTTAACTGTTTAGTCTTTCTTTCACTTAAACCTTTGGCCTTCAACGCAAGCTTGCTTACCAATTCAAATCATCTGGAATATCATACTCAGCATACCAATCATCCTCTTCACTACTCTTTTGATCGGCCTCGCTAATGTTATCCGCTCGATACACGACTATTGCCTCATCGCGCTCTGAAATTTTATTGGCCACTGGCATTGGCACTAACTCGTAGCCATCGTTTAATTTGACTATGGCAAGTTTACCTTGGCTGATTTGTTTTTGGGTCGATTGGCTAACGTACATACGTTTAATGATTGTGCCGTCGGTGAAGTTACAGACCACTTCTTCTTCACGTTTGGAACCTGCAAATTTTGGTTGTTTATTGGTTTCAATGAGTTGTTTGATTTGCGCAACTAGCGCTTTTTTCTCGGCTTCTTGTTTAGCTTTTTGATTAAGCTCTCTATCTTTGGCTTTTTTCGCTTCGATAAGTTTTTCTGCAGCCAATTTAGCTTCATTGGTTTGCACCACATTGTGATTTTTCTGCGCTTTGACTTGTTTGTTTTTTTGTTGGCGAACTTGTTTCGCTTTTTTCTTGTCGGTTAAACCGGCTTTAAGTAATTGTTCTTGTAAAGAGAGGGCCATAATTGAATGCCATTTATATAAAGTTAAAAACAATACGGCAGCCAAAAGCTGCCGTAAAATAATAAGATAAACCCGCTAAATTACTTTTTAGGTTTCTTACGTTTATCTTCCACTTTCCATTTTCCGTCAGTACACCAAGCAGACCAACCAGTAGCTTTACCTTCTTCGTTTTCTGACATCACGTATTGCTGCTTAGTTTTACGACTGTATCGCACTATTGTTGGATTACCATCTGAATCTTTAGCTGGCGCATCAGCCAAATAATAAAATTTGGGCGAAATTCTATCTCTGAATCTAGCCAACTCGGCCACTTGTGGGGCCCGGGTTTCTCTAGATTTAGGAAAGTTATGAGCCGCTAAGAAAATACCGGATGCGCCGTCTCTAAGCACAAAATGAGCATCAGATTTCAGGCATTCCAATTCTGGCAAGTCAGTAGGATCTTCTTTAGGTGGCGCAGCTTCACCATTTCTGAGCAATTTACGGGTGTTTTTACATTCTTCGTTAGTACAACCAAAGTACTTACCAAAACGACCACTTTTTAACTCCATGTTCGATTTGCATTTATCACACTCAAGAATAGGCCCTTCATAACCTTTAATCTTAAAGGTGCCTTTCTCCACATAAATGCCTTCACAGGCCGGGGAATTCCCGCAAACATGCAACTTACGAGACTCGTCGACTAAATAGCTATCCATAGCAGTACCACACTCACCACAACGACGTTTTGAACGTAACACTTCAGTTTCTAATTCTTCTTCATCTTCAACTTTGATGACTTCATCACCAGAGGTCAGATTCATAGTGCCTGTGCAGCGCTCTTTAGGTGGCAAGCTGTAACCAGAGCAACCTAAAAACACGCCTGTGCTAGCGGTACGAACATTCATTGGACGCCCACATTTAGGACACTCAACATCAGTAGGAATAGCCTGATTTAAACGCATACCGCCTTCTTCTGGCGATTTTTCAGCAACATGTAGTTTCTGCTCAAAATCCACATAAAAATCGTCTAGCACCCCTTTCCAAGAGGCAGTGCCTTCAGCGATGGCATCCAGTTGTTGTTCCATATTGGCGGTAAAATCATAACCGATCAGATCGTCAAAATTTTCCATCAAGCGGTCATTTACAATCTCACCCATTTTTTCAGCATAGAAACGTTTACTTTCGATTCTTGCATAACCTCTATCTTGGATAGTCGAGATAATACTGGCGTATGTAGACGGTCGACCGATGCCGCGTTTTTCCAGCTCTTTAACCAACGAGGCTTCATTAAAACGCGCCACAGGTTTAGTAAAGTGTTGCTTAGGATCCAGTGATTTAAGATCTAAATCCTCACCTTCTTTTACATCAGGCAGCAATAAATCTTCATCACCTTTTTTACGCTGTGGGTTTTGTACTTTAGTCCAACCATCAAACTTTAATACACGGCCTTTTGCAGTCAATTCAAACTCACCTGCCTTGACTCTGATGGTACTCGCATCATATTTGGCTGGGGTCATTTGGCATGCCACAAATTGACGCCAAATCAACTCATATAAACGTTGCGCATCACGCTCAACATCTGTGATGGCTTCAGATTTTAGCAATACATTGGAAGGACGGATCGCTTCATGGGCCTCTTGAGCGCCCTCTTTGCTACCGTACTTAATTGGATTTTCTGGCAAGTAGTTATTACCAAAATTATCCGTAATATATTCGCGACAACTGTCCACCGCTTCTTTACCCAAATGAGTCGAATCGGTACGCATGTAGGTAATATGACCAGCTTCATATAAACGCTGCGCCATCATCATGGTTTTCTTTACACCAAAACCTAAACGCGTACTTGCTGATTGTTGCAAAGTTGAGGTTATAAAAGGCGCTGACGGTTTACTTTGAGTCGGCCTAGACTCTCGGCTAACCACTTGATAACTGGCACTTTCAAGAAAGCTAACAGCTTTGTCAGTTTGGGCTTTATTAATCGGCTTAAATGCCGCGCCATTTTCTTTGACCACTTGCATACGCAAATTGGTTTGTTTTTTGGTATTTAAATCTGCATGTAAATCCCAAAATTCTTCAGGTACAAAGGCTTTAATTTCTCTTTCGCGCTCTACTACTAAACGTACAGCTACCGATTGAACGCGACCTGCTGACAAGCCTCTTGCGACCTTTTTCCACAATAATGGCGACACCATAAAGCCCACTACCCGATCTAGAAAACGTCGAGCTTGCTGAGCATTCGCCATCTCAATATTCAATTCACCTGGATGGGCGAACGCTTCTTGAATAGCGTTTTTAGTAATTTCATTAAACACTACGCGCTGAAAATCTTTGCCAGGTTCATTAATTAGTTCTCGCAAGTGCCAAGCAATGGCTTCCCCTTCCCTATCCAAATCCGTTGCGAGATAGACAGTGTCAGCGCTTTTTGCCAACTTTTTGAGTTCGTTAACAACTTTTTCTTTGCCTTCAAGTACATCGTAATGAGCTTGCCAATCGTTTTTAGGATCGATCCCCATGCGATCAACTAACTTTTTATATTCGTAATCGCGTAAATAGTTTTCACGCTTTTTTTCAGAGAGAAGTTTGAGTTCTTTTGCTGGTTTTTTAGGCGCAACTTTGCCCACAGCCTTGTGAGGAAGATCCCGAACGTGACCGACACTAGATTTAACAATAAAATCTTTGCCGAGATATTTATTAATCGTTTTTGCCTTTGCCGGTGATTCGACAATGACTAGATGCTTTGCCATATATTGGTTTTAACCTTTGATATTTATAGGTTTTTATTAACTAGGTGAACCTAACAGTAGGTTCACCTCTTAAAAATGCTTTTTAACATATATCGACAAAATGAATATAAAACAAGTTCTTCTTCATACTTATCCAATATTCTTTTTTTTAGACACCCTTTCATTGTTCACTTTTCGAACAGCTCCATTGGCAGGGCAAACAAAAACAGTATAATGCTCAGCAATTCGTATTTTGAACGTTATTTCAAGTCAAAAATATCGAGCCTGAATGGCTCAAATACCGATGAGAAAAAACAGTAAGTGAGGTTTAGATGAAACAATTTGAAGCCAATTTTGATGGATTAGTAGGGCCGACTCATAATTATGCGGGGTTATCATATGGTAACGTTGCTTCTTTAAGTAATGCCAGTGCTTCAAGCAGTCCTAAACAGGCCGCTAAGCAAGGGTTGAAGAAAATGAAGGCACTAGCTGACCTTGGTATGGTTCAAGGTGTTCTAGCGCCGCAGGAGCGTCCTGACATTGCTTCGTTACGTAGATTAGGCTTTAGTGGAACGGATGCGAACGTTTTAGCTATGGCGGCAAAACAGGCTCCGGCAATTTTTCAGGCATGTTGTTCGGCCTCAAGTATGTGGACAGCTAATGCTGCAACGGTTTCTCCTAGCGCTGATACCCATGATAGAAAAATTCATTTCACCCCGGCTAATTTAACGAATAAATACCACCGCTCATTGGAGCCCCAAGTCACAGGAAATATTCTGCAGGCTACCTTTGCCAACCAAGAATATTTTGCACATCATACTCACTTACCAGATAACGAACATTTTGGTGATGAAGGTGCCGCTAACCACACCCGTCTTTGTAGCGAATATGGCAAAACTGGCCTAGAAATATTTGTATATGGACGTCATGCATTTGATACCAGCAAACCTGCACCAAAAAAGTTTCCAGCACGGCAAACACTAGAAGCAAGCCAGGCCGTCGCCAGATTGCACGGGCTTAGCGATAAAAATGTAGTTTATATACAACAAAACCCAGATTTAATCGATCAAGGTGTATTTCATAATGATGTGATTGCCGTGGGTAACCAAAATGTGTTGTTTTTCCACGAACAAGCGTTTTACCAATCAACCCAGGCAATAGCTGAGATAAAACAAAAGTTTGTTGGTGACGGGCTACACTTTATTTGTGTAAAAACCGCTGAAGTCAGTGTACAAGATGCCATTAAGAGCTATTTGTTTAATACACAAATAATTACTCTAGCAAATGGTGAAATGGCAATAATTGCACCAACTGATTGTAAAGAAAATCCTGCAGTATCCGCCTATTTAACTAATTTAGTAGGACAAAATACGCCTATCAAACATGTGTACTACCATGATGTTAAAGAAAGTATGCGTAACGGTGGAGGTCCGGCTTGCTTGCGGCTGAGAGTAGCAATGACCGAAAAAGAATATGCTGCAGTGAATCAAAGTACCTTAATCAATGACAGTCAATTTGAACGTTTAAACACTTGGGTTGATAAACACTATCGCGACACATTACATGTGAGTGATTTAAGTGATCCGCAATTGTTAATTGAGTCTAGAACTGCGTTAGATGAATTAACTCAATTATTGAGTTTAGGCTCGGTTTATCCATTCCAACAAAGCTAGTGCCAAAATGCGCTTTTAGTTTGCCAGCCCTCATTAATCGGAACTGGCAAACGAGTTCCTTTATTACAATGTATTTTCACAGGTTAAATTAGCACCATCATCTATAAATGTGCCTGGGTTGTTAGGATCTTCAACAGAATTTAAACCTCTTCCAAATGGATTAGTGTTTGGAGGTGTAGCTTCTTCTCGCAGGTCAGTCGACGAGGCCGACAATAAGAAAAATTGACTCGCTTGTGATTCACTGCCTGACACAGGAGTACTAGCCGTTATCTTGACCTGCCCCCAAGCAGCATATGTTTTAGCATATCTTAATTCAATGATGGCTTGCCCATTTTCGTCTGTGACAATATCACCGTCTATCGACAGTATATTTCCTGGCGTTAACTCGCCATCGCCATTTACATCTTCGTTCGGATCTTCAATAGCATCGTCATCTACATCTTCATTAGCACAACCAACGGTACGTACAGCTGTCCAGAACTCAAAATCTTCTTGATTCGGATACGCAACCCAATAACCTTTATAAAATGCAGGGCGAATTGCTTGATAGTTTGCGTCACCGGGCTCTGCATTGGGTTCAAGAATTTCAGAGTATTTAACCGGTGTCCCCGTCACAGTTAGTTCGACGCCACTAACCGGATTTGAATTGGCATCAGTTACGAAAACAGTAAACTTCTTCAAATAACTGGTTTCATCAGGTGAAGAAATAACATTTCCTGTACCGATAGAGATAAATTGCGATCTGTTTGCAACAGTCAAGTTTAAGCTAGTCATAATATTAGAGTCTGGTTCTGTTGCAGATATAGTAATGCCATTTTCCGTCGTTACACTAGAAGAGGTATAGACCGTTGAAGCCACTCCATTACTATCAGTAATAGCTGATGCTGGGAAGATTTCACCGCCACTGACGTCATCATTATTAAAATTAACAGTTTTACCTTTAACGAGATTTCCTGCAGCATCGCGTAATACCGCTGTTATGGTACTTTTTTGACCCGCAGGACCAATTGAATTAGGGCTTGCAGACAAAATAATATTATTAACTTGGGTGGCTACAAATTCAATATCAGTACTGACATTGACATAAACCGGAGTATCACTACTAGAATCGACACCTTGAGCTGAGACAATTGCTCTACCTGCGTTACTTGATTGAATTTGAAAGGTTGCCTTACCACTGGAATTAGTTTTTACATTTGTAGCTGACAGCGTTCCTCTAGTCGTTGTTAGGGTTATTGTTCCATTTGCAAAAGGTACAGTATCTTTTAACCAAGTTAACTCTATATTACTTGCTGTGCCTAATGGGATATCTTCTGTAGAAACCTCTGTAAAACTGAATTGGTCCTGCTGGACAGTTACATTTAACGCACCATTAGCGTTTAGTGCTGACGCGGTTATCAAGTCCAATCCAGAACTGTTCGCGGTATAATTCACCACGACTTGGCCTTCACCATCGGTAACATAAGCGTTTGAATCAAACCCATTGCCCTGTTGAGATTCCACTTGAATAATCTGGTTGGCGATCCCTACACCATCAAAATCTGACAGAAAAATTGTGAAGGTAGCTGTCTCTCCTACGATAACTGTAGGCGGACCGTTTACTGAGATTGATGTGCCAACAACTTGAATATCTAAGGTTTTTGTTTCAGCCAACCCAGAGGCGGTGGCGGCCACAGTGATCGTTCTGTTTTCAGGCTTGTTTTGAGTATCAAGCAGCGCGGTGGCAATACCATCAGCCCCAGTTATACCTTGGGTAATTTGTAAGCTAGCAGAAGAGTTTGCTGAAAAAGTTACGGTTACACCTTCAAGCAAAACATTATTGGCATCTTTCACTTGTGCAATTAATTCAATTTCATCAGACCCACTTGATGCTAATTGTGTAGAACTTCCATACAATTCTATAGATGCAGGGATGACGCCTATTCGCGTAGTACCAGAAGACTTGAAAGTAGTGTCATCTGTTTCACCAGAGCTTAAAGTAGCAATTATAACCCCATCGCCCGAGTTTTCACCGACTAAAATATCAATCGAAGCAACGCCATCATTACCAGTAGAAGCAGTACCTGAATCATTACCGAATATAGCCAATCCTTCAGGTTGAAAAGTAAAAGTTATTAATGTATCCGCAACTGGATCACCATTTGAATCAATAGCAGTAGCTGTCAGTGTTAAAGGGTTAGATTCGTTTAAATCTTTTGAAGATTGACCATTAGCATCAGTAAACTCCAATTCTACATTTCTGGTGACATTAACCGTACCTCCACCACCAGTGCTTCCTGTACTATCATCACGAGAAATTTCTCCCCCGCCTCCACAAGAGAAAAGGCTCAATAAAGCCAAAAATACTAACAGCGTTCTAAAACGTAAAATCATAAACCTTTCCTATACACATGAGCCATATTGTGATGGCAAATTCACTTTAACAGTTCAGCTTGAACAATAATCTTGTTAACCTTGCTTTAGGTTATAGTAGATAACCAAATTCAATAGCACTAAAACTCGCGACTTTTAACAAAAATAAAGCTTAGGATTTTCATGACCACATCAACCCATTTGTCATCACAAAAACCCTCACCACAAAAACTCGGACTAACCGCTCGTATCTTTATCGGCATGATTGCCGGAATAATTATCGGAGCTTTATTACAATGGTTGTTTGATGATAGCGGAGATTTTTCTTTTAGTGTATTCGGCTTGCACGTTTCAACGTATGCACTTTTAGTCGAAGGTATATTTAATGTAGTGGGAAGTATATTTATCGCCAGTTTAAAGATGCTGGTTGTACCTTTAGTTTTTGTTTCTTTAGTATGTGGCACATCGAGTTTATCTGATCCCTCTAAATTAGGGCGATTAGGAGGGAAATCGATATTACTTTACGTATTTACAACGGCGCTCGCTATCAGTTTAGCCGTCAGTTTAGCCTTATTAGTTAATCCAGGCGAAGGGTTAAATCTTGTTTCTGAATCCACCTATGTTGCCAAACAAGCGCCGACCCTAGGACAAGTCATCATCAATATGATGCCCACCAATCCTATTAACGCGATGGCCGAAGGTAACATGTTACAAATCATTGTATTTGCAGTACTTTTTGGCATATCTATGGCGATGACAGGGGATGCAGGCAAAAGACTAACCAGTGTATTTGAAGATTTAAGCGCAGTAATAATGAAACTTGTAACTATTTTGATGAACCTTGCACCTTATGGAGTATTTGTGCTGATGGCCAAATTGTTCGCCACTATAGGCTTTGACACCATAGCAAGTTTATTTAAGTATTTCCTATTGGTTATATTTGCGTTGTTCGTTCACGCTTTTGTTACCTATCCCATTATTTTAAAAACCTTAAGTGGTTTGAGCCCTTTAATATTGATCAGAAAGATGCGTGATGCGGCGATATTTGCGTTTAGTACTTCCAGCAGCAGTGCAACTTTGCCTATTACTATGGAAACAGCAATTAGCAAGCTAGGCGTTAAACGCTCAGTCGCTTCTTTTACCGTTCCCCTTGGCTCTACAATTAACATGGATGGCACTGCCATTATGCAAGGCGTAGCCACTGTATTTATTGCTCAAGTCTATGCCGTAGATTTAAGTTTAAGTGATTATATGATGGTTATACTCACCGCAACGCTTGCCTCTATAGGCACAGCAGGAGTGCCTGGTGTGGGCCTCATCATGCTAGCTATGGTGTTACAACAGGTGAATTTACCTGTAGAAGGTATTGCACTTATTATAGGCGTAGATCGATTGTTAGATATGACCCGAACTGCAGTAAATGTTACGGGTGACTGCATGGTGGCGTGTATTGTGGCTAAAAGTGAAAACGAACTAGATATTGACGTGTTTAACGATCCAGATGCAGGGATATCTGAAGAAGAAGTCGATTTTACGCATTTAGACAAAAACAGTTAATCATTAACTAGTCTAAATCTTCTATCGGCCACAATGCGATGAAATCTTCGAATTCTTCAAGATCCACATCTTTGTCGGATACTGTTTTTCCGCGGACAGACATGCCAACTTTATGCATTACTGACTTTTTGTTTTTATTTAACAGAGGATGCCAACTTGGCAATCCTCTGCCTTCATAAAGCCTGCGATAACTGCAACTTGGTGGCATAAAAAAGATATCTTGGAGGTTATCTTTGGTAAGTTTGACACACTCTGGCACTAGTTTAGTTCGCTCTGAGTACTGGGTACAAGAACACGATTTTGTATTCAACAGATTGCAAACGATATTGGTGTAATGAATTTTTTCCCCAAGTTGAATTTGATTTGTAGTGGCTGGCTCTGACACGTTTTCATCATCAATAAATTTATGCAAACAACATTTGGCACACCCATCACAAATGCCTTCCCATTCTTTATCAGACATATTCTCTAATGATGTGCTTTCCCAATATTTAACGCCCATCATTACTTATCTCTCACTTTATCAAACAACAACCAAAGCATGGCTTCACTTCTTGTTTCAAAATTTTTAATCGACAAAGACAAACTTTCAGCAAGCCCTTCAATCACGTTTTCAATATTCATTTCAGGCTTCACTATTCTTGCGACTTTTAAACCGCCTAGCCAGCCGTTTTCTTGCACGGTTATCAACAATTTAGCAATTTCTATATTGGAAAAGAGCAATCTGAATTCCGTATTATCCAGCACTACATTCTTCACCTGATTTTTACCTGCCATCTTAACAATTGTTTTTAAGAGATGCTCAAGATCCACAAGTTCTCTTGCTTCACCAAAAGTTTCACAAATTAATATTTTGTTCGCAGGATCTACTATAAAGTTATATGAAAATTTCATTATCTATACAACATTCGTCATAATTGAAAAGTGTCCATTCAAATCGATTAATAACTCATCACCAACAGATAAAGATGCCACTCCTTTTGGTGTGCCTGTCATCACTATATCCCCTGGTAAAAGCGTAAAAGCATGGGAAATATTAACCAGTAATTTTACAATAGAGAACAGCATATGTTGGCTATTACCTAGTTGTCTTAATTCATTGTTCACCTGTAAACTAAAGTCTATATCGGTTAAATTTTCAACCCTATTTACAGCAGCAAATTGCGACATAGGGCAACTAGCGTCAAACGCTTTAGCACGTTCCCATGGATGACCTTGTTTTTTTAATGTACTTTGCACATCTCTTAATGTGAGATCTAATCCTAAACCGACTCCCCAAATTGCCGCTGTTACGTCTTCAGTTGAAGCCTTACAAAGAGGGCTTTTAATCAATATCGCCACTTCCAACTCATTGTGGCAAGGGCCAAAGTTTTTAGGAATGACAACAGGTTTATTTAGATCACATAAGGCTGTAGTTGGTTTAATAAACAATAATGGCGTACTTGGCACTTCATTGTCTAATTCTTTTATATGCTGAAGATAGTTTCGTCCGACACAGACGACTTTCCCCAAGGGTAAATCGATATTGTTGCCATCACTGTCAATATGTCGATATTCAAACATCCTTTTACGATCCTTTTTTAATACGATCAGACAAATAGCTGACTGATACTCCAAAATAGCTTGAACGGTTCCATTTCATTAAGGTATGAAAATTTTCATAAACCAGATATATCCGGCCATCTTTCCCGTCAGGATTTATCAGTGATGCAAACACATCCACTTTTGGTAAGTCATCACCATTGTAACGCCTTACACCGATATTCTGCCAGTCAGATAACAAACGTTTATTTGATGACTTCAATCCCGCTACACTAAAATCAAAATCACCTAATACGCTCACTTGACGTCCCCATGTTATATCACTACTCCACCCTTCGGTTTTTAGGAAATTAGCAATAGACGCAAACACGTCAGCAGTATTATTCCATATATCTTTACGGCCATCGTTATCAAAATCGATCGCATAGTCTAAAAACGAAGTGGGCATAAATTGACTTTGACCCATAGCGCCCGCCCATGAGCCTACAAAGTTTTCCAATTTAACATGTCCTTGATCAAGGATCTTTAACGCAGCAAAGAGTTGTTTTTTAAATAAAGCTTCTCGCCTACCCTCATATGCTAAGGTCACCAGTGAGTTAATTATCGAGTGTTTGCCCATAATATTGCCAAAGTTACTCTCGTTACCCCAGAGCGCCACGATAAAACGTTTCTGTACACCAAACTGTTGCTCTATTTGATCTAATAGCACTTTGTGCTGCGCCATTAAATCAACGGCTTTTTTAACTTTCCAGTCGGGAACACGGGTAGCTAAATATTTATCTAACGTTAATTTAGTTTCTGGTTGATTTTTATCTGCTGTGACCGTTTTTTTACGGTAACTAACCCCCTTAAACACTCGGTCAACAAACTCACTGGTGTAACCTTGTTCAATGGCTTGTAACTTTAAATCAACTAAATACTCCTCAAAGCTAGGTTTAGCATTCAGGGTCTGACTGACTATAAGTAAAAATATAAGCAATAAGTGATAGGTACATTTCATGGTTATTGGTCTGTATTATTTTGTTGTAAATGAATTTTTAATAAATTTTCAATGGGTGGTGGAAGCTGCAAATAAAAGCCTTTGGTTTTAAGCTCAGAGCGCAACTTATTGATATCCACACTTGCCAGTTCTCGGTCTTTTTTAAGTGGCATAATCATTAAAAAAATGGGTTTGCCAAAGGTTTTTAATAATGCCTCTGGCACCTTAGAAAAGTCGTCTCTACCCGGCACATACAAATAGGTCTCTTGTTTTTTACTGCTTTTGTATACTGCGCATAACATTAAACATTTTCCTCAAGCAGATCACTGGATAAATTAAGGGCACTAATATTAACTAACCCTTCTAACAAAAGTGCACGACGCCAACTACTCAACAAATCCGGTTGTAATCCCATGTCACGAGTTTCATCCTGACTAAACCAACACCATTTGAGTAATTGGTTAATTTGTTTTTTAGACCCGACTAATTCGGGAGGAATGGCATGTTTTTCGGCAACACTCAAACATAGTTTTTTAACACTCGCAGCAGTATTTTTGTAATCTTCGATATCATTTAAACGTTTTACTCTTGGTGGGTAAGCCTCATCAGAAACGTTTTGGCAATCAGCAACAATTGCTAGCAAAGCGTCGCCGTGTATCCGTACTTCGTGTGGATTTACTCCTTGAATTGTACGTAATTCATTTTTACTCGATGGTTGCAGAGTAGCAATTGAAACTAAATTTTCTTCTCGCACCACAAAATTTAATGCCATATCACGCTGCCTTGCAACTGAAGTCCGCCAAGCCGCCAATTTTTTTAAAATCAACACCCCTTTATTCGATAATTTCCAGTTATTCTTAATGGTTAAATACACCGAATTTAGAGGAATTGCGGTTTGTTTTTTAGTCGCTAGATGGGCTATTTCCTCATACACCCAAGGTAGTTTATTTTGTGCTACTACTCGAGATTTAAGTTCTGGATAGAGTTGTAACAAATACAGCACGTCTTTAGCTGCATAATCACACTGTTCATCTCGTAAAGGCCTAGCTAACCAATCAGTGCGCGACTCACCTTTATCGACTACTATATCAAGCATGATTTCCACCAACTTCGCATAACCTAAAGCGGGTCCCATCCCTACTATGCTAGCCGCAAACTGACTATCAAACACAGGATATGGCATGACTTTAAAAGCGTGCCAAAAGGTTTCTAAATCCTCAGAACAAGAATGTAATATTTTAACCACGTCAGGGTTGCTTAACAATTCTGTCAAACTTGAGAAATCATCAATTGCCAAAGGATCAACCAAAACCAATTGTTTGCCGTCGTACATCTGTATTAGGCCCAACTGAGGATATAAAGTACGGGTACGCACAAATTCGGTATCTACGGCTATAGCGTCTGCTTGACTGGCTTGTTGACAAAAATCTGCGAGTGCTTGATTACTGGTAATAAAGTTGTATTCCATGGATTTCCAAATTAGTAGTCACATTACCCATAAAAAAGCCGGCTACAGCCGGCTTTTTCCATTTAACGGTAAAAGTTGTTAGCTTTATTTATCTCTTAATTCTCTACGTAGTATCTTACCAACATTACTTTTAGGAAGCTCGTCTGTGAACTCAACTTTTTTCGGTACCTTATAACCTGTTAAATGTTTACGACAATGTTCAATTAAGTCACTTTCAGATAATGTGTCATTTTTACGCACTGCGACTAATTTTACAATTTCTCCAGAAACCTCGTGGGGTACACCTATAGCGGCAGCTTCTATTACATCGTCATGCATGGCAGCAACTTCTTCGATCTCATTGGGAAAGACGTTAAACCCTGAAACCAAAATCATATCTTTTTTACGATCAACGATATAAAAATAACCATCTTCATCACAAGTTGCAATGTCGCCCGTGGCTAACCAGCCATCAACTATCATCTCAGCAGTGGCTTCAGGCCGATTCAGATAACCTTTCATCACCTGAGGACCTTTGACTAACATTTCCCCCGCTTCTCCCATAGCAACTTCGTTACCTTCTTCATCCACTAGTCTTATATCAGTCGAAGGTACCGGCATACCAATAGAACCTTTATACGCTTCAAGGTGCGGCGGGTTAACAGTGACAACAGGACAACACTCAGTTAATCCATATCCTTCAAGTAATACGTTCCCTGTCGTTTTGTGCCAACGCTCAGCAACGGGTTTCTGCACAGCAGCACCACCACCCAAGGAAAATTTTAAGCCACTAAAATCTAAATCTGAAAAACCAGGTGTATTTAGAAGCCCATTAAACAGAGTATTAACACCCGTCAGAACTGTGAACGGGTACTTTTTGAGTTCAGCAACAAAACCCGGCATATCACGAGGGTTAGTTATCAGTAAATTTGGACAGCCAAATTTAACAAAGGTTAAGCAGTTACTTTGTAAGGCAAAGATATGATAAAGAGGTAAAGCCGTCACTACTAATTCTTGACCTAGCTCAATGACATTTTCAAGGATATTCGACGTTTGCTCTAAATTGGCCACAATATTTCTATGGGTTAACATTGCCCCTTTTGAAACCCCAGTTGTCCCCCCTGTGTATTGCAAAAACGCCAGATCCTCGCCGCTTATTTCAGGACGTTGATACACTTGTTTATTGCCTTGTTTAAGGGCGGACAAGAAGCTTTCTGCATGAGGTAAATCAAAAGCAGGAATCATCTTTTTAACGTATTTTATGACAAAATTAGTAAGAGTTTTCTTCAGGGGTGACAACATGTCACCAATGGAGGTTAATAACACCGTCTCTATAGCGGTATTTTTAATCACTTCACTCAAAGTACAGGCAAAATTTTCAACGATAACAATAGCTTTAGCGTTTGAGTCAGTTAATTGATGTTGTAATTCTCTGGCAGTATACAAAGGATTCACATTCACAACAGTCATACCTGCTCGCAAGATCCCAAACAGCGCCACAGGATATTGGATAAGGTTAGGCATCATAATTGCCACCGCATCCCCTTTCTTCAGACCTGAACTTTGTAAATATGCAGCGAAATCACGAGTCAGCACATCTAACTCTGCAAAAGTAATGCTTTTTCCCATATTGATATAACTGATATTGGTTGAGTATTTTTCGATAGATTGCTCAAAAATATCAACTATGGATGAATAACGATCAGGATCGATGTCGGCAGGAACCCTAGGGTCATAATTCTTCAACCAGATTTTTTCCACTGTACCTCCAAGCCATTAACTTTACACGCCCACTTGTTACAGAGGCAAAAGCCAATTTTTTATTATTTTAATAGAATGTTTATCAGCAGGGATTCTACCTAATACTTTCGCAAAGATAAATCAACAAATGATTAACAACTAAGACCAGTTTAAATTTAGCTTAAAAAACAAACAATTGCGTTAGCAACTGGTTGAGGATTGTCCATATGTAAATGATGGAAGCCCTCACACTCGACCATAACTAGGTCTTTAACCCAATCCAATCTTTTGTGTAACGCAGTTCGCATTGATTCATATCCTTGTGATCCCGTTATGACTAAGGTGGGACATTGAATATTTCGCATAAACGCTTCGGCCTGGGATTCAGTCATTCTAAGAGATGAAAAGGTCCGTAAACGCCTATCAGTAGTAAAATATAATTGCTGATTTTCTTCTCGGATGTTTCGAGTGATCAATAATCTTGCGGATTCCAATTTAATGTCACCCACCATCGCTCTTGCTTCGACAGTGCGCTCAATGCTTCTTGGGTGTTTCGCCTCACTTTTTTGAGCCTTTAACCTACTCAAAATAGAATCCCTGAGTTGAATTGGGCTACTTTGTGGATCTTTTGTCATAGGGCCAAAGGACTCAATAGAAATGAGCTTACTGACAAACTCAGGAAAACAGCTAGCGTAAATAGTCGCAATGATACCTCCCATAGAATGCCCCATCAAAATAAACGACTGCCAGCCTTGGGAATCCACCAATTCATGTAAATCATAAGGAAAATCAATGAGATGATAGTGTGCACCATCCGTTCTATGGGATGACAACCCATGACCTGTAATGTCCAGTGCTACAATATAATAGTCACTGAGGTAGTCAGCAATAGGATTAAAACTCGCTGCGTTGTCTAACCACCCATGTAATGCCAAAATCATAGGTTTGCAAGGATCACCATAACCAATACCGCGAAGGGTTACGTTGGCAAGGGGGAATTCGAGGGCTTGTTGCACGTTTAGTCCTTTTTGAAAACACAAAAAAGCGGCAAATAATTGCCGCCAATATAAAATTAATTGCCGATAACGGCAAAAAGTTTCCACTTTTTATAATCAAATATCACTCATACAAAAAACAGATTTCTGTCAGTAGCGGCTATTTTGCTCGTTTATTCTCTCTTGGCGTTCTCTTTGTTTTTCTTTTTCGCTTTTAACTTGCCATCCCCACTTTCCTCGTTGGATAAAAGCAGGGTTATTATCCAAGGTTATTGAATGATCAGCTTTAGAAAAGCCATTCCACACGTAAAAACCATCGACTGACACTTGGGCTAACTGTGTTGACTTAAGTTCAGGATAAGGGTTGTGTACATCTTCAATATCTCCTATTAGCGTGAGCACACTTCCCTTTTCTAAGCGGTCTATATTCAATGAGTTATTTAATTTTGCAGTAAAACGCCCAAAACTACCTGACGCATAGGTAGGTTGACCCGAGGCCAATAGCGGATACTGAGTGATAGTCACATTTGCAACACCATCCTGTTTGCTCAGCTCAGTGATAATGCCGCCCCACCTCACAGATTCACCGACAGAGTTTTCGCTAACCTCACTAAATCCAATTAATTTTTGTCCATGAGAAACTTGGACTTGCTCGGGTAAGGCGGTACATCCGCCAAGTAAAGCTACAACTGCCAAAACTGTTAAGTTATTGGTCATTCTACTGTCCTTAGGAAAACGTTTTAAAAAGATACAATTAAGATTTATCTCGCGTTGTTTTTACTGGTTTAGGTAGAGTCGTCGCCCCACTTGGACGAATTGCATTGCCCTTATGTCCTCTGTTTCCGCTTGTGCTGCGAATAATGAGACTTCTATTATAGCGGCGCGGATAATGACCGTACCAATATTGATATGGCCAAACATGCACACTACTTACATCGATTCGCTGCACGTTTTTCCACAAGTAGTAGGCCGTAACATTGGCTGTTGGAAATACGTATTCATGTTCGCCAACCAAGCCTTTTTCCAGACCATTTAACTCGGCTGTAAATGTCATCAATCGTCCAACTTGATACACCATAGGATCCATAAAGCCATTCACATGAATGCGATACCGTCCCATGCTTTCTTCACCAGAGATAGGGCGACCATAGCCATTTAATGGGTAATAAACCATTTCAAAAACAGTTGAATCTGCTTTATTTTCGACTTTTGCGATTGCACCACCCCAGCGTAACATCTTACCTTTAACTTGCTCAGCCTTCGAGGCAGCGTCCTCATAAATGACTAACTGCGTAGAATCTTCTAGCTGAAGTTGTTCAGGAAATGTTGAGCACCCCGCCAACAAAATAGTACCTAAAAACGCATATATACGAATATTCATAATGATCCTCAGAAAGTTCAATCAGGGAATGTTTAACTAGTATTGTATTTATAGTAACTGAACAGCCACTGAATTTTAACGTTATTTTGATATGTATTAAATTATCAAATAGATCAAACGAAAGTGTCGACACCCAACAATAACTGAATACCTTGACGTTGCTGCTCTTTAGCAACACTTTGATAAGCTGCAATGGCTGACTTTTCGTTTAAGCTATTGTTTGAAATAGAGTGGCTTTGTTGATTGAAAGATGCTGCTTTTTGAACACTTTCGCTATCACCGGCGCGAATAATCGATGCTTTTGAACTGGGCTGTTGCTCATCGTGAGTTTTTTCTGATTTAACAACACGCGGTTTATCCCGTGAAGAACGGGCAATATCAGATGCTTTTAATAACGATACTGAGTCTATACTCAACTACTTTTCCAAAATTTTAGCAACACTAGTCAATAAACCTTCAACCTCAATTAAACTCAAAAAAATTATACAAGAATTGTTCCAAATTTATCGAGTCGATAACTACTCTCTTCCCGGTAACTTTTTCCATGTCACTTTGTCACGTAGGTAAACCGGTTGAATTGCTTCTACTTCAGTGGCGTCACCCTTTGTTATTAGGTGTTTGGCTAAAGGCAGCATATACAAAGCATTTGGGTACAGAATATCGGTTAACTCGTCAATTTTTGCACTAGCATTTAATTCTGGATAGGCTTGCCATCCAGTGCCAACCCCTGCCATTTCAGAATTTTTACTGAGGATTTCTGCCGCATCTTCCGGTGCGAGTACTTGTTCATTGCCCACCAGTGTCATAACACTTTGTTGTAATTGATATTGCCCAAAATACACTTCTGACATGCGCGCATCGATCGCTGCCGTGACTTGCTTACTGTGATTTTGCATATACGCTTGCTGTGCCATGGCCGCTAAAGTCGATATTCCCACCACTTTATGGCCTGTTCCCAGCGCTAACCCCTGCAATACTCCTGTTGCAATACGTACCCCAGTAAAACTGCCTGGACCACGTCCAAAGGCCAAATAATCTATATTTTGCAGTGTCACCTTGGCTTCATTTAACACCTCATCAATCATAGGTAAGATACGTTGACTGTGTTGTTGCGGGCAAACCTCAAAACGGTTGAACACTTGTTCATTAACTTCAAGGGCCACAGAACAAGCCTCAGTGGCGGTATCTATTACTAAAATATTCATGATTGAGTCTCAACTTCATCTTTGTCGCTGTGTATGTCATTTAAAAAATCTAATGCTTTTTGTAGATCCCGAGTGCGATGCATATCCGGCAAACTACCCATAAAAATTTTACCATAGTCTTTGGTGACCAATCTGTTATCACAAATGACCAGCACACCTTTATCGGTTTCGTCGCGGATCAGGCGCCCAGCCCCTTGTTTTAAGGCAATAGCGGCCTGAGGGATTTGTAACTGAGCAAAAGGGTTTCCACCACTTTTACGGCAATCTTCTATCCGAGCTTGCAACAAGGGATCATCGGGAGAAGCAAATGGTAATTTATCGATTAGTACACAAGTTAAATCATCTCCTCGGACATCCACTCCTTCCCAAAATGCACCTGTACCTAACAACACTGCGTCTTTATTCTCAATGTAACTTTCCAGCAATGCCCGTTTGGTTGTGGAGCCTTGAACTAAAATAGGGTTGTCGATTTTATCTTTAAGTTGATCGGCGATGGCATTCAGTGTGGCATGACTAGTAAATAATAAGAAACAACGTCCACGACTGGCTTTAACAAGTTTGATAGAAATATCCAACAAGGTCGCGCGCATTTCCCGAGCATTAGGCTCTGGCAAGAATCGTGGTACGCATAACATTGCTTGATTGGGATAATCAAAAGGGCTATCTAATGACAATGTAGTAGCATTGTCTAAACCCATTTGCTTTTGAAAATGTTTAAAACCGCCATCAACCATCAAAGTTGCAGAGGTAAATACCCAACTGCGTTTTGGTTCAGCAATAAAATCTGCAAATTTTTGGGATATGCTTAAAGGCGTTAAATGCAGCACAATATGACGCATGGTTGTTTCGTACCAAAGGCTCACACCTAATTGGGTAGTATCAGTTAAACGGGCTAACTTACCCTTTATTTCTGAGACTCGTTCAAAAATACTGTCTAAATCTTTGTCACGACCCACATGCAATTTAAGTACTTCGTAAAACACACCTAACGCATCCGTTAATTTACTAATTTGAGTTTGCACATCGTTCCGGGACAACATTTGCTGCCAATTACCTTTAGAAGGATTTTCAGGGAATAAAATACGTAAATCAGCCGCTATCATTTTGCATTTTTCTGCAGCACTTTGTAATTGTTTCGCATCTTTGAGTACGGTGCGATATACCACTTCCACATCACGGCTAATGTCCTGCATTTGCCTGCTTGAAAACGTCTCTCCAAAATACTCACTGGCAATATCAGGTATTTGATGGGCTTCATCAAATACCACTACATCTGCTTCAGGTATTAACTCTCCAAATCCTGTGTCTTTTAACGCCATATCAGCAAAAAACAAATGGTGATTAACTACCACTACATCCGCATCTAATGCTTTACGGCGGGCTTTGACCATATAACAGTCTTCGTAATCAGGGCAGTCTTTACCTAAGCAGTTATCAGCTGTAGAAGTCACAAAAGGCAATACCTTAGCGTCTTCTGCCAGCGATTTCATATCGCCCATATCACCGGACTTAGTACTCGAAGCCCACTCTCGTACTTGGGTGAGTTCAGTCAAGGTTTGTCTATCAACTAAAGTACTGTTGCCACTGTGTTGCCTTAACCTATGTAAACATAAATAGTTAGCTCGACCTTTTAATAAAGCCGTCTTGCTATTAGCGCCCAACGCTTTTTTAATCAGGGGTAAGTCACGGTGAAAAAGTTGCTCCTGCAGGTTTTTAGTACCTGTGGAGACAATGGTTTTTCTTTGAGATAACAGGGCCGGTGCTAAATAAGCAAAGGTTTTACCCGTGCCTGTCCCTGCTTCTACAATAAGCGGCGCTTTGTTTTTAATGGTATTTTCAACGGCAACCGCCATATCAGTTTGTGCTTGGCGCGGCACAAACCCATCGATAGCCTCAGATAACTTGCCATCGGCAGCAAACAAATAGGATGTTTTGGACATAGCGCCTTAATGAATATTTGGGAAGCAAAAAAACAGCCCAGCATTATGCCAAAAAGCATCACAACTAACGAGTGAAAAGTTGTAGCAACTTCCTTTGTCTATTTTGGTTTTCATGTTATTTTTTGCGGCAAAATTATAAAGGGTCTCTACCATGCCAAAAGCAAGTGAAATTAAAAAGAATGCCGCCGTTGAACTTAATGGCAAAACTTATATAGTCAAAGACATCAATAAGATGACACCAAGCGGCCGCGCTGGTGCCAGTTTATATAGAATGCGTTTATATGAAGTGGGTACAGGGGCTAAAGCAGATGAAAGTTTTAAAGCCGATGAAGTGCTCAACCTTGTAGACTTTCATCGTAATAAAGTGAGTTTTTCTTATGTTGATGGCGACGAATATGTGTTTATGGATGACGAAGATTATTCTTCTTATCCATTAAATTCAGAAACCATAAGCGATGAATTACCTTTTATCACCGAAGATACAAAAGGCTTGCAAATTTTATTGGTTGAAGGAAAACCCGTAGGCGTTGAATTGCCCGCTTCTGTTGACTTAGTGATTACAGAAACCGATCCATCGATTAAAGGTGCATCTGCTAGTGCCCGTACTAAGCCTGCTACTCTTTCCACTGGATTAGTCGTACAAGTGCCTGAGTACATTGCAAGTGGCGAAAAAATCAAAGTAAACACAGCAGAAAGTAAATTTATGGGTCGTGCAGATTCTTAATCTAAACACAAAGATCATTCACCACATAGAGTATCGAGCCAGAGCGCTTCGCTGCACAAAGGAATAGATTGTTAAAAACCAAATTTTCTTTGCTCTGTGTTCTCTCCTTCCTCTGTGGTGAATATTTCTTTTAGCTTTTAAAATTTAAGCCTTAAAAGCATTTGAACCACAGAGTACACAAAGTGCTTCGCTGCACAGAGAAAAGATTGATAAGGATTTTTCTCTGTGCTTGGTACCAGATATTCACCTGTTCCTCACGTGGTACAAAATAACTCTAGCTTCTAGCTTCTAGCTTCTTTCACACCATCAAAAATTTAGAATTTAAGAAAAACCACTTTTTTTGCATTTATCTGTGCCTTTTTTCGCCTATGGCTAAGCTTCATTTACGTTTTTTTATGTAAACTGATCACCACTGACTTATAAGCGGGTGTATTACTTTTAACTGCGACACTACTCAGGGGGATCAAATCGTTTGTTTCAGGATAATAAGCGGCGGCACACCCACGAGGAATATCATATTCAACCAGAGTAAAATCTTCTACCGTTCTGGTTTGTATCTTTTCGTTCGGCCAATGACTGTGGATATCCACTTGTTGTCCTGCTTGTAAGCTTAAATCTTGCAGATCATCAGCATTAACAAAAACCACTCGGCGGCTGCCATGAATGCCACGGTACCTATCATTGTTGGTATACACAGTAGTATTAAACTGGTCATGGCTGCGGATCGTCATCATTAATAAACAACCATTTGGCACAGCAATAGAATCAATTTCATGGACCACAAAGTTAGCTTTACCGTTGATGGTGTCAAATTTACGTTCATCTCGCACCGCATTAGGTAATTCAAACTCACCTAATTCTTCAATACGTTGATTAAAGCGCTCAAATCCTGGGATCACTTGAGCAATGCCGTCACGGATCACGCTATAGTCGTCCTGCATTTGCTGCCAGTTTATATGGCTACTCGGCAAGGTTAGTGCGGCTAACTCGGCGATAATTGCCACTTCACTCTTTAGTAAGTTTGAAGCTGGAGGTATTTTACCGTGGGAAGTTTGCACTACTCCCATAGAGTTTTCTACGGTAACAGTTTGAATACCTGATAATTGCCTATCAATTTCAGTGCGCCCTAACGCCGGAAGAATCAAAGCGCTTTTACCTGTATATAGATGTGATTGATTTAACTTAGTTGAAACTTGCACCGTTAATTCACAGTTGCCTAAAGCATGTTTGGTTGCCACATGATCTGGCATAGCACGATAAAAATTACCGCCTAACGCAAACAACACTTTAACTTGCCCTTGTGCCATTGCATGAACACTTTCTACTGCGTCATAACCATGTTCTCTTGGTACAGTAAAATCATAAGTCTGCTGCAACGCATCTAAGAAAGACTCATTGGGTTTCTCCCAAATTCCCATAGTGCGATCGCCTTGCACGTTACTGTGGCCACGCACCGGACAAACACCTGCCCCTGGTTTACCCAAGTTACCTTGCAACATTAAAAAATTGGTCATCAGCTGAATATTGGCCACTGAGTTTTTATGTTGGGTCATACCCATTGCCCAGCAACAGATCGTTTTCTTAGAGGCACAGGCAATATCTGCAGCTTGATTAATTTGACTTTGAGTTAAACCACTGTGTTGCTCAATGTCACTCCAAGCCGTAGATAACATATCTTGTTTAAATGCCGCATATCCATCGCAATACGTTTCAATAAAGTCTTTATCCAAAACATCTTGCCCAGCATCATCTCTTTCAATTAAGACTTTGCACAAACCTTTAAGAAAAGGCAGATCACCGTTAATTTTTACCGGTAAAAACAAGTCGCGTAACTCAGTACCAGCGCCAATAACGCCCGTTACTTCTTGTGGGTTTTTAAATCGTTTTAAACCTGGCTCATCCAATGGATTGATTGCAACAATCTTAGCACCCTGACGTTTCGCTGCTTGTAACGAGCTCAGCATTCGAGGATGGTTTGAACCTGGGTTTTGTCCAAAAATAAAAATGGCTTCGCTATTTTCTAAATCATGGAGTGAAACGCTACCTTTACCTATACCTATTGTCTCAGTTAACCCCACACCACTGGATTCATGACACATATTTGAACAATCTGGCAGGTTGTTGGTACCAAATTGACGCACGAATAACTGGTATAAAAATGCAGCTTCATTACTTGCGCGCCCTGACGTGTAAAAAGCCGCTTGGTTAGGGGAATCTAGTGTGTTTAGTTTTGTGGCAATTAAATTCAAAGCCTCTGTCCAGCTAATAGGCTGATAATGCTGGCTACCTTCGGCTAAAAACAATGGTTCAACTAAACGCCCCTGATCATTTAACCAACGATCAGACTTCAGTTTTAAATCATCAATACTATATTTGCTAAAAAACTTTGTCGTTGCGCGCTTTAAGGTCGCTTCGTCGGCAACGGCCTTTGCACCGTTTTCACAGAACTCAAAGGTTGAACGTTTTAATAGTGGGTCTGGCCAAGCACATCCTGGGCAGTCAAACCCTTCTATTTGATTGAGTTGCTTCAGTAATTTTGTGCCTTTAATAGGCCCTACTTTGCTGCTCACATTTTTATATGCCGACAAAACCGCTGGTACACCTGCGGCCCAGCTTTTTTGTTCAGTCACCTGGAGGTTTTTTACATTTATAGTCTTTTTAGTCATTTTTATTTAATGCCCTAATACTTTTGCGGGATTAATTTTAGCGGCTTTTATTGCGGGATACAGTGTCGCTAAAACACTCAACAGTATCGCAATAAACGCCGTAAGGTACACTTCATTCCAATTTAACTGTGACGGTAAAAAATCAATAAAATAAACGTCAGCCGATAAAAACTGCACGCCAAATAAATCTTCCATAAAACGTGCTACCGCGGGCAAGTTAGTTGCCATTAAAACCCCTAACACCACCCCAACAATTGTTCCAATGAGGCCATTAAACGTACCTTGCAACATAAACACTGAGATAATCAGACTGTTTTTTGCGCCCATACTTTTTAGCATAGCAATTTCGCTTTGTTTTTCATTCACCGCCATCACTAAAGTCGACACAATATTGAAACAAGCCACGGCAATAACCAAACTTAGAGCAATATAGACGACTGCTCTTACAAGCTGAATGTCTTGATATAAATTGCCATCGCTAATTGTCCAATCAGACATATACACTTCAGGTGAGAGCTTATATCCAATGGCGCGGCTTAGTTCACGGGCCATAAAAGCATCGCGGAATCGTAAGCGTATACCCTGTGCTCCATGTTGAATATTCTGAGCCTGTGCCGCTAATGACATGTGCATAAAACCAATATGATTACTCAGTTCACCGCCCATATCTAAACTTGCAATAATGCTAAGTCGTAATGTTTTTGGAGCACTTAAACTTAAATCCTCAGATAACTGTGGTAATAATATCTGTACTTTATCACCCACTTTAAGATCCAGTTTTTGCATAAGACCTATACCTAACATTGTGGCATTTTCATCATGTTGAAACTGCTGCCACTGTTCACTTGAGACTAAGCTGGGAATAACGCCGTCAATGGCATAAAGGGGGTCTAAAGCTGTCATCTCAACCGCTTTCATCTTATTGCCTTTTTGCAACATGCCAGTAGCGTTAACGTAAGGTTCCACAAAGGTCACTTCGGGGTGTTGTTTTAAGGCTTCTACTTCTGCTGGCCAGTTTTCAATGCCGCTTGCATACACTGATTTAAACTCAGCATGAGGAATAACAGACAATAAACGGTCTTTCAATTCTCTTTCAAAACCGTTCATAACGGACAACAGCAAAATCAGTACAAAACAGCCTAAACCAATACCAAAAGTCGAAGAAGCCGATATAAAGGATATAAAACCATTTTGGCGTTTATTGGAACGGAAACGCCATGCCAACAACCATGTTAAATGCACTAAATTGTACTCTTCATAGGTTGGCTATGTGGATCAGTTAAATGCCCATCAATTAAGTGCATAGCGCGGTCTAACCTTTTGGCCAACTGTGTATCATGGGTCACAACCACAAAACTAGTATGCATTTGTTCACGCAAATCACTGAGTAACTGATAAATACTCTCACCGGTTTTTTGATCTAGGTTACCAGTGGGTTCATCTGCAAGGATTAGCTTGGGTTGTGTCACCAAAGCTCTAGCAATCGCCACACGTTGTCTTTCGCCACCAGATAATTCTGCAGGTTTATGACGGTATCTATGTGACAACCCGACCTTATCTAACATGGCAATGGCCAATTCATTCGCCTCTTTAAGCGCTTTTTTAGCGATCAACAAAGGCATAGCAACGTTCTCTAAAGCACTAAACTCTGGCAATAAATGATGAAATTGATAAACAAAACCAAGGGATTGATTGCGAAACGTTGCTTGTTGGTTGCTGTTAAAGGAAAAAATATCTTGTTGTTGAAACAATACTTGCCCAGATGTAGGTTTGTCTAAGGCACCTAATAAATGTAACAAGGTACTTTTTCCTGAGCCTGAGCTCCCTACAATAGCGACTTGCTCAGCAGTATTAACAGAAAAATTGACGTTCTTTAGCACCTTAACGGTGTTTTCTCCATCACTGTATTCTTTGCTTAGATTGATACATCTGAGTAACTCACTCATAATCAGCACATTTCCCTAATTTGTTTTGGAAGGCTTTATTTTTTCATACTTGCGTAAACGTTTCTTTTCCCGTCTTTTCGCCAATATTCGCGCTAATTTTCGCATACTCACAACTTGATCACTTTCGTCAATAATATCAATACCAAACAAACTCTCAACTAAATCCTCAACAGTTAAGACCCCTTCTAAGCCACCGTATTCATCGACAATAAGCAACATATTGCCTCGTTGAGAATGTAAAGGTGCAAATGCATTTGCTAAGGACATACTGCTTAATATAGTGACCATATCTTTTTGATAGGTTTTTAGTGCTTTATCTAAATTACCACGGGCATAAGCCAACAATAAGTCTGACTTCAAGACATAACCGCAAATCTTTTCTGGCTCACCATCTTCATAAATAGGGATCCGTGAAAATGACACTTCAGCGTGTTTTTCTAAAAACTCTGCAACTGTCATGGTATCAGGTAACGAAAAGACCACTGTTCTGTGAGTCATAGCTTGACGCACTTTTAACTGCTTTAAACTCAGTAAATTTTGCATCACTGTTGCTTCACGTGCGGCAATTTGGCCTTCTTCCATCGACAACGCAGCCATAGCTGCCAATTCATCTCTATTTAAACCAACCAGAGGCGATTCATCTTGCATTTTTGATGTCATTTTTTGCGCCATCTGCACCAATGGCCATAGAACAATCATTAAATACTTTAAAAAATAAGCGGTGCCAGGTGCCAGCTGTCGCCAATAGGTTGCCCCAATGGTTTTTGGAATAATTTCTGAAAAAACCAAAATTAATAAGGTCAATACCGCCGAAGCAATTCCTAGATAGGCATCACCAAACACTACCGCCGCCTGGGCACCCGCCCCGGCCGCCCCCATAGTATGAGCAATGGTATTTAAACTTAAAATCGCCGCTAGAGGCCGATTAATGTCACTGACTTGTTTTTTTAATAATGCCCCTGACGGATGGCCATTTTTCTCCAACACAGAAATATACGCAGAGGAAATGCTGAGGATAACCGCTTCTGCAATAGAGCAAATAAACGAAAAACCTAAGGCAATAAAGATATAAAGCAGCAACAAAAACATAGGGACTAAATCTCAGAGGATGGCGTAGAAAGCATCATATAAAAATGGGTAAGTAGCATAAGGTAAGCTTATCAAACCATTGGCAGATAACGAACAATTAATGAGGATATTACAAGGAGTTTTTACAAGGAAGTAATTAACATATAATTTAATGGCGGAACGGACGAGACTCGAACTCGCGACCCCCGGCGTGACAGGCC
>NZ_CAXBNC010000001.1:0-584944 GCF_963977085.1 uncultured Paraglaciecola sp. | reverse complement strand
TGTTTTAAAAGGGGTTAATGGGTAGGTGTATTATCCATACAAGTTTATTAAACATTGTTACTGCCAAAAAACGGCCTCCACTGGACGCGCAAAAAACGCGCGCCGTTTATAAAAAGCGTTAGGCGTATTAAAATTGGGGAGTGACCAAGACATGCCAGTTCCAGCAGAATATGAACGAGCCTCAGCGAAATTTTGTGATTACCTCGTTGACGCTAGAGACACAGCTGATCTCTGGAGTACGCATGTAACCTACACAATGACACAGGGCGTATTTCAGGTTTTTCGTCGAAGGCTTTCAACCCAGGATTCTATAGCTTTCGCAAATATTTTACCTATTTGTCTTCGCGCACTATTTGTCACTGATTGGAATATTGATGAGGAAATGAGGTCTTTTGAAAGTCGTGAGGTAATGACAAGAGAGGTTAAGTTATTGCGTGAAAATCACAATTTTTCTACAGAAACAGCCATAAGTGATGTTGCGAAAGCATTGAGGCGGCACGTTGATGAAAAAGCCTTTGATAAATTACTTACGCAGCTGCCGGAGGGGGCTGTTGAGTTCTGGACACCATGAGTATTCAAGAAAGGTGTCGCCTAACAATTATCTGCACCGGAAAAAATACTCGCTGCGCTCGCTTTTTTCCGGTGAGCTATGCGTTATATTTTTCTAGTATTGGTCGTAATGCCCACCTATTGCGAAAATATAGATGTATTTATCATCAAATTTATAAATCAGCCTGTCTTTCGGGGAAATACGCTTTGACCATAAGCCAGATAAGTTATGCTTTAATGGTTCCGGCTTACCTAAACCAATAGCAGGATCTGAGCGCATCATTTCCTTTAATATTTTACACAGCACCTTATGAAGTTTTTTGTCTTTCTCTCTCTTTAATTCATAGTTGAGCCAAGTTTTACCTTCAAAGACTAGTGAGCTCATCTAATTGCTCTTTTGTTGGTTTATAGCCTTTACTGCTTCCATGAGTTCCAATCGATTCGGCAATTTGTTGCATCAAATTACTACTTTGCAATACATCTAATGTTTCTTGCTCTCTTTCCCAATCATCATCACTCATAACAATAAAAGCCTCACCCGCTCGCCTAGTAACTTTTATAGGCTCATGATCATTAACTGTTTGTTCAACATATGTTTTTAAATTTTCCCTAAATTGATTTACGCTTATGCTATTCATAACTAACCTGCCATTTATGTACGGTAATGTCGTACATTGTTTGGTTAAAAATATAACAAGGCAATTAAATAACGAACACCTAACAGTTGGCTCGGTTCCGCTTCACTTCACATTTTAGCCAACTATTAATTAGCCGCCCTACATCGGGCATATTCGTAATTTCGAGTTGGGAGTAAATGGCATGAAAACCAATAATATTGGCTCTATCGCTGATTATGCAGAAGAAACATTCACATTTGAACAGGTTGGCGAATGGTCTGGCGATGTTGTACTTGAGTTTGGTGCACCTTGGTGTGAACACTGTCAAGCTGCAAACTCTGCGATAAAAGAAGTCGTAATTGAACATTCAGAATTGCGTCATATCAAAATTTATGACGGAAAGGGCAAACCTTTGGGCCGAGCCTTCAAGGTAAAGCTTTGGCCAACTTTGATACTGCTACGCAATGGCCATGAACTGGCTCGTCTAGTCAGGCCAATACGTTCTGACGAGGTTCGTCATTTAATGCAGAATATCAACTAAAGGTTGCTCGGATAAAAAATAGGTTGCCTGGGTTTCGTTTAGCTACGTTGTTTAGGCGACTATTACTAGACCGCTTATGGCGTCGTTTAGCAGAAAATACAAAGGAGTGCCTCTCATGTGGGACCAAAGATACAGTGAAGAAGAGTTTGCCTATGGTACTGCTCCAAATGACTTTCTCAGAGATGAATATTCTCGGATACCAGCTGGAGGCCGAGTGTTGTGTTTAGCGGAGGGGGAAGGTAGAAATGCAGTTTTTTTGGCTAAACAAGGGTATGCAGTCACAGCAGTAGACTTGTCACCAGTAGGCCTTGAGAAGGCACAAAATTTGGCTTTTGAAAATGGCGTAGAGATCTCAATCAAAGTAGTCGATTTGGCGGAATTCGAACTCGGTCATGAGGTGTGGGATGGCATTGTTTCAATCGCAGCGCATGTACCACCTAACGTGCGAAAAAAACTACATAGCCAAGTGGTCACGTCTTTGAAAAAAGGTGGGGTGTTCATTTTAGAAGCCTACACTGAACGCCAGCTTGAAATGACGGGCGTTGGTGGGCCACCTCCGTCTCAAAAGGACTTATTTATGTCCCTTGATGCATTGCAGTCTGAGCTTAATGACCTAGATTTTAGGATTGCAGCCGAAGTGGAACGTAATATGTCAGAAGGGAAATATCATCAAGGACAAAGTGCTGTTGTACAGGTAGTTGCATGCAAAACACCATAAAAATAGCAAGGCTACGTTTCCATTTCTTTTGTGTTTAAAGGGGCAATGGATTGAAAAGACAAAAATAAATAAAGCATCAGTAATGTTTTCTTTCGTTTTTCAGTATGAACTGTCAACAGGTGGTGGATTCAGATTCGTTTAAGCAAGATAACAGTTTGCTAATTATGTCTTTTATAACTTACCAGAAAAAATTACTGCTGCTGTCTTTGTCCTAAGGGCAGCATTTCAAAACAAGTCACACATTGGGCTTGGTCAATGTGAACAGTTATTACTGACATAAGTTGTCAGTAGTGGATGGATATAATTCGATTTTATTCATGATTTAGGAAATTTAATATGAAACTGGACTATTGCGTTCTTGGCACAAATGACATGGAAGCATCAATTAAGTTCTATGATTCACTTTTCGAACAAACAGAACTTAAGCAAGTATTAGCAACAGAAAGAATGACCTTCTGGCAGTGTAAAGATTTTGCATTTGCAGTAGCTAAACCCTTTAATGGGGAGCCTGCAAGTAATGGAAATGGCACAATGATTGGTTTAAACGTCGGTTCTAAAGAAGAGGTCATTAGGCTTTATAAAAAAGTGCTTGAATTGGGCGGCACTTGTGAAGGCGAACCTAATCAAAGAGGGCCAAAATTCTCAGCCTATGGGCGAGATTTAGATCAAAATAAACTGGTTTTTTCCGCCTAATAAACTTTAAAGAGAAAATTTATCAAGTGATGTATTCAGTCATCTTTGTGAATACACAGAAGTACCTTGTAGAAATTGAGCTGCTTTAAGGTGGGTTGACGAGCCGAAATGACAATCAAAATTTAGTGTAAAATTGCCCCGCTGTAGGTAACAGCAGGGCATTTTAAACAGACTTTTTGCTACAAATAATATAACAACACATAAGCCGACAAGAGCCCTGCTATCCATAGTGCCGTTGTGCCTACTGGCCAAGAACGGGCAAACATGCCACGTTCCTTGCTGTCAGCGGTATGGGGTTGGCCTAAGTAACGTACCGCAATTAGGTGTAAAAACTGCTGTAAACGAGCCTTCTGCTGTGAAACCACTGCAGCAATTGAGTTAATCATTCGTTCTATTACTTTCAGCAAAGAATGGGCCGCTCGGCGCCAAAGCCAATCGGTGTCTAGGCTAATAGTCATCGTACGCTTCATTAAGGGGAGCAATACGAAGAAAGCCAAACCTGAAAATAGCAGTAGCTGCAGATAGAAAAGCACTTTGCCAATTGAGTAAGGTTGGTATTCAACAGGGTAGGGTAATAAACTGTAAAGTAGTTCAGGAAATACCCCAAGTAAAATACATAATCCGGCAAAAATGATCATGGCTAGACCCATATTCCAAGGTGCATCTTTAGGGCGTAAACCGGAGTCCTTTTGGAAAAAGACAAACCATGGGAACTTGATCCCTGCATGTAAAAATACTCCGGCTGATGCTGCGGTTAATGCCATATAAACCCAGATCAAATTACCGTCTACCGCCGCCTGAGAGATCATGCTTTTGGTAGTAAAGCCCGACGTTAACGGAAAACTCGATATTGCTAAGGCACCAATGATACCGCAAGCTGTTGTGATAGGCATGGTACGGAATAGTCCCCCCAGTTCCATACATTTATTCTTCCCAGTCCTATAGATAACTACACCAGCACTCATGAAGAGTAGGGCTTTATAAATAATGTGGGCAAATGCATGGGCTGCGGCGCCATTGAGTGCCATCTCGGTACCTATACCCACTGCCACCACCATAAAGCCGACTTGGTTCACAACTGAATAGGCCAAAATACGCCGCACGTCGTTTTCAAGTAACGCATAAATAATGCCGTACATAACCATAAACAAACCCAGGCCAATTAATACGGGTTCTCCTGGGAATAACAATATGAGTGCGAGTACTGCTGTTTTGGTCGTGAAAGCAGACAGGAATACCGAACCAGTAGGACTTGATTCAGGATAGGCATCAGCTAACCAAGCAGAGACGGGAGGGGCCGCAGCGTTTATCAAAATACCTATGAGGATCATCCAAGTACTGAAGTCTGTGGCCAACATAGGCTGGATCTGAATGGAGCCAGTGCCCACTACTACACCTTCGATGCCTACTTTTAGTATTACGCCACCTAACAAGTGCATGATGGCATAACGGATACCCGCAGCGCGTGCACCAGGAGTGCCGCCACACCAAACAACAATAGTTGAAAACAATGCCATCAATTCCCAATACAAAAACAGGGTAATTAGATCGCCAGCAAAACACACACCTATGGCACCTGCTGCGTATGCATAAGCCGCTGCAAGTTCATACCATTTGGCAATTCGAAAAGCATACAAGCCGCCGACAAACACCATAATCGCAAATACGGTAGCGAACAGTCGCCGCAGTGGGCTGCCTTCAACAGGCTCAATGTGATAGGAGAGAAACTTTACTGTGCCTTGAACACCATCGGGAACTTGCCAAATAGCCCATAAAGTAATCAGAGGCGCTACTAATAAGACTACCGTTCTAGCATGGCCTTTTACTAAACCAATTAGTGCAGCTGCTATCACTAAAACAAGGGCAGGGGACAACATACCTAACTCCATTAGTGTCCTCCTTCTTGGTGGTTTTCGGGAACGTCAGGCGATGCTTCATCGTAGTAATTTTGCGGTCGTTTTAGCACGAGCCCTAATAACTTGGCTACCAATACCATCACTAAACAACTGGCAAACCCATATACAGCGCCAAACCCAAACCATGCATCAAATCCAAAATAACCTTTAACGTATATCACTGTTTGCGCTAACACGGTTAAGGCAAGCACAATACTGGAACCAATCCAGAGTTTGCGAATAGTAGAAGGGCGAACTAGCCAGTGTAGTTGTTTTTCGTCGTTCATAATTAACTTAGCCCCTTCACAACTTGGCTTTCCAATTCGATGACTGGGCCGTTAAACAAGAAAAATGCGAGTGTTAATAAAGCGGTTAAACACAGCGCTAATACGGCAAAAAATGGTGCTTCCCCATGTTCTTTGCCACCTTCTTTTTCTTTTTCAAACCAAACCATATACAAAATCGGCAAAAAGTAGGCGGCGTTTAGTACGGTACTACCAATGATAGTAAATACTGCCACTAGATTATTGGCCTCGAAGGCGCCCGCCAATATATACCATTTGGACACAAAACCACCTGTAGGTGGTACACCAATCATACTCAGTGCGCCTATAGTAAAGGCCGCCATAGTCCAAGGCATGCGTCTACCAATACCCCTTAGCTGTGCAATTTCAGTTTTCTTAGAGGCCACATAAATAGCGCCAGCGGCAAAGAATAAGGTAATTTTGCCAAAGGCATGAGCCACCATATGTATGGCTGCACCCACCTCTGCTAAGGGTTTTAGAATCGCGGCTGCCATAACCACATAAGACAGCTGTGCAATAGTGGAATAGGCCAGTAGTCGTTTGATGTTGGTTTGCCTCAAAGCAACCAAACTGGCGGTGATAATAGTAAAAGCAGCGACATATAAAAGCCATTGTGAGCTAGGCGCCGCAAATAAAAACTCGATTCCAAATATATAAACAATAATTTTAGTGACTGCAAACACACCTGCTTTTACTACTGCAACAGCGTGTAACAAGGCACTAACGGGGGTAGGTGCTACCATAGCTGCAGGTAGCCATTTGTGCATTGGCATGACGGCTGCCTTACCTATACCAAAGACAAATAGTCCTAATAACAAACCTATTTCAGGATCATTCAATTTGCCGGCTAAGATCCCGCCAACGGTAAAGTCACCTGTGCCCGCTAGAGAATAAGTCCAGATGATTGCCGGTAGGAATAAACCGATAGAGGTGCTGAGTAAGACACCTAGATAAATCCTTGCTGAACGTACAGTTGCAGCGTCACCTTTATGAGTCACTAATGGGTAAGTAGAAAGTGTGAGTAACTCGTAGAATAAAAACAGCGTGAATAAGTTACCTGCAAAAGCAATACCCATAGTGGCTGAGAGCGCAAGTGCAAAACAAGCGTAAAACCGAGTCTGGTTTTTCTCTTGGTTTCCGCGCATATAGCCTACGGAATAAATTGAGTTAATCAGCCAAAGGCCGGAAGCTAATGCCGCGAATAACATACCTAATGGCTCTACCGCAAAAGCAATGCTTAGGCCTGGCATGAGTTCACTTACTTCTACCGAAGGACGCCCACCGTCCATTAGTAGCGGTAAGAGCCCCCAAACTACCCAGATTAACGACACTGAGGTAATGGCGGTAGCCGCTTCCCTAATATTTGGGCCTATACGCCCGGCAAGTGTTATGGCCAGTGCGCCTACAAGGGGCAAGCCGATGGCGACCAATATTGCAGTTTCTGGAATCATTGGACGCCCTCTATTAGCAGTGCCGCAGCACTATTGGCCAATTCCAATGGAATTTGTGGAAACAGTCCGAAGTAAATATTGAGCAAGGCAACAAGCCCAGTGATTATCAACAGCTGAATAGGTGCTTCAGAAACGGCTGAGTCTCCTTCAATCGGTGCTTGAAAATAAAGTGCTTCAACTATTCGCCAAACATACACAACCGCCATTAAAGAGCTGACTAGAATAACGGCAATTAAGCCCCATCCTAAGGCCCCACTTTCAAGGGCAGCGCCAATCAATAGCCATTTACTGATGAACCCCGCAGTACCGGGCACACCTATTAGACTTAAACCGCAAACCACTATTGCTGCGCAGGTCCACGGCATACGGGTGGAGGCTCCGCCAAGTTGGTCTAGGCGTAAATCTTTATAGTGATAAGCCAAACAAGCTACGGCTAAAAACAAACCACCCTTTGCTAAGGCATGATTAAACATATGTGCTGCGCTGGCGCTCAGTCCAGCAACGCTTATTAAGCTGGCGCCAAGTAAAATATAACCAATTTGAGCAATAGATGATGAGGCTAATAGTCTTTTAAGGTGACCTTCAAAAATAGCCACGGCTGACGCAATCAGTATCCCAAGGATAGCCAGTGGCATTGCAAACATCGCAAACTGAAATTCATGCTCTAAAAGCTTGGACTGGAACACCATGTAATCGAATCGGATTAATACGTATAGCGATACTTTAGTTGCACAAGCAGCCAGAAATACAGTTACCATATGTGGAGCGTGAGTATAGGCATTTGGCACCCATACGTGCAGGGGAAACACTGCCGCTTTAAGGGCTAAACCAATAGTGATGAATCCGGCCGCTACTAATATAGGGTTGATATCAGTGACATCGCCGATGCGGGCTTCCATATCTGCGAGGTTAAGTGTGCCAGTCATCATATAAATCATGCCGACACCAATCAAATAAAAGGTCGCGCCTATGGTGCCCATAATCAGATATTTAAAAACCGCTGGTAACGCGCGACGGTCTGGCCCTCCAGCTATCAATATGTAGCTGGCCAAAGATGATATCTCCATAAATACAAAGATATTAAAGGCATCGGCTGTTACCAGTATTCCCACCAGACCCGAAAGGGCCAGCAGCCATGCAGAGTAGAACAAAGGTTGCCGTTCAGACTCTATTTGTTTGTCGATGCTTGGTTTAGCAGCAAGTAAAGCCGCCGCAGCCGCCCCAGTTACAATTAACAGTAGTATTGCGCTATACGCGTCGACCGACAGAGCAATGCCAAAAGGAGCTGGCCAGCCACCCATTGCATAAGTAAGTGTGTGTCCGTTTAAAACGGCAATAGCGAGTGTAACGGCAATGGCAAAACTGACCAATGCAGCGGCCGTTGCCCCAGCCCACGCTAAACCACGTGGTTGCAACAGAACGATTAGTGGTGCCGATAACATCGGAACCACAACTTGAAGAGCGGGAAGGTGTGCGAGTAAATCCATATTAATCAGTCGGCATCCAAAATTTCGTTTTCTTCGATAGTGCCATAACATTCACTAATACGAACTACCATGGCAAGGCCCAATGCGAGTGTGGATACTCCCACTACTATGGCGGTAAGTATTAATACCTGAGGCAGTGGATTGGAAAATATTTGATCTTTTACCCCAGCTTGGATAATTGGCGCGGTGCCTCCTTCTACTTTATCCATAGTAATATACATAAGGAAAACAGCCGATTGAAAGATGGATAACCCGATAAGTTTTTTGATTAAATTTGTTTTACTAATTACCGCATAAAGGCCCACCGTCAAGATGATAGCGAATACCCAATAATTGAAATAACCCAGTAGTTCTAATAGCTTCATGACAAACTCTCACGTGCGGCAAACGCATGAAAAATAGATAGCAATGCACCACAAACGGCCATGCCAACTCCGGCTTCAATAAGTAATATTCCAAGGTGCTGCCCCCAAACTGGGTCGCTTGACAGAACCGAATATTCAAGAAAAGTACCGCCCATCAACATGCAGGCTAATCCGACTCCGCCATACAGTAACGCACCGCCTACTACCATGCCTAACAATACAGAGCGAGGAACTGCACGTAATGCTTTGCTTTCGCCTTCGAGCAGCGCATAAAGAATCACGCCTGTGGCAATAATAGCGCCAGCTTGGAAACCTCCGCCAGGGCCGTACTCACCATGGAATTGTGTGTACAGGCCAAACAGCACTATAAAAGGAATAAGTAATCGGCCGACCACTTGAGGTATCAAATGATGGCGTAGGCCACTATTTTTTTCGACCATTGCTGGTTTTTTTCGCGGAGGGGGAACACTTAAAATGAATAACACACCAATACAGGCAGCAAAGACTACAAAGACTTCTCCTAAGGTGTCGTATCCTCTGAAACTACTCAGGATAGCGGTGACAACATTGGGAATATCAATATATTCAGGGGTTTTTTCTAGGTACCAAGGTGCTACATGTTGATGCACTGGTGCCATTGGGTCACCCAGTCTGGGTTTATCGAAGGTAGCATAAATGATCAGCAGAGCTAACACACCGACCGTTCCTCTCGCTACCCAACGTCCGCCTTCTCTGGATTTTTCTCTGTCGCCGGTTAGCGCCAATGCGCAGAGAAAAATGACAGTTGTCACCCCGGCACCAACAGCTGCCTCTGTTAAGGCCACATCTGCCGCGTCTAGGATGAAAAAGTTTGCAGCCATCAGCAAGCTAAATATAGACGTTAACATGACTGCTACGAACAGGTTTTTAGTGCGTACTATCGCTATTGCGGTAATGACCAGCAAAGTTAATAGGAAAACCGCAAAGATAAATATCATTCTGGGTCATTCTCCTCGGGTTCGTCACTGGCGGTTCCTGCGTCAGGTTTAAGACCTGCTTGGAATGCGGCATTGGCCAAAGCATAAGTAGCAGTCGGGCCAGTCAGCAGTAGAAACAACATGATTGCGAACAGCTTTAATGCGGCTAAGGACAAGCCTGCTTGTAGGATAATGCCCACAAAAATTAAGATAGTGCCCATAGTATCAGTAAGACTGGCGGCGTGAATTCTGGTGTAAAAGTTTGGCAGTCGCAATCCACCAATGCCTCCGACCAACACACAGAACCCTCCAAGAACGAGTAGGATCCAACTCAGGACATCCAAAACCAAATCAATCATCTTTAGCCTCAGTTTCGGAATTTCTTTGAGAACGATTTTGGAAAAACTCCAATACCGCAAGGATACCCACCATATTCACTAAGGCATAGGCCAGAGCAAGATCGAGAAAGTCGGGTCGACCATAAAGAAATGCAATAACAGACAGTAACAATACGGTTTTGGTGCCAAATACATTCACAGCCAATACTCGATCATACACACTTGGTCCTATTAGGGCTCTTGTTAATGCCAAAACCATAGTGACTAAGATGGCAATAGAGACAACTATATACATTGCTACTTGTGCTCCAAGGCTGCGGCTCGACGATTTGCCTCGCCTTTTTGTAATTCTGCTGCTCCGTCAGAGGTTAGGCAATGAACTAATACTTCTCCTTTGTGCATATCTAATGTCACTGTGCCCGGGGACAATGTAATGGAATTGCCAAAGATGACTTGGCCTACATCAGTTTTGGTTTGGGCCTTGAGTTTGACTACTGTGGGGCTGATAGGAAGAGAAGGACTCAAGATCATCTTGGTCACATCAATACTCGAGACAACAATTTCTTTTAATAACCACATCCAATAACCGGGCAAGCGTGGCAACAGTCTTACCAACGCCTTATGATGCCGGAAAAATCCCATTCGATAGGCCAAGTACGCACTCAGCAAGCAGGAAAAAGCACCCAAGCCCATGACTAAAGGTTTATATAATCCAGACCAAAGTAGCCAAGAAACTGCAAGCACTGACAGTAACAATAAAACAGAGGAAAGACGTGCTTCACCGCGTTGAAGCATATATCGGGCTCGAATCAAACTCATAGTTTACAGGGGTAATTTTTCAGAAGTGATTTATAGACGACTTCCATAGCTGGTTCGTCTTTTGTTTTGTTTAATTGCAGCTCCTCTAGATCGGCAACTACCGAATTGACAATTTCGCTAAGTGGCAGTGGGTCACCCAGACAAAAGCCTGCTAGCTTTGCGGCACGCGAGAGGTCTGCGCGGCCGGGCATACGAGTGCGCATAGCACGTTCTGCAAAGGTTTCTTTACCAGATATGGCATTTTCGGCATTTAACATCACTCGGGCGTCGGTCGCTATGGCGCCGTCTATAAAGCCTTGAATATAGCGAATACAATATTGGCCATCAACACCTTGTGGATTGGTACTAAGCAATTCACAGTGAGACGCCAACTCTTTAGCACTAAGCACTTCCATTGCATTGACCTTAGACACTGACACTAATTGCAGAGTTAAAAGTGCAGATGCCAATGTGCAAGTAATCTTTGACGTATTAAATAGGTTTGAACGTTTGTATTTTTGATACATATATAAACAACCATTGCTAACGTTATGAATATTATGAACTATTTCGCAGCGTGTGCAAGCTATTGCTAACAGTTATCGTTAAGCTATCGGTAATCTTGGAGTATAGAAATTTTCGACAGGTCTATACCCTTCAGTAACACTGCTAACTTTAGGATTAGCTTAAAATTTCTACCATAATTTAGCATTGAAATTAGCATCTGTGACCTTCATTAGCTTTAGCGATTTCTCCATGAAAACACTTAATTGTTACAAAAATGCCGCTCTAGTTGAGCGGCATTGTATATTTCGTTATCAAAACTCTCATTACAGAATAAAGCGACTCAAATCTTCGTCTTCTACTAACATGTCTAAATGATCATTAACGTATTTGGCATCCACTATTAAAGACTCGCCACTTTTTTCAGAGGCATCGTAAGATATGTCTTCCATCAGTTTTTCCATCACTGTATGTAAACGTCTAGCACCGATGTTTTCAGTACGTTCGTTAACTTGCCATGCAGCCTGAGCGATACGTTCTATGCCTTCATCAGTAAAAGATACATCCACACCTTCGGTTTTCAATAAAGCCACATACTGTTCGGTAAGTGATGCGTTGGGTTCTGTCAGAATACGCACAAAATCGTGGGCAGTTAGGGCTGAAAGTTCAACACGAATAGGCAAACGGCCTTGCAGTTCTGGGATGAGATCTGAAGGTTTACACATTTGAAACGCGCCAGAGGCAATAAACAAAATATGGTCAGTTTTTACGGTACCGTGTTTAGTTGATACAGTTGAACCTTCAACTAGAGGTAATAAGTCTCGTTGCACACCTTCACGGGATACATCGCCACCACTGGTATTGCCTTCACGTTTACAAATTTTGTCAATTTCATCGATAAACACTATGCCATTCTGCTCAAGTGACTCAATAGCAGTTTGTTTCAAGTCTTCTTGATTGACTAATTTACTGGCTTCTTCTTCAACCAATAACTTAAAGGCTTCTTTTACTTTCAGTTTTTTCTTTTTCTTCTCTTTACCAGATAAGTTTTGAAACATACCTTGTAATTGATTGGTCATCTCTTCCATGCCTGGAGGCGCCATAATTTCTACGCCAACTTGAGGCGCCGCTACATCTAACTCAATTTCTTTGTCGTCCAATTGACCTTCGCGAAGTTTTTTGCGGAAAATTTGTCTGGTACCTTTATCTTGATGCTCTTCTTTATCACCAAAGGCATTTTCTGGTGGTGGTAACAAGGCATCTAAAATACGTTCTTCTGCCGCTTCTTCAGCGCGGAACTTCACTTTGCTGGTGGCTTGTTCTTTGGTCATTTTGACTGCTATATCAGCTAAGTCACGAATGATCGTTTCCACTTCTTTACCTACATAACCCACTTCGGTAAATTTGGTGGCTTCGACTTTTATAAATGGCGCATTGGCCAATTTTGCCAAGCGACGAGCAATCTCAGTTTTACCCACACCAGTTGGGCCAATCATTAATATATTTTTAGGTGTGACTTCTTGACGCAGCTCTGACTCAAGCTGCATTCTGCGCCAGCGATTTCGTAGCGCAATAGATACCGCACGTTTGGCATCTTGCTGACCGATAATGTGGCAGTCCAATTCATGGACGATTTCTCTTGGGGTCATGTCTGACATAAATAAAACCTTATAATCTGGGTAATCGACCGGCGAAAATATGCACTAGGCCAGTCAAAAAAATAATGTAGCCGAAATAGTTAATAATCAATGGTTTCAATGGTTTGGCTATGATTGGTAAATACACAGATATTGCCCGCTATAGTCAAACTTTTTTCAGCGATTTCTTTGGCTGATAATTCGGTGTTTTCCAATAAAGCCATAGCCGCTGATTGGGCAAAATTGCCACCCGAGCCTATGGCGATTAAATCATTTTCAGGTTGCACAACATCGCCATTGCCAGTAATGATAAATGAGGCGGTTTCGTCTGCGACCGCCAACAAGGCTTCGAGTTTGCGCAACATACGATCAGTTCGCCAGTCTTTGGCGAGCTCAACGGCAGCGCGAGTTAAGTTGCCTTGATGCATTTCAAGTTTTGATTCAAAACGTTCAAACAAAGTAAATGCATCAGCTGTGCCGCCCGCAAATCCAGCCAGCACTTTGTTGTTATAAAGGCGACGGACTTTTTTGGCGTTGCCTTTCATTACAGTATTACCAAGTGAAACTTGACCATCACCGGCAATTACTACTTGATTATTGCGGCGTACAGATACAATTGTAGTCACGAAAATTCCTTCAGTGTCCAAGGACAACCAGATGGGATTACACAACGGTTGTCAGGGCTAAGAGAGGGCTAGGGTTTTCAATATTTTAGAAAACACCGCCGAGTGGATTAGATGTGGGGGAGTAATCTATTTTTTTCAAGCGGCATTTCAGGCTTAGGGCTTTAAAAGCTACATAGTCAATGATGTGGTGGCAAAATTCCCTTTTATTCAAGTCGCGAGAAGTTTCGCGACTTGACGTTTATGTTGCCCAATTTGATTAAAGGTTCCAATTCCAAATCTTACAACCATTAATTTTTGCACGTTGTAAGGTGTGGCGGTCTTTCTCGGCTAATCGTTTGCTGTCATAAGGTCCTAGAATTACCCGATACCACTTTCCTGACGAGCCTTGACTTGGTCTGACTTGTGCTTCTAAACCTTGAAAAGCAATCTTTGCCTTAAGCTCTTGAGCCTGAGCATCGGTTCTAAATGAACCGCACTGTATTAAGCGGCGCACTGTGGGTTGGTCTTGCTCTTTTTGTTCAATTTTGACAGTGTATTCTGGCAAACTCTTAATGAACTCCCATTCTTCTTCTGGAATGTCTGGCAAGGTGTCTTCTTTGCTTGGAGTTTTTTTCACTACCTTGGTGTTGGAGGTTGTGGTGTTTTCAGGGGCGGTACCCTTGATACTCCATAAAAAATAGCCAAATCCAGCTACTAGAGTAAGAGTGATAATAATCCGCAACCAAGGTAGTGATGGTTTGGGAGGCGGTGGAGCTTGTTTTTGACCGCGGCCACGAGCCACATAATCTTTGTGTGCCATTCTATAAAAAGTACTGCTTAGAAATTAGGGTCATGATGTTACCTAGGATCACAGGATCCACAATCAGAATCTTCATTATTATTGCCGTGATACATTTTAACCTAGAGTCAGTTTAACTAAAATCCTGAGGGTCAACATCCAATGACCAACGAATTTTATTGGCTAAGTGTAAGGTTTCAATCTGTTGGATTTGTAGGGCAATGGCTTTTTGTAAGTTGCTACGTTGTGGACTTTGTAATAATAATTGCATCCTATATTGGCCTTGACGTTTTTCCATTAAAGCAGGAATAGGACCCACACAATCTACACTGTCTATATGACTAAATAGTTGCGCAATCTGTTGTAAAAAATCAAACGCGTCTCGGGCATTTAATGCTTGTGCTTTAAACAAAGCTTGGTATGTAAAAGGCGGTAAATTTGCCTGTTGCCGTTCCAGTAAAGCGTATTGTGCAAAATGGGCATAACCATTATTAATTAAATCCTGAAGTAGTGGATGACCTGGATCGTGGGTCTGTAGCCACATCTCACCGGGTTTTTCGGCGCGTCCTGCACGACCTGCGAGTTGCGTGATAAGTTGTGCCAGATGTTCTGCGGCGCGATAGTCAGCACTAAACAATGCGCCGTCCACATCCAGAATCAGTACTAAGGTAACATTGGGGAAATGGTGACCTTTAGATAAAATTTGGGTGCCTATTAAGATTTGATGTTCGTTGTTGTTGATACTATTAAGCATGTTATCTAGCTTGTTTTTACCTCTGGCACTGTCGCTATCGATGCGAATACTGCTGTACTGTGGAAAATAACTGGCTAGCCCATGCTCTAATTGTTCTGTACCGACTCCCATAGAAGTGAGTTCATTGGACTGACATTGCTGGCAACTCTTTGGGATGGACTTAGCGCTACCACAATGATGACACTGCAGTTTGTAAAGTTGTTTGTGAACAGTGTAAGGTTTGTCACATCGTTTACAGTGTTCAACAAAACCACATTGATGACACATAAGGGCAGGTGCATAACCTCTGCGATTGATAAACAGCATTACCTGGCTGCCTTGTTGCAAATGCTGACTCATGCGCTCTAACATGCCTTGAGCCACACCAAATTGCAGTGGTTGCTGGCGAATATCAAACACATGTTGAGTCGCGATGGTCGCATTACCAGCACGTTGCTGTAACCTAAGGTGTTGATATTTTCCAGTTAGTGCATTGTTTAAGGTTTCAAGGGCTGGTGTGGCGGATCCCAGCACCAATGGAATGTTTTCTTCGAGGGCGCGCATCACGGCTAAATCGCGAGCGTGATAACGCAAACCGTCTTGCTGTTTATAAGACGAGTCATGTTCTTCATCTACTATCAGTAAGCCGGGTTTTAGCATAGGTGTAAAAATAGCGGAACGGGTGCCTATAATAATGCCCAATTGAGCATTGGCACTTTGTTGCCAAACTTGCAGCCGCTCAGTGTTATTTAGACCAGAGTGCAACACCCCTACATCAATGCCAAAGCGATATTTAAATCTATGCACAGTTTGCGGTGTTAGCCCAATCTCTGGCACTAAAATTAAGACTTGTTTACCTTGTTTAAGTACCTGTTCAATAGCTTGTAGATATACCTCTGTTTTACCGCTGCCGGTAATGCCGTCTAATAAAAAACAGCCGTAATGATCAAGCTTGGCTTCAATGCAGCTTATGGCGATGGCTTGTTCAACATTGGCACTAGGTTTGTCTCGAACCAGTAAATCCTGTTGCCAGGTCGACATTAACGAAGCCGCTTTTTCTATGGGCGCAATCAAGGCTTTGTCGGATAGAGCCTTAATCGCAGCTGCACCAAAATCAGTCTTGGCTTTTGATTTCACTAAATCTTGCTTCTGCAGGGCTTCTATCAATGAGCCTTGTTTAGGGGCGCGAGAAAAACGGCTTAACTCTACAGACTGCCCAGTATCACTTAAGGTCCAATATTCGATGGGCTTAGCTTGACTCGACTCACCTTTGCGCAGTGCTACTGGCATAGCGGTTTGCACTACATCACCTATAGGATGTTTATAATACTGGGCTAACCAAGTACATAATTTAATTAAAACTGGGTCAAAAATCGGCGCATCATCTAACACTGCGTCAACAGATTTTAGTTTGCTGATGTCCCATTCCGATGTTTCAGATGTTCCCCAAACAACGCCGATTAATTTGCGTGGCCCAAAAGAGACACGTACCCGCACGCCTATAGCTAATGCTTTACCACCTTCATAGAGGTAATCGAATAGCTGACGCTTGGGAATAGGCAGTGCGACACGAAGTATTGTCATTAATTTGTATGTGTATCCAGTCAGTAGAAGGTCAAAAACCAGTATTTGCGGTGATAAAAGCAACAAAAGCCTTGATTGCCTAACCCCGTTACATTAATATGCGCGCCACTTTGCGGCAAGCCACAAAGCTTTTTTAATTTAATTTTCGTATGGTGTTCAACTTCGGGTTGAATAGCGATGCGGCCTGACGAAGAGGTAACCCATGAAACAAGATATCCATCCTGATTATCAAGAAATGACTGCAAACTGTTCTTGCGGAAATGTAATCAAAGTACGTTCTACTTTGAAAAAAGACCTTAACCTAGACGTATGTTCGTCTTGCCACCCGTTTTATACTGGTAAGCAACGTAACGTAGATACTGGTGGTCGTGTTGATAAATTCAACAAACGTTTTGCTGGTCTTAAGAAAAGCTAATATAGTTTTTTGTCTAACAAGACATAGAGAAGGCGCTTATTTAGCGCCTTTTTTTGTACCAAATAAAAATATTCAAAACTTGTCAACACATCACTCCTTTATTTGATGTGATCATTTAGTTACCTTCTTTAAACAAATCTTGATATCTCATAGTAAAGTAGTCATTAGCCAACACTGGTGCTGAATTCCATTGAGTTGGGTTGCGGTAAAGTGACGGGTATGATTTCAAAACAATCAATTGCAAATAAAAAGAGTTAAATGTTTCTATTAAACTGTAAGTGGGCTTGTAAGTTTTCAGAGGTGGTATCAGTTTCAGTTATATCAAATAAATAAACAACTACTTAATTCTGATGTGTTCGTATTACTGGCTATGTTACATTCAGGCATAAAGGTGCCTGAGGCCCTTTAAAATAACACTAGATGGATAAATAAGACAGACATAGACATCAGAGATATTTTCTCTTTTGGGATATAGCACTGAACCTTTAATCCTACTAACCCTACACTAAGGATTAACACCAAAATGTCTGATTTTCGTCAAAAAGCGCTCGACTACCATGCCAAACCTGTACCCGGAAAAATCAGCATTGAGATTACCAAGCCAGCCGAAACTGTTACCGATTTAGCGCTGGCTTACAGTCCTGGTGTGGCTGAGCCGGTTCGCGAAATAGCGGCGGATCCTGATGCTGCTTATCAATACACAGGTAAAGGTAATTTAGTGGCGGTTATTTCAAACGGTACTGCCATATTAGGCCTAGGTAATTTAGGGCCTCTTGCTTCTAAACCTGTAATGGAAGGTAAGGCGCTGTTATTTAAACGTTTTGCTAACATTGATTCTATTGATATTGAAGTCAAACATACTACAACTGAAGAGTTTATTAATACTGTGGCCAGTATTGCAGATACTTTCGGTGGCATTAATTTAGAAGACATTAAAGCACCCGAATGTTTTGAAATTGAGCAAGAATTGATAAAGCGCTGCGCCATACCTGTTTTTCATGATGACCAACATGGAACAGCAATTGTGACCGCTGCCGGTATGTTGAATGCTTTAGAGATCCAAGGCAAAAGTATTAACGATGCCACTATTGTATGTCTGGGTGCGGGTGCTGCAGCGACCGCTTGTATGGAGTTGTTGGTTAAGTGTGGTGCTAAACGCGAGCGTATCTATATGCTTGATAGAAAAGGCGTGATCCATACTCGCCGAGAAGATCTTACTTTCCACAAAAAATTATTTGCTAATAATACCGATAAACGCACCTTAGAAGATGCCTTAGATTGCGCTGACGTATTTGTGGGTGTGTCTGGCCCTAACCTATTGCCACCAGAAGCATTAAAGCTAATGGCTCCTAATCCGGTGATTTTTGCTTGCTCCAACCCCGATCCTGAAATTAAGCCTGAGTTAGCCCATAAAATACGGGATGATCTTATTATGGCCACCGGACGCTCTGACTATCCTAACCAAGTCAATAATGTGTTGTGTTTCCCGTTTATTTTCCGTGGTGCCCTAGATGTGCGCGCCTCGCAAATTAATGACGAAATGAAAATAGCGGCAGTTGATGCGATTCGTAGCATTGCTAAAGAAGACGTATCTCAAGAGGTATTGTCAGCCAGCAATATCGATAGTCTTAGCTTTGGAAAGGACTATATTATTCCTAAACCTATGGATCCGCGCTTGTTAAAACGTGTGGCGAGAGCGGTGGCCCAAGCTGCAGTAGATTCAGGTGTGGCGGCTATTAGTGAGTTACCTCTAGGTTATATGCAGGATTAATTGACCTTTGTTATAACGGTGATTTCATTTTACTTATTATAAAATAGGGAATGTAACAAAATTTCACAAAATTCGACGAAATGCAGATGATAAGCGCTGGCTTATCTCTGTATTTATCAGTTTGAACGCTTCATCCCGTTTCACCGTAATTAAACTGTTTTGCCCCTTCACTACCAACCTTTATCCCTACTCTATGTGTGTACTTGAAATTAATCATCACCAACAAACATAGAGAGACTTATCATGAAAAAAATCATAATTAGCAGCATCATCACCGCAGGCATTCTTTTAACTGGTAGTGTTCAAGCGAGCAATAAAATTGACCCAACAGTTGAAGGTAAATTAGTGAAGGTTTGTGAAGCAATCAAAAGCGATAGTGTCATTAAGGTGAATGTTGCAATACGCGATAGTGGCCTAGGCATAAAACAAATTGCCAAGGGTTTGGTATGTAATGGTTATGACTCAGTGAGCTTTGCCTTGGCTAATGAAGCTGAAAAAACAGCTAAATATATGGCTAAGAAAAGTACAGAGACGCATCAAGAAATGGTCGCTAAGTTATAGGCTAGCAAGATGCATACAGTAAAACATGTGAGCCTAGCATGGTAGGAGTACCAAGCTAGGCTCAGAGTTTATTGATAATAACCTTGGTTTCACCCCGCCTAGCAAATTACAGCACTTTTTCCTTTTTGTTATTTTCATATCAAAGACACTTCCTTCTAAAGCAAGGTACTTCAGCAAACACGTTGCTTGAGTTGCACCCAACAAAACTAAAATGATTTAATATTGTCCTTTGTTGCAATATTAGATAACAAGGTAACCTTCGATTGTTAGAGTTTGAAAAAGTCAGCCATTTTTATCAAAACCGTTGCGTGTTTAATGATTTTTCCCTTGAGATTAACGAGCCTAGAGTCCTGATTAGCGGCCCAAACGGCAGTGGAAAAACCACTTTATTAATGCTCGCAGCGGGTCTGATAACGCCAGATGCAGGTAAGGTGAGTTTCAATTTAGAGCCAGTTTTAACTACGGCAAGTAAAAGTAATATTGGTATTAGTGCTTCTAAGGTGGCCTTACCTGGGTTTTTAACTGTGGCAGAATTATTGGATTTTCATGGACGTCAATTTAATTGTGAACCAAAGGAACATTGGATCGAACAATTTGCTTTAAAACAGTATTGGCACATTAAAGTTGCTAATTTGTCTTTGGGTAATTACAAAAAGTTAAGTTTACTCATCGCGGTAATGCATCAACCGAAATTGTTATTGCTTGATGAGCCCACTAACGGTTTAGATGAAAACGCGCGGTTAGCCCTTAACTTGTTGCTCAGTGACTATCCGGGCCTGGTGATTATTGCCAGTCATGAAGCGATTGCTGCTGAACATCAGCAGGTAAGGCACATTCAATTGCAACGAAGTGAGTCTGAATCACTATGAACTACTGGCAGTTTCGGCTCAGGCTCTATAACGAATCACTGAAGCAATGGGTAGACAGTATTAGGCAATTAAGTATGGGCCTAGTTGCTTTATTCCCCCTTGCGATACCCGCGCTGATTTTTCTACCTTTTGTTACTTGGGGCATACTGGCAGATGCGGGTAGTGAAAACACTTTGTATTTAAATACCTTATGGGGCTACTTATTGTTTTTATACACTTGGATGTTAATGCAACGCCAAGGGATATTAGCCACTCAGCATAGTCATTATCTTGATAGTTTAGTGGTGACCAATGTTAAAAGACAATGGTGTGAAACGGGATTAATTATCTACAGCGCTAATATCCTGCTTCTTGGACCACTTTGCTTATTGCTATTGATGGTATATGAGGGATCAAATCGCCTTCTTAGGTTTCCTATTTCCCATAGTGTTGAACAGTTTGTGCCTATTCTTGGGTTAGTTGCGCTAGTGAGTTATTACAGTGTAAGCGCAGTGCGCGTGCCCAAGTTACCTTGGTTAAGCTTGTTGCTTTTACCTTTAGTGGCTATTGGGATGGCAGATGAGTTCGAAAAAGCTCAGTGGTTAGTGTTGTGGTGTGTGGCGATAATAATTGAGCGCCACCTACCTAAACCTTCTGTTAGTTTGGGGGCCTGGCCGAAAGGATTTTTCAGGTTACAACTGCAAGCAGATTTACATAATCCTCGTTCTGAAGGATTACGTTTTGTTAGCCTGTTATTAATGACAATTTTGTTGAGTATTATGTACCAAGGCGTAAAACATGAAGCCCAGAGTTATGTAGCGGGATTCCTGTGTTTTTGTGCTGCTTTGCTGATGGCGAGTAGTTTGTTTGATTCACAAGCCTTGCTACGGCTGTATCATTCTTATTTTGTCAGTTTACCCATTTCTAGGTATGTCTTACAAAGCCATTGTTTGCTGTATGTTGCAGTAAAAGCCTTGCCTGGCTTATTGTTGCTTAGCTATTTTGAGGTGTTTTCTTGGATGCATTGGGGATTGTGGTTAGTGTTTTACGTCACCAGTCTAGTGGGTATTTTCTATCGCCCAAAGTGGTTTTTTATGTTTCCAATTATTGCCGCGATAATGGTGTTTTTGCTACTGAGCTAAGAGAACACAGAGAAAGCTAAAAAATAGTGGCGAGCTTTGGGGAAGTAGATGGTGATTTGTAACAATAATGGCAATAAATTATTCCGACTTTGGTAATAAAACCTCAACATTACCCGCTGTTATATTGGTGACTTCAGTTTTAAATGTGCTCAGTTCGCTGTTGGCTATTGCTATAGTTAGCGATACTTGCTGAGCATAATTCGGTTGTATTCCTTCAACATCATAACGTGCTAACAATCGCGAAATACTGCCATCATAGGAATAGTCGTAAGTTAATTGTAAGCGGGTGCGTGACACCTTAAGTTTCAATGGTAAATCTGTTAACACCAAAGACACCGCATCAGAATAGGCCCGTTGTAATCCGCCGGTGCCAAGCTTGGTGCCGCCAAAGTAGCGCACGACTGCCACCACTATGTCTCCATAACCACTGTACTCAAGTACTTTTAACATAGGCATACCAGCGGTACCGCTGGGTTCACCATCGTCACTCATGGAGCGAATAGTTGTATTGGGAGCGCCGGCAATGTATGCCCAACATACATGACTAGCCTGAGGATGTTGATCTCGCAAAGAGCGAATAAATTCTTCAGCCTCCTGGCGATTGACTGCGGGCGAGGCAAAGGTCAAAAATTTACTGCGTTTAATTTCTAACTCTACATGATGCGCCTGTGCAGGCACTTGATAGCTTGTTGTAGTCATTTGTATTTTACCATTAAGCCCACATCACTAAAATAGCCGCTGCCGCGATGAGTAGTAAGCCAATAATTTCGTGTTGTTTGACTTTGTTCTTTAGCCAAAACGTGGCGATTAAAATGGTCAACAACACCTCTATTTGTCCTAATGTTTTGACATATGCCACATGATGTAATGACACCGCACTAAACCAACAAATAGTCCCAAAACAACTAATGATGCTGGTGACCAAGGTCATTTTTACGTTTGCTTTCAGTGCCACAAAAGTGCCTCGACTATTTATCGAAATGTAACCTACAAGTAAGCAGGTTTGAATACATATTACCCATAACAAAACCCAAGCCGCTCTGTGTGGGAAAGGCACATCCAATAAATGACTGGCATCTCTGACAAATAATGATGTGAGAGCAAAACAAGTGCCACAGGCCAAGCCTATAGCCACTGTTTTAATGCTAAGTTGCCCTTTTCTGCCGCCACCGGACAAAATAAGTATCGCTGCGGCACCAATTAAAATGCCTAGCCAACCAAACAAACTCAGTTGGCTACCAAAAAATAAAGTACCCAGCACGCCAGCAACTAGTGCTTCACTTTTAGCTAGCCCCGCACCAATAGCAAAGTTCCTTTGTTTAAATAAAATTACCATTAACGCAGTGGCAAAAATCTGCATCACAGAGGCCAGTACAACAAAGAATACAAATTTTGATGAGAACTCAGGGATCACCTGATTTGAAAAAGTGTAAAGTAACACTAAATAAATCAGTGCTATAGGTGGGGCGAATAAAAAGCGCGCTAAGGTCACACCAGAAGTGCTCATATGTGCACTTAGTTTACTTTGCAAAGCGTTACGAAACGTTTGTAACACTACTGCACCTAGCGTAAAGAAAACCCAGCTCACATCAATACCAAATCAATTTAAAACGGAAGCTTACCCTAAAAAGCGCATGATCATTATCACCTGATCACATATCTAGTATTTTCGGTGTCTATCAAAGTTGCTTTTTATAAATTTAAGTAAAAATGTGGATGGCTAACGATTTGATTTAGATATGAATTATGATTTCAATTAGGGGGCTGTAATATTTAAATACAGTAGTGGTCGGCAAGCGTATTGCCAACCACTACTGTTGTATGTTTTTACAAAAAAACTTAGTTCGTTTTTCGATCTAAACCTAATAAATGGTCTAAAGAGAGTTTTCCCGGGCCATTAGACACAATCACCATAAGGGCAACAAACCACCAAACAGCTGGGTTCCACCAATGATCCCATTCAGGAAATACGGCTAGTTGAATAAATAAAGTCATTCCCACTAAACCCAGCGCCCCAATTCTAGAAAAGAAACCTAAAATCAACATCACGGGCAGCAATACTTCGACAACTCCAGCTAGAACCGCAAGTGTTTCTATCAAAGAAACCGTAAACGAGCCTTCGGTATAATCCATTGTGTTTGCATCACACAGTAGTAAAGCGCCTTCTCGGATGGGTTCTGGGCAAAAGAATTCGTAAAGGAACAAATCATATTTTTCTTCGTTAAAGTCAAAAAAACCATTCCATTTGCTTAACCCTGAGGCAAGGAAAACCTTTGCGGCAAGTAGGCGGACAAACAATAATGATATATCACTAAAAAACAGGGTGAACTGTTTACAAAGAGACTGATAGAGGTCGGTAATGGTATTCATGGCGTGGTTATTTCCTTAAGTAAATTATTTGATAGTAGTTGTGAAAATACATTGCTTATGTCAATTTCACCTGTTGCTAACGCAACTTCAGCAGCTTCAAGAAGGGTGTTACCTAGATGTATTTGAGAAATGAATGTCCATTCAGGAACTGGTAGGGTGCGATGAAATATTTGTGTGGTGTCACGCCACAAAATAGTGTGTTCAGTCGTTTGCTCAACGATGCTTTGTTTCTCTAGCAAGCCATTTTTTAGTTCAGGCCAAATAGCCGCCACACTCCACTTATTTTCAACAAGTTGCACACTTGCCCCCAAGGCAAATCTTTTAGACTCGATATCTTCTAACCACGACTCAATTTCTGCTGCTGATGCAGGGGATTCATCAGCGGCGAAGTATGCACCATGCCAAGCTTTATCCAAGGTGGCTAAGTCTGCTGCATATTCAAGGTCTGGGGCATGTTGCTTGAGTTGAGCTCTGATAAAATCTGGCATGTGTTCGCCATATTCAGCAAGTACAGTGGATTTTGGTATATGTTGCTCAGTGTATTGGCGAGCAAGCATTCTAAAATAGTCATTCCCTAGTAGATTTACACAACTCGGATACTTACGTTTTAATATATCAATGCATGCAGAAAAATAGGTGTTTCTATATATGAGTAATCGATTGGCTTCGCCTTTATTTGGCATAAAACTTTGTAGTTGTTGCTGATCACCATTTTTTAGGTAATGCTCAAACTGCGTATAGAAATCAGTCATTTAGTTATCATTGAGCAATGTTGAATTAAATCTGCAGCGATGTTTCGCTCAAGCATTAATTCACTGAAGGCGGGCAAATCTGAATCTCGTTCTATCAGAACGGGTTTTGGGCCTGCTTGTTGTAAAACATACTGCAACAGATCCCATACTTCGGGAGCGACAGGGGAATCGTGAGAATCAATCAATAAATCTGCTTGTAATGGATCTGTTGAATGACCAGCAATATGGATTTCACTCACAACATCAAGATCTAGTGTATCTATATACTTATGTGGCTGCATGCCAACGTTTTTAGCACTGACAAATAAATTATTAACATCGAGCAGCACAGAGCACTGAGTTTTCTGTGATAACGCCATCAAAAATTCGGCCTCATTAATATCCGAATTGAGGTGAATATAATTGGCAGGGTTCTCTATCGAAATTGTGCGTTGAAGCGCATCTTGAATTTGCATCACATTGTTTACAACGGTATCAAAGGTTTGTTGAGTTAGCGGTATGGGCAGTAAATTATTAAAATAATGACTATCTGTGGTCGACCACGCTAAATGCTCTGAAAAAGAGGCCACATTAAGGTTATTGCACAATTTTTCTAAGCGTTGTAAATGACGTTTATTAACGGGTTCTGGGCCTGCCAGAGAAGCGCCGACACCGTGTATACTGAGTGGGTATCTTGCAGCAATTTCCTCCAATGCCGCCAAACGAGGGCCACCGTCAATTAGATAGTTTTCGGCATGTACTTCAAACCAGAGTCCTTCAACAATCACTTGTGGTACATCATTGAAGTATTCTGGTTTTAAGCTAATGCCTGCATTTGCGGGCAGACTAAAGTTAGGTTTCATTTCTGAGCAATATTAAACAATAGGCTCTTTTGATGCATTACCATTAGGTGTCACAATAAATTCACATGATCCTTTAGGTGCATATGTCCAAGCATCGCCTTGAAAGTCTTTAGTAGAAGTTCCTTCGCAGCTGGTACCTGGTCCCGCTTTACAATCGTTTTCGCCTGCTAAAGCAATGCCGTAACATTTATCTTTACGTCCTTTCAGTCTTTTACCTTCTTTCCACTGGGAAATGGCAGTGGTGATTTCTGCAGATGCGCCTTCAGCAACAGTCAATTGCGCGTTAGGTTTTGCTAATGCACTTTGTGTTACGGCTAATGTGCAACCAACTGCTAGGGCTAATTTAATACTTTGTTTATTTATCATGTTTGGAACTCCACTATGTTTGATGAAAAATATGAATAAATTTACATGCCAGCTCTAAGGTTGCCCTTAGCTCTACCAGTGAGGTATAAGAACAGCCACTTCAAATTTTTATTTCAAATAACTTAGTTCATTCCATTAACGCTATTTATTTGATTATTTGCTGCAGCCCAAAATAGTGTTGAATGTTTTAATAAGGTAAGCGACTCTGCTGACGGAAGTACAAATTCAACTGTCAGCAGTATAGTCATCTTTATCTATTTTGACTCAGCTGTGGCCGAATTTGGAATGCGAGGGTATCAAGCAGCCTATCGCGGATAACGATATTTGTATTAAAGTACTGACAATCAGCAAAGGTTTGCAGATGTTCCTCTGCATTATTAAGGGCAGTACAAGCTCATTTAACTAATGATACAATTACCCCATTCGGGTTTTACATTGTTAATGTTCAAGTCTTTAAAAGGTTGAATATTATGCAGGCCATTAAATTAAAAGGATTTAGATTTGTCTCATCGCTTTACACTTCTTGTAATTATTTTTTTATGTTTATCAACCTCTTATTCCAGCCGCAGTGACGCAAATGAAGTTAAGGATATTCACCTAGAGCCTGCCCCCGATTGGGTTGTTCAATATGAAGTGGGCGCAATTGATGATGTGCCTATTGATGAAGTCAGTAATGGATTGCATTACCACATGGTAGACAATCAAATTCAGGTCACAAAAACTGGGGAAAGAACATCCTATAGTAGATACGTAGAAACCATAGTGAACCAAAGTGGCCTAGATAGCTCATCGCAGCTGAATTTTACATTTGACCCGTCCTATCAAAAGCTAGTGTTGAATTCACTTTATATTCTTAGGGATGGGCAACGTCTAGATCGGTTACAAAGCGCCAAAAAATCTTTATTGAATACTGAGTCAGAACTTAAACGGCAGATTTATAACGGCTCGTTGACTCTAAATGTGTTGATGTCAGATCTTCAGGTTGGCGATACCTTGGATTATAGCTATACGCGTTATGGGGCGAACCCAGTTTACCAGAATAGCTTTTCTTATAGCCGAAATACTAATTGGGACGTGCCACTTAATATCCAACATTTGAGGATCTTGTGGGGCAAATCAAATCCACTTTATGTCACCCCCATTAATGGCAGCCCCACAGTTAGTAAAACTAAAATAGGCGAATTTACTGAATATCAAATCACCCAACTAAAACCTAAGAGGGTGGATACTCCATCGCAAATGCCTTCTTGGTATGACGCCTACAGCTCAATCTATTTTAGTGAAAGTGAAAACTGGAGCGATGTTGTTGCTTGGGCAAAACCTTTATACGAATTCAACATCCATGACAGCGTAAAACAAGTTGCTGAAGCGATCCAAAATCAATACTCAGAGCAACCGGCACAAATTGTTGCAGCATTAAAATATGCTCAAGAGCAGATTCGTTATGTAGGTTTGGAAATGGGAGAAAATTCACATGTGCCTACTGCTCCAGAAGAAACCTTAAAACTAAAGTATGGCGACTGTAAGGATAAAGCCAGTCTACTCATTGCTATTTTAGCGGCCCTTGGGGTTGAGGCATTTCCTGCGTTAGTGGATACCGAATCCACAAAATTACTGCAACATAGACCGCCCGCAGCCAACCTGTTTAATCATGTTATTGTAAGTCTACAATACCAAGGCCAACAAATTTGGTTAGACCCTACTTTAAGTCATCAAACGGGTAATTTAGAACATTTATATCAGCCTGATTACGGTTATGCATTAGTCTTAAGATCCGCAGAAAATAGCTTAACATCGATGTCTTCATCAACTGATAGTTCCTATTCTCACATCACCGAAAAATTTTTCATTCCTAAAAAACACCAACAAAACGTGACCTTGTCGGTTGTGACTCAGCATTCAGGTGAAAATGTTCTGGATATTTTAGATCGCCTTGAAAGAGAGGGGAAAAAGAAGGTCGCAGATAGTTATGAAATTTATTACCAAAAGACCTTCCCATCACTTGCCGCTATTGACGAGATGACAGTAAATGTTGATGATAAACAAGGAACAGTTTCGATAAATGAAGAATACGAAATAACAGAATATTGGACCAGAGGTGAGGAACACTATGAGGCGGATTTTTATCCCAACGAAGTGCGCAATGCGGTATTCAAACCTGACCAAGTAAAAAGAACGGCGCCTTTATCGTTAACATTTCCTAATAATATCAACAATCATTTTGAAATTACTTTTGAATCAGATGGGTGGCACTTTGATGATGAAAACTTCGTGGAAGATAACCCATTTTTTTCATTCTATAAAAGGGTCTCTTTTGAAGCGAATACCCTGACGCTAGAGTTTGATTATCAAGCCAAAGTAGATCACGTTGCTGCAGACCAAATAGAAGAATACTTAGCTGCGAGAGAAAAGCTTAGAGACGAAGCCTATTTTGGGCTTCTTAAATACATAAAAAGTGAAGTAAGTGAAAGTCAGTCCCCAGTAGTAGAGGATGAAGAGATTTCAGCATTACAAATAATTATCGCTGTTTATGTACTCGGCTTATTATTTATTCTAGTGAGTTGGAGACTAGAATCGCGGAATCGCCCTGAATTTTCAGACAGCCATTTTTATCCCATATCAGGGCTAAAATTTATCATACTCAGTGTGGGCACTATGGGGTTGTACGAGGTGTACTGGGCATATCGAAATTGGCATGCAATTAAGTCTAAAATGAATCTAGACATTATGCCCATTGCCAGAGGGATCTTTTCACCTATTTGGTTTTATCCGTTATTTTCTGCTTTAAGAAAAGACAGCATAGAGCGATTTGATAAAAACCAAGTGTTAATGCCATTTTTGGCCATTATTTTTGCCATTGTGTATGTGGTGGCTTATTTTGCAACAAGTTTCTCAGAGCATATATTTATCACCATTTTAGGATGGCTAACACCTTTGTTAGCCTTGCCTTTTGTGGTTTACATCAACTCTCTCAATAACAAAACTGACGGGGCCTACAAGTACAATTCACAATGGAAACTCAGACAAGTGGTGGCGCTATTATTGTGTGTGCCTTTAGTCACTTATGTGTTGGCCCTTGAAACCCCGTTTTTACCTGGAGACGCTGTGAGAACAGAATCTCAAATGTTAGATAGCGACTTAAAATTTCTATATCGCAAACAAGTTTTACCCGCGAGTGAAACAATTCAATACTTTTACAGTGACGCTGTTTTAAGCATTCGTGACGATGGCAACGGCTTTACCAATGAACGAGTATTTTCTTATTGGTTAGATGACCAAGAAGGTTTTCAATTGGAAGTCGCTAGTTTCGATCAAGTAAAAAATATCGAAGTGGAATTTAGCGAGGACCAAGATAGCAACACTTTCATTACCATTAAGCGCCAGGACAGTACTGAATTTACACTATTTGTATCAGCCGTAGAGGGCGGTGATAAGTTATTTTTTAATACTTTAAATGGGCTTTGGAAGAATAAAAAATCATCCTAGCTTATACATTAGTTTGTATTAAAGCGGGTTGCTCGAGTATTTTATAGGCTTGGTCAAAACTAGTTAAAGTGTCAAGGCAACGGGCTAATAATGCCGGCTCTAATTCGAGTAGGTCTGGTATGGCAACAGTATGGCAACCAGCAGCCAAAGATGCCTCAATACCGGCCTTTGAGTCTTCAAATACGAGTACGCGTTCTGGTGATATTGATAGTTTTTGACAGGCCAACAAATAACAATCGGGTGCGGGTTTAGGATGAGTGACGTCGTCAATGGTCACTAGTACATTTAGGTCTTGTAAGTAGCTTGTTTGTTGGAAACTTTCGATGGCAGAATCATAGCCTGAAGATGTTACTACACCCACAGGCATTTGGTTCTCAAGTAGGTATCTAAAGAAGTTGTCAAACCCCTGTTTAACCGGCAACCCTTGGCGTTTTTGGGTGCTAATAAAGCGGCGAGTTTCAAGAATAAACGCTTCCATGGGAAAATCTAAGCCAAAATCTCGATGAGCCATTCGGTTACATTCATCTGTGGGGATACCAATAAACTTTTTGAACATTTCCTCAGTAAAATGCACATCAAAGGTTTTGGCAGTGGCTAGCCAAGCATCACAACAGACTTGTTCACTATCAAAAATAGTGCCGTCTTTATCAAATAATATGGCGTCGAAATGTGTAAAAGGCATTCAATAAATACGTCAAAATAACGAATACACCACAAATTTATTGCACCTGTAAATCGAAATTTAAAAACGCTCCTCTGATTAAAAACAATGAATACAACTATTCTTAGATGTTAACACTTTAAAGCACTTATTGAATTCAATAAGTGCAGTGATATTAGGTGTTTATCTTTGGCAGTCACTAGCATTCACGCAATGACTTTAACGGGTAAATTTCTGGTCTGCGGCCTTTATGTCTTGAGTTAGTGAAGCGCTAAAAATTGCTGATTAGGCATTTTTTCAAGGAAAAAGTATATCTGCATTAAGCCAATAAAACTGTTTGCAAAGTCCACTTAGCTTTAGTAGTTTGCCCCTCTAATAATAAAAAAGGATCCTCTCTCTATGTCTGTTGAGAACATATACAAAGTTGTTTTATACCCTTTCATTAATGAATCTATCGCTAGCCTTAAAGCCATGACCAATTTAGTCGGCACAGCCGGTGAACCTTTTATGGACAAGGTAGAAGACTTTCGTTTTAAAGGTTACGCCATTTGTTCAAATGTAACCGGAAGCTTAGATGGCGTGATCATGATGCATCATTATCCTGAAACAGCGATCGCTATTGGCAATGCTGTATGCCAAAGCATGTTCGATGAAAAATATGAAAGCACTGAAATTACCCAAGACCTAAGCAATGCGCTTGCCGAATGGGGCAACACTATAGTGGGGCGTTCTACCGATTTACATAGCAGATATAATCTAGATTATGGCTTTTCCAGTCCTTATTTTGTAAATGATATGAGCGACATGGACAAATATTTAGTCGGTGTTAAAGAAATTGTCACTGTACCAATAACGGTTGAAGGGGTGGGGCGTTACTATTTCAATTTGTTGGTTCGCTCAGTCGATTATCAAGTGAGCGAAGCCAAACGTGATGAAAGTACAGGTATTAAAAACACTCACACTAAAGCATTGCCTTTCGACGCAACTATATTAGTAGTTGATGACAGCGCATTGATCCGCAAAGCCCTAAAACGTATTTTAAATAAACTGGGCTACAACAATTTACTGGAAGCAGATGACGGCCGCAGTGGACTTGAAGTTGTCAAATCTGGTGCCGCAGACTTTATGTTTATGGATGTGGTGATGGAAGACATGAACGGTGATGAAGCCCTAAGTGAAATACGTAAAACGGGTTCGGATATTCCTGTTGTTATGCTCTCGTCAGTCACAGATCAGACTTTAGTGAACAAATGCCAAGACCTTGGCATATCTGGGTTTATTTTTAAACCTATTCAGGCTAACAATGGCGAGGAAATAATTGTTCAGTATTTAAAAATAGCCTAACTATTTCATTTTTGTAACTTCACTGCTACCTCTAAAAACAAGACGAGGGTGATTACATTTTGGTAGATTAACATCATTGTTAATCTACCAAAATTTTGAGAATCACCCTCTGTACTAACCCTTCTCTTGCACCACATATCTATGACCGCAAACTGCGATGACGCATCTGCTTTTATCACTGTATTTTTTGCGATAAATGCTGCTTTAATATCGAAAATCACCCTCGAATAATTAGAACTGCATGCAGAGTTATTGTTCAATCAGATCCACAAAGGAATATTTTTACCATGCAACATTTAAGTCTGAATATTTCTTTAATTTGTAATTCATTTGTAAATTCCATTAAAAATGAAAGCTTATAAAAAACAAAAATCAAACTTTAATTTTGACGAGCCTGTAAATTAAATTTTTTTAACTAATTGTATTTTAGTGTTTTTTTTGACCTGTTGAGTAAATGTCGACAGCCTGTTGCTTATATGTCGCTTGATGACATATTTGTTAGGCGGTAAAAAACCTCACTCAAAAAATTAACAATAAATTAATAATGGTTTAAAGAATGTTGTCAAAAGAAGCTGTTGAAAAAAACGATAAAGCACTAAGTGAAGCATTACTTTTGGCTCAAACTAGTGCTAATGAAAACGTATTGGATAAGGCTGCGGCTGCCAAGGGTGGCCTTGATGATGGGGCAAAGAAAGTGCTCGATTATATTCACTCGTTACCTCCTGCTTACACTTTCGAACCTAAATATACGAGGCAGTATAGAGAGAATCCTTTCGAACATGACGACGTTAACAATATAACCAAGCAAGATATAAGCATTCCTTGTAAACACCATGAATTAGCCGCCAGAGTTTATCGACCTATAACTGAGCATGAAAGTCTGCTCCCTGCACTTATTTATTTTCATGGTGGCGGATTTGTTCTCGGCGGGATTGATAGTTACGACAAATTGCTTTCACAATTATGCTCGCAATCCAATTTGGTGGTTATTTCTGTAGCTTACCGTTTAGCTCCAGAAACCGTATTCCCCGGTGCCGTTGAAGATACGCTGGAAGCAACGGATTGGATTGCTCAAAACGCAACATCCTTAAACTTAGATCCAAGCCGTATCGCAATTGGCGGCGATAGTGCGGGTGCCAACCTTGCTACAGTATACTGTCATTTGAATAAACATAGAGATGATTTCAAACCCAACTTTCAATTACTGATCTATCCCAGTATTGCCGGAAATGATTCAACACCAAGTCGTAAAGCATATTCAGAAAACCTTCTCTTAACCAAAGCGCTATTGGCATGGTTTCATGATCTTTACATAAGCAGCGAACAAGAAAATGACGCTCGCTTTAATGTATTAAAAGCATCTGATTTTAAAGATGTTCCTCCAGCTTTTATTTTAACCGGTGGATTTGATCCATTGCGCGACGAAGGGCAAATGTACGCAGACAAACTTAAAGAAAACGGTATCGCCGTTAAACATTCCTGTTACACAGATATGTTTCACGGCTTTATAAATTATGGTGTTTTACAACAAGCAAAAGACGCGGTAACTGAGTGCGCATTAGTGCTCAAAATCGTGATGAATATTAAGTAAATAAACCAAGTTTGATTATAAAACTATAACCACACGATTGGGACACAACATGAAAATAACTACATTATTAACCTCAAAAACGTTGCTCGCTATTTCTATTTCAGCTTCATTAACATTGCCTGTTATTGCTCAAGAAACCAAAAGCCCAGATGCAGAAGTAGAAAAAATTAATGTAACGGGGTCGTATATAAAACGTACTGCAGCAGACGAAGCTGAACCCGTTAAAGTACTAGACTTTAATTTTATACAATCTACAGGGGCCACAACAGTAGCCGAGTTAATTGGTAAATTATCCATATCTTCAGGTGCCGAAAACCAAGCTGACTCCTTTTCACAAGCCTCGACACAAGGCACAGGTAATGTGAATTTGCGAGGTTTAGGCTTAAGTTCAACCTTGGTTTTAATTAATGGCCGCCGCCAAACGCTATCTGGCGCCATTACCAACGATGGGAGTGTATTTGTTGATTCAAGCCATATTCCGATTGAAGCCATTGAGCAAGTTGAAGTCTTAAAAGAAGGCGCGGCTTCCACCTACGGTTCAGACGCAATTGCTGGTGTAGTTAACTTTATTTTACGTAAAGATTTTGAAGGTTTTGAAATTACTGCTGCTATCAGTAAGGCTACCGATAGCAGTCAAAAAGACACGGATATAGGTTTTTTATGGGGCGCTGAGCTTGGAAATACTTTTGTTACAGTTTCAGGTCATTATTTAGATAGGACTCCTTTAACTATTGAAGACCGACCCGAATTAGGCGATGTGGCATTAAGTTCTTTAGGTAATACATTTCTACTTTTGGGTAATGCTGAAGTAGTGGACGGTCCTTATGCTGGGAGTTATGGGGCTTATGAGAATGTGCCTGACCCTAGCTGTTTAGATGATAGTTTGGGTATATTGATACCCCAAGCATATGGCACTCGTTGTGGTTTTAATTTTGGTCCTCTATATAACTTAGTTAATACCGAGACTCGATTACAATTATATTCTAATGTTAATCATTATTTTGATAATGGGAACGAACTAACTGTAGATATGAGTTGGAGTTCGAACGAAGTAAAAGATAACCCTCAATCTCCCAGTTATCCTGACTTAACATTTCCTTATATTGGTCCAACAGATTCAGGGAACCCCTTCGGTGTGGGTGTTGTTTGGCTAGGAAGACCATTGGGAGCTGGTTTTGATCCGGCATTAGCCCCTCGTGAAAATGATACCTTTCGTACTTCAGTTAATTTGGTAGGTGACTTAGACAATGGTTGGAATTGGAATACAGCATTAACTTATAGTAAAAATAACTACACTCAATATCAGCAAGACCAATTGAAATCCAGATTAGTTGCTGCGTTAGCAGGTGTGGGCGGGCCAAACAACGACGAGCTTTTTAGTCCTTTTGATCGTTCAAGTCTTAGTCAATCAATTATTGATGATTTTACCCACATGACCGTGGCAGAGAAAAGCACCGATTTGTTAGTACTGGATGCTGTTGTTAGCGGTGATTTGTACGAATTACCTGCCGGAACAATTGGCTTTGCAGCAGGTATGCAAGCCAGAAATGAAAGTTTTACAGTTGATACTGATGATGTGTTTGAAATCAAATTTGATGCAGACGGAAACCCTATCCCCGTTGATCTAATCTTTTTACAAGGTTTGTCCCATGTTGATGTAGATAGAAGTTCATTTGCTGTGTTTGCTGAAAGTGTTATTCCTGTTTCACAAGACATTGAAATAAAAACCGCGGTGCGTTACGAAAAGTTAGAAAGCGACTCAAGTTTTGATCCTAAAATAGCCGTTCGTTGGAATATATCCGATGAATTTATCCTCCGCGCATCAGCAAGTACCGCTTTTAGAGAAGCATCCTTGTCACAGAAAAACGCCTCATCAGCGGTAATTACCAGTATTACCGATTACAACGATGATGGTTCGGCCAAATCCAGTGCTTTTGTTGGCGTAATTGCTACAGGTAATGACAATTTAAAGCCTGAAGAATCTGAGAACTACAATGTTGGTTTGATTTTTAAACCTACTGATAACTTGGATTTTAAACTAGACGTCTGGCGTGTAGATTATACCAATATGATCACAGTTGAAAATGCTCAGGGTAAGTTGATTGATGATCCAAATGGTGCGGATATCATTCGTACAGATGCTGGATTTTTACAATCTGTGAAAGTGAACTATTTTAATTCCTCATCGGTCAGTGTGAATGGATTTGATATTGAATCTACTTGGACTATTTCAGATCAATTCAACCTTTCGTTTAGCGCGTCACATTTTATTTCATATGAATTGACCAAAGATAACGGTGAAGTGGTTGAAGCTGCGGGCTCTTTTAATATTGATAACTTTGCTCGCTCTATGCCAGAAACTAAAGGCTCGCTAAATCTTAATTGGATTGATGATAACCAACGAGCTTCACTAAACGTTAACTATGTCTCAAGCTATGAAACGGGCGTAGATGTGTCAGCTTTACCCGGTGAAAGTTCAACTGTTGACGCTTTTACAACTGTTGATGCGCAGTATGCAGCAACTTTCGGTATCACAGAAAACAGTGAAGCTGTTGTAACTTTAGGGATTAAAAACTTACTAGATGAATTGCCACCACGGGCTTACACCGCTGTTGGTAGCTTAAGTTATGATCCAAAACAACATAACCCATTAGGCCGAGTGTTTTACGCAAAAGTAAAATACGCATTCTAGGCGCAAACCCATCATTGTATAACTCAAGGAGGGGATTCAAATTCCCCTCTTTAACCATAAGAAAAATACTATGTCATTTGTTTTTAATACCACCAAATCAATTGTAAATGCGCCAAATGCTATTTCGGAATTAGCCTTATATTGTCAAAATCTTAATATTAGCAATGTCTTGTTAGTGACTGATCCAGGGATCGTTCAGCTAGGTTTACATAAAAGGGTCATCACCAGTTTAGAAAATAGCTCAATCGACGTCGTGCTGTTTAGTCAGGTGGAGGTTGATCCGCCCATTGCGGTCATTGAGAAAGCGCTGTTATTCGCTAAACAAAACAAAATCGATGGGGTGGTTGGCTTAGGCGGTGGCAGCTCTCTAGATACGGCTAAATTAATTGCCGCATTAACTTACTCTACACAATCGGTGAATGATGCCTTTGGTATCGACAAATTGACGCACTCTCGATTACCGCTTATTCAAATTCCTACAACAGCTGGTACTGGTTCAGAAGTCACGCCTATTTCCATTGTAACCACTGGTAAAGCATTGAAAATGGGTATTGTTTCGCCGCTATTATTGCCCGATATGGCATTGTTAGATGCAACCTTAACCATTAATTTGCCTGCACATATTACCGCCGCCACCGGTATAGATGCGATGGTCCATGCCATTGAAGCCTATACCAGTCGTATCAAGAAAAATATTTATTCAGATATGCTAGCAGTTCAAGCATTAAAGTTGTTGTCACAAAGTATTCAAACTGCTGTTCATCACGGCCAAGATCTACCCGCTCGCTCTAATATGATGTTAGGCGCAACTTTGGCTGGTCAGGCGTTTGCTAATGCGCCGGTAGCAGGGGTTCATGCCCTTGCTTATCCATTGGGTGGGCAATTTCATATCCCTCACGGATTGAGTAATTCGCTGGTTTTGCCCCATGTTCTGAGATTCAATAAGCCCGCGGCTGCCCATTTGTATGCAGAATTGGCAGACATTATATTGCCAGAAACAAGTTTACAATTGGTATCTGATGACGACAAAACCGACGCTTTTATTGAATTCCTAGAAAATCTTATTATCGACCTAGGTTTGCCTAATACCTTAGCCAGTGTGGGTATTAGTCGAGGCAGTTTAGATGCGCTAACTGAGGACGCGCTCAAACAAGAGCGTTTGTTGGTGAATAACCCAAGACCCATGAATGAAACTGATATTTTGGCCATTTATCAAGCCGCTTATTAGAGCCTGCCAATTTATATTGAGACATTAAAATGACTGAAAAAACACTGGATAAAACCAAACCTAGCTTAAATATAGCTAAATCATCAAAGGGAAATTTGTATTCGGTTTACCTTATTTTTATTTTGCTATTGGCCTATACGTTCTCTTTTATCGATAGGCAAATTTTGAGCTTACTGGTTGAACCCATGAAGCGAGATTTAAGTATTAACGATACCCAGATGAGCTTATTACAAGGCTTATCATTTGCTTTGTTCTATACCCTTATGGGGCTGCCATTAGGGCGTCTAGCCGATAGTAAAAGTCGCCGCGGTATTATTGCTGGGTCAATATTCGTGTGGAGTTTAATGACCGCAGCTTGTGGATTGGTTAAAGGTTATTGGGGCTTGTTTTTTGCTCGGATGGGGGTGGGGGTGGGCGAAGCAGGATTATCGCCAGCCGCGTATTCGCTTATAGCAGATAGCGTGGAAAAAAAGCATTTAGCCAAAGCCATCGGCATTTACACTATGGGTATCTACCTTGGTGGGGGTATGGCGCTAATCGTAGGTGGCATGGTGATACAATGGGCGGAAGAATTTTCGACTATCACCTTACCTCTTATTGGTGAAGTGTATGCCTGGCAGGCCGTTTTTCTGGCGGTAGGACTACCAGGGTTATTGTTAGTCCCCTTTTTATTCACGCTAAAAGAACCTAGTCGACCACAAATTCATGAAAAATCTGTTCCTGTAGCTGAGGTTATTCAATTTTTTAAGCAAAATAAGAAAACTATATTGTTGCACAATTTGGGTGCTGCCCTTGCGTCAGTTGGGGGATACGGCGCGTTAGCATGGGTACCAAGTTATTTAATTCGTGTGCACGGTATGACAGGAGGGGAAGTAGGTTTAGCTTTTGGGATCATTGTACTTTTTTGTGGTGCGGGTGGTGTCATCATCGGAGGGGTTTTAGCCGACAAGCGATGTAAAGCTGGACAAAGCGACGCCAAAATTCGCGTAGCAATGTGGGCAATGATCATTGGTATTATTCCCACTTTAATTTACCCCCTCATCTCAGATTTACAATTAGTCTTAATTATCTTGGCTATATCAACCTTTTTTGCGAACTTTATGATGGGCTTGGGACCTGCAGCTATCCAAGAAGTTGTGCCCAGTAATATGCGTGGTCAATTCAGTGCTTTATATTTATTTGTCGTCAATTTAATCGGTTTAGGACTTGGGCCAACTCTAGTGGCTTTGTCTACAGATTACATTTTTGGTTCACCTGAGATGGTTGGGTATTCATTACTACTCGTTACCAGCTTTGCCATGGCAGGCTCGGCACTATTGCTAGGTAAATGTTTACCCCATTATCGTAAAACACTTACTTCTTTAGAAAAATCTAATTGTAAATAACAACTTAATATTTCATCGCAGCCATTGATAACCCTTTGGCTGAGATGTCTTTTTACCTAAATTTAAAAGGACTAACCATGCTGTATCTCAACGATCCTTTACTATTAAAACAACAACTTTTTATCAATAGGAAATGGGTCGATGGCGACTCAGAAAAATCAATTTCAGTACAAAACCCAGCCACGGGCATTGAAATATGTAAAGTGGCCAGTGCGACTAAGGAAGACGTCGTTTTTTCAATCGAGTGCGCCCAAGATGCGTTGCAAACTTGGCGTGCAACCACAGCCAAACAGCGCGCCGAATTACTCAAAAACTGGTACCATTTAATCATCGAAAATATTGATGATTTGACATCTATCCTCACGGTAGAACAAGGTAAACCTTTAGCCGAAGCCAAGGCTGAAATTCTTTACGGCGCGTCCTATATTGAATGGTTTGCCGAAGAAGCGAAACGGATGTACGGCGACATTATTCCCAGTAATAAATCAAGCCAACGCCTGTTAACTATTAAACAACCTATTGGTGTGGTGGCAGCGATAACACCTTGGAACTTTCCTAATGCCATGATCACCCGTAAGGCAGCGCCAGCATTAGCGGCAGGATGCAGCATAATTGTCAAACCCTCAGAAACCACCCCTTTAAGTGCTTTAGCGTTAGCAGAATTGGCGCAGCGAGCTGGTATTCCAAAAGGCGTGTTTTCCGTAGTAATAGGAGTGGATTCAAAAGAAATAGGTAAGGAGTTAACCGATAATCCACTGGTTAAAAAGCTATCCTTTACCGGCTCCACTAAGGTAGGGAAAATACTGATTAAACAGTGTGCCGATACAGTTAAAAAAGTATCTATGGAACTAGGAGGCAACGCACCATTTATTGTATTTGAAGATGCAGATATTGACCAAGCGGTAAAGGGAGCCATTGCATCGAAATTTCGTAATGCCGGGCAAACCTGTGTATGCGCCAATCGTTTTCTAGTGCACAGTAGTGTATATCAAGCATTTACGACCAAGTTTGTAGAAGCAACTAAAAAACTGGTAATGGGTAACGGTATAGAAGCTAAGGTTTCAATTGGACCATTAATAACGGCAGCAGCGGTGCAAGACGTCCACGCAAAAGTAACATATGCCGCAGAAAACGGCGCTAAAATTTTATTAGGTGGTTCACCCTCGCAACTAGGAGCGAATTTTTATCCGCCAACCATTTTGTCAGATGTCACGCCAGATATGCGCGTATTTAAAGAAGAAATTTTTGGGCCTGTGGCACCTATTATTGCGTTTGATACTGAACAACAAGCTTTGGAGTTAGCGAATGCCACGGAAGCAGGATTAGCTTCGTATTTATACACTCAAAACTATTCACGAATATGGCGTTTTTCAGAACGTTTAGAGAACGGTATAGTTGGCATAAATGAAGGAGTGATTTCAACAGAAGTCGCGCCATTTGGAGGTATAAAACAATCAGGCAATGGTCGTGAAGGTTCTAAATACGGTATGGACGATTATACTGAAATCAAGTACCTGTGCATGGGGGGATTGGTATAAATTCAAACTTGGTGCCCACATCATCTCAATTGGTCTTGGTCCCATTCTTGTTGGGCTAGTTGCGATTCTGCTACTAGCCAATCTCGAAAAGTTTTGAGAGTTTCAACATTTTGGTACTGCTCAGGACATACAAAATAGTACGACTCTTTTTTCAACATCATGTAATCGTGCGCAATAACCAGCTTACCTTCCTTTAACAATGGATCGGCAAGTGGGCGATACATAGGAATTATACCCAAGCCATCAACTGCGGCTTGGGTAGCTACAGCAACATTATCAAAGGTGATATTTTTCTTTTCGGTATGCAAAGCAGGGTGACTGGTACGTGACAACCATTGGTCCCACAACTTTGATAAATGGTTATAGTGGAGCCAATTATACTTAGCTAACCCAGCGGTGTCGTCGGTACTATGTAATTCATCTAATAACGAAGGCGAGCATACAGGTTGTACATATACATCAACCAATTTATCACTATGACAACCAGGCCAATCACCGTTACCTAATCGAATTGCTGCGTCCATATTCTCACCAGAAAAATCTACGGAATCTTCACCCGTATCAACACTATTGGTGAAAAATGACAGTGTTAGATCAGGGTGAGACTGTTCGAGTTTACATAGACGACTCATGAGCCAAGTTGAATTAAAAGTAGCTGAAATGCCAAGTTTAAGTTTTAGATCTTCACTACCATGATGCAGTATATTGGTGGCCACCTTTAGATCGGCAAAAATATTGGAAATAGAATTGGCGTATATCACCCCTTTCTCGGTGAGTTCTAGGCCAACTTTATGACGTTCAAATAGTTTAATGCCGAAATGTTCTTCTAAATTTTTGATTTGCCGACTCACTGCTGAGCGAGTAATAAACAGTTCATCCGCTGCTTTTGTAAAACTCAAAACACGGGACGCGGTAAGAAATACCCAAAGTGTATTAAGTGGTGGCAAACGTCTCGACATATCAGGCCTTAAAATTGAATTTGGTTAGCTCGTATTGATTAAATCTTGATTATTAATAAGAGAAATTTCCCTATAATTCAATATCATAAGTGGAAACTATTTAATCAGCACTGACTAAAGACAATATATCCTAACGCTATCAGATCAGCAAATTGAACAAATCAAACCACCTGCCCAGCCACCCATCCAGAACTCCAAGCCCACTGAAAATTAAACCCTCCCAACCAACCTGTCACATCAACCACTTCGCCAATAAAATAAAGGCCTTCAACGTCTTTTGCCATCATGGTTTTGGATGAGAGTTGGTCTGTGTTGACTCCGCCTAGGGTGACTTCTGCGGTGCGGTAACCTTCGGTGCCATTGGGTTTGAGTTGCCATTGATGGAAGGCTTGGGCGGCTTGATCTAGTTGTTTGCCTTGGTATTGTTTTAGGGGTTTATTCTCAATGCCTAAGTAGGGCAGTGCGGCTTGCACATAACGTTTGGGGTAATGATTGCCCAGTGCTGTGCTAAGTTGCACATCTGGCTGGTTTTGAAGTGTTTGCTGTAAATCAGCCAATAAGTCACCGTTGGGGAATAAATCAAATTCGACGGTTTGGCCTGGCTCCCAGAATGAGGATATTTGTAATACTGCGGGGCCACTTAGGCCTCTGTGGGTAAATAGGATGTTTTCGTTAAAGCTGGTGTTGTTGCAACTGGCGCTGGCATCGAGTGAAATACCGCTGAGTTCTGACAACACCTTTTTGTCTTGTTCGTGCAAAGTGAAAGGCACCAGTCCAGCTCTTGTAGGTTTAACATTTAAACCAAACTGTTCAGCCACTTTGTAACCAAAAGGGCTAGCGCCAAGCTTTGGCATAGAAAGCCCGCCTGTGGCTATTACTAAAGACTCACATTGATACTGGCCTTTTGCAGTGTTGAGTGTGTAACCAGATTCAGTTTTCTCAATTGACAAAATCTCGCACTGATTGGTTACAGTGACATTGGCCTTTTGACACTCAGATAACAACATATTTAGAATATCTTTGGCGCTGTCATCACAGAACAGCTGGCCTAAGGTTTTTTCGTGGTAAGCAATGCCGTATTCTGCCACTAAGCCAATAAAGTCCCATTGGGTGTAGCGGCTTAAGGCTGATTTACAAAAATGTGGATTGTCGGATAAAAAGTTTTCGTGGCTGGCATACATATTAGTGAAGTTACAACGGCCCCCTCCTGACATGAGGATTTTACCGCCTAAACGTTTTGCGTGATCGAGCACCATTACATTACGGCCGCGTTTACCCGCTTGCGCTGCGCAAAATAACCCAGCGGCGCCGGCACCTAATACTATGACATCTACTATTTTCAATTTATCGTCCGTTTGTGATCACACCTATTTTGAGGGCGGAATTATAGGGTATTAACGAGTCTATAATAAGTGCTCTAGTGTTAGATTTATTCGTTTATGACAAAACTAGCAAAGTTTAAGCTATTGAATGTTTCTAATAACCGGGTAGCCATAGTCTGAGTCAATGCTAACTACTTGGCTCCCGGTGCTCAGTTACATCATTTTTGATAAATGATTAATGTAGCAATTACAAAGACGCAAAACGTTTTGTATGTACATCAGTGCTTCCAAACAAAAATTGAATGGTGGTTAAACGTTTGAATATATGGCCTACGTCAAGTTCGTCTGTCATACCTATGCCACCATGAATTTGTATGGCTTCTCGGCCTACTAAGTTGGCGGCTTTTCCAATACGGCTTTTTGCAGCTGATAGTGCTTTCGCATCTATTCCAGCATTGCTATCCATTTTTAAAACCGCCATTAACAGGATAGATTTGGCTTGTTGGTGTTCGATAAACATATTCACCATTCGGTGTTGTAATGCCTGGAAAGAACCAATTGTGCGACCAAACTGTTGCCGGGTTTTGGCATATTCTAAGGTACGTGCATGAGCGATTTGCATAGCGCCAACGGCTTCAGCACACACCGCTAGTGTGGCCTTGTCGATAACATTGCTAATGGCAGGTAAGGCGTTATTTAGTTCACCTAAGGTTCCAATAATGGGCGTGTTATCAAACCATATATCGGCCGCTTGATGGCCATCTACATTGGCGTAACCTTCTCGTTTAACACTGCTATGGTTGGCATCAACCAAAAATAAACTGATGCCATGGTTATCACTGGTTTCGCCAGAAGTACGTGCTGCCACAACTAATGTGTCTGCATGATTACCATTTAAAACCACAGACTTATGGCCGTTAATCACAAACTCGCCATTCGTTTCAGTGGCGCGACATTTTACGTTGTTTAAATGATAGCGGCTTTGTGGTTCAGCACAGGCAAAGGCCATTTGTAATTCACCTGCCATGATCTTCGGTAAATAATGTTCTTTTTGCTGTTCATTACCTGCTAAGGCAATTAAGCCACCTGCTAAAACGGCAGTGGCAATAAAAGGTTCAACTACCATGCCTTTGCCAAATTCTTCCATGACAAGAGCAAGGTCAGCCATTGACCCACTTAAGCCGCCGTCCTCCTCTGAAAATGGCAGCATTAACCAGCCTAGTTCTGCAAATAAATTCCAGTTTTCTTGACTAAAGCCTGCTGCTGATTTGAGTATTTTTCGACGTGTTTCAAAATCGTAATCGTTGAGGATAAACTTCGATACACTATCTTGAATCATTTGTTGTTCGCTGCTTAACGAAAAGTCCATAATAAATTCCTAATGCTAATTTAAAGGCCTAAAACGGCTTTGCTGATAATGTTCGTTTGAATTTCGTTACTGCCACCATAGATGGATGCCTTACGGTTATTGAAGTAAGTTAACGCGCTGTTAGCTGCCATATCGGGGCCAATGTGTTGCCCGTCAAATTCATCATCGAACTGTTGAGGCACAAATGGCATTGAATAATAACCCGCCGCTTCGACATATAATTCGTCGATGCCTTGAATGATCTGAGTGCCGACAATTTTTAGGATTGAGGATTCTGGCCCAGGTGCCTGGCCTGTACTTATTGCAGAAAGGGTGCGTAATTCAGTATATTCTAAGGCCAATAAGTCGATTTCTAAGTTCGCGACTTTTTGCGCAAAAATAGGATCGTCGAGCAATTTGTTGGCTCCGTCATCAGATGTTTCTGCAAGTTGTTTTAATTGTACTAGGCGTTCTTTAGACATAGCTACACGAGCTATACCGGTTCGCTCATGGGTTAACAATACTTTAGCGTAAGTCCAACCTTGACCTTCGACACCAATAAGGTTGTTGGCTGGAACACGCACCCCATCAAAATGTACTTCGTTGACTTCATGGCCTCCGTCAATAGTAATAATGGGTGAAACTGTAATGTTAGGATCGTGCATGTTAATTAATAAAAAACTGATGGCTTCTTGGTTTTTTGCACTGGGTGGGCCTGTTCGCACTAAGCAGAATATCCAGTCGGCAAATTGACCTAAGGTGGTCCATGTTTTTGTACCGTTAACCACATATTCATCGCCGTCTTTCACTGCTGTGGTTTTTAGTCCCGCTAGGTCAGAGCCCGCGCCCGTTTCTGAATACCCCTGACACCACCACACTTTACTGGCCAATATATCGGGCAAAAAACGTTGTTTTTGTTCGTCATTACCAAAGTGATAAATAACAGGTGCAACCATTTTTAAACCAAAGGGGATCACATCTGGGGCACCGGCTTTGGCGCACTCATTGTCAAAAATATACTTTTGGGTACTAGTCCACCCGGTTCCGCCATATTCGACCGGCCAGTTAGCAGCGGCCCAGCCTTGGGAGTAAAGTATTTGTTGCCACTGCACATATTCTTCTTTTGATAGGTGTAACGCTTTTTTAGTTTTTGCGGCGATTTCTTTTGGCAACTTTTGTTGCAAAAATTCACGAACTTCCTGTTGAAATTCTTTTTCTTCAGCACTGAAATCTAGATTCATTTTGTAAACCCTTGGTGTACCTAATTGATTGAACGACTTTGAGCATATTTCTGGCAAATATCATTTTTTTTGGATCTGAGTTGTAGTGACCTGCACACTACTTATTTGGATATCACCACAAACTTTTCTACTAACGCTATCCTATGTAGTTGGGGTGAGTTTTGGAAATTATTACTATTAATAATGATTTATAAGCACCCCAATATCTGAGGGTGATAATCAAGGTGTACAAATTACAAGTTTGATTAACAATCAGTTCGCCAAGGCGGGCTGAAAAACGCCTAGATAAGCGCTGTGGCTATTTAATGGGAGGGCTCAACCGTTGAGCTGAGGTAAGTCATAAACACTTTGCTGGCTTTAGAAAGGTAATGGTTTTTTCTCCAAGCTAGGCTTAACTTAAATTCAATTTTTGGCTCAAAGGGGGTACAGGTCATTTGCTGTTCGTTGTCTAAAATACGAGAAAGACAAGTGGTAATACCGACTCCATTGCGAACTAAGGACTTTTGCAGCTCTATAAGATTGGTTTCCATAGCGATGTCTAATGTTAAGTGATGTTTTTTAGAATATTGACTCACTACTTCACGTAAAAAATACCCTTCATGAAACAACACTAAGGGTTGTTGGCAAAATTGTTTTAGAGAAATCGTTTTTTCAGCAGCTAAGGGATGAGAGCTAACCATGCCAGCGACCACTTCTTCATTTATCAACTCGGTGTAGCGCAGTTGTGGGTTTTCTAAATCACTTCGTACTAAGGCTAAATCTAATTCGCTATTTAGTAACATTTTCTCAAGGGCTGCAGTGCCTTGATCGACTAAGTGAATTTTTATTTTGGGGTATTGTTGCTTAAAGTCTGTCAATATTTTGGGAAAATAGTAAGAGCCCATCATAGCGGGCACCCCAAAACGAATCGTGCCTCTCTCTAGTTCCTTTAGCTCTTCTAGCTCTAGTTCAACTTGTTTGGCTTGGCTTAATAGCTGGGTGGCCAGTTTATATAAAACGCTGCCTTCAGCAGTTAGAATAGAGTGTTTATCAGCTCGGTTTATTAACTTTAAGCCCACTTCTTGTTCTAACTTTTGAATTGCCACGGTTAATGCTGGTTGCGCAATGCTTAATGTTTGCGCAGCACGAGTAAAGTTTCCTAGTACTGCCAATTGACAGAAATATTCAAGACGTTTTAAATTCATCGTTCAACAAATGATAATCAAAATTAATTAAAAGTATAAAAACTATATATTATATTTATTCGTTTTTTAAGCATAGAGTAATCCGATAATTTAGGCTATTACCTATTCAGGTATTTAAACGGAGTGTCCTTATGAGCCAAAAGCTAACCCCTTATAACTGGCAAGATCCTATGTTTCTTGATAATCAATTAAGCGAAGAAGAGCGCATGATACGTGATACCGCTCATGATTATTGCCAACAAAAACTTTTACCCCGTGTGCTTGAAGCCAATAGGCACGAACATTTTGATCGGGAAATCATGACCGAATTAGGTGGGCTAGGGCTTTTAGGTGCCACTTTGCCTACTGAATATGGTGGCAGTGAAGTAAATTATGTCAGTTATGGCTTAGTGGCTCGAGAAGTTGAACGGGTCGACAGTGGTTATCGCAGCGCCATGAGTGTGCAATCGTCACTGGTGATGCACCCGATATACACTTACGGCACAGAAGCACAACGTATCAAGTATTTACCTAAACTGGCGTCTGGTGAATGGGTGGGGTGTTTTGGTTTGACTGAGCCTAACTCGGGCAGTGATCCAGCCTCTATGACCACTCATGCTAAAAAAGTAGACGGTGGTTATTCATTAACGGGTAACAAAATGTGGATCACAAATTCACCCATAGCCGACGTGTTTGTGGTGTGGGCTAAGCTCGAAGGTAAAATTCGTGGATTTGTGCTTGAGAAAGGTATGCAAGGTTTGTCGGCGCCTAAAATTGAAGGTAAATTTTCATTACGAGCCTCAATCACTGGTGAGATAGTCATGGATAATGTATTCGTGCCAGATGAAAATATGTTCCCTGACATTAAAGGATTAGCGGGCCCTTTTGGGTGTTTAAATAAAGCCCGTTATGGCATTGCTTGGGGATCCTTAGGGGCTGCGGAGTTCTGTTTTAATGCAGCGAGAACTTACACTTTAGACCGTGAACAATTTGGTCGCCCTTTGGCTGCCAATCAGTTAGTTCAAAAGAAACTGGCTGACATGCAAACTGATATTACCCTTGGCTTGCAGGGATGTTTGCAAATGGGGCGTTTGATGGATGAAGATCAATGCCCAGTTGAATTGATTTCTCTTATGAAACGTAACAATTGTGGTAAGGCACTTGATATTGCCCGTATTGCTCGTGATATGCACGGTGGCAATGGTATTAGTGATGAATTTGGCGTGATCCGTCATGTGATGAACCTAGAAGCGGTGAATACCTACGAAGGCACCCATGATGTGCATGCACTTATTTTAGGTCGAGCCATTACTGGCATTCAGTCTTTTTACTAAGGGCTACTTTTGATGCTAAGCGCACTTCATAATATTAAGGTTGTTGATTTAAGTCGTATATTAGCGGGCCCTTGGGCTTCGCAAATGCTGGCGGATATGGGCGCACAAGTGATCAAAGTCGAACGTCCAAAACAAGGCGACGATACCCGCTTTTGGGGGCCGCCTTTTATCAAAAAGGCTACAGAACAGCAGCCACCTCAAGCGGCTTATTTTCATTGTATGAATCGTAACAAAGAGTCTATTGCTGTGGATATCACTCAGCAGCAAGGGCAACAAGTTATTAAAGATTTGATTGCCCAAGCGGATGTGTTGATTGAAAACCATAAAGTGGGAGGCTTGGCTAAATACGGTTTGGATTATCAAAGTGTTAAGCAGCTTAATCCACAGTTAATTTATTGTTCTATTACTGGTTTCGGCCAGACGGGTCCTAGCGCCCACAAGGCCGGTTACGACGCCATGATCCAAGGTGAAGCGGGGTTAATGAGCATCACAGGTGAGCCTGATGGCGAGCCGATGAAAGTGGGCGTAGCTGTGGTAGATGTGATGACAGGATTATATTGCTGTAATGCGGTATTAGCCGCCTTAATGGCTAGGCAACATACTAAGCAAGGGCAACATATTGATATTGCCTTATTTGATGTACAAGTGGCGGCTTTAGCTAATCAAGGCATGAGCTATTTAGCAACAGGCAACAATCCTGCAAGACTAGGCAACGGGCATCCCAGCATAGTGCCTTATCAAACTTTTGCTACTCAAGATGGCAGTCTTATTTTAGCTGTGGGTAATGACAGCCAATTTGTTAAATTCTGCCAAGTGGCCCAATGTGCTGAATTAGCTAAGGATCCACGTTTTGTCACTAATGCTCTGAGGGTGGAAAACCGTGGGCAGCTTATTCCTTTACTCGCAGGCAAACTCGCGTCAAACACCACTAGCTGGTGGATTGAGCAACTAGAATCTGTGGCTGTGCCTTGTGGACCCGTGAATACACTAGAACAAGTGTTTAATCACCCACAAATTAAAGCCCGTGAAATAGTCAGACAAGTACCCACTGCGCAGGGGGAGCTAGTAGACACTATTGCTTCACCTATTCATCTCTCGGACACGCCTTTGCAGTATCACAGCGCTTCACCGGATTTAGGTCAGCACAGTGAACAAGTGTTAGCTAAAACGCTGAATTATTCTGAACAGCAAATCGCTCGTCTTTTTGCTAGCGGTGCGGTTAGTTAGCTTAAACAGCCAACTACAACCAACCATTTTGATGGGCTATTCTCGCCGCTTCTATTCTGTTCTTGGCATTCAGTTTACTGGATGCAGAGGAAAGATAGTTGCGCACAGTGCCGGTAGATAAAAACAGTTTTTGTGCAATATCTTCTGTTGATAAACCGTCTTTGGCTAATCGTAATGCGTGGCGTTCTTTGTCTGAAAGGGGATCTTTTTCCATCCATGATTCCAGCATTAATTCTGGTGCGATGGCAGTGCCACCTTGATGCACTTTTTGTATGGCATCGATTAAATCTTGCGAGGGTGAATCTTTTAATAAGTAACCTTTTACCCCAGAGTCCATCGCTCGGCGTAAGTACCCACTTCGCGCAAATGTAGTTAATATTATGGTTTTGCACTGTGCTTTTGATTCAAACAGCTGTTGTGCAAGCTCTAATCCTGTCATATCTGGCATTTCTATATCGGTGAGCACTATGTCTACTTGCTCACTTTCTGGGGATTGAATATAGTCAAAGGCTTGTTGTCCATTGGCGCAACTCTGAACCACATGTAGGTTATCCTCTAAGTCTAAAATAGTGGCTAACGCATTGAGCAGCATTGTTTGATCTTCAGCCAAAAGAATGTTGATGTTTTTCATATTGATGATGCCTTTGTTGCATTGCTCTTGATCAAAGGTAAGCTAATTTCGCTTAAGGTACCGCTATAATCGCCACCGCTTTTTACACTTACCCATCCTTGGAGTTTTTGAATGCGCTCTTCAATGCCCTTGATGCCAAATCCTTGGTGTTGCGAATTTTCAAAACCTTGCCCGTTATCTTGCATTGCTAAGGTGATCTTGCCATTTGAATGTTTAATTGTGACTGTAACTTGAGTCGCCTTAGCATGTTTAATCACGTTGGTGACTAACTCGCGAAGCACTATGGCTAACTCTTTATTATTAGTAGATTCGAGTTCGATTTGTTGTTCATCGATATTTTCAAATTGATAGTGAAAATCAATATCGAGGCTACTAAACACGTTTTTAGCGTTAGCAAGCTCACTGAGTAAGTCGCTGCTGCGGTAACCTGACACCACTTCGCGTACTTGGCTGAGGGCATCACGAGAAATATCTTCCAATTGTTTAATTTCAATACGGGCCTTGGCGAGATCTTTATCTTGCCCCTTATCCAATAGTCGTCCAGCAAGATCGGCTTTTAAGGTAATTACCGAAAAAGTATGCCCAATCAAATCATGTAAGTCTCGTGCAATCCTTTCTCTTTCTGCTACTTTGGCTAAACGTTGGGTTTCTTCGCGGGATAAAATTAGTGCTTGTTTGTTTTCATATAACGCACACTGGTAGATATTTAAAATCCCTACTATCAAACTAAATGTCAGTGCGGGCATATAAAAATATGCTTCAAACTCAAACAACCAGCTAATGGTTATTATCCAAAGCAATAATCCAATTAATACAGTAACAGCATATTTAAGTGGATTGAGTCTACTGCAAAATGCGCCCGCGTAGATAAACAAAGTACAAGCTGTAGCGGTAACAAAGGCGGCCAATGTTGCTATCACCAAGATGGCGCCAATGTGATAAATAATATCCTGTCTTTTCGCCCAATAGGCATGAAAATACAGGCTCAAAAAGGCAATTGATGCTGAGAAGGTCCAAACCAAATCCATTGGGTCTTCGTAAAAAACCACGACTGGTACAAAAAATAACGGCAAATAAATCAGCCACACGTAAGGTGAAAACTGTTCGTTTAGATTTCTAGGGAGTAACCAAGAATCGATTTTTTTTAAAGTATCAAACACTCACTTTTCCTTCTAGTTGACTTTTTTCTTAGTAAAAGCCGTGATTGCCAATACAAAAAATACGACAGAAAATAACGCCAATATAGCTAAATGTTTAGTAACAGATCCACCTGTATCTTGCCCAACCACTTTTAATGCCAATTGTGATAAATGATAGGGTGGCAGAAACTCGGCAAAGGACTGTAGGAAATCTGGCAGCATACTGATAGGTATCCACAAGCCGGATAAAAATGACATGGGTAAATAGACTAAATTCACTACCGCAGGTGCGCTTTCGGCTTTTAGTAGCAGCCCTAGTGTTAAGCCCAACAAACAAAAGGGCAAGCCACCTACTACCAAGATGGCAGATAAGGTGAGTATCTGCCCTAAAGATAGACTGACATCAGTCAAGGTGAAGGCGACTAATCCTAAACACACTAAGACCATCACTGAAAATCCCATGGACACAAACAAGCGACTGACAATTTGCGCCGACCCAGGCATAGGGGAGGCATCTTTAATATCCAACCATCCTTGTCCGCGCTCTATCGCTAAACCTGCTCCAAAAGAAAACAAGGCGGGACCTATGATGCCAAAGGTGCCGTACGAGCATAAAAGATAGGTGGCAGCTTGGGGATCATGTTGATTCATTAATACCCCAAAAAATATGTAAAACAACGCAGGGAATAAAATCGCTGGTAAGGCAAAAGCAGGATTACGAATACTTTTAAGCCATTCAAACTTACTTTCTAAGTAGTAGATATTGAGAGTTTGCGCAATGTTCATACTGTGAGAGTGACTCATATTTTTTCTCCCGAGCTGTTTAATTGTAAAAAGGCTTCTTCTAAACCTGCTTTAGACACGGTGAGATCTTGTAAATTAGGGTAGACAGATAACAAAGCTAGAAGGGTCTGATTGGCATCTTCTGTGTGCAACTGAATAAATTTACCACTAGGATGCACACTTACCACTCTAGGTAATGGTTCGAAAACCTCGGGTTTTTCATTGCTAATAAAACGAATGCTGGTGTGGCTGATACTGGCTTTTATCTGGCCACTGCTGCCTCGTCTAATTATCTTTCCTTGTTTTATGAGCGCTATTTCATCGGCTAGATTGTCAGCTTCTTCTAAATAATGAGTGGTCAATACTATGCCTGTGCCCGCGGCTCTGAGGTCACGAATGGCTTGCCATAATCCTTGCCTCGCCTCAACGTCCATACCCACACTTGGTTCGTCTAAAAATAATAGCTTGGGATTACCACAAATGCTTAATGCAAACAAAAGCCGCTGTTTTTCACCACCAGATAACTTTTTAGAATAGTGATTTTGCATCTTTTGCAAACCCGCATATTCAATTACTTGCTGGTAGTCCATTGGATGAGGGTAATAACTTTGAAAGAGCTGAATGTGTTCTTTGATCTTCAATGTTTCGGGTAAATTAGCTACTTGCAACATTGCCCCTGCCTGACGCTTGGCTTGCAACGAACCGGCTCTTGAGCCAAATACCCGTACTTCTCCCAAATCTGCGTTGATTCGCCCCAGTAAGATATTTATTAAAGTTGTTTTGCCTGCGCCATTTGCACCTAACACAGCAAATACCTGACCAGCCTTAACCTCAAAATCAATATTGTCTAGGGCCTTGTTACCTGCAAAGGATTTAGTCAGCCCGTAGGCTGAAGCAATGACACTGCTTTGCGTTTTTTGTTGATGAGTATTTTCCATTGGCATCTTGGTATCTCGTATCGAGTATTTAAACCGTATGCAAACTATGGACTAAGTAAAGGTGGTTGGTTAGAGACAGGTATCATTAATAGAGGATGACATTTGTCACTTTTGTGTTTGCTAAAAAAACTTGTCACACTTTTTGAACTCACCGTGCCTTAGATATGTTGGTTAATTTAATTAAGCTAAAAAGGTACATTCTTATGTTACAAAAAATCAAATCACATCCCTTATGTTCTAAGTTATCTGTCGCTATTTTTATCGGCACCATTTTGTTCCAATTGTCAGTTAACGGAGTGTTTGCTGCAGAAAACACAACTTCAAATAAACAGCTTGTTAGTCACATCACTGGGGCAGGAAAACCAGTGATCTTGATCCCAGGACTTATGTCAGATGGTCGCGTATGGCAGCCGTTAGCCAATTCGTTATCAAAAACGTACCAAGTGCATAGTATTAATATCGCAGGTTTTGCTGCCACGCCCGCCATCGATAACCCATCACTGGAAGAGGTGAAACAACAACTTGTTGCTTATATTCAACAGCATAAATTACAAAAACCAGCAGTCATAGGGCATAGCTTGGGGGGCTTTATGAGTTTTTGGTTGGCTTCGAGCGCTGCGCCAGAAATTGGACCCATTATTTCGGTAGATGGCTTGCCCTTTATAGGGCCGGTGTTTACGCGCAGCAATGCCTCCACAGTTGAGAATTTGGCCGCACAAGCTCTACAGATCAAAAATATGTATAGCAATATGACGCAACAACAGCTGATTCAACAATCCCGTTATGGATTATCTATACAAGCCAGTAGTGATGAGGCCAAAGAGCAAGTGATGAGTATGGTAGAAACATCAGATGTTAAAACTGTCGGTGATGCTCTTTATACCTTAATGACCCATGATTTAAGGCAAGACATTGCTAAGATCACATCACCTGTTTTATTGTTAGGCGCATCAGGGGGATTTAGTCATGATGAACAAAAAGATGCGATGCAAACATTATATGCGCAACAACTTCAGGCATTGCCTAGTGCGCAGCTACTGATGAATAGGCATTCTCGACATTTTATTATGTTGGATGATCCCCAATGGCTTGAGCAACAGGTAATGAATTTCTTAGGAGCGCACCTATGAGCAGTTCTATTCATTCTACTTTAAGCCCACAAAAGTCATTTTTATTGGATGATGTTGATCTTGCAAAAAGTGGCGACCAAAAAGCCTTTGCTCGCCTGATTAATGAAACCCGTCACCTAGTGTCGAGCATTGCACTGTCAATTGTTAAAGATTTGGATAATAGCGAGGACGTAGCACAACAAGTTTACATAGGGGCTTGGCAAACTATCTCTGAACTTAAAAACCCCAGCAGTTTTTTGCCCTGGTTAAGACAGATGACACGATACAAAGCCTTAAATTTTTTGCGTGATAATAAAATCCGCCAAAAAGTGGATGGCGAGGAAGCCGACCTAATCTTGTCGCAATTTTGTGATCCGCAACAAGATATTGATAGCTCCATGGCACGGGCTCAATCGACTGTGATCTTACAAGACTTTATTAGTCAGTTACCTTCAGATAGTCGTGAAATTGTGCTGCTCTATTACCGTGAAGAGCAATCTACCCAGCAGGTGTCACGTTTGTTAGAGCAGAGTGAAGCTAATATTCGTAAAAAGTTATCTCGGGTTAGGCAATTATTACAGCAGCAGATATTACGTAAACATGGAAAATTGTTGTTGAGTACCGCACCTGCCTTGGGTTTCAGTAGCTTGATATTAGGTGCCATCACAACTAGTACACCTGTGGCAGCCGCAGCGATGAGTTCGGCGGCAGCAAGCAGCAAATCCGGTGTGTTACATAAGTTAGGTCTCTTGCTGGGCGGGTCGATGATAGGTGCATTACTTGGCATATTCGCAGTGCGTGTCAGCACTTCTCATTTGCTGAAAAAAGTCTCAAGGGAAGACGTTAAAGCTAAAATACTTAACTATCGTAAAACAGTAACCATGTGGCTGATTTTTAGTGGCTTGATGTTACTGGCAAGTTACGAACTAACAACTGGCTGGTGGGCTCCGGTGACAGCCTATTTATTGTTTGCTAGCGTACTATTTTATCTAGTCACGCGTCTGCGTAACTTAGTAACCAATGAAATTTGCCAAGCTGAAACTACCACTACTAAGCAAAAAAATATGCGACTGCGCCTAGATATTTGTTATTGGTGCGGATTAGTCCTAGGGTTTGGCGGCGGTTTTGTAGGTATGATAAGTGGACTAATTAATAGCGGACGATTACTACTTTAAGAGTGGCAGTTCACATAGTCCTCATTTCTGGGTGAACCGGTTCAAAGTAGGTAGCTTGGTAATCTTTATAGAAGTCTGCTGATCTCTCGTTATTAAATTGTCGCAAACTAATTATCAAACTATCTGCTCTGAAAACAGCAATGAAAATGAGTTATATTATTTGTCGTTGTTTAAGGTAGGTTCAAAATGAACATCAATCTTATAAAGTAAGATGGGCAAATCATTCAATGTTTCACGATACGTGAAGCTGAAATTCAATCATCATGCATAACGGAAGTTATTAGAGTAAAAATAGTCCACGACAATGAAAATATTTTGTTCGACTTTAATCCATAACAGAAGGATTTTAATACTGCTTTGATAGAAGTGAGAGGGAAATTGGCTAAGCAAATGGAAAGTTTGCTTAGCCATCCAGTATCTTGTTGATTTTTGCGTTATCTCATCTTGGATCAACTTAATAATTCTGGCTGAGCAATTCGGTCCAGCGGTCATAATTCCGTGTTTAACATAATTGCTTTAGGAAAAATGACGGCTTATTACAGATATTCCAGGTTATATAATCCATGCAATAATCGAGTGCTGATTATAAAAGGGCTGATGAGACATTCATTTTTACTATAGGTCTAACACTAACCGACTACTCAAAGAACCAGAACAACATACCATCATAGTGGCATTTTCACTTTTTTCTGCATCTGAAAGCACCATATCTCTATGATCTGGTAAACCTGATATAACCGGGACTTCGCAGCTACCACACACACCTTCGGCACATGCGTATGTGACACCCACAGAGTTTTCTTTTAATACCTGCAGTACGGTTTTACCTTCAGGTACCAATAGTTCTTTACCTGAGCGAGCTAACACTAAGGTGTAGCCTCCTTCGTCTGCCGCTTCATTCTCTGACTGAAAGTGTTCTAAGTGCACCTGTTGCGAAGGTAAATTCGCTAAGCTCTCACTGTAACTTTGTAGTAAGTTGGTTGGGCCACAGCAATAAAAATTTGAATCCTTAGAGACAGTGTTGACTATAGTATTAAAATCTATGCGATTAGGGACAGAGTCTCTAGTGTAATAGGTAGTAATTACGCCAGACTTTGCTGTTTCTTGTAATGCTTTTATCTCGGTTAATAACGGCGCTTGTTGTTCATTACGAGCTGTAAAATGTAACTCCCAACTCTTACCTTGCTGCTCTAACGTATATGCCATTGTTAATATGGGGGTGATACCTATACCCCCAGCAATAAGTACTGAGTGTTCAGGTTCATCTGCCAATGGAAAATGATTCCTTGGTAAACTAATAGACAAAATGTCACCTTCTTTAACTTCTTCATGTAACCAAAGCGATCCACCTTTGCTGTCGCTAGCTAACGCAACCGCAATCACGTAACGGTGTTGTTCATCAGGATGATTGCATAAAGAATACTGACGAGTTAACTCATTACCGGTGTGCACATCAATATGTGCACCGGCGCTAAACTTTGTTAATTTTTGGCTAGTCTTCGGGCGTAAGTCAAATAAACGAACATCCTCTCCATCTTGCCAAATACAATGAACATTCACATCTATAGAGTCAGTCATCATCAGATCATTTCTACTGCAATTTGCTGTTTTTTGAATTTTTCCCACTGCGCTCTATAACGAGGAACCAACCAGGTATTAAATTGGCGCTGAGCGCCTTCTTGCCAAGAATAGCGGCCCCTTGGCGCATGGCGTGAACGTAATCCAATCTGCACCATTTCATCAACATGTACATCTTGAGCATTAATGTCTAATGCACGTTCTAACACTTGTTCCATATTGGCATCAAAATCAGGCTCATCCATTGCGCCTTTCGCAAATAACACACCTAAATCTAGGTAATGACTTTCTGGTCCGTCAGCGCGCAAGATTAAATAAATAACGGCATCACTGGTTAAAACCAAAGATAAACTAGGTGGTAAATTGGCAAACGCCATACGATTGCGTTCTTCTTCATTTAATTTAGGAAAAACCGGCATCAGTGCTTTTTGAGTCGGGTTAAAACTCGCATCTTTATGTAGGGTGCCATTAGTTCGAAAATATCCAGCAGTATCTGCTGGTAGATCATCTGGGAATTCGGCTAATTCACTGGGAATATAATCATGGAACTCACCATGATGTAATTTATTAGCATGATAACCATCATTGTTATTTTCAAACATCACCTTCCAGCTAAAGTCATATTTAGTGTTTTTATCTGGCTCTGGTCCTTCAGCATTTTCAATATCATAATTAGCTAGAACTGAATCTAATGCACTAAGCCTAGGCGTAAGTGGTTTTGCATCATCATCTAAATTAATGAAAATGAAACCCTGCCATATCTCAAGCTTAAATTGCGGCAATCCAGAGTCTTCTTTATGGAAATTACAGGTTTTTTCCATCGCCGGAGCATTAATCAAATCACCTTTTAAGCTATACACCCAGTGATGATAAGGGCATGTGAATGTACGAGTATTACCTGTACCTTCTGCTACTAACATGGCTCTATGTTGGCATACAGAAGACATTGCCCGAATTTCCCCATCTCGGTCTTGTACAACCACTACCGGCTCCCCGACTATAGTAGTGGTAAAGAAATCACCTTTTTTAGGTATCCAATCAACACGACCGACACATAACCATTCGTGATCAAAAATAGCTTTTTTTTCAAAATTAAAAAAATCACGATCTGTATAACAAAGTGGAGGCAAGGATTCCGCATCCTTTATATCAATAATGGAACTTTCCATACTTTCAAAAAAATCATCAGTTAAAAATCTCTTGCTCATACTAATTTCCTGAATTTGTAGCACTACTGCGCTAGTCCGGTACTGCCTGATATTTATGCTTCCATACTTTAAGAAAGTCATAAAATGAACAACCTTCTTATAAAATAAACATATATATAAAGATTACTCAAAGTAGGCTCTTTTATTACGCTTTGAATGCTACGTTAGATAAATTAGTGATGATTGTGCATTTGCGTACAAGTTTTGGTTCATCAGCGCATGTGCAGAAATTACGCAGATTTAGGATCCGCAAACACAAATACTAAAATGAGATATAATCAGTCCACTTTAGCCCCCTATAATAAAGTGGCTTTTCTGGCCATTTATATTGCCAGCTTTAATATTTTATATGGCTCAGGAACAGTTCGTGTTTGGCATGACATAGCGACATATAGATATACATAGTAATTCAGCAAGTTTTGATGCGTTTTAATCCAAGAATCCCCCACACTCTCTATGTAATAGTCAAAACTCAGTCATCCTGCTTAGTGATATATCACCAATTGTCGTTAGTTAGATTGCACCGTAAGTTAATTTGTAACGGCGTTAATATGGAGACCCAAAGGATGGTTACGTTTAATCACAGGCATAAATAAAGGCTACAAAATGATGTTTAGAGTATTATTGCGCCCCTTAACCGTTTTTTTATTCATTATTGGATTAGTTCCAATACCTCACTCATTGGCACAACAAACGGCAAACAATAATGTTTCGATAGCGTTTCCTTATGATGTAGAAAGCTGGGATCCAACGAGTCGTGTTATTCCCCACACTACTTCGTTATACAAATTAGTATTTGATCAACCCTTAGCCTATAACTCGAATAACGAACTAACGACAGGCGTAATTAAAGACTATGCTTGGATTGGCGAGGCAGGGTTAACACTATCTTTGACTTTTCGTGATGATGTCTACTTTCATAATGGTGACAAATTAAGTTCTGCAGATTTTAAATATACGTTTTATGAAAGGCCCAACAACGACAAAACAATTCAGCTCGGTTATATTTGGTCTTCTATAGAAAATATTGAAACCCCTAGCCCAACCCAAGCCATTATTCAATTTAATAAACCTTTTGTGACCGCTGTGCAATACCTAGCATTTGCTGGCGCTTTCATTCTTCCAAAAAACTATCTAGAAAAAGTTGGCATAGAAGAATTTCTAGCACACCCAATTGGCTCAGGTCCTTTCAAATTAGTGAGCTACCAACGTAATAGCCGAATATCACTAGAAGCATTTGATAACTATTGGGGGGGTAAACCTAAAATAGATAAACTCACGGTGCAAATTACGCCGAGTCCGACATCAAGAGTGTCGGCCCTGCAGTCCGGCCAAGTTGATTTAGCTTATGCACTTCCCATAAGAGATGCTCAACGAATGGACAAGATGCCTTATCTAACAAGTGCGTTAACCTCGACTATCGATACTTATATGATTCACATGATCAACAAAGGTCCATTAAAAGATATTAATGTACGATTAGCGATGCATTATGCAATTAACAAAAAAGCAATATCAAAAGCTCTGCTTGCAGGTTTATCTAAACCTATATCTACCGCTTGTCCTGAAACAACCCCTTGTTATCAAGATGACGTTAATTTTAATTATGATCCTCAAAAAGCCATTGAGCTACTTAAAAAATCAGGCTACAGCAGTAAAAAACCAGTCAAATTTAAATTTTTCGCAACGAAAGGGGTTAGTCCTGGTGATAACTTAATGGCCCGTGCCATAGTGCAAATGTGGAAAAAAGTAGGCATCGATGCAAGCTTTGAAACTATTGATTTTGGAAAGTTTTTTCAAAGTTTAGCCACTAACACGTTACAAGGGCCTGTGTTGTGGATGTGGAATAACTCGACAGGTGATCCAGAGTTATATGCTGGGACTTATCTCAATGCAAATACCAAGTTTTCGGTATGGCGTAGTGACGAAGTCATGCAACGCCTGACCCCACTTATGACTGAAAATAATTACCAAAAACGTATTCAACATTATAAAGAATTTAACCATTGGGTGGTCGAACAGGGTTTTAGCATTCCTTTACTCGAAGGGATCAATAGTGTCGCCCATAAAAAGCAACTGCCCTACCAAGCCTTTAAAAACGGTTGGTTAGTGCCTAATACTTGGCAATAACCTAAATTTAAAATCATTGTTATTACCACTAATAAGGGCATTTTATTAAAAATGCCACACAAACTTTTACCTAGGCAGTGCGAGCTATATGTCATTTACTGTAAACAATAAAAGCACAGAGCAAGAAATTAGCCAACAAATAAGCTCAATGGTGTTTGCCGTTTTACGTCAAATGTTATGGCGACTATCTATGTTGATTAGTGTTTCGTTATTGGTTTTTGTTATTCTCAGATTAATGCCTGTCGACCCTTTGAGTATGCTACTACCGCCAGGAGCAGGCCAAGATGATTTAGCTCGCCTTTCTGCCGAATTAGGCTTAGATAAACCAATATTGGTGCAGTTTCTAATTTGGCTACAAAATGCTATCCAATTAGACTTTGGCCTGTCGTTACAAAATGGCTTACCGGTTATCACTATGCTTAGTGAAGCGCTGCCCACTACAATACAGCTTCTTGTTTTTGGTCTGACTACAGGTGTGCTTTTAGGACTAACGAGTGGATTAGGCACGTTCTATTTACGCGGAACTTATATGGAGCGGCCCTTATTAATAATTAACGCTATTATGTTGGCGATACCAGATTACCTGTGGGCGATTATTCTGATCATCATTCTAGGTGTCACTTTACAGTGGTTACCCTTTTTAGGGCCTGTCGATGCAAATATACAGATTGAGTCAATCACAGGATTTTTAATAATTGATAGTTTATTAACTCAAAACTGGCAAGGTTTCGTTAGTGTTGTCAGCCACTTAGTACTTCCTTCACTTGCACTTGGAATTTGTTTAGCCCCCCCTATTGCCAGAACGATGTATTCCAGCCTAAACGAAGTATATAAACAAGACTACATACTTGGCGCTAAGTTACGTGGATTAACCGCAAAACGTATTCTACTCACACATGCTCTACCCAATGCAGCTTTACCCACTATTAGCTTAATAGGGGTACAAATCAGCGTAATTATAGGTGGCACCTTAGTGATTGAGACCATATTCGGCCTACCAGGCATAGGAAATTTAATGTTAAAAGCCATGGGGAGTTTTGATATGTGGGTTATCCAAGCACTGACACTTATTTATGCCATAGGCATTCAATTTGTCACAATTTGTACTGATTTATTACTACTCAAGCTTAATCCCCGTTTGAGGATGCAGTAATGAAAACTAATTTAGTATATTACTGTCAATATTTCTATAAACGTTTCGATATTTGCTTTGGCGCTGGTTTTTTCATTCTATTAATATTCATCGCTATTTTTGCCCCCGAGTTAGCCCCACATGCCGCAAATGAACAAGATTTATTCAATGTATTATTACCGCCAGCTTGGTATGAAGAAGGCATTAGTGATTATCCTTTAGGCACAGATGGACTTGGCCAATGTATACTTTCGCGTCTACTTTATGGCTCACAGGTCGTTGTCATTATCGGCACATTAGTACCTATTGGTGCCGCCATGCTTGGCACGTTTTTAGCGTTACTCGGCGGATACTTCGGTGGCTGGATTGATTGGATAATTAATCGTTTTGTCGAAACTTGGCAATCATTTCCTGCGGTGGTTTTAGCCTTAATATTGATGATTGCACTGTCGCCTAGTTTAACAAATGTCATCATCTCTATCATATTGGTCGATTGGGCTCGCTTTTGTAAAGTACTGCGGGCCGATGTCATCGTAATTCGCCGCAAAGATTATGTAACCGCCGCTCGCATAAGTGGTGCTTCGGCTTTGAGTGTTATCTGGCGAGAAGTGGTGCCCGGTATAATACCAACCTTAGTCTCTTTAATTACATTAGAAATCGCCATTGCCATAGTCGCTGAAAGCATTTTGTCATTTGTCGGGCAATCGGTAGGCACAGAAAGAGCTTCATGGGGAACCATGATAAGTGATGGATTAGGCTCTATGTACAGTTCAGTTTACCCGCTACTCATCCCAATACTTGCCATGATACTGACTGTTTTAGCCGCGACTTTTTTTGGTCAAGGCATGCAACAACTGCTCAGTAATCACTTTTCAAATAGGTCTACAAAGGGTTGATATGACTAGCCAAATCAATTTAAACCGCGCTGACAATTCCGCTGAACTTATTCAGTCAGCAACCACAACCTCTGAAACCATAAATTTACAGACCTTGCCCAAAGAAGTCGTGACCTTAGAAGCAAAAAACTTACACCTGAGTGTTAAACTTAACCATGGTTCGAGTAGTGTGTTGCGAGACATTAGTTTCAAATTACCAGCAGCGGGTTCGTTAGGTTTAGTCGGAGAATCGGGTGCTGGAAAGAGCATGCTTGGTCGCGTACTTTCTCGTCAATTGCCAGAAAATTTCAGTGTCACCTCAGGTGAATTATTATTTGCTGGTAAAGATTTATTAAACATCAGTGAAGAACAACATAGACATTTACTCGGCGATAGGATTGCGTTTATTCCCCAAGAGCCAAAGACGGCATTAAATCCAGTGCTTACTATTGGTCAGCAATTTACTGAACATTTACTCAGATTAGGCACGCCAGTAAGAGAATGTGAAGAGATAATGAATAACTCTTTAACGGCTGTGATGTTGCCCAACCCAAAAGCGATATTAGAAAAATATGCTTTTCAATTATCCGGAGGAATGTGTCAGCGAATACTCATTGCGTTGGCATTTGTCAGTAAACCAGAATTAGTGATTGCCGATGAAGCAACCACAGCTCTCGATCCCGTTAGTCAGGCTCAAGTAGTACGTCTACTAAAAATACTCCAAGAGAAAGAAGGCACGGCTGTGTTATTTGTTACTCATGATATGGGTTTAGCAACCCATGTCTGTGATGATGTCGCGGTACTTTATGCAGGTGAGATCATGGAAAACATTAAGGCTAGTGAGTTATTTTCAGCTCCTAGTCATCCGTATACACAGGCATTAAAAGCCTCTACTCCAAGCTTAACCGGTCCTTTGGCGCCATTAACGTCTTTAGATGGCCAAATGCCTGGTGTTGAAGCATTTCCTAGTTTACAAGGATGCCGATTTATTAACCGCTGTGAATTTAGCTCAACTGAATGCAGCAAAGAAAAACCAGCTTTTACTAACTTAGCGCCTCAACATAAGGTTCGCTGTATAAAGGTCACACAAATATTAGCCCACAATTGTGCACAAAAAGACAACAACAAAATCCATACTCCAGGCAAAGCATTTAGCAATGCGCCTATTATGACAGCAACTAACTTAACCAAAATTTATCCTGCCAAAAAGAAAGGAGGCCTAAGCACCCATGCGGTCAAAAGCGCAAATATTGAGATCGCATCTGGAGAGTTTATTGGCATAGTTGGAGGTAGTGGTAGTGGAAAATCTACATTAGCTAAACTAATTATGGGTTTAGAAACGCCAACTAGTGGGGACATTGTGCTTAATGGTAAAAAAATCGGGGCTGATAAAAATAGCTGGAACAAACGAATATCATTAATACAAATGATTTTTCAAGATGCCAGTTCAGCACTGAACCCAAACCATAAAGTACAACAATTGCTCACTCAGTCAATGAATCAAAGCCCTTTTAGGTCATTAACAAGAAAAAAGAGGGCTATAGAATTAGCACTCAATGTGGGGATTTCGATTCAAACATTATTGAGATATCCATCTCAGCTGTCAGGTGGTCAACGACAACGAGTTAATATAGGGCGTAGTCTATGTGACGTACCACAAATTCTAATTGCAGATGAAATAGTGTCAGGGTTAGATGTATCTGTGCAGGCGAATATTATGAATTTACTATTAAAACTTAGGCAAGAACATAAGTTTTCATTGATTCTAATATCTCATGATCTTAGTGTTGTACGTTATCTATGTGACAAAATAATGGTCATGCAAAATGGTGAAATTGTTGAGCGAGGGTATACTGAAGATGTTTTATCTAACCCTCAACATCCTTATACTCATGAATTAATTCAAGCGGTACCTGCAACTGATTCAAGAGTCATTTGGCCCCCGACTATAACAGAACATAATTGAAATAGAATGCTAAGCCTTGTCCATCATGAAATGCGTCTAAAGACCTAAAGTTTGTTCATGATCATAAGATGAAAGCGATCATGAATATAGAAAACCTAACCACCATTAAAGAGTTTGAACATGTTATTCAATGTAACCAAGGTGATTTAGGTAAACAAAAGGGCGCGTACCATATTAATGCGGTTTATGACGTGACGCAGTTTGAAGTTGTCTATTAGTGAACGTTTTCTCATTCCCGTCCTCACACAAATGATGGCCGCCTTTCTTTTTATTATTAAAGGGGTTCATTCAGATAATGTTTGTGCTGAATTGCTTCAAAAAGAACGTAATAAGTTATTTAATCAGATCTTTGAACAGAATAAACGAGCCTAAGAAATTTAATGACTTAAGACTCATTTGTTAATTGTAATGTACTCGTTACCCATCTATTAAGAATCTCTCCTTAATAGATGAGTAAATGCTCTATTATAAACTAACATCCATTTAATCATCTATTTTATAACTGCCTATGCATTTTCAAACACTTCGTGTTGCTGGCGTCGGTAATCACGAGGGGTAATTTCGTATTCACTACGAAATACGCGACTAAAATGTCCTGCATCATTAAAGCCCCAACGAAAACATATATCAGACACAGACAAATGACGGTATTCTGGGTGTCCCAATTCATACCTGCATCGATCTAAACGTCTCATACGTATATAATTGACAAAACTAATACCCCTAGATTCAAATAGTTTTTGAATGTATCTATGGGATACTTTATTCTCTTCCGCCACCAAGTTAAGTGATAATTGAGGTTCGGCTAACTTGGTATCAATAAATTGGCAGATACGTTTGAAATGCTGTATTTTGGCAGTACTTCCGAAATCAAGTACACCACTTTGATGAATAAGGTTACTAACTAGAAATTCAGAAAGAACAATTTCGATTGGCCTTAGCATACCAGTCTCTAAATCATCAATATTTTCACTTAATGCAGTCAACATTTTAGCAAAAACTTTATTTACCCCCGATTCGCAAGGTAAATAACCCACATCAATTAAATTTAAATCAAGTAATCTAGTATGAATCAGGGTTTTGGGGACTTTCATATAAAGAATTTTGAAGTCTGAACTCACTGATAATGTCATGTCTAAACAGGTAGGAGCATATATAATAGAATTAATTTGAGCTGGGTATTCCTGCCCTTTATATCGTAAAGAAAAATCCCCTTCTAATAATAAAGCTAACCAAAATGAATAAGGTTGACGACTCGACTTGCCAGAAATTTCCATCGGCGAACCGGATAAAATCGAAAATTCAAGGCCTTGAGGGGTATTAATACTACTAACATCGCCGTGAAATTGATTCACATCATCTTGAAAATGGCAGTTTGGCATACAAATTTTATGCATAGCTTGTTGCCAAAGCTTACCACGCTCTACCATATCACAACTATCTGTTGAAACTTTCCACGAACTCATTAGTACCTCTCCGCATTAAATCATCCATGACAACTTAAGTTACCAAGATAAAGCATAAAGCATACCAGTAACATTAAGTCGCTCTAAACTAGGATTAATAGTGAATAACGCTAAAGCAGTTTGAATTAACGCACCAAAAAGACACATTCAAACTACGAAAAAAATCTTTTATGGGGCAGGTTAATATTATGGTATTTTACAAAGCCCTTTGAATAATAAAAGTTGCATTTTATTTGTTGCTCGGAGCTTGCGTTCGGATAACTCTAATGCAAATTATTGACTTTAACTTAAGTAAAAGCTGTACGCACAAACACCAAAACTCATACGCATACAAACAATTATCTAAATATCAACTGCAGTAATATCAACTTGAACTCGTCCATTTAATCACTACTGAAAAATTAAATGGACGGCGTAAACCGGAATAATATAGTTGTATTAAAATAGACAAATAATGTCGTGTAGTTGTTATTTTTCTATAAGCAGAAGAAGTAGAAAATACTTTCAGTCTATTTTTTTACCGCAATATACCGTCGCTTCCATACTCTTTAGGCAAGTGTAAACGCATACGCAAACTAAAACAGCAACTACCAATTGCCATATATTGAGGAAATATAATGAAACACCAGCGATATAGAAAAACATTACTAGCAAGTGCTATTTTAGCTAGCTTGTGCATACTTCAAACAGGTCACGCACAAACCGTACCTCAAGAAACGTCTGACAATACAGAATCTAAAGAATTTGAAGTTGTCACCATCACTGTTGATCAAAGGCAAGTCAACTTACAAGAAGCTGCATTGTCGGTTACAGCGGTGAGAAATGAATTACTTGAACAGGCAAACATCAGTAATGCAGCGCAGCTAAATGGCTTTGTACCTGGACTACAAATCAATAAAAGCGGAGGCTCCGAAACCCAAGTAAGCATTCGAGGGATAGGCTCACAAACCCCACAAAACTTTTTTAGTCAACCTGGCGTTTCTTTCCATATGGACGGTGCCTACATAACCAATTCTATTGCTTTAACTATGGGGTTTTTAGATGTTGAGCACATAGAAATACAACGTGGCCCTCAAGGTACTGCATTTGGTGCCGCATCTACGGGAGGGACAATAAATGTAATTAGCAAAAGACCTGTATTAGAAGAATTCACAGGGGATATAGAAGCTAGCTTTGGCAACTATAATTACGCTAAAGGTAAGATTGCTGTTAACGTTCCCGTTGGAGATTCTTTAGCAGTTCGTGGTGTATTGCAAACAACCAGTCATGACGGTTTCAGTCAATCAAACAGTATTGACGGTGGCTATGACCTAAATGATGCAGATAATGTCAATGCCCGAATATCAGCACTATGGGAAGCGAGTGATGATTTGTCTATATTAATAAGCACCCAACATTATACCGACAACAGTAATGGTTCCGCGTTAAAAGCACAAGACGATCCAAATGAAGACCCTCGCGTAGTATCGCAAGACTACCCCGCTAAAATTGATATGACTATGGATATCAGCACTGCGATTGTTACTTGGGAGTTACCTTGGGCAACATTAAAGTCAACAACAAGCTATCAAGATATGGACCATGTGCAATCGTTTGATAGTGATCGTAGCGATTTTGAGAACTTTGGTGGTTACGACCATGTTGCAACATGGTCAACCTGGGCAGAAACGACTTTACAAGAGTTGTCACTTAGCTCTAAATCAGGTGGTATGTTTGATTGGGTTATCGGTGCATTTTACCTAAAATCCAAAAGTGGTCAGTACGTATTAGAATATAAAGGGTCAGATATTAATGATCCTACAGAAATACTACCCCAAGATTTAGCTCCAGAAGATATTCCCTTTAATGTGTCATATGAAAATGTGTCACACATTACTCGAACATCTTGGGCGCCATTTCTACAAGGTACTTTAAATATCAGTGACGACCTGCACATAACAGCCGGTGTTCGCTACAACGATGATGATTATGAAGGTTTGTCTTCAAGTTATTATGCCGAAGCAAATTCAACTGACTTTGCTAGTGATAATTTAACCGGCAAAATCGCTATTGATTACACAATAGCTACAGATAATATGATTTATGCTAGTTTGTCGAAAGGTTATAAACCAGGCGGCGTAAATTCGAGTTCAGCCAATGCAATGGTTGTTAGCACAGAAATTCAGCCTGAAACAGTAGTCGCATATGAAGTAGGTAGTAAAAACCGATTTTTAGAGAACGATTTACAATTTAATATCTCTGCGTTTTTCTATAAATATGATGATATGCAGTATATTCAAGAAGACCCGATTCCTTTCGCCGGCGGTACTGGAAATATTCCAGAAACCAATGTTTGGGGAACAGAAATAGAAATGAGTTGGAATTTACTTGATGATAGTTTGAAACTGGGATTGAATGCGACTGCACTAGATGGTGAATTTACTGAGGAATACTACGCATTAGATCGCAGAGCAGCGGATGCGGCTGGTGACGTAGCTTTAGCAACAGGAGCTGCTCCCTATGCATGGAGTTATGAATGGTTTTTAGCTCGAGGATCTGCAAATGTTGATGTAAGTGGTAATACGCCACCTACTCTACCGAAGCTAAGTGGTAGTGTTAATGCTACTTGGTTTCAAGAGTTTGGTGATGACGCATTGCTAACAACCCGTATAGACTATATTTATAGAAGTGAATTTCAATCACGTATTTTTAATACACCTAATGCAGATACAGTCGATTCCTATGGTCAAGTTAATTTGTTTGTTGAATATGAACAGTTTGATGCCAACTGGAGACTATGGCTAAATGCAACAAACTTAACCGATGAACTCGGGATAGCAGGTCGTTTCGTTGACCCTTACGGTAGTGGTGTGGTCAGTGATGAATATATTGCCCCAAGGCAAATTATTCTTAACTTCGGTTATTCATTTTAAAAGAAAATATAATCGTTATATCTAAACTCAAACACGAATGAAATATTGTTGTTTTATTCGTGTTTTTTATATCTTTAAATTGACTAAAACATATATCAAAACGACCTACCTTCTCAGTACGTTTATGTAAATAACCTGAACTCGGGATAAGCCATACCGTCCAGCACCGCTATTATTGCGCCTATCTTCGTTGAACTTGCTCTCAATAGCTGGCTATTGCTTCACAAGCTCGCCTTGATAAACACAATAATATCAGCACTGGATGCATTAAATTGGCGGCTAGATAAATAGTAAGATTATAACCTATTGTTTTTATTATATTTACTTTATAGGACGCGGCACGTCTTAACCCGAGCTCAGGTTAAATAAACAGCTTAAATCAGATACCGGCTATTTATTAAAAGTCAAAAACCATAAAAAAACACCGAAGTATAAACTTCGGTGTTTTCTGTAAAATTAGGATTGATATAATCCAATTTTAAATTACCTATTGAGTCATTATTCTTCTGTAAAGTGCGCTGGAACGACAGGGTTATCTCCACCTTTAACCCACAATAAAATCTCATTTCCCCAAGGATCTGAAAATGCCGCATTAAAACCATTAAATTCACGCCAAAAATGATCCTTCCATAATAGTTTCGCACCACGCTCAATCGCACGAGATAATATAGCATCCATACTGTCGTCTTCGCTGACTAAAATCCAAACCCTTGGTTTACGACCTGCGGTTGAAAGCTCTCTAGGTTCAACTCCTTCTGTAATAGGATGTGGGCGTGTATTTTCAACCTTGTGAATTCCAATATGAAAATTACCAATAGCTGACTCAACTCCTTTACTGTCAAGCATATTGCCACCGGGTACCATGCGATGATATACACCGTATGGTCTAGGATCATTTTCCCAGCCAAAAACCTCAGAATAAAATTCACCTGCAGCTGCAGGATCATCAGATGATAAATCGACAAAAATCAATGTATTTGGAATGGTCATACTATCTTACCTAAACGTTAATAAAGTGAACATTATGCCGGTTTGATAGAGCAATTCTTTGAATTATATGCATGATAACTTGTTGTTATTTAACTTTTACTGAGACATTATCCTCTTTTTGACCTCAGGTAACCTCCATAGCGCATAAACAGGAATAGCCATTAACATCAATACGGTTAATTGCTCCGCCTCATTGATTGGAAGTAATTGACACAAGCCAACAATAATTGCAGCGCCACTCATTTGAAACAAACCTAATAGAGCAGAGGCAGTGCCTGCGTTATCGGCAAATGGAGCTAAAGCTTGCCCAGAACATGCCCCCATCAACAATGAGATCCCAAAAGAACTAAGCATTACAGGCAGCATAAATGCGCTTGGATCACGAACTTGCAATAGCGTCAACATCAGCAACCCAGCCAATATAAGCATGATAATACCGAAACCAATGGTTTTTCTTGCTCCCCACTTAGATAATAGTCTAGGGGCGAAAAGACAAGCGGCAATATTTAAGGTTGCATTTAAACTAAACCAGAATACAAAATTAGAGCGACTTAATCCTAGTTCAACGATTAACCAGGCGGGTGAGCTGCTAACATAAGCAATAATAATTGCCATAGCCAACATAGCCAACATAGCATGAAACAAAAATACAGGGTGTTGTAAAATAGGGGTGTATCGTGACCAAGTAATTAACCGTTTGTATCTAATAGTTTGTAATGGCCGAGTTTCTTTAAGTGTCAAAACAATCACACAACCTGCAACAAGTGCATAGAGAGCTAAAAATTCAAAGTTACTACGCCAGCCAAAATGTTCTGTTAATACATTACCAAGTAAAGGGGCTAACGCTGGTATACAACAAATAGCACCATTTAAATAGCTAAATATCATTCCACTGTGCAACGCATCATAACGGTCGCGTACACTGGAAAATGCAGCGACCACAATTGCACATGCTCCTAGCCCTTGCACCATTCGACTGACTAACAAAAACTCTATACTAGGCGCCATCCCAGCAAACGAAGATGCTGCGCCATATATAATTATACCTCCAATAGCTATAGGTTTACGGCCATAACGATCTGCTAGTGGTCCACTTACTATTTGTCCAAATCCTAGACTTAAAACAAACACTGTAATACTAGCCTGAATCTGGATTAAGGATACCGAATACTCCTGTGCCATTAAAGGCATCGCCGGAAGAAAAATATCAATCGCCAATGGACTAAAAACGACCATTATAATTAGTAAAAGTACTGGGCTTTTAGATTTCATTTATATCTCCGGTATACAAGTGTCAATAGGTTACGGTATTAATCCATTTGCTCCCAGAGCAAAGCATTAAATGCATAGGTTAAAGGCGTAAATAGACAAATGAAGAAATATACAACATCAAACTTACCTAAGTAGAAAACAATAAGGATTTGAATATGTTTAATCAAATGCTCGAATCTAGCTTTTTAAGAAGGACCTCAAGTCACTTATTAATGACTTCTATGGCCCTGAAGATACGTAGTCTAATATAAATTAATATCATATTTTTAATCACAAGCGCAGGTTTGTTGGTTCACAGAACAGACGTCAAACATTGGCATCCAAACCTCAGTCTCTGTAAGTGCAAAGTTTACACAATTTCATTGTTCACTTACCGTGCACCTTAGTAAAATTAGACATCAATGTTTGATAGTCTTTTGCAGACGAAGGGGTCTCTAAAACTACACACATGAATATCTATTTTTAACACTGGAGATTAAATTTATTGGTAAAAATACCTGTAATGAGCTACCGCTCGTAAGAAATAAAACAAATCCTTTTTATGCTCCAATTGCTAGAAGTAACATACGAAAGCTTGTGATAAACAAAACAATGGAAAAAGCCCGTTTTAGTTGTTTTTGGTTTAGTTTAGCTCCAAGTGCAGCGCCAATTGGTGAAAATAACATGGTTAACGGTATGATAATAAAAAATGAAGGAAGGTTAACCAACCCAAACGTACCAAAAGGCGCGTCAGCTGGAGTGGAACCAATGATCAATAGGGTAATGACTCCAGGAAGAGCAATCAAAAGCCCAAAAACTGCTGCAGTGCCAACTGCAATATGTGTTTTTACATTAAATGCAGTTAATAGAGGTACGCCAATCGTGCCACCACCTATCCCTATCATTACCGATAAAAACCCAACTAAACTGGCAAGAAACCCTTGGCCAATTTTGCTAGGTAATTGAAAAAACATAGAGGAAGCGTTAGCACGAAAAAACATATTCAAACTCACTAATAAAGCGATAACACCAAACATTATAGTCAGTGCATTGCCCCGTAGTTCTTGAGCTGCCATACTACCTAAAACAGAAAAAAGTAATATAAATCCACTCCAATATTTAACAAGAGGTAGGTTTACATTGCCTTTAGTGTAATGGGCTCTAATAGTGGATATTGCGGTAGGTACAATTGTCGCCAATGATGTTGCAGTTGCTATCGTCATCGCAGATGACGCGCTGACACCAAAGTTTTGCAATAAAAAATATAGCGCAGGGACGATCACAATTCCTCCTCCTACACCAAAAAGCCCTGCTAATAACCCAGCCAACATGCCAGTTCCAATTAACGTTACAATGATTGGCCAAGATTGAATTATTTCATTCACTTGTAATGTTTCCTCTGATCCATATCACTGCACCATTGCTTAAAGATGGCTTGATAACCATCTGTGAATGTTTGAATAGAACGTTAAAGGTTAACCAAAGTGAGCCAATTTCATAACGATACTATAACGACTTTGAAGGTTTGTATGGTGAGTAAATTAAATTGCAAAACAAACTTGCTAGGTCTTTAAACTCGGGAACAAGTCCCGATATTTACGATTTAATTTTTACCATTAAACAGGTTTTTCACCTGCCATCGTTACCCTGTAACCCGATCGAGTTTGCGGAAAGTAATCCCAAACTGCAAAATGTTGGGTACAACGGTTGTCCCAAATTGCAATAGAATGTGGCTGCCAAGTGAAACGTACTTGAAAGTTGGGATCCTTAACATGATTATAAAGCATTGATAATATGCCTGCACTTTCGGTTTTTGAGACGCCCATTATACGTGTTGTATAAGAAGCATTAACGTAAATAGACTTTTTCCCCGTTACAGGATGAGTACGAATAACAGGGTGTACATTACATGGGTAGGTTTTGTCATAATCACCGTAAATAGCGTGATACACATGGTTTGCATCATGTTCTGCCTCAAGACCTGACAAATATTCTTGCATCGCTGGTGATAGTGCATCATATGCTGCATACATAGATGAAAACATGGTGTCTCCTCCTACATCGGGCAAAGTATGTAGATACAACATTGACCCCATCGGTGGCTCCATATTACAGCTCAAATCAGTGTGCCAATTATCACCTGCAATATATTTAGAGTCTTTATCTGCATGTATCGCCACAATATCTTCATGGCCATCAATACCAGGTGCGCCAGGATGAATGATTAAGTCACCAAATATACGGCCCACTGCTTTATGTTGTTCATGATTAATAAGCTGGTCACGAAAAAAAATGACCTGGTATTCCATAATCGCGTCGAACAGTTGACCTTGTATGTCTTCTGACAACTCTTGAGTTAAATCGACATTTGAAATTTCAGCACCAATATTTGGAGTCAGCGCTTTTATTTGCAATTTGTTATTCATTTATCCCTCTTACTACCTTTTAGGTTGATTTTAATTGAATTATATTGGGCAAATTATTTTCTATAATAGAATTACATACCAAACTTATAGGTACTATAATTAGTGACCTCACTTTCTCTCACCGAATTCAACGCTTTTGAGTATTCTAATAAGATAGCTAAGGAGTGCTGTAATCTAGCTCGGATATATATATCATCTGAATCTTCAGATACCTCTTTCTGATTGAAGCACTGCTTTATATTTCGAACAATTAAATGATCAGGGATCCAGCATAATCGGTTATTCTTTGTGCTGCTGATACGTAATTCTGCGATAGGTAAATACCCACCGACGGAGGCCGAAATTGCAATAATTAATCCGGGTTTATTAGCCATTTCATTGACATCAGTATAAAGAAAGAAGTTCTTTAGACAACTTGGTACCATACCGTGCCAATCTGGTGTAATAACGATGAAACCTATACATGTTTTAAGTTGTTCCGATATAGGTTTCCAAATTTCCTGAAGTTCACCTTGAGGTTCATACCAGAAGCTGTCATCAAAATTCGGTAAAGGCGTACTCCCTAAATCAAGAACAAACGTATCAACACCTTGTGCTTCTAGTTGTTCTTGAATAAAGCCCCCCACCTTAGCAGTTTGTGATTTACTGCGCTGACTACCACAAATAATGCCTATTTTCATAATGCGACTACTACCTTTAAATTAGTTATTTCTTCAAACTTTGTAAGTGCTATTAAATCTACGTGATGAAAAGTTTCAAATCTTGCCAGTTTCTGCACAAAAGCTTGTATCAATTTGGTATATCGACGCTTTAATTCAATTATGTTGACGGTTTAGGACAAGATATAGCTTAGAAGCGTTTTTATAATATAGGTTGCAAAATAAAAATTATTTTCTTGAGACAGGTTAACTGAAGGAGCGAGCAAGAATGAGTTTATTAAATGAAAATCCTATGCCAGCCATTTTTTTTGGTCATGGTAGTCCAGGGAATATACTAGAAGACAATACTGCAACTCGAATGTGGCAGCAGCTAGGAAAAGAATTACCGAAGCCAAAAGGTATAATCTGCGTATCAGCCCACTGGTATACATCAAACACAGCTATTACTTCTATGGAAAGCCCAAAAACGATTCATGACTTTGGTGGATTCCCTAAAGCCATGTATGAAATGCAATACCCTGCCCCAGGCAGCCTAGAACTTGCTTCAAAATTGAGCGTAATATTAGCTGAAGAAAATGCACAACTCGATAGTACTTGGGGCTTTGATCACGGCACTTGGTGTGTATTAGCAAAAGTATTCCCTAAGGCGGATGTGCCCGTTGTACAACTCTCTATTAACAATACTAAAGATATGGCATTCCATTTTCGAGTAGGGCAAAAACTTGCAGAGTTAAGAAAGCAAGGCTATTGGGTCATTGGTAGCGGAAATATAGTACATAATTTAGGGGTAATGGATTGGAATAAACGCAACATGACTTTTAATTGGGCGCAACGTTTCGGTGACTACATTCGTGATGCTGTGTCAACTAACACTCCTGAAAATGTCATTAACTACCTAGATTTTGGTGCCGAAGCCAAAATGTCTGTTCCTCATCCAGATCATTTCATTCCTTTACTATATGTATTAGGTGCTAGATTAACTGATGATGACTGTAGGTTTGAAACAACTTACGCTGAATACGGATCATTAGACATGACATCTATAATTTTTAATTAAGGGGTATTAAGACAATTATTGAGGCGTAAAAGCGCAAGAATTGAATGCGAGTAGACAGTAATCTTCATATAGAGAAACGTAGCCATGTAGGATCTGCGTTTGCTAAATCTATAATAAGGATACATATATGTCGTTGCTAAAAACTGATGATTTAACCGAAGCTGAACGTAAGCACCCTTCAAATTTACATATCTTGAAAGCAACAGTTGAAAACTGTCATTGGGGTTATTTTTCAGCCACAGAAGCACCATCAATTAAAGTTAAAAGTGGCGACATTATTCAAGCAGAAGCCATCACCCATCATGCAGGAGATGCACCAGAACTCATGATGGATGATGCACTTAAAGCTATATGGGCCGGTGTTCCTGAAGCAGATAGAAACCCAGGTGTACATTTAATGACTGGACCTATCTATGTAGAAGGAGCACAACCAGGTGATGTACTTGAAGTACGATATTTAAACATGAGGCCGCGATTTTCATATGGTTCTAATTTGGCGGCTAACTGGGGGCATTTATATGATGAGTTTAAACAAAAAGAACGAGTCACAATTTATCGTTTAGATATGGCAAGCATGCAAGCTCATGGTCATTATGCATATGACTTTAAGGGTAAATATGAAACACCTGGCACTATCACTCATTGCCCAGAGTGCGAACGTCAAGAAACATTAAATGGTGTTCGTGTACCAGTACGCCCACATTTAGGCACCGCGGGAGTAGCGCCAGACGTAAACGGCAGAGTGAGCACTATTCCTCCTGGTAAACATGGTGGCAATATTGATAACTGGAGAATTGGTGCTGGCTCTACAATGTATTATCCAGTACAAGTAGAAGGCGGCTTATTTAGCATAGGAGATCCCCATATTTCACAGGGTGACGGCGAAATAAGTGGAACTGCTATCGAAGCTTCGCTTGATGTCACTATGCAAATTATTTTACGCAAAGATTTTCAGTTCCCATCACCGTTATTAGAAACCCCTAATTATTTCATTGTTCATGGATTTGACGAAGATTTGAACGTGGCAATGAAAAATGCATCTATGGATATGCTTGAGTTACTCACTGACCATCGAGGATTATCAAAAAATGATGCCTACTCCTTGATGAGTGTCAGCAGTGATTTTGCTGTGACACAAGTCGTTGATACAGTTCAAGGAGTACATGTAAAAATACCACGCAGTGTTTTTGACAATGGTGAACCAAACTCAGATAAATAAGTCTGTATACCTGAAGTAAATTGCTTCTGTCCACTGAACATTAACCTTTAACTATGTCAGTGGACTTATTTAAACACATATATTTAACCGTCAATTAAATATCAAAAAATAGCTTTATAGACTCCGAAAACTAGTGATTTTCCCCATTAGCCAGTGTAGTTGATGAGGGATGCACAATAGGCCAATTATCCATACAGATAACAACAAAATTATCGACTAAGCAAATGGTAATGTATTACCTGTGAAGGATCCTAAATTGTGTTCCGTTTGTACCCGATATTTAACCACAAGGATTTTTCAAATGCCTAAAATTAGCGCAGATAAGCAAGCTTGGTTTATTTTAAGTGCCTTCAGTCTATGCTTCTTCGTTATTACTGCAGCTACATTTAGTTCTCTTGGGGTTGTTATACCGGCAATGCTAGGTGAATTAGCTTGGGACTGGACCACTGCAGGTTTTGGTTTTACTTGTTTAGGCATAGCTTGTGGTTTGAGTAGTTATTTACCATCGATAACCATTAGAAAATTAGGTTTACCCTACACTTTATTTATTGGCCTAGTTATTTTAGGTACAGGATTCATAACACTGTTTTTGACCCAAATACCTATCTCTTACTTTGTTGGCTGTATATTAATCGGCACAGGTTACAGTTTTGTAGGTACGGTACCCGGTACTTATGTTATTACCCATTTTTTTAAAAAGCATTCCACCGCATTTGGTATCTATTACACAGTTGGCGGCTTAGGTGGTGTGGTAGGACCCATCACAGTTTGGTTAGCAACTGACGTTTTAGGTAACTGGCGTTTTCATTGGATAGTCATGTTGACTGCGGTTACAGTTTCGGTAGGTTCAATTTTATTAGCCCTGTTGTTCACAGATACCGAAATTTTAAAACAGCCGCCCAAGCATGAAAAAACAGCTCAAGTAAAAAAACGGATCTACGAAACAGAGCAAGTTTGGACCTTTAAAAGTGCTGTAAAAACCCCTCAATACTTGTTGTTAATGGCGACCTATACAACTGTTTTGTTTGTCATGATTGGCGTGAATAGTTTTTCAGTTACCCACTTAACAGAAGTAGGTATCTCATTTGCACAAGCCTCTACCTTACTTTCAGCGGTTGCTTTATGTAATGCCATTTCCAGAATTGTTGGCGGTTTTATAGGCGAATACTGTGACGCAAAAATTATGTTGCTAGTTGCCTTAACGTTATTGGCGCTCGGTATGATAGTGCTAAGTTTTGGTCAATCACTCCCCATTATCGGCTTTTATTCATTCGCTATCGGCAGTGGTTTCGGCCTGACGTTTTTATCATGTACTGTGTTACTAGTTAGGTATTTTGGTACAAATCCTTATTTACCTTTGTATTCACTAATGAACGTAGTCGCTACATTTGCTTCTGCCGCACCAATACTTTGTGGATACTTAGGGGACATGACAGGTAGCTTTATTTTACCATTTTTAATCATTGGCTCCCTGCCAGTCCTTATGTTTATCGGTATAAGCTTTATGCATCCACCTCGTTTACCGGAATCCCCAGCACTCTCTGATATTTCGGATAGCCCCCAAATACAGCCTGTTCCAATCGCCAGTTTAGTGAAGGAGTAGCTATCTATAGCGCATCGAATGAGTAAAAAAGCACTGCTAATAATGATTATTAACTCACTTATATTTTAAAAGGCTCTTATGAAGAATTTAACCACAGGGACTCAAGCAAAACTCGTATTATTTACGTTTAGTTTGTGCTACTTCACTATTACCGCCGCTACATTTAGTTCACTAGGGGTGGTCCTACCCTCTATGGTAAGTGAATTAGATTGGGACTGGACTATTGCTGGTCTAGGCTTTACCTGTTTAGGCATTGCCTGTGGGCCAAGCAGCTACTTACCTTCTATAACCATTAGAAAATGGGGCTTACCTGCTACGTTAATAATTGGATTAACTATTTTAATTGCAGGATTCATCTTGCTATTTAAGACCCAAACCCCTGCATCTTATTTTTCTGGTTGTATATTACTTGGAATTGGCTACAGCTTTGTAGGCACAGTTCCGGGCACTTATGTGATCACCCATTTTTTCAAAAAACATTCCACCGCATTCGGCATATATTACACAGTAGGTGGTATCGGCGGCATCGTTGGGCCTATCACTGTTTGGTTAGCAACAGATATTTTAGGCAGCTGGCGTTTTCATTGGTTAGTGATGTTAACGGCAATAACAATAGCTGTATCTTTAATTTTAATAACTTTTCTTTTCACTGATACAAAGCGTTTAAAACTCCCCCCAAAACAGGAAAAACCGGATCCAATTAAAAAAGGTGTTTATACAACAGAACAAGAATGGACCTTTAAATCCGCAGTAAGAACACCTCAATACTTGTTATTGCTAGCGACCTATTCAAGTTGCTTGTTTGTCATGATCAGTGTCAATAGTTTTTCGGTGTCCCATATAAAAGAAATCGGCATTTCATTTGCACAGGCATCTGCTCTACTTTCTGCTGTGGCTTTATGTAACGCAATCTCTCGAATTTTGGGCGGGTTTATTGGTGAATACATTGACCCCAAAAAAATGTTGCTCGTTGCTCTACTATTATCTGCATCAGGTATGTTTACCCTAAGCTTTGCTCAATCATTACCTACTATTGGTTATTTTTCTTTTGCGATTGGCTGTGGTTATGGCCTGACATTTTTATCCTGTACTGTGTTACTTGTTCGTTATTTTGGCACAGGACCTTATCTACAACTGTATTCACTAATGAATGTAGGTGCCACTATTGCATCTGCTGCACCATTAATCTGTGGCTACATACGAGATATTACCGACAGTTTTGTGCCCGCATTTTTAATGATTGGTAGCATACCTATCATTATATTTATTAGCGTAATTTTCATGCGCCCGCCTAGATTAGACCAACAAACGTCTGAACAAGTCCCTTCCAACTCATTCATCAAAAATAAACTTGTCGCATCAGATGCGAATAAGTAGTCAAAGTAGGAGTTTTTAAATTGACAACTAATAACAAAGAATTTGGAGTATTTTTACCCATCGCAAACGGTGGTTGGATCGTATCTGAAAATACGCCTATTTTAGATGCTTCATACAAGCAAAATAAAACTGCAGCTATGATTGCTGATAGCTACAAAATGGATTTCATTATGTCTATGGCCAAATGGCGTGGATATGGTGGTACTACTGAACATTGGGGTACTTCATTAGAGTCTTTAACTATGATGGCAGGCATTGCAGAAGCCACAAGCCACTCCAAAATCATTGCCACTGTGCATACTTTACTGATGAATCCAGGTGCGGTTGCCAAAATGGTAACCACTTTAGATCAAATATCTGAAGGTCGTGCTGGTTTGAATATAGTATCAGGCTCCTTTAGAGATGAACTTAATCAAATGGGGGCCTGGCGTGATGATGTTGACCATGATGAACGTTATGTCTATGCACAAGAGTGGAGTGATTTAGTCCAAAATTTATGGAAAGAAGATCATGTCAATTACGATGGAAAATACTTCGATTTTGAAGATTGTGTTTCTCAACCTAAACCCGCAAAAAAACCATTTACTGTCTGTGCTGGTCAATCTGAAAGGGGTTTACGTTTCTCAGTAAAAAACACAGATGCCTGTTTTGTTGGTGGCAAAAATGATGAAGAAACCTTAAAAATCACCCGTCGTGCCCGAGAAATTGCTGCTGAAATAGACACCTCAGTTAAGTGCTACTGTATGGCTATTTTAATTATTGGTGATACCGATGAAGAAGCCTTAGCCAAAGCCGAATATTATCGTCAAGGTAAAGATGCAGGTGCTGTTGAAGGTATGATGCGTTCTTATGGAATTGACCCAGCTCTTAAAGACAACGCTATGGTGATCCGGGCCCAAGGCGCGTTTATGAGCCGTGAGTTAGTAGGTACTGTAGAAACAGTCAAACAAAAACTCATAGACATGATTGATGGCACCGAAATGGATGGCGTGATGATTATTTTTGATGATTATGAAGCTGGATTACATAAATTTGGTCAGGAAATTTTACCAGACCTAAGAGCACACTATGGATAATAGTTGTGCAACTTACCAGCTAACTGAATTACAACCATCTTGGCTTTCACCCACAAGAACGGCTTTGTGCATCATAGATGTACAGGTTGATTTTGCTAGCCCTGAAGGATTATTAGGTCAATTTGGTTTAGACATGAGCCCATTACAATCAGCCTTGATGAAATGTTTGGAACTGGTTGAAAGTGCGCGTAAAGCTGGTGTGCCCGTATATTTTATTGGCCTTAAAACATCTGCTAAAGATGACTCACCAGCATGGCGAGAGCGTATGACTCGTCAAGGTAAAAATGCGGAGATTGAAAGTGCCATTTGCCGTGAAGGTACATCTGGAATGGACTTTTATAAAATCCTTCCTGAACCAACAGATACGGTTATTTATAAAGCCCGTTACAGCGCTTTTTATGACACTCAATTTGACCAAAAACTAAAGCAAAATGATATCGACACCTTAGTATTTTGCGGCATAACCACTGAGTGTTGTGTTGAGTCCACGGTTAGGGATGCTTTTCATCATGATTATCATACGATTCTCGCATCCGATGCCTGCGCTGCTTATGAGACAAACGTCCACAATGCCAGTTTATATACCATGGCAACCAGTTTTGCCTTATTAAGCAACACACAAAACATTTGTGAAATGTGGGAGAAATAACAATGACCAGTCCACTTTACCCTTCTGATACGAAGGTCGCTTATAACATCACAGATGATGACGTAGAAAAAATTAAAGCCGCTATCGATATAGATGAGCTTACAGAGCTTGTTTTGACTTTAGGTAATATTCCGAGTCAGTCTCGATTCGAAGCCGAGTCTTCTCAATTTGTCTTTGATTGGCTACAAGATAACGGTTTTAAAACCCGTCAATGTGGTGCCACTCCTGAGCGCCAAAATATTATTGGCGAATATGGCGGTACAGGAATGGGCAAAAACCTATTGTTCACTGCACATTTGGATACAGAAAGTCCGAGTGATGATCCTCATATCAATAAGCATAGGTTTACTGAACAAACATTAGCGAATCCTGAATGGAAAACCTGCTGGCTTGAAGATGGAAAATTTCACGGTTTCCCTATTTATAACGACCGCGGACCAATGAGTTGTTTCTTAATTGCAGCAAAAGCACTTAAAAAAGCAGGATTTGATTTAGCAGGAAAACTTTATCTGACTGCATGTCCAGGTGAAATAGGCCCAGAGCCAATGGAACAATATGAAGGTGTGGATTACCTTGGTAAAGATATTGGTGCCAACTATTTGTTCCATCATGGTGGTGTGGTAGCTGATTATGCAATTGCAGCAGAAGGCTGTGATTGGGGCGTAACATGGCAAGGATGTGGTTATGTGCTTTATCGCATTCAGATTTTTGGAGAAGGTGTATTCACCCCTATTCTAGATGCCCCTACTGATGTAAATGCGCACCCTAACCCTATCTATAAATTAGGGCCTGTTATAGATGCTTTACATAGTTGGTCGTTAAAGTACGAAGCTGATAACCACTATGAAACAGCCGGAGGCGTATCTATTCCTAAAGCACAAATAGACGCTATCAAAGCAGGCTCACCCACATCATTTGGTGCCGGGACCGATATTTGTTCTGTTTATCTTGATGTGGGTCTGACCCCACAACAAACCGCAGCGCAGTCTTATCATGAACTTAAACAAGTTATGTCAACATTAGATATTGCTGGTTACGAGATTGAACCTATGGTGGTTCGTAATGGTTATGAAGCAGATCCAACTGCAGTATCACCTTTAGTTAAATCACTTTGTGATGCCACCAAGGCAGTGAACGGCGACGCTATTGAGCGTGCCCACCCTGCTTATTCAAGCATGTGGCGTGACCATAATGTATTTAATATGCAAAGAGTGCCAGCTATCACCACTGGTATGCCTAGATTTGCAGCCACCCCTGAAGATCTAGTGAAAAGCGCACTGATTTATGCATTAACCGCCCTTTCAGTTTGCGGTAAGCAATAGTTTTAGAATTGGAGAATTGAATTTATGAAAACCTCATTAGCTGAGTCTACTGAAACACTACAAATAAAACCTTTAAAAGATGAATTTGGCGCACAAATAGAAAATGTTGATCTACAGTCAGCAGATGACGCGACACTTGAAAAAGTAGTACAAGCATTTCGTTTGCATGGTGCTATTTTACTTAGAAATCAAACCATGGAGCCAGATGATCTGATGCGGTTTATTTCGGCTTTTGGTGAGCCAGAATTACACACCCAGAAGAATTATTGTTTACCTGGTTACCCTCATATATTTAGATTATCAAATATGACAGATGAAGATGGTAACGCCCTAGGAGCTCATAATGATGGTGTAGGTTGGCATACAGATTATTCTTACAAAGCAGAACCTGTAATGTCTACCATGCTCTATGCAGTTGAGGTGCCAGACGAAGGTGGAGAAACCTTATTAGCGGATCAGGTCGCTGCTTACAATGATTTATCTGAAGATAGAAAGGCGCAATTAGATCCCCTTAAAATTCATCATTCTTATGTGCATTTCGTTGAAAATCGTGAATTTAATAGTTATCAGTTAACCGATGAACAACGTCAAGATAACCCTGACGTTATTCACCCAATGATACGGGTACATCCTGCCGATGGCCGTAAAGCCTTATGGATCAGTACAGGTACAGTTAAACATATTATTGGCATGGAAGACGACGAAGCATTTAAATTAGTAGATGAACTAATAGAATACGTGACCCAACCCAAATATGTCTACGCACATAAATGGCAACAAGGTGACGTTTTAATGTGGGACAATCGATGTACTTTACATACAGGCTCTTTGTTTGATGATAAAAAGTATAAGAGAATGGCGCATCGATTATGGGTTAAAGGTGAAAAGCCTATTCCTGTTAAAATCAAATAGCTCAAATTAATTTTGAGCTAAATTTATAGTCTAGATATGCGCTTTCGTCACCTTACAGTGCTAGCGCATGAGTGCTTAAAAAATATTCGATAGTACTTTTATCCCCATAACTTGTATCTAGAGCCGCTTGAAATCGTTTAGCCTTAATGCCTTTCTTACAAGGTGTTTCGTTACGCAGTATATTCAACGCAATATGACGTGCTATGGCCATTATTGGGGCAGCGTTTCCTCGACCTATTCGACTCTCATCTTCCCTGAAACTGACATCTAATATCTAATGCAGTTCATTTTCTACGCTCCAGTGACGTCGAATGGTTTTGTTGCTGTAATGATGAAATCTAATATCTACATTCTGTCGTGAACTCATCATTAATATGTCGCTCTGATTCAATCTTGCAAATCCTGTTTTAATCCCAGCCACTTCTTGGTTAAGTCACTGATACTACTGATAGCTTCACTGTACTATTAACGGCTGTGCTCTAGACGGCCATGATCACTATCAGTTTCCTCTGTACTCGAACAGTCAAAACTAAAAATCAAAATGTAATTGCGCATAGTTCCTCATTTTGCAGTCTACATTGTTTGGCGGAGTGATTGATTTGCGTATAGATTAGCTTTAATTGCCTGCAAATAAATCGTGAATGATTCGTGGCAAGTTAAAGGTAGGTGTTTCCAAAAAGACTAAGCATTAATAACAAGACCGTTTCAATTATTTACCTTGTAAGATAACCTAGTCTGCAGGGTTGTCACTTTAAAAGTGGCAACCATTAAGCCGTGTTTGATAGATTAATGCACAAAAAACAGCACAATTTCTACCGCAATAAGGATGATAATAATCCATTCTAAAAACGACGAGTGTTTGTGATTTTGCTCCGCTGCGAGCATTTCATGCAACTCATTTATGGTCGACAACTTCATGGTCAATAGCTCTACTCGTGGCTTTAAGTCTAAATAACGGCTAACCGTTAAATACTTTTGTTCTTGTTCTGGGTATTCCCAAAAAAACTCTGGTGTATCGAGCAAGTTGAAGTGCAACAAAATATCACTTTTAGTACTAAAAAGGGCACCACGTAACTTCGAAAGTTGTTTGCGGCTTAAGGGGATTTTGCCTGTTTTTGCCAGAGTGTGTGACAGGTAGGCATTATCTTTAATGGTGCGTTCGGCCAATACTTCAAAACGACCAAGCTTGGCTGATTGCGCCAGTGCATGACTGACTGCCAATAAAGTCATGGTTTTACAATCCGGTAAAATAATGTGATCGTCAATCATAGAAAGCGCGGCATTTTCAGATACTTCAAACACATAGTGTTCTCGGTCTTTTTGGATGTTGAGTTGCTCCACATATTGGTGGATCATCTCAGCTAGCTGAGACTTTTTGCCGTCACTTATTCCCCAAGATATGATCACACCATAATCAAAAATAAATACCTGACCTTTAGGCGTACTAATGCTCAATGCATCGCGAAAACGTTTTACAAAGTATGTTTGGCCAATTTTTTTACTTAGGCCATCTAGTTTAATATTGTCGCCTAACAACGACACATCTACTTCACTAGTCGCAAAATTAGAAGTCATTTAGAGTTCCTTAACATCGGCTTTGCAAATCACCAAAGCAGTGCGTAATTTTGTTTTTCCATAACTCGATAATTTAATAAAGTCATCTAAGGCTACGGGAATATGTTGGCAATCAAATCCAGCTGCATGTTGCTCTGGTACGCTGGGATCATGTAGATACAGACATTCATCATCTATTGCAGTGATTGCCACCCAATGGGGTACTTTGTATCCGTCCATTTGATAAGTGCTAATTAAACTTAATACTTTACAGCCGTCTTTAAGGGCATGCTTTAACGCGTTTAAATCAAAGTCTGCATAGACGACCGGGATCTTTTGTTGTTGCACTCTTAACTGAAATTGTTGTTCTATTATCTCTACTGTATTTTTTTTGACTTGCTGGCGAACGCCTGAGGTAAATAATGGCAAGGGTTGATTGATATATACCTTTACCTTGAATCCTCGTTTTTCTGCAGCTAAGGCTAATCCTAAGGGGTGGCAACCACCATGACCGGCCATCATAAAAATAGTGGTGGCTTCGCGCCATAGGTCAAACTCTAAGGGTTGCTCCATTACTGTGTCTTCAGACAGGCTAGCCATAGCCATCATTAAGGCTGCAGGCCCACAGGTAAAATCGGTTGTTTGTGCATACCAAGGGTAAGACGGCAACTGATTGTGTTTTGCGGCTTGACGTATTGGTTTTTGCATTCTGAATGCATCACCATTATTTTCGTAGTAATGCTGGTAATCACCAAAAATGACATATCCCATAGACTGATATAAACCAATGGCGCGCTCATTGGTTTTTTCTACTTCTAATCTTAAGAATAATTTACCGGCCGCTACTGTTTGGGCTTCTAAAGCCAGCAAGAGTTGGCGCCCCACGCCTTTTCCTTCGACGACTTTATCTATCGCAATAGAATAGAGCCGCGCCAAACGGGTGCCTTTACGCATAATAACTAAACCATAACCTATGATTTGCTCATCCTGCGTCGCCACCATAAACACTCTATGTTTGGCCTTAATCCAATATGAAAAACTGCGTTTACTTAATCTATCGGTGGCAAAACAGCGTTGCTCTAAAGCCACTAAGGCTGTCAAATCTGCATTTTTTGCATCCCTAATAGTCAAATTTTGCGAGTCTTGTAAAGGGTTAACATGCACCATGGATTTTTCCATGATTAGCGGCCTCTTTGTTCGAGGCGGTTAGCAAACTCTTGCATAATTTGCATATATAACTCGTAGCCTAAGTAACGATCTTCAACACCTTGTTCGATGCTAGGGTTGTCGTTGACTTCTATTACATAGACCTTGTCGTTGACTTGTTTTAAATCCACACCGTATAAACTGCTACCAATAAAAGAACATGCTTTGACGGCGGTTTCCAACACTTGGCGAGGTACTTCAAAGGTGGCCATGGTTTCAAAATCACCCGATGAGAAACGCTTTGCTCCATGGTTGTATATTTGCCAGTGATTTCGAGCCATGTGATAGCGACAGGCATAAATTGCGCGACCATTTAGTACTCCAATCCGCCAGTCATATTCGGTGTAGAGATATTCCTGTACCAAGATGATCGCCGAGTCAGCAAGTATGGCATTCAGTTTCTGTTCCAGAGCTAAACGATCTGCCACCTTAAAAACACCTTTAGAAAACGAGCTTTCTGGCAGTTTTAAAACCATAGGGTAGCTGAAATCTTGCTCTAGCTGTTCAAGAGTGGCCGCGTTAGCATCAGACACAAACTGTGTTTTAGGCGAGGGCACTGAGTTGTAACTAAAGGCATCATGCAAAAAGACTTTGTTGCAGCAACGCAAGATCGATGTGGCATCGTCCATCACCACCAAACCTTCTTTTTCGGCTTGTCTAGCAAGTTGATAAGTATGGTGACGAATCGCCGTTGTTTCACGAATAAACAAGGCATCGTAGCGATTTAATAAACCAATTTGATCAACAGTTACCAGTTCAGCATTAATGCCAAATTTATTCGCAGCCTTAACAAAGTTTTTTAAGGCTTTTTGATCGCTGGGGGGCGTTTCTTCTTCGTTATTTACCAATATCGCCATATCCCAACGAAAGCGTTTACGATTTTTGTTACTGCGCCACACATTATTGGTGAAATTATCCAACCTCTGTTGCAGCGTTGCATGTTGCTCTGTGTTTAACTTTGCAAGGGCATATAAACTCACAGTGGCAAATAACTTTTTATCTTGCCAGTGAAGCAATAACTTTAAAATGGGCGCTGGATACTGTGCAAAAATGTAGTGCGCAATTTTGTTGATGTTTTCATCTTGGTGCCAGCCAAAATACACTAACACATCACTAGATTTGTCTTTCCCATAGGTTCGCGAAATGGCTGCAGGAATAACCACGACTAAGCCTTCTGACTGGCAGGTTAAGTCATTAATTGTACTTACACTGGGCAGCACTTGATGCTGCCGCGCTTCAGCCAGCAGTGAGCAATAGTAACCCTGACTCAAATATTGAGTAGAGTCGCATAAGTTAATCAATCTTGTGGTGGCGTTTCCCTTCTTTGGAAACTCTGACAAATATTGATTAAAGTTAACAATCATTGCATTAGTACTTTCGATATTTGGGCTATCGTTTAAGACAATGAGGTTTTTACGCATGTTATTCATCCAAACACATTTTTGTGAAGCGCCGATTTAGGGCGACGAAATTTCGCGGATCCTACTTCTTTTGTTCGCTTTGTGAATACTTTTCATGGCTAAATTTTTTAATCGTCAGGAACAAATTAATTGTGGCTATAATCACCACTCAATAGCAGAATACTGCTGACCATTTTATAGGTTTGTTATTACGTCTTTAGACCCTTCTTGGGACATAAACCTATCTTTACTATAGTGTGATTTCTTATGGATATTCGGTTTCTTGTGACTTTTATGGAAGTGGCGCAAACCAGACATTTTGGAAAAGCTGCTGAAAACTTATATTTAACTCAGTCGGCAGTCAGTGCCCGTATCAAACAGCTTGAAGAGTACTTCAATGCGGCACTTTTTGTGCGCAATAGAAATAGTTTGCAATTGACTGCTGCAGGGGAAAAACTACTGCCGTTCGCTTCCTCCCTCGCCGATACACTCGAACAGGCCCGAGCGACAATGAATGAAGAAAGTATTCAATATTTAAGTATTGCCAGTACCAGTAATGCTTGGGATATGTACTTAAAGCATAAACTGGATGAGGTAAAGGGGCATCTTGACCATGTTTCCATACGAGCAGAAATATGCAGTCATGAACAGCTGAGTCGAATGGTGCACGAGCACAGCATTGACTTGGCATTGACTACATTACCTTTTAAATCAGATGATGTGGAAATTCTCGAGCTCAGTGATTCAATGTTATCACTGTATTGTTCTGTTGGAATAATTGAAGAGGCCCTTGAGCACTTTAATATTTCCATAGACTGGGGTCAGAAAACCAATGAAGCCCTCGAAAAAATCTATCCGGAAATTAAAAAGGCGAGTATGCGTACTGGTTCACTGCAAGTTGCTTTGAATTATTTGTCTACTCACAACAGTGCCATTATTCTTCCTGCACAAATTGCGAAAGAGTTGGTGAACGCAGGTAAATTGCACGAGGTTGATTCATTATCGCCGCTAACTGTTAAGTGTTATTTAATTTATTTGAAACAGTCAAAAGACGCTAGATTAAAAAAATTTATTGAAGTGTTTAAAGGCATGATTGAAAACCAACAAGGGCGCTAGTGCGCCCTTGTTTTGAAGTCGTGTTTCTAAAGTATTAGACCAGTTTGGTGAGGGGTTGATAACCTTCTGAGTCTAACTCTTCGTTAATACATTCCAGCAAATAGACTGATAATTCTTTACCATCGGTACCGTCTTCTTGTGCTAATTCTGTGCAATATTGTTTGAGTTCTGCAATCAGCTCTTTGTCTGCTACAGGGCGCTCATCAGCAAAAACTGCTGTTGTTAATAATAAACCTAGTGTCAACAATACTTTTTTCATCATATTCTCAATAGTTTGACTATTCATTAATGTAAGCCGGCGGATTGGCGTCGCCTTTCTGCGGCTCTTCTTTGTGATATTTTTTTGCCTTTTTTAGCGTCAAACTCTAGCTCATCGCTATATTCGGCATTAAATCTATGCTTTGCAGCGCCATTTACTTTGTCGTAATCATCTTTCTTAAAATGAAAATTTTTGCTCATTACCTTGTCCAAAAATGTTAATAAACTTTGCACTTAGTGCGGCTTCATTATTGAGGTAATTCTCGAAATTAGAAAACGAAATAATTTACTCTTAAAGAGCAAAAAGATTGTTTAAAGTAATGGAAGGACAAGCTCTGACTATATTTCTGATTTCACTAATCACAGCGACTGTAATCTATTGATTCTAATTACTATCGCTGCTGACTGATTAGCGAATTGGAAACCTAAATTAATTGGCATTTTGAATTAGGTAGACATCAAATCTATTAGCCTTGCCTAACATTTCAATTTGAGGTTTTTTGCCTGCTAAAAATGGCGCGCCTGACGGGCGTTTTACTACTACTCGCTTTTTAGCCAGTAATAACGCAGGTTCAAGCAAGAGGTCGGCATCTTCATCAGGGCCAAGTAATTGCTGGAATATACGCATTTCTTTTTTGACCGCCGCACTTTTTTTACGGTGTGGGAACATTGGATCAAGATACACCACATCTGGTGTTGTACCTTGCCAGTTGTTTAAAAGGTCAGTGGCGACACCATGGCATAACTGCATGCGATCAGGAATCCAGCTAGACAATTGGTGATCAACCGCAGCCCGGTCTAGGCCATCTTGAAGTAATGCTGCAACTACTGGGGAACGTTCAATCATATCCACTACACATCCTAAGCTGGCGAGTACAAAGGCATCGCGACCTAGTCCCGCCGTTGCATCTAATACATGTAAACTATCGTGACCTTTTAACCCGATGGCTTTGGCGATGGACTCTTTTTTACCACCCCCATGCAAACGTCTAAACGTCAGGGCATCGGAAGTGAAATCTACTATAACCGCTCCGACTTTTGGCTCGTTTAACTGACGTAATTCAAGATGAGAAAGTTGCTGTATCAAGGCTAAACCAGAATCGACAAACGCACTATAGCTTAGCCCCCATTTCGCCGCCGTTTGTTGTGCCTGTAATATTAATTCAGGCGAAGCGCTTTGGGATACTGTCACTGGAATATCCGGCATTCTATGATTATCACTAACAGCGTTTTTTGAACAGGGAGTAGTTGTAAACGAACTATGCATGACCAAAATGCTCTTTGTTACCTAACCAACGATTCACTATGGCTTGTGCATTGGTCGGATATTGCTCCCATAAATGATTAGCAATGTTTTGTACTTGGGGGATTAATGAGGCATCACGAATGAGATCTGCGATTTTTAAATCCGCTAAACCAGTTTGTTTAGTGCCTAATAACTCGCCTGGGCCACGTATCTCTAGATCTTGCTGAGCAATATAAAAACCGTCGTTAGACTCTCTAAGCACAGCTAAACGTTTGTTAGCGGTTTTCGACAAAGGACTTTGGTACATTAAAACGCAATGACTCTCAACTGAGCCTCGACCCACACGACCACGCAATTGGTGTAATTGCGCCAATCCTAAACGCTCTGGGTTTTCGATAATCATCAGGCTAGCATTGGGTACATCTACACCCACTTCAATTACAGTGGTAGCCACTAACAGGTCTATTGCGCCGGCTTTAAAGTCAGCCATGATCTGTTGTTTTTCGTCAGATTTTAGTCTGCCATGTACTATCCCCACTTTAAGCTCTGGCAGTGCAGTACGTAATAATATTGCGGTATCTTCTGCTGCTTGGCTTTGCAAAAATTCAGATTCGTCAATTAAGGTACAAACCCAATAGGTTTGCCTGCCATGCTCTACACTGACGTTACGCACCCTAGCAATGACTTCGTCTCGTCGGGAATCTGGCAATACAACGGTTTTTACTGGGGTTCTACCAGGCGGTAATTCGTCAATCACAGAAGTGTCTAAATCTGCATAGGCGGTCATAGCCAAAGTACGGGGAATAGGGGTGGCCGTCATAATTAACTGGTGTGGAAAGGCTCCTTGAGACTCACCTTTTTCACGCAAAGCTAAACGTTGATGCACCCCAAAGCGATGTTGTTCATCCACTATGACCAATGCCAAAGATGAAAAGATAACGGTTTCTTGGAAAATGGCATGGGTACCTATCAGCATTTTGATTTCGTTATTGGCAAGTTGGGTCAACACCTTTTCTCTGACTTTGCCTTTTAACTTGCCGGCTAACCAACCCACTTCAATACCTAAGGGTTCAAACCATTGACGAAAGTTATTGGCGTGTTGTTCAGCTAGCAGTTCGGTAGGTGCCATAAGCCCTACTTGATAACCTGCTGCTATGGCAGACAATGCAGCCATAGCGGCCACTAATGTTTTGCCTGATCCTACATCGCCTTGTACCAAGCGCATCATAGGATTATTTTGTTGCATATCATCTTGAATATCCCCTACCACGCGCAGTTGTGCCTTGGTGGGTTTAAAAGGTAAATTATTTAAAAATTGGTTGAGTAAATTAGCACTAGGTTTGATTGGGAAAGTCGCTTGCTTTTGACTTTGTTGTCGTACTTTCAACACGCTTAAGTGATGTGCCAGTAATTCTTCCATAATTAGTCGTTGTTGAGCTGGGTGTTTACCTTCTTCAAATAACGACAGGGTCACATCGGGTGGTGGTCGATGCACTAAATGTAAGGCCTCAACTAAACTAATTTGTTGCTGATACAACCCCTCTGGCAAAAGTTCAGCTAAGCCCCCTTTGTTTAGAAGCTTTAGCCCTTGCTCGGTTAAATTTCGCAAAGTGATCTGTTTAATACCTTCAGTTGCAGGATAAACAGGAGTGAGTGATTCCTGCATATTATCAGGTTGTTCTAAACGGATGGTTTTATATTCGGGGTGCATGATTTCAAGACCATATTTGCCTGCTCGTACTTCACCAAAGCAGCGAATAGTCGTGCCTACTTCAAGATTATTTTTTTGTGCCGCAGAGAAATGGAAAAAACGTAAGGTGATAGTGCCTGTTCCATCACTGAGTCTTACCACTAACATTCGTTTACGGCCAAATTGGATGTCACAGGAGGTCACTTCACCTTGAATACTGGTATGTAGGTGAGGTTGTAAATCTGCGATTGGATAAATGCGAGTGCGATCTTCATATCTGTGAGGTAAGTGAAACAATAAGTCTTGAACAGAGACAATCGCCAACTTTGCGAGTTTTTCAGCCGCTTTGGCGCCTACACCTTTTAGTTCAGTGATTGGCATCTGAGCTAAGCCTTGCATAACACTCTACACATTTTAATTATTTGGTCACCTTGATCGTTTCTGTCAGGACATGTGGCGCATTGCCAAGAGATATTCACAGAGCTTCCTGAAGTCGATTATTCAATTGCGCCTATAATCGAAGAAATACTCAGCCGAATCAAGCAATTGCTGTTGTAATGGCGCTTAAAGTAAGCAAAGCTAAATAAACAGTAGGAATATTTTGGAACACAATAATGTTACAACGCAAGGTATGTCTCTTATTGGTTGTGCTTTTACAATTGCCTGTTCAAGCCAACCAAACTCAAATCGTTAAAGTGTTAGATAACTTTCATCAGGCTGCAAGTGATGCTAATCATCAAGAATATTTTGACTTATTAACAGACACTGCCGTTTTTATAGGTACAGACGGTAATGAACGTTGGGACAAAAATGCGTTTGAAGCTTTTGCCAAACCTTATTTTGAACAAGGAAAAGGTTGGACTTATATTCCTAGAAATCGCCATGTGACAGTGGCTAAATCTGGTGATTTTGCCTGGTTTGATGAGATGCTTGATAGTCAAAGTTATGGTGAATGTCGAGGCACAGGAGTGTTGGAGTTAACTGATAAAGGTTGGCAAATTAGTCAATATCACTTAACTATTCCGGTGCCAAATGAGCTAGCAAAAGAAGTGGTACAACAGATAAAGCAACTCGCCAGCAAAAAGTGACAAATTTAAACTAGATGCATCCAGCGATGCATCAATCCCAAAACGCTACCCTAACTTAGTGACAGCCTTCACATTTCTCAATGAATTTTAAGGCGCTATAGCAGTCATACTTTGGCAGAGCGTGAGTTGCTTAAAGGTATATTCTTTTAGACTATCAGAAAAAAGTTTTAGATTAGTCTGTAACTAGGGCTTTATACTGTGCGTGTTAATCAGGGGATGCCAGGGCAAATATGGTTTCACTTTTATTCGATTCTTAGTATGACCAGAGCACAAGTATTATATGAATGAGCAACTAGTTCAAAATATCCAATATCGTCGTGATGTCATGCGGGTCCTAGCGTTGTTTACTTGTGTAGGCGGTCTGTTATTTTCGGTGTTAAATTTTTATCGTGATATTTATATTCTCAGTGCAATTGAGCTAGGTTTTTGTTTTTATTCTATTTTCCTGTGGCGAATCATACCCACAACGCCACATTTCTCTACCTGGGTGCTGTTTTACATCATTCCGTGTTTTTTGGTGATTCAATATGCCTTGTTTCTACCGCAATCCTCTGAAGCCATGTTTGTTTGGATTTTAACTATCCCATTAGTGTCGTACTTGCTGCTAGGAAGACAGAAGGGGTTTTGGGTCTCGGTGTTTTTTATTGTCCTAGGTCTTATTGTTTATCATTGGAGGTTTATCGATGACAGTAATAGCTTCACTCTGAACACAGCTATCTCCATCAATGTTTGTTTCAGTGCAATCATGTGCATGGCGATTGCCCATGTTTACGAGTTGAATCGTGAAAAAAATGAGCAACGTTTACTGGCGTTAGCAGGGACAGATAAACTCACTGGATTAGCGAATCGTATGAAGTTAGAAGGCGGCTTTGAGCATTATTCGTTGTTGAGTAAACGCCACAATATTAATTTTATTTTTGTATTGATCGATTTAGATTTTTTTAAAAATATTAATGACCAATATGGGCATGATATGGGTGATAAAGCCTTATGTTATGTAGCAGACTTTTTAAAGAAAAATATTAGAGAAAGTGACTTATTAGCAAGGTTTGGTGGTGAAGAGTTTTCGTTACTGATGACAAGTTCTGATATAGATGAAGCCTACCAACATATTAATTTAATACGCGAAAAGCTTTCGCAGCACCCTTTTATCAGGGATAACCATAGCATCAAAATTACCATGAGCGCTGGGTTAGCCACCTATGGAATAGATGGAACCAGCCTAGATTCACTTATGAAAAAGGCTGACGAACGTTTATACATGGCAAAGAGTAATGGTCGAAATTGTATAGTGATAACAGACCAAAACTAAAGACCTTTTGATTTACACAGAGCCAATCATGTTTGGCTCGGTATAAGCCTATTACAGCGACAGTTTCGCAGCTTGGTATAATAACTCAGGAGATAGACGAGTTTTAATATCAGGATTTACATAGCTAAATAAAATTTTACCTGTGGTATCCAAAATAAAAACCGCCGGTGCTGGTAATACGGCTTTTCCAGTGACTTTTTCACTGTTTAAACTAATATCCCAATTTGATTTATATTTTGTGCGCGTTGCATCAGGGACATAAAAACCTATGCCAAACCCACTGATCGCCTCTAAATCTGGGTCAGACAATAAACGTACAGTAAATTTGGTCTGTAGTTTTTGTTGTTGTAATTGCGCCGGTGTTTCCGGAGAAATCGCTAAAATTTGATAACCTAATGTGTCAAGTTGCCCCTCAATATCTTTTAAACCAGCTAATTGGCTATTACAGTAAGGACACCATCCACCGCGATAAAAAATCAATACTGTAGGTTTCTGCATGGTTAAGGCTTTTAAACTGACGGGATCACCCATTGCTGTTTGTAGTTTACTATTAGGCGCTGCTTGGCCAATTAACAATGGTGTGACGTTTTCAGCTGAATCCGCGATAAGTGTGCGATCTAATGCGTAAGACGTATTTGAATATAATCCTATGCTGAGGATTAGGATGATGAATAATAATGGTTGTTTCATAAGTCTCTCAATATATAGGTGATTCAAGTGGGTTGACCCAGTCACAACTGAAATACTTTCACTTTGGTTTTAATAATTAACTTTGCCAGAGTTTTCCTAGTGATCTGTGATTCATTGCTCGAAAAATCTATGGTGGTTTTGAACGCTGCATTTGTAACCACCAACTTTCATCTGCTTCAATATACCCATTTTCATTGATATAGGGATAAGGTAAACATTTACGGTCACATAATGCCCGTAGTTTAGGGAAACCACTTTCAAACAGTAATTTTTGACAGGCTTGTTCAGACAGTTGTTGCGTATCGTACATACCCGCTAATTGCCTCTGTCTTTGGGCTTCATACAAAATAAGCGCTGCAGCTACTGATACATTCAGGGATTGCACCATGCCAACCATAGGAATAATGATGTCTTGATCTGCAGACTTTACGGCTTTGGGAGTGGCCCCATGTTTTTCTTGCCCCAGAATAATCGCAGTGGGTTGGGTATAGTCAATCTCACGAAAATCCACTGCTTTGTCTGATAAATTAGTGACCAGCACCTGCATGTTTTTAGTTTTTAAATGGCTTACCGCCGCTTCGATGCAGGAGTGTTCTTTGGTATATACCCAGTTTTCACTGCCCATAGCAGTACCTTTCCGAAATTGTGGTTTCTCATCCCACACTGCGTGTACTTCAAACACGCCAACAGCATCGCAGCTACGCACAATTGCAGAGACATTGTGAGGCTTATTTAATTGTTCTAAACATAAAGTTAAGCTAGGTTGACGTAAACGAAGAAACTGCCTAATCCGAGCATAACGTTCGGCAGGCATAAAGATCTCTGCAGGCATAATAGCGCCCTATTCAGGAAGCTCCATGACGCCGTCTATTTCAATTTGAACACCTTTGGGTAAAGCGCTGATTTGCACTGCAGCGCGAGCAGGGTAGGGTTGTTTAAAATATTGGCTCATAATTTCATTCACTACTGCAAAGTTGGACAAATCCGTTAGGAAAATATTCACTTTGACTAAATGATTTAAAGAGCCGTCTTCTACCGCTTCACAAACGGCCTGTACATTTTTGAATACTTGATGAGCTTGTTCAGCAAAATCTTCAGATATCACTTCCATGGTTTCAGGTACCAAAGGAATTTGCCCTGAAAGATAGACTGTTGTACCACTCTTGATTGCTTGGCTATAAGTGCCAATCGCTTTTGGAGCCTTGTCGGTATGGATAACGGACTTAGACATAATAATGACCTTCTTCTATTTATAATGGGATAAGTGAATTAGGGATGCCTAATTCTGTTTGGCTTGACTATGTCTAGATACCCTTTGGACCTCAGGCATAGTGCGAATTTTACGCATGACGTTCGCCAATTGCAGACGATTTTTAATGGTTAGTTCAATATCAATATAATAAATATTACTTTCTTTTTCTTCGGTTTGAAGCCCAACAATGTTGGAACCACAACTGGCAACTCTGTTGGTCAATGAAGCTAAGGTGCCTTGATTATTAATTAACTCTATACGCAAGGCTGCGTGAAAATTGCCATGTACATCATCTCCCCACTGCATAACTAATACTCGGTGAGGTTCTTCTTTACTGAGTTTACGAATATTACTGCAACCAGTTTGGTGAATAGTCATACCTTTACCAGGACTTAATACAGCAACAATTTCATCATCTGGAATGGGGTGGCAACATCTAGAGTAGGAGACTAATAACCCTTCGGTACCACGAATGGCGACTTTATTTTGCTTATCAGAAAGCTTAGTGTTTTCACCTAATAAGCGCCGCGCGACTATTGCACTCAATTCATTGCCCAAACCAATATCCGCTAACAGTTCAGCAAAACTGTCGTGTTTGGTTTCGAGCACTACGCGGTCAATATCTGCTTGAGGCAGTTTATCTAGTTTTACTTTGCCCAAGGCGTGTCTGAGTAATCGATTACCCATCACTACTGCTTCTTCAGATCTTTGATTTTTCAAATAGTGGCGGATACGAGATCTTGCTTTGGCACTGACCACAAAGTTTAGCCAGTTAGCGTTAGGTTTTGCTCGGGGTGAGGTAATTATCTCCACAGTTTGCCCATTTTCTAGAGGTTTACTCAGTGAAAAAGCACGTCTCTCTACTTTTACCCCAACACAAGAATTACCCACATCAGTATGTACGGCATAAGCAAAATCGACTGCAGTAGCGCCAAGAGGTAACTCAATGATCCTGCCGTCAGGGGTAAACACATAAATTTCGTCTGGAAATAAATCTGTTTTCACGTTTTCTATAAATTCAAAAGAAGTACTGGCACTTTGTTGCAGCTCAATTAAAGATTGCATCCATTTTCGCGCGCGCACTTGGGCAGTGGTATCGTTACTGTCTTTGGTATCTTTATAAACCCAATGGGCCGCCACACCTTTGTCTGCCATTTGATCCATGTCATTGGTGCGTATTTGAATTTCTACCGGAATACCATGAGGACCAATAAGAGAGGTATGTAGTGACTGGTAGCCATTGGTTCGAGGAATAGCGATATAATCTTTGAAACGGCTTTCGATAGGTTTGTATAATCCATGCATCGCACCTAATGCGCGATAACAGTGGTCAACCGAATCTACTACTACTCTAAATGCGTAGATATCCATGACTTCGTTGAACATCAGTTCTTTGTTTTTCATTTTGCGATAAATAGAATAAAGATGTTTTTCGCGACCCGATACTACAGCGTTAATTGTCACTGACTTGAGGCGAGACTCCACTTCTTTACGCGTATTTTCTATGACTTCTTTGCGATTGCCTCGGGCTTGCTTAACCGCAGATTTTAGTGCTCGATGGCGCATGGGATACATTGCCATAAAACCTAAGTCTTCTAACTCATTTTTTATGTCATGAATACCCAGACGATGGGCAATGGGCGAATAAATTTCTAATGTTTCGCGGGCAATACGGCGACGTTTATCTGGGCGCAGCGAACCTAATGTACGCATATTGTGAGTACGATCAGCTAATTTGATTAAAATGACACGGATATCTTGGACCATTGCCATCATCATCTTTCTAAAATTTTCTGCTTGTGCTTCTTGGGTGCTGCTGAAGTGAATTTTTTCTAGTTTACTGACGCCTTCGACCAATTCACCTACAGTTTCGCCAAACTGTGTACTTAAGTCTTCTTTATTGTGATGAGTATCTTCAATGACATCATGTAATAAGGCGGCCATAATAGTTTCATGATCTAAACACATGTCGGCCAAAATACCGGCTACGGCCACAGGGTGAGTAATGTAGGGATCACCACTGGAACGCATCTGTCCGCTGTGAGCCTCTCTGGCTACAATGAAGGCTCGCTGAATTTCCGCAACCCTGTCGGGTGGCAGATAGGCTTCAAGTTTCTGTTTTAAACCCTCAAAAAGATACACTCTAAACGCTTATACAATGGTTAATATTGATTAAGAATACGGGGAATTTGGTGGGATGCCAACGGCTAAACATCAGTTTGATGTAAAGCCGCTGTAAAAAGAGAAATTTATTGCTCTTGCAGTATGTTTGCAACAGACGTAAATTCCGCTTGATCTTGGGCTTCTTGATCACGAATATTTTCTGCTTCTAGCGTATCTGCAGTCACTAAACCTAGCTCTATTTCACGTAAAGCAATTACGGTAGGCTTATCTGTGCCACGTTCTACTAAGGGGTCTTTGCCTTCAATAGCAATTTGGCGAGCACGACGAGCAGCCACTAAAACCAAATCAAATCGGTTGCCAATTTTATCTACAGCATCTTCAACTGTTACGCGGGCCATGATGATCTCCGTCGGGTGGTAATATGAAAAAAAGGTCGCATAGTGTACTGATTAAAATGCAAGTTTAAAAGCTATTTGATCAATTATGATCCTAATAAATTGTCAAATAACTGCTGGTGGCGAATAATTTGTTTTTCTTTACGAAGTCTGCGAGTGGTTACTATCGCATCTAGCTCAGACAATGCAGCAGAAAAATTATCATTTACCACAACAAAATCGAATTCATGATAATGAGATATTTCAGACACTGCTTTAGTCATACGTTGTTCAATGATTTCAGCAGAGTCTTGGCCTCTTTCAGTTAAACGGCGTTTTAGCTCTTGTTTTGAAGGAGGTGCGACAAAAATGGTTGCGGTATCGGGAATTTGTGCCTTGACCTGCCGTGCCCCTTGCCAATCAATATCGAGAAACACATCAATTCCCTGACGCAGAGTTTGCTCTATGACTATTTTCGAGGTGCCATAATAATTGCCAAAAACCTCGGCATGTTCAAAAAAGGCCTGTTGCTCGATCAGTGACTCAAACTCTGCATGATCCACAAAATGATAATGTACTCCGTCGATTTCACCTGGTCGAGGTGCTCGAGTGGTGTGTGATACCGAGACCTGCATAGCATTATTATGCTCATCTGTTGCAGTATGTTTTTCTAATAACGCTTTGATTAAGCTAGATTTTCCGGCTCCTGAAGGTGCCGCTAGAATAAATAAATTTCCAAGGGTTTGAGGCATTTTTTTATCTTTTAATGATTAATTATTGTGTCGTAATTGATTAGCAATGTTAGCATATTCTTATTGAACGCAATATGCCGAAGTGAATAACCGACAAAACATTCGTCAAATACTACTTCTCAATAATTAAATAGGTGAAAGCACTATGAATGATAGCTTATATCATCAAATGACCGATGATTTGTTGATCGATATTGAAGAAATGCTCGACCAGTGTGAAGTCGATATCGATTATGAGTCAGCGAGTAGCATACTCACAATGATTTTCTTAAATGGATCCAAAATCATAATTAATAAACAGCCTCCCTTACATCAACTCTGGGTGGCGACTAAGTTTAATGGTCATCATTTTAACTTTCAGGACGATTTGTGGATAGACGAACGCACTGGAGTAGAATTTTGGTCATTTCTTGATGACGCGGTTTCCAAGCAAGCTGAACAAGACGTCAAACTTAAAAAATAACCCGACGAGATAATGTAAATGAGTCAACAAGCTTTACCCTATGTAGAAGTCAATCCCATTGTAAAAGCAAAAGCCACTGTTATATGGCTCCATGGTTTAGGTGATTCTGGTAATGGCTTTGCGCCTATAGTGCCGGATCTAAAATTACCTGATGAATTAGGTGTTCGATTTGTTTTTCCCCATGCACCTACCCGTCCGGTGACGATCAACAATGGTATGCTGATGCGGGCTTGGTACGATATTAGTAGCTTAGATTTTAATAACAGGGCAGACAGCCAAGGGGTAAAAGAGTCCTCCGCTTTTGTAGCAAATTTAATAGAAAAAGAAATTGCCCAAGGGATCCCCGCTAATAAGATAGTGTTAGCTGGATTTTCACAAGGTGGTGTTATTGCCTTAAACCTTGGTACCCGTTTTGAAAAGTCCTTGGCCGGCATTATGTCTATGTCGAGCTACATGAGCGAGCCAGAAAAGCTTAAAGAAGAAGCCCATGCTGCAAACAAAAACACACCGATTTTTGTGGCCCATGGTACCTATGATGATGTAGTGCCTATTTTTATGGGGCAGGCTGCTTTTAAAGTGTTAGAAAGTAACGGTTACCCTGTCACATGGCATGAATACGCCATGCAGCATAACGTCTGTATGCAGCAGCTAAATGATATTTCAAGCTGGTTACAAGAAAAATTGTGTTAGCTTACTAAGGCGTGTTCTATACTTTTTTGATGTCACTGGCAACGCTTTGAAACCACAGTAATACTGTGAAGGCAGATATTTTTGGATAAGAGTCAATTAGTTAACTTTGAAGCAGCGATGCAAGAATTCATTGCTCGCACCAAGCCGCAACAGTTGGCAGTATTAGTCAATATGGTGAGCATGGGTGAAGCAGAAGAAATTTTGCAAGAAGCGTATTTGAAAATTTATTTACTTGTGAGTAAAAACCCCAATCAAGAGCGCCCCTTAGAGCAATTAATGTCGTTACTGCCTATGCTCTACTCTATTGCAAAAAATCTCGCCATTAGCAATTTACGACATCAAAAAGTCGTCAATTTACATATACAAAAAAGTGGTAGCGCTTTGCTTGACAGCGAGGCGCTACAAACCCAGGGTTCAGAGTATGAATTAATAAAACAAGATCAAGAAGCCTTGATACTTAGTGCTATTAATCAGCTTCCACCTATTTGTAGACAAGTTTTTGTACAACGAAAATTACATTCTAAAAGTCATGCTGATATAGCTGCTATGTTGGGAATTTCTACAAAAACAGTTGAAAGTCATCTCGCTAAGGGACTGACTTTGTGTAGAGAGTACGTGCGTAAAGCTAAACAAGCTGACAATAAACAATTGCGAGCGAATTCACTTTGAATATCGAAGAGTGGTCAGGCTATGAAGTATCAGAAGGTGTGCTTGAAGATGCCGCTAACTGGATAGCTCTGCTCGATTCAAACACCTTGGATGAAAAAGGACAAATAGCTTTTTATGAGTGGTTACAAGCCCAACCCGCTCATCAACATGCTTATTTAGAGCTTTCAGAGATGTGGGCTAAAAGTTCATGTTTAAAAAGCATGGAACACTTGGTTGAAAAATCCCAAGTATTATCTTTTCCAAATCAGTTATCTAAACACGACTCTGAACCCGAAACCTTGCCACCATCAAGCAGCCCTGCTTGGGCATATTCATTAGCTCTAGGGCTAATTTTTGTTGGATTAAGCATGCCTCTTATTCAACAATTTGTTTAAAAAAACGGTAGTTTCTGCTATTTGTAAATTTTTTGTAAAATAAAGGTAAGGGTTTTTGACTCTTGGTGCGTTTGTATTGAAAAGAATAAAAACTCACACATAGAGGCAAACATATGACACATTATTTTAGTCAAAATAAAACCCATCGATTTACCCCTAAACTACTTTCACTCAGCATCGCATCTCTTTTTTCATTGTCGACCTTTGCCCAAGAGGCCAACACTAATGATGATGAAAAAGCCGTAGAAAAAATTCAGGTTGTGGGATCTCATATTAAGGGGGGGCAAGTAGCCGAGGCCCTGGCCGTTTCGGTTATTGGCGCCGACGCCATAGGGACTTTGGGTATCGATTCTATCGATGATCTTTTGCAGCTTATCCCTGAAAATGGACAAAATTTTTTTAGTGAGGCTGAAAATATCGGTGGAGGGGTGAATGCCGCTCGCGGTGATGTAGGCACCTACAATCTGCGTAATTTGGGCACAGGCAACACGCTAGTGTTGCTCAACGGCCGCAGAATGGTTAACTCAGCGTCGTATCAAACTGAAGAAGTGGGGGGCAGTTTTGTTCCGGTCAGTTCAGTAAATGTCAATACAATTCCTGTTGTTGGTTTAGATCGGGTGGAGGTGCTACGAGATGGTGCATCGGCTATTTACGGCGCCGATGCTGTAGCAGGCGTGGTAAACCATGTTGTAAAATCTGATTTTGTTGGCTTTACCTTGTCAGGAAGATGGGCAGAATATGAACATCTACCTCGAGACGAACAAACTCTGACCCTTGAATGGGGTAAAGATTTTAATGACGGTCGAACGAATGTTAGCACTTTTATTAATTATTTCGCTCGCGACAGAGTTAACTCTCAAGATGATGAACGTTGGGCAGATTCTGATTTTCGCTCGCGTGTGCCTGAAGATTCACCTTGGTTTGGTGATACTTCTTTTCGCAATGATACAGCCAACTCCTTGTTTGGGCAGTTTGATTTAGTCAGCAGTGCTTCCGGTGCAGGATTAACAGACATGTTCACTGATAGTAGCGGTGAATTTGAAACCTTCCCAATTGGTGATGACAGGTGCCAATACGTGATAAATGCGACCACCTGTGGTGGTAAAGATGGTCAAGGTACCTATCGATTAAACCTTAATGCAGATAGAGATCTCAGTTCAGAGCTATCGCGTTTGAACTTTTTTATGTTCATTAATCATGAGTTCGAGAATGGTGTTGAGGCATTTACTGAGTTGTCCTATTACAAATCAGAGACCAATTTACGTCGTCATGCAACTGCACCGTTTTCTACCTCAAAACTGAGGGTAGGCGCAGAAAATTACTACAATCCATTTGGCCCTTGTGGCTCACCCAATAGACTCTCTGATGAGTTAATCCCTGATGTGCCCTGTAGTGGTTTAGAATTGACCATAGATAATTATCGATTTGCGGAATTACCGCGAACGGTTGATAACGACGGTGATACTTATCGTTTCTTGCAAGGTTTTAGAGGAGAAATGGGTGAGTGGGATTGGGAAACAGCATTTTCGCATTCCAAAGCAACCAAAGAAGATATAACTCATAATAGAGTCTCGAATAACCTCATAGCAGCAGCATTATTTGACTCTACAGCTGCAGCCTATAATCCCTTTAGTGGTGGTCTGGATTCGAATATTGAGCGGGCACTGATAGACGTTGTGAGGCTTAACGAAACAGAATTAACAACTTTTGATGCTAAATTTGCGAATTCAGAAGTTTTTAGGTTACCCGCTGGGCCCGTAGGTTTTGTCATTGGGCTTGAATACCGTGAAGAATCTTTTATTGATGACCGCGATGATAGATTAGATGGCACTATTACTTTCACCGATTACGAAGGTGATACCTATCCCTTTGTATCAGATGTTGTTAATTCCAGTCCTACACCTGATAGCAGTGGAGAGCGTGACGTTGCGTCATTATTTGCCGAGTTTCAAGTGCCTATTCTGGAAAATTTGAATGCTCAAGTGGCATTACGCTACGAAGATTTTTCGGATGTTGGTAACACTACAGTTGGTAAAGTGGCTTTTGGCTGGCGTCCATTAGATATGTTGTTAGTACGTGGTTCTTGGTCAGAGGCGTTTAGGGCACCTAATCTGGTGACCATCAATGAAAGTATTGTCGCCCGTAATAATACAAGAACGGATTATGCCTGTGCATACGCTGCGGCTTATGGTGGCGATCCAGACCAAGATACCCTTGACTGTACTAATTCAGTACAACGTATTGCCCAAGGCAGTGATTTTTTGCAACCTGAAGAGTCTACTAACACTTCGTTGGGGATTGTGCTTACACCCACGGATGAACTTACTATTACCTTCGATTATTGGTCCATTGAAAAAGAACACACCATAGGTTTATTTGGAGAAGAGAATCATACAGTATTGGATCTATTGTTACGGATCGAGAATGGATTGAATAATTGTGGTACATCGCAGTTTAATCCTGCGGTTACCCGGCAAGCGCCAGATGATGATCAAACCAGCATATATGAAGCGGCTGGAATTTGTGCGGGAGGAGACATTCAATTTATTGATGACCAATACGCCAATCTAGATGATCGCAATTTAGCCGGTTATGATCTTGGTATTTATTACGATATCAAAACTGAAATAGGTAAATTTAAGTTTAGTTACAATGGCTCGTTCATTGAAGAGTTTGAACAAGTTGCTGGTGGCCAGGCGGCGTTACTTGTAACTGCACAAGAGTCTGGGGTGTTGCCAGCAGATATTCCTATTGCTGGTTTTGCTGACTTAATCGGTCAAGATGGTAATCAAGAAAAACGCCAATCTATGCGTGTTTCATGGCGTAAAGGTAACCTTGCTGCTTCTTTAAGTGGTAATAGAATAGGTAGCTTTTATCAAAGTTCGTTAACGCTTGCGGATGGAACGCGTTATGTTATCCCTTCGATGACAACATTGAACGCCACCTTTGACTACAACTTCGATGTGAATGAGATCAGTACTCGTTTGCGCTTTGGTGTTCGCAATTTAACCGATGAAAGAGCACCGCTTGCGGATCGTTATTTTGGATTCTTTTCTGATGCCCATCGAGATTATGGCCGCAGTTATTACATGGATTTTAAAACTAAGTTTTAACGTCTATCTTCTTTCGGGTCAGATTTTACTAAAGGATCTGACCCTCTCTAAAATCTTAAACACAAGGCAGTAAAATGAGTAATAGTTTACCGGATATTACCGATCAACACCGTGCTCGATACCAAGACATAGGTTTAGTGGCAGGACCAGGCATTTTTGTATTGTTGATGTTTTTTGGTGGATCTCAAACAACTATGGATCCAGTGGCGTGGCGGGTAGCGGCTGTAGGTTTGTGGATGGCCATTTGGTGGGCAACAGAAGCAGTACCTGTACCGGTTACTGCTTTTTTACCTATAGTGACTTTTCCTTTTTTAGGTATTAGCAATTTGGCAGAAGCCACGGCCTCTTATGCTAATCCCATCATATATTTATTTCTCGGCGCATTTATTCTGGCGCTGGCTGTTGAAAGGTGGGATTTACACAAACGTATTGCACTAGGCATATTATCCTATACAGGTACTGACGGAAGTCGTCTGATTGGCGGATTTATGTTAGTTGCTGCTTTGTTGTCAATGTGGATGACAAATACCTCCACAACTATGATGTTAATGCCTATTGCATTATCTGTTGCAAGAGTCATAGCTGAAAACAACACACATTTAAGCCAAGAACAAACCAAGTCATTTCAAGTCGCCATGTTATTGGGACTAGCCTATGCCGCAACCATTGGCGGTTTGGCTACATTAGTGGGCACCCCTCCAAATGCACTTTTAGCTGCATTTCTAAATGAAAATTATGGCATTAGAATAACCTTTGCAAGTTGGATGTTAGTGGGTGTTCCTGTGATGTTAGTGATGTTGCCATTGGCATGGTTATCATTAACGCGCTGGACTTTCAAAATAGAGATTCCAGCAAACCCAGAAGTCAACGCCCACTTAGCACAATTAAAAAATGATCTGGGGAAAATGAGTAGCGCTGAAAAACGTGTTGCCGCTATCTTTGCACTTGTTGTCGTTTTTTGGATTCTCAGAAGACCTCTGTCTACCTTGTTGAATATCGATTTTTTGACTGATACTGGCATAGTGATGTCAGCGGCCTTAATACTATTTTTATTGCCAAGTGGAGATAAAAAACAACCACAAATAATGATTTGGCATGATGTGAACAGACTGCCTTGGGGGGTATTAATTTTGTTTGGAGGAGGCTTGAGTTTAGCCGCTGCAGTTTCTTCTTCGGGGTTGGCTGCTTGGTTAGGCAGTAGCTTGACCCCTCTAGGGGCATTTGGTGTGTTTACTTTGGTTATTGCCGCGACAGGTTTAGTGATCTTTTTGACTGAACTTACTAGCAATGTGGCTACAGCCGCCACCTTTTTACCTGTAGTGGCCGCTGTTGCTTTGGAACTGGGGGTATCGCCTTTATTGTTGTGTATTCCAATAACACTCGCCGCAAGTTGCGCCTTTATGCTACCTGTTGCCACTCCCCCTAATGCTATTGTGTTTGCATCTGGGCTGATTAATATTCCACAAATGGTTAGAGCAGGGGCAGTATTGAATCTGATTGGCATGCTGTTACTTTCTGTGGTTTCTATTTGGCTTGCGCCCTTGGTGTTTTTATGAGGTGTTTTAGGTTCGACAAGTTCACTGTGAAGTCAGTTAGTTTTATATTATTCACTGCTCTTTTTTGCCAGACTCTTTATGCAAAGACTGGCTCAAATGATATCGATAGATTTTTGACATCGATAGTTGTGCCTAAAGTTCAACCTAGTTCTAATCTGACGCGGGTATTATTCATAGGTAATAGTTTTAGTTTTTACAACAATGGTATACACAACCATCTTGGCAGTTTGATACGATCTACTGGGGAATGGAAATCTCTACAAAACCGTTTACGACTATCCACTTTATCTGGTGGTCACATTAAAGAGCATAGTGCCGATTTAGGGTTCTTTTTAGGCGACCCTTCCCAAAAATGGCAAGCCATTGTTTTGCAGGGGCACAGCAATGAACCTATCAATTCTAAGAAAACTAAAGCGTTTATTTCAGCCATAGCTGATTCAATTCAATCGATTAAGGCTAAAGGAATAGAGCCGTTAATATTTATGACTTGGGGATACAAGAATCAAACAGCTATGGGAGTCGACCTAGCTAATGTGTATACCAAATTAGCTAATAAGTTAGATGTATTAGTTGTTCCTGTTGGTGTCGCTTTTGCAATAGCAGAAATGGCGCTTAGTCATATTGAATTATTTGTACCCGATGTTCTAAGTGTAGACAGTGAGGGAGTACTCACTTATCGAAAAGACTGGAAACATCCAAGTGAAGCGGGTACCTATTTAGCTGCATGTGTATTTTACGCCACCTTAAATCAACGCTCGCCTGAAGGTATCATTTTCACTGGTCAGTTGCGTAAAGACACCGCGTTAGCCTTACAAAAACTCAGTTGGCAAGTCACTCAACAATTTTTCAAAAGGAAAAACAATGAAATGGAATAGTGTTAGAAACACTTCGCTGACTTTAATGCTTTATGTGTTAAGTGTTGATCTTTATGCAACAGTTTGTGAGTTCGAAGCAGTGCGTTTTACGGCGAATTTTGAAACTGCAAAGCTCAATAGTTGTGCTCAGTTATCTGAAAATCACTACTTACTTACTACTGATGCTGAAAATCGACCAATTAACTCAAGTCCTTGGTATGCGTTTAAAGTTGAGCCCAAGCTGGAGGGCAAAACAACACAAATAAAAATTAGTATACAAGCAGAACAAGCCAAACCTAGATACCTACCTAAGATGAGCCGCGACAGCCGGATCTGGCATAACTTGCCTTTTGAGATTAAAGACAATCAATTAACGTTTGAAATCAACCTTTCCCAAGAGTTATATATTTCTGCCCAAGAAATCATCAATAACGATCACTATCTAAATTGGATGAACGACATAGTCCAAACTAGTAGTTTCACTAAAATAAATCTGGGTCACTCTACCTTAGGTCGACCTATAGAAGCTTTACTCTCACAAAAAGATAACAACACTGAATGGCTGTTGATTTTAGGCCGTCAACATCCCCCGGAAGTGACTGGGGCTTTGGCATTGCTAAGTTTTGTAGAGCAGTTGGCACAATTCTCTGCGTCTCAACAAGCATTTTTAGCGCGCTTTAATGTATTAATAATACCTAACATGAACCCGGATGGTGTGGCATTAGGAAATTGGCGACACAATAGCAAAGGACTTGACTTAAATCGCGATTGGGGAAAATTTACTCAAATTGAAACCAGTTTAGTAAAAGCCAAATTAGATAGCCTACTAAAAGGTTCACAACGCTTAGTTTTTGCTGTGGACTTTCACTCTACTCAGCAGGATATCTTTTACACTATGCCGAAGGATTATGACGTGGCACCGCCGCTATTTTCCAGTGATTGGTTGCGTAAAATAAAAAGTCAGAGTGTTGCTTCTTTTGTTATCAGGCCTAAGCCTGGTTCGAGTCCGGGTCGAGGGGTGTTTAAGCAGTTTATCGCAGATACATATAAGGTACATGCGGTCACATTTGAATTAGGTGACAACACGCAACGAGAATTAATTGACCATGTGGCTAAAATCAGTTCAATAACACTAATAGAACATATGCTGGACACGCCATCACAAGCATTTATTTTTGCCCCAGCCGCCCCTTAAAATGTATGACAGGAGTGAATTTTCTAAATCAAGGTTGCCTGAAGACAGTTTGTAATGAAAGATTACTCCTGTTGATCCGGTTTAGTCTTACAAGATTTTTAATTCTATTAGACTGAGAAATTAATGCACAAGTTTACAAAATACTTAGCGATAGTGATTTTTTCACTTTTTACGTTACCTGCTTTTGCCATTGATGATGCGGTGAGCACCGGAATTTTCAACAATACTGCAATTGATGGTTACGATACTGTTGCCTATTTTAAGCAAGGTAAAGCGGTAGAAGGGGATAAAAAGTTTCAATTCTCATGGCGAGATGCTAACTGGCGTTTCTCTAGTCAAGAGAATCTGCAGTTATTCAAACAAGACCCTGAAAAATATGCCGCTCAATACGGTGGTTATTGTGCGTGGGCGATGGCAAATGGGAAAACTGCTGGTATTGATCCCTATGCTTGGCATATCGAAGACGGGAAGCTGTATTTGAACTACAACAAAAAGATAAAAAGTGATTGGCTTTCAACAATGGCAGCAGACATAGATTCTGCTAATAAACATTACCCTGAAATTACTGATGTGAAAAAATATATAAATAACTAATGTTGTTCTCTCAAAGTATGAGTCCGTAAATTCGGGCTTTTTTTTGTTTAAAAAAAAGTGCAAAGTGACTATTTAAAATACCTAAGCTGATTTTTGGAGAACACTGTGAAAAAACTTTCTCACTTGCTAATTGTTTTGACTTTGGGGCTCTTTAGTCAGTTCACTTTGGCACAAGTTGAGCGTAGTCAATTGACTAGCGGTATTGAAAATAGGGAGCCTACTGACGACCTCGAAGGATCAGTGTGGGGCCAAGTTGACGAAATGAAGCGAGTTTATTTTTTTACTCAGGTTACTGGGCTGGCGAATCAGCAAATCATCCACAGATGGTTGTATCAAGGGGAAGAAAAAGCAGCTGTGACCTTGAATATTGGTGGTGATAACTGGCGTACTTATTCCAGTAAAAGTCTACCCCACTATTGGCAAGGTAAATGGCAAGTTCAGGTGTGGCAAGGCGACTTAATGTTAATCACTCACCATTTCGAAGTGAGTTATCCCGAATAATAAACACTTCTCAATTTGACTTGAAGCGTTTTTATTTAAAAAAAGCGGGCGGCATTGGATACATCAATGATCTAAATATTAGCAATTATTCAATAAATAAACGCAGAGTGAGTATACTAAAAGCTCTATGGTCTATGTCGAGACGTGTGTTGTGGTATTTAAATTGAGCAAGGCGAAAGTCACTTATTTATCTTGGATTTTTGTTCATATTTATTGTCTCTGTGTCACCAATCATGCTCAGGCAGGCAGTTTTGTGATTGGTGTTGAAGATATAAGTTATTATCCCTATTTTGATTTCAATTCTAACCAAACGACCTTTTCAAAAGCCATTTTTGATCAGTTTGCTAAAGAAAATGGGCACCAGATAAGCTACCTCCCTTTACCCATTAGGCAGTTTCCTAAATGGTTATACGAAGAAAATATTGATTTTAAATTTCCTGATAACGTTAGGTGGCAGGAAAGAAACAACGGACGTCAACTCAGAATACATTTTAGTGATGAGATAGTGGCTATGACTGCTGGGACACTGGTGATGCCCAAAAACAAAGATAAAGACCCCTCTTTTTTTAAGACTATCGGCACGATAACAGGCTTTCACCCCACTCTATGGGTAAAGCAGCTTGAACAAGGTAAGGTCACAATTTATGAAGACTCAAGTGCTAAAATATTGGTCAAACATCTTGTGAATGGCTTGATTGATGGTTTAGATATCGATCTTGCAGTAGCAAATGTTGGATTACAGAATCTGCATATTCAGCAGGATTTAGTGTTCAATGAAAATCTTCCTAAACAAAATTATTCGTACCAAATTTCCACGGTGAAATACCCAGAAATTATTAAACAGTTTAACCAATGGTTAGTGAAACGTCGTGACTATATTGATTCCCAGAAGATTAAATATGGAATTTTGGAGCATGAGTCACGTAAAGCGACTATCGTAAATCAATAAATGTTTCATTAATGATCAATCTAGACTATGAATTTTATGATGACTAATTCAAGGCATATTGCAACTTTGCTGACTTCCAAGGGTGCAGTTCTATGACAACAGATGTCATTCGTTTCGCTAAGCCACAAGAAGCGTTATTACTGAGTAAGTTAGCGCTGCGTTCAAAAGGCCACTGGGGTTATGACGCTGATTTTTTATTGAGTTGCAAAGAAGAGTTAACATACAATCTAAGCCAACTTTTATTGCCAACTTATTGTTTTAAATTGACTGAGTTAAACGGGCAAACTATTACAGGCTTTTTTGCGCTTAATGTTTCGGATCGTGATTCTGCAGTGCTTGAAGCCTTATTTATTGATCCAGCCTTTATTGGTCAAGGTTATGGAAAACGCTTACTTAGTGAAGCCATAGCTGTGGCAAAAGAATACAAAGCGAAAAAAATGACACTGCAAAGCGATCCTTTTGCTGAGAATTTTTATCTCGCAAATGGGGCTGTCAAAGTTGGTGAAATGGAATCTCAGAGTATTCGGGGGCGCTTTTTACCCAAACTCGAAATTTGTCTTTAGGCAAACACTCACATTACTCATGTTTCTGATAATATATGCGGTGTAATTTTTTGTTCAGGAAGTGTCATGTCAACACGCATTATCCGTATCGCAACACGTAAAAGTGCTTTAGCGTTATGGCAAGCCGAATACGTTAAAGCTGCGTTACTAAACGCCCATAAAAATCTGCAAGTCGAACTAGTACCTATGAGTACCCAAGGCGACAAGATCCTCGATACACCTTTGGCTAAAATTGGCGGCAAAGGTTTGTTTATTAAAGAACTAGAAGTGGCGATGACTGAAGGTCGTGCGGACATCGCGGTGCATTCGATGAAAGACGTGCCTGTGGCTTTCCCTGATGGGTTTGGGTTGCATGCTATTTGTGAGCGAGAAAATCCCTTTGATGCTTTTGTGTCGAATCAATTTCATTCATTGCAAGAGTTACCTCAAAATGCAGTGGTAGGTACGTCTAGTTTGAGGCGCCAATGCCAAATACGTAAAATCAGACCTGACTTAGTGATCAAAGATTTAAGGGGCAATGTGAATACCCGTTTAAGCAAGTTAGATGCGGGCGAATATGACGCCATAGTATTAGCAGCGGCTGGTTTGATACGTTTGGGTATGCAGCAACGCATTCAGTCCGAGATACCCACTGAATTGTCACTGCCAGCTGTGGGGCAGGGTGCAGTAGGCATTGAATGCCGCAATGATGACCAAGAGTTGATTGCTTTATTAGCGCCTTTGAATCACTTTGATACTGCTGTTCGTGTCAAAGCGGAACGTGCAATGAATGCTAAATTAAACGGTGGCTGCCAAGTGCCTATAGGAAGTTTTGCCGAGTTAGATGGTCAACACATCACGCTACGGGGATTGGTGGGATCAGTGGATGGTCAAGTATTGTTGCATGCCAAACATACAGACATTTTAGAGAACGCTGAAAGCTTAGGTGAACATGTCGCACAATTGTTACTTGAACAAGGTGCAGGTGAAATCCTCAGTGCTTTGCAAGCTGATTAAGTTGTGACGTTTTTACTTCTTAGACCCCAAGCAAAATGCCAAGCTAGCGCAATGACATTTAATCAAGCAAAGTTAGATGCTGTGGCTTGTGGATTAATTGATACAGTTGTGGATGAAGCTGCCATTGCTCAATTGGCGGTAAAAACTGCTGATCTACACCAAAGTATTGCAGCCGATATTTACGTCATAGTGACAAGTACAGTCGCAGCGCAGCAGTGTGTGCTGATGAAAAATCAATGGCCCAAAAGGGTCTGCTTCTTTGCAGTTGGTGCCAGTACTGGGAGTATTTTAGAAAGTGCTGGTTTTGCAGTGGTTGTGCCAAATGAGCCCAGAACAGAGGGACTGCTTAGTCTTCCAGAGCTGAATTCGGTTGTTAATAAACGCATTGTGATTATGAAAGGTTTTGGTGGTAGGGAATTGTTACACCACACTTTGGTCACCCGCGGCGCAGAAGTCGTGGAGTGGGAAGTATATAAACGCATAAGATTAGACACGCCTGTTTACACACAAGACTGGCAACAGGAGCAAATCCGTTGCATTATTGCCACAAGTGGCGAGGTTATTCAGGCTGCCTTTGACTATTTTGATACGAATTGGCTGAAGACGCTAAACTGGATAGTGGTAAGCCAACGAACCGCAGAAATTGCATCTAAACTGGGGGTATCCCAGATAAGTATTAGCCGTGATGCCAGTGATCAGGCCCTAATTCAATGCGCACAACAGTTGATTACCCGCGCACGACATCCTTCGGAGCATTAAATGGCAGATGAGAACAAATTAACCCCGTCAGATGAAGCAAAGCTGATCGCGTTGGAAAAACAATTAGCTAAAGAGAAAACGGCAGGCCCTTCTTTAAAAAAACAGCCGGTTTCTGCTGCTTCAAATCAAACTACTGAAAAGCAGTCCACCAAATATACGGCACCTGCAGATAAAGGAAGCCGCTCTAATAGTAATAGTAGTGCTACTGTCTCATCACCTAAACCAACGCCTAGTGCCAAAGGAAAAACCGGCATATTGTGGTTTTTTACTATTATCAATTTAGTACTATTGGCCGCCATCATTGGTGCCGGATACTGGGCATGGATGCAGTGGCAAGTTCAAAGCCAACAACAAATTGATGCCTTAGCTGCCCAGAAAATGAGTATGCAACAGCAGCAATCGAGTTTGCAACAACAGCGAAATAGTTTAGATCAGCAACAAAATAATATAGCGCAATCTATCGCCTCTAACGAATTGGTTAAAGGTGATTTACTGCAACAAAATCGAGCATTACAAGGTAGCTTACAAAACCTTAGTGAACAAATACAACTGACCCAAGCCCAAGCGCAGACTAATCAGCGTAATTTGGCTGATATATCGGGCCGTAGACCAGCTGATTGGCTATTGGCTGAAGCTGATTATTTAGTTCGTATAGCAGGCCGCAAACTTTGGTTAGAACATGATGTAAAAACAGCCATTATGATGCTGCAGTCTGCAGATAGCCGCATTCAAGACTTGGACGATCCAAGTTTGTTGCCTTTACGGGCTTTACTCGCAGAGGATTTACTTGCTTTACAACAAATTAATCAAGTGTCTACTAGCTCTATTGCAATAGGCTTGGGTGCCATGATTAACCAAATAGATAGTTTACCCTTAGCTTTTTTTAAAAGGCCTGAAGCTGAAGTTGTTGATGATAGCATCACAGGATCTATCAATGATTGGCGTGCTAATCTGGCCCGCAATTGGCGAGAAGCGACTAAAAACTTTTTTAGTTTTAAAAAAGTGACGACTGAAATTAAACCTTTTATGTCTGAGCAACAACAATGGCTAGCCAAAGAGCAACTTAGGTTTGCTTTATTACAGGCACAAGTGGCTGTTTTGCAAGAAAACGCAGAGCTTTACCAGCAAGCACTAAAAACCGCCTTGAGTTTATTAGTTGAATCTTTCGATACTGAAAATGAATCAGTAGTCCAGTTCACTGGAAGTTTAAGTCGGTTGCAAGTTACTGACTTTGAGAAAGACTATCCTCAACAATTTAATGTTGCGCCGCTTTTAAAAGATTTAATCGAGCAACGCTTAGACAGTCGCTTTGTTAACGGAAGCAATTAACCATGAGTCAATTAATTAGAATTTTTCTGGTTTTGGTTATCCTGCTTATTAGTGTAGTGATAGCCGCGATGATGTTTGATGATAGCGGATATGTGATGGTCGAATTCAACGGTTGGGTTGCCGAAATGAATGTCTGGTCACTTTGCCTTTCTTTGATTGCTATTTTTGTTGGCCTAATGTTGATTAATTTGTTGGTAAAAGCCTCCTTGGCTGCTGCTTCGGGCTCGAAAAACTGGTTAGGTAATTGGGGCAGTCGTAAAAAACAAAGAGCATTTACTTCAGGTTTAATCGCATTGGCAGAAACCAACTATCAGGTTGCAAGAGAAAATTTTAAGAAAATCGAAAATGAAGATTTTGATGGGATCAATCTTTTAGCCGCAGCCGATGCTGAGATCCAATTAGGTCAACTAGAACAAGCTAAGCGTTATTGGCGTATGGCTAAAACCTATGAAAAATCAGCTCTGGCAGCGAATTTATGTTTAATTCGAGATGCCTTGCAGCACTATCAATCAGATGAAGCGATTACACTGATTCAAAGCCTAAGCGAAAAACAACAAACTCAAACCGCTGTGTTAAAACTCTGGGCACAAGCACTTGGTCAGGCTGGTAAGTGGCAAGAGTTAAAAGAAAAGTTAAAAGGTTGGAGAAAAGCATTAGGTGATGACTACGAAGCACTGATGCAACAAGCATCTAAAGGTAACTTTGCCGAAATTGCGAGTAAAGAAGGTGCAGAACAGCTGAAACAGAATTGGCAATCTTTACCCAGATCAACTCGTAAGGATCCTGCACAACAAGCGGCATATATTCAGCAGCTGATTGACCAAGGTATGCATTTTGATGCCGAACAAGCTTTGCTGGAATGCCAGACTTCTTCACCTCATCCTTTGTTATTACCTTTGTTTAAACAGATTAAATTGCCTAACCCAGCAGGCTCTATTAAAAAACTAGAGACTTGGCTAAAAAAAGATGATTTGAATGTTGAATTGTTATCCACCTTAGGCCATATCGCGTTTAATGCAAACGACAAACTTTTGGCAGAAAAAGCCTTAGCTAAGGCCATTAAATTAGGTAATCGACAAGAGGATTTGGTGTTGATGTCGAGTATCAAGGAGTCCCAGGATGACCAAAAACAAGCGCTAATGTTATATAAACAAAGTATGGGCACTGAAGTAAACCAACCTAAGGTGAAGTAATTGCAGTGTAAAAAATGTAGTTTATTGGTCGCCTTATTGATTTTTTCGTGTCAATTACGTGGGGAACCATCACCCTTAAGTAATAGACCTGATTCGACAGCGGTCTTTGAGATAATAACCTTGGGCAGTACTGGTGGGATCCAAGACGGTAATCTCAGTGCTTTCTTATTGAGGACGTTATCTGAACCTAATTATATTGCCTTGGATGCAGGTACCTTGATTAATGGCATCAACGTTGCCTTAGATAACAACGCCTTTAAAGACTTGCCTCTCAAAATAGATAATAGGTTCTCCCCAACCGGAAACATTTTACAGCATCATATTAAAGGTTATTTGATTAGCCATGGCCACCTCGACCATGTGGCTGGTTTATTGATTGCCTCACCTGAAGATAATAACAAGGCTATTTATGGGCTGAAGTCAGTCAACCAAACGATGAGTGACACCTATTTCAACTGGCAGGCCTGGGCGAATTTTACCGATAGAGGCAAGCCTCCTTTTTTAAACAAATACCAAGTTATAGATTTAGTTCCTCAGCACCCAATGAACCTTAAAGAGACCAAACTAAAAGTGACAGCTTTTAGTCTCAGTCATCCGCTTGAGTCAACTGCCTTTGTGATTGAATACCAAGATAATCTGTTTGTATATTTTGGTGACACCGGTCCAGATAAGGTAGAAAAACAAGGTAAGCTTGCAAGGGTTTGGCGTTATTTAGCCACACAAATGCAAACTAAAAACCTTAGGGGCGTGGCCATAGAAGTCTCATTTGATAATAGCCAACCTGATAATTTGCTATTTGGTCACCTTACCCCAAACTGGTTATTGTCAGAACTGGATTATTTCTATTCGTTAGTGGCTAATAAGCAGCAATTTAAAGATTTAACCTTCATCATTAGCCATATTAAGTACAGCCTAAAAAGTGGTATGGATCCAAGAGTGAAAATCCAGCAAGAATTGCAACAAGGAAATACCCATGGATTTAAGTTTATACTTGCTAAACAAGGACAACTACTTATATTGTAGAAGCGATATACCATATTATTTTCAATATGTTAGCAAATACATGAAAAAATTCAGATGGAAAAACATGCTTGACGATTACAATTGTATTAAACTGCTTTGTACCGAGAAACTTAGATTATCGACGGCCGTTTCTTATATTTTCAGGGGTTATAAATGATTAGTTGTATGGACAATAAAATAAAATTATCAGCTGCGTTATTAGTTGCGGGGTTAATTTTATCTGGATGTGGCGCTAGTGGTGGTTCAACAGGAAATACTACCCCAGCAGAGGTAAATAAAGATAAGGGTTCTCTAAATAAACAAAGTTATATCGCTGAAGCCGGTTTGACACCTAGACAACGTTTTAGCAAAGCGTTAGAAAAACTTGAAAATGGTGAAGATGGACAGGCCTTAGCTGAGCTTAATGCATATCTAGAAGCGGTACCTAGAAGTAATAGTGCGAGAAATTTAGTTGCACAAATATCCACTGACTCGAGCCAATATTTCCCAGCAGAACATTTCAAAGTTAATCTAACCTCTGGCGCGAGTCTTTCTACACTTGCGAAAAAGTACTTAGGCTCAGCCTTAAAATTTTACGCTTTAGCTAAGTACAATAATATTGCCAATCCTAGCCGGGTTAACATAGGGCAAGAAATCAAAATACCTTTGACGCAACTTGCACGGACTCAACGTGATAAAGATAACGCCTTGGCCCTCGAAACTCATAGTATAGATAACGAGGAAACTGCCCTTGATTTGGCAATGGAAGAGGAAGCCAAAGAAGTAGAGGAAGCCGTTGACGTTGTTGAGGACATAGTTGAAGAAACTGAACTACCTGTTGATGAGCCAGTTTTAGCGGAAGTTATTCCTGTCGCTCCAATTGAAACGGCAGAGTCTGCATTTAGTGATTTGCAAACATTAGCGGAAAATATGGATTACGCCGCCGCAATTGAAAAACTAGCCACACTGAGTTCATTTGGTAAGCTTAATAAGGAAAGTAGAGGGCTGGCAATAGCAACCTATATCGGACGAGCAAAAGAAATTGCTGAAACCGACAATATCCTAGCTGCAACATACTTCGAAAAAGCTGGGCAGTTAAATTTACAAGAAGAAAATGCGTTTAGTGCGTTTGAAAACTTTAAAATGGCAACTGACCTAGACGATCAAAATGACCAAGCGATGGAAGAAATGTTGGTATTACAGAAAGAAATTGCTGATAAATACCATAGAGAAGCGTCATCTGCTTTTCGACGTCAAGAACTCGATCTCGCAATTCAAAAATGGGATATGGTTTTGAAGGTAAATCCTGACCATTCAAGTGCAAAACTATATAGGGCGCAGGCTTTAGAGCTCAAAGAAAAATTAAATAAACTTAATCGGAATTAGAGTCTAGTTTTTTAATTTTTAATAAGTTCTCTCTAATCTTTATGGCTCGCTGCATTAGTTGGCGAGTCTTAACATTGTTGGGTTGATATTTAAGAGACTGCTCAAAGTAATTAATCGCCTCATCTAAATTAGTTTTAAATACTTGATTGGCTAATCGTAAATACCTGTTTGCAATTAAGCTTGAGAGTTGATCTGTTTTTTTGCGTATGTTGGGTAAATTATCACCTTTAAGCGCGGCTAGGTCCAATGCTTGCTGGTAATACTCAATGGCTTCTTTTGTTTTATTCTGCTTTTGCTGACCTTCTCCTAGTTTGGAATAGGCTAGTATCCGATACTCGTTAGGCTCTAGGTGTGTAGGGTAAGAATCTTCAAATTTATCAGCTAGCTGTAATAACTCTTTGTACTTTCTATCATGTATTAACTGCTCACCTTGCTCAAGATACTTAGTGAGTTGGATTGAAATATTAGCCTCTTGTTGTGTCTCAACAAAATACTTCTTAATATTTGCAGTTTTTGAGCTGGCTTCTTGAATAGCAAATTTCCATTCAAACTTTCGTAACTCTTCCATTGCAATTTGATTATTAGGATCTAAAGCCAATATTTTTAAATAGACCTTGCGCTCTAAGGTTTCATCCGCTGATGCCTTAGCTTTGTCTAAAACAGCGAGTTGCTGAATGACTTTATCTGATATTAAAAGTTCGAGCCGCAGTATATGCTCTTTTACCATTTCATCGTTAGGATAGGCTATCTGCAAAATCTTCCATTGTGTCAGCGCTTCTGCATAACGTTGCTGGTCTTCTAAAGAGTTAGCAATTGGACTACGCTGTTCGAACAACGCGCGGCTATCTATAAAATTTGTGCTGCAAGAACTACAAAAAACTAACAGGGTTACACAGATAATACGTTCTATCATTTGAGCGCCATAGTACTAAATACATCCAAGCTTTTCTTGAAAGTGTTTAGACTATCTCCTCCATATATCATGGTTCTATGCAATAAAAATGGAGTTGAAAATGAAGGGTTACTTCCTTTATGAACTGTGACCGCAAGTTCGTAATTGTTGTGTTCTAAGAGTTCAACTACTTCTAAACTACTATTTCCATATGGATAGGCAAAATGATTAATTTCTTGTTTGGTTCTACGGGTTAATATTTTTTCTGCCCCTTCAACTTCAATTTTTAATCGTGCTAAATAGTCTTCATCTGATTCACCTAATGGCCGCGGCGATAAACTATCATGTGATTTGGAGTGGGATTGAATGTCTACCAAAGGTATTTTACTTAGGAATTTTACGTCTTGCCATTTGAGGGCTCGGCCTGCTCCTATAAAGTCTGGGTAAACAAACATTGTGGAGGGAAAATCATATTTTTTTAAAATAGGATAAGCCACTTCCAGGTAGCTCCTATAACCATCGTCTATGGTTATCACAACTGATTTTTTAGGTAGTTCTTTTTCACCCTTTAGAAAGTTGCCTAATTCACTTAGTGCTAGCACTTGATAGCCATTTGAAGCGAGATAATCCATCTGGCGTTCAAACTCAGCTCGGGTCACTACCATCTTATTTTTACTTTGATTTTCTTCGGTAAATTGGTGATAGCAGAGAACCGGTATACGTTGATAGCCATCAACAAAAACACCAGAACGGTTGATGACTCTTTTGGGAATGGCTACATAACTACCTGACTTTACAGTTGTTTGTGGGTTGTATCTTTCTAGAATTTCTGAATATTGCTGGCCACCTAAAAACTCTTCGGCTAAGGACTCATAAGTATCATTATTATCTGTCTGTAAAACGATAAAATCATCATTACTCGCAATTACTTGCCTAGGTGTTGTTGAACAGCCGAACAACAAAACGGGCAAAAAGATCAGAAATAAATACCTCAACTTTTTGCACTCTCGTCAGGATCGGCAACCGTGTCTTTTTTTATTGCATCCTCAGCTTCTACCGGCGCTTTCACTGGTTTCTTTCTAGTTCTACGTTTTACTGGTGGTTTTTTAGCTGGCGTTTGTACCTCAGTCTCTTTAGTGCTCTTCGGTGGAGCCGCTATGTCTGTCTGAGTAGCGGTGGAAGTTGAGTCTTCAGGTTTACCATCACTCACATCAGAGTCTTCATTTATAATAATTTGGCTAGAAGAAATCACTGTTTGGTCTGGGTTGACCTCTACATCAGAACTGGTTTCAGACATTTCTGGTTTCTTAACATTTTCAGTGATCTCTTTGCTGGCTTCGTTTGGCGCAGTATTGAGACCAATCTGACTGTTAGAAATGATCGTCCTGTCAGCGTCTTCATCTATCTCAGATTCAACTTCAGCTTTATTCTCAGAAACCTCTGATGGTTCTGGGTGTTGAGTTACCGCTTTTTTTGTAGCCTGGTCAGATTTATTTTTGAGATCGATTTGGCTATTGGAGATCACGGTTTCATCAGGTCCTAAATCTACCCCGGGATCCGAAACGCTCTTCTGAGCACTGTTGCTATCGGAGTGTTCGGTTTCTGCATCGGTATCTTTGGAGTTATTGTCAGTAATCCCTGTCCTATCGATACCTGTTTGCGCTAGCTCATCAGTTACTTCTGTGTATCTGTCTTGAATCGCTGCGGCCATATTATTAAAGGAATCAAATGCCTCACCAAATTCATCATTTCGAGCCAACGATATTCTGGTGTCTAAATTTCCTGCCGCAAAACCTTTCAGAGAGTCATTTAATACCTTAAATGGTCGAGCGATTAAGCCACCAAAAATAAACATAACCACAGCCACTGAAGATGTTGTGATGAGCGCTAAAATAAACATCAGCCAACCTGTAATCCTTTTAACCTCATCTAATCCATCTTGAGATAAACCTAGGATTATTTGGCCAACTTCAGTGCTTTGAAACAAAATAGGCGTTTTGATGTTAAATATATTTTTACCATCTGCTGTTTCTGTACTAGTTGTATGTACATCTTCGGTTTCACTAATAAGCACATCATTTTCATTTGGTTGGTACATCTTGCCTACCAAACTATTATCACTTGCTCCGCGAACCACTCCAGACCTGTCAGTAACGATTAAATATGAAAATGTATCTCTACTTGCGGCATCACCAATAAACGTCTCTAAGGAGATCCAATCTTCACTGAGTATTGGTATAGCCGTTTCTGTAGAAATGAATTTTGCAAACGACGCACCAGAGTCGACAGCTTGTTTAGTCATTGCCGAAGATTGCATGTTAAAAACGATATTTATGCTTATAAAAGAAACGAGACCTACAATTGCAGCAACTGACAATGTCCAGCGTATTTTTAAAGGAATATATTTGTGTTTTTTCTGCTCAGCTTGTTGATCGCTTAAGGTACTTAATTCTTTGCCCAATGCCTCTGCTAGTTTGTTTCCCGTTTGAAAGCGTTTGTCGGGAGATTTCTGTAATAACTTTTGAATTATTTGACGCACACCCGCTGGAATGTCCGGGCATAAAGTTTTTAAGGGTTCAGGTTGTTTCTGCGCAATCTGTATCATTAAAGTGGCCATATTTCCGGCATCAAACGCTTTATTGCCACTAAGCATTTCGTACATGATAGTGCCTACGGAAAATAAATCCGAACGGCCATCAACAGTATCTCCTAGAGCTTGTTCTGGTGACATGTAGCGGGGGGTGCCTAAAACAGAACCTACTTGAGTTTTTTGAGACTCTTCAGTCTCGTTCATCCTTGCTATACCAAAATCTGCGACCTTAATAGACTCACCATCTGGCATAACGATAATGTTATCAGGTTTAATATCACGATGAATGATCCCGGATTTATGGGCATAATCTAGGGATTTAGCGAGTTGTAAAGCAATAATCAGAGTTTGCTTAAGTGGCAGTTTTTTATTGTTCTTAAGGACTTCACCTAAGTCACAGCCATCTAAAAGCTCCATCATAATATAGGGAGACTTTTCTATTTTACCCACATCATAAACGGTCACAATTCCTGAGTGGGAAAGAGCTCCAGCAGCCTTAGCTTCACGTAAAAATCTAGACAAATACTCTTCATCTACACAGTGATCTTCTTTGAGTACTTTGAAAGCAACAGAGCGATTAATTTCAGGATCATATGCACGGTAGACCTTAGCCATCGCACCTTCACCGATCATTTCCTTGATCTCGTAGCGCCCAATCTTTTTATTCAATATGTTTTCTTCCATTAAGCGACCTTATTTTTTTGAGAATTAATGCAAGAATGGCTTCAATATGTAAGAAAATTCGTGCAGAATTTGACCTTAAGTCTACCTAGAAAAATACCAGCAATCAAAGACATTTGTATCTATAATGTTTCGAGTTTATGTATTAAAGAAGTTAGGGCGACTTAGCTGTCCGAAACCTGTAATGTGTTTTATATATTGGCTGCACTGGGAACAATAATTATGCTTGAACGTCCATGGAAATCGGTAGGGAAAACAGATATTGGCACTATTAGAAAAGTTAATGAAGATGGATTTTTAGACAGTTCTCAACAAGGCATGTGGTGTGTGGCCGATGGAATGGGTGGGCATGCTAAAGGTGATGTAGCCAGCAAAATGATAGTTAATAGTTTGCAGGATATAGCCAATACAAATAGTTATCCCCTGGGTACTCAGCAAATCGCCCATGTATTGCAGGACGTTAATAGTCGATTAGTCTCAATGGCGAGTGAGAAACAAGCAGTTATTGGAAGTACGGTAGTTGTACTGCTTTTTGACCATCAATTTGCCCACTGTATTTGGGCGGGTGATAGCCGAATTTATCGGGTACGTAATAATAAACTAACCCGACTTACCCAAGATCATAGTCAAGTTGAAGAGTTGGTGCAGAAAGGACTTTTAACACCTGAAGAAGCCGAACGTCATCCAAATGCTAATGTTATCACTCGCGCTGTTGGTGCAAGTGAAGAGTTAGACTTGGATGTAGTTAGCGATGTTAGGCTAGACGGGGATAAATATTTTTTATGTAGTGACGGTCTAAACAAAGTTATTGATGATGCCGAGATTGAGCAACTTTTATTGAGCACACCATTAGAATCTATTGCGCCACTATTAATAAAAATGTCATTGGAACGCAAAGCTCGGGATAATGTCACTGTAATAGTTGTTGATAATCAACAGTCTTTAGAGATCATGGATGGAAGTAAAAATATTCATACTAACCAATCAAACTTAGACGATACCTTACCTCTAACTCGATGAGCTAAGTCAGTCGTTAATAACTTTCTTGGTTCTCATCAGCAAGTAAAAAAGAATAGTAGTTATCTGTTGGCGGCATCCCAGAAAAATAGCGTATTTGAGGGTTTGTGCCTTCGGTATTTCCCATCGACCAAATTGACATATTCACATTTTGCTTATTTAGTAACATGTGTAAGAAAGACTCATTACCTAGTGTAAAATCAAGTGAATCAATATCTGTAACACAAGCAAGCTCCATGACTGAGGTGACGGGTTTTGTACCTGCACTTTGGCAGTTTGATTCTTGCAGGCTTTGATATATCTCATTTAAAACGACTGTTATTTCGTCGAGATCAGGCTTGATATTTTCCAATAGACTTAAAGCAAAGTCTTCTCCAACCTCATGTATCAGATCAATTTTTCGAGCGAGTATAAAGGGGTTAACTTCTGATTCAGCTTGGCAAACCACTGTAAAAGGGTAACAGCGGCCGGCTTTATCTACGCTTGGCATGACAAAGCCTGCAACCGGAGTGTGACTTGCGTCATCTTGGCTAATAACAAAACGCCATATTGGGCTATTAAAGTACCTGTTTCGCCATGACTCACCTAACTGATCCCGAGATGAGCTAAGTGACTGTAATACCCAATTATCCCAATATTTTATAAATTCAGGACTGACATTACGTTGTACAAAATCGCCATAACCAGGTAGTTTTCCAAAAAATCCAATTTTCATTATATATCACTAAAATTCATTGATGCATTTGAAGTTAGACAACTGAGATATGATCAAAGGGTTCATTCTGCCATTGCCAGTAATTTCATATATTGCTTCATATTCATTTTTCGTAAATGTCACTTCTATCTTATTTTCATTTACCCTTTTACGCTTAGCTTCATCTATCAGCTTAAATAGCGCGAATAAACCACTCTTGCTTTCACCTACATCACTACCATCACGACGCTCAAAGGCAAACTGACTACTTGACCCAAAGTCCTGTGGTGGCCATACAATATTTGTGCTCGAAGGACGACCAAATTGATAACTCATAGTTTGACCATGTATCGACATTTTGAATTTCGATAATCGAGAATCTAAGTAAATAGGTTTAAAGGCCAAAGTCAGTTGAGGATTATCACTATCATTAACAAATAAACTATCGCGTATTTTGTTTATGTTTTCAAAAAAGGGCAAAACATCGTCGCTAAAACCATAGGTTCTTGCAACGTTTTCTTTCCATTGATAGGGATAGGAATTACTTCTGATTAAAGGTTGTATGTGTTTAGTGAAAAACTGATAAATACTGCCTGATGACCCAAACAATTGAGATAAATCTCTTAGACCCGCATCTGTTTTAGCTGAGCGTTCAAAGGGGTATTTAAATTTAATCGTATCAGTACACTTGTTTAAAACACTTTGTTGCCAAAGCTTAGCAATTTTGAGTCTTTGGGTTTGGTCACGCATTGCCTTTATATTGGTTGCCAATTCCTCGCCCCACCGATTCAATGGTGCTGGTTGGCTATAAGCAAAGGCTTGCAAAGGTTTTAGAACGTTGTCGTTAACACTCACGTCCTCATTTCTTAAATCAAAGTTTAAGGAAACTGAAATATCGGAAACTATGGTTGTCATTTTTTGTAGCACTATTGCTTTTTGTTCTTTGTCTAAGAGTTCATGCAATTGGCTAAACTGTGAGGTAATTAAATATTCTGGGGTATCAGTACTACGTAAACTGTTTAATCTGTTGGCTTTACTCATAGCTCTGTCGGCCGCTGCAGATAAATTTGCTAACTTTGATTCAGAGCTTATTTCTACGAGTTTTGTTGCCTGAGATACAGATTCAAGTAATTGAAACAACGGGGAGTTTAGTCCGCCAGCCAGTTTCAATGCTGAATCTAACGCAGCCATATTTGAAGTTTGTTTGACAGATACGGACTGCAACAAGTCTTTCCAAGTATTGACATAGTCTCTTGCATAGGATTTTTCGAGCTGTGTGGTTAATGCACCTTTGTTAATGACATTACCTTCACCTAAAATCCAGGTTTCTGTTTCGAGTTGATCTAAATAGTCTTTAATTTCACTACTTAATACCTGTGAGAAAATTTCTGGTGTAAAAAAGTGAGGAACCGTTTGAATATCGTCTTTTGATGTTGTTAACAATGTACGCCAGTCTGATCCGGCTAATTGCGCCATTGATAACATATTTTCCGACTTGTTCATGTAGGCTATTTTAAACTGTTCGTAATAAATATCGGATACGGATTGTGATTGTAAGATTCGTCTCGAATCATCTACTAATGAATTATCTACACTCGCCAGTGACATATCATTTTTTACGAGATTATTAACATGGGCACTCACCTGTACGTATTCAGTATTAGTGAAAAATGCCTGATTATTAAGGTTTTTGTGTAACCAATAGACTAGAAAAACACGGTCTCTTTTATCCGCATTTGCAAGCATAAGATAAGCTTTTAGGGCCTGGTACTTTTCGCTTATATCGTCACTATTTCTTAGCTGAAGCTCAACCTGTTTTTTTACATAAGGCATCAGAACTGATGACAATAGCCTGTTATAGCTAGCCGTGAGAGCATTTTCTAATGAACTCGATTGAGATAGGCCTAAGCCTGAAAACTCAGTTTCACTTTTTTCAACAAAGGCAGCAATGTTATCGGAAAAGTCATTTAGGGCGGGTATATAGGTTCTTAAATCAGCGCCACTAGAAACTGAAGTCTCATACTGTTTACTCCAGTTATCTACAGATAATTCACTTGACTCAATATAACGTGAATTGTTACCAAAGCTAATAAAGAAGCCTATAACAAGCAATAAGGTCACTACTCCAGCCGTGGCCATAGTGATACGTTTAATCAAACTTTTACGTTTATCATGGCCAACTAACACACCAAATTGATCAGACTCTGGGAAGATAACCTGTTGCAATAACTCCTTAATAAAATAGCTTCGCTGATCATTATTCCATAAGGCTTTTGCTTTGTTTTTTAATCCAAAGGCTGATGATACTTTCGCTATAATGCGGTCAATTGGCGCACCACTTTGTGTTCCGCTGGTAAAGTAAATGCCTCTAACTATCCCTGTTGTTAATCTATCATCAAGTTTAGCCAAATTGCCGACTATGTTGTCTAGTGTGGGTTTTAAAGAAGAAAATTGATCACTAAAACTATAAATAAGTGACTTACGGTTGGGATCCCTTTCTAACGAGATTCGCTGCCACTGACGTCTGGTTACAGACTGGGTTAGTTGTCTATACTCTTCGGAAAAATGCGTTAATATATCGCCTTGGATACTATCCTCTTTTGAGAATGTAATACCAAACGTCTGTTCTCTCTCTTTGTGTGAAAACGTCTCATAAAATTGACTAAAGCCAGCAAGCATATCTGACTTTGTAATAATGATATAAACAGGAAATCTGGTCTTAAAAAAGTCATTCACTTCTGCAATGCGTTTTTTCATTTGCAAGATATGTTGACTCATTTCATATTCATTCATACTCATCAAGTCAGACATACTAAAACTGACCAATAAACCACTGATTGGCTTACGACGATATTTTTTAATTAAACCTAAAAAGTTATTCCAACCTGTCTGATCTGCTTTTTGATGACTATCTTGTGAACTATAGCGGCCAGCCGTGTCCAACAATACGGCATCTTGGGTGATCCACCAGTCACAGTTTTTAGTCCCCCCAACGCCTTGCACCGCTTGGTTTCCAAGCTCATTAAATAATGGAAACTGTAAACCAGAATTAGATAATAAAGTGGTTTTTCCGCTTCCTGGAGAACCAATTATCATATACCAAGGAATATCAGTAAGGGTGTTTTGCCCCCCCTTTTTGTTTTTTAATAACTTGAAAGCTTCATCAAATTTACTTTTTAATTCTGCAGATTCAGAGTTAATAACATCGTTAAGTCCATCTTCTTCGGTGATGTCTTTCACTAAATTTTGTTGTTTCTTCATTTGTTGGTGATATTTAATAAATTGCACAATTAAATAAATAAACAACACTACAAGAATAACGATAATTCGCGTGCTTAACGCTGCTAACGGGTAGATTTCTGCAAAAGCAAAGTAAGGCCCAGCAAATAAAATAAATAACGAAAAAAGTAGAAAGAAGACGATTGGAATAAACCATCTACTAGAAGTGATTGCTTTAATTTTTTCCATTATATGAGTTCATCCTTCAAAATCAGAGTCAGTTCAACACGGCGGTTAATGCTTCGATTGTAATCGCTATCGTCGCTTACTAATGGTTGTGTATCAGCAACCCCTCTCGTCATGGTATTAAACAATTGTTGGTTACTTGTTGTTAACCATTTAGCAATGGCTTCTGCTCTTTTACGGGATATAACCCAATTTGAATCTGGCTTACCTGTGGAGTCGGTATGTCCAACGACCAATACTCGATCCGCATAATTTTTAATGGCATTCACCAATACATTGACATCTGGCAGTGAACTTTCATTAATTACGCTACTGCCTGACTTAAATAAACTTGTACTAATAAAGCGTATAAAAATTTGATCATTCCTTACATCAACGGACACTATTTTGTTGTCGATGTAGACGCTCAATGCTTGCTTCAGTGAATTGGCAACTTTATTTATATCAATAGGATTCGGCTGTATGTTGACTGGTTGAGTTATCGGTTGCTCCCAGCCAATGGATTCTATTTTTTGGTATAGAGGTTCTACTTTTGCTTTTAAACTGGATAAAAACGCAATATACACAGCGATTAAAATGAACCCAAGAATTAGGAAAAATACTGGAAGTGGGAACCCCTTAACAAAACCTGTTTTTAAATCGCCTACTCCTTGCCAACTAGGAGACAAATCACGGCTAATAGGGCGAGTCTGTTCTATTGGTCGATATAATCTCTGGCTTATTTCCAGTAATTCAGATTCGCCTTGTTTTGAAAGTCGATATTTCCCACAAAATCCTGATGATAAGCAGACGTAACATAACTCGATTAAATCAATGTTGCGCTGCGGCTGTTCCAATAGTTTATTTACGATGAGAAAAAACTTCTCTCCACCGGATGTTTCATTGTGATACTTACTGAGTAAGGTTTGATTACTCCAAGCACTATCTGATCCCCAAGGCGTCGAGAGTACCAATTCATCAAGTAAACAACATATGAGATAACGCGCGGTAAGTGCTACTTCTGTGCTCAAATTAAATTGATTAAGTTGTTGGTCAAATTTGGTAATTAAAGTTTCGATATCTCTGCGTAGTTGTTCAATACTATTGCTCGGCTCCAAGGAGCGAATATGACTTGCCAAAATTATCAAGTCACTTGCCGAAGACAGAATTATATTTTCCCCATCAAATTGTGCAGAGGCATTTAAATTCACTTGAACTGTCTGACTACTGGGCGGAGTCGGCTCTGATGGAGAAGGTCGGAACGTTTGTGTGTTTCCTGATTTCCGTCGTCCACCTGGATTCGGAATAATCATAGTCCTATCTTCGTCTTGCATTTTTATTTGCTCCTGATGGCCCAAAGTTCAATTTTCAAATTTGGAAACTTGGTCCCTACATGTAATGCGATGCCACCAGACTCTGTTAAGGCGGTCCAATATTCTCCATTCTGAATCAATTCATAATAAATAAAATTACGTTGATAAGGAATTTCTCGTGGTGCTACTGCTAAGTTATTAAGCTGAATACCAGGTAATTGCACATTGACCAGTTCTTTGATTTGTTCAATTGCCCCAATTTTAATTTGCGCTTGAAAATATTTTCGAAGCTCTTCAGTTGAAAGGTCTGAGGTGACCGCAAGTATAAAGGAGGCAGAAGAAAATAATGTTTTGTCTGCAATCACACCAACACTGATTCCATATTGCTTTTCTTGTAAAGGAATGTTGATCGAATTTTGCTCTAGCACAACGCTGAAGACTTGTCTTAGCTCTTCAATTAAGGTGCTAAATACCTGTGTTAGGTTGCTGTGCTGATAGCTTGGCAAGTCAGGAGTGACTTTATCGGCTTTAATAAATGTGCTCATATCCCCAATGAGGCCAATAAACTTCTCATACAATTCGTAAGGGGCTAAGGCTTCTGCTTGATCTAAATTTATTAAGATAGGTGAGTGTCGATTAAGCGTCTGCAACATCAAAAAGTCGGTTACTTCAGTCGTTGTCGCTTTTCCTGCTACTGATACACGTGACGCAAGTGCACTAATACGATGTTTAACCAGTTTTACCAATTCACTTATAAAACTAGAGATGTAAGAATTGCACTTAATATTGACACTAGGAGCAATAAAACTGGGTTGTAAGCTAACGTTATTACTAGTGCTTACATCTTCTATAAAGGCGATGGGGATACAACTAAACTCATTATTGTCATCTTTATCAGTACGTAAACAAAAACTCAGCCCAGATACTTCGACGATTTGTTGCGTTGAAGATATACCAGATATATCTCTTGCTTCATGTTCGGCTATTGAGTATCGGCTATGAATTACGCTGTCACGGGATGTTTCTGTATTACCGTTACGCCTAATTGGAACCGCTAGATAGATAGTTGAATTCAAAAAATCTTCATTGATATCGATAGCCATAGGCAAGCTATCGATACTCGGAAAATTAAAATAACTGCCGTCTGGTAAAATACCTTCTGCTGAATTGATACAAAACTTACCATTTTTTAAATGTGTTTTATCAATTTCAATAGAGGATATCCCCCAAAAATGGGGTCGGCATAAAGAAATGTTATATCTTAACTGAGATTCATGATATCTGGATTGTTGCTGAAAATGATGGGGTTGAAGCATCATCCCTTCTGACCAAATTACCTTCTTTTCCCATGCCATATAAACGGATCCTTTATTTATTTTTTATATTAATATTTAAATTTCAACTACTCGAACAGATAATTTCTCGATTTTAAATTCGATTCCAGAGTTTCTCCAGAAACTGCCCTCTGGCACTTCTTTAATAGTCCGCCACGTCACCATGTCGGTACTGCGATAACCCACCACTACACCAATATATTTAGCATTTTCAGAAATTTTTAATTCGACTTCTTTTTTACTGCCGGGATCAATTAAATACTCATTTAAAGTGATGTATTCTGTTCCAAGGGCATTATGGTTACTTTCAAAAAGTGCATCGTAGCTAGCGTTTTCAAAATTGATTCTATTGGTTAACTGATATATCCGCACAATAACAGACGATGGACGGCCTGCTATGTCAGGGTTGATATCCTTAGAAGCGGTAATGTAATAGTTAAAGTCCACTGTGTTTTCAGTAGTATTTGAACAGGCTAGAAGTTGCAAACATAAAAATATGATACCGATTTTTGATATGTGCCTTAACATGTTTTTTCCTTTTATTTGTCAGTCTTATAACGATTAATATGTGATTGATATGAATCTGAGAAATAAGTACCGAGTACCTCATTAAGATTCTCTTTTACACTCTTTGCAAGCAAAGGATGTTTTTCTTTATAAATTTTCCAGCACTGTGAATTAGAGTTTAATCCTTTAAACATTTGGGATTTGTTATTCACTTGAGCTTCAATGCCCTCTGGGGCCAGTTGCGCTAGCACTCCATCTAAGGTGCCTTGTAAACCTGACATAAATGCCATTTGGTGTAATTGAATATCCTGCATGGCTTCATCATAAGAGTTCCCTACAGACATGTACCCCTTTTTTTTCTTAACCAATAGCATTTCTAGGGTATCAACGGGATCAATTGAAAATTTTATCGGGTTATTAGATTTGGGCTGTATAAGTGTTGCTGACATCCGCGATTCTTGTTTAAAGGCCGTTCTACTCGCTAATAGCGACATGAGTCCTTGGGTTGTTGATAACAAGATGGTCGCGATATCTTCGGCAAAAGTGTCTTGATCAATGGATGCCTTAAATTCTTTTGATAGCCCTAGTTTTTCATACAAGGAGCTAAAAAAATCATCGTTAGTATTTTTAGAATTGGCCTCGGCACTCACACTTTGCTTTACATTATCAGGAGTGGGTGGGCTAGTTTCTTGAGGCATTGCCCTGACAATAGGCTTTTCTTCAAAGATTGGTGAATTGTATTCAGGTATAGGCTCAGGTGCACTCTGAGGCAGATCAGGTTGCACCTGTACATTAGTTTCCGGGCTTACTTCATTCACAATTGGCGGAACTGGATCCTCGGATTTAATGGGTGTTTCAAAATCACTAACGGAAGACATTGAATCAAACATCTCCCAATCATCTGGTATAAGCGCATCATCGGATTTAATGTTAGGAGTAATGGCATTGTTTTCAGAAATCACATCAAAAGGAGATGAGGGTTCACTTGTATTAAATGGGTTGGATTGCTCATTAACATTCGAAAACTGGTTTTCAGAGGGGGAATTAATTGGTGCCGATAAAATATCTCCTAAGCCTAGATCACTTTCTGGTTTTGGCGTATCGAGTATGTCTGGTACTGGAGTACTTTCAGGCATTTGGAATGGAGATTGTTGCCCTTGAAATGGGTCTTGGGCCGGCTCTTGTTTTGGTGCTGTAGCTGCATTTGAGTCCATGACTAAACCCAATAAATCCCCATTATTTGTTTGCGTTTGAAAAGGGTTAACCCCAACGTCATCTAGGTTAATTTCTTCAACCTTAACAACGTGTTTTCCAATTACAAGTGTATCCGAAGCCTGAAGCATATGCTCATTGCCGTGACCCAATGGTGTGCCAGCACTATTAATAATCACACCATTGCTACTGACATCCGTTAATACAAACTGTTGATTTCTAAATGTGATAACTAAGTGCTTTTTGGAAACGAATCTATCGCTATCTATTAACGTCCAATCACAATCATCAGACCGTCCAATGGAACCGCCTACTCCTGTAAAGTTATAGTTATCGTTCTGACCTGTTTCACTGCCTGATACAATTTTAAGTTTCAAATATGGCATAACTAAAACCTAATCCCTCCTGTCAATTTATACTGAAGCATAACGTTAAATCCACATACTAATATCGCAGTTATCTTCCGATGATAGCAATAAAAGTTCAATTAGGTAATAAGCACTTCGGGCAAGAAATAAACTAATTTCCGCTTGTTAAAAATTTTCCTATAAATAGTGGTCTCTATTATGAATTTAGTATGATCATTTAGGTAAATTTTTAAGTTTTTGCATCATTATGCGTATTTTCCGAAAGCGTTAAATAACTTTCTAGCGCTACCTTAGGGCACCATCACTTTTGTACATCCAGGGTTAGTAATTGAGATTACTCCCGCGAAAGTGCACATACACTTACTTGAATTATTTAAGGCAGGAAAATTAGCTATCATCACTGTAGCTGAGCCTGGTGTCCATGGCCCTGGTGTCACAGGTGTACAAGGCATCGGGGTCAACACTCCCAGCGCAGCAGCAGTGGCTGCAGCAACTGCTGGGTTGGCTGGAGACTTACACATTCCGAAAGGCATAATATTAACAAAAGGTTTATTATCCATAATGTTAGCTGCAGGTTTACCTTCAGCCATCGTTCTATTCTGAGGTAGCACCATTAATGAGCTAGGAGCTACTCCCATAGTGCACATTAAACTGGCGCCCATGTTTACCTGTATAGCCATGTTTATCCTCCACTTTAATTATCAGATGAATATTTAATTACAGCACCATAGCCAAATTTGGGCTAATTATTCTAATTAACTTTAACCACGCTTCCTTTGATCGTCGCCACTCCTCCGGCTTCAAAGTTACCCATAGCGCCGGCTTTTACTTTAGTATTTGCACCAGACGCAGCATCTAAGTTTTTACCTGCATCAATTTTAACGTCACCTGAAGTTTCTATTGCTATGCCTGCAGAGCTAATTGCAATGGTTGAGCCACCGACCTTTAACGTGATGTTATCAGATGCCTCTATACAAATATTGGTGCCTTTAATGAAACTGTCATCTGTCACTTGCATTGAGTGATTGGATTTGAATACTTCTGCTACATCTCCCGTGACAGTTAACGAAAGCGATTTTTTTACTTTTTTCGCTTCTTTCCCTACTACTTCAAGATGCCTATCTTTACCAATTTTCTCAACGTGATCGGCTTTGACTTCTTCGCTTCGATTATTTTCAACTAACTCAACTTGATCATTTTTAACAATCAAATGCCGGTCATTTCCTATTGTTTCAAAACAATCATTTTTAATATTGATATCTTGGTTTTTTTCGCCGTGTACAAATATCTGTTCTTCGCCCTTTTTGTCTTCTAGACGAATTTCATTAAAGCCACCGCCACCTTTACTGGAACGTGACTTAACGCCAGACATAGTGGCATTCGCAGGTAAGTCATAGGGTGGCATAGTGCTGCCGTTATAGACGCTGCCAATCACAATAGGGTTATCTGGATCACCATGGATAAAATCAATTAATACTTCTTGTCCAATTCGGGGGATTTGGATGGCTCCCCAGTTTTTACCTGCCCAAGTTTGCGAAACCCTAATCCAGCATGAGCTTTTTTCATCTGCTTTAGCGTATCGATCCCAATGAAACAGTACTTTTATTCGACCGTATTTATCTGTCCATATTTCCTCACCACTTTTTCCAACTACTATCGCAGTTTGCGGGCCAGAAATTTTAGGTTTGACTGCTAGACATTGGGGTCTATAAACAACTTTTGCGGGAATGGCGGTAAAAGTCGAAGTAAAAAGCTCTTCAGTTACACCAGAAGAATCAGCAAAATATTCCTCAGATTTTAAGACACATAAAAATTTCACTACTAAGTAGGTGTCATTTTGATCGTCTCGGTGATGATCAATTAATTTAAATTGACTACCAGCGAACAAGTTTCTGGCATTACCTTCACAATATTTCTGATCATAATGAACGTTTTCTTTTTCCATTAAGATTTTTGTATAGTTATTTCCCTTAGATTGTTCGGTATATTTTCCTGGGTAATTAAACTTTTGCAAAGAAGATAACGAGCCAGTTTTGGGATCCGCAGTAACCGAGCTGAGGTTTTTAGAAGGGGTAGTGAAATCAAAATCTCCTAAGCTCACCCCTCCAGTACGAATCTTCCTATAGTTCTCCCATTTCACAATTCCTTCAACATCAATAATATTAGAACTTTCCTCTTTTTCATAAAAAGGAATGTCACCAACATTAGGTTGTACTGAACTGTCGTCGGCCAACACCATAGAGTGCTTACCATTGGTGTGTGTGAAATAATAATAAATGCCTTCTTGTTCCATTATTCTGGATACAAAATTGAAATCACTTTCATTGTATTGAACTACATACTCTTGGGGAGTATATGTGCCTGTTAATTGATTTTCATAGTCTGAAAAACCAAGGTCTTCGAAAACGGCTTTAATAATATCGGGATAGGTTTTTTCCTGAAAAATTCGACAATTTTCGCTTAATGTCAGCAGCCAAAACCAAGGCTTGACTACTGCACCGAAACAGGCTGTTCTGCCGATATTTTCTTTTTGGAAAAACTCTGTCACTATGCCGTTGAAAAAACGGCTCTCGTTTTCAGTTTCCAAACGAATAGTGACATTTTGACCAAGAATATCGTCTAAAGATATTTCTTCATCATCACTTACAAGTTCGACCTCTATGTTAAAAGGTCTGCCAAGTTCTTCAACAATCTCTGCTTTGCGTAGCAATAACTTGCCTTCTCCTAAAGGAGTTGAGATAGCTAATAAACTATTTGATCCTGACATTTTCATTTCCTGTAAGTTGCCACAAATGTTGTGGTTTTCTTTGCGCTAACTATACGCCTTGATTGTGATAATTTTCTCTTAATCTGGTGTACTTATGATAAGTGCCTTTTGTCACTATTTAACAAATGCATGATTATCTAAACAATGGCACTTAATAAAAAGCTAGGTTTTCAATTTTGAAATACATAACCAGAATATAAAGCATAGTCAAATTATTATGCGACTTCATGATAATAATTAATCAACCAATCCTACACTTCTTTGCAAAATAAGTAAGTAGAAGGTCAACCTACACACCTTGATAGCCTCCGATATTACAGCTAAATAGTGTTTTACCTTATCGAATAAATAACGTGAAAATTCAGTCAGAAAAATTTAACTTTGCATTCATCTTTATTTGTATTAGATTTGTATGAGTGAGAATCAGAACAGTCTAAGGAAAGTGCTAGATGGATTACGATCAAGATATTATCTCCGACATTCCGGGTGATTCTGTGTGCGGAATTAATCTTGAGGACGACTCCGGATTTCAAAACTTCTTCTTTGAGTCGCAAGGCACTCCTGAGCGATTTGATGGTCAATCCACCATTCCTGCAGAACCCCCTGAGTGGCGAACGGTAAAAAAGCAAGCAATTGAGTACTTAGCCAAGACACGAGATCTAAAATTGATCAGTGTACTTGCACAGGCCGTATTAAATACTGAAGGGCTTTACAAATTCGAACAATGCCTAAATGGTTTGTCTCATCAGGTTAAAGAACATTGGCAAGAATTATTTCCTGCACTAGACGAAGATGACGGCGATCCTCTTGAGCGAATATCGGCACTCGGACATCTTTCTGATAAAGACTTTGTCATTAACGTTATACGTCAACTACCTATTGCCCACTCTAAGGTTTTAGGCAATGTCACTCTACAGAAAATTGATCGGGCGGTTAGCCCTGGTGGTTCTAAAAATGAAGGTGACTTGGAACTCCCACAAATTATTGGAATATTTAAAGAATCCGACACCGAACAAAACACTGCGACCTACACTGTTGTTAATCAATGTATTACCCATCTAAACGAGATAAACAAAGCTTTTATTGAACAAGCAGGAAATGAATACAATGTTAACTTTGACGCTATCGTTAATGTTTTAACTGACCTTTCTAATTCACTGAAAAAATATGGAGATCTTCGTCTTGAGGTTGTTACTCAAACGGATGAAGGAGCTGATGCTTCAGAATCAGAGCAACAAAATGCTAACTCAGCAACTACCAATACTGCCACAGCCACTTCCTTTAATTTTGCAACTGATATGAAATTAGCCTCACGTAATGATGTAGAGAGATGTTTTGGTTTGATACTTAGCTATTACCAAGAATGTGAACCATCCAGCCCAGTGCCAATTTTAATAGGTCGAGCAAAGAAACTTGTTAACTCTGATTTCCTAGACATAGTGAAAGATATTTTTCCTGATGCACTAGAGCAAGTTCAAAAACTGGGAGGTATTTCCGACTCTGAACCCGATGTAAATACTGATGAAAGTTCAAGTTCGTCAGGTAGTTCTTGGTAAATAAAAAAATATAAAAACGACATTGGCTTGCAGAATTAACCAGCTAATTACTTTCATAATAGGAGAAATAACGTGTCTAGTGGTCAAAAATTTATAGGGCGTAATAGAGCGCCGAGAGTACAAATCGATTATGACGTAGAACTATATGGTGCTGAGAAAAAAGTACAGATACCTTTTGTAATGGGTGTAATGGCAGATTTAAGTGGTAATCCTGCAGAACCTTTAGCGCCGTTGTCTGAACGAAAAATATTAGAAATTGATGTTGATAATTTCGACGATAGATTAAAAGCCTCGAAGCCCAGAGTACAGCTAAGTGTGCCTAATACCCTAACCGGCGAAGGAAACCTACCGGTAGAAATGACTTTTGAAAGCATGGATGATTTTACGCCTGCTGCGATTGCCAAAAAAACTGATGGTCTTAAGCAATTGCTTGAAGCAAGAACACAGCTATCTAATTTAGTGACCTATATGGACGGAAAAGAAGGCGCTGAGCAATTAATTGCTAAAGCTCTAGCTGATCCAACTTTATTAGCAACGCTAAGTGCAGCACCTAAACAAGAAGAAAGTGGGGAGGAATAAAAAGTGGCTGAACAAGAAGCAACACAAACAGAAGAAACCGCATTTGCTGATCTTGATACCGACAGTTTTGCGTCGTTATTACAAAAAGAATTTAAACCCAAATCTGATCATGCAAAAACAGAAGTCGAAAAAGCAGTTAATACCCTTGCTGGTTATGCACTTGCAGATGCAAACATCATTTCTGAAGATACTGTTCATTCCATTGAAGCAATCATTGCTGAAATTGACAAAAAGCTAACAGCGCAAGTCAATCTTATTTTACATCATGAAGATTACCAAGCATTGGAAGGCACGTGGAGAGGCTTGCATTACTTAGTCAATAACACTGAAACTGACGAATTCCTCAAAGTACGCGTTTTTAATATTTCTAAAAAAGAGCTTGGCAAGAACCTTAAGAAATTTGCAGGTACAGCTTGGGATCAAAGTCCAATATTCAAGAAGTTTTATGAAGAAGAGTATGGCCAGTTTGGTGGCGAACCCTTTGGTGCAATTGTAGGAGACTATTATTTTGACAATAGTCCGGCTGATGTCAACTTACTTACCAATATGTCAAAAGTGTGTGCTGCATCACATTCTCCCTTTATAACGGCCGCGGCCCCTGGTTTATTACAACTAGATGACTGGAATGAGTTAAGTAATCCTCGAGATTTGACCAAAGTATTTTCAACACCTGACTTTGCTTCATTCAGATCTTTGCGTGAAACTGAAGATGCTAAGTATATTTCACTCACCATGCCAAGAGTTTTGTCACGCCTACCTTATGGCGACAAAACAGATCCCGTGGAAGAATTTGATTTTGAAGAAGACACAAGTGGACCTGATTCATCAAAATATGCATGGACCAATGCTGCCTATTCGATGGCTGTAAACATTAACCGTTCATTTAAAGAATATGGATGGTGTTCGCGTATCCGTGGTATTGAATCTGGTGGTGATGTACAAGGTTTACCAGTGCATACATTCCCAAGTGATGATGGCGGTGTTGACATGAAGTGCCCGACCGAAGTCGCCATTAGCGATCGTCGTGAAGCGGAGCTTTCAGCTTGTGGATTAATGCCACTTATTCATCGTAAGAATAGTGACATGGCAGCATTTATTGGCGCGCAATCATTGCAAAAGACTGCCGAGTACGATGATCCTGATGCAACAGCAAATGCTGCTCTAGCCGCACGCTTACCTTATTTATTTGCGACCTGTCGTTTTGCACATTATCTGAAATGTATTGTAAGAGACAAAGTAGGTTCGTTTAAAGAACGTGATGACATGGAAAGTTGGTTACAAAGCTGGGTTAATAATTATGTTGATGGAGATCCACAGAATTCAACAGAAGAAACTAAAGCACGTAAACCATTAGCAGGAGCTGAAGTTGTAGTAGAAGAAGTAGAAGGTAGCCCAGGATATTACAGTGCCAAGTTTTTCCTAAGGCCACATTATCAATTAGAAGGTTTGACAGCATCGTTGCGTTTGGTGTCTAAATTGCCTTCTGCAAAACAGTAAACTAAATTTAAATAGTTAAATCAAAGGAGAGTTATTATGGCTGTAGATATGTTTTTAGAGTTAGAAAAAATTGCAGGTGAAACCCAAGATGACAAGATGAGCGCAAAGGATGCCATGGACCTTCTCGCTTATAGCTGGGGAATATCTCAAAGTGGAACTACGCATTTAGGGTCTGGTAGTGGTGCTGGTAAAGTAAATGTGCAAGATCTTTCAATTACTAAATATGTGGATCTAGCGTCGCCGGTATTAATACAAAAATGTACTAAAGGTGACCATATTCCTACTGGTAAGTTAACTGTTCGTAAAGCGGGTGGTGAACAATTAGAGTACATAACAATTGAAATGAAAGATATCATCGTAACTTCTGTATCCACTGGCGGTTCAGGTGGTGAGGATCGATTGACTGAAAATGTTAGTTTGAATTTCAGTCAATATAAAATTGTTTACTCGGAACAACTTCCATCAGGAAAAGCTGGTAAACAGCCGGAATTTGCATACGATATTGCTGCAAACAAAACGTTGTAATCGCAATTGGCTACTCTTGTCAAAGAGTAGCCAAACTTACGCTCTGAACTATAAGAAGAATAAAAATGAATGCAGAAAGCCTACTAAAATCTGGAGACTTGGCTGCGTGCAAAATCCAGCTATTCAATGAGATTAAAAAAGATCCAAGTAACTTACAATTACGCATATTTTTGTTTCAATTGTCGTGCATTAATCGCGATTGGCAAAGAGCCATTACTCAGCTTGATGTACTAAAAGACCTATCCGACTCAACATTAGCCATGGTTAATACCTACACACAATTAATTGAATGTGAGATGAGGCGTGAAAAAGTACTATCTGGAGAACTTGAGCCTATTTGTTTCGGTGAACCATCAGATTGGCTTGGTTGCTATGTAAATGCCTATAAACATTATTGTTCTAATGAAATTGCCCAGGCTAAACAATTAATTCAACAAGGCGCTGAACTCGCACCTTTGGTCAAAGGAACAGTTGATGATCAACCTTTTGAGTGGTTGAGTGATGCAGATGTAAGGTTTGGCCCTGCTATTGAAGTGATGTTAAATGGTGGATATTACTGGTTGCCGCTCGAGTATATTTCAGAGTTAGAGTTTGAACCAGTAGATGATTTGCGTGACCTCGTATGGCGTGCTGCTAATTTAACATTGAAAAACAAAGGTAAACTTATCGTGTTTATACCGGTACGTTATCCTATTACGTCTGAAACAACTGACCCTCAGTTACTTGCCAGAACATGCGATTGGCATGAACCTATTGAAGACTTTTATGTCGGTAGCGGTCAGAGGGTATTTATCTCCGATAAGGAAGAGTACCCATTACTTAATATTAATTCCATTAAGTTTATTCACGAATAATGCCGGAACTTTCTCAAAAAGAACGCTTACAATTATCATTGCTTGACCGTTTGTCAGACGATGAACCCGAAAAATTGTCAGAAGCAAGAGATAAGCGCGTTATTTCTGTCTCTCGATTAAAGCAATTGGTGCAAAGAGATTTAGCCTGGTTGCTAAATTGTGTTGCAGCGTCCGCTAATTTTGATTTGACAGATTACCCTGAAGTGGCCAAGTCTACCTTTAATTACGGTATTCTTGATTTATCAGGTGCCACCTCTATGAGTCTCAGTGCCAAACATATTGAGAGAGAGTTGGTTAGATGTATCAAGAATTTTGAACCGCGAATAATCCCTAGAACTTTAAAAATAAAGATCTCCTTAGCAAAGCAAGAAATGAGTAACAACACCTTGTCCTTCGAAATTTCAGGTGACCTGTGGGCTCAACCGCTCCCCCTACAATTGTTTTTAAAGACAGAAGTAGATATCGAAAACGGTACAGTACAAATAAATAGTTGGAAGTAATAGAAAATGGATGCCAAATTCTTAGAATTTTATAATCAGGAATTGAAGTTCATTAGAGAAACGGGGTCGGAGTTCGCTAAAGAATATCCCAAAATTGCTGGTCGTTTAGGTCTTGAAGGGTTCGATTGCTCAGATCCTTACGTTGAGCGTTTATTAGAAGGGTTCGCCTTTCTTTCTGCACGCATTCATTTAAAACTCGATGCTTCGTTTCCTAAGTTTACTCAGCATTTAACAGAGCTTTTGTTTCCTACCTTTCTGCAACCTTCTCCGTCTATGTTGATTGCTCAATTTAATCCAGATTTAGATGAAGGAACGTTAACCGAGGGCGTCACTATCCCTCGGCAAACTGCATTACATAGTTTGTTGAGTAAAGGTGAGCAAACGTCTTGTGAATATCGAACTTCGAGTGACGTGACTTTATGGCCAATTAAACTGACAAAAGCAGACTATATTAATGCTCAGGAATTGGCTTCGTATACCACAAAGTTATCCCTAAAGTCCGCACCAAAGAGTGCCGTAATGATCACTTTAGAAAGTGCGCCAGGGATTAAGTTTTCAGAGATATCTCTGGACTCTTTAATGTTGCATTTACGGGGGACAGAATCTTTTCCACTTTATTTGTTTGAAGCGATATATAAAGGGTATCAGGGATGTTTGTATAGAAGTGGTGACAAACTTTGGCGATATCAAGAAGCGAATACTCAGGTAACTCCTCATGGTTATGACAAGAACGATGCTTTATTGCCTTTTTGTAATCGTCAATTTGATGGTTTTCGGTTGCTAAGAGAATATTTTGCCTTTACAAAACGATTCTTGTTTTTGTCTTTAGATAATCTTCATTCAACAATCCACCAATGTAATTCGGACAAGTTACAATTGCTGTTGTTACTTGATCATAATGACAATCGTTTAGAAAATTTAGTCTCAGCGGAAAACTTTGCACTTCATTGTGCACCTGCTATTAACTTATTTCCTAAACGCGCCGAACGTATCAACGTATCAAAGTTAACCAGTGAGTTTCATGTCGTCCCAGATAAATTACGCCCGCTAGACTTTGAAGTGTGTTCAATTAGCAGCGTAAAAGGCTTTAGTTCAGGGATAGAGTCGAGTACGGACTTTTTGCCGTTATACGGTTCTGATGAAAGTCAAAAGAATAACCGCAATGCATATTATACGTTAATCAGAGATGCCCGAAATCTCAATATCAATCAAAGAAAATTTGGTCATAGGTCCAGCTACATTGGGACTGAAGTATACCTTTCGCTAGTTGACCCAAAGAATGCGCCAGTAGCCGATAACTTAAGACAGTTATCTATTGACACCATGTGTTGTAATCGAGACCTACCTCTTATGATGCCTTTGGGTAAGAGTAAAACCGATTTCACCATAGAAACAGGCGCGCCATGCGAATCAGTGCGCTGTGTTGGTGAGCCCACTCGTCCGACATCCCCCTTAAGCGAAGGGAATTTATCTTGGGATTTAATTCATCAGTTATCGATAAACTTCTTAGGGGTGAACGATAATGAAAGTGTCTCTGCATTAACTAAGCTAAAAACGTTACTTGGTCTAATGATGGATAAAAAAGATCATGAACAAATGAAACAAGTGGACGGCATCATCGACTTAAAAACTCGCCAAATAACCAGCCGCTTGCCGTTTTCTGGGCCCATATGTTTTGGTCGAGGAGTAGCCATCGAAATTACTGTTGATGAGCTTGCTTACGAGGGGAACAGCACCTTTATGTTAGGCATGGTTTTAGATCAATTTTTTGCGCAGTATGTCAGCATAAATTCATTTACCCAGCTAGTCTTACACACATCTGATAGGGGGGAAATTCATCGATGGCCAATTCGAATCGGCTTGCAAAGCGCTATTTAGAAGACTTATCTAAAAATTCTGAAGAGCTTTACAAGCAAGATTTTGCCCCACTATTGCGCTATCTCGATGCGAACGCACCCTTATCTGAGCGTATAGGCTATTCTGTTTCACCCAAACAAGACTGTGTACGTTTTGGCCAAACTCCCTTATTACATTTTCACGCATCTGCGTTTTCTGAGGTGAGATTCGGCACAATAAATGGCATTTACAAACTTAAAAACAGTTATTGGGGAATGTTTGGAATAAACGGAGCGTTACCTAATCACCTTACAGAATATGCAATTGAAAGAAACTATCGCTTAAAAGACAAAACCCTTGCTGAATTTGTAGATATTTTTCATCATCGCTTTATTTCCTTGTTCTATAGGGCATGGGCAGACGCAGAGCCAAGTGTCAGCCATGACAGACCTGAACGCGATATCTTTAAGCAAAGAATTAATACTTTTTCTGGTGAAACGAATATACAACAAGGCTCCTTCAATCAGAGTCAAAATATCCATCAGTATTTGGCAGGGCTATTCAGTCAAAAAAATCGAAGTGGTCAAGTATTGAGTCAGTTGTTGTCGGAAAGTTTACACCTCGACGTCCAAATCGCTCAGTTTGAGGGGTGTTGGTATGATATTGAGCCTTCTGAGAAAAGCCGACTAGGTAGTAAAAATTCCACCCTTGGTATGGATAGCATAGTCGGGGAGCGGACCTATCAACGTAGTTTTAATTTTTCAATCAATATTGGGCCAATTGATTACGCTCAATACATCGCTTTGCTAAATAACAAACAACGTATCAAAAGTATTATCGCTATTACTCAGAAAGCGGTAGGGCAAGAGTATGAATTTACTATTAATGTCTTATTAAAACCATATCAAACTCAACCGAGTCAATTAGGGGCAGCACAACTCGGTATTAATTCATGGTGTCAAGATAAGTCTAGTCACTTAACGCAACATGACCCCATTTTAGTATATAAAACAGCATGTTAATAACTACAAAATAAGGGAGCAAACACTATGGCTGAAATTAGTCGCGTCAATCTTTTTGGTAAACTTAATCCTATTGGTTATAAAGCCGTAGAAAGTGCCACTGTCTTTTGTAAACTCAGGGGTAACCCCTATGTAGAGTTAGTACATTGGTTCCAACAAATTTTGCAGTTACAAGACTCTGATTTACATAAAATTATTAAACATTTTAATCTTGACCCTTCAGTTTTAGCTAAAGACATGACTAATACATTAGATTCCTTGCCGAGAGGTGCGAGTTCCATTTCAGATTTATCCAGCAAAATCGAAGATTCAATCGAACGCGCTTGGGTTTATGGCAGTTTGGTATACGGCGATACAAAAGTCAGAATGGGCTATGTAGTATTGGGTATGTTGAAAACGCGCGAACTAAAAAATAGCTTACTCAACATGTCAGCTGAGTTTGGTAAAATTAAAGTCGAACAATTGGGTGATGAATTATTAGACATACTGTCGGGATCTTGTGAAGACAATACCCAAGCCACTGACGGTTCACATGTTGGTGGGGGCGAACCTGGCACATCAAGTGATGCAATGTCACCTGCTACTATGGGAAAACAAGAAGCTTTAAATCAATTTACTACCGATTTAACTGAGCAAGCCGCCAAAGGTGAGCTAGATCCCATTATTGGCCGAGATGAGGAGATCAGACAGCTCATCGATATCTTGATGCGCCGTAGACAAAACAACCCCATTTTGACGGGAGAAGCCGGTGTAGGTAAAACAGCTGTAGTAGAAGGTTTTGCTCATCGCATCAACAAAGGGGATGTGCCTCCCGCCTTACAAGGGGTAAAACTACTTTGTTTAGACATAGGTTTATTACAAGCCGGTGCCAGCATGAAAGGCGAGTTCGAAAATCGTCTTAAACAAGTCATCGAAGAAGTAAAATCCTCGACCACGCCTATCATCATGTTTATTGATGAAACGCACACATTGGTAGGTGCTGGTGGTGCAGCCGGAACCGGTGATGCCGCTAACTTACTAAAACCTGCTTTAGCCAGAGGTGAATTACGCACTATAGGCGCCACAACTTGGGCTGAATACAAAAAACACATTGAAAAAGATCCTGCGCTTACTCGTCGCTTCCAAGTGGTAAAAGTGGATGAGCCAAGCGAAGAAAAAGCCATTTTGATGATGCGAAATATTGCTGGCATGTTAGAAAAACACCATAAAGTTGAAATGTTAGATGCAGCAATTGAAGCTTCGGTTAAGTTGTCTCATCGTTATATTCCTGCGCGTCAGTTACCCGACAAAGCAGTGAGCTTATTAGATACTGCTGCAGCACGAGTTGCCGTCAGTCAATTTGCCACACCGGCAGAATTAGAAGATTGTAAACAACGCATAGAAAATCTCACCGTAGAACAAAACTTACTCGATAAAGAGGCGGCCATAGGTGTAGTAAATCAAAAACGTATGGATGCAATAGTGGAATGTTTAGTTGCAGAGCGCAGCAAAGAACAAGCATTAACTGAAAAATGGCAATCTGAAAAAACCGTAGTAGATGGTGTACTCGCAGCCAGAAAAACTTTGCGTGATTTAATTACCGAGCAAAAACTATCAGAACAACAAGTGGCAGAAGAAGCCCTAAATGATGATGGCACTCCTGTAGAAGCCGTCGATAATTCAGCTGCAATCGCCGAAGCCAAAACTGCACTTGACGAGCAACATCAACAACTTGCCGAACTACAAGGTGAAACCCCGTTAATTTTACCCGCCTGTGATGAACAAGCCGTTGCATCAGTTGTCGCCGACTGGACAGGTGTACCAGTAGGTAAAATGGTCAACGACGAAGTTAAAACCGTACTGAACTTAGCCAATGTTATGAAGCAGCGAGTAATCGGCCAAGACCACGGTATGGAAATGATCGCCAAACGTATTCAAACCTCCCGTGCCGGACTAGATAACCCCAATAAACCCATAGGTGTGTTTATGTTATGTGGGCCATCAGGCACAGGTAAAACAGAAACTGCCTTAGCCCTAGCAGAAGCTCTATACGGTGGTGAACAAAACGTTATCACCATCAACATGAGTGAATTCCAAGAAGCGCACACCGTTTCCACTCTAAAAGGTGCGCCTCCTGGTTATGTCGGTTATGGCGAAGGGGGTATCTTAACTGAAGCCGTGCGTCGTAAGCCTTACTCAGTGGTACTGCTTGATGAAGTGGAAAAAGCGCACTCAGATGTACATGAAATATTCTTCCAAGTCTTTGACAAAGGTGTAATGGAAGACGGTGAAGGTCGCATGATCGACTTTAAAAACACTTTGATTTTACTTACCTCAAATGTAGGTAGCGAATTGATCATGAATATGTGTAAAGACCCAGAACTCATGCCAGAGCCTGACGGCATCGCCAAAGCGTTACGGGAACCTCAATTACAAGTTTTTCCTGCCGCATTACTCGGTCGCATAGTCACTATTCCTTACTACCCACTATCGGATGACATGATTAAATCGATCACTAAGCTGCAACTTGACAGAATTAAGAAAAGAGTTGAAAGCGGTCAAGGCATTGACTTTGTTTATGATGACTCAGTGGTGGATTTGGTAGTCAGTCGCTGTACGGAACTAGAAAGTGGTGGACGTATGATTGACTCCATACTCACTAATACTTTACTACCTGAAGTGAGTCATAAATTTTTGACGCATATGTTGGAAGGTCAGCCAATTAGCAAGGTTGAAGTCAGTGCTAAAGACGATGAATTTGTCTATGAGTTGAGTCATTAGGGAGTTAACTTGATAGTGTGCCCACAAAGTTTGTGGGCTTTTTCATTAAAGGTAAGTGGTTGGGGTCTTTAAATTATCTTTAGAATCTTATTTTTTATTAAATTAATAGATGAGAATCTTACATAGTTACTTTTAGTCATTTACTTGGGTGAAGCCTTGTTGATTTTGTTTGTACTTCGTAACTTGTTCTCTTATCTCATTGTAAAATATGGAGTTTTTATGTCAAAACTAGGCTTAGTTTCACCTAAAGAATGGCTATCTCGTACTAGCATTACTTTTGCACGAGGCCGTGGCCCAAAGTTAATTATGATCGATAAAGCTTATGCACAATACCATGCTGTCAGATCTGAACAAAATAAAGAAAAACTATTTCAACATCTTCAAGATTACTTGATCGAAAAAGGTAATGGAAAGAATTGGGACAACGTTAGGCGTAATAAGCAAAGCGGTGGTCTGATGAAATATATTCATGACTCTTGTCGCAAAGAGCCGTTGGCTAAAACGGTGTTAAGTAAGCGCATTCCAGAATCTAGACATGGTCTTATTTATCTTTGGCAGCAAGCTGATGTGCAGGCTCAGTGGGCTAAAATTGCACTTGAAGGTGCACTAAGCGTCGGTAGCGCTTCCGCAAGCATGCTTCAGGCAAGCAGTTATGAAAAAGGTGAAAGTCTTGAATATCTCGGTAAAATTAAAGAAGATTCAAATTTAGATAAAATTGTTTCTGGTGCCGGGCATGTCAAAACAGCTGCTGGCGCGGCTGGAGTAAATCCTACCCCAAAAGGGACTGGAGTCCAGGTAGACTCAAAAGTTCAAACTCCTCCTCCAGAGAAAAGACCACCAGTAATTACCTTAGGTACCCTCGCTACTGACCCAACTATCATTGAAAGGGCAAAGCATTTCTTCGGAAATGCGTTCAACCTTGTTTATGCAGCGATTGAAAAAGCAGTTAGAAGCATTTACGCAGATCTTAAGCTTAAGTACAAAACAGGCGAGATTTGGGGAACAATAGGTGGCGGAGCCGTTTCACTGATTAATTTCATACTCGGAAAAGTAGTAAAACATGCTGCCCCCTTAGTTGGAAATATTCTTGAAATAGGTCAAGGTATCGCAAAAGCAATTCTTGCAGCGAAAGACAGGGTCATTGCCTACCAAAAGAAGAATAATTTTGTTATCGCCCCAGGTCATCCTATGCAAATAGGTAAGGCCATTGAGAAGCAGATGAATTGGTCGATTGGCAATGGACTATATACAATGGCTAAAAGCGGCGCAAAACTTGGTGGTAATATTGCCAGTTGGGGGGCTAGTGCATTGATTGATGTGATTGCGGCTTGTGTAGAATTTGCATGGAAACTCCTATCTCGCGCTTTCGAATCCCACAGTATGAACAAATGGATTGCAGAGGTAAAAAATATCGTGGCCACTGGTGGTAAGGTAAAAGATCCCTATGACGATAAAATGCGACCAGCAATCGTTTACGACGATAAGGCTTTTACTGCTTTAGTAGAACGAGGTTGCTCCGCTAGTCCTTGTATACCTATGATGACGCTTAACTCGGGCATTGCTGGAGATCTTATGATGTTCATGAAAATGTTTGACGATGCTGGGGGGATCTTAGGCCAAGGCAGTGGCATTGAAAACCCAACTACTGCGCGCCCAAATAAACATTTTAAGGCTGGAGCTGAATATTGGACTCACCTCAAACAATGGGGCAGAAATTATCTGGAAAGTACCGGGTTTACTTTTAATTCTAAGGATGAATTTGCGAGAGGACTGATGTGGCATGCAATTAAACATCACAATTCTGGCTCGATGTCGACAGGCGACAAAATATTGCATTTTGCGGCTGGTGGTTAACCGATTAGAAAATTGCTAGGAAATTTTATCGTGCAGCCTTTGAAAACTTTACTAAAAGGTTGCCATTGCAATTTATTGACTCTAATTTTTTTAGTTTCAATGGCGAGTTTAATTTAACCACTAGCATGATCTATGGTTTGCAGGGGGCACGTCAGGCAATTAATAACAAAGCCGTTCGTGATATTTTATTGCGGGTTATTAATCTGTGTTTCAGGGTAAGGGGCAATATTGTGTTGAAATATCATTGCCAACATTGTCATGAATAGATGGCATTCATCGACAATGTTCGTAGCAAATACTGTAAAAAACCAAAGTGTCAACTTGCTTTGGTCAAAATGTTGAATGAGCTAAAAAAATATAAACACAATGAACTTCATAAAGCTCTTACTGATTTGCATGAAAGCCATTTAAAAAACTTGCTGAGTCTTGAGTCTCAGGATGTTATTCCGGTAAAACTTCTGGAGTCTATTGAACAACACAAACCTGTCACTGCCTTGTTACCTGATAATAGCAACGTTGTAACAACACTTCCTGAAACACGTAAAGAAGGATTTTTATACCACTTAAAAGCCTTATTTAATGACATGCAGGCTGGTGATAAAAACACTCTAAGAGTGTATTCTGATGAACTTAAAGCGCCGCTTTCGCCCGAGGAATCGACACTGTTGGGGAAAGCTTGTAAGACGTGTAAAGGATATTGTTGTACTTCGGACGGTGCTGATAATGCTTATCAGGACTATCCTTCATTAGAGCTATATCTCTCAACTCAATCCGCAGGTATCACAGGGGAAGAACTAGTTGAAAACTATAGGCGTTACATACCTACTAAGACTTATAAAAATGCTTGCGTCTTTCAGGGAGACAGAGGGTGTACGCTGCCAAGCAATATGCGTTCATTTACTTGCAATAATTTCTTGTGTAGCAGCTTAAATACTCTTCGGAAAAACATTGCAAAAAGTCACAGTAAATTAACCTACGCTGCGGCCATTGAAGACGACAAAATAACGAGAAATTACATTTTTGATAAGGAGAATTTTGTTCTACTTTGATAGTTCATCAATCATGTATATACAGAGTACAGTTGTGGTGACATCCTTTTTAGACTATAGAGTTATAGGCTTATGAATTTAAAAGAGGGAAATCGATTATTACCCTTTTGTCAACGACACGTTAAGCATCGATGAAGACAGTCGCTGAGTGTGTCTAATAAATGATGGTGGAATCTGAGTTTAACGAGAACAGGCAATACGTGTCTTTTATGGCGTTGGCTATATAGTAATCAATGGCTTGATACTAGTTGCTCTGACAAATCAATCAGTCTATCGCGTATTGAGGTTAACGGTAGTAAGTTTGTAACAGTATCAACAGGGATTTAAGATTATGGATAATTTGCTAAACAAGTTCAAAATTTCTCAGATGACTATGGATGAGGTAATAGCTCGAATTCCTCTCCCCCTGCAGCATATAATCCCCTCTCACTTTATGATAAAACCTTCGCTGCTTTTAGCACAACGTTTCCAGAGTATGGGGTTTCAACAAGAAGCAACAATGATATTGCAGTTGCTGGTGCAGGCAGAGCCTTGTAATGCAGAGGCTTTGTATCAGCTTGGGCTGGATTGCAACCGCAGAGCCAGAAAAGAAGAGGCCATAAAATACATGCGTAGATATCAACAAGAACGCATGCGAGAAAATGGCATGGATCCAGATATTGATACTGATACGTTGCAGTTTTTGTTATCGACAGAAGGCTTTGCAGAACCTCCAGCTCGCGTTCCACGAGCTTATGTTGAAAATCTCTTTGACCGATTTTCGAGCCACTTTGATGAGCGATTAATATCTCGATTGGCATACAAAACCCCCAAGCATCTTTTCGACGTTTTTTGCGATGTCGCACAAAGTGAAGATGCCTTTAAAAATTGTAAGAAGTTAGTAGATTTGGGCTGTGGTACTGGGCTTGCTGGTAAATATTTTCAGGCAATTTGTGAAACTTTGATTGGCATAGACATTTCATCTGAGATGATTGAAAAATCGCGACAAAGGGGTGTTTACGATGCGCTGTTAGTTAGCGAAATCACGGCCTATCTTGAATCAGAAATATTGCCAGTTGATGTCTTTATCGCAACAGATGTTTTTAACTATTTTGGTGAAATTGAAGCGATTTTAGTGGCCTGCAGAAAACGACAGAATACTGCTGGGTTGTTGGCATTTTCTGTGGAAGCTTTACCCCTAGGCTCTGATAGTAAGAATGCCGGATTTAAACTTGCTAGCACAGGGCGATTCCAACATGAGACTAGCTATGTGTCGAGTTGCGCTAAACAGGCAGGATATAGAGTACTAAATTGCTCAGAATCAGTATTAAGACTTGAAGACGGGTTTGACGTAAATGGATATCTGTTTGTATTACGAGCCGTATAGATGTAACCCAGTTGAGTATAGTCCGAGGTTTAGTGTGCGATTTTTCTTAAGGGACAATTTATTTGATTTTTCCATGTGCTTTAAATTACATTGCTGTATCAAAAATATTTAGGTTGTCAACATGATACGCAATGCCGTCGCTCTATCTCCCTGCACAGAAGAGGATATTGTCTTCTTGAATGCAATGCAGGTAAAACCCTTTCAGCAAGTTTACTGTGACTTGCCAAGTAAGGTTTTTGCTCAAAAAAAAGAGGGCGTAAGTCATCATGTTGTTAAAAAAGATGGCGTTCCAGTGGGTATGTTCAGTGTGGATAGCCGTTATCATCTTGGTTTTAACTTTGCGAATTTTGATACTTTAGGCATCTCTAATTTTTTAATTGATGATGAAAGCCAAGGCAAAGGTTTTGGCACAGAGGTATGCCGAATGATGCCAGTTTACCTGCGTGGTTTGGCACCAAGAGCACGTGGTAGTTATATGTTAGTTATGGTCAATAATGCTGGTGCCCATAAAGCCTTCATTCGAGGTGGATGGACTAACACCGGCGAAAAGTTTACTTTGGGACTTAAGGGGGTTCAGAATATCCTTTGGTTGCCAATGTAATAATAATTGCTGATGAACAGCACTCCAGGGTCGATTTATCACACGTGCTCGTATACGCTGTGAGTAACGTTACATGTTATAGGACTTAACTATGTCAGGTCGTCTTGATTTTGAATACGGTTTTAACTCTCATTCTGCTAAACGAATTGATGCCCAAGAGCCGATGCGGGTTTATTTTTTAGGAAATTTTAGCGCTGTAAAAGCAGAGCAGGAAAACGCTCCAGACCATAAAATTCTTCGTATCGATATAGACAACTTTGATCAGGTCATGACTAAGTTGAGTCCAAGTATTTGTTTACCTTCAGGTCATCAATTGACGTTTAACGAATTAGAAGACTTTCATCCTAACAATTTAATTAACACCCCAGTTTTTAAAAATTTGCGCCGCTTAAAACGTGAGTTAAGTAATCCAAACACAGCCGAGCAGGCAGCTAATGAGGTCATGACTCAGTTTCAATTAGATGCTCAGAAAAGTGCTCAAGAGGCAGATATAGAGGTTCTTCAAGATGCCCCCGAAACAGATAATAATGATGATATGTTTGAGCGCCTGTTAGGCAAAAAACAGTCTGTTCCTAGTGAGCCCACTTCTGCTGCCTCGGGTACACAAAGTATCGGAAACTTAGACCTCTTTTTAGCTCAGTTACTCAAACCCCATATTGTCAATGACACTAAACCAGAACACCTAAACTTGCTCGCGATAATTGATCAAGCCTTGCAAGAATTGATGAAATCAATTTTACATTCTAAACAATTTCAAGCCATAGAATCACTCTGGCGTGGAGTAAGGGATGTTATCTTTAGCGAGGAATATGACGAAGAGGAGCAGTTCTTTTATTTGATTGATGCTGATCACTCCACGCTAGACAAAGCAGTGGCTGGCGATACGGTGTTGGTCAGCAAGATAAGTCAACACTTAAAAGACACTGACGTAACGACTTATGATGTGCTGGTTGCAGATTACCAATTCTCAGCAAGTCATGAGGATATAACGGCATTAAATTATCTCGCTAGCCTTGGTGAAGCTCTAAAATGTCAGGTTGTTAGTGGGGCAGATGACAGCCTTGTTAATTCGCCAGATGAGTCACTTTGGCATGAATTTAGGCAAACTCCACAAGCCAGTTATCTTGCGCTTAGTTATCCTCGAGTATTGCTGAGACTCCCTTATGGCGAAAAGTATGACGAGGTTGATTCATTTGCTTTTGAAGAGTTTCCTAATGAACATCAACACAATCAATTGTTGTGGGGGAACTTGGCATTTGCCTGTGCGCGGTTACTGATACGCCAATATCAAGGACTCGTATCATACGATGCGCATATTACAGAGCTCCCCGCTTTTGTTTATGCACAAGGTGACGAACAAAAATTGCATGCTTGTGGCGAATATTTATTGTCTGAACAACAACTCATGGATATTCAAAAACAAGGAATAAGTCCGTTTGCCAGTTTTAGAAATAGAAACTGCATTCGATTGTATGGTGATAAAATTAAAGCTGTTAGTAATTTAAAATAGACAAAAACTGTGTGATTTTTTAACTCGGTGGACTTTGGGTTTAATAACGGACTTAACAATTGCCGTTGTTATGTTTTACAAATGTTGTGAGTCAAGGATTAGAAAAGAACGAGATGCTAGCCATATTTACTCTTTGATATTGGTACGTATAGAAAGAGTAGCTAAATTCCTAAGAAAAAGGAGTCGTTTGTTATGTTATTCCATCAATCGAATCAATGCCTTCATTGCAACACTAGTCTAACTTTTATTGAATACTCACGAAGCCCATATTGTGAAAAACCTAATTGTCAGCGCGCTAGAGTGCAGCAATATTTAGAGGAAAATAAAAAGCGTCTAACTGCGCAACTGAGCGACGAGATTGAAGTCTTTCTACAGGATCCTGCTACTCAGAAATTGTCTGTAAGGCTACGTAAAGAATTGGAAAACACTTCTCCTTTAGTCGCTTTGTTACCTGTTAATACCAAACCATTAACAGATTTAAGTCAGGAACGGAAACTAGAGTTTTTGCATCATTTGGGAATGATTTATGATGATGTTAAAAATAACAATCCAACTGGCAATAAAATATACTCAGCGAGTCTTGCCCCTCCTTTACCAGAAAAGGAAGCGACATTATTAGGTAATGCATGTGCTACCTGCATGGGGGCATGTTGTGGTTATGCAAAAACGCATGCCTATTTAGATTATCCATCGTTAAAACAGATCTTAGCGTCTCGTGCCCCAGAATTTTCTGAAGAAGAGCTGGTAGAATTATATAGTGAGTATTTCCCTGAACAAAGTTATCAAGACTCTTGTGTTTTTCTAGGTATTGAAGGATGCGCTTTACCAAAGGAACTACGTTCCTTTATTTGCAGTAATTTTCTATGTGACAGCCTGAAGAGTTATCGTCATAACCTATTGCAGACCGGTGCAACAGTCACTTTTGCGGCTGCCGTTCAAAATCACCAAATTATGTACACTAGTGTTTACAGTCATGAGGATTTTATTAGATTAACAGAAAAACAAAACCCCACTGTTTAGTCTTTACGATTGACTTTTATTTCCACTATGTTCGATTTGACTTGGCCTACCTGCACTAAAATTTTGTACGTTGCTTCTGCAGTTGGCAAATTGACGTAACGAGTAAAGTTGGGATTAAAATAGGCAGAAAGTAATTGCCCTTCAAGATCTTGTGGCAGCAATTCTGGCTCATCGAATGGCATGGGCTCTTCTGTGCCCGCATCTTCATCGATCAGCTCTCCTCTGTATACCTGCTGGGTTTCTAGGTCCATAGCAAATAGCTGAATAACAGAATCTTTGCTGAGTTCATTCATACCTAATTGATAATAACCACAAATTGGGATAACAGTAAAACTGCCGTCCTCGGCGGGCTCTGCTTCATTAAATTCAACTTCAGTGGGTACATTAATAGCAATCCCTATGAAGTCAGACTTTGTACTCACATCTGGCGAGCAAAGGTTTTTAGAATCTGAGTTCAATTCAATATTTTCGAAATCCGCATTGTTATTTGCCACGATATGGCTCCTTGGAGTTGAATATGCCTGACACGCAGCCAGCGTAGCCAAGCTAAATAATAGACATAAACAGTGAAAGTGAATGCGCATTTATACCGCGCTTGCTAGTGGTAACTGAAGATTTAACATAATTAAAGTGCTGGCCAGCCTGAATTGATATCTTGTTTTTTAGCCGCCACTGAACAATGTTCACAAAATGCTGAATGGCTATTGGTTGAGCCATACATTACGCAATCAGACGAGGCGGCATCTGCCGCAGCATCATATCGAGTTTGGCCTGCAGAAATACCATGATGGCAATGAGTGCCCACATGGCCTTTACTGGAGTCATAAAAGGTGTCGGTTTTGTCTGGCAGTTTTCCGGTTCCATCCGGCACCATACCAATTTTGTGACCCATCTCATGAATAATAACTTCGTTTTGTTGTGCCGAGCTTTTATTTTTCCACCAAGCTTTTGTGCAGACACATATAAGGTTACTGCCTCCAAAAGATAGACCTGCGCGCATTCTGTCTACCCAAGACACCGTTAAGGTAATTGTGCCTGTTCCTCGAGGTAATTTACTGACATCAATTTTAACCTTAGAGCTTGCATGAGGATTGGCGCTATTCACTGGTATAGCTGTGCAATACTTTTCGTCTATTGCGGTCACAACACAACTGCTGGAGTCTTCGAATGTGGCACTTTCAAACCAACTTTCACCGCTAACGATTTCTTGCCAAAGGTATTTAGTCTTAACGGTCGGATTCGTTTTACCAGGACCGGCAATATTGATGGTTATGGATGAGCTTCCTGGACCTACAGGTACATTTACTTTTGATAATTGCCTACCACTAGTCTTGACAGCTAAGTGGCTTGTATAGCCAACCACTAGACTAAAGGGCTCTTTCTTTTTGCCCTCTGAGCTTTGGTAGGCAGTCTTTACAGCACTTTTGTAACTTGCAGAATCACTGGCACCTATATTTTCCATCTCGGGCATGGTTTTTTCGGGTAATGTTTCAACAATAAAGCCCTGTTTTTTATACTCAGCTTCAACAGTATTAATGGAGCTTGCCGCTGATTTTCCCGCATCTCCAGTCATTTTTATTTCTTGAACAAATATTTTACGTAGTGTCTTGAGTTTTTTGGTTTCAAGGGTTGTACCTTGAGTGTCTTTCACCTCAAAATGAAACGTGCTTTTCCCCCCAACACTAAGGAAGGCGTCGCTGATAACTAACTCTCCAGAACTTTCAGTTTGGTAGGTTTTTTCTTCTTCACTAAATTTGAATAGACTATTGCGTGTTTTCTCGTCGTCAGAATAAGCAGGGTTTTTTCCATCCGGTATAGCTTTAAGCGTAAATTCACTGACACCGGGTAAGTCAAATTTGACATAAATTTTGGGTTTATAACCTAACCGCCCCAAGCTAGTCACGGACTTGTTGTCCACCCACTTATTGTCTCGATCTAAGTTTACAAACTGCGAACCATTGTTAGGCAAAAACTTGTCTTCTGCACCGTCTAATAGCTCTACTTGTGCTAGTTTAGCTAGTTTAACTACGAAGGTATGCTCTTTACCTGATGCACACTCGAAGCTTTTTTTTCCTGTCATTGCTTGGCTTCCTAAAGGATCATCTATTACTACTTTGTAGAAACACTGTCGTCTTCTAAATTTGGAAAGCGCACCTTGCATTGACCCGCTTCAAAGCCTTCTATTTTGGCAGTTCCATCTATATCTAAGGTACCACTGGAAACACTACCATCGGGCAACTCAACTTCATATTTCTCCCCAGCCACAGCATTATCTTTCTCGTCTGTTAGCTTAATGGAAATAAAAGTTGTTTGTTTTTCTTCTTCTTCTTCTTCTTTGTTATCGGTGCCTTTATCAGAATTTTTGTTGTCTTCACCTGAAGGGCTTGTTTCTTTTGGTTTAAAAGCGGCAACTTTAGTTTGCCCATATTTGCCTTTTTTAGCTTCAACTTGTTTAGCTTTAACTTTTGCTACTTTACCCGGATTGGCTTCATCGGCCACAAATGCCTCAGCTGGCTTTGTTGGCTTTACCGCTTCAATTTTTTTACCGCTTTTAGGTTTCATACTTACTTATTGTCAGTTGCAAAATTAATTCGAAAAACTTAAAAAAGGCTAGCGAAAAACCTCCTTTTTTAGCACTTAAATCTCAATCAAACCTGTTTAAATCTATCAATTCCGTCACAAAAAACAGGCCCATGAGTAATACAAATTAGAAGATATAACCTTTATGAATTAGTACTTTACTACAAAATGCACAATGGCTTTAGAAGGAAATACAGACTCTTACCGATAAATATACAAATTGTAAGCTTAGTTATCCATACCCCGTTGCTATTTTAAACAAAGAAACCATTACAAAGCCCAAAAATGACTAGAGTAAAACTAACACAAACTTAAAAACCGGATAAGTTGCACAAAGTCGGGAAACCACAATAAAATTAGTGATCTAGCAATGGTATGTATTACTAGATATTTATTGGGAATTTAGGGAAAGCTAAAAATCATAGAATCTCAGCAATTCACCAAGGGTAGATTTAATTAAAAATTGTAATGGCATTTTATCCCCATCAGCCCAGAATAAAAGCAAATAACAGTGGAAAAACCGACACAATTCATTAGAATCACCGCTCGCATAAATACGTCATATTGTTGATAGGTTTGTGCAGCTAAATATTCTGACTGACTCTATAGCTCAGTACAGTAAAGCCCAATCTCCAATAGGCAGTCTAGATTTTATAAGCACCCGTAGCTCAGTTGGATAGAGTATCGGCCTCCGAAGCCGAGGGTCGCGCGTTCGAATCGCGCCGGGTGCACCATCATTTAAGGTTTTAAACCGTAGTTGTTACCAACTTGATTTAATTTGTGACCAGGTTGTGACCAAAGTTAAAATTATCCATCTTATATTTATCCATTTTTTAGTCCGTTTTTTACCTTTTACGCATATTGTCAAACCAATAGCTTTTTTCATTTCAAATAGATGGATCGCAGCAAACAGGATTTGCTCCTGATATTTTTATTTAGCTACGTTGGTCTGAATTCTTGTACCGCAGCCCAAAGCCAATAACATCTATAGAAATATCCTATTGTTAGTCAGTAATTTCCAATAAGTCACTAACATCACACTCCAAATACTTACAAAGTATTTCAAGCGTCTCAAAATCAATGCGAGAAGTTTTTTCATGGAAAAGCCGGTTGCTTGAAGATTTTGACGGGATGACTAAGGAATTAATTGGTTATAAATTAGTACTATAATACCAGTTTAAATGCCAAATTTGGGATTATAGTCCTAGCAAGGCTTGCGGAAACAATATGGAAGGGACTATAATCCCAATTAATGGCCAATATTATGGAACATAGTCCTAGTGTCGAAACGTAATTTACATCAAGTGCTGTTTCCAGCACAAAAACGTATTCTTGAGACCTTTGGAAATGATTTACTACTGGCAGCGAAACGCCGTGGCTTAAATAAAACCATGTTATGCGAACGTTCTGGGTTTGATATTAAAACGGTCAATAAGATCCTTGTTGGTGATCCCGGTGTAGCGATTGGTGCATACATAAAAATACTCGGCATATTGGGACTAGAAACAAATTTTGCTGAACTGGCGGCCCATGATGACGTTGGACGTAAATTGCAAGATGCGAAATTGTTGGCAGGTCAATGATGGCTGGCATTACTACTGAGGTGTATGCTGATTGGTCGCCAATCGCAACGCCATTACATATGGGAAAACTTTCATATACGCCTGTGCGTAATAATGGGGTATTTAACTTTAATTACAGCGCAGAATTTCTGGATTCTGCGCATCGACTCAAACTAGATCCGATGTTAGAACTAGTGAGAGGCAATCAATATAATGATAAAAGTGGTCACAACTTTCGCGCTTTTTTAGATTCCTCTCCTGACCGCTGGGGGCGTTTATTGATGCAGCGCCGAGCGGCTATTGAAAAAAGAAAAGGCCTACGGGAGTATGACCGACTAAGTGAACTCGACTACCTACTAGGTGTACACGACCAAAATAGAATGGGCGGCTTACGCTTTAAGTCTGCAGTAGATGGTACTTGGTTAGATAACAATCAACGGCTTTCAGCCCCTCCCATTGCATCACTAGCTGAAATTGAATATGCCGCGATGCAAATTGAAAACGATCCAGATATAGACAGTGATGAGTATCAAAAGTGGCTATACATGTTGATATCACCAGGTTCATCATTAGGTGGGGCACGTCCTAAAGCTTGTGTGGTGGATTCAGACGGCCTATGGATAGCTAAATTCCCCAATCATACCGATACTGACGATGTTGCAGCGTGGGAGTATGTTTGCCATTTGCTGGCACTGGATGCTGGTATAGAAATGGCACCATGTCGAATTCAGCGCCTGAACTCTTCTTATCATACCTTTTTAACCAAACGATTTGACCGCAAAGGTGATATTCGCCATCACTTTTCATCTGCCATGACACAGCTTAAATATTACGATGGTGATGAAGGTGCCAGCTATTTAGAACTGGCTGAATTTTTAACTAATGTAGGCGCAAGAACCGCCTCTGATTTGCAACAATTATGGCGTAGATTAGTGTTTAATATTGCCGTCAGTAACACTGACGACCATTTGCGAAATCACGGTTTTATGCTGACAGAAAAAGGCTGGGTATTATCGCCTGCGTACGACATCAATCCCAATCCGGACAAACCAGGTCTGCATTTAAATATTACCGACACAGATAACAGACTAGATTATGCATTGGCATTTGAAGTGGCTGATTTTTTTAGACTTACTGCAACCCAAGCCACTGCCATTTATGACAAAGTACTTAAGGCAGTAAGCTATTGGCAAGTTGTCGCCAAAAAAGTCGGCCTAAGTGCGAACAATATCAAACTTAAATCTAGCGCTTTTCGAATTTAATCCCTATAAGGCAGTTCTGCTATCTAATAGTCTGAAACTAACACAGCTTTGTTTACCGCGAGTAACTGGTTTTTAACTTAAATAGAAACTCTCTAATTGGTTAGGTGAGTTAATAACCTTCTCTAAACTGAAATATCTTTATCTTATTCACCTAGCGTCAGTCCAAGGGATAGATTATGCGTTTTAGTTTAACGTGGGGAATTGCATCTTGTGTCGCCTTAATTACGGTTATTGTTCCTATGCCACTTAACACCGCATTTTTAGGCATTAACAAAGCCGATAATGTGCTTGCCGCTTTTCCACAAATTAAGCAATGGGTGATTGCCGGGCATTCTTTAGGCGGAGTTGGCGCGGCTGAATATATCAAAGGCGCGGATCTAACCAAGATGAAAGGTTTGTTACTTTTGGCCTCGTATCCAGCCAGCGATATTAGCGCCTTGGATGTTGCGGTGATGTCCATATCCGGCTCGAAAGACTTGCAGTCCACCCCAGAAAAAATTGCCTTAAATAAACCCAAACTCCCAACCAACACCCAATACGTGGTAATCGAAAATGCCAACCATTGGCAATTTGGCTCTTTTGCGCCAGAAAATACCCTACAACACGGATTAATTAGTCCAGAAGCCCAAGCTGAGTTAGCTTTTAAGAAAAGCTTAGAATTTTTGAGTGCCTTAGCGCCTTGAGTGCAGTATTGGCTTTACCTTTTTTTATTTGGAAGTAAGCGCCAGTACAAATTTGCGGTCACAATTAAATTCTTATTGGTGCATTTTTGCTATTCAACTATTAGTTTGCTTAAAAGTCAAAAGGACAAGCATGAGGACAAAGGCTAGATTGCAATAAACCACTGCGCCTAAGGGGTTTGGGCAATATAATTACAAGCGTCTTCTGACAGAGGTTTGCGCAATTTAGCTAACTCAAATTCTTCGGTTGACGCCAAGCCTGCGGCAATTAACAACTGCCATTCATTAATAAAATTAGCATCAATCAGTAAACTACCATAAGGCGTTGCATTTGGATTATTCGCTTGCTGAGCTAAATCGCGGATCGCATTGATGATAACGGAAGGCATTTTCCATTGTTCGGTGATCAGTATGCTCAATTGTAGCGATTTTTGGTGAAGTAATTTTTTAATCACCAAGGAACCTAACTGTTCGTCTGGGTGTGACTTTCTGAATGCATCTACTATCAATTTGAATATAAATATTTTCCCAATGTCGTGTACCAGACCAATAAGAAACCCAGTGTCGGGATCTAACCCACGCTGCTTGGCGAGTTCACGACAAACAACTGCGGTTTCGTCACTGTGTACCCAAATCTTTTCTCCAAATGTTTTGTAGTAAACTTTTGGTACATTGGCCAAGTCTTTAACATAGGCTAGCAACACATGTTCTTTAACCCCTTGGCTGCCTAACAAAGTAAAGGCACGTTTAATATCAGAAACGTCCGAACCACTGGGATTGTAGTGTGCGCTATTGGCAACGGCAATTAACTGCGTGGCTACGGTTGGGTCTTTTTCCACCACACCGCAAAATGCTGATAAATCAAACTCATCTGATTCGAGAAGACGCATCAATTTGTTTACCGAATGAGGCAACTTAGGTAATGAATTCACGACCCTTGAAGGGGTGCTTAGAACTTGGTTAATCTTCACCAATAATTCTTGTTCTAACTTAGATACCAAACCCTCGGAAGGCGTGCTTAATAAGTAGTCGTAAAATAATACATCTGCGCGGCGTAACTCTATTTGCGAGTTTTCGATTTCTGCCAACACCGCTTCACGTGCTTGATTATTTTTAAGCTCTAATTCTGCTGTATCGGGTTTAACAGACTGCTTGGTATCGACAGGACACGAAGTCGTTTGGTTTTTAGCTGTGGTCTCAGGTAATCTTTTACTAGCATTACGTCCGAATAACTTTTTGAATAAACTTACAAACATAGTGTGCCTTTTTAAACTTTCCATTTTGTATTCGTATGTCAACCGTAACTCAGTTTTTGACTAACCTGTGAGAGAGGCGGTTGTTCGAAATTCTAACCTATAAAAGGGTTAAGTTTACTTAAATGAATAAGGCCTACTTTTCGGCGATCTCATGGAGAAACTCATCATTCATTATCTTTTAGGTGATTGCAATCTAATGTAGCCACCTATCATAAATTTTCTTTTCGATGGGCTGCTATATTAATGGCTATTTTTTAGCATAGAGGATATTCGATTTTTGATTGAGCTATGGCAGTAAAACAGCCATTAACGCTTTGTTATATGACATCTTGAATACTTGGGCTAGGCAACCAGAGAAGATCTGTGACTCCATAATCTATATCTAGCTGGCTCAATAAGCCCGTGATTTGACCTCTGTGATGTGTTTGATGATTGAAGAAATGGGTTACTGCAATCCAATACTTGTATTTTCTTGGTTGTGGATTAACAAGGCTTTTATACTCAAGTACACCATCAAGAATTTCTTGATCAAGATTAGCTGTCCAGTTTTCTATATTTTGGTCCGTTTTACATCGCTCAAGGTACAACTCATCAAAATTTGCATACAATTCTTGATCTAGGCCTTCTACTTGAAACGGACTATTTGTAAAGCGACCCAACCAAACTCTATCCGTTAGCAGAAGGTGATTTAGCGTTCCGTGGATTGAGTTAAAAAACAAACCAGATGCTTTTTTTCGCATATCGTCATCTAGTTTTTCGCAAACAGAAAACAACTTCTGGTTCATCCAACTATTGTATGATGCTAAGAGTATCGTTTGTTCAGTATTCATTGCTACTTTCCTTGTGACATAATTTGTTTGTTATATTTCAAAGCACAACTGACCCTGCAACTATTACTGCTTGAGTCAGGCAAAGAATTAAAACCGTGTTGGCAAGCCAAGGTTTAATAATGCGAACTTTGTAACCAGTAAATAAAGCTGGCACAACCACCCACAAAGACATATATGACATCATAACCATACCAAATATAGCTTCACCTCGATTTAAATCGGTCTCATTAGTTATCTAGTGAAAGAGCAATTTAAGTTAAAAGCCAAACAATACGCCTAAAACGAGAGCTGCAGCCATATTAAATATGGTTAGACATCTCGTCATTAAGGACTCTTCTTAAAAAGGCAGTGATTCCAGTTTAAAAGACTAACAGAAACACCAGTATTGGCGCATAACTCTTTATCTTATGAGACATATTTTAAATAAAAAGATCTCAGAATGCAGGGCTACTAATCTCACTCAGCAAACAAATCCCGTTTATTAAATGCGGCGCTCATAAACCGCCAAAAGGCTTTTCCGCCAGTTAACCAAGCGACTGTTGTGGCGGTTTTTTTAGTGGCGAGTATGCCGTTAACCAGCCAAGGCGTTACGGTTTCAACCTTGTCACCTAGAATGTTAAAAATCTTTTTCACCTTGTGCCATTCTGGCGATGAGGTGTCGTAATCACCAATTAGCAAGTCGGTTACCACTATGCCTAGGCTTAAGGTATTGACTTGTACTTGCGTGCCTTTTATTTCTTTTTGCAGGGACTTGTTTAAGTAGGTCACCGCACGTTTGGTCGCGCCATAAACTATCATGCCCGGTAAATGCCATTCAGGATGCACTTTGGTTTTTTGTTTGTCTTTACGTAAAAAGTTGCGCCAGCCTAAGACACCGCCTTTTAGTTGTGGAGGGGACATAACATTAGTGGATTTAGCCCACCATTCATGTTTTTCAACATCTTCGATAAAGTTATCTTCGGCATTCCATGTAAATTCGGTTTTAAGACCACGCCAATTTTCATCGCCAAATTCAGGTAGAGGTGCAATAGGCCTTACTCGTGATAGACGTTATGAATTCAGTAGGATGCTCTCTACAACACTTATTTTTCCAACTTAATATTAAATTATCAGCCGCATCGGATTATTAAAGTTCGGTGAGTTGCTGTAAAAAATATGAGAATAACTCTGAGCTTGAGCGTAATTTCAATTTAGCGTAAAGCTTTGCGCGATGAACACGTTCAGTTCCTGGAGAAATATTTAAGGTATCGGCGGCTGATTGTGACGAATGTCCCGTAATAACCAATTTTGCTATTTGCCTTTCTCTGGAGGTCAATAATTCGGCTTCGAAATTATTCAGTAAATAACTGACTCGCTCTGAAACAATAGAGGAAAGCGGGCGTATTTGCAGCGCTTGTTTTTGCACCGCAAATTCCCAATGCTTATTAATCAATGGAAGCAAAAACACAGACATAGCCTCTATCAGATGTATTTCTGACTCATTGAATGATGCACTGGGAGCATGCCTTCCTAAGCAAAACTGAACAAAACCAATGTCCCCGCAATTTACAAACAAGTACAGTAAGTCTGTAATATTACTGGTTTGGTAATAAGACAAATACATTTGTGATTCCTTGAAGCCTTCTGGCATCAAGTTCCTCCAAGGGTATACTCCATCTGCATAGTTGTTCATAAATCCCTGATAGGCAGGGCTAGCGACATAAGCACCATCTAAAAAGCGTGCATAGAATATGTTTTGTTCATGTTCGAGTAAGTGCGAGAAGAGCAATTTTGGCGGCATGTTTTTGTTATAACAAATCGCAGAGCTACTTCCGAAGGAAATATGTTGAGAGAGGGTCTTTTCTAACACATCAAAAAAATGCTCAGTACCTAGGGCAACGGTAAGTGCAATATGTTCTTCTAAGCTAAATAAATCAGGTGAATATCTCAATATTTTTTCCGAACTTACATGTCATCTTTGTGGGTTAATAACCATTTTCTAAACTGACGGATAGCGTAATCTTCTTGGCGTTCTTCATCGTATAAAGCATAGAATTTATGCTCTGGTGTGTAGGTTTGTTCACATGCAACAATAAGATTGCCATTAAGCACGTCGTCTTGAACCAAATACTCTGGCAGGATCGACACTCCCATATTGTTTTTTACCGCTTGCAATAAGTAAATAAAGTGATCGAAGTATTGACCACCTATTAAGGATATTTCTTTTTGTGTTAATCCGGCTTCTAGAAACCATTTATCTGTGGTTGAGATAACATTACTTTGATGAATAAAATCAAAATTCGCCACTTCCCGCATGGTTTTTACGGGTTTTCTGCCTCTTAAATATTTAGGTGAGCAAACTGCTAAATAGGTATCGGATCTGAGTGGTTCGGCATAATAATGAGGCCATTCGCCATCTCCCCACAATATAGCAAAATCACAACGACGGGTGTTTCTTGCCACGGCTTCAAAATCGGTGCCTAAATCAATCTCAATATCAGGATAGTTAACATAAAATTCCTTGAGCTTGGGCATAAGCCAAGCGATAGCAAAAGTAGGTTCGGTCACCACTTTTAACTTTACCTTTTTAGTGTAATCGGTATTGGAAGAAATTTTTTGTGTTACAGCGTTGAGGTTATTGAGTATCTTATGGACTTCTTCTGCGTATTGCTCACCTACTGGTGTTAAGGTTAACTGGTTGTCTTGACGGTAAAACAGTTTCCTTCCAATTAAGGCTTCAATATTTTTAATTTGGCGGCTAACCGCACTTTGAGTTAAGTGTAAGGATGCGCCAGCGTAAGTCATATTTAGGTGATGTGCTACTGCATCAAAGCATTGTAAAGAAATAATACTAGGAAGCTTTTTTCCCCTCATTTTCATCACCTTTTTAGGTTATTCCCACCACAAAAAATGGCAAGTTAACTCATTCAACGACAGACTTTGTCACCCTTTATTTACTTAGAATTTACACAATGAAAAGCTGAGTTAGTGGGATCTTCAGCATTGTTTCACAAGCCATTCCATTTTGGAATAGCGCCAGTATTTTTCGTTGTTTGCGGCTTAAAAAGGCAATGATTAGTATGATTTCATCATAATAAAAATTAATCACAAAAAGACATATTTCGAGGGGAAATTTAATGTTTAAACCAAACAAGCTAAGAACTGCTATTTGTTGTGCCTGCCTAGGCTCGCCGTTAGTAAGTATGGCGCAAACGGAAGTTGCCCCAGCAGAAAGTAAAGCTAAAGCAAACGCCGTTGAAGTGATATCGGTAACAGCAACCCGTAGAGAAACCACTATTCAAGAGGTGCCATATAGTATTTCAGCATACGGCGGTGAGGCATTAGAGGACGCCGGAATTACTGATTTTTCTAGTTTAGCACGCTCTATTCCAGGGTTAACCTTAACCGATGTGGGCCGTGGTAAAAACGGAATTTCTTCTGGTATTATTATGCGCGGTCTTAACTTGACTGGTGGTGCACAAGAAGATTTCACTATGACCACGGATCCTGTGGTGTCGGTTTATTTAGGTGAAACTCCACTTTTCGCCAACTTAGAATTACGGGACATGAATCGCATTGAAGTGCTTAAAGGCCCTCAGTCAACCTTATATGGTTCAGGCTCATTAGGCGGTACCATGCGCTACATCCCTAATAAGCCAGAATTCGATGCCGTATCAGGTAAAGTGCAAGCTAAAGTATCTACTACGGAATACGCTAGCGGTTTAAATCACGACCTTGAGTTTGTACTTAATGTGCCCCTTAGCGATACTTTTGCTATTCGCGGTGTAGTAACCCAGTTAGAAAATGCCGGGTACATTGACAGCGATTATATCGCTGGTTTAGATGCCAATAATCAACCTACTGGAGAATACACTACAGCGGAAGATATCAACGATGAAGATGTGTCGATGGCACGTCTTTCTGCTCGTTGGCTCCCAACTGAAGATACTGAAATTTTACTGACTCACAATATGCAGAAAGATGATGTTCAAGGCTCATCAGCAAGCTCTGAAGGCTTAGATGGATATGAAACTGCTGCAAAAATCATTGAACAATTTGAACGTGAAACTAACATTACGTCACTAGTAATTGAACATGATTTAGGTTTTGCTGATTTAACTTCAGCTACTTCCATAACTAAGAACGAAGCAAAAAGTAAGTACGATCAAAGTTATAACTATGGATTCTCATCGTGGTGGGGGCCTTACTACATTTCTTATTACGGCTACACTGGTGGCGTTGCTCCAGCGTCAGAAATTATTGTAGGCGAAAAAACCTACGAAACAGAAACTATTACTCAGGAATTCCGTTTAACCGGAACGACCGACAATGATATAGATTGGTTGGTAGGGGCTTACTATAATTCAGTAGATTTTAATACGGTAGCATATGACTATGTTTATGGTTTAGACGCTGCATTTAACATTACCAACCCAGTAGGCACTGATGTTGGCTATGGCAACATTCAAGAAACTGAATTTGAAGACTATGCGATATTTGGTGAAGTTACCTTCTACCCTACAGATCAACTAAGTGTTACTGCTGGCCTGCGCTACTTCGAACAAAATTTCTATGCCAAACAAGAAGTACTTTTACCTGCGTGTGAAGAATTTTGGAATACCACATTAGGATTCTTTACCTGTGGTGATGCAGAAAATTCAGGTACCGATCTACGAGGCTATGCATCAGGTGAAGATGAAAAAGATTTCAGTGATGTGCTTTATCGTTTCAATGTAGCTTACGACATTGATATCGACACCAAACTATATTTGAATATTTCCCAAGGTTTCCGTCATGGTGGGGCAAACGGTTTGCCTACTACTGGTATATTCGGTGAGAGTGAAGATTATTTATTCTTCGAGCCTGATAAAACCACTAACTATGAAGTTGGCATTAAAGGCAACATGCTAGATAGCGATGTTTATTACAGTGCAACTGCTTATTATATCGATTGGGAAAACCCTATCTTGCTAGTACAGTCACCAAACGGCGGTTTCCCCGCAATGATTAATGCTCAAAGCGCTGTATCGAAAGGGATTGAACTTGAGGTAAATGCACGATTAAGTGACGCATTTAAACTTAACCTTGGTTATACCTACACCAATGCGGAACTTACCGAAGACTTTGTTACCCCAGACGGTACCTTAGGAGCAGTTGAAGGTGAATCTTTACCCGGCATTCCTGAGTCAACATTAGTAAGCTCACTACACTACCAACAAGAACTGGGTGACGGTACTTTCTCTGCTCAAATTGGGGTGTCTTATAAAGCCGAGTTTACAACTGGATACCAATCGCCTTCGACATTTTATGAACAAGGATACGATGAAATTCCATCCTCAGTTTTGTGGAATGCGAGTGCCAAGTATGACATTGACAGCTGGTCAGTATCGCTTTTTGCTGAGAACCTCTTCAACAGCGATGCACCTACGGCATCTGACGGTGATGGTAAATACATAACTGATACCGCTGCTGGCGAAAGTAAAGCGGGTGAACAATATAGCATTTTACAACAAGGTGACCAATTGTACCGTGTACGTCCTCGAACAGTTGGTGTGTCTGTTAGCTATCAATTCTAATAGATTGAGCGCCTTTACTTAAGGCGCTCCCTTAGTTAAGAAGAGTTATTTTGAATCAAAAAAATGTAGACCATCATGAATTAATTCAAGCAAATTTGGCTGCTAACAATTTAGATAAAGCTGCCAAAATATGCACTGATGGATTGAGCCGTGATCCTAAAAATGCCCAATTGTGGCTAGATTTATCAGATATAAGCAAACGCCTAGGTCAGAATAAAATGGTGATCAATAGTGCCTTGAAAGCTATTGATTGTGAGCCTGACAACCTTTGGAATATTTTTCATCTTGCGAGTTGTTATCTTCAGCTTCAGGCGTTTGAACCTGCTATTAATGTTCTAAATAAAGCTCAGTCGTTATTGCATAACGAAAGTGAGGCTAAGCTGTGGGATAAGTTAGGTGAATTACGCTACATGGTCAATCAATTAGACTTGGCTATTGAAGCACATACCCGAGCCTTGGCTATTCAGCCAAACCGAGTGTCTACACGCAACCAATTAGCCGCTTTATTGCGTTTTAATGGAAGCCTTGAACATGCTGAAGTGCTATATCGTGAAGTGATTGATTTAGACCCCGCAAACTATCAAGCCTGTTACAACTTATCCCAACTGAGACGTTTCAAAAGTACTGAGGATATTTCACCTTTGTTGGAACATTGCAGACAGCAAATAACGCCTTCTGATAAGGGGCAAATTATGCTGCACTATGCTAGCGGTAAAGTGTTTGAAGATCTGGGTAACTACGACAAAGCGTTCAATCACTATTCCCAAGGAGCTAAACTTAAACGTAAACAACGGCCTTACGATATTTCAAAAGATATAGCGCTAATGAAATCTTTAGTGGCAATGTCGAAAACGTTACAAACGTCAGCGTTGGAAATTCCTGAAAACCTTGAACAATCGCCAATATTTATTGTTGGATTACCAAGAACAGGTACCACCTTAGTCGAACGTATCATTGCCAGTCACTCAGAAGTTATTAGTGGCGGAGAACTGAATGCTTTCCCTATGGCGCTGCTTGAGGCGGGTGGAAAACCTCTTGCAGCAGGGTTAGAAGGATTAGATGAAAATTTAGTTGAGAAACTCTCACCAAAGGCCTTAAGTTATATTGGTAAGCGTTACTTACAATTAGCCAAAAATCATGTTGGTAATGCGTCAATATTTGTCGATAAGTTACCCTATAACTTCTTGTATTGTGGTTTAATTTTACAAGCCATACCCAATGCCAAAATTGTGCATGTACTTCGCAATCCATTTGATGCAGCCCTTAGCAATTTCAAAATGTTGTTCGATCGTGGTTACGAATATTCCTACGATCTAGAAGATACGGCTAATTTCATAGCAGCATACTCAGAGTTAATGCAGCAATGGAAAGGTTTATTCCCCGATCAAATTCATACTATTGAATATGAAAACTTGGTTAACAATCAAGAATCTGAAACGCGAAAGCTACTCACATTTTGTGATCTAGAATGGGATGCAAAATGCCTTAGCTTTCACAAAAATGACAGTGCCAGCCATACGGCTAGCGCCAGCCAAGTTCGAGAGCCAATCTACAGCCGCTCAGTCAATCTTTGGCGTCAATTCGAATCACAACTTACACCGCTAACCCATGCATTTAAAAAGCATGGTATTCAAGCAAATAAAGCAAAGGAACTATAATGGCAAAGCTCGATGTTTTTCAATCTATGTGGGCAATGGAATATAGGCGTCCCGATGGCTATGAACTCAGTCTTGAAGTTAAATTAAAAAAAATATCTGAAGCAGGATTCAAAGGGGTCAGTTTCGACATTGGTTACCATTCTTTTGACATTATTCAAGAAGCCATGCCTTTGTTGGCTCACTATAATCTTGACCTTGTTTACAACGCCTTTGTTAAAAGTGTGCCGCATTACTCAGAAATTATAGACTTTGTAGTAAGCCAACCTATTCAACCGCGATTTATTGCCATAGTAGGGCAAATTGAGCCTTGGAGTAGTGAGGAAGTGGCAAGTGTTACTCAACAATGGATGGCTATCAGTGAGAAAGTTAATATCCCATCATTGGTTGAAATACATAGAAATTGTATGACTAATGACCTGCTTTTTACGCTTCAGCTTATGCAGCGGGTCCCAGAGCTATTAATGGTTGCTGATTTATCTCATACTCTGGTTAATCAAGAGTACTATTTACCGCTACACGATTTGGCACACCAACGTATGTCTGAATTTCTTACTCGTGCAGAAGCGTTCCACGGCCGAGTAGCAACACGTGAACAGGTACAGGTACCGTTTTTATTTCCGCAGAATAAACCTTGGCTAGATTTGTTCAAATCTTGGTGGCGAGAAGGCTTTGACAACTGGATTCAGCGTCACGGCAAGGATAGCGATGATGCATGTGTCTTTCTTTGTGAACTCGGTCCTCCTGTATACGCCATTACTGACGGTAACGGCGAAGAATTAAGTGACAGATGGGAAGAAGCTATCGTTATGAAAGAAATCGCCACGCAACTTTGGCAAGAAGCAGAGGCCTCAGCATAAGGTGCTCAGACTCGTCGCTTAACAGGCAAAGTTGATGAGTAAATATAACGCTGTTTACTCATACTTATAAAAAATAAAGTAAAAGGTTTAAAATATGCAAAAACAAACATGCGGTGAAGCCTTAACTCGCTTATTACAGGCCTATGGCGTAGATACTGTTTTTGGTATTCCTGGTGTGCATACTATCGAGCTTTACCGAGGCTTAAACGATTCTACGCTGAAACATATTACACCTCGTCACGAGCAAGGCGCAGGCTTTATGGCCGATGGGTACGCTAGAGTGACAGGTAAACCTGGGGTCTGTTTTATCATTACAGGTCCTGGCATGACCAACATAGTGACAGCCATGGGACAAGCACTACAAGATTCTATTCCTATGTTGGTGATTTCTTCGGTTAACCGCACCCAGCATTTATCTATGGGTGAAGGTCGTCTACATGAATTGCCTAATCAATTAGCCATTACTTCACAAGTGTCTCGATACAGCCATACTTTATTAAGTGTTGATAACTTACCTAAAGTGTTAGCTCAAGCTTTTGCGGTCTTTACTAGCCAGCGCCCAGGTCCGGTGCATATCGAAATTCCTATTGATGTATTAGCCTCTGATGCAAGCCATCTTGATATGCAACCATGGCCTATGCCTAAAGCTCCTGGGCCAGATTTAGACAGCATCAAACAAGCCTCTGAAATGCTCACTCAAGCAAAAAATCCGTTAATGATATTAGGCGGCGGTGCTAAAAATGTGGACCTAGTGGTGCAAACCTTAGCGCAAAAGTTAAACATGCCTGTGGTCAATACCTGTAATGGTAAAGGTGTTATGCCTAGCGATCATCCGTTATTTATTGGGTCAACTCCATCACATCCCGCAATACGTGAAGCCATTGAAAAGCACGCTGACGTTGTTCTGGCGGTGGGGACAGAGCTTGCTGAAACCGATTATGATTTCTTTTTCTTAGGGGACTTAAACATTAAAGGAAAGTTGATCAGGATCGATATCGACAGCGCCCAATTGTTACGAAACCATAAGCCTGATCTGCCTATTCTTTGTGACGCGCAACAAGCATTAAACGCAATTGTAGAGCATTTACCTGCAGCCCCGCAGACCACCAATGCTGAGGTGTTTGCATATTGCGGCGTGCTAAGAGAAAAAACCAAAGACATGAAAAAGTCGATTTATGGCGATTTTTTCCAAACCATTACTGATACTTTAGGCGACTGTGTGATTGTCGGTGATTCAACACAACCTGCTTATTTTGCACAGGCTTATTACGAAACCAACAACACAGCACGCTATTTTCATTCTACAACCGGCTATGGCACTTTGGGTTACGCTTTCCCAGCCGCTCTTGGGGCTGCCATTGGCGTACCCAGTTTACCGGTTATCGGTTTAACCGGAGATGGTGGCGGTCAGTTTAGCCTCAATGAAATTATTAGTGCCGTAGATGCCAAAATCCCAGTTATTTATATTGTATGGAACAATCATGGCCATGGTGAAATTCGCCGCTTCATGGACGACGCAAAAGTAGCCAAAATTGGTGTTGATATTATCCCTCCCGATTACGTTGCTTTAGCCAATGCCATGGGATGCCAAGCCACTCATGTAAATAGCCTAACTGAACTAAAAGAAGCACTTAATCAAGCGAGCAATCTTAATGCGCCCTTTTTGATTGAAGTCAGTGAAGCCGCACTCGATTGCGGCTATGCATTTTAGAGGAGTAGAATATGCAGGTTTTTTTAACTCGCCCATTGTTTGATACTGATCTGTTAAAAACACGCTTAGCTGAGCAAGGCATTGGATTAACTACAACAGACACAGACGACATATGCCCTGCGTCTGAATTGTTAGAAAAAGCTCAGCACACGGATGCCTTAATTACACATACAGAAGACGCCATTACTGCTGACGTTATCGCTAAGTTGCCGTCTTCGGTAAAGCTAATTGCAAATTATGGTATAGGTTTTTCGAATATTGATATAGAGGCCGCACGTCATAAAGGGATAGTAGTGACTAATACACCTACGGACGAAGCCTTTCATGCCACAGCCGAAGCAACAGTCGCCTTGCTGGTTGCGATTGCAAGGCAAATACCGGCACTTAGTGCAGAAAGGCGTGCCATAAAGACAGACCCCGCACCTTCATTTCAGCGCCCAACAGCTGTGTCTATCCGTAATAAAATCACAGGGGTGATAGGTCTTGGTCGTATTGGCTCCCGTGTTGCTGAAATGATGCATCATGGTTTTAAAAACACCATTATTTATTACGACTTATACGCAAACAGCAATATGGAAAATGAACTCGGTGCTCGCAAAGTTGCGTTAGACACCTTGATGCAAACCGCTGACTTTATTTGCGTAAATATGCCGCTGTCTGAGCAAACCAATAATCTAGTTTCTGCTGAACTTGTCGCTATGATGAAACGTGATGCAGTATTTGTTAATACCGCAAGGGCTGAACTTGTGGATGAAAATGCATTGATTGAGCGCTTAAATGATAAGGCGTTACACGGCGCTGGTTTAGATGTTTATAGCGACAGTGTTAATGATATTCGAGCAAAAAATGTGGCGTTAACCTCGCATTTCGCGAATTTTGAAAAAGAAGCATATACGGCCATGACCAATCTCATAGCCGATAACGTTATTGGTTACTTATGCAACCAGCAAGCCGTTACGCCTGTTAACGCACCAATAAGGGATGAATAATGATAGAGAATCAAACTAAAACGATATCCCAGGCACAAAGCGAAGGCAATTCATGGGTTACTTGGGCTAAATTGCTAGGCTGTTCGCTATTCGGCATTGGCTTTTTCCTTACCCCCTTCGTTTACGAGGGGTCGTGGACTATCGCTCTAGGCGTTGTTTCAAACGTCTTTACCAGCCTTATTGGTGAAAATATGAAGTATTTCACCTGTAGTATCTTTATTATCGGCGCGTTGCTTTCGGTAATTTATAACCTAACCCCTAGGTCGTTCTCTACTCGCCTACCTCACAGTGAAAAATTCATCGCCTCCCATTGGTTATGGACATTATTATCTGTTATTGGTGGTGTGACTGCTGGCATGACACTATTTCAAGTTGGCCCAGAATGGGTAATAGCGAAAGAAACGGGGGTTACTGCCTATATTGATGTGGCTGGCGCAATATTTCTGTTGATTGGATTGGGGTGCTTGTTTTTGCCGTTTTTAACGGATTACGGTTTATTAGACTTCGTAGGAACCTTGTTACAAAAAGGGTTCCACAAGGCATTCAACTTACCTGGTCGCGCTACCATAGATACACTGGCTTCGTGGGTAGGTTCATCGAGTATTGCGGTTGTGATGACTAACTATCAATACAAACAAGGGTATTATAGCGCCCGCGAATCGGCAGTTATTGCCACTAACTTTTCAGTCGTCTCTATTCCTTTCGTACTCCTGACAGCGCAAGTGGCTGGAATTGAAAGTCACTTTTTACAGCTCTACGGCAGCATGCTGCTTATTTGCATTTTATGTGCAGTGATCACTCCTAAGTTACCGCCTTTGTCGACATTCAAAGATGATTACTATGGTGGCAAAGAAAAGCAACTTAACGAACATGTGGGAGAGGGGGAAAAACGTTTAAACTGCGCCATGCAAAGAGCCATAGTCACAGCTAAACGGTCACCGTCGCCAGCGCAATCGGTGAATAAAGGCTTTTGGTCCATGATAGACATTTATCTTATGATGATGCCGGCGGCCATGACGATAGAATTTATAACCTTATCAGTTTATTACAATACTGGCATATTACAGGCAATGAGTTATCCGTTGTACCTGATGTTAGATGCATTACAAGTGCCTGAAGCGAGGTTAGCGGCGCCGGGCTTATTCATTGGATTAATGGATCAATTTGTACCGACTATTATTGCATCAAACATTAGTGATCCATTTACTAAGTTTATACTGGCAGGGCTTTCTGTAACTCAATTGATATTTTTTGCTGAAACGGCAATCTTGATCATGCGCTCAGCTATTCCCATAACCATCTTGCAGTTGGTGTCTATTTTTATCATTAGAACCATTATTGCCTTTCCCATCCTATATGGCATCGCACATATGTTGTTTTAGGCTGAAAATCTAAAACAACATAACATTCTTCGTATGTTATGAATTTATCTACTGTGGTTAGATAGGTGTAACAAGAGCAGCACGAACAACTTGAGATAAAATATGAACGCCATAACACAAATAACCGAGGAACACGTAGCCAAGCATGGTCTTCCAGCGGCAGTATTTAAGGACAAAGAAACCTATCAAAAAGAGTGTGACACACTCTTTGGAGATGGTTGGGCGAGTATTGCCTGTGGCCAACAACTCAGTAAGCCTGGCGATATTCTTCCTATTCGTTTGGCCGGTCATTCACTAATTGTCATTCGCAATAAAAATGGTGAAATTGGGGTGTTTCATAATATTTGTCGACACAAAGCCGCGCCATTAATTGACGAACCTTGCAATAAGCGCAGCATTGTATGTCCTTACCATAAGTGGACCTTTAAAATCGATGGTAACCTTTTGAGTGCCCCACGCTACTTTGGCAACGAAAACAAAGTAATGAGCGAAGAAGACAAAGCAGATAAAGGCTTAATTGCCGTGCGTTTTGCCCTGTGGTGGGACATCATTTTTGTGAATATTAATGGCAATGCAGAACCCTTTGAAGACTTTATCAAACCACTCGACAACTTACTCTCTTCATACCCCCAAGACGATATTCGTATGTTAAGTACCACAGATTATTCTGGGGAAGTGAATTGGAAGCTTGCTGTAGATAACTTCCTAGATGGCTACCATGTGCCTTTTGTGCATTCACAAGCTTGCACCTTAGAATCGGTTCTTGAGCAAGACGACCTATTTTTATCTGACAATATCGTCGGTTTACGATTACCCCATGGTGCTAGTGCTAAACCGGCGAAAACAGCAAAACAATTACCTCATTTTACTGGCCTCCCTGAAGAAAAACGTGGCACTCAACAATGGTTTGGGATTTTTCCCAATACTTTGTTTTTCGTTGATCCTTGCTGGGTGCAAACCATAGTGATTAAACCTATGGGCGAAACGCATACTGCTGAATCTCTTAGTATATATGTGGTTAATGATGAAGCTGCCAGTGACGAGTACGTTGAAGAACAGGCTCGTTTGCACGAAGTGTTAAATGAAGTTAATCAACAAGATATAGAGCTATTAGACAAGCTACAAATTACCCGCAGTAATGATATTGCCAACCAAGGGCACTTAAATGCAGCTTGGGATCAGGTCAATATGACCTTTCATCAAATGTGGCTTAAGAAAATGACCGCCAGGTCTGCGGAAAAATAGGTGATTAAATGGCACAGCTAAACAACAAGAAACGGCAATCTACTATGTTAATTTGCGCAGAACAGGCTATCTCAGCATGAGTTGTATCATTATTGGCGCAAGCCATGCGGGGGTGCAAGCGGCAGTAAACCTGCGGGGACAAGGGTATGATGCGAAGATTACTCTTATCAGTTCCGATGCAGTATTGCCTTATCAGCGTCCCCCTCTTTCAAAAGCGTTTTTGCAAGATAGTTTGCCAGAGCAACGGTTGTGGTTACGCCCAGAAACGTTTTACAAAACCAAAGACATTGAGTTGTTACTCAAAACTCGTGTTAGTCGCATCGATGCTGAGCAAAAAACGGTTACTTTGGAGAACGGCGAAAATTTAGACTATGAAAAACTGATCTTAGCGACTGGCGCTTCAGTTAGGCGTTTGTCCATTAAAGGCAATAATCTAAAAGGGGTACATTATTTACGTGACCATCAAGACACAGTTGGTCTTCGTGATGCCCTTCCTGAGATACAAAATGTGGTTGTCATTGGTGGCGGTTATATAGGTTTAGAGGCTGCTGCATCATTAACTAAGCTTGGTAAAAACGTTACCTTACTTTTGAATCAAGACCGTCCTTTACGCCATTTAACCAGTGAAGTGGTGAGTGAATTTTTAAGCAATTTACATCAGCTACAAGGTGTCAATATTCAGCCTTTGGCAAGTGCACAAGAAATCACAGGTACCGACAAAGTTACAGGTGTTCTGGCCAGTAATGGACAGCATTATCCTGCTGATTTAGTGGTGGTGGGGATAGGTGTTACACCAACCCAAGAGCTTGCGGAATCTTGTGGGCTAGAAGTGGATAACGGCATTAAAGTGAATGAATATATGCAAACGTCTGACAGCAATATATTTGCGATAGGCGATTGTGTTAGTTTTTATCACCCCATCTATAAAAAGCAATTACGCATTGAGTCGGTTCAAAATGCCACAGACCAATCTAAAATTGCCGCAATGGCGATTTGTGACAAGTTCGTTGCCTACGATGCCATGCCATGGTTTTGGTCAGATCAATACGATGCTAAACTACAAATTGTTGGTTTATCAGACGGATACGACGATATTGTCGTCAGATCTGAAGCAGAGGATAGCTTAGCGGTTTTTTATTTCAGTGGCGCGCGATTAATTGCTGTTGATGCCATAAACCAACCGAAATCCTTTATGATTGCCCGTAAACATATGCATAACTTGCCCATAGTGGATAAAACAAAATTAGCAGATAACAGTCTAGAACTGAATGCTGCCTTCACCGAATTAGTAGGAGCATAATTATGCCTAATATTACCTTCATTTTACCTGATGAAAATAGAGTTACAGTTGCGGCCAACGCCGGCGATAGCTTAATGCAAACAGCTGTGGATAATGGTATCGAACAAATTACTGCAGATTGTGGAGGCTGTTGTTCTTGTGCCACCTGTCATTGTTATGTGAGTGAGGCATGGAAAGATAAAGTAACAGCACCAGACGAAATGGAGGCTTCGCTTATTGAGGGTGCCATTGAAAATCCCCAAGCGAATAGTCGCTTATCTTGCCAGATATTTATTACCTCTGAGCTTGATGGTTTAGTTGTTGAGATCCCAGAGAGTGATTGGTAATAACTGAGCAAAAAATTAAAGGTTTTATGAAAAAAGAGGCTTACCGATTGTTCGGTAAGCCTCTTTTTTTGATCACTGATAGTGTGAAAATACTATTGGGCTAGGCGCATCTCATGGCTGATTTGCGCCATAAAATTATCTATCCTTGTACAGGCTTCTTCGAGTTGTTGGTCGTCTACCACGTAAGAAATACGAATATAGTCTGAGGTACATGCACCAAAGGCGGTTGCAGGTAAAACCCCTATCTTTTGCTGTTCAAATAAAGACTCAGCAAACTGTTGTGCGGTAAATCCTGTTTCACTAACGTTAACTAATAAAAACATAGATGCTTGCGGTGTAATGCAGCTCAAGTTGTTATGTTGATGAAAACATTTCACTAGTCGGTCTCTGCGGCGCTGGTATGTGGTACGCATACGTTCTGATTCAGCCAGTGCTTCAGGATCAGTCAGAGCAGTATACGCGGCTTGTTGAACAAACCCTGCTAGTCCATACAACATACACAGTGACAGATTACTTAAATGTTTTATTAGTGTACTAGGCCCTATAGCCCAACCTACACGCCAGCCTGTCATAGCATGAGACTTAGATAAGCTATTAAGCGTAATAGTGCGCTCTGCCATATTATCTAAACCGGAAATACTAATATGCTGGCCTTCAAAAACGGTTTGACTATAGACTTCATCTGACACAACCCAAAGATCGTGTTTAATCGCCAAGTCAGCAATAAATTGCAGCTCATCCTGTGTCAACATTAGGCCACTGGGATTGTTAGGTGTAGCAAAGTAAATCGCTTTGGTTTTGTCGGTGATAGCATTTTTTAGGGCCGTATAATCTAAACAAAAGCCATTGTGTTTATCCATAGCTACGGGAACCAAGGTAGCGCCAGTTAATTGGATACAAGCTTCATAAGTAACATACATAGGTTGCAGAACAATAGCTTCATCGCCGGGTTCTAGTATGCACATAGAACTGGCAAACAACGCATTTTGTGCGCCTGCAAGCATGATGACATTCTCTTTGGTAACCACTTGCCCCGAACGAGATTGATGCGCTGTTGCAATCACTTCACGTAACTCTTCGCGTCCTTCTATTTCTACATAATGGGTATCGCCAGTTCTTAGCCCTTGCACTGCGCTTTCAACCACAGTTGGCGGGGTATCGAAATCAGGGTCGCCTATACTAAGTACAATCACGCTATCGTCCTTTTCTTTTAACGACGTCGCTTTAAAATGAATATCCCAGGCATCAACGGTTTCCCCTTGGATTGCCTGGGTTAACGGTGTGTAACGCATAAAAAACTTACCTAAATAATTTGAAACAACATGAGGGTATTGACAACCCTCAACAGGATTACGAGTCGCTTACTACGGGCAATCGTCAACAAATAAGGCTTTAACTTCAGTGTACTCTTTTAAACCTTCTTTACCCCACTCGCGACCGTTCCCTGACTGCTTGTAACCACCAAAGGGGGCGTCAGTATTGAAGAAAGCCCCTTGCAAATAACATTGTCCGGCTCGGATTTTTTTCGCCACTTTAATGGCTTCAGCGCGGTTTTCCCCATAGACAGCAGAAGCTAAACCAAAGGGCGTGTCGTTCGCTATTTCAATGGCTTGGCTAATATCGTCGTAAGGTAAAATACATAACACTGGGCCAAAAATTTCTTCTTGAGCAATGACCATGTTATTGCTCACTGCTGAAAAAATGGTAGGGGCAACATAAGCGCCTTTGCTGAACGCTTCAGGCACCTCAGTGCCACCACAAAGCAGTTTTGCACCTTCCGCAATACCTTTTGCAATGTATTCAAGTACGCGGGCCTGTTGCTTATGAGAACTTAATGGACCTAGGTTGGTTTTAGCATCTGCCGGATCGCCCATTATCCATTCACCAGCTACTTGTTTTGCAATGGTTTCAACTTCAGCTAAATGTTCAGCAGGAACCAACATGCGTGTTAAGGCACTACAAGTTTGGCCTGTATTAAGCATAACATCTTCAACACCATAGCGAACCGCAGCCGCAAAATCGGCGCCTTTAGTGATGATGAAAGGGGATTTACCGCCCAATTCTTGGCATACCCGCTTTACGGTAGGAGCGGCGGCTTCTGCCACTTTAATGCCTGCCTGAGTAGAGCCTGTAAACGACACCATATCAACCAAGTTATGGCTGCAAAGTGCGCCACCTATTTTGGACCCAACGCCAGTAAGTAGATTAAAGACTCCATCTGGTAGGCTACTTTGGTTAATAATTTCAGCCAGAATAATATCTTGTATGGGGGTTTGTTCCGCAGGTTTTACCACCACAGTGCAACCAGCGGCCAATGCAGGACCTAATTTGCCGACTAATTGCGACAATGGATAGTTCCATGGGTTGATCAGTACACACACACCAATGGCTTCGGTAATTTCAATGTGGCTAGGATACTCATGAATATCATCTACATTGCCAGCTAAAGCGGCAAAGCTGCGAAACGCATCGATAGCGCTTTGCACCTGCATTTCGGCAGAAATGGACACTGGACAACCCATTGACGCCACAATGGCATCGGTTAGTTCGCTAGCACGGGCTTGCATTTTGTCTGCTATATCATGGATAGCTGCAGCTCGCACTTCTGCTGGTTGTTGAGACCAATCCTCGAATGCCGCTTTAGCTGCCTGCACTGCGGTGTTAACGTCTTCGTTATCAGCCGAGGGTACGCTGGCATAAATTTCACCGTTGGCGGGGTTAACCACCTCAAGTTGTTCATTACTGTGACTCGCTACCCAATGACCATTAATATAAAGCGTTTCAAAGCGTTTCATTTTCTCACCTTAACTAGGGTTACTGCGTGGCTAATGTTAATACTGCACCTAATAATACTTGGCACCCGGAAGTAATATCTTCGGGAGTCACATTTTCAGCTTCATTGTGACTAATGCCATTTTCGCATGGAATAAAAATCATAGAGGTAGGTGCCACTCGCGACACATAAACAGAATCGTGACCTGCCCCCGAAAACATTTCTTCGTACGCTAATCCTGTTGCTGCTACTGATGCTCTTACTGCATCAATACAGTGTTTATTAAACTCAACCGCAGGCGAATCCCATTCATCAAGAATCTCAAACTGCACACTACATTCAGCACAAACTGAGCTTGATATCTGCCTGAATTTTTCATCCATTTGTTTCAACATTTCTTGATTAGGGTGACGTAAATCGACTGTGAGTGTTAATTTTTCTGGCACAGTGTTCCGAGAGCCTGGCGATACATTAATATCACCGAACGTTGCGCGGGCTTGTGGAGCAAACTCATCTGCAAGGGAATAAAGCTGTTGAATAATACGAGCTGCGGCTTTTACGGGATCATGACGCTGCTCCATTGGAGTGGGCCCTGCGTGTACAGGTTGACCGTGAATAACTAAGTCATACCAACGCATGCCTTGTACGCCTTTCACTACACCAATTGGCTTGTTTAGAGACTCTAAAATAGGCCCTTGTTCAATATGTAGTTCAAAGGCTGCTTTTATAGGAAACGGCTCGCAAGGGCATTCACCTGCATAACCTATGCGCTCAAGCTCCTGAGCAATAGTCGCGCCGCCTTTATCTGTGCGCTGTAGGCCATACTCTAAGGAAAAGTCACCACTCCAGACGCCTGAGCCTATCATTGCTGGGGAAAAACGAGCCCCTTCTTCATTAGTCCAAACGGCTACTTCAATAGGATGTAATGTATGGGTGTCTGTTTCATCTAGAGTACGTAATACTTCTAAGCCTGCTAACACACCATATACGCCATCGAATTTCCCACCCGTAGGCTGAGTATCTAAATGACTACCCATGAGTACTGGAGGCAAAGTATTATCTGTGCCCTTGCGGCGCATAAAAATATTGCCCATTTGATCTATGCGGCGTTCACAACCTATCTCTTGGCACCATTTTACGAATAAGTCGCGACCTTGTTTATCCAGATCTGTAAGGGCTTGACGGTTACAGCCTCCTTTCTCAGTGGCACCAATTTTTGCCATTTCCATTAAGCTAGACCACAAGCGCTCGCCATTTATCTTTAGTTTCATATTGTGCTCCTAGGCATCTTTTCTACTTAATGGCTGACACATACAATGCACGCCACCACCACCTGATGTGAACATTGACATATCAGGGGCAAACACTTCTAAACCGTGGGCTTTTGCTTTACCCACTAGCTCGCTGCTGGCTTCTGGTATTAATACACGGTCTTTTCCAAGAGCCACAACATTAACACCAAGCTCTAGTACTGAACGATAAGAGATATCTATAATTTCAATACCTCTTCCTTTTAACCAATTAAGCAATTCATCTTCAACAGCTTGGGTACAAACGGCCGCAAGTTTGTCAGTTAACATGGCAAACTTCACATCTAAATGAAGAAAGTAAGGGTCAAACTGATAAGATTTAAACTCCCAGCCTTCCTTTTCAACCCAGCCACGCACTTGGTTAAGGCCTTCTTCGCTGGTACGTTCACCCGTATAGCCACACAGTACCACTCCCGGCTCTAACACCATAAAGTCGCCGCCTTCAAATGAGCCAGCTGTTACTGCGTCATAAATTGGGATGTTTTTTTCTTGATAAAACTGCGATACCGCAACCCATTCACCCCGTCGCCACGGGCTGTACATTTGGGTGATAATTGGGCCCCAAGGTGTGAGCACTGAAGAGTCACGGGCATAAATTTGGTAAGGCAAATGGGCATCAGCTTCGAGAAAATGTGTATTAACACCACAATGCTGATACACCTCTATCATTTCTTGATACTGCTTTTGCGCCACGTCTTTGTTGTACTCACGACCTAAGCGTATCGAGCGGCGCGACATAGCATTGCCGCTTTTCCAATCGTAGTGATCCATAGGTCCTATTAAAACATCTTGCAGTTCCCCATATTCAGAGTTCATGCTCCAGTGGTCGAGGCGTGATGTGCCACCTTGGTCTTTACGTCGAAAATAATTGGTTTTCATATCAAAGTTACGCTATCAGAATAGATAGACTTAGTTTATGGTTACATTTTAATTACTCAAGCAACTATTTTTCACCATGGTGTTCCAATTATTAGACCAACATTGAATCGACTAGCGTACCAAGAGCGAAAGTATGAAGCACAATAAAAGTCCTTATTTAGATCTTCGGCAAATTCCTTTAAATGCACTTCACGCTTTTGAAGCCGCAGGCCGCCATTGCCACATGCGTAAAGCAGCACAAGAAATGTTTGTCTCGCACTCGGCCCTTAGCCGACACATCAAACTATTGGAAGAAAGGTTAAACACTCAGCTGTTTGACCGTAAGAATAATAAGCTTCGCTTAACCGCTCCAGGTTTACGTTTGTTATCGTCAATACAAACGGCCTTTGCAGAATTAAATAAAGGGTTACATTTACTTGATCCCACTATGGTTGCAGGTGAAATCATCATTGGTACTACAGCCACCATTATGTTGAATTGGCTGCTGCCAGTTTTAGCGAATGTGCAGCTACAATACCCAGAAATTTCGTTTAACTTACAAACTATTGAACCACATCAGAAGTCTATACCCTCAAATTTGGATATCGCCTTATGTTTGGGTCGCCCTGAAGATTCAAATAGGACAATCAGTAAGTTGTACGATGAATATTATGTACCGGTTTGTAATCCCGTTTTGCTGAAAGGAAAAACAATTAAAAAGCCAGAGGAGTTGCTTTTTTACCCTTTGTTGCACGATGGGTTGGGGCAATGGTTTAAATGGTTTAATCATCACCATTTGGATGGCCATGAATCGCCGCAACATACCTATTTTGAATATGCGTACCAAGCGATAGAGGCAGCAAGACTAGGGATGGGAATGGCGCTAGCAGATATTGTTGAAGTGGCCGAAGATATTGAACAAGGTAAGCTCATGCAAGCAGGTGACTCTGCGCACACAGAGGGGCAGTCGGTATACTTAATCACCCATGAAAGCCCTCAAATGAATTACCGTACACAACTGGTATTACGCAGCATATTGCAAAATCTTGAACAAAAAGGTGCAAAGTTAGAAACTCCACAACAAATAATGGAACTCATAAGTTAAGGCGTTGACACTTTGATATTAAAACAATTTCTATTCAACACCTTGATATGCCGCGGTTAAAATTGACATAAATTTTGCTTTATCCATTGTTATGGGATTAGTGTGATGTTCAGTGTCTTTAACGGCAAGTAAAGCAATGTCAGCTAATTGTTCATGGGTAACATCAATTGCATGCAATGTTTTGGGAATAGCTAATTGATCGCGAAGTTCATTTATCCATTCAAGAAAACCTTCGGCAGTTCTGTTCGACAAATCTAACAAACAGGCCAATCGGGTCAGTTTAGGAGCGATAGCTGTTAGATTAAATCTTAGCACGTAAGGCAACACAACTGCGTTTGCTAGGCCATGATGAATATCTAGCAAAGCCCCTAATGCATGGGCAATAGAATGCACGGCACCTAACCCTTTAGAAGTGAATGCTACCGCAGCAATAGAAGATGCCGCCATCATTTGTGTTTTTGCTTCAATATTATGCGGTTCACCCACGCTAAGCGCTAAGTACTCATGACATAACCTAATAGACTCAAGTGCGATACCATCACACAAAGGGTGATAATCTGGAGCGCACAAGGCTTCAATTGCATGAGTTAATGCATCCATACCTGTCCATGCACTTAAATTTATAGGTAAACCCATTAATAGTTGCGGATCATCTATAACAGCAAAAGGAAAATGTTCAGGGTGATACGCCACGCGTTTGCGTTGGCTTGTTTCATCGTTTATTACACAAGAACTACCTGATAACTCAGAGCCTGTACCCGCAGTTGTGGGGATTACCATAAAAGGCACAAAAAAATTATCGCCTTCAACAAGGGGTAAATGTTGCGGATTTTCAAAGTAACAGTACAACCATAAATCGTTTTGATTGAAAGCCACCAAAGATATGGCCTTGGCAACATCAATAGCACTGCCACCACCTAGTGCCACAATTCCATCGCAACTCTTTTCTTTAAAGTAGGCTAAACCTGATTCTACATTTTGTTTTGTGGGGTTACCTTTAATGTCACTAAACACAGTAACGTTAAATGCATGGTCTTTTAATTGCGCTATTAATGCTTGTGCAAATGATTGTGAAAGCACACCTGGGTCTGTTACTAGCAGTGGCCGAGTTATATTTTGGCTGCTAAGTAAGCTAGCGGTTTGCATTATTGAGCCAGGACCAAATAAAACGCTCGGTACAGTCACTTGCCATTGCACAACACTCATATTGCATCCTTATTAATTCTTGGTGCTTGTTAAAACAGTCGATAGACAATCTTAAATCAGTTTATGGAGAAACTGCCGTGACTCAAGCAAAAACACCTTACCATATTGGTCTGATTAATAGACCGATGAAAAGTGCTTGATGCAAATTATGCTATTGTTGGTAACAATAGCTAACCAATGTGGTCCCATTTTCTCACTTGATGTTATTATGATTGTCCATATACTCCTAAATAACGACACCAATGTGACTGTTACGCATAGGGTTAAATAATCTTTTTCGTGAACAATAGCGCCCGCTATTTAACACGGCTACGGAAGGAGTCATGGTCCTTTTCCAAGGAGGTGACTAAACAGATACAACGTCTGGAAAGTGAAGGTGCAACAGCTCAATTACATGATAATGGCGTAAAAGCTAAATGTTAACGGGCATCATAAATACCCTTGATAAAATAACCTTCAATAGAGATGAGTAATAGTGTTAGATAATAATAAAATCAACAATAACCCTTTACGCGAACATATAGTCTTAGCATTAATAGGCGCAATTGCAGCCAGTGTAATTGAATTCCTTCCCATTATGGTGGGCGCAGTGAGCGATCATCTACAGGCTTCCCCAGATGTTGCTGGCTTTATTTTTATGAGTAACTTCTTAGGCATTGCCGTAGGCACCCTTTTGTCTATTGTTGCAATGCGACAGCTCAGTTTAAAAGCGTGTTTTTTATTAGGTATCATCCTCATACTCTTCGCTGAGTTATGGTCGGCATTTATTTCTAACACTGATGTTTTAGCTATTGTTAGATTTCTTTCAGGCATTGCATCGGGGATCATTAGTGGCAGTGTAGCCGCTGCTATTACCTTGTTTCCTCGGCAAAAGCGAGGCTTCGGCTTGTATATGTTAGGCATGTTTGCAACAAGTGGTGTTGGCCTGTTTATACTGCCTTACATTATTGGCGATTATGGTACTAAAGGGCTTTTTATCTCCTTGTCTGTTTTGGCCGGTATTGCACTGGTTTTGTTGCGCTTCCTAGCGTTGCCAGAACCTGAAAAAGAAAACAGAAACTCAGCAAGTCAAAGTCAGCCATTGACTGTGAATTTAAAAGAAATTATTGCCTTACTGGGTTGTATTTTGTTTCTGATGGTAGGCATTGGAGGTTCTTGGGCTTTCTATGAAAGATTAGGCCTTGAATGGGGCTTTACTATTGATGATATTGTGTTTGTGTTATCTATTAGTGCCGTATGTGGCTTAACCGCATTTTTTGTCGAACAAAGTGAAAAACTACTTAAAAGCCATTATTTAATATTGCTAGGCGTGGCTATCACCCTCTTGTCAATTGTGTTTTTATCAACAAGTTATAAGGGGTTTTCCTTCTATACAATCAGTCTTTTTCTCACTGGATGTGGCTGGGCATATACAGTTCCAGTGGTTCAAGGCGCTTTAGACCGAATAAGTAAAGGTAACAAAAATGCCGCTGCTTTATCGATGCTAATGTATTGGTGCGGTCTTTCTTTTGGTCTTTGGATCCACGGATATATATTAAATGCCACTGAGAGTTTCCAAATTACACTTCTATCATGTGGTTTTTTCTATAGCTTGAGTCTTGTATGTGCACTCAGTGTTATTTATTACAATCGCTCGAAAAAACTCATCGCCTCAGAGCCTCTAACCCCTGATGTTGATTTCCAGTAAAGAATAATAATGAGTACAAGGTATAAATGATGAAAAGTGAAAAAATAGCCATTGTTCAGGTTCCTTCAGCCATTCTCGATTTAGATGAAGGCGTAAAACGAGCGGTGTCTGCTATTCGCGAAGCCGCGCAGCAAGGGGCTGAACTGATTGTCTTTCCTGAAAGCTGGCTAACTGGCTACCCGGCTTGGGTATTTGATCTGGCAATATGGGACGATGCGCAAGCTCGTTATTGGCACGGTAAGTTTCTTGAGCAATGTCCGACAATAGATAGTGAACGTTTATTACCCATCAGAGAAGCCGCAGCCGACTGCAGTGTTAACGTGTTGTTGGGCCTAAACGAGCGAGCACGTCCACATGCAGGTTCGATTTATAACAGTACATTATTAATAGGTACCCAAGGTGAAACCTTAAATGTTCACCGTAAACTCACTCCTACTCATACAGAACGTATTGCATGGGCTCAAGGTGATGGGGCAGGATTGAACGTGGTTGATACTTCAGTTGGACGCATTGGTTCATTAATCTGTTGGGAGCACTGGCACCCGTTAATGCGACAAACTATGCATTTTCAAGATGAACAAATTCATATCGCATGCTGGCCAGATATGGCTGATAGCCATATTGTCTCGGTTAAACAATATGCTTTCGAAGGTCGTTGTTTTGTTGTTTCAGCGGCGCAATATCTTACCGCAGCAGACGTACCAGAGTCATTAAGAGATGCTTACAAAAAAGGTCTTGGTGCTACAGGTGCAGTGATTGAAGATGAAAACGTGTTTTTTAATGGTGGCAGTGGCGTTGTTGGGCCTAATGGTGAATGGGTAACAGAACCTCTGTTCAATGAAACCGGTATTATTTACGCCAATATTCATATTGATGAAGTCAACCAATACAAGCACGATTTAGACGTAGTGGGTCACTACTCACGTAGCGATGTATTTCAATTATCAGTAAACCGAACTGCAAGAGAAAGCGTGACATTGCATGATGAGCTTGTCAGCAAAAACCTTGAATAGTGATAGACCTTTGCTTTTAGCGCAGATACCTAAAATGAGGTGAAAGTAGATGAATGCAGATATTCCATCACTCGCAACCTGGCAACTTAATCGTAAACTTGGGCTTAAGCATTTGGAAAAAATCATTCCTGATGTAATGAGCGTCAATGCCAGAGAAACGAAAAAGCTCATCCCTGCGTTTAATAATGAGATTGCTGCGACACCTTATATAAAGGCGTTAACACAAGATGATGAAATCGAATCCATCGTTATATTGCAAGGCAGTGATATTGTTTTTGAACACTACAGCTATGACTTTTCTTCATCAAGTTTACATAGTGCCCAATCCGCTACTAAACCCATTAGTGTCTTGTTATTAGAACGAGCAATTAATGCGGGAAAAATCGCCATTACAGATAAAGTCGAGCAGTATATTCCCGAAATCGGGAGCGGCTTTTATGGTTGTACGATTGAAGATATTATGAGTATGAATGTGCGTCACGAATTTAACGAAATGACGGCATACACCGCACCTGAAGGTAGCCGGCTTCATCTATTGCGTGTCGAAGATGAAATCAGCTTTGGTTATTTACCTTTGGCGGGCAGACCTTTGTTAGCACGAAGAGAATTTGCTAAAAAATTGAGACCATTAGCCTCTCAGCCCACGAATGAAAATACAGATAACACTCTAGTGTATGCCACTATTAACACCGAAGTAGCTGGTTGGATTATTGAACGTGCTTTGAACACACCATTGTCGCTACAAGTCAGAGAGTTGCTGCATGACATAGGTGCTGAAAATACTGTACATATGTCCCTAGATCACTTGGGCGTCCCTAGCATAGGTGCTGGACTCATATTAACGACGCGAGACTTTGCACGTTATGGCATGCTACTGCGAGATAGTGCTTATGTAAAAACTATCAATAGTCAGCTTGGAACAAAAATACCCGAATCAACACAGACCTATCGACTTTCTTTAAGCGTTTCAGAGCTTGGTTATTCACATGCAGGTTGGGGGGGACAGTTTATTTATGTTAACCCTGAATTGGATATTGTGGTGGCTATTTTTGGTGGCATTAAAGGTGAAGACCCAATGAACAGAAACTATTTTCAAGCTATTGAGTCTGCAATCAAAGCACTAAATGCTTACTTCGCCAAATAATCACCGTTATAAATATGAGAGACTCAATCACCAGAAGCGCTCCTCAAGCATAGTTACATAATATCAGTAAACGGAGTGATTTCGTCATTACGTAAGTGTAGGTATGATTATAATAACCAAAAAATGATAGATATAAGCTGTCTATTATAACTTCTATTATCAATAGAACTTAATTACTCTTACACTATAGTTTTAATCATTGTCAGGTAAGATTTATTAATGAAACAAGCAACACCACATTCCATACGTCAGCAGATTCGTAGAGGCGAATTTAAGCAGAATACATCGGGTTTTGCGCCAGGGTATGTGCAATGCAATCTGGTCATTTTACCTAAAAAATTCGCCAATGATTTTTATGAATTTTGTCAGTTGAATTCGCAGTCTTGCCCATTAATTGCGAGTAGTGATACGCCTGGGGATTTTAGCCTCAACATGTTAGGTGAAGACATAGATATTCGTAGCGACGTGCCCTTATATCGCGTTTATAAAAATGGCGTTCTCGAGGGGGAAGTGAATGACATCAAAGATATTTGGGAAGAGGACTTTGTGGCGTTTTTGCTAGGCTGTTCTTTTTCATTTGAAGAGGCATTAATTGCTGCCGGAATAGAAATTAGAAACATTTCCGAAGCTAAAAATGTGCCTATGTATAAAACTAACATCGATACTCAAGGCGTCGCACAATTTACAGGTAAAATGGTGGTAAGCATGCGACCTTTGAAGCCCGAGGATGTCGATAAAGCCACTGAAATATGTAGCCACTATCCCAAGGTGCATGGTGCGCCAGTGCATGCGGGTGACCCATCTGCAATCGGAATTAGTGATATTAGCAAGCCCGATTTTGGCGAGGCGGTGACCATTAATGCGGGGGAAGAACCAGTATTTTGGGCCTGTGGTGTGACACCGCAAATTGCTATTGCCAATGCAAAACCCACTATTTGTATTACTCACAGCCCAGGTTATATGTTGATAACAGATATTTTAAATAGCAGTTTAAGAAGCGCTTGAGGAAACAAAGAATGAAACTCAATTGTGATTTAGGTGAAAGCTTTGGTATTTGGCAATTAGGCCAAGATGATAAGTTGATGCCGCATATCGATATGGCGAATATTGCCTGCGGTTTTCATGCTGGTGATGCCCACGTTATTCACAAAACCCTGCAGTTGGCAAAACAACATAAAGTAGAGGTGGGGGCACATCCTAGTTACCCAGACAAATTAGGATTTGGACGCAGAAGCATGCTTTGTTCAAAACAGGAAATTATCGAGTTAGTTCATTATCAAGTGGCAGCACTCGATGGCATGGCAAAAAATCTAGGTATCGATATTAGTTATGTTAAGCCTCATGGTGCTTTATATAACGATATGATGAGTGACGAAAGTGTTTGTGATGCGATTTTTGAAGCCATTAGCAGTTACCATCGTCCATTAAAATTGATGTTGTTAGCCACGCCTAAGCAGCAAAGGTTTCGAGACCAAGCCGACGCTAGTGGCATTACACTTATTTTTGAAGCATTTTCTGATCGTCGCTACACTGAAAATGGCCATTTGATGTCACGGAAAGATCCTCAAGCAGTACTCAACGAAGCAGAAATGATTCAGCAAGTCACAAGCCTAATGGAAAGTGGTGAGGTGATTTGCGATACGGGTAAAAAAATCCCATTACAAGCCGACTCTTTATGTGTCCATGGCGACAATGACCAAGCAATCAAGGTAATACAAGAGCTAAAGCGTTTATGCCAGAATTAGTACATTACCCAAGCATTGAAGTTGCGGGTGAAGGTGCCGTTATTGTCTACCTAGACAAAGTAGCAAGTAGCGCCACAATTAAGAAAATTTCTCAGCTAAAATATCGCATTGCCAATGCCCTAGGGGATTGTGTGGTGGAGTTAGTGCCGTCATATGCGTCATTGTTGGTCATCTTTGATCCGCTGAAAAGCGATTATTATGCGGTTAAAAAAGCACTAGTCACCCTGCTCGATACCACTAGTGAAGAGGTGTCAAACTCGTCCAAAATCATTGAGCTTCCGGTGTATTATTCATTAGAAAGTGGTCCCGATTTAGAAAGGCTCGCGAGCCGTTCAGGCTTAAGCATCGAAGAGGTGATTGAGATCCATCAACAAACCACCTATCAGGTGTTTGCCATTGGTTTTGCTCCTGGTTTTGCTTTTTTAGGGGAAGTGGATGAGCGCATTGCCTGCCCGCGATTAACCTCACCTAGAGCAAAAGTCGCCAAAGGTTCAGTAGGCATTGCTGATCGGCAAACCGCCATTTATCCAAACGTCTCCCCTGGAGGTTGGAATTTAATTGGGTTATGTCCACAGACTTTGTTCAACCCAAATGAATCGCCCTACTTAACCTATCAAGTGGGAGATAGCGTGAAGTTTAAAGGCATTTCTCGAGCTGAGTTTTTAGGCCTAGGTGGGCAATTGTGAAGCATACACTTACAAGCTACTTTAAAGTGCTTCATCCTGGCATATTATCCACAGTGCAAGATTTGGGGCGATATGGACAAAGCCATTTGGGCCTAACATCCGGTGGACCAGCTGATATGCAAGCCTATCTTTGGGCTAATCGACTTTTAAATAACCCCGAAAACTGTCCGGTATTAGAAGTCAATTTTGGTGGTTTAAAATTAATTGCAACAACAGCCACGACCATTGCAGTAACTGGGGCAAAAGCGCCATTAACCATAAATGGTCAGGTCAAAGAAATCTGGCGTAGTCATCATGTTAACGCTGACGATGAAATTGAGATCGGTTATGCCACTGAAGGTTGTAGAGTTTATTTAGCTGTATTCGAAGGTTTTGTAGTCGAACCTCAATTTAGCAGTGTTTCTACCGTTATCAGAGAAAAAGTCGGCGGTGTTAATGGCGAAGCCTTAAAAGCCGAAGATGTGTTGTTTTACAAGCCAACTCCAAGGCAAACACTCTACGCTTTAAAAACCAAGGACATCCCTCGCTATGAGAATACCTTAACCCTTCATGTGGTGACTGGGTACCAATATGCGTTATTTGACCGCGTGGAGTTAGCCAAATTCTTTTGTAATGAATATCAGGTAAGCGCTCAATGTGATCGTATGGGGTATCGCCTCAATGGACCTGCAATTCAATCCGGTATCTCGCAATTGCTTTCTGAAGGCATTTGTAAAGGGGCGATTCAAATACCGCCAGATGGTCAGCCAATCATTCTATCTGTTGACCGTCAAACTATAGGGGGGTATCCCAAACTTGGCTCAGTGTTGTCACTAGATCTAGATTTAGTGATGCAAGCTAATCAAGGCGCAAAAATACATTTTGAGCCCATTTCTATTCATTACGCCCATACGGTGCTGCATTTAGCCAAAGCAAAATATGCAGAAACAAAACTTATCAAGGTAACCCAGTAAATGACAAGTAGCATAGGGTTATTGACCCAAAGTAAAAAAATTGAAGCTTTGCTGGTGCAGCGCAACTTAAGAGGCATGAAAACTGTACAACCAGCACTCAAAGCGGGGTATTACTTAAGAGCGGCACAACAGTTAATGGACGCCAAAGGCTGCATTTTAATCGCCACGGGTTTTCCCGTTGCGGGCACCTTTGAAACCGATGGACCTGTTGGTGCTATCGCCTTATACAACTGTCTTCAATCCCTTGGAAAAAAGCCCGTTATTGTGTGTGGCGATCCACTTTATAGCGCGTTAAAACATGACTTTGATTGTTACCTTATCCCTTTAAACGCTATTAATAATGCTGCTACTTATTCTCAAAAGGCATTAGATGAATTGCAGCCAGAGCTGATTATTTCAATTGAGCGCCCTGGCCTTAGTGATAGAAATGCTTACTACAATATCCGCGGCGAAGATATCTCGGTTAATTGTGCCACTTTTGATTATTTTATGAAGCTAGCGAGTTGCCCAACTATTGCTATTGGCGATGGCGGAAACGAAATTGGCATGGGCAATATATATGAGGCGATTGCACAATTAGATATCGTACCCTCCACCACTAAGTGTGATGAGTTATTAATTGCTGACGTGTCTAATTGGGGCGCCTATGGGCTGATCGCGTTTCTTTCGGTGTGGCATAATCAAAATCTATTAGCAGACATTCAACCCAAAAACATCCTTATGTATTTATCTAATCTAGGCAGCGTAGACGGTCTTACCCGTAAAAATGAACTCACTGAAGATGGTTTATGTTTCAGCTGTGGCGAAGACATTATTTGTGAATTAGAGAAAATATGCGGCGTGGGATCGAGTAACCTATGAAGAAAACAACCATAAGATGATGTCGACCCAAATAGCACTGTTTAAACACCAGATAACGCAGTTTTTAGACGCTGATTGCATAATTACTGAATACAGTAAACGTTATGCCTATGGAACAGACGCGAGTTTTTATCAACTTACACCACAACTGGTGTTAATACTTAAAAATAACCATCAACTAATTGAAGTGGTTAAACTGGCCAGTGAATATCAGGTTGCCATAACCTTTAGAGCCGCAGGTACAAGTTTGTCTGGTCAGGCAGTCTCTGATTCGGTTTTAATCATGTTGTCAGAAGATTGGCTCGACTACCACATCCATGAACAAGGTCTAAAAATCACCTTGCAACCGGGCATTATTGGCGCAAAAGCTAATCAGTTACTCAAACCCCACAATCGAAAAATTGGCCCAGATCCCGCCTCTATAAACAGCTGCAAGATCGGTGGTATTGCGGCCAATAATGCATCAGGTATGTGTTGTGGTGTACAACAAAATAGTTATCACACAGTGTCAGATATGACTATTATTTTTGCCGATGGCACTGAATTAAATACCGCCTGTGAGCAAAGTTGTGAATCGTTTTTAGCTAGCCATCAAACCTTTATCGAAAAGCTGTTAGCCCTGTCAGCCAGTCTCAATAATAATGAAGCACTGAAACAAAAAGTGATTCAAAAGTATCGATTAAAAAACACCACTGGTTATGGCATTAATGCGCTAATCGATTTTGCCGATCCCATTGAAATGATCAAACATTTGATGATTGGCTCTGAAGGAACATTAGGCTTTATCTCTGACATTACCTTGCACACTGTGGAAGATAATCCATTTAAAAGCAGCGGCTTTTTCATTTTTGACAGCACTAAGCTCGCTTGTGAGTTAGTGGAACAATTAGCTGATCTTGATGTGAATGCGGTGGAGTTACTCGATAAACGGGCGCTGCTGTCAGTGGCAGAACATGACATTATGCCCAAAGGCATAGCTAGATTTCCAGCTGACTCAGTGGCGTTATTAATAGAAATTCAAGGGGAAAGTGCCCCTCTATTAGCCGCTAAAGTACAACGGGTGTCCCAAAAAATGGCAAGCTTTCAAGAGGCGATGATTGCAGATATTGCCTTTGATAGTGACGCAGAGCGTAATCAAAAATTGTGGAATATTCGTAAAGGCACCTTTCCCGCCGTAGGTGCAATGCGAGACTCAGGCACAACAGTCATTATAGAAGATGTGGCCTTTCCACTTTCGTCTCTTGCCAGCGGCATTGCAGAATTACACATACTATTTCAAAAATTTGGTTATCAAGAAGCCATTATATTCGGTCATGCTTTAGCGGGTAATTTACATTTTGTTTTTACACAAGCATTTGATAGCGATGAAAAAATTAAAAAATATGATGGCTTTATGGCAGCAGTTGCCAATCTTGTTGCGGTGCAATTAGGTGGCTCACTTAAAGCAGAACATGGTACAGGGCGAAATATGGCGCCTTTTGTCGAACTAGAGTGGGGCACAGATGCTTATCAAATAATGAAAGCCCTAAAAGACGTGTTTGATCCTAAAAATATACTCAATCCAGGTGTGCTCATTAATGATGACAATAAGGTGCATCTTAAGGATCTTAAAGTCATGGCCACCACACACGACATCATAGACAAATGCATAGAGTGTGGTTTTTGTGAATCAGTGTGTCCATCTCAAGGGTATACGTACACGCCTCGTCAAAGAATTAGTGTGCGCCGGCGCATTGCAGATTTAAAACATACAATAACTGCGGCCAAGACAGGTACAGCAGTGGCTGAACTCAATGTTTCTTTGCCTGAGCTAGAAGGGCAATACCAACAACTGCTCCATGACTATCAGTTTTTAGGGATTGATAGCTGCGCTGCAACTGGCCTATGTGAAATGCAATGCCCAGTTGGGATCAACACTGGTGAGTTTATTAAAGCCTTACGTCAAGAGAATCACCAGCAATCAACAATAAAAAAACAGCTGGCTAAGGTCAGCGCAAATCATTTATCTACAGTGACAAAAATAGCCAGTTTAGGGTTAAACGCTGTTAGCAAAGGCAAATCACTGGTTGGCGAAGCGTCAGTCACTAAAGGCTTTCAGGTCTTAAATAAGCTAACGGCCGGTTTTGTGCCTCTATATTTTTCCAGTTGGCCTAAAGGAGAGGGAAAACTAGCAACAGGTTTGTATCCATCCCAGTATTCTCAGGGATTACAGCATACCAACAATAACAAAATCATCTATTTCCCCGCTTGTGCCGGCAGGGTTTTTGCGCCAACTACAGGTAATCCCAAGTCGTTGCCACAGGTGGTTGTTTCGGTGTTAAACAAAGCAGGTTATGACGTGCTGATCCCATCGGAAAGTCCGTCCTTATGTTGTGGTATGGCATTTTCGAGTAAAGGCGATGAACACAACGCCACTGCAAAGTTAAGTCAAAGCATAGAGGTGTTTTTAAACGCCAGCGACAATGGCAAATACCCCATTATCACAGACGCCAGTTCATGTGCTTTGCCATTTAACCAAGGCGATCATGGCTTAAAAATTTATGAATCTGCCGAATTTGTCAGTGAATTTATTTTGCCCCACTTAAACATTAATGAGAAAAAAGACCATGTGATGTTGCATGTTACCTGCAGCAGTAAACGTGGCAATATTGAGAAGCAACTGGTTAACATTGCTAATCATTGTGCCCAAGAAGTGCAGATCCCCGCGGATATTTCCTGTTGTGGTTTTGCTGGCGATAAAGGTTTTTACCAACCTGAGTTAAACCAACACGCCTTAAGGCATTTGAAAAAGCAACGCCCAAGTAACTGCAGTGCCGGTTACAGTAATAATAGAAGTTGTGAAATTGGCTTAACCCATCACAGCGAGATCCCCTACCAGTCAATTTTGTATTTACTCGATGAAGTAAGTCTACCTAAGTAACTAAATAAGACGATTTAAGCTGTTACAAGTGAAGTGTGTATCAGGCTAGATAAATATGGCAATTGCACTTTCCCTATCTAGGCTTAATTGTCCTTTGCACTGCGGGTCCGACTCAGTCAATAAGCCTTAAGATAGATAAATACAACTTCATGGTCATCTCCTGAATTCATACTTGCTTTATAGGACTCACTGTTTTATTGTGACTTTCATTAATGAACCTTGGCGTTACGTCAGTGGTTCATTACATTAAGCACAGAACCGTGACTTTTAATTTGATGTAATGGAGCGCAACTACATGCCCGCATACACAGCACCACTGCGAGATATACGTTTTGTAATGGATGACCTACTTGACTTCTCAAGCCATTACAATCAGTTGAATTCTACAACTGAAGTTGATCGTGAAACACAGTTGGCAATAATTGAGGAGGCCGCAAAATTTTCTGAAAATGTACTTTCTCCACTAAATGCGGTGGGCGACCAAATAGGTTGTACTTGGACTGCTGATGGCGTCACTACCCCTCCTGGATTTAAACAGGCATACCAACAATATTGCGATGGCGGCTGGCCTTCTTTAGCCATGCCGGAGGCATTTGGAGGGCAAGGTCTTCCTGAATCTATGAATATTGTTGTGAGTGAGCTTGTGTGTAGTGGTTGTGTCGCATGGTCAGGTTATCCTGGCCTGCGTGAAGGCGCCATAAAAACCTTGCTAAGCTACGGTAGTGAATCACTTCAAAATACCTATTTACCTAACTTAGTCAGCGGTAAGTGGACTGGCACAATGTGTTTGACTGAGTCACATTGTGGTACTGATTTAGGGCAGCTCAAAACCAAAGCTATGCCAATCACAGCAACTCAATATACGCTGACCGGTACTAAAATATTCATTTCATGTGGCGAGCACGATATGGCAGAAAACATTGTGCATATCGTTTTGGCACGATTACCTAACTCTCCTGAAGGAAGTGCTGGTATTTCTTTATTTGTTGTTCCTAAATTTCTGGTAAATGGGGATGGGAGCTTGGGACAAAGGAATAGCCTTAATTGTGGTTCGATAGAGCATAAAATGGGGATTCATGGTTTTGTGACTTGTGTTATGAACTTTGATGGGGCGACGGGGTATCTAGTTGGGCAGCCCAATAAAGGCCTTGAGGCTATGTTTACCTTTATGAATTCAGCTCGCTTAACTACAGCACTACAAGGATTAGTGCACTCTGAAGTAGCCTATCAAGGTGCTGTTCCATACGCACAAGAAAGACTCGCTATGCGCTCATTGAGTGGCGCAAAAAATCCAAAGGGCCCAGCAGATCCAATTATAGTGCATCCAGATGTGCGCCGCATGTTATTGACGATTAAATCCTTTGCTGAGGGTTTTCGAGCTTTTGCTTATTATGTAGCACAGCAATTAGATTTGTCAGAACATGCCAAATCAGATGAATCTAAAACCCATGCCAAAAAGTTACTTGCTCTATTAACACCCATCTGCAAAGGATTTATGACTGAGCTCGGCTGTGAGGCTGCTCATCATGGTGTTCAGGTGTTTGGTGGACATGGATATATCAGAGAATGGGGCATGGAACAGAACCAAAGAGATAGCCGTATTTCAACCTTATACGAGGGTACAACAGGCATACAGGCACTGGATCTTATTGGTAGAAAAATATTGGGTTCCAGAGGAGAGTTACTGACTAACTTCAGCACTATTATCGTTGAATTTTGTGAATCACAGCATTCCAACCCAAGTATGCAGGAATTTACCCAACCTTTAAGTAAGGCGACCACTGAATGGCTAACATTGGCTAAAATTATAGGCCAATCTGCTGCCGCTGATCCTGAAGAAATAGGTGCCGCTTCTGTGGATTTTTTAATGTTTTCTGGTTACACAATTTTAGCCTATTTTTGGGCAAGAATGGCTCAGGTGTCTCTCGAAAAGCTAGAGCAGGGAGCCGACGACAAAGATCTTTATTTGGCAAAGGTCAACACCGCTAAGTTTTATTTTCAACGCATATTACCGCGCACCGCCACATTAAAATTAACGATTCAATCTGGAGCCGCAAATTTAATGCAAATCAATGCTGATCAATTTTAGGTGCATTGCCAGCTCGTTATTTCAATGACTCAATTCATCATCAACCTTAGAGGCAATAATGATTAAGACCGACAGTGGCAAACGGCCAGAAACAGAAACCCTGCAGTGGATCTTTGATAATGGTTGTAAGCAATATACCCATAACCAAGCTTTTAAATGTGGCACAGAAAATTTAACTTATGGCCAGTTAGATCAAAGCGCTAGAAATTTTGCCGCATATCTGCAAACGCATACGGATCTAAAACCCGGTGATAGAATTGCATTGCAACTGCCCAACTGCCTAGCTTATCCAGTGCTAGCCTGGGGGGCAATAAGGGCAGGTTTAGTGGTAGTAAATGTCAATCCACTGTATACAGAAAATGAGCTTGAACACATTTATAAAGACTCAGGGGCTAGCGCATTAATTTTATTAAGTTCTTCCATTGATTTAGTGGCTGCTTTAGCTAATGAGACTGATATTTCGGTATTGGTCTATATAGAAAACACGCCCCCCTTACTTGAACAACTGACCATAGATGCCTTGGAGTACCGCGACGTATTAGCCCTAGGCAGTCAGTGTGATTTTAAACCGGTTCAAGCACATTCTAGCGACATTGCATTGTTACAATATACTGGAGGTACAACAGGGTTATCCAAAGGGGCGGTGTTAACCCATGAAAATCTTATTAGCGCAGCCCGTGGTTTTTGGAATACCACCGATGTTTTTGTACCTGGCAAAGAGACTTTTGTGGCCCCATTGCCGCTCTACCATGTTTATGCTTTTGTCGCGCATTTAGTGGTGGGTGTGACTTATGGTGTAACCAGTATTCTTATTCGCAATCCGAGAGATCTTAATAGTTTTTATACGGCATTAAAAAATGACACCTTTAGTTTATTTGTTGGTATCAATACACTTTTTAATGCGTTGTGCCAAGATGAACAGTTTAAGCGCTTAGATTTTAGCGGACTAAAATTTACCTTGTCTGGGGGGATGGCCCTTAATCAAAGTGTAGCTGAAGAGTGGCAAGCACTCACTCACTGTCCTATTAACGAAGGTTATGGCTTAACTGAATCAGCAGCAGGGGTCATTATTAATCGGGATACACAGAGACGCCTTGGTTCAGTAGGCAAGTCAATGCTCGGTGTTGAAATCAAAATAACCGATAACACTGGGCAACGTTTGAAAAGTGGTGAGAAAGGCGAACTGCACATAAAGGGGCCGCAAATAATGAAGCAGTATTGGCAAAATACTGTCGCTACAGAAGCGGTGTTAAAAGGCGGTTGGTTAGCAACAGGTGATATTGCCACTATTGATGAGGACGGTTTTGTTTATATAGTGGATCGCATTAAGGATATGATTATTGTATCTGGATTTAATGTTTACCCTGCTGAAATAGAGCAGGTAGTTAATCGTCTTGAAGAGGTGCAAGAATGTGCTGCCATTGGAATAAACTCATTAGATACCGGTGAAGCCATTGAGCTTTATGTGGTCCGTAAGCATAATAATCTGACTGACAAGGCCGTCATAGAATATTGTCGTCATAATTTAGCAGCCTACAAAACACCCAAACGTGTCATCTTTTTGAATGAGTTACCTAAGTCACCTGTGGGTAAAATACTTAAACGTAAATTAAAAGCCAATTAAATGCTAGAGGTGGAAGTCAGCGATAGCCAAAGTTAAGCACTAAAGCCTACTTTGCCTGGTTGTGGCTTCTGCAAACATTGAGCACAAATGATATCAACATCAAGGTCATTACCACATGCATTGTGGATAAGTTTGTAAGGGCGATCCATGGTCGGAAAACAATCTAGCACCCACTGTCGCAAAGCCAGTGTCATGCCGTATAAAGATTCACCCTTTTCAGTGAGGTTATACTCATAGCGAGGCGGTGCATCTTGATAAAGACTGCGAGTGAGTACACCTAAATCGACCATCAACTTTAGTCGATCCGCCAATATGTTGGTGGCAATTCCAAGTTGCTGGTGAAAATCGTCATAGCGACTTAAGCCCAAAAAGACACTGGCCACAATTAATGTACTCCAACGATCACCTATTATTTCGATTATATGGCCTAATCGATAATCAGAATCAGACACGGTATTCCCCCGAGAACGCCGTTGTGAGCTAATGCTATCCACTACATTTTTAATCTCACTTGGCTGTATGTCTGGATCGTGGATGCGTTTAACATCCTTGTATTTGACCTCAACTCGGCAATGTCTACAAACACAAATGGGTTTTAAAGTATGTTGATCATCTAGTTTGTGATTCAATATCGACGGCATATTAGTGCCAGCTTGATCAGCCCAATGGGTTTCCCATTCCCACACCATCAATGCCCAAGGATATAAGGCCAGTCCTTTTTCTGTCAGTTTATATTCAAACCTTAAAGGCGACTGGTTATAAGGCACTTTATGGAGGATGTCTTGTTCTATCAAAAACTCTAGCCTGTTGATCAGCGTGCCTCGAGCTATTTTAGTAAATTCTCTAAATTCACTAAAGCGATGACGGCCTAAAAATGCATCCCTTAAAATGAGAATCGTCCAACGATCGCCCACAATTTTTAACGCTCTGGCTACGGGATTTGAGGCAATTTGAGTTTCAATATTCATCACTAAATTTTATCCCATCTTAAAGTCAAAACATAGCAAACAAAGAATAAACCTTGATTAAGGCTTTGTTCGCTGCTAATTTAAAATGCTAACTTTCACTATAAGACTTACAGTATGCAAGATTGGTTCAACAAACATTTGTCTAAATTAAATAAAGCTCTTGATGCGTGCCAACATCGTTATTCGTGGAGCGCATATACTGAAAGCCCCAGTAGCAAAATTCACGGCCATGATGCACCTAAAAGTGGTAAGCAACGTTTTGAAGCAATGTTGCATAAAGATTACCCCATGGAATTACCTGGAGAAATAGGAAGAACCGGTGCAGAGGTTTCACCTTATACCCGTGAGCCTTTAGGCATTACTTACCCTAAGGTTTATGTAGAGGAGTTATACTCTGCAATAAACCAAGGAAGGGCAGCGTGGACCGATGCTGGTGTTGATATACGGGTGGGAATTTGTATGGAGATACTAGATCGTTGTTCCAAACAATTATTCGAAAACGCCCATGCAACTATGCATACAGCAGGTCAAAGTTACATCATGGCATTTGCAGGCAGTGGTGCTAATGCCTTAGATCGGGGCTTAGAAGCATTAGTGTACGCATACAAAGCCATGATAGATGTACCACAGACCGCCCAGTGGACGCGAACATTTGGTGCTGCTGGCGATGCTAATTTAATAAAAGAATACCTATTAAAACCTCGGGGCATCAGTGTGGCAGTGTGTTGCGCCACTTTTCCCCTATGGAACGGTTATCCTGCTTTAACAGCTAGCTTGGCCACTGGTAATCCTGTGGTATTAAAGCCACACCCTAGTGCTATCTTACCTGTAGCTTTGATGGTAACTATTTGTAGGGAAGTATTAAGCGAAGCGGGTTTTGATCCCAACTTAGTGACTATGGTAGCGGATACCAAACAAGAGCCAGCCACTATGGCATTGCTACAACATCCAGATACTGCCATTATCGATTTTACTGGTAGCCCGACTTTTGGCGATTGGATAGAAAAAAATTGCCACAACACTTTGGTTTATACGGAGACGGCAGGGTGTAATTCTGTTGTGATTGAATCCACCCATAACTTATCACAAATGGCCACAGCTATCGCCCAATCACTGTGCCAAGCATCGGCACAAATGTGTACTAGTGTTCAAAATATTCATATTCCCGAGCATGGCATTACTGTCGCTGGGCAACCGGTTAGTTTTGAGCAGGTGGCCCAAGCGATAGTCAGTGCAGTAGATGAGCTGTTGGCTGATCCCAAAGACGCCACATTTTTGTGTGGCACCTTAGTGACGGAAGATATCTATACCACTATTCATCGATTGACGCAGGTCGGTAATGAGCACGGTACTATTCTTAGGCATTCTAATTCTTATAAGAATCCAGACTATCCGAATGCACGCACCGCAACACCATTAATTATTGCCGTCACCGAAGAAGAAAGAGAGCACTACCGAGCAGAATTATTTGGACCAATTTCGTTTATCATCAAAAGTGCTTCAGCTAACGATTGCTTAGCAGAGGCAACGCGTAATGCACGTGAATGTGGTGCTATCACTTCCCATGTCTATTCCACAGATGACGCATTTCTCGAAAAAGCCCAAGACGCCTACAACAATGCTGGGGCGTCAGTGGCCTGTAACTTGATAGGTATGCCAATTAACTTTGCAGCCGCATACAGTGATTATCATGTAACCGGAATGAATCCAGCGGGAAATGCCTGCTTAACTGACTTGGCCTTTGTCGCTAACCGTTTTCGCATAGTGCAAAGAAAGAGAATGAACTAGCCGTTGTTTAGGTTTTACGTCACATCCATCACATAGAGAAAAATAAATGACTGATGTATTTATTGCCGGCATTGGCATGACCTCCTTAGGTAAATTTGTTGATAAAAGTGTAAAACAATTGAGTGCTGAAGCCGTGTCACTTGCCTTAGAAGATGCCGATGCACAAAAATCCGATATAGAAGCCGCGTGGTTTTCGAATACCAGACAAGGCTTGCTTGAGGGGCAAAATGGCATAAGAGGTCAATGTGCTTTGAGACCATTAGGCTTTCAAGGTATCCCTATTACCAATGTGGAAAACGCCTGTGCATCTGGCTCAACGGCCTTATTACAAGCTGTTGCGCACATAAGGGCGCAAATGTGTGATATCGCAATAGTGGTAGGCGCTGAAAAAATGTTCTTTCCTGAAAAGCGCGATGCCATGTTTCGCGCATTTTTAGGCGGTACAGATATCCATAGACTCGAAGAGTTTCAAAATATGCTGGCGCAACAGGCTATGGAGCAAATTCCCGAGGCGGTTAGAGCAATTGATACTGGGCAAAAAAGTTTCTTTATGGACAGTTATGCCGCACAAGCTCGGTTGCATATGCAACGCTTTGGTACCACACAAAAACAATTCGCCATGGTGGCAGCCAAAAATCACTGGCATTCCACAATGAATCCCGCGGCCCAATATCAAAAAGACTTCAGTGTTGATGAGGTACTTAACGGGCGACTCATAAGTTGGCCATTTACCTTACCTATGTGTGCTCCTATTTCTGATGGTGGTGCTGCGGCAGTGGTTTGTTCTGCAAAAGGTTTGTTAAAACTCAATGCCAAACGCGCCATTAAAATTAGAAGTATCAGTTTAGCAAGTGGCTCAAACCGAGCCCCTAATGAATTTGAACGTCACATAGGTCGGGTGGCGGCACAAGCGGCATATGAACAAGCATCCATTGATCCTGCTGATATCGATGTGGCTGAAGTGCATGACGCAACGGCTTACTCTGAGATCCAACAAATTGAGAACCTACTATTGTGTCCTTTGGGTGAAGGTGGAGCATTTACCGAAATGGGGCAAACTAAACTAGGCGGCAAAGTGCCGGTAAACCCTTCTGGTGGTTTAGTGTCAAAAGGGCACCCAGTAGGGGCAACAGGCATTATGCAGATCCATGAACTAATGACGCAACTAAGAGGGGAGGCGGATAAACGCCAAGTGCAAGGTTGCAAGATTGCGGTTGCGGAAAATGGTGGCGGATTCTATGAAACCGAAGAGGCTGCAACAGTGGTCACAGTACTTGAGCGTGCAAGTACAACATAAATCATTAATTCATAGTCTGTTTAGGAGTAGCATAATTGAACAAAATATTGAGTGGTATACGGGTGTTAGATTTTGGTCGATATATAGCGGGCCCATTTTGCGCCACTTTGTTGGCTGATTTAGGAGCCGATGTTATCCGGATTGAAAAACCCGCTGGTGGAGAAGACCGTTATACAGTGCCAGTTACCTCTAAAGGAGAAGGTGCTTATTACATGCAAATTGGCCGTAATAAACAATCCATGACGTTAAACCCTATGACTGAAGAAGGGCAAGAGATTGTCAAAGGTTTGGTTAAAACCGCAGATGTAGTGGTTGTTAATGTGCCTCCTCAAGCGCTCAAAAAAATGGGGTTAGATTACGAATCCTTATGTGCCATTAATCCCAGTATCATATTAACTCTGAATACGGCGTTTGGTTCAACAGGCCCTTATGCTGAACGAGGCGGGTTTGATACCATTGCCCAAGCAATGTCTGGCAATATGCACTTAAGTGGCGTTGAGGGTAACCCTGCTAAATCATTTGTACCCTATTGTGATTTTGGCACAGCCTCGCTCAGTGCTTTTGGTACACTAGCGGCAATAATGCATCGAACAAAAACCGGAGAAGGTCAAGTGGTCGAAGGTAGCTTGCTCAGTACCGCTCTGACCTTCAATAATGCTGCATTAATTGAAGAAGCACTGCTGCAAAAAAACCGGCAAGGCAGCGGCACCCGAGGTCAATACAATGCGCCAACAGATACCTTTAAAACCCAAGACGGTTGGTTATCTATCCAAGTTGTTGGACAGGGCCTGTTCAAGCGCTGGTGCCATTTATTACAGGAAATCAAGTGGCTTGAAGACCCTGATTACAGTAGTGATCAAGGGCGAGGTGATAATGGACACATCATTAGCCAACGGATGAAAGAGTGGTGCTCACAACGCAGTAACCAAACCGCTTTGAGTGAGCTATCAAAAGCAGGTATACCTGCGGGGGCGTTGTTAACTCCAGCGCAAACATTAAAAAATGAACAGGTTGTAGCGAGTCATCTATTACAACCCCTTGATTATCCACATAGCCCAGAAGCGGCGCCTATTGTTAATCATCCAATAAAATATTCCAAAATCGATACGACTGAAATTGTTCGAGCACCTACTCTTGGAGAACACACAGAGCGAATTCTACAAGAAATGGGTTACGATCAGAGCCAGATAATGGATATGCGCAAAAGAGGCGTTATCTAACTAGGGTGCCAATTTTGCAGGTTTTCTGCAAAGTTTTAGCCTTTATCAAGTGTGACCTTAAGTCGTAAAATATCCATTACCACAGATTAATTCGAGCTGCCTTGCAGCTCGAAGTGTTTCACTATTGCTGACGATAAAGTGTCGCGAAATTCCTAGCCTTAAACAACATAATGCCCGCCTATTAGCTGTGAAAACATTTTAAAAGTGTGCGTACACATTCTGTAAACAATTTATTAACAATAAAGCTTGCATTAAAGGACCCATGAATATAAAGTTTTATCACTTGCGTTATTAGACCATGTGTAAGTCGTCTCTAAACGCGTAATTTAGTTCTGAATTTTCAGGAGCATACGATGCAAAAAAATTATAAAAAGAAACGTGTAGCTTTATACATCTCAGCATTACTGATGGGCAACAGTGTTAACTTGATCGCGCAAGAGGCGACTGAATCGGATTCAGAACTATCTTTAGAGATTATAGAGGTCACAGCACAAAAAAGGGCCCAAGGGTTACAAGATGTACCTATCTCAATTAGTGCAATTTCTGGTGATCTTCTTAAAAACAGCAATATCAATTCCCTTACCGACATGGCCGCTTCAGTCCCCAATCTGACTATTACTAAATCCGGTATTACTAACCAAATTGGCATTCGAGGAATTTCTTCTGGCGGAAACAAAGGGTTTGAACAATCGGTAGCCATGTATGTTGATGAGGTGTATTACGGTCGCGACCAGCTTATTCAGTTGCCACTTGTGGATTTAGAGCGAGTGGAAGTATTACGTGGTCCACAACCCATATTGTTTGGTAAAAATGCAATTGCCGGTGCAATTAGCCTGTCTTCTGCTCGTCCCACTGAGGATTTTGAAGCGTCTATTTCTACCTTATATGAATTTGAACAAGAAGAGTTTAAGACTGTTGGCATGGTGTCAGGTGCCTTAACTGATAATGTGAAGGGGCGTTTTGTAGCCTCCTATCGTGAAATGGATGGCTGGATAGAAAATGTAACTTTGGATCGTATGGAACCCAACGTAGAGCAGCTTTATTTGCGAGGTATGCTTGAGTGGGACTACGACAATTTGAACATTCTCTTAAAAGCAGAGACCTCTACCTTTGATACCCTTGGCAGAGCCATTGAAAATCACTCACCTATAGGTTCCTATTCAACTATTTTTTCCGGTGCACTTTATGTAGAAACCGACCAAGATTATAAGAGTCAAAGTAATGGTCAAGATAGTGCTAACCAAGTTGACAATATTATGGTTAATGTTGAGTACAACTTAAATGACTATACTTTAACCTCAACTTCAGCCTATTTAGAATACGACACTGATGAGCTAATTGACGTTGATTATACCGGACTTGATCTATTCAATGGATCTAACCAAGGAGAAAGTTTTAAGCAATGGAGTCAAGAGTTTAGGATCGCCTCACCAACTGATGGAGACTTCGATTATATTGCGGGTGTTTATTTGCAAGATAATGAGTTGGTAACCTATGACAATGTGTTGTTCGGCAGTACCTTTGCTGCAAATCCGGCCTATGCACCTATTGTAAACGGTAGTTGGGATAGAGACTATTCACAGAATTCACAAGTGTTTTCTGCATTTGCCCAGTTAAATTGGCGTATTACAGATAAGCTGTCCCTTACTGCTGGCGCCAGATATAGCAACGAAGAAAAAGACGCTCACCGAGTACTAAACTTATTAGGAGAGAACACCAGTGGCATCCCAGCTGATGCTTTGTTTGCTGGCTCTCCAGCCTTTGGCCCACAAGCTGGATTTGAAGTGCTAATGGGGGCAATTAAAATCTATGCTCATGAATTAGAAGGCAAACGTAAAGAATCACAACTCGATCCCTTGCTAAACCTGCAGTATAAAGTCGATAAAGATACCTTACTTTATGCTTCTTATACCCAAGGAAGTAAAGGTGGCGGTTTTGATATCAGATCTAATAGTTACCCCGAAAATCCAGTCAACCCAGGTTCTTTTGAGTTTGAAGATGAACAAGCTACCAGTTATGAGTTTGGTGGAAAATTTGGTTTTGGGGTAGTAGAAATTAATGCAGCCACATTCTATACCCGCTACGAAGACCTACAAATAACCCAGTTTGATGGCACAGTCGGATTTAATGTACAAAATGCTGCCGAAGCTGAAATCAAAGGCATAGAAATCGATGGCCGATGGTTGTTAGCTGAAGCACTAGTACTCTCAGGTTCATTAGCCTATTTAGACTTTGAATATCTTGATTTTGACATTGCACAGTGTGCACCAGCGTTAGTATTACCAGATCAGGTGCTGAGTTCTAGTGTTGATGGTTTGTGTAATCTTTCTGGCGAGCGCGCTATCTATACCCCTGAACTAAGCGGCAGTTTGAGATTGCAATATCAACAAGATATTGGTGACTGGGCCTATATGACTTATGGCTTAAATATGGAATATAGCGATGAATACAACGCCGGTGTCACCATTGATCCAAACACAGTACAAGATAGCTACACTAGATGGGGGGTCCGAGTCGCCCTAGCCGATTATGATGACCAATGGCAAGTTGCGCTTATCGCCAATAACATCACAGATGAAAGAGTTATGACACTTTCAAATTCATTACCCTTTGCCACTACACTTACAGGCGGAACGGGTGTTGCCTATTACGGTATTTATGACCGCCCTAGAAGCATTGCACTAGAGTTGACCTATAACTTCTAAGTTTATTAACAGAGCGCTGCTTTTTAGAGGCAGTGCTAGGTCACATGAGACAGGAATCAAAATAATTATGAGCTTAGCTTCAACATTAGTCGATAAATTGCGTTTACCTGCAATGCAGGCGCCGATGTTTTTAATCTCTGGGCCAGATATGGTGGTTAATGCTTGTCGTGCGGGGATCATTGGAAGTTTCCCAACACAAAATGCACGCACCCCAGAAATACTTGATGAGTGGCTAAGTCAAATAACAAAGCGCTTAGCAAGTGAGCAGATTACCTCACCTTGGGCAGTTAATTTAATTACCCATCCCACTTATGTCCGAGGTAAAGAGGATTTTGAGATTATTCTCAAATATAAACCGCCTATTGTGATTACTGCATTAGGCAGTCCGGCAGCTTTAGTTGAACAAGTACACAATTATGGAGGAATAGTACTGGCCGACGTGATTAACCCTAGTTATGCAAAAAAAGCGGCTGCCGCCAAGGTGGATGGACTAGTGTTAGTGAGTGCGGGAGCTGGAGGGCATACAGGTTACCTTTCACCTTTTGTTTTTGTACAAGAGATACGTAAATGGTGGCAAGGCTTATTAGTATTGGGTGGCGGTATAGGCACTGGTGAAGCCGTATTAGCGACACAGGCAATGGGTGCGGATATAGCCTATTTAGGCACACGATTTATTCCTACCCATGAGAGCCTTTGCCAAACAGAATATAAGCAGATGGTGGTGGATTCAAATTCAAACGACATCGTTATTTCAGATGCAATTACTGGCGTGAAAGCTAACTGGTTACGTCAATCATTAGCAAATGGCGGTTACGATCCTGATAATATGCCAGTCACCGGGAAAATAGATTTTGCTAGTGCCTCAGGGGCAGAAAATAAACGTTGGAAGGATATATGGGCTGCCGGCCAAGGGGTTGATAGTTCTACAGCAATTCAAGCCATCTCCGAAATTGTTGAGACCCTAAGCAGTGAGTACCAAAGATCTTTAGCAAATTTATTAGAGCGTAAAAAGCCATGCACTCAGCCAGCTAAAAAGGGGGTACTTATATGATTATTACCGATAATAACCGACTAAAACACTACCACAACAGCGGCGAATGGGGTCAAAAGAGACTCCATGATTTGTTTGAAGAAACCGCCAATCGCTTCCCAGAGCGTATCGCTTTGGTGGATCCTGCTGACAAAGAAAGCTTAACGGGTGATGCCCCACAACGATTAACTTATCAGGAGCTGGCGACTAAAATTAACCAGTTAACTGAGGTGTTTTTAAACAATGGCTTGGGGAAAGACGACATCATATTGGTGCAAATGCCCAACGTGGTTGAGTTGATCTATAGCTATCTTGCGGCATCACGTTTAGGCATTATTCTAAGCCCAGTGCCTGTTCAATATCAGGAAAATGAGTTGTCCAGCATCTTAAATATCTTAGAGCCAAAGGCAGTAATTGTTTCTCCTGCTTTCAAACAAACCTCATTGTTACAAAGAATGCACAGTAGTATTAAATTGTCTTCTATGGATATCCATCCTCCTAAACTTTTAGCATGGGGAGAGGGAGAATCAGACTGTGATCTCACCGCTGCGATAAAGCGTCCATCGTCATCTGAACAATATGCTGAATATCTTCAGCAGCAGCAAATAAGTGGCGATGACCTTATCACTATCTGTTGGACTTCAGGCACAGAAGGCACGCCTAAAGGAGTCCCCCGCAGTCACAATCAATGGTTGGCCATCGGCAAAGCCACGTATTTAGGTAATCAGATTCAGGATAATGAAACCTTATTAAATCCTTTTCCACTTATCAATATGGCTTCAATTGGCGGAATGTTTTTAAGCTGGTTATATAGTGGTGGTAAATTAGTTTTGCATCACCCATTAAACCTACCGGTTTTTCTGCAGCAAATTGTAAGCGAAAAAGTCAATTACACACTAGCGCCACCGGCTTTGCTTAATGCTTTATTAAAAGACGAAAAGCTTAAAAATGCCATCGATTTTTCTAGTATCAGAGCTATAGGTTCAGGATCTGCCCCCCTTGATGTATGGATGGTAGACGGATACAAAAAATTGTTCGACATCGAAATAGTGAATCATTTTGGTTCCAATGAAGGCGTCAGTTTACTCTGTGGGCCAAACGAAACCACAAGCGCAGAAAAAAGGGCGAGGTTGTTTCCTTGTAAAAGCGACCTATTAGAGACTCGTTTGGTTGACGTAGAATCGGGCCAACAAATATCTGAAATGGATAAATCAGGGGAACTGCAAATCAAAGGTGCGGGGGTGTTTGATGGATACTTTAAGTCTCCCTTAAAAACCGCGGAAGCATTTACTGCAGATGACTTTTTTAAAACCGGTGATCTATTTCAAATCTCATCGCAAGACCCGAAATTCTATACTTTTATCGGTCGTTGCAAAGATTTGATCATACGTGGCGGCATGAACATTGCGCCCGCTGAACTGGATAATCTTCTGAATGCTCATGAGTCTATTTTAGATGTTGCTGTTGCTGCATATCCTTGCGACATTATGGGAGAACGTATAGCGGCATTTGTCGCCTTCAAGCCTGAAAAATCATTAACTCTGGTCGAACTAACAGACTACCTCAAGCAGCAACATGTCGCCTCATTTAAGCTCCCAGAAAAATTGGTAGTTGTATCTGAAATCCCTCGCAATCCACTGGGAAAAGTATTGCGCTATAAGCTTTCTGAGCTCTCGTGATTCGGTTTTCTAAGCCCATTGACGCTAGAAATTAAGTTAAAAAGGAAATTCCATGAACAATAAATTAATAAAAGAATATGAAGCGCTTGATACCCCTGAGTGGACAGGTTCTGAAGAACACTTTCACAATGTGAATCCATATTTACATGGTGCCTTAGGACCAACAAAGTTTGAACATACTGAAGATGAGTTAGTTGTGTTAGAAGGGAAGGTGCCTGAGGACCTGACGGGTGTATATATAAGAAATGGTGCCAATCCGCGCTTTTCAAGTAAGGGCCCACACCACTGGTTTGACGGTGATGGCATGTTACACGCATTATCCTTTAAAAATGGCAAAGCCAGTTATCGAAATCGCTGGATCCGCACTAAACATTTCAACATGGAAAGTGAAGCGCAAAAAGTACTTTGGCCGGGTTATGCGATGCCCAGACCTGACCCAAATTCTCCTCGCGGTAGCGGCAGTGATTTTTCCATTAAAGATGGCTCCAATACAGATGTTGTTTGGCACAATGGCGCTTTGCTGACGACTTTCTATCAAACAGGTATTCCCTATAGGGTTAATCCGGTTACTTTAGAAACAGAAGGTCAAGAAACCTTTAACAGTAAATTACCAAGACAGATGTCAGCCCATTGCAAAGTCGATGACTCCACCGGTGAGTTGATGTTCTTTGATTACAACATGGAAGCGCCCTATTTAACCTACGGCGTGGTGGACAAAAACGGTCTGTTAACTGATTACGTCGAGGTGCCATTGCCGGGAGCAAGATTGCCTCACGATATGGCCATAACTGAGAACTATTCGATTCTAATGGACCTGCCTTTGCACTGGAATGAAGGCCGTCACGGTTTACATTATTTTAAAGACCGCCCAAGTCGCTTTGCGGTTATCCCACGTCACGGTAAACAACAAGATATTCAATGGTTTGATGCAAGCGCTTGTTATATGTACCACACAGTGAATGCCTACGAAGAGGATGGCAAAATTATCATGGATGGTTGCCGTCAGCCTGATCCCATTATGCCTCGTCAACCTGGTGATGGAGTAATTGAACGCATGAAATCAGCGGGCACTTGGCAAGATGTGAAACTGTATCGATGGACTTTTGATTTAAGCACGGGTGAAACAACCGAAGAGCAACTTGATGATACCAATGTTGAGTTTCCGATGATCAATGCCGACAAGTTCTTAGGAAAAAAATACAGATACAGTTATTCCACTTTAATGCCTAGTGATTCGCTGATTAATTTCAGTGGCATATTTAAGTTTGACCATGTGACTCGTGAGAAAGACATATATGAATTTCCTACTGGAAGTTGCGGCTCTGAAACACCTTTTGCCCCTGCAGATAATGCAAAAAATGAAGATGATGGATATCTTATTAGTTTCCTCACTGACAATGAGACGGGTAATAGCGAAGCCGTAATTTTTGATGCTCGTAAGATTAGTGCGGGTCCAGTTTGCCGCTTAAAAATACCCGAGCGTGTACCTATTGGATTTCATGCCTGTTGGGTGAGCAGTGATAAAGCTGTCGGTTTATAGCGTTACTTATAACCAGTATCCAATATAAGTGTGGAAATTTATGAATAATCAAGATATTTACGTTTTGGGCGGCAGCCAGACTGACTATAGCCGTAATTGGGCGCGAGAAAGTATGGGCATATACGAATTGTTTGAGTCATGCCTGCAACAAGGCTTAAGCCAAACAAATATCCCGGCTAAGGATGTAGATGTCGCTCATGTTGGAAATTTTGTAGCGGATTTATTTACTGGGCAATCTCAATTAAATGGGTTCTTTTCCCATGCTGAACCTGCGTTTGGAGATATACCCACATCCAGACATGAAGCCGCTTGCGCTTCTGGCTCTATGGCTTTGTTAGGTGCCATGCGAGATCTTGAAGCGGGTCATTACCAACTAGCCTGTGTCATGGGCATTGAGTTGATGCGCAATGTTGATTCTGCTACTGGAGCGGGTTATTTAGGATCGGCGGCCTGGGTGGGTAAAGAAGCCCAAGATTGTCGTTATGTATGGCCTAGATTATTTGCTGATTTATTAGAACATTATCAGCAACGCCATGGCTTGGACACTCAGTACCTAAGTCGTATTTCGGAAATTAATTTTGCTAGCGCGAAACGAAATCCAAACTCACAAACCCGTAATTGGCAATTTGGCCCAGACAGCTTTAGTCAGCAGGATGAGTTTAATCCTATTGTTGAAGGACAGTTGCGTAAACAAGACTGCGGCCAGATAACAGACGGTGCTGCTGTGGTGTTTCTGGCAAATAAAAGCTACGCCGCCGAGTATGCAAAAAAACACAATATTAAGTTATCTGCTATTCCAAGAATTAAAGGTTGGGGCCATCGCAGTGCGCCTTTGTTAATGAAACGCAAGTTAGAACTGAGTCAAACCGACGGATTAATATTTCCACACGTAAAACGTACTTTTGATGACGCCTTAAAACGCGCCGGCCTAGCAGATGTGCATGCTTTAGATTTACTTGAAGTGCATGACTGCTTTTCAATGACCGAATATATGTTAATTGACCACCTTGGATTAACCGCACCTGGCGAATCTTGGAAAGCCATTGAAAATGGCAGTATCGACTTTACCGGTGCCTTGCCTATCAATCCTAGTGGCGGTCTTATTGGGCTAGGTCATCCAGTAGGCGCTACTGGGGTACGCATGATGTTAGATGGGTTTAAACAAGTCACAGGTCAATGCGCAGATTACCAAGTCGACAATGCCAAAAACGTCGGCATATTTAACTTAGGCGGCAGTGCCACAACTTGTGCTTCTTTTGTTATAGGTACAGACAACCACTAACAAAATAAACATTCAAAGCCTTAAATACTCAATATATTTTGCAATCAAACTAGGAAGAATATCAGTATGAATCAAGCATACATCTATGACCTTATTCGCTCGCCAAGAGGAAAAGCTAAGCCCGAAGGAGGGTTACATGATGTTTCTCCTTTTGAATTACTCAGCTCGCTTTACTCCTCGTTAGAAGACAGAACAGGGCTCAAACCAGAGCATATAGGTGATGTTATCTTGGGCTGTGCGACTCAAGTAGGTGAACAAGCTGGAAATATTGCAAAATCATCAATTATGTATCACGGTTGGCCGAGTAATATTTCTGGATTGACGGTTAATAGATACTGCTCATCCGGCATTGACGCGGTGAATTTCGCCGCCATGAAAGTCATGACAGGTATCGACCAATTGGTTGTGGCTGGTGGCATCGAAATGTTATCTCGCACCCCCATGTTTGCTGATAAACCCAGTCCATTTATGGATATAAAATTGGCATCGAAAATGGGCATGTTTATGATGGGCAGTGGCGCAGATTTAGTTGCGTCGCAATATAATGTGAGTCGCGAAGAAGCCGATAAAGTTGCACTGTTAAGCCATCAAAGAGCCGCCCACGCTAGAGACAATGATTATTTTAAGTCAATCGTCCCAATCTATAACTCAGTGAAAGACATCAGGTTTAAAGATGACGAGCTTATTAGGCAGAGCACTCTAGAAGAGCTGGCACAAATGAAACCTTCTTTTGCCAAAATTGGCGAGCAAGGTGTGGATGCTCTATATTTGCAAAAATTCCCAGAATTAGAGCATATTGAACATGTACATACCCCAGCAAACTCTCCCTCAATGGCAGATGGCGCTGCCCTTTGCCTTATTGGTAGTCTAGAAGCTCAAAACCAACTAGGTGTCGCTCCCAGAGCCAAAATTACGGCAATGTGTAATACCAATGCCGATCTTTATACTGTTATTACAGGTGCAGTGGCGGCAGCAAAAGAGCTGATGCGTCGTGAAAATATGCAGGCCGGTGATGTGGATTTGTTTGAAATTCACGAAGCCTTTGCAGCCACTATGGTGATGTGTAAACAAGAATTGCAAATTGATGACGATAAGCTCAATGTCAATGGGGGATGTATTGCACTAGGACACCCCTTAGGTGCGACTGGCACTATAATGTTATCTACTTTACTGGATGAGTTAGAACGCCGAAATCTCAGCACTGGGATTGTAGCGGCAAGTGGTGCTGCGGGCACAGGTACTGCATTGTTGATTGAGCGAATGTAATCAGAAACTGCAGACTAACCACAGACAAAACTTAAGCCTTTAGTATTGATTACAGTGAGTATTTGAGCCCAATTGACACTTCCCAATCACCTAGACAACAAAGTGATTGGTATAAGCATCTAAGGTAGTGTTTTTTCTATTTTAAATAAGAGGGGCTTCTTTTACATAGTGTTTAGCTAGTTGAATAAAAAACACTCAGCCAGCTAAACACTTTTTAGTAGATTTAGTTTAAGTATTTCTGACGTAATACCAATAAATCTTCATCACTCACTGCCAATTCTTGTTGTATGTATTCCAATATACTGCCGTGTTGCGCTTCCATTTTGGCAATGGCTGCTTCGATTAAGGGCTGGGTTACGCCCACTAATGGCTGGGCAATCTCAGGAGGTAGACTGGCAAACATCTTCATCATGGCTGCCGCTTTAGGATCCATGTCTTCAGTGTTTTTTGGCATTAAGGAGCGAGGATCAAGATAGCGGTTAGTTGCCATATAATCATCAATAGCGGTTTGTTTGTCTACACCTAGCGCAGTTAATATTAAAAGGGCGCTGACACCGGTGCGATCTTTGCCTGCGGTACAGTGAAAGAGTAAGCCCTCATCACTTTTGACTAAGGTATCAAACATGGCGGTATAATTTTGTTTTTGGTCGTCTAAAATGGTCGGATAAAACTGCGCCATCATGCCTTCTAACATTTCTTTTGAGAGGTCGGGGCGTCTAAGTAGCCTGCCAATTTCGTTAAAATCAAAGTCCATTTCATAGTCTTTTTTGATAACTGTTACTGGCGATGCTTGCCACTGGGTGACTTCGCTGTTGCGCTCTGAGTTAGCGCGAAAATCCACTATGGTTTTGATGTCTAACTCGTCAATAAAGTGATAATCCTGTTCTGTTAAACCGGCTAATACGCCTGAGCGGTATAGCTTGCCCCATTTAACGGTTTTGCCATCAGTAGTGGGGTAACCGCCTAAATCACGAAAATTACGCCCTCCTTCTAGAGGTAATAAGCGAGTGGCGAGTTGCAGTTCGTCACCTTCGGCATTGCTCAGGGAAAAATAGTGACGATGTTCGTTACTGGCTTGGAAGCTAAATTGTTGGCCTTTACTGTTTTTAAGCAAAACAGTGTTTTCCATTGGTTTATCTGCTTCATTAACACTGATAGTTACTGCGCTAGAGGAGGCCCAGTTAAGTAAATATTGGCCATCTTTGTATTCAACATCGGCGTTTAAAGTGGCATTAGCAATAGGGGCTGCGACTGTAGTGATTATCGATAGAGCGATAAGGGATTTATTCATTAACATTTTCATATTGGTATTCCTTAAGTAGGGCAAGTTGGTGCTTGCCCTGACATTGAATAGGTAAGAATCAAAAATTAGAAGCTGGCGCGAATACCAACTAAAAATTGACGGCCGTAACTTTCTGACTGATTAACGGTATGGTTACTGGCGTAACGCAGGTCAGTTTCATCAGTCAGGTTGTTAGCATTGAAGTACAAGGTGGCTGATAGCGGTCCGGTGAGGTCTTCTGGCAGGATGTACTGAACACTAAAGTCCATACGACTTTGGTCACCCCAATATTCAGTTGGATCTTCGATGGGTGAGATCCATTCATCACGATACTGATAGTTCAGGCGTGCCGACAAACCATAGTCTTCATAAAAAATTGAGGCGTTGTAGATAAGGTCAGAGGTACCGGGTAAATCTAGTGTTTCATTCTGAATTGTTTTAAATTCTGAGCTTACAAAGGTAGCGTTAACGCTCATACCCCAACCCGTCAGAGCCGCAGAAAAGTCATCGGCTACTGCAATCAGGTTAAACTCTAAACCGGTGATTTTACCGTCTGAACCGTTAACCGGACCGGATAACTCCCACTGCTCGCCAGCTTGACCACCGTAGATAACACCATCAACATTTTGGATGTCGGTGTAAATCACATTGTCAACAAAGCGGCTAAATACAGAAGCTGAGGCAATGCTTGCTGGTGCAAAGTAGTATTCCAAGGTGGCATCCAGACCCCATGACTCTTCTGCTTTCAAAGCAGGGTTACCGCCACTGACGGTTTTGGGTGTGGTAGTCGGGTTTACGCTTGCTGCTGCGCGCCATTCCTGATAGTTAGGACGGTTAATACCGCTAGAGAATGATACGCGAGCAATCAAACTTTCATCGATATTGTAATTTAAGTGGGCGCTGGGCAACACATTGGTGAAATCGTCAGAATAATTAACGGCGTTTTGTTCACCTGTTTCAGAATCGATCAGTGTACCAATAGAGGTGTAATCAGTTTGTTCAATACGCACACCGTAAACCACATTCCCCCAGTTAAACTGCGAATCCATCATCCCATAGAGCGACATAATATCTTCTTCGATATGGGTGCGTTCATCTGCTGATGCTTCTGGAAACAGCTCTGCTCCGGTTGCTTCCCAGTCTGCGCGCATTTGCGCATTGTCCCAATACATAGCGTTAAGACTGTTTGAGGTGTTTGAATCCCAAGGCTGATTAGTCAGGTAACTGTTGAAATCCAGTGATACGCCGCCGTAAGCCGGGATGAAAGCCAGAACATCAAATGCTACGAGGTTTTCACCTTTTGCTTCACGTTGAGTGTACTCTGCACCCACAGATAAAGTTGCAGGCAAGCCTAAGAAAGACAAGTCTTTACTGGCGTCGAGCTTCAACTTGTCAGAGTCCACGTTCAGTGGTGTACTAATTTTGTAGGCATAGGTTGAGGTTGCACCATAGACAAGTTCATCAACTGGCGTCGCAGTCGTTAAAATAGGATCTTCAATATTGGTCATATCGAGGTTGACCAAGTGAATATCCGCAGCATAACCATTGAGGAAATCCAAACCAGACTGATAAACGATAGGTAATTCAGTAGTAAATTCGGTTTTGGTCAGGTTATAGCGCAGTGCCACGTCCCAGCCCGCTATGATAAAATCCGTGCCTAGTGTGTTGGTTTGCGTAGAGTTGCTGTATACGCCGTCTTGCAGTAAACGGTCTATATAGACTGGTGCATTTTCAATAACAGGGCCAACGGGGGCGGTTGCAAAGTTAAACACATACTGGTTGCGCTGTTCGTAGTCTTTAAACTCTGAATACAAACTCGAAATAAAGAAACGCGTGCCGCTATCAAGACGATACTCAATACGACCACCATAGGCTTGGTCTTCACGTTTTACTTTATAACTGCGCATATCAATGGAATTGACAGCGCCATCTGCCTCTAAGTCGTATTCACGATTATCAGTGATTTGCTCGCGGCTGTTTTTCGAGTAAAAACCCATAATGCCAAAGTTATCGTTAGAGTAAGATAGACGCGAACCAAACTTTTCGATATCGCCTTCGCCCAATTGCTGTTGACCCAAACCAATATCAAAGTCGGCAGCCATACCTTCACGATCAAAAGGGTTAAAGGTTTCAATATTCACATAGCCAGCAACTGCTTCAGCGGTCATCGAAGGTAACACGGCTTTGTTCACTTCAATACGACGGGTAATTACCGAGGGAAAAGAGTCAAAACGTGGCGTACGGCCACCTTCTGCGCCCGGTACTTCAATTCCATCAAAACCAATAGCGGTATAACGGAAAGGCATACCGCGGAAGTTAATATAACGTGCCTGCCCTTGGTCACGCTCAATCGCCAAGCCTGGCACACGGCCTAATGAGTCTGCCAAGTTTTGGTCAGGAAAGCGGCCAATGGTGTCGGCAGCAATCACTTCCATCACGTTTGAAGCTGTGCGTTTTGCTTCAATTGCCGCTTTTTGACTGTCGCGAATAGGTGTGCCAACAGAGACGACTTCATCTAGAATTTTGTCTTCTTGCTTGGCACTTGTTTGTTGTGCATGAGTATGGATACTCAGGCTTGCTAAACCCAACATTAATCCGTAAGCAACTCTGCTCTTCGTAAATATCACTTTGATTGACCCCTAAATTATTAATAAAAGAACATGTGCTAAAACAACTTGGGGCTATGCTGCGGGTTAAATGTTTCAGTCTGGTTAAAAGGATGTCTTTGATAAAAAAGAGATATCTCTAAAATATCTTTTAACCATATTTCAATTACTTAAGTTGTTCTGTGAGTGTTGGTGGCAGGGTTATCTTTTGTGCTTCTAAGCTCAAACGATAACGATATCGACCACTTTTTAAATCGCGATCGGTATCAAATAGGTAATCTTGAGCAAGTGTTTCGCCCAGTAAACTAATCAATTCAGCTTTAAGTTTATTACGGTTTTGATCCAGGGTTTTGGCCCGTAAGCCGCAATCAAGTAAATCATTGATTGCTTTACTGTGGCCGCCGCTGGATTGCATTAAATCAATTAGCATCTTGGCGCCAGTTTTGTCGCTACGGTTAATTGGCGGATTTAAATACCAGCCATCAGTTTGGTATCGCAAGCAGGCATACCACAAATAATAAAAATACGGTGTTTTTAGCAATGTCACAGGTAAACCATGAATGATTAGTTGATTTTGCACTTCAGTAAAAATCAGAGTTGGCGGGGCCAGTGCAACATCTAGGGCCTGTTCTTTTGAAAGTTTATATTTGTCACTGGCAAGCATAAACCAAGTAAGTTGGGTCTCATCTAGGGAGCTGACCCTAGGTTGCTCAAGCCAGGCCACTAAGTTGCTTATATCGGGTTTGTGTTGAGTGTGATTCAGTAGATGCTTAAGCAATTCAAGTTGAATGTCACTACAAACACTCAAGTGCTGAGCTAATTGATGAGCACGGTAAACTGACAGGTGTTGCAGCAGGTGTTGGCGAATTTGTTGGCCTTTGGTAGTTAAAGGTTGGGGCAGCAAATAACCCAGTAAAAGTAATACACTGGCAAATCCTAGTGGATAGAAGAGGGTGGGTATCCAAGGTGTGTCGCAGTCAAAAGCAAGGTGAGTAAAAAGTTGATTGTGGCCTAATTTCCATTTGATGGTAATCAGTTTCAAGCCAGATTGATTGGCATCCTTTGACATTAAATGTATTACAGTGGCACTGCATTGTTGCACCCTAGGTAAAAGACTAGAAACCGTCAGAATGTTTAAGTCTGAATCAATATTTTGTTGAATGAGCTGAATGACTGGGCCGTTATCATTAGTGTAATACAGTGCACTTTGCAGCTTAGCGGGTAATTGCTGTTGTAATATTTGTGTCAATTGCTGCTTCACTGAAAACTGGCTGTAGCCCCAAAATAGCAAGATAAATAGGCCATATATAGTCGCCCCAAACAACACACCTTTGTTAGTTATCTTTGGAGGTAATAAGGCTTTAGTTGACATCGCATAGGGCCTTAATATTTGCTTGAATATGGGCTTCAGTTAAGGTTTGTTTATATAAACTCATGGCTTGAATTAAGGCACATTCAGATTCGATAGGATGTTGTTTGCGTATATATAACGAGGCTGCATTAACTTGATCGCTAATTAATAAACTCGTCAACGGGGCATCAATTTGACGGCGTAACCAATCTCCCCCTGTGATCAAATCAATCTCACCTTTAGCAAAGGCTCGATACAGTGATCTCGCGTCATCAAAAATTATCAATTGTTTGCTGTTTAATTGAATATTGGCGTCTTTAAGGGAAATAATCGGCAGTAAATGGTGAGTTTGGCTAAGTCTATCACTGAGTATGCCAACACGTTTATTTTCAAAATAGCTCTGATTAAGGATGGGCGAGGCGCCTTTGCTAAACCAAAATACCTTATAATTATCAAGTGCCATGAGTAGCTGATAATACTGTTTAAAGCTGGGTACTAGTCCGCTCAAGGCTTTTTCGCGGCTCCAGATAAGATCGTAGTTTTCGTTAATTACTTCATTGGGGGATAGTAGCCAGCGTGGTTTCCATGAAATGGTTACCCCAGAATAAAATTGCGCCATGATAGGTGAATCACATAAGAACTCGGCAATAGTTGTGGCGTATAACGAGGTGACCGCCAAAAAACGAAAACGCGGTAAATCAGGGGCAATACGAGTCTCTATTTCACAGCGGTAATGGTAATAGTCACCAAGCTCAACTGAAGCAAGGTTTTGTTTTGAAAAATACAACATGGTTATAAGAGTCGATATGCTTAATAAAGCGAGAAGTAATCCATAACCTTGCCTAGAAGCACACAATCTCCACAACATCTGATAAACCGCAAGTCCGAATAATTTGCTGCAGTATATTGCAGTTTTATGGCAGAAATATTATGGGGTCTGAAGACTTGATTGGTTTAGCGAACAGCAGCGTAACTAGGAATAATTTGGATTTAGCGACTTATCCATTCACCTAATAAGTAATATGAGCAATTGGGCTTCCTATATTTGAATCGAATACTTACTGTAATCGACTCAAATACTTGGATAGTCACCTATTGATAGTAATAATTTCTATGGTGTCGTCAGGATAATATTATTCTGTGCATCTTTATTAACACTGAACGATAAGGTTTGCTCTGTCCCTTGATAGCTAAAAGTCACCTCATATTCTCCATAAAACCCACGGCCGCTAAAGGTTCCTTCGGCATTGGTTTTTGCGGCAAACTGGCTGTGCCATTGATTAAACACTAAATCTTTCCATGCTACTGCATTAGGTTTCTCGCGCCAGTCTAGGTCATATAACGCCGCATCTGGGTACCAGTGCCTACCGGCCCAAAAGCCCCAAAGTTGCACACCAACTGTGGCTGGGTGGCTAAAGAATATGGTGAGAAAATCACGGGTGTAATCAGCTTGTAACTGCTCATCTAATGTTGAAACATCAAACTCCGTTGAGCGGATAGCTGCACTAGGGAATGCCAGATGGAAACGTTCTATAATGCTGTACACCTTGGTAATGTCAGTCAGCACATCATTGAAGTGGCTTTGTAATCCAATGCCATCAATAGGCGCATTTTGAGCGTATAAATACTCTATGGTATCTTGGTAGTGTTGCTGGTGGGCTGTGTCAGATCCCGCTGATGATAAAATGCTGTAATCGTTAATATAGAGTTTATGATCAGGCAAATTTGTACGTGCTTGTTCAAACCAATCCACCATCACTTCATCACCAAATGCATCCATCAAATAGTGATTGTCATAAGGTTCGTTTAACACGTCCCATTCAGAAAGTAGACTGGCTGTTCTTGAGGTAATGTCATCAATATGGCTCTTCACTGCAACTAAAGCTTGGGGATCGGCATTGGCTGGGTCATCGGGTAAATATTGCTGCATGACATCTGGTAAGTTACGTTTAGAAGGCCAAACTAGGACATGCCCGCGGGTGTAGAAGTCATGGTCTTTTAACCACTGCAAACCGGCTAGGGTGGTTTCTTGGTTAAAACTACTGCCCCATTCACCTGCCCAGGGTGCCCATTTTAGATCGTTTTCGGGCCCAGCTTGATTAAAAAGCTCTAATACTTTTGATTGGTATATTTGTTCATCAGCTCCGTCTCCTATCAACATGTTAGACACCACAGCCGAGCCAAAATGATAAGCATGTTTGCGCATATTGATATTGATATCAGTATTAGTAATTTTATCGCCGCTAGGCGTTTGTATGGTGAGAGTGAAATCACCTTTGCGATATTGTTCGATGCGAGCAGCGGCTTCGGTTCGCCATGTGGCGTCTTCGTCACGGCCGCCATAAGTAGCCTTAGTCTGAGGTAGGTCAGTAAAAGCTATGTTTTGTTGATAGTTATATAGCTCAATGCCTGCTAGTTGAAACCTTTGAGGCTTGTCTCCGGCTCCAAGCTCAAACATGAGGGTTAACTCATTTTTAGCAAAGTCTTGGGTTACTGTGGCGGGAATAAAAAACTCTTCCCATTCGTTAGCACTATTAATATTGCGACTAATCAATTTTAAGTATTCAGGCTCAGGACCTTGCAGTAACACACGGGTGAAACCAGTTCCGGTTTCATATTGACTGGCCATAGTTCGAAAATACAAATGTAGCAGTAAGTTATCACCCACTTTTACGTCTTCTGTAAGGCCAATGCTGACATTACCATTCCAAGTAACGCCTGATGGATTGGTAATATCTACTTCTAGCGCTTGTGAAAACTTCTGGTGATCTACAGCTACAATAGTTCGGCTGCCTACCGGTTGACTACCATTCCCTTCCCAAAATGTTGCTGAAGACAGAGTATTGGCTGACAGAATAAATGTGCCACCTTCAGGCACTGTCATTTCACCGGTTGGGGGAGTTGTTGGTGAACTAATATTATTGATTGTAACCGTCAAGGTATCAGTACTAGTCGCGCCATCGTCGTCGGTGACAGTTAGTGAAAAAGTCAACTCTTCGCTACTGGCTACATCGGGGGCATTAAAAGTAACGCTTGATGTATCTGCCCCTGTTAACAAGACAGTTGTACCAGAAGATGTAAGGGCCCAGCTATATGAATTGATGCTGCCATCAGAATCGGATGCGCTGCCGCTTAATGTGACATTGCTCTTTTCATCAACTACTTGGTCAGGACCAGCATCAACTGTAGGTGCAACATTAGCAGCAGGTGTAGGGGGAGAGATAGGCGTTGGACTAGCAGTTTTGCCTCCACCACCGCCACAAGCCCATAAAAAACTAATCGATAATAAAGCGATAGCAATATTTTTGCTGTTACAGGACATCAAGAGCATCAAGCAAACCTTGTAAATTTAATGTTAATTTAAAAGATGTTGTCATCCACACTAGTGGATTTCAATTGTGAAAATAGGTAAAGCTATTATGTATCATCGTTTTAAAATTTTCTATGATATATCAAAAAGTTAACGAATAATAATTGCCCTAAAAGTAAATTTTTTCTATAGATTTTATTAGATATTGGGCACACTAGTATGTAAATGAATTGCAAAAAAAGGGCGTTTTGTGCGAGTAACTAAGGTTTCTACTCATTTCCTGATTTTATTAATGGCCATGCACTTGGCTTATCAATCGTTAGAGGCTGCCGAAAAGTGGCCTGATGGTAATAAAATAGCGATTAGTTTGTCCTATGACGACGCGCTAGATAGTCAGTTGGATAATGCCTTGCCGGCGTTAAATCAGCGGGGCCTTAAAGCCTCATTTTATATTGTGCCTTTGTCGGATGCTTTTAAGGAGCGTATTGAAGAGTGGCGTCAACTCGCTCAGCAAGGGCACGAGCTTGGTAATCATTCTTTATTTCATGCCTGCCTAAGTGGCAAACCTGGCCGAGAATGGGTTCAACCTACAAATGCTTTGGATGATAAAACGGTGCAAGCTATGGTAAATGAAATAACTGTGGCCAATACGCTATTAACCTCGTTAGACGGATACAGTGAACATACTTTTACACCACCTTGTTTTGACCAAATGGTGAAAGATGGTAACTATGTTGAGGCAGTCAAAGAACAATTTGTGGGTGTGAAAAGTTTAGAGGACCCCAACTTTGCAGCCTTTATCGGTCCAAGTGATATTAGCAGTGCCCAGATCATCAACTTTATTGAGAAACAGCCTGCAAATATCAGAATGATCAATGTGCTATTTCATGGGGTAGGGGGCGACCATCTAGTTACAGCAACAGCAGAACACGCCAAGTTTTTAGATTATTTAGTCGCTAACAAAGATAAATATTGGGTGGATACCTATCGTAATATAATGCTGGCTAAAAAACGCAGTGCACAATAAACACTAGCTTGCTCGGCAGCCCTTCCGCTATTGCCTGCATATTTGTTAAAATAGCCAATTAAGATGACGCAGGTAACCCCCAATATGACGCACTCTTGCGCCGACTCCCTTATCGTACTTGATTTTGAAACCACTGGGCTTTCACCAGATATGGGGGATAGAGCCATCGAAATAGGTGCTGTGCGTTTAGAAAAGGGGCGGGTGGTAGAGCGTTTTCAAGCACTTATGAATCCAAGGAAACGTATTAGTGGGTTTATTGAAAACTATACGGGTATTACTAATCGTATGTTAAGCCAAGCAGCGCCCTGTGACGAAGTAATGGACGCTTTTGCTGATTTTATGGGGGATAGTAATTTAGTTGCCCATAATGCGTCATTCGATAAACGTTTTTTGGATGCGGAATTAAGTCGGATTTCTAGAAACTATGATGGACAATTTGCCTGTTCTTTACTTATCGCCAGACGTTTATATCAACAAGCGCCTAATCATAAATTAGGCACACTCATCAGCTATAGAAATATTCCTTCAGAAGGGGATTTTCATAGGGCTTTATTCGACTCAGAAATGACCGCTAAATTGTGGATGGCAATGCTAGAAGACATTTCGCAAATTACCACAGCACTAGAGGTACCTTTTACCTTAATTCAAAAGCTTTCCAAAACCCCAAAAAAAGCGGTGGAAAAACTACTGCAAACTCAAGGAAGGCAGAGTTGAACTCGAGTGATTGTTCAGCTGAAAACTCTGTTCGGTCAATTTCCGTAAATTCTGAAATTTGAACGATCACTTTGTGCCAATTGCGGTCATCGCGGAAGCAATCAATGAACGGCTCTAGCTATCAGATTGCAGACGTTCGCCAGATTCCAGCGCATTTGTTTTACTGCTGTACCCAAAATAGCCACCCTCATCATTGTCACCATTTTACGCCGCCGTTATACAGAGCTAGAATACCGTTTATCGTTTCTATGTTCTGATAACCTATGCTATCGAAATATTAGAGCTTATGAATTGTTGAGGATAGATAATTAATGTCAGGCACGATTAGTAAAATAGCAAAACAAATCGGGATCAATCCAGAGACCGTTCGATTTTATGAGCGCAAGGGTTTAATCAAACAGCCTGTCAAACCTTTGCAGGGCTATAGAATATATCCACTAGAAACAGTGAATAGAATTCGCTTCATAAAACGTTCTCAAGAATTGGGGTTTACGCTACATGAAATTGAGGGGCTACTATCACTAAGTGATAACCCTTGTCATCAAGTCGAGGAACTAGCTAAAAAAAAGCTAATTGCGGTTCAGGCCAAACAAGCGGATTTGCAGCTTTTGGAAAAAGCACTGCTAGAACATATAGCCCAATGTCAACGTAATGAGGATGAAACTTGTTGCCCCATCATAGATTCATTGCAGCCTTAGCTAAGACGGCATCACTAAGTTCCTAAGTATATTTGCTTTAAAGGCGAATTATACACTTTCAGTATTCTTCAATATTTTTCAAAAAAACTCATTGACTCCGTACCTAGGTACATAACTTATCGTTGTGACATAAGTTAATGAGGTGCTCACATGAATAAAAAAGAATCAAATCTTCCAATGGTCGGCGGGATCATTGCGGCAATCGGTGCAGGCGTATGTTGCGTTGGCCCTTTGGTGCTATTGCTACTGGGCATTAGCGGCTCATGGATAAGCAACTTAACCGCGTTTGAACCCTATCGCCCTTTATTTATTCTTGTTGTGGTGCTGTTACTCGGTTACACGGGATGGAGGATTTATCGCCCAATTGAAGAGTGTGAACCAGACAGCGCTTGTGCAATTCCCGCAACACGGCATCGTCGTAAAATCACTTTTTGGCTAATTTCTGCAACTGCAATAGTTTTGGTCACCAGCAACTATTGGATACTTTGGTTTGCTTAACTTTTCATACACATATTGTGTCAATACATCCTATTAAAATTTGGAGTCTACTATGAAAAATACATTTTTTTTAATCGCTTTACTTTCAAGCTCAAGCGCATTGGCGGCAATTCAAACGGTCACGCTTGATGTACCGAGCATGAATTGTGTTACCTGTCCTATTACCGTCAAAAAATCTTTAACCAATGTTGATGGTGTTAAAAAGGCTGATGTTACTTATGCAACTAAGCTAGCTGTTGTTACTTATGCAACTAAGCTAGCTGTTGTTACTTATGATGATGAGAAGACCAATATTGAAGCGCTCGTAAGTGCAACAACCAATGCAGGTTATCCATCTATCTTGAAAGATTAAAACGAGGGTTAAAATAGTGGATCGACTTTTAAAATATATTACACAATTTGGTGGCAAAGCAGGCTCACTTGGGGCATTGGTTTCTGCGATGGGATGCGCGATGTGTTTTCCAGCTATTGCTAGTTTAGGCGCAGCAGTTGGATTGGGCTTTCTCAGCCAATGGGAAGGGGTTTTTATCAATACTCTATTGCCTTTTTTTGCATGGGTTGCGCTAGCTCTTAACGCACTGGGATGGTTAAGTCATCGCCAGTGGCATAGAAGTGCACTCGGCATAATAGGCCCTGTTTTCTTATTACTCTCACTTTACCCTTGGTTCCAGTATGCATGGAGTACATACGTAACCTATTCCGCTTTGGGATTTATGGTTGTCATTTCAATATGGGATATATTTTCCCCCGCAAATCATCGTTGTGACGATGAATCCTGCGCAATATAAGGTTTTTAATAATGTCTGGTAATAAAGAAGATAATTGCTGTTCTGGCGGATCAGAACAGTTACATGTTGCGATTATTGGCAGTGGCTCTGGCGCTTTTGCTTGCGCTATTAAAGCAGCTGAAGGTAGCGCTAGAGTGACTATGATTGAAGGTGCAGATATCATTGGTGGTTGTTGCGTCAATGTTGGTTGTGTTCCATCTAAGATACTGATTCGTGCCGCGCAATTGGCACACCAGCAACGAGAAAACCCATTTGATGGTATCGAAAACAATCCTCCCAAGATAAGTCGTTCATTGTTAATGGCACAGCAAACCTCTCGGGTCGAAGAGTTACGAAGTGCCAAGTATCAAAACATTTTAGACAACAACCCAGCACTAACATTATTGAAGGGTTATGCTCGTTTCAAAAATGAAAATACATTAACTGTCAAAAAATCAGATGGCTCAGAAGAAGTTGTTCACGCAGACCGCATCTTAATTGCAACAGGCGCTACACCAACTATTCCACCGATTAAGGGTCTGGCAGATACGCCGTATTGGACATCTACAGAAGCATTATTTGAAGAAGAATTGCCTGATAGTTTAATCGTGATTGGTTCATCGGTTGTGGCTATAGAAATCGCCCAAGCCTATGCTCGTTTAGGTAGTAATGTGACTATATTGGCACGCCATACCTTGTTGTATGCTGAAGACCCACTACTGGGCAAGAAGCTAACTGAATGCTTTGAAAAAGAAGGTATTCGAGTGCTAAGCAACACACAGGCAAGCGATATCAGCTATGACGGAAATTCATTCAAATTAGACACCAATGCAGGGGTACTAAAAGCTGACAAATTACTTGTATCTACAGGCCGTCATGCAAATACGGCACATCTTGGTATAGAGAATGTTGGTATTGAAACAGATAAAAATGGTGCCATTGTGGTCAATGATAAAATGGAAACATCGACCACCAACATATATGCTGCTGGTGATTGCTCCAACATGCCACAATTTGTTTATGTAGCCGCAGCTGCGGGCAGTAGAGCAGGCATTAATATGACAGGTGGTGAAGCTAGGCTCGATTTATCGACCATGCCTGCTGTTATCTTTACAGACCCACAGGTTGCTACCGTAGGTTTAACAGAAGAGCAAGCCGTAACAGAGAGCTATGAGGTCATTACACGCGTATTAGATATGGAAAATGTGCCTAGAGCATTGGCCAATTTTGAAACGGATGGTTTCATTAAACTGGTTGCTGACAAGTCAACTGGTAAAATTCTTGGCGCACAAATACTCGCCCATGAGGGTGGAGAAATTATCCAAAGTGCTGCGCTTGCAATTCATAATAATATGACGGTAGATGATCTCGCTGGGCAATTATTCCCATATTTGACCATGGTTGAAGGTTTAAAACTATGTGCTCAAACCTTCAGTAAGGATGTTAAGGAACTATCCTGCTGTGCGGGTTAATTTAAAAAAAGAATCTAAGTTTTAAGTGGGTTAATGGGACGCCTATTTCTCGGTTTGATTAACTGAATAATGTTAAGCGTTCCATTTCAAATTCATTTTTGAAAATCAGCTTACATTCTCTTTGTACTTGCTAGGATATCCATTGTGTCACTGAGTGTCGATTAAATGATCGGCACTGACGGTCTGCTTACACATGTTTAGCATGCGAAGGAAACATCAAGTTTCAATGGCTGGAATTCGCTCATTTTTGCCATTCAGCCCGCTTTATTCGACGATAAAAAATGATAGCTTTTTTAAAGCATGACATTTTATTGTTAATCTATAAATACTCTCCTTTTTATAATGTATATCGACATTAGGGTTTATTATGTCGATAATGGACGATTCAGTCTGATTATCTAAAAATTCCATAGGAATGATTTTGAAAACTACCTCATCGATTTACATATCTCTAGTGTTCACTATTTTTTTGACTTCATCCTGTACAAGTGTCGGCCAAGGGACTGAATCTGCTCTTGTGTCAAAAGACCCTGTTACTAAAAGCGTTATCGTAAAAGAGATTAACGCTATGGCAGATGTTGTCTCTGCTACTTCGACGTTAAGTCAAAAGTATGGCGAGGAGCAGGTGTTAATTGTGATGGATATTGATAATACCATACTCACTAGTACCACTGATTTGGGCAGTGATGTGTGGTATCAATGGCAAAGAGGAAAATTTGATGTCAAACCTACTGGATCACAAAAGGTCGCTTGTTTGTTTGAAGATTCAATTGGCTTGCTTTACGAATTAGCCCCGATGATTTTAACCGAAGATAACCTAGATCAAACCATAACAAACTGGCAATTATCTGGGCATACCGTAATGGCATTGACCTCTCGAGCGCCTAAATATCGCGCCGCGACAGAACGAGAATTAGCCCGTAATCAAGTTGATTTAACATCGAATGCACTAGTACCGGTAGGCCAAGAGGCCTTTATGTTTAGAGAGAAAATAGGCCGGGAAGTTAGCTATATGCAGGGCGTAATGATGACCTCAGGCATGAATAAAGGAGATATGTTGCAACATATCTTAGAAAAAACGGCTAGAGAATTTGCGGCTATTGTATTTGTTGACGATTCTCAAAAGAATATTGATGATATGTATAACACCTATCAAAACGTAAAAAATGTGGACATGCGTATTTTTCATTACACTCATATTGAAGAGGCGAGGGAAAAACAGTTTGGTGAGGTATTAACGCAACAGCAAGCGGATGTGATGGCTCAGCAATGGCAACAATTGAATGCTACCTTAGGGCAAATATTTCCAGCAAGAAACTTGGCTGAAGGCTGTTTGTCTCTTTAAAGGGAACATAAAATATACGCCGCTATCTGTACGCATACTTGGGTTTCTCATTATGTGCATAAGTATCAACAGGTAGGCACATAATGAATCCATAACTTCTTTTTGGGCTAGCAACACAGCGTTAGACTAGCCCATCAAAGCTTAATGAATATCCATGTTTAGGATTTACTTAGCTGCATTTCGCGGCTGGTCACTTGAGTAGTTGGAATTTTTGCCCGTACCCAAATATCACCTTGGATAGTGGGTTTTATTGGGGCGTTGTATTGCTGCCAGTCTCCGTCCTGTATTTTGTATTCAAGTAATAAGCCACTATAAGCAGAATGCATATGTAGCACTCCCTCTTTTATCACTGCGCCTGGTAAAGGTACTCTTGGTTCAACCCACTCTTTTACCAGTTGTGGCATGGCTTTATGACTCAATACATCGCTAAAGCTGAACCAGTCTGCGTTCATTGCATTTCTTTGCGCTGCGTCAAAATGTTTTGTGCTGGCAGAATAGGCCACTCCCTTCTTGTAACTTTCGGCCCATTTCGGGGTATGCCAAGCGCGTTCGGCCACAACCAATAACCTAGGGTAAAGCATGTAGTTGGCCTTAGCATTTGAACGCACAGTTTCACCCCAAAGCTGTGCCTGAATACCTAAGATTTGCTGATCATTTTGAATATCAATATTGGCTGGCGCTGCATAATCATTGCCCAATTTATCTCTCCAAATTTCTGCATGTACAGCTAAGTTATGAGGCATAAATTGAAATACTTGATAACTGTCGGTGTATCTTGACCCCCAATAGTAGCCAGGTTCGATTGGGTCCGCTTCGTAGGGGAAGTCAAAATAGAGTACGTCTGGGGTAGATAACACAACCTGCCAGCCTTTATTAATCATTTCATGGACTTTGCTGTGACCACCGGAATATAGGGTTTCCCAGGAGTTTGATTGTAACTTTTCTGGCAAATTTTCGGAATTTGCGTGGGAGAGTCCGTCGCTCCACGCAGCAGGTAAAACCCCTAATTCACTTATATTGTTAGCAACTTTTTCTACAAAGTAGGAGCCAAGCTGTTTAGCTTCATTAAGACTATCGTTACTGGCAATCAGTGCAGCGCAGGCTGGCGATTCTGCCCAAGCTCCTGCCGTTTCATCTGCACCTATGTGATAGCGTTTCAGGGGCACGCCAGCAGTTTTGTGCATGTCGATTAATTGTTCGAGCACTTCACCTATAAAAGTATAAGTAGCAGGTAAACAGGGGTTGAGAGTGTTGTCGTTGTAATGTTGAATTGAGCGATACTCACTTTTGTCGTCAATCTCCGTCAAAAAATATTGTGCTGCTTCGTCAGGTTTTTCTAGCTTCATTAGGCGCTGGTATCTTGCATTCATGGCAACAATCGCTGCGCGCGAATGCCCTGGCATGTCTAAGGAGGGAAGCACTTCGATTTGTCTTGCGTCAGCATATTGCAAAATTTCAATGTAGTCGTCGATGCTATAAAAGCCACTGTTTTGTTCTGTGGCCGCAAACTTGCCATTACCGCCGGCAAGCTGCGGCAATAAGCAGTTTTGTTCCGATTCATCAAAGCATCGAAACGCGCCAACATCGGTGAGTTCCGGTAACGAATCAATTTGTAATCGCCAGCCCTCATCGTCTGCAAGGTGTAAATGCAGTTTATTTAGTTTGTAATAAGACATTTGCTCTAGTGTTTGCAAAATAAAGTCTTTGCTGCGGAAGTTTCGTGAAACGTCTATATGTAGACCTCGAAACGCCATACTGGGTTGATCTTTTGCTAAACCTAATGGTAGAGCTTGGTTTGGTGCATCATAAAGCTGAGCTATAGACATCATGGCATAATAAAGTCCTGCAGAATCTGCATATTCAATTTGAATGTCTTCGGCACTAATGAACAATGAATAACTTTCTGGCGCAGTTTCACTTTTCTGTATTATTTTTATTGGTAAGCCCTGCTGGCTTATTTGAATTGAGTTGGCAATTAATCTTTGGGTAACTGCGGCGAGTAAACTTTTATCTTTAGCATCTGGCATGTCAGGCAATTGTATTCCTGATGGAATATGAACAGTCTCGGATGACCAATCAGCTGATTGCAGTTTAGGGATAATGCGTAAATTATGAGTCTCTGTGCTGTCAGTTATACGTGACGAAAAACGATAGAAACGCTCACTGGTATCTGCAATGACAACCTTGTCGTCGGCATTTCTGAGTTGCTGTTCAGGGCGACTAAAGGCTTCAACGTGCTGAGGGCGCGGTAGTTGATGTCCTTTGATTAACTTTTCTGTTGTTGACGTTATAACACTGGTTTCGCCGTGACTGTCCACCAACAGGTAGTTTGGAAATAAAACCGATTCTGAGACTAAGGGGGTATGACCATAAAACACTATTTGATAATCAGTGTTGGCTGCTATTTTGTCTGTTTTGGGCGAGATTTCATGTAAGTCACCATTAACATGCACAAGGTTAAATTCATTGCTCGTGGCTTTGCTAATTGGTGACAAATTACTGAATAAAATACGCCAGTTTTTAGGCATACTTTGGGGGAGCCGCAATGTCATAGTGGCCTGATAACAACTCTTTGCTTGGTTCGGGCAATCTTTAGTGAGGTAGTTGTGATTTACACCTAGTTTGACTTGTATTTGTGCTGCGGCAGCGTTAACTGACACTATTGGCTCCGCAACAGAAGGGAGTGCTGTTTCATTTCCACAAGCGGTCATAAAAATAGCCATGGCTATAGTCAATCCACTAAGTGTTTTTTGCTTTAATTTACCCTTCATTGCCATGGTAATAGTGCTATTTGTCATGAATGAGTCCTATATAAACGTTATAAAAATTTTCCGTCGTTAAAATGCTAGTTGCAACAGCAATAACCACTGGCTTTACATCTTCCCATGCCTTTGTCCTTTTATCTTCCGGCTGAAGCCCACAACTGCTGATTCGGCAATAGCGATATGGGACATCAAAGCACTTTCTCTATCCGTTGTTCTTGCGGTACCTAAAGGATGCCCCAACACGGCAAAGAGCATTTAAGTCATGGCTATTTCCAGTCAATAGATTTGTCGATAGTGCAGTGATACTGTCACAATTATGGGATCTAACTAGCCTAAGGGGCACATAGGCTAATGCGATCTATAAAAATTTAAGACCACTTTCTGATTTTGTGGCCTTTAAGGGCATAATATAAAATGAATCCGTAGCAGGGGAGCATCATCCAGTATGCCGATTGGTTATCAAAGTGTTCCGCTAAAACACCATATAAAACCGGTAGTACAGCGCCGCCAGAAATACCCATGATCAACCAAGCTGAACCTCGAGCGGTGAGACTATATAATCCATCTAAAGCTAATGGCCAAACAGCAGGCCATACCAAGGCATTGGCAAATCCCAGTATGGCAATGAGGGTAATAGCATTAGGTAATTCAGCTATGCCCATCCATCCCCATAAAACACTTGAGATTGAAGTGGATTGTACATCGGCAAACACTATTGCAAGACTTAACACTAAACCTAAGATGGCTGAGCCAGCTAGTGCCTGAGCCTGATCAATAAAGCGCGGAATAAGCACTAAACCAATTAGATAGCCTAAAACCATAAAAGCCATAGTGTAAGAGGTTAAAGAGGTGGCGTTTGCTACACCTAACTGAGAGCCAAATAACCCTATGGTGTCGCCTGCTATGACTTCGACTCCTACATATAAAAATAATGCTACCACCCCTAGTATGAGTTGTGGGTAGGCTTTTAAACTCCCCGCTTCAGCGTCCGCCGACTCTGGCTTCTCTAAAACTAAGTCAGGTAAAGATGAGAATTTTAATAAGACGGCCAAAACAAACAAAGCTAGCGCCATGTAGGTATAAGGTAATATTAAACCATCAGCCAAAGCAGCGATTTGTGTGATACGTTCGGCGTCAGATAAGGCCGCAATTGTCTGTGCATTCACACCTGCGAACTCACCAAGTACTAAGGCAGTAAATACAATTGGCGCCAGAAAACCAGCAAACTTATTCAATAAACCCATTATAGAAATACGCACAGCTGCGGTTTCCTTTGGACCAATCTTTACGATATAAGGATTCGATGCCGTTTGCAGAATTGTCAGGCCTGTACCCACAATAAATTGAGCAACTAAAAATACTGCAAATTCATGAGAGTAAGCCGCTGGAATAAACAATAAACACCCAAGGGCGATGCCAACTAAACCTAAACACATGGCATATTTATAGCCTACTTTGTCTAACACCCAAGACATAGGTAATGCCATGACTACATAGGCTATATAAAAAGAAAAGGCTACCAACAAAGCTTGTGACTCAGTTAAATCACAGACTATTTGCAAAAATGGGATCAGGGCGCCGTTAAGCCATGTGACAAAACCAAATATGAAGAACAACATGCCTATAATAAGCATAGGTATGAGTGTCCCTGATTTAGACTGCTGGGTATTAATTGTTTGCATTGTTCACCTTCTTATTGTTTTTAGTGTTAAGTCCGCGTTACCCGAATACTTGCTCACCCGCTATATAAGTGGCATTCACATGATATTGTTCTGTTAATACGACCCAGTCTGCAGCATACCCTGGAGCTAAATAGCCCTTTTGTTGTTGCATGCCTAGGAATGTAGCTGGCGTTGCTGAAGCCATTTTGAGGGCGTCTTGCATAGAACAGTGTAGATCTTCAACGCAGTGACGAACTGCACTGGCCATATCAAGTGCTGAGCCAGCTAATCTGCCGCCTTCAATGGTTAATTTATTACCTTCTCGATTGATCTGCATACCGGCAAATTGCAATTCAGTTTGATCGCTTCCTACATGGGACATGGCATCGGTGACTAGCATGATGCGCTCTGGCGTTTTACATTTAATTGCCAACTGGCAACTTGTCATATCCACATGTTCATGATCTACAATTAATCCGCAATAGCTAGATGCGTCTACCAATGCGGCACCCACCATGCCAGCGGCTCTGCTTTGAAGCGGCGACATGGCATTGTATAAATGTGTAAAACCTTGAGCCCCCGCTTGGAGTGCCGCAAACGTTTGTTCGGCACTGGCATTAGAGTGACCTAAACAAATTATTACATTCGCTTGCACTAACTCGGTAATTACCTCGATAGATACGTTTTCTGGCGCCAAAGTGACACACACTAACCCCAGATCTGTGCGTTTAAACAAAGCCATTTCTTCGGGACTAATTTGCCGAATATGCTGTGAGGGGTGAATGCCTTTTTTAGGCTGACTTAAATGGGGGCCTTCAAAATGAATGCCGACTATGCCTTTGACATTTTGGGCAATGGCAGCAGACACGGCATTTGCTGCCTGTTGCATAGTTGCAAAATCATCTGTTATTAACGTAGGCAACATAGCCGTGCTACCAAATCGCTGATGGGCACGGCTCATTGTCATTAAGGTTTCTAAGCTTGGCTGATTGTTAAACAACACACCGCCACCACCATTCACTTGTACATCCACAAAACCAGGAGCAACTAACCCATTCAATTGAATGGCATTGTCTTGTGCAGCCGCCGGTTCAATGGAGTGTATTATGCCGGCCTCAACAGTGATTATTTGATTGTTTTTAATGGTTTTTCCATCAAATAAGTTTTCTGCAAAAAAACGCTGCATCTTTACCTCGATAATGTTTCGGTTATTTTTTCCACTCTTGCGGGTTTCTGATGATGCCCGATTAAATGGGGGAACACATCAGATGATTGTGACCCAGCATTCATCAAAAACGCCTTGTTCATGACAAGACTCCGCCACTTAACATTGACTTGGAATATAGAATTGCGCCTTGTTCTGGCGTCGACTTAGCTGGCTTTATAATAGCCTGTAGTTGGGTATCCAAGTAGGGCATTATTGGTTGTGTAATACCGCCAATTAAAGACAAACGATCCAAGTTGCCGATTAACAACCGATGGCAAAGTTTATTGATATAAGTCGCAGCTTGATTAACCAGTAATAATGCATCTTCTTGCTGATTTGCCGCGAGTTGCAGTATTAACGGTGCAATGGTTGCGTAAAATGCGGGTTTTGCCTCTAGCGTTAAACTCACTAAGTCGTAAGGATTGTCACACTTAAGCTGGTTCATTACGTGTTCGCAAAGAAGATTGTCAGGGGTGATACCATCTAAGGTTTCAAGGCAATGACTTATCGCCATCTTTCCAAGCCAAGCGCCACTGCCTTTATCGCCGACAACAAATCCATGGCCTCCGACCTCCAACTGTTGTTGGTTACATATTGCGATCCCAGAAGAGCCAGTTCCTACTATCACTATTGCGCCATCTGCACCTAAGTGTGCGCCTAGGCAGGCAATGTGTAGATCAGTGGTTATGTGCCAACTCGCAAAGGGGAGAGATTGTTTTAAAAATGCTTGTTGCACTTTTGGAATATTAATTCCAGCCAAGCCAATTCCGGCATGGATTTGGTTTAGGGATAGTCCTTTAATATTCGCATTAGCGACGGCTTTTTCACTGGCTTCAAGCACAGCTGCAACTGAACCTGTTAGGTGGCGAGCAGCATTAGCTGGGCCAGCAGTTGCTTCAGCTAGAAGGTTCCCCTTAGCATCTTCCAAGCGAGCTTTACATTTTGTGCCACCACCATCAATGCCTAGAAAGATGTCCGTAGAATGAGTCAAAAATTAATCCTCTGTTTTTTAGAACAATACATACTTTGTTTAATTGTCATGACTTATTACTGCATTAATCCATTGAGTATTTATCGTTATTTTTAATTTATCTAACTAAATGACAGCGTTGTCATTTTATTTTACCTAGTCTCACACTATTTGCAATGATTTCAATCTCTAACCCTGCATTTAGTAGTTATGGAAATAGCCGTAGTGTTCGATTAATTTACGATTTTCACTATCTGCCCACTGATAGTAACTTTGGTCACTTAATTCACTGGCTGCTGCTTTATCCAATAAGATAATTGCATTCTCATGCATTTGTAACGCAGAGGCAGGGCACATAGCCGAAACACCACCCGTAATCATATCTTTAACCGCATTGGCTTTGTTCGCACCTGTCGCCATTAGTAACACGTAGCGGGCATCCATAATTGTGGCAATACCCATAGTCATGGCCATGGTGGGTTGTTTTTCATCGGGATTAAATAAACGGCTATTATCGCTAATAGTTTGTTGAGTTAAGGTTTTAATACGTGTTCGTGAAGACAAGCTTGAGGTGGGTTCATTAAAGCCAATATGGCCATTGGCACCAATACCTAATATTTGTAAATCAATACCGCCTTGTTGTTTGATTTTTTCTTCATAGGCTAATCCTTGTACTCTCGGATTTTCGCCTACAGCACAAGTAGGTAAAAAGGTATTGTTCACGTCAATATCAACGTGGCCGAATAAATGATTATCCATAAAGCTACGATAGCTTTGTGGGTTGGCTGGATCTATTTGATGATATTCATCTAAGTTAAAAGTGGTCACATTCTTAAAGCTTAGCCCATCAGTTTTATGTTGTTCAACTAGCTGTTTGTATAAGCTAATGGGGGTACTACCGGTCGCTAAACCTAAGACAGGCGCCTCGCTTTTTTTGATGAGTTCTTTTACCCATTTAGCAGCACTTTCGGCAACTTGTTGAGCATTATCATAAATAATAATCTGCATTAAATGTCCTTTGAACTGAATTTTTAACTGAGTGATTTAAGAACAATATATTCTTATTATAGTTAGCATCAGTTGCGATAAATAATTGGTAAATGACAGCGTTGTCATTTATTCTACCAACTAAAATACTATTTGCAACTTTCTGAGCTTGTTATTTAAGAATTAGAAACGAGTGTCTCTAATTGCTCTAGTACTTAAGTCATCTAAACAGCATAGTTTTTAGCAGTTGGGATGGATTGCACAATCTGCATTTTTTATGAGTTAAAATATTGTAGGCTTGTATTTAATGGTATTTTGTTTTTATTAGCCCCATTTTTGAGATTTTTATGTTGGAAAAACAACAACCTATATTTATTCATATTCCTAAAACCGGTGGCACCAGCATCAATTGTGTGATGAAAGGGACAGAGTGGCAAACTCCCCTTGATTATCACTACCGTCACTTAGCGTTTGAAACCAAGACATCAACTTGTGGTGATATCTTTGACATAAAAAACGTCGAAAAATTTAAGAATGAATTCATTTTCATGATGTTGAGGGATCCTGTAGACAGACTTATATCTGAGTATTACTACATTCGTAAAAATGCCGAATTTATGGGTTTCTTAACACCTCAGCCTAAGAGTTTTTCTGACTATGTGGACAATCCGCAAACTTCAAACTACATGTTGAAATTCTTGGATGGGCAACGTATCTACTCAGAAAGTAAACTTACCCAAGCACGTGCCGACGAAATCATTTCGCTGATTGACCAGTTGGATATTCATGTGGGAATTTTTGAAGAATATGATCGCTCGCTTAGTTATTTAAAAGACGTAGGTGATTTTGACTGGCCTGAAACAATAGAAGTAAAAAGAGCCACCATTAATCGCCCAACTATAAAGCAGATCTCGGCGGATATTTTGCACAAGATACGCGAAAAAAATACTCTGGATGAGCAACTGTTCCAACATTGTAAAGCCAGGCTGATGGAGCGAACCCAAACGCTTGCGATTAATAAATTTAAGTATCAAGGAGGAAAGTTAGATTTTGTAATTCCCTATACCGTATGGAATTGTATCTTAGATATTGAGCTAACAAATCGCAGGTTTATTGAAGAAAATAAAAGGTTTTTTGTCACCCTAAATGTTTATCTGCATAAAACAACGGGGTCAGGAAAGGAGTATGCAAAAAATTGGATGAAGTTATTCAAAAAGTCAGTAGCCATTTATTTTAAAACCACCAAGTTTGCAAAACAAATAAAGCAAATTAAGAAACCCTCTGCGATAGACGAAATCATCGCGGTAGCACGAGTGATAGACGAGGCAACAATAAAGCCGTCAATGGGTTTAGATATAGGCAATCCTAAAATAAAGCTAACACTCACACCTGAAATGGGAGCGGTGTTGGAACAACCAGATGTTGTTAAAAAAGGTGAGATTAAATGGTAACTCTAAGACTTTAATCATCACCTTAGCGGCTAAATTTTTTGTAATCCATGCAACTTGATTTTATCAATAAAATCTCGATGCTTTGGCAAACTACTTTTGACTTTATCTAACATTCTTAAGTTTTGCTGGAAGTGTTTTTGCGCTAACGCATCGTTATTGTATAAGTAGTTTTGATTGCTTAAATCACTTTTAAAGTTCAGGCCGTAAAGTACATATTGAATGCTCGCGATGGGGAATACATCAAATTGTGCATCCGTATCATTAATATGCGGAGGGTGATGTTTCCACAGTTCTAACAAATCTTGCAGTCGATCAGACATTGATTCTTTTTGAATATTATCTAACCAGTAGGCTTCATCGGTTCGTTCTGAAAGCACGTAATGTAACTTTAAGAAATCGATAATCGCTTGCCACTTTTTAGTAAAGCCATGATTAAATTGCTTAGCAATAATTTCCATTCTAGTAAAATCTGTAGGTAAACGTTCACTTATCCACTCTACAGAGTTGTCTACTAGTATCAGCGCTGAGGCCTCTAAAGGTTCTAAAAATCCAGCGGATAAGCCAATGGCGACACAGTTTTTGTGCCAAAACTTTTCTCTGTATCCCGAGGTAAAAGGAATTTGTCTAAAGCTTAACCCTTCGGCCTTAGGTCCAATGTGTTGTGCAAATGTATTGATTGCGTCTTCATGGGTGGTGTGATCGCTAGAGTAGACATAACCCATGCCTTTGCGGCTACTTAAACCGATGTCCCAAGTCCAACCGGCTGTTTGTCCTGTGGCAATGGTATGACATGCGATATCTTCGCCTTCGTCATAAGGTATTTGTGTGGCAATAGCAAAATCATTAAACAAACATTTTTTGGCGGAGATAAAAGGGACTTTCAGAGTTTTATCAATCAAAATAGCCGCGAAACCAGAGCAATCGATAAACAAGTCACCATAGATTATGCCGCTTTTTTCGCAGCCAACACTTTTGATGTAACCTCCATTATCTAACCGTACATCAATGACTTTATCTACTACGTGTTTAACCCCCAGTTCAATGGCTTTTTCTCTTATTAATTCCGCTACCTTTACGGCATCAAAATGGTATGCATAGTTAAGAACAGACTGGTATTCGGGGGTAACGATTCTCTTAGGTGCAAGTCCGGCTTCACATATTTGATCCTGAAAGTCGACAGCTTCTGCAAAACGACCAAATCGTTCTTGGTTTTCTTTCTTTTGCCAGTAAGCAGTCATATCAAACTGACCGTAGCCATTAGGAACATTGAAAGGGTGATAGTAAAATTCATCTCGGTCATTTAAGCGCCAACTGACAAACTTGGCTCCTTGTTTAAATGTTGCGTCGCAACGCCTAATCAATTCAGTTTCAGAAATGCCAATGCTGCGTAAGGTTTTTCGCATGGTGGGAAACGTACCTTCGCCCACGCCAATAGTTGATATTTGATCTGATTCAATCAAGGTAATGCTGACATTTGAATTTCTTTTTTCGCCGTGTTGTTTTGCCAACATGGCCGCTGATATCCAACCTGCAGTGCCACCGCCTACTATCACTATGTTTTTTATTGCTTTATTCATGTACAAACCTTCAGAGTGTTCATATGAAACAGTTAAGTTGAAGTCGACTTATCTATTTGCATTTATTTCAGTTGCTTCTTCAGCCAATTTTTTATTCCTTTTTTAGACTGTTCAGTTAAAGGATCTAAAATTCCTCTAACGTGCTCAGGAATATGTTCATATTTTTGATTTTGATCTGAAAAAATGTAGTAATCGAATAACGCTTTCCACATCTTCTTTTGTTCTAATGGTAAATTGCGAATAGATAACATCGCCATTAAAATGGTGTCGGCAGGTACTGGCTTAGTCGAGCCATTTATGGCGCCTCCTTCCCAGTAATTGACCAACACATTCACTCCACCTAGCGCCCTAACGTGGTGCCACCACAGACTTGGGATGTAAATGGCATCACCGGGTTCTAGCTCAGCGACCAGTGCGTTATCAAGGGCTGTCTGAAATTTGGGATGTTTCTCAAAGTCAGGCTTATTAAAATCAACCAGACTTAACGGAGCGCCTGCGGGGGTAAAGTCCATAGGACCCACGTATAAATTTTCAATTTGTTCAGGAGGAAATAGAGTGAAAATACGCTTACCACTGACTACGCAAGCAATGTTTTCTGAATCATCATAGTGTGCCGATACAACGGAGTTGTTTCCAATCCAAATTCTTGGAGGCACCTTTTTAGTAAAGAACTGAAAAGGATTTTGTTTTTCAAAATCTGGGAAGTAGTCAGCTACTGGAGCACTTTGCAGAGCAAGGGTCTCCGCATTGTTATCTAAACTATTGGCTAACACATCACGGAAAAATTTATCAAGCGGTCCCACTTCTCTTTTGAAATTGAAATCAGACATGTCTTGGTTATAAAAAAAACGCCCCTTTTCTGCGGGTGGTATGCGTGCGAATTGAATGTCACCGCCTGCATAGATATTGGAAAAGTATTGATACAGGTGTTCGATACTTTTTTGCGCTTGGGTCACTACAGGCCAATCCTTTACTAGCCCTTTTAGGACTGCGGGTTTGTGTAAAGGCAAAATCTCGTTAGCAAAAATTTTAGGTGTGACATTGTGCCAGCAAGCGATTTCATTTAGAGGTTTTGTTTGCATAACAACAAGCTTACTCAGGCGTGAAGTTAGACTTTAATTGCAACAGGCGTTCAAATTGACTAAGTGATGCCAAGTGCGCATATATCGCAGCAAAATACTGACGTTTATATAGAGTGAGCGCTTCATCATCTGAAAGTTCGTTTAAAGCTTCTTCGTCTACTTTGTAAAGTCCATTGAGTTGTCTTACTCCTTCTTCACCTAGTTTTAACTTCACTTCTGCTGGTTGTAGCAAGTCATGTTCGGCCAAAAATGCGATAAAAATATCAGTGGCTGCGTCTTTTGCTAGCATATCGGTTAGTAATTCAGTTGCTTGTTGGGTTGCTTTTGAAGGAGCACCACTTGCATCGAAAATCTCTACGCCTTCTTTTTCATTTAACAAACTGCTGTTCTCGTCGATGCACAAAACCATTTCACCTTCATCTTGAGTTTTTGCTCCAGCTGCAAAAGGGTAACGTCTTATGTTGACCGGTATGTAGTTAGTGCGTACTTTTTTGTCGGAGAAAATGAGATTTTCGTTGGCATCCAAACCTAATAAAGCCACACTTTTGAATTTTCCAGTTTCGGTCTGTTTAACAAATACAATAGGAAAATTTATAGACGCTTTTAGAAATTCAGAAGCGAGCAAGGGCGTCATGTTTTGTTGACTAACGTGTGAATAGTTACGATCGACATTGATCCGTAAGTTTTTATGTTTAGCCGAATCTAATGGGATCATATTTATGGTTGTCATCGTTTAGTCCTCTTAAAGTTTTACTATGTGCGGTGCACAAAAAATACGCTATATCTTACTGATACCGTATTGTTTAATTTTATTAATTATTTCTCGGTGCGCGGGCAAGTTTTTCTGTAATTGCTCTGCATGTTTATTAAGTTTTGTTACTTCTTTAGCGGCAATCTCACTAAACGGAAAACGTTGACTTATGTTGTTGAGATCGGTCATAAACTCCATGCCGTAGAGTACATATTGATAATTTTCTAACTGGAAAACTTCATATTTACTCGAAAAGTCTGACTGAGTGGGCAGGTTGAATTGCCAATAATCTAACTTTTCTAACAGGCTTTCTGGTGCGCTATTCGGATTGACATTATCTAGCCAAAACTGACTATCGCTGCGTTTGCTTAAATAATAATGTAATTTAATAAAGTCGATGACTTTATCCCAAGCATAGCGGCTAATATCATTGAAGGTTTTTTCCGCATAACCCATGCCTTTGGTTGTCGTGGGAAGTTTGTCTGCCAGTAATTTTGCCGTCGCTTCAACAATGAGAAGTGCAGTGGCTTCTAACGGTTCTACAAATCCCGCAGCAAGACCAATGGCAACACAGTTTTTGTGCCAAAACTTTTCTCTGTAGCCAACATTCATTGGTATGCGTCTCGCTGTTAAATCAATAGATTCAGCACCGATATATTTTCTTAGAATTTCTTCTGCTCTGTCGTGAGAGGTATGATTAGAGGAGTAAACGTAACCTACGCCTCGTCTTTTGGATAATCCTATATCCCATGTCCAACCGGCTTCATGTGCAGTCGCAATAGTATATGGTGGGATTTCTTTGGACTCATCAGCATAAGGCACTTGCATGGCGACTGCTGTATCTACTAGTAACTGGTGCGCTTTGCTCACAAAGCCAATTTTTAGTGCGTCACCCATTAAGCGACTTGCAAAGCCAGAGCAATCGACAAAAAAGTCAGCTGAGATTAATTGGCCTTCTTTTGAGCGCAATTTTTCTATGCTGCCATCTGCAGATAATATCACGTCTTGAATCGTCAGTACCTGATGATGAATACCCAATTTATCTCTACCATGTGATGCTAGGAATTTTGAAAATTTTCCTGCATCTAAATGATAGGCATACTCCAAATTGCCAGCATACTCTCTGTCGGTTATGCGCTTAGGGCTTAAATTTAAATCACAAATACTTGCCTGAAAGCTAACATGATTAGCATAGGCTTGATCGCCTTTCTTTAATAACCAATAGGGTGTGAGGTCAAAACCTGGAGTGTGTGGATAGTTAAATAAATGATGATAACTGTGGTGATTTCCTGATGTAGGCGCGTGCAGCCAGTCCACAAATTTAATGGACTGTTTAAAGGTGACATCGCACTCCCGAATAAACTCAGCTTCATTGACGCCGATCATTCGCAAAGTTTGGCGCATAGTTGGCACTGTGCCTTCGCCAACTCCCACCGTAGGTATATCGGCTGACTCAATCAGTGTAATAGTAGTAGTGGTATCACTCGCGTTATTTAATTGTTTCGCAAGGATGCAAGCCGTTAACCAACCTGCTGTTCCTCCACCTACGATCGCAATATTTTTTATCGGTGAATTCATTCCACTCTCACACTTCAAATTATGTATCAATAGGTATAGATAAGACAAAAAAGTCGAGCCTAAGCTCGACTTCCTTTTCATTACACTTCTAACTTAGTCGTTAGAAATTGTATCTTACACCGGCTACGAAGCGACGACCGTTTGAATAAAGTGACACTAAACGAGCTTTATCCACATTATATTCAACAATCTCTTCATCACTTAAGTTAACTGCTTCGAAAGTAAACGAGAGGTTTTCACTGAAGTTCCAGTTTGCACTGGCATCCCATTGACCAAACTCTTCGTTATACACTTCAATACCAGAGAAGTTTATACCTTTGTACCAATCACTACGATAGTTGTACATTAGGCGTGCACCAAATGTGTCATTCTCAAAGTACGCAGTCAAGTTCAATGAATTCTCTGAGGTACCTTCAATTAGGCCTGAACCTAAGTTTGCTTCATCTCGCTCTTGGTCAGCGTTAGCATTGGTATAAGTATAGTTAATACTTGCACCGTAGCCGCCAAAATCATGTTGCAGACTAATTTCAACCCCGTCTAACAAGCCACCCATTCCATTACCTGGTTGCGTAAAATCAACATCAACAAACTGGTTTTCTCTTTCGAAAAATCTAGGTTGAGTATCAATAATGCTAGTACGCAATGTATTCAGCTGTTTTACAAAATAGGCGACAGAAAATAGTGACGCATCTGCATAGTAATATTCGTATGAAATATCAAACTGGTTCGCGATAGTTGGTCTTAATTGTGGGTTCCCTCGAGTACCAGTATTTTGTGCGGTAGTTGATAGTGCGCCCATCGATTCATTACCTGAAATATCCTGCCAGTTTTGACGAGACATAACGCGCGCTGCAGCGACACGTAGTATTTGATCGTCAGCAAGATCCATGGAAATGTTAAAGCTAGGTAAGAACTCTGAATAATCATTGTCTTGGCTGACCCATTCAATACTTGAAGGATTTAACCATTCGCCGTTAATAGTGCGAAGACCTGATGAATCGTTTGAGTATTCGTAACCTGAAGATGTTTGGTCGGTAGATACGTAACGAAGACCTAAATTTCCGCGGAATCCATCTCCAGAGAAGTCACCTTGTACATATAGGGCAATAATATCTTCTTCAACAGACCAAATTTCGCCCAAGCCTTCGTGAACTGCGTATCTAGCGTCTGGACCAAATGCTAATTCTTCCATTACTTCGCGGTTTTGGACCACTTGATTTGCAATATTTCCGCCAGCTGCAGTGTCAACGATTACACTACCTAATGCGTCTAGGCCACAATCAGCCATAGTTGGACAGTCAGCAAAAATTGTCCACATGGTGCCATTCCAGTCAGCATTTGGATCCACTTCTTGTGATGCATGCCAGCTGTATACTTCACGACCTTGTGAACGCTCAGCATCTCTGCCTTTTGCGCCTACTTTGATGGCGGTGAATGCACCTACATCGACAGGTATCTCTAAATCTAATTGTACCCATGTCTCTTTGTCTTCAGCAGGTTTAGCCCCACCCCATATCCAACCGGCCGCAAACTCTGAACCGTCAGAAGGGTCGACACCAAAATCAACAGTGGGTGTACCAGTAAGATCGTATTCGTATCCTGCTTCTACAGCACTGTATTCCCATGAAGTCTCGCGTAATGTACCGCCTTCACCTTTAGTTGTACCAATTTCGAAGTTTAAAATGTAGTCATCAGTAGAGTAGTCGATATCTAAATGGAACTGCTCTGTCTCAGTGCTTGAAACACGGTTAATCATGTTGTACGACGCTTGTCCTAACGGATCTGAGGTAGCTAGAATTGCACCGTCAACTATTTTAGTCGCATTGGCTATCGCCGTAGCTCTATTTCTTGCTGGGAAGTTAAGTAAGTTAGCGTTTTGGTTGTCTACGTCCATTTTTGATTGTAGTGCGTTAAAGGTCACTAACATTTCATCACTAGGCGCATATTGTACTGTGGCAAATAATGTTGAACGTTCGCGATCTTGAATAAAACGTGGTGCACCTAAGTTACCTGGGACGATATAGTCATCATCAGGTGATGTTTGCCAACCTAATACTTCAAAACCTTGACGCTCAAGTGAACGGTCTTGTTTGACAGCAGATACCATCACACCAAAGTTCTCGTCTTCGTTTTTCCATGAATACATAGCAGCTGCAAGAGGGTCTGTTTTCTCTGACATATCTGAATATTGCGCTTCTAATGAAATACTACCGCTGTTGGCATCCATATCTAGTGGACGTCGTGTTTGCAGTACAACCGTACCACCAATTGAACCTTCATCCATTGACGCAGTCGCAGACTTGTGAACTTCTAAACCTTTTACGATGACAGATGGCAACATGGTGTAGTTGAAACTTCGGTTTGCTTCATCAAGAATGAACCAATCAGCGCTACCTACAGTTTGACCGTTTAACAAGGTACGGTTGTATTTTGGACCCGCACCACGGATAGAGATTTTTTCACCTTCACCAAATTCACGGCTAACAGCAACACCCGTTATACGTGATAACGATTCAGCAACGTTTTTGTCTGGGAACTTACCGATGTCTTCAGATGTAATAACATCAACGACGCTATCAGCGAAACGCTTAGCATTAATGTTTTCTTTTAAAGAGCCACGAATACCGCTAATTTGAATGACTTCGGTATCATCACTTACTGGTTCTTGTGCAAAAGCTACTTTTGAAGTAGCGCCCCCAAAAGCTGTGCCCACTACGCAGGCAATTTTAATGCCCTTAGTGATCTTATTAAATTTTGTCATGTCTATGTGTTCCCTTAGTTATATTGACAACGCTGTCATTTTATTTTAAAAAAACTCTCAATATTAAAAATGATGAGCAAATCACTATCACTTAATGAAAGTGATGCGTTAAAAAATGATTGCTCTGTTATTCATCTTAAATATAAATGACAGCGTTATTGGTATTCGTTTAAGGTGGTGACAACGCTGTCATTTGTGGTCAATCTAAATGATCTTAAATCACTCTGCAACATCTTTTGCATAAGTAACACACAAAAATACGTATATTTAAACAGCAAAGTGGCGGTTGTTTGTGCAAGAAAGAGTCGACAAAGAGTAATTAAGTAACTGAAATTAAATAGTTTAGTGTTAATGTTTAGGTATGGCGTTTTTTTAACAAGATAACTTAAAAAAGATGTTGGGTATTTTAATTTTGGAAAAACTAACACAAGGTATGATGTGTTTTATCCATTACACTAGATTCACAAAAGTGGCGAATAAGCTTTTAGTTTAGGTGTAACTGACAAAATTTAAAGCTGGTGCTTGAGATAAAAATGAAAACAAAAACTACCATTAAAGAAGTGGCTGAATTAGCGGGTGTATCATTTAAAACCGTTTCTCGTGTTATCAATAATGAAGGCTCGGTGCGCTCAGAAACCCTGCAAAAAGTTAATAATGCGATTAAGGAATTAAACTACCAGCCAAATAATGCGGCGAGAAATTTAGCGGGAAGTAAATCTTATTCCTTAGGGTATGTATACGATAACCCTAATGCCTATTATGTGCTCGACATGCAAAATGGCATCTTGGCCGAATGCCGAGAGCGAGGTTACGAATTGGTGATCCATCCTTGCTCAGCAAACAATAAACATATAGTAGAAGAGTTGGCTACTATGATAAAACGTTCACAATTGGCCGGACTGATTATTTCACCACCGCTGTCGGAAATGCCTGAAGTGCTTAGTGGTTTGGATGAAATGAATATTCCATATATTCGGATTATTTCATCTAGCGAAGTGAGTGAAGAGTCCTCACCATGTGTGTATATTAATGACAGAGATGCTGCTTTTGATATCACTGAACACTTAATCGAACAAGGGCATACTAAAATTGCATTTTTGCGAGGGGACGATAATCACCGTTCGAGTCATGAGCGCAAAATTGGTTATTTAAATGCACTTAAAAAACACAACTTACCTATTATTGACGACTATCAAATTGACGGCTCTTATTCTTTTGAGTTTGGTGTGCAAGGTGCTAAACAATTATTGTCCTTAGAAGAGCCTCCAACGGGCATTTTTTCATGTAACGATGAGATAGCGGCTGGAGCCTTATTTGCAGTGCGCTTGCAAGGTCTGAATGTGCCTGATGATATGGCCATAGCTGGTTTTGAGGATAGCCCGTTTTCCCGTCAAACCTGGCCTATGTTAACTACTGCAGCTCAGCCAACTAATATAATTGCACGTAAGGCTGCAGCGTCTTTGATCCAGTATTTAGTGCATTTACGCTCACCAAAAGCTGGCGCTGATAGTATCCCTCATCTGCATTTTAGGCCGCAATTAGTTAAACGTGAATCTACCCAATCAGTCTCTTCAGACTAGTTTATTGACTATTTCTAGTAGGCGCATTTTTTTTATTAAGCTGGTGAAGCTAGTGTGGGTTGCGCCTAAAATCGCTTGGGGATACACCCACTAGTTTTTTAAAGCTCTTAGAAAAATTAAAAATATTGCTGTAACCCACATAACTTGCAATATGTTGAACCGGCCAGCGTGTATTGACGAGTAGACTCTTAGCGCGCTCTATTCGTAAATGAATGAGTTTTTGTATCGGACTTTTACCAAATTGTGTTTGGCACAAACGGTGTAAATGGGGCGGCGAATAGTGTAATTGTTTACACATTGCTTCTATAGTCCAGTCATATTGGAGTCGTTTTTCGATATCTTGAAATAAGTTTTCTAACCGAGAATTGGTTTGTTTTTGATTGTCGCCAAACAAAACTGCATTGAGATAGTAACTTAATATGGGAAAAACACCTTGGCGTAAAGCTGCGTCGGGTTCGCTGTATAAAATCTCCATTGCGTAATGAAGTGGTTCGAGTTGTTGATCGAAGATGACTTGAGCTTGTTCCAAATTGAGATGCTGCCAACGTTTTGTATTAGCGAGGTTTAGCCAAATGATATCCCATTGTTCTGCAACTATACTTACTTCAAAACTCTGCTTAGTTGGCAAAATAGCTAAGGTATTTGGAAGTAGGGGGAACTCGTTTTCTATGGTGGTTAATTTTCCTTGCCCTTTAAGGGTATAGAATAAAGTATGCTCAAGAGGAACTGTGCGTGCTACACAATAACGTCCAGTTAAGTTAGAGCATCCAGCTAAGGTCATTTCCAGAGGGGCCATTTCAGCTAATATTTTCGAATCTATAAAACGTTCATAACAATCGGGGCCAATATCTAGGATATCTTTGATATGATTTTTCATGAGTAAGAATGATAGTTTTGGATAAAAATAAGATAGTTTTAAGCATAATCTAACTGCAGTGTTTTAGCTATATTAGTGGGATACGCAATACTTAATAAATTCCATTTTATATGCCTAGGGGAAAACTATGACCTCATTAGATCAGATCATTCAGCGCCGTGATTGGGAAACACCATTAATCACCCAAATTAATGCGCTTAGCGCTCATAGCCCACTTAATGGTTTTAGGAGCATTGCAGACGCGCGGCAAAAACAAAATGCTCAAAGGCAATTACTCAATGGCGATTGGCAGTTTAAATTATTTGCTAAACCAGAAGAGGTCGATGAGGCATTTCTTGATGTGCAAACCAATGAGCAATGGCAAAATATTCCAGTGCCTTCAAACTGGCAACTTCAAGGTTTTGATAAACCTATTTATTGTAATGTGAAGTATCCTTTTACAGTCAACCCACCTTTTGTGCCAAGTGACAATCCAACTGGCTGTTATCGAACTGAATTTGAGGTCACGCAAGAGCAACTCACCCAGCGTAACCATATTATTTTTGAAGGCGTAAATTCGGCGTTTCATTTATGGTGTAACGGCCAATGGGTTGGCTATTCCCAAGACAGTCGCCTGCCCAGCGAATTTGATCTCCAGCCATTTTTAGTGGCAGGTAAAAATCGCATTGCCGTTATGGTGATACGTTGGAGTGATGGTAGTTACCTTGAAGATCAAGATATGTGGTGGTTAAGCGGTATATTTCGAGATGTAGTTTTGCTCAGCAAACCTCAAGATCACATTAGCGACGTATTTATTACACCTAACTTAGATGCTTGTTATCGGGACGCTAGTTTGGCCATTAAAACGACGCTTAAAGCCTCCAATACTCACAAGGTGTGCGTCCAAGTATTTGATGGCGAAAGCGCCATTAGTGAACCCCATATTCAAAGTACTAACAATAAAAGGGTTGATGAAAAAGGGGGGTGGCATGATGTGGTTTTCCAGAATATCTGTATTGAAAACCCTCGAAAATGGACAGCAGAAACGCCTAACTTGTATCGTTGTGTGGTTAGCCTGCTAGATGAACTAGGCAAGATAGTTGATGTTGAAGCTTATGATATTGGCTTTAGAAAGGTCGAAATCATTGATGGGCAGTTATGCCTAAACGGCAAACCCTTATTGATTCGCGGCGTTAATCGACACGAGCATCATCCAGAAAACGGCCACGTGATATCAGAATCCGACATGGTGACTGATATTAAGCTAATGAAACAGAATAATTTTAATGCGGTGCGCACCGCACACTATCCGAATCACCCGCGTTGGTATGAGTTATGTGACGAATTCGGCCTTTATGTAGTAGATGAAGCCAACATAGAAACACATGGTATGTTTCCTATGGGGCGATTAGCTGCAGATCCCCAGTGGGCAGGGGCGTTTATGTCTCGCTTTACACAAATGCTTGAGCGCGACAAAAATCACCCTTCTATTATTATTTGGTCACTAGGAAATGAATGTGGCCATGGTGCAAATCATGATGCTATGTACGCTTGGTCAAAAAGTGTTGATCCATCAAGACCGGTACAATATGAGGGGGGCGGCGCAAATACCACAGCCACTGATATTATTTGCCCTATGTATTCAAGAGTGGACTCTGACGTTGAAGACGAAGCTGTGCCTAAATATTCCATTAAAAAATGGCTGAGTTTACCTGGAGAAACCCGGCCGCTGATCTTATGTGAATATGCCCATGCTATGGGTAACAGCCTAGGTAGTTTTAATGATTATTGGCAAGCTTTTAAAGAATTCCCGCGTTTACAAGGTGGCTTCATTTGGGATTGGGTTGATCAGGGATTGTCAAAATTTGATGAAAACGGCTGTCATTATTGGGCATACGGTGGTGACTTTGGCGATACAGTAAACGACCGCCAGTTTTGTATCAATGGGCTATTATTTCCTGATCGTAGTCCTCACCCCAGTTTGTTTGAGGCTAAATATTGCCAACAACATTTGTCTTTTGTCTTAGCGCCAAAGGCAAGTAACAATACATTTAGCCTGAGTATTTTAAGTGACTATGTGTTTCGAACCACAGACAACGAAAAACTCGTTTGGCGGCTGTTACAAAATGGAATTGAGGTAGAAAAAGGCGAATTACCCATTATCCTTGCCCCCCAAAGCGTCTTGGATTTGACCATTAAACCCACGGTGAAATTTGCACAGGGCGCTGACTATCATTTAAACCTAGACATTGAGCTGATTGAAGATTGTAGTTTTGCCCAAGCAGGTCATGTCATGGCAACTGAGCAGTTCCCTTTAGCCAATAAGCACAGTTTAACGCGCCACAATTTTGGACGTTCTAAGGGACAAGCTACCCTAGTTTTAACTGAAAATGACCAAAGCTTGATTATTCAAGGGGCAGGTTTAGAGCTCATCTTTGATCGTAAAACCGGACTAGTGGGCAGGTGGTGGCAACACAACAAAGACGTCATAGCCAGTCCACTTGTTGATAATTTCTATCGCGCCGCGCTGGATAATGATATTGGAGTAAGCGAGGTGGATAACCTTGATCCAAATGCGTGGGAAGCCCGTTGGATAGCCGCAGGGCTTGGTAATTGGCAGCGTAACTGTCGCCACATTGAGACAACAACATCAGAGGTGGACATTCGTATCACTTGTGTATTCGATTATGAATATAACGGCGAGTTATGTTGTCAAACCCAATGGATTTATAACATCAATCATAGCGGTGAAGTGAAGCTTGATATTGCTGTACTGCTAAATGACACCTTACCACCTATACCTAGAGTGGGAGTGAGTTTGAGTTTAGCCAAACAAGATAACCTAGAGGTTAAATGGTTAGGTTTAGGACCATTTGAAAACTACCCAGATCGTAAATCGGCCGCCCGTTTGGGGGAGTACAGTTTGCCTATTAACGATCTACATACAGCTTATATTTTTCCGACAGATAACGGCTTGCGCAGTGATTGTAAATGGCTTGAGTTGGGAGAGTTGCGGGTTGCTGGCGAATTTTCATTTGCAGTGAGCGACTATTCTCAAAGTCAATTAACCGCAGCTAAACACACTAACGAGTTGCTAAAAGATGCTGTGGTGCATGTGCATATTGATCATCAACATATGGGAGTGGGAGGGGACGACTCTTGGAGCCCGAGTACACATAAGGCATTTCTACTAGAGAAAAAACACTACAGTTATTCATTACGTTTTGAAAACGTCCAGCAAAAATAAAGTCAGTGATGGGGGCACTATTAAAGGCAACTTCTTAGGTAAGTAAATTGCGGGCTACCAATGCAGCTGCTGTTGCTCGCAATTTATTGATAACCGCTATACTAGCACTCACCTTATCTTAGTATGTGGGAGTATAATCCAATGATTACAAAACGAGGTTTCTGGGCGGCGCTCGACTAACAATAGTAGTGGAATCGAGATCAGATTTTGTGTTGTCTTCAGGTTGGTAGACTAAAATGTAGCTGGCAATAAAAATGGCGTCTCCAGCTTGTAGCGTATAGTCGTCTTCTAACGCTTTACCATTCACTTTTGTACCATTCACTCCTAGATTTTGAATAACTCTGTTGCCATCAACTGATTTTATAATGGCGTGTTTACGAGACACTTTTGAATCAGGAATACTCACCACACAACGAGCATCACGACCTAAAAGAAAATCACTATCGTCAAGTTTAAATGAGGCTTGTAATTCATAGTTCGCGTACATGTCGAGTCGAGCCATAATTTCCTATTTCCTATTGGAACCAAAGTTAAAATTAACAAATTGGGTGGTGACATCATTAATTTACCGTTAGACGTGTAAACTAAATGTTAACCAGTATCACCATTCCTTGAATTTATGAGTGTACTATTTTGTATGGAATTCGTACAGCGGCTTGTATACACTCTGTCTAGGAAGTTAGAATAAAAAAGACCATAACTGCAAGATTTAAAGTCTATTTTTAAGAATCCTTGATCTTAATCCAACTAGGCTACTCAAATTTCGCTGTATTTTGGGGAAGCCAAAAGTTGGCCTTAAATTGATGGAATAATAGATAATTGGATACATTCTCGTCACAACAAGCCGCTGATCAAGATTATAGCTCAGCGCAAAGCATCACCTTAAGTGAGCACGAACGACACATTTTTACAGAATACGCACAATTAAAAGATATCTGTGCCGATGAATATTTGGTGACCGAAGGGGAGGGTGATACTTGCTTTTACCTTTTGGTCAGAGGGAATCTGGTAAAGGAGCAGTCTGGCAAGGCAAAGATGCTTGGAATGTACGAGCAATTGGCAGAAGGTGAGCTGATTGGTCTACTCAGTTTTTTTACCGAAGAAAAACATCTAAATTCTATTCTTGCAAGGGCAGATAGCCAAGTCGCCATAGTGACCCGAGAAATTTACAATAGTTTGTTGTCAGAGCAGCCATTACTGTGGAAAAAACTTCAAAGCATTGGCCTGCATATGATGCGAAAGCATCGATTATCTATCCACCTCGATAATTTATTTGGACCTTTTGGTGTGATGTTGCCTTTTGTGCTGGCTGATATTGAAAATGAACTCCAGTGGGTGACACTTCCCAGTGGCCAGACGTTATTTCGCCAAGGTGATGTACCAGACGGCGCCTACATTTTAGTCGCGGGTCGCTTGCAAATGACCACAAAATTGCTAGATGGCAGGGAAGTGGTCAATGAAGCTATTCTGGCAGGTGAAACCATTGGCGAAACGGCTCTGTTAACAGCGCAACCGCAAGCGCACACTGTATATGCAGTGAGGGACAGTGAATTAGTTAAACTATCGAATTACAGTTTTGAACTGATGTTACAGCGTAATACCAGAGCAATACATAATATTGCTCATATATTAGGAAAACGCCTGACCAATCTACCTATCGAAAAGGGCACGTCTAAAGCACCTGTTCGCTGTATCAGTTTATTGCCGGCCAATGCCAGTATGGAACTCAACACTTTTGCCCAACAGCTATGCTCAACTTTGTCAGTGCATGGTTCAACACGACACCTTAGTAGCAACATAGTGAATACAGAACTTGCTACTGAGGGCATTGCCCAAAGTCATGAAAACGAGGCCACTAGCTTACGATTGGTGGAGTGGCTGCACTCCCAAGAAGATAACTGCCAATTTTTAGTTTATCAGTCAGATCAGCAATGGTCCCAATGGAGTGCTAGGTGTGTTCGACAAACAGATCAAGTGATAGTCGTGGCCGAAGCCAATTCTACGGCGGATTTGTCAACTCTAGCCCCACACTTATGCGGTGAGCGGCAGCGTTGGAGTTTAGTCTTGTTACATGACTTTGATACTGACCGACCAAGAAATACTTCGGCGTGGCTGTCTTCGGTTTCACCAGACGCTATTTACCATGTGCGTAAACGACATGACGCAGATATGGCAAGGTTGGCTCGGATACTATCAGGTAATGCGATTAGTTTGGTATTGGGTGGCGGTGGCGCACGAGGGTTTGCGCATTTGGGCGTCATTAAAGCCATGGAAGAATTAAACATTCCAATTGATATGGTATGCGGTACCAGTATGGGAGCGCCCATCGCAGGGATTGTTGCTCAAGGCGCAACTGCAGATGAAGTGACTCGCCGCGCGAAAAAGGCCTACCACAAAATTATCGATTTCACTTTACCACTGGTTTCATTGATAGCGGGCAAACGCATCACCGCAACCATTAACGAACAAGCTAAAGGCTGGGACATTGAAGATTTTTGGTTACCATTTTTTTGTGTCTCGACTAATTTGACCACCGCTTTGCCGGTCATTCATCAAAGGGGAGATGCTGGATTAGCTATTCGCAGCAGTGTGTCTATACCAGGAGTGTTGCCACCGGTGCCCCATGGAGACGAACTTTTGGTTGATGGTGGCGTACTCAACAATTTACCCGTAGATATAATGCGCGAAATTAATCCTTTTGGCGTCATTATTGCCGTGGATGTGGCGCCACCCGTGGGGCCAAAAGCAAAGTCGGACTACGGAAGAGAGTTGTCGGGGTGGCATTTATTGGTGCAGCGATTATTACCTTGGCTAAAAGCTCCGTCAGTGCCGAGTCTCGGCTCTACCATTATGCAAGCAATGGTAGCTGGGTCAGCCCTCAAGCGACAGCAGATAATTGAACAACAACAAGCAGATCTGTATCTGAATATCCATGTAAGAGGCGTAGGTATGCTGCAATTTGAAGCACAGGCTAAAGCAACCAAAATTGGCTATGAAGCGAGTTTTGAAAGACTTAAAACTCACTTTAAGGCATCCGTTCAAAAGTCCGAAATTAGTCAGGGGAAATAACATGAAGGATTCATTGATAGGAGCGACTTGTGTCGCTTTTAGTTTATTCAGCCAATTGCTACTTGCAAATGATTTAACCTCAGTTGCAGCTCTCGGTAGAATTGAACCTGAAAACGGCATTATTGTTATCGGAGCACCCTCTACTCCAGAGTCAACTGCAGGTTCATTGATTGCCAAGTTACATGTGGCTGAAGGCGATAGTGTCACTGTTGGTCAGTTGCTCGCTGAAGTCGATTCGGCGGCTGTCGCAAAGGCACTTGTTGTGGAAACTGAAAAGGAATACGAGTTTGCGGTACGACAATTTGATGCTGACAAGAGTGTCGCTGACGCGGCGTGTGTTCAGGCTGATACCGCCAAAAGTGAAGCGGGTAGACGTGAAAAATTACTAAGTCAGGGATTGGCACCAGCCGAAGAAGTTGAACAGGCGCAAGGCGAAGCAAAGTCGCTCAAGGCATCTTGTCAATCGGCTCGGGTGTCGGCCACTGCTGGTGAGATGGCGATTGAAGTGGCAAAAGCTAGGTTAGCCCGTCGTCAAGCCGAATATCAGCGTAAGCTCATTTATTCACCTATAGATGGCATGGTAGTACAAGTTAATGCCTATCCTGGTGAGTTTGTGCATTTGGATGGTGTTCTAGAATTAGCCGCAGTGCAGAATATGTACGCGGTGGCGGAAATATACGAAACAGACATAAAACGTGTGAAATTAGGTCAAAAAGCAAGCATTAATAGTGACGCACTAAATGAAAAACTAACGGGAAAAGTGACCTACATTCAGCCTAAAGTACAAAAGCACGACGCTATTGGTACTGATCCTGCGGCGCGAAAAGATGCACGAATAATTGAAGTCGATGTGTTGTTAGACAATCCGCAAGCTGTGAGGCATTTAATCAACTTGCAAGTTGAAATTGTGCTTGAGTAATAAATAACATGATACCAATGCAAACTAAAGTTGCGTGGTTGCAGCTAAAACATCGGCCAGTACGGCTTACTATTGCGCTCTGTGGGATTGGCTTTGCTGTATTGTTGATACTCATGCAATTAGGATTTCGCTCTGCCTTGTTTGAAAGTGCGGTTCGCTTCCACGAAAAATTGAATTACGACATCGCTTTGTTTAGTCCCGATAGCGTGTTTATTGTGCGTCCGCAGGCTTTTTCGCAGCGCCGTCTTTATCAGGCTATGGCAATGCAAGAAGTAGAACAAGTGATGCCGATTAATATTTTCCCCGGCGTGTGGAAAAATCCTTGGAATAATGGCCGCAGAAGCATCAATGCACTGGGTTTTGACCCAGGGGATGCCATTTTTGATAACCCCGAATTTAATCAACTCCGCCCTAAACTTAAAGCCCGAGACGCGATGATTTTCGATTCTGCATCTCGTCCTGAATTCGGCCCTGTTAGTGAAGCAGTGAGCCGCGACAAGGTGCTGGTGACTGAAATCAACAATCGCGAAATCAGTATAGTTGGCTTGTATAAAATGGGGACTTCTTTTGGTTTAGATGGCAGTGTTTTTATGAGCACAGATAATTGGCACCGATTGTTTCCTGATCGCTCACGTGAAGACATACAACTGGGTTTAATCAAACTCAAAGCAGGTGCCAACGCCAACGATGTCAGAGATAAGCTTAAAGATTATCTTCCAGGTGATGTGTTAGTTTTGACCAAGCAAGATTTTGTAAAACGGGAAACCGCTTATTGGAATTCCGCCACGCCAATTGGTTATATATTTACTTTTGGAGCAATAATGGGCTTTGTTGTTGGGGCCATTATTGTCTATCAGATTTTGTTTGCAGGTGTGTCTGAGCACCTGAGTGAATATGCCACTCTGCGTGCTATGGGATATTCCAGCACATTTGTTTCTGGCATAGTTGTACAACAGGCAGTGTTATTGGGAGCGCTAGGCTACATTCCCGGTGTGGCTGTTGCTATGTGGTTGTATTCAATCGCGGCGGGCGCAACAAACTTACCTCTTTATTTAACCCAAGATCGCGCCATAACCGTGTTTATCTTAACCATGATAATGTGTGCCATTTCCGCTTTACTGAGCGTTCGAAAAGTCGCTCGCCTCGACCCTGCTGAGGTGTTTTAATGTCCTCAGATATTTCAATTAGTGTTAAAAATCTAGATTTCTCTTTTGGCAGTGGTGATCTCAAAAAACAAATATTGTTTGATATCAGTACCGAAATTAAAGCCGGTGAAATTGTCATTGTTACTGGTCCTTCTGGCTCAGGAAAAACCACGCTTTTAACTATTGTTAGTGCATTAAGAGCGGTCAAAACTGGCAGTGTGCAAATTCTTGGTAAAGAACTAAGTGGTGCAAAAAGTAGGGAATTAGAGCAGGTTCGAAAAAACATAGGTTTTATTTTTCAGCAACATAATCTAATTGGCGCGTTAACGGCACTGCAAAATGTTGTGTTAGGTATTCGTATTAGTGGCAAATTTAAAGGTCGCCAAATAGAACAAAGAGCAGTGGAATATTTACATATTGTGGGTTTAGGTGAGCGGATCCATTATTACCCTGAACAATTATCAGGGGGCCAACGACAGCGAGTGGCAATAGCCAGAGCAATGGCAGCTGAGCCAAAAATTTTGATGGCTGATGAACCCACGGCTTCGCTAGATAAACAATCGGGTCGTGACGTAGTAGATCGCATGAAGAGTATGGCCAAGGAACAAGGCTCTACTATTTTGTTGGTCACCCATGACAACCGTATTCTTGATGTAGCTGACCGCATCATCTATTTAGAAGATGGGCATATCGCCAGTTTTAACGAAGCAGTCATTGATAACAGCCAACAATTAATGAAAGTGGTGGCCGATACACCTTCAGAACGGCCGAATAATCAAATTGAAAGTGATTTTGATTTTCAATATTTTATGGTTGACCTTTCATTACAATCACAACGTATTTTGGCACTTAAAAGTAAAATTAATCCTATCGCATTTACAGGGGTACTCACTAATGCATTGGCCGATTTTACGGCACAGGCTGCCGCAAAATTCGATACTGCTGGATTTCCATTATATCTCGCTACTGACCAGGCATGGAATGCTTCACCACTAGGAGATGCCAGTGGCGAACATGTTGCTACTTATCCCAATCAAGGTGGACTGGTCAATACAGTCAGAGACTTGAATAAGTCGCTATTGATAAACAACTCTCTGTTGGACGAACAAATAGATCCAGTCATTGATAAAAGTGACGAGGCGCAAATGATAATGGCAGTACCCATAAAACGGCGAACAGGGGAAGTGTTTGCAGTGCTTCAGTGCCGACGAGTAATGAGCAAGCAGAGTTTTACAGAACGAGATTTAAAATTATTTGAGCTGTTTTGTACCAGTATTACCGGACTTTTGGAGGCCTATGCTAAGTTATGACTTCTCCGTTGTTTCTTGCATTACTCTTTGAATCTGCTGTTCTACATCAGTTTAGTGACCTGTCTTTGTCAAAATTTTAGCACCGGTTGCAGCCGCTTTTATGAATAAAGCATACCCAGTAGGGGCGCGTAATCAGGGGGCTAAGCTTTTACACTGCTTTGTAAAACAAATAACTCAGCGCCACCTTTAGGAAGAATTTCGAAACTAGCCTGAGGCCCAAGATCAATCACAGACACTTGTTCATGCTCATTATTAAATAAGGGAGTAATGGATACCCTTTACACATGAGTGTTAGACAAGTGAGGTAACTCATTTATATTCCTGAGTCTAGCAGCGCCAGTGCAGTCACCTAAACAAAACAAGCGCCAATTAGGCGCTTGTTTTAGTGTTTGAAAGTTTAGGCTTGTGAGGGTGAAGTGTCTATTGATGCTGTTTTTTTACGTTTGAATACTTTTGCAATCAGGCCAAATAACCAAACGAATTTACTTTTAAGGTCTTCTAGTATCATATACAAACAAGGTACCAATACTAATGTAACCAAAGTAGCGTAGAGCACTGCAAACCCTAGGGCCACAGCCATGGGAATAACAAACTTAGCTTGTAAACTGGTTTCAAACATTATGGGTAATACACCGGCGAATGTGGTGATCGAGGTCAGGGTGATGGCTCTAAACCGCGCACATCCCGCTTCAGTTACCGCTGCTTTAATTGCGTGACCTTGTTTACGTCTTTGGTTAACAAAGTCAGTCATTACCAGACTGTCGTTAATAACCACACCAGCGGCAGCAATCAGTCCAAAGGTCGACATCATGCTTAGGTCAATACCAAAGAAGAAGTGTCCCCAAATTGCCCCTGTTAAACTAAAGGGAATGACTGACATAATGATCAAAGGTTGCCCATAACTTTTGAGTGGGACAGCCAATAAGATATACACCATTAACAATCCAGCAATCAAAAATGTAATTTGCTGATCTTGTTGTGCTTGTTGCTCTTCAATGGTGCCGCCTAATTCAGATTTAACGCCCGGAAAGTTAGACTTAAGTTGAGGAAGCAATTTCTCTTCGACTTCACTTATGACCTCGTTAGGTTCTACTAGCTCTTCATCGATAGATCCAAATACATAAACGCTACGGTAACCTTCCTCGCGACGAATATAATTAATACCCGGCTCTTCGGTTAAAGTAACCACATCACCTAACATCACTTCTTGACCCGATGGAGTACTAATAACGGCATATTTTAATTCAGCGAAACGTTCTCGCGTTAATTTAGGATAACGCACCATCACTCTAACTTCTTCGCCATCACGAATGACTCGTTGCGCTTCTCCACCAAAGAAACTCGCACCCACTTGACTGGCAATATTCGACAAGTCTAGGCCTAAGTCGTAAGCCACGGGTAACAAGTCCATTTGAATTTCTTTACTTGCAGGATCAATAGTGGAACTGATATCAAATAAACCTTCTTGTTGCTGCAACATTGAGATAAATTCGCGACCGGCAGCATTAAGCTTATCGATATCTGCACCAAAGAGCATAAAACCAAATTCACCATTACCGTTGCCGCCACCATTGATGTCGTCATATATGGTAAATGATTTCATACCAGGGATAGTGGGAATGGCTTCTCGCCATCTTCTGGCCAATTCAAAGGCGTTAAAATGCCGTTCTTCTTCATCAACCAAAGGAACAAGCACTTGGCCTTGAGTACGCCCTGAATTAAACACCATAATATCTTTCATCATGCTGCTACCATATTCATCGATAATTTTTTGATCAACATCAAGCACCATGGTTTCGATAATTTTTAAGGCTTCAATCGTAGCCATATCGGAAACATTTTCATTCATTTCAATGGATACGCGTGGGAAATCATGGGGCACCTTGGGTGCAGGGATCATCCTTACGTAATTGGCTTGTATAAGACCTATGCTTATCATCAAAATGGCAATAAACACTGTAAAAACCAACCAGCGCCATTCAATGCAGCGAACCACAAAATTTTTGTAAGGGCCATTCACAAAACTAAAAAATTTCCTATTAAACTTTGATCGCCAACTGCTTTCTTTGACTGGTGTAAATTTCATATGTGCTAAGTGAGCCGGTAATATCAGTTTGGATTCGATGAGGCTGAAGACTAAACACAGTATTACCACTACCGAAATATTGTAGAAAAAGGCCCCTTCTGGTCCAGTGGAAAACAGTGAGGGAGCAAAAACAGCAATAGTGGTTAATACCCCAAAAGTTGCAGGTGTAGCTACGCGTTTTGCTCCCCGTACGACACTTTCAACGCCACCGCCTTTTTCTTCTATCTCAGAGTAGGCGCTTTCACCTATCACTATGGCATCGTCTACTACTATTCCCAGTACCATGATAAAGGCGAATAAAGATAAAATATTAATGGTGATACCAAAAACAGGCATCATCATCACCGCTCCTAAGAAACAGATGGGTAGCCCCACCATCACCCAAAATGCTAACCTAAATCTTAAGAAAATAGTTAACATCAGTGCCACTAGTATGGCGCCTTGAAAGAGATTTTTTAACATCATATCTAAACGGGCGTTCAAGTAGAAAGTCATGTCTACTAGTACTTTTATCTGTAAGCCTTGTGGCAACGTTTTGTTGCGGGCCTCTATATATTTCTTAACGCTTTCTGCGACTGGCACAGTGCTTTGATCTTTAGTGGCTTTGACAGAAAGAAATATCGCATTGACGCCTGAGTATTTGAAATAACGTTCGCCCTCTGTAAATCCATCTTTAATTTCAGCCACGTCTTCGAGTAATACTTTGGCACCATTGTCACCCACTTTGACAGGAATACGTCTAAATTCATCACCACTGTACAATTGGTTTTCTACTCGTATGGCGACTATGCCCGAGTCGGTACGTAATTGTCCTGCCGATATATTCGCTGAAAAGCGCCTGATGGCGGCAGTAACATCTGCAATAGTGAGATCGTATTTGCGTAAGGTGTCTGGATTAATTTCTATGGCTATTTCGTCTTCTGGGGCATCTAATTCAACCAAAGATACATTGTTAAGTTGCAGTAATTCATCTTCGATTTGTTTGGCGATAGGTTTCAGTTCGTTGATAGGTAAATCTCCTACCAAAGACATTTCGATCACATCTTGTCTAAATTCAACTTGGGTAACATTGGGTGGTTCCATATCGGCAGGGAAGGTGGCGATACTGTCGACTCTGGCTTTCACCTTGTCTAAAACTTCGGTTAATTCTTGGTCTTTGTGGATCTCTAAGGAAATTCTACCACTGCCACGAAATGCCCGGGATGTGGCCTTTTTGATTTCAGTAATATCTTTAATGGCTTCCTCAATTTTTATGAGGATACTTTCTTCAATTTCTTGAGGAGAGGCACCGCGATAGACCGCACTCACATTGATGTAGTTAATTTCAATGTTGGGAAACATTTGCCGTTGGATAGTGAAGTAGCTAAAAATGCCCATAATGATAATAAAAACCATTATCAAATTTGCAGCAACAGAATTGTTAGCAAAATAGGCAATTAAGCCGGTTTGTTTGGGTTCAGTCGTTTGTGGTTCTGTAGCTGGACTGCCTGTATTTTCAGTAGTCATGATGGTGCCCTTATAATGATTTCTGAACGACTAAGTCTTCTTTAGGCTTGGCAATTTTTACCTTCATGCCTTTCTGCGGATATTCAGGCAGAGTCATCACTAAAGTATCTTGATTTTGTAGGCCTTCGCTGATCAGGAAATAGGCGCCTTCTTCACGCAATATTTCAACCCGTTGTGGTTGCATTTGTTGTTCTTCATCTAATAACCAAATAATCCGGTTGTTGACTAATTCTTGAGGTAAGCGATATACCTGATTGAGGGTTTTTCCAGGGAAACTTATTTCAACATAGTGACCAAATTTAAGGGGCGGTAGCGAAGATTTTAAGCTATAGGGATCTTCTATTCTTACCACTAACTGGCTCATGCGAGTACTTTGGTCAATGACACCTAAGTCACGTGTCACTTTACCTTCACGTACGATAGCGTTGTATCCTTTGGTACTGATGGTGGCTATTTGTTGAGTAATGTCGCTAGGCAAAAATTCCCTGTCAAAACCTGCGATAGGGAAAGATACTTCCGCAGACTCAATATTGTATAATTCACCTACTTGAGCACCTTGATTCACATATTGTCCAACACCTAAATCACGTTTTACTATTAACGCATCGTAGGGGGCTTTGATCGCACAGTTGTCCAAATCTCGTTGTGCGATTTTTATTCTTGCTTGAGCTGATTTTACCGCTGCTTGGGCACTTAGCAGTTGGGGTTTACGCAAATATAAGTCAGAAACGGTATTGCCTTTTGCTTCTTGCTCGGCTACATCTGCTCTGGCTTGTTCTTCAATGAGGTTGGCTTTTGCGAGGCTAAGGTCGGCTTCGGCTTGTAATAGAGCAGCTTCGTAGGTATCCGCTTCTATTGTAAACAGGGTGTCGCCACGTAAAACCAAACCACCGGGAACAAAATTAGGGTGCCATGTGAGTACTTCGCCTGATACTTGAGCAGAAACCAAAGTACTCTCTAATGGTTTAACTTCACCATAGCTAGTAATTCTTACTTGGTAATCTTCAGCTATTGCTGTTTCAATTTTGACAGTAGGACGTGTATCAACAGGTTCGTTTTCTTCATCAACTTCACCTGATGCCTTAATAACCTTCATACCGCCAAAACCAATCACCAAAATTACTACAGGTAATATCCCTCTAAACCATTTCTTTTTCATGTCACTTTGCCCTAACCACAAATTCTAGTTGCTATATAGTAACTTACGATAACAATGATACATAAGTTCATTTGTAAAAATGTGTGACTTTTTCTTGCGGGTTACCTTTCTATTTTTGGAACTGCACGTTTCAAAGAGGCTAGTGCTAAAGTCGAGCGAATTGATTATAGTGATGAGCACTCAAACATCGAATAATCTATACGCTATGAAACGTTGTGCATTTTTATCCATGGACAGTCTTGAAGACTTTTTTTCTTACGACACTATGTTATTTGACCCCCTCAAAAAGGTGGGTTGGTTAGCTGAAGAAGTGTCTTGGCGAAAAAAAGACGTTGATTGGGATCTTTACGATGTGGTGGTAATCCGCACAGCGTGGGATTACCAAGACGATGTAGAAGGCTTTATGGCTTGCTTACAACGTATCGAAGCTTCGTCTGCACGGTTGCAAAATAGCTTAAAAATCGTTCAATGGAATATTAGTAAACGTTATTTAAAGGATTTACAAAACCAAGGTATCAATATTGTGCCCACGCTTTGGTTTGATTCTTTTTTACTCAATGAAGTTCAGAATGGTTTTGTGTATTTTGATTCTCCAGAATTAGTCATTAAACCTTTGGTTAGTGCTAATGCCGATCATACTTATCGATTGACGCCAGCAAAACTTGTGGAACAGGCAGAACAATTAAAAGCCATTTTTGAAAACCGTGAGTTCATGGTACAGCCTTTTTTAAACGGAATTGTTGATGAAGGTGAGTATTCACTATTTTATTTTGCTGGCCATTATAGCCATAGTATTTTGAAGCAGCCTGAATCTGGTGATTTTAGAGTGCAGGAGGAACATGGCGGGCAACTTAAGTCTATTCAACCTTGTGAAGAGATGCTAACCACTGCAAGACACTGCTTAGCCGCATTACCTGAAGATGTGTTGTATGCGCGAATCGATTTAGTACGCCATCAAAACGAATTTGCAGTGATAGAAATAGAGCTAATCGAACCATCGTTATATTTCAATATGGACCCTGAGTCCCCGCAACGCTTTGTTGATGCATTTGTAGAAATGTTATAAATGCTAAATTCATTACAACATAATTTGTAAAAATCCCTTTGGAAAATCAGTAAGGTTGACTCTTTGACATGGCGAGCTGCGAGAATATTTAAGCACAAAGCATCGCTGCTCTGAACTTAAATACTCGAGTTGATATGCAAATGACACGAGTATTCATTCGCTATTGGTTACCTATGAGCTAATTTTCTACTTCAGTTCTAAAGTAAACAACTCACAGATTTGACTACTTATGGTTGTATCAGCGACTACCTACCTGAAATTCACTCACTAGTTGTTGTAGCTTATTGGCAGTCGTATCCACCTGATTAGAGCTGCCAGCTAATTCATGTATTACGTTTGCCATTTTCTCTGTCACTATGGTGACTTCACGGGCGGTCTGACCGTTTTTAGAACTGTTCTGCTCTATCACATTAATAGTATCAAACAGGTTTTGCACTAATTGATGTAATTCGGTGTTTTCGCTGGAGCTGGCTTCGGTCAATTTTAAACTTTGGTCAACATTTTCAACCCCTGTTTCCATAAACCTTACAGCTTGTTTAGTTTCACTTTGTAAACCTTGGATCATGTTTTGAATATCAGTAGCGGCGGCCGCTGTTCTTGCTGCTAAATTCCTAACTTCATCGGCAACAACGGAAAAACCTCTGCCATGTTCTCCAGCTCGTGCAGCCTCAATTGCAGCATTAAGCGCAAGTAAATTGGTTTGATTGGTAATATCCGTTATCACAGAAATAATATTACCTATATCACTCATTTGGTCGTCAATTAAATGAACACTTTTGGCAGTATTATCGACAATATCACGAATAGCTTGGGTACCTGAGCGCACATCGTTATAACTGGCGTTTGCTTTAGCCACCACTTTTGCCATGGTCTCTTTCATGTCTTCAGCACCTGCTGCAGCGTTCAATATTTCATTTCTTTGCACACCAATTAAACCTTGCATGTGCAACATTGATTGATGAACTTGATTTGAACACACAAGTGCATCTTGGTTGTGCTCCAACATGACTTCATTTGTTAGTTTAACATTGTGTGAGGCCTGAATGACTTGGCCAACAATACCATCTAAGTTATCAATAAAGCTGTTAATCCAGCGGCTCATGTCGCCAGTTTCATCATGCTTTATCGTATTAGGATCTAAACGTTGTGTAAGGTTACCGCCACCTTCAGCAATGGTACGAATCACAGAAGTCATTTCGTTCAGTCGAAGAGAGACTTTATTGGTGCCTGAAAACGAAAATACCAAACAACTCAACCCTGCTACTGCAGCAGTAATACCATTAATAACTAGCGTATCTAAGTGAGTGAAGTGAAATAGACTTGAGTTAACGGCTATTACACTTACCAACGAAAACAGGTAAATTTTCATTAAACTGAGATTGATTGAGCGACGGCGGTATACTTCTTCTAAGTCACCTTCACACATCATGCCCCAGGTATCCAAAGAACCAGGCAAACTGAAAGTCACACCTTTACCAATTACCGGTATATGACGGTAATCGGAATATCCGGGATAAGTAACAAACAAGTTCTCGCCATTTTTAATGGTTTCTCTAACGCCTGGATGCAACTCTCCGGTAGCTGGGTCAGTAAAGCGGATTTCAAATTCTGTGTGTTTATCAATTTTGACGACACCAAAGTCTGTATTGACACCTGATTTTAAATTTTCTCCATGACTAAAAGCATTATCTTCAAAGCGAGAACGAGACAGTGCAATTCCGGGCTTAATAGTGGGATCATATTTCGAGTTAACCATAAATAAATAGTTATCTCCGGACTCGGGGAAAATGTGACCGGCTTCTCGTTGAATGATGTCCCCAATTACGTCGTTAGGGACCCGACCACAGAGCAACTGTATTGAATTATCGGCTTGCTTAATGGGGAGATAAAACATCAAGGTTACTTCATCATGAAATTTTGAAGTAGATGCACCAATTTTGAGGGTGACATCATCAACATAAGGACCATGTAAAAAACGTTCTGAATGACTAGCTTGATAGAGTGCTTTTTCCTGAAGATGCTTTTGCCCAATCCTAGACTGATAACTGGATGCGATGACGCTCCCTTCCTCATCCACTAAAAATAACTCAGAGAAGTCAGCGATCGCTTCACATTTTCGTTGCAAACATGTCTGTATATCTCCCGCAACACCATGCTCCACTATAGCGCGCACCGCACCAAGATAATCCCAATGGTTGTTAGTCCACATTGTTAATAGCTGGACTCTGGTCGTTGCGATCCCTTCAAAAGTTTGCTCAACAATTGAATAGGTATTTTTGTTTAAATAACAGGAGCGTCCAAGGGCTAACTTACCGTTGACACCAAACCAGGATAACCAAGATCGTTCTTTAGCAGACAACTGCATAGCAGTACTTTTCAATTGCACCAATGTGAAACCTCTAAAATTCACTAAAACGAATCTAATGAGCAGCAATATTCACACCATAACAAGAATATATTCAGCAGACCCTAATAACGCATTTGCATTGCTTATACAGCTGCAACTTTTAGTGAGAAAGCCCTAAGGTTTTTCTGGTCTTAGGCCAGTTGGTTTAGGTTTTTAAGGTACTTTAGTGATACAGAAAACGCTGTGTCCAGAAGCTGGTACCTAACTTCAAAAGCCTGCTTACAAATAACTTACTTGCTGATTTTTATCAAAGAAAGCCAGTTGCACTCATTATTAAACGAATGCCTAACCCAGCTGTCACAACAACCACTATGACCCCCAAAGTATTGCCTAGCCATTTATTGGTATATCGACCCAATTGGTTTTTTTGGTTCATCACCACAAGCAGAAAAATAGCGATAACGGGTAACAATAAACCATTGGCAAATTGCGCCGCTAAAATAATACTTATTGGTTTAATACCGGTTAAAGCCAAACAAGCACCACTAAGAATGACGCTAAGGGCGATTAACTTAAACACCCGTGAGGAAGTGCCACCTTTGATCCCCAATATTTCTGTCATGGCATAGGCGGTAGCTAAAGGTGCAGCAATTGAACTGCTTAAACCCGCCGCAAAAAATCCCACACCCAACATGACTTTTGAAAAAGAACCAAAAAGAGGTTCAAGTTGTTTCGCCATGTCATTGGCTCCTGAAATATTCAAACCGCTGCCAAAGATACTCGCTGCGGCCGTGGAGGCAATTAATATGGTGATTAAGCCACCTAGACCAATAGCGGTGATTGTGTCTGTTCTAGCGTGATTTAAATTGTTCACCGATGTCCATTTAGTTTTGACTGCAGAGGCATGTAAAAAAAGGTTGTAGGGTACAACCGTCGTCCCTATTAGTGCGATAACGGTTAACAGGCTGCCGTCGGGAATTGAGGGAGTAGTGAGCCCAGTAAACAATGCCCCTAGATCTGGCCCAACTGAGATAAAAGTACTTATAAATGCCAGCGCCATAAGCGCCACTAAGATAAGTAATATTCTTTCAATATGTTTGTAAGAACCACGCCATAATAACATGCCGGCTAACAAGGAAATCACCAAAACCGATGTCAGATAAAGGGTTTGACTCTCATCTGTTAGGGCTTCAATACCTAATGCCGCACCTGATAAGTTGCCCGCTTCATATGCAGCGTTACCTAAGTACAGGGCCACAATAATTAACACAAATAAAGGCCATTTCCAAATGGATTGGTTAAGCATAATTGCTAGGGTTTCTCCTAAGCCTTTTTGGGTCACTAGCCCTAGTCGCGCAGACATCTCTTGCAAAATGATAGTGGCGACAGTGGCAAATAACAGTGCCCAAAGTAGGGTGTATCCGTAATTTGCGCCCGCTAATGTGCAGGCTGTAACCGTTCCTGGGCCAATAAATGCGGCGGCAATTAATGCGCCAGGGCCGATATTTCTAATACGTTCTAGCATTGGTTTTACCTGTTTTAGTCGATTTTGATGCGCTACTTCTAACCTAGCAGTATGCCCGACATGGTGACCGCTGAAAATGTCACGGGCTTCACTCCACATGAGCAAGGTTAATGAAAAATGTGAGTTTATATGCATTTGAGCAGCTGCGTTGTGATTATGCCAGACCCTATGTTTTAATCTATTTACTTGGGTATGACAGAGAATATAAACAACATGATTATTATTACTGGTGATTTACTAATCAAAGAAGGCACTATGCCACAAGCTTTGCAAGCGGCTCAGAAACATGTGGCTCATTCGCGCACTGAGCCAGGCTGTATCAGTCACGCCGTGTATCAAGATCCTGAAAATCCGTTGCGCTTGTTTTTTTATGAACAATGGGAAGACCAAGCCTCCATTGACGCTCATTTTGCGCTAGCCAGTTCCCAAGCATTTGTGACAGAAGTGAGAGCTTTAGTGACTGCGCCTCCTAATCTGCATATTTTTAATGCGCATCAAATTAAATGATACTTAGCCTACTATTAGTCGCTGAGAAAGCCATATGCAAAGTCTCATGGGATGGAAATTAGCATAACGCCAATAACCTAAATTACTCCATAAGCTGCGAAAACGCCTTCTCACTTTTAATAAAACGCCCATATGATATTGTGGCTTACTACATAGATTTCGAATGGGGATAATGACAATGGCACAGTGGTTAGATGCAAAAGTGGTGAGCAGAACCGATTGGAATGATCATTTGTTTAGTTTACGTTTTTCCTGTGCCGATTTCCCTCTGTTTAAGGCAGGGCAGTTCACTAAGGTAGGTGTTGAAAAGGATGGCAAAGTATTATCTCGTCCTTATTCACTGGTGAGTGGCCCTGAAGATAATGAGTTAGAGATTATTGCTGTACCTGTTGCAGAAGGTTTGTTGTCTCCGAAGTTACATACTTTAGCAATTGGTGATGCGTTAAAAATCATGTCGCCTGCAACGGGATTTTTAGTGCTGGATGAAGTGCCCAAAAGCCGCGACTTATGGTTGATGGCAACGGGTACAGGAGTTGGGCCATTTCTGTCGATTTTAGCAACCAAACAAGCATGGGAAAGTTATGAAAATGTCATACTAGTGTATGGTGCCCGTTATCAGCACGACTTAGCTTACCTGCCATTAATTGAAAGTTGGATGCAACAGTATCCTGAAAAGTTTCATTTTGTGCCAATCGTTAGCCGCGAAGAATCAGATGGCGGATTGCGTGGCCGTATCCCAAACTTGCTTAAAACACTCACTATTCAAGAACAGGTTGGCTTAGATCTTCACCCTGAGCATAGCCAAGTAATGTTGTGTGGCAACCCTGCGATGATAGAAGGTGCGATGCAAACATTAGTTGAATTCGGTTTATCTAAACACCTTAGACGTTCTCCTGGACAAATATCCATGGAGCGTTATTGGTAGACGTTAACAACAAGTTTGTAATGAAGAAAAAAACGCGCAATGACCGACTCCTGTCATTGCGCGTTTTTTATTATTGTGACTTTACTCGTCTTCTTCTACCAGCGTCATAAGCGAGGTGTTACCGCCCGATGCTGTGGTATCAATACTGACGGTTTTTTCGGTTATTAATCGCTGTATCAAGTGGTCATAATATTCAGCTGTGATAACGGGAAGTATTGCTCCAGAACGTTTGGCAAGCATTTGCACCATATAGCTAGAGCGATCACTTTCACTGTCAATTACCACACCCGCTAGGGCATCTTCTGCTAATAGCGGTTGTAAGTGGTGTAACTTTGCAACCTGAAATACGTTTTCGGGTGCGCCAGTTGCTAAAAACTGTTCGCGGACTTCTGTTGCTTCTGCGTAAAACAATTCAGAAACCACTGAAATGACTACATTCCCTGTTGCCAAGGCGGTCACAACGGATAAAAGCCAATATTCGAAAGTTACATTTTTATCGGCGAAACACACCAAGATGCCTCTAGGCTCTAAATACAACACATTAGATTCACCCGTTGGTCCAGGTAACACTTTGGGTTTTTTGAGGCGTCTTTCGATACTGGTTAATTGTGAGCGAGCTGCTGCTAAGGTTAAATTTAAATCATCAGCCAGATCCTCAACTATGCCCACTTTGGCAATAGTTGCCAGTAATTGACGTACCGAAGAGATACGGGTATTTAAATCCGTTAATCGCCATTCATGTTCGTTAGCGCGGGCATTTGCCATGAACTGTGTGGCTTGTTGCTTAGCTTCACTGTTACTTTCTAACGCTTTATCTGTGTTAGGCAAGACTTCACTCACGGCTCGTGGCGTTGATTTTTCAAGCATCAAACGTGTTAAGTAATGGGGGCCACCCGCCTTTGGTCCGGTACCAGATAATCCGCGACCACCAAAGGGTTGCACACCGACTATCGCGCCAATCATATTACGGTTTACGTAGACATTACCGGCGCGCGAGAGTTTGATTAAATCCAAGGCTCTGACATCAATACGTGTATGAATACCCATAGTTAAACCAAAGCCAGTGGCATTGATTTTTTCAACCGTTTGTTCGAGTTCATCTGCCTTGAAACGCACTATGTGAACGCAGGGACCGAATACTTCACGTTTGAGTACCGAGATATCGGAAATTTGATACAGTCTTGGCGCAAAAAATGTTCCGTTATTCGCTGGCATCTTGCACTCGTACAATAAGGTGCCATTGTGTTGCATATCTTCAGCATGGGCTTGTAAATTAGCTAAGGCTTTTTGGTCAATGACTGGGCCAATATCAGTGGCTAAATACGCGGGATCACCCACACTTAACTCATGTAATGCGCCGATTAACATTTCGGTGACTGAATCGGCAATTTCTTCTTGCAAAAACAGCACACGCAGTGCCGAACAACGTTGACCTGCACTTTGAAAGCCTGAGGCTATTACGTCATCAACCACTTGTTCAGGCAGGGCAGTAGAGTCAACAATCATACAGTTTTGGCCACCCGTTTCGGCGATCAAAGGGACTTGCTCACCCCCTCGTTGTGCCAACGCGTTAGCTATAACATTACCAGTAACAGTAGAGCCGGTAAACATCACCGCCTTGATGCGCTCATCTGGCAGTAAAACCTCTCCTACATCAGGCCCTGCAGCAACCACAGATTGCACCACACCAGCGGGTAATCCTACATATTCCATCAACTGTAATGCCCGCAGCGCAATTAAACTTGTTTGTTCTGCAGGTTTGGCAATGACTGTATTACCGGTAACAATGGCAGCAGCCACTTGACCTAAAAAGATGGCTAAGGGGAAGTTCCAAGGACTAATACATAACACTACCCCCCTCGGTGCTAAGCGATCATCTTCTGCTAGCTCTTCCGCGCGGGCTGCATAATAGCGACAAAAATCGACTGCTTCACGCACTTCGTCGACGCCGTCAGATGTGACTTTTCCTGCTTCTTTTATACACAGGGCAATGAGCTCATCCATATTGCGCTCTAGGATATCAGCAGTGCGACGCAGCAAGTTTGCGCGTTCAATAATGGGGGTTTCTGACCAAGTGCTAAAGGTGTTGTGGGCAAGCGTTAATTTTTCCGCCATTTGCTGCTGGGTATCGAAACGATGAAAACCGATTATTTCATTCAAATTGGCCGGGTTTCGCACCCCATGGCAACCTTCAGGTACTTGTTCTTCGCTCAACAAATTGGTGTCTAGCCAACGGTCTAGCGCCGCTTTTAAAGGTGTGATTTGATTAATGTCAGTAACATCAAGACCTTTGGAGTTGTCTCTTTCATTACCATACAAGGCTATGGGTTTCTGGATTTGGTCGTTATATTTAAATTTTAACCTTTGGGTTTTTTCAACAGGGTCTTCGAGCAATGATTCAACAGGTCGAGTTTCGTCAACTATGGCGTTCACAAAAGAAGAATTGGCGCCGTTTTCAAGCAGGCGACGAACTAGATATGCTAATAAGTCTTCATGCTCTCCCACAGGTGCATAAATACGACATTGGATACTTTCTAAGGAAACGATCTGATCATATAGACTGTCACCCATACCGTGCAGACACTGGAACTCAAAGCCTTCTTTATCATCTCCTGCCAACTCTACTATGACAGCTGCGGTGTAGGCATTGTGGGTGGCGAATTGTGGATAGATAGTGTCACGGTAATCCAGCAAGCGGTTGGCGCAGGCATGATATGACACATCGGTAGATGACTTACGGGTAAAGACAGGAAAGTGTTCTAAACCATCTTTTTGGGCATTTTTTATTTCAGTATCCCAATAGGCGCCTTTTACTAGCCTAACCATTAACTTACGGCCCACTTTTTGAGTCAGCTCTCGCAACCAATCAATCACATACATGGCGCGTTTTTGATAAGACTGTACCGCTAAGCCAAAACCATCCCAACCGGTTAAGTCAGGATCACTAAATACTTGTTCAATAATATCCAGAGAGATGTCCAAACGCTCTGATTCTTCGGCGTCGACGGTCAAGCCGATGTTATATTCTTTGGCTAGCAGACATAACTGTTTCAATTTGGGGGGAATTTCTGCCATGACTCTTTCTCTATGGGTAAATTCATAGCGAGGGTGAATGGCTGATAACTTCACTGAAATCCCAGGACTTTTTCTAGGGCCTTTACCTTGCGCCGCTTTGCCTATGACCTTAATAGCTTGTGCGTAGGCATCAAAATATTCGTCGGCGTCTTTTTGAGTTCTGGCGCCTTCACCTAACATGTCATAAGAATACACATAGCCTTTACGTTCTTTTTCTTCGGCTCGCTGCACAGCATCTTCAATGGTTTCACCCATAACAAACTGTTGCCCCATTACCTTCATAGCAATATTCATGGCTTTACGAATAACCGGCTCGCCAACTTTTCCTAAGGTCTTCTTCAGAATGCCAAATTGATTGCGTTGATTGGCGTAATTAACTAATCCACCGGTTAATAGCAAACCCCAAGACGAAGCATTAACGAATAGGGATTCGCTGTTACCCAAATGTGAACTCCATTGGCCTTTGGACAGCTTATCGCTGATCAATTTATCTTGTGTCTTTTTGTCTGGCACCCGTAATAAGGCTTCTGCCAAACACATTAATACCACACCTTCGGCAGAGGACAGGGAGTATTCGTTGAGCAGCGCCTCAACTACGCCCGTACCTTCTTGATCGTTACGAATTTGCAAGACCATTTTACGTGCTCGCTCCCAAGCACGGCTGCGAGCACGCATATTCACTTCTGCATCTGGCAGAATATGTTCAACGGCAAGATTTTCGTCGATTCGATAAAAATCGCGAATTTTTTGACGAGTGGGTGATTCAGTGACTAGGTTACCGTCAAACAACATATGCAACTCCAAATAGGTTGGAAAATGAGACTCTAAGCGCGCTCTTTTAGTGCGCCCTTAATTTTCCGTGGAGTATATAGATTGCAGTTAGTGGCGACAACGTTTGTGAAAAAACGAATTGAGCAGTAGTGTAATTGTAAGCTAACAATATGCACTCGAAAGCTTGCCATAGAGTTAGTCAAACCAAGCTGTAACTCATCTATTACCGAATTAACGACCACTTAAAAATCTAAACGAAGGTTGGTGTTAGTGGGAGGTTGCAATGAACTATATAAGTTTGAAATTACCCTTGGGAACTTTTTGTTTGGCCGATCTTTAATGCTTTTGTTGAGCGAACCAATTTAATTTTTTATGCAAACTTACCACTGAACCCACAATAATTAATGCAGGTGGCTTGATTTCAGCCGCCTCTGCTTTTTGTTGAATATCTATTAAGGTGCCAGTAACCACTTTCTGAGCTGACGTAGTCGCCGATTCCACCATAGCGATAGGGGTTGTAGCGGCAAGTCCATGTTTAACGAGTTGCTCACAGATTATAGGTAGCCCGGTTAATCCCATATAAAACACTATAGTTTGATCTACTTGGGCTAATCCTTTCCAATTGAGATTGATGCTATTGTCTTGCAAGTGTCCTGTGGCAAATACCACTGATTTAGCATGATCTCTGTGTGTCAGGGGTATACCTGCGTAACTGGCGGCACCGCTAGCGGCAGTAATGCCGGGAACCACTTGAAAGCTAACACCATGTTCGATAAGTGTTTCGAGCTCTTCACCACCTCGACCAAAAATAAATGGATCACCACCTTTGAGTCGCACCACACGATTACCTGCTAGGGCTTCCTTTGCTAACAACTCATTAATTTGATCTTGAGGAACAGTGTGTTTGCTTTTGGCTTTGCCCACATAGATTTTTTCGGCATCTCTCCTAACTAGCTCTAACACTTCTGGAGAGACTAGGCGGTCATACACCACCACATCAGCCTTTTGCATCAGGCGTAACGCTCTAAAAGTTAATAAATCTGGGTCTCCAGGACCTGCGCCTACTAAGTACACTTCACCAGCCGTTTTACTGGCTTCTGGGGCATTTAATTTGTCCAAAAACTTTTGTTCAGCAATTTGGTCGTTACCTTGTAACACGTTTTCGGCTATGTCGCCGTCTAACACGTCTTCCCAAAAATAACGTCGTTCAGTTACTGATTTGAATCGTTTCTTCACGGATTCCCTGAATTTCTCGGAAAACTGCCCTAATAAACTGATTTTTTGCGGGATCACAGATTCGAGTTTTTGTCGCAAATATCTGAGCAAAACCGGTGCTACGCCACCGCTACTAATTGCAATAATGATAGGTGAACGGTCAATTATAGATGGGGTTATAAATTGACAAAGTGGGGTGTTGTCTACCACGTTAACTAAGATTTTTTGGGCTCGGGCGTGATCGTGAATTTGCGTGTTGAGTACGCTATTGTCTGTGGCCACAAACACCATTTGTTTATTACTTAAATCTGACTCGTTGTAAGGCCTGACAATAAGATTGATTTTTTCTTCATTGGCAAATCGTTGTACGGTATCGCACACCCAAGGTGCAACAACAGTGATATTTGCCGAGGTTTTTAACAGTAATTCCACTTTACGTGCAGCTACTTCTCCGGCGCCCACAACTAAACATGTTAAGTCAGTGGTATCTAAAAAAATTGGGAAATATTGCATGTGTTAATACTCGTAAAAATCAAGGGTTCAGTGTGCCCGTTTAACCTATAAGTGAAAACCAATTAAAATAGAATTTATATTCCAATTAGTTATTAATAGAGTGGGTGGGTTGAAGTTTTTACATAAAAAAAGGGGCTAATCAGCCCCTTAGTTATTTTCAAAAATTAGACATTAGTCACGATTAGCTGGATTACCACGTTTTTTGGGCGGTTGCTCTGACCATTCGCGCATACCTAAACTACGGCCTGCAACACGGGTTTTTTGTAAAGTGTCGTGTGTCGCTTTCGGCATATCTTTGGGTAAATCCACCGTACTGAAATTATCATAAATTTCGATAGAACCAATATTTTTACTGCTGATATTGGCTTCGTTAGCGATGGCGCCCACTATGTTGCCAGGTTTGGCTCCGTGAGTATGACCCACTTCAATACGATAACGTTGCATACCTTCGCTAGGTGGACCAGATTTGCGTTCACGTTTCACGCGTTCACCGCCACGTTCATTGCGACCGCCACGCTCTCTTGGGCCTCGGTCGTTTCTGTCAGTTCGATCGTTTCTTGGTGGTCTAGCATTCAAATCTGGACGATCACTTTCTCTGAGGATAAGTGGCTCATCACCTTGTGCTATTTTAGCTAATGCAGCCATTATCACTTCTGGTGCAGCGTCGGTTTCTTCTTGAATTGACTCAACAATAGGAATCAGTGTCTCAATAGTTGAGTCACCAATCGCTTCAATCACACTATTTTTGAAACGAGATAAACGGGTTTCGTTCAATTCTGAAATTGATGGGATAGTCATAGAATCAATTGACTGCCTAGTGGCGCGCTCAATCGAAAACAGCATGCGTTTTTCACGGTGAGAGATAAATAATATCGCATCACCTTGACGACCTGCACGACCGGTACGACCAATACGGTGAACATAAGATTCTGTATCATAAGGTACGTCAAAGTTAATAACATGACTGACGCGTTCAACATCAAGCCCACGTGCTACTACATCGGTGGCAACTAAAATATCGATTTTGCCTTTCTTCAAACGATCTACAGTACGTTCACGGGAGTTTTGCGGAATATCACCGTTAAGTGGTTCAACAGCATAACCACGTGCAGAGAGTTTTTCTGCCAACTCCATTGTGGCAGTTTTAGTTCGCACAAAGATGATTACCCCATCAAAGGATTCAACTTCCATTATGCGTGTAAGGGCTTCCATTTTATGGTGCCCTGCAACTTGCACATAACGTTGGCGAATAGTGCTTGCAGTGGTGACTTTCGATTCGATTTTGACTGACTTTGGGTCTTTCAAATATCGTTTGGTAATTTTACGAATAGGGTCAGGCATAGTGGCTGAAAACAACGCTGTTTGGCGCTCTTTTGGCGCATGGCCCAATATCCATTCTACATCGTCGATAAAGCCCATACGTAACATTTCATCGGCTTCATCAAGTACTAAGAATTTTAGTTTATCGAGTTTTAGTGTGCCTTTTTTAATATGATCAATAACACGACCAGGTGTACCTACTACGACTTGAGTTCCTCGTCTTAATTGGCGGATTTGGTTATCGTAAGATGAGCCACCATAAATTGGTAGTACATTAATCTTCTTAGAAAAACTCGCGTAAACTTGGAAGGCTTCTGCTACTTGGATTGCCAATTCTCGAGTAGGAGCCAAAACCAATAATTGGGTGTTTTTGTCGTCAGGATCAATGTTAGCTAACATAGGTAACGCAAAAGCAGCGGTTTTGCCGGTACCTGTTTGTGCGGTACCTAATAAATCATGGCCGTCAATAATAAGTGGAATACACTGTGCTTGAATAGGGGTTGGTTTTTCGTAGCCGACTTTTTCTAATGCTTGCAGCAGTTCTTCGGGTAGGTTTAAATCTCTAAATGTTATTTCAGATGTGGTGGTTGTCATCAATTTTCCCAGGGTACAGGCAGGCACAGCGTTATTTGAATCGGTAATACAATTTCTAAAATCAGTAATACAATTATTTAAGGCGAAGCCGGCACGGTTTCAAAGGTCAAATTATATTCGATTTTCGACATTTACTCCACGTAATGCTTTGTTTAATTGCATTATTTTTTGAAAATGTCATTTTGTGGTGCACAACTTTGTGGTTTATTGTCAATGGTGTTGCAAATATGTCAGCTAGTTGCATCATTTGGTTAACAAAAGGCGACTAATTCCTCCATTTGACAAAATTTAAAAATATAAGTCGTTTTAAAGTACAGAATAAAGGCAGCTATGAACCCCAGTATTAATAAAGATCGATTTATCCCTTTGCGAAAAACAGATTTAATTCAATCATGTATAGAAGATCGACAATTGAGTTGTGAACAACAAAACGAATTTAGAACTCTTTGCCACTTAATCGTGAGTACTTTGCATTTTGAATACCACCAAGTTCTTGAAGAGTTAAAAGATAGTTATGCTCCTTTTGACCCAAACGCAGACACTTTAACTGTTACTAAGTTAACGGCTGACGTTTTACAGCGTAAACAAGCCAATTTCACCGCTAGATTTACCCAAGTATTAAATGCTGCCAATTTTGAAAAAGTCACAGATCAAGATCTTCAAGAGGCGTTACAAGAAGAGTCATTGTTTAAAGTCAGATTAGCAGTTGATTTTGACGATTTTGAAGATGTGGTTTTTTATCGGCGTGGGGAATATCAGCAAACAGAAACTATCAGTAAATTTTGGGGATTACATAAGCAAAAGATAACGTTCACTAATTACGATAAGGTTGCAGTATATATAAAGTTTAAAGAGGCCAGTTATTTCAATCAACACAAAAAGGTAACAACAAAATTAGAAGCTCAACCAGGCGGTTCGCAACCCGGCGGTTCGCAACCCGATAGTTCGCAACCAGGATCCACCGTTATTAAGCTTTTTCAGAATGTACCTAAGGCCGATTTGGAAATGTTGTTTCCCAATAGTCAGGTTCGAATGCGGACCATTGATAAAGCAATAATAGGAGGCTCCGCTTTAGTAGGTGGAGCGGTAGTCTTGGTTACTAAACTGGGTGCTTCTTTAATAGTGTTAGCTGGCCTTTTGAGTTATTGGTTTGGATTAAGTCATAAAGAAGTCACTATTACTACTCAAGAATTGCTTGCTTTGGGTGTCGGAACAGGCGTATTAGGTGGTTTTATTTTCAAAGAGTGGAGTAAGTTTAAAAATCGCAAACTGCGTTTTATGAAAGCATTAGCGGATAACCTGTACTTTAAAAATCTCGATAACAACTCTGGCGTTTTTCATCATCTTATTGATTCTGCTGAAGAAGAGGAATGCAAAGAGGCCATCTTGGCGTATTATTTTCTTGTGGTTCAAGGGGCTCCCATGTCTAGCGAAGAGCTCGACAAAAAAATAGAGCAGTGGTTCGAAGATAAATTTGAATTTCAAATTGATTTTGAAATTGCCGACGCTTTGAGTAAATTGGAACGATTTGGTATTGTCACATTAAACGCTGGTCAATACACAGCCTTGCCCATGAGGGCCGCACAAGCACAACTTGATGCCCAGTGGGATGGAATATTTAACGTTGTTAATACCCCAATTCAAGCGTGAGTTGGGGTTATCAATAAAACTGCTAGCGCTAGTCGCATAACGTAAAGACACATGTCATTATATGACCATACAAAGTGATACAAGGAATAATCTACATGAAAGGTTTTAGTTCAACGCAGTTAAAATATGCATTGGCCGTTGTTGCATTAGGTGCGTTATCAAGTTGCGGTAAACAAAGCAGTGACGAATATCTAAAGGAAGCGCAACAATATATTGCTGAAAATAATCCTGCTGCAGCCATTGTTGCCCTGAAAAATGCGGTGCAATTGGAGCCGAAGTCGGCTCAAGCTAGATTTGAACTTGGTCAACTGTATATACAACAGAAACAGTTTGAAAGTGCTGAAAAAGAGCTTAACCGTGCCTTAGAATATGGTTTTGAAGCATCCCAAGTATTGCCACTATTAACTCAAGCGTATCAACGTACAGGTGCCTATTCGGCGATCAGTAAATTAGAACACTCTGAAACAGGCTTAACATCGGTCGAGCGAGCTGAAATTGGCTATTTCAAAGTGGTGTCTTTGGCTAGATTAAATAAGCTAGACGATGCGCGTATTTTGATTGAAGAATTATCTGAATTAGAAACTGATTCTGTTTTTAAGGGATTAACATCATCATATTCGTTGGTGTTAGACCAAAAGTATGACGCAGCCGCTGTTGCAGTAGCAAAGCTACGTGAACAAGCTCCCCAAAATGCGGAAGTGTTGAAGTTGTTAGCGCAACTAAAATTGTCTCTTAATGCGCCTCAAGAAGCTGCCGAGATTTATAAAGACTATGTGCAGTATTATCCTGAGGACATACAAACAACCTTTGTTTTGGCGAAGTTATTGGTCGATATAGGTGATTTAACCGCAGCTGATCCATACTTAGATGAACTACTTCTAATAAATGATCAAAATCCTTTATTGAATCAATTAAAGGCCGCGACCTATGCTAATAAAGGTGACTACGCTAACGCCCTTAAGCGAGCGGAAATTGCCATAACTGCAAATGTTGAAGCGCCGTCTATTCGTTTGATTGCCGGTTATTCAGCTTACCAACTGCAAGATTTTGAAAGTGCCAACCGACATTTAACCTATATCGCGGCCTTGTTGCCAGATAATCATCCTGGACTAAGATTACTTGCCGCTAGCCAATTGCAATTAGGGCTAACTTCAGAAGTAGGAGATGTTTTAAATAGACTGGATACACTTTCTGACGAAGACGCGGCTTTGTTTTCCAAAGCCAGTTACGAACTGTTACGTGATGGTTTTGAGAAAGAAGCCAAAGTATTTATTGATAAGTCTTCAGATATTAGTCGGACCGCAGAAGACTTAACTCGTTTAGGGTTGTTACAACTTTCACTGAACAATCTTGATGGCATAGTCAACTTAGAAGAAGCCGTCAGTAAATCCCCAGAATTGGTCAGTGCCCAAACCACGCTAGCAAAAGCCTACATTGTGACTAAGCAATATGATAAAGCCTTGGAATTGGCAAATACTTGGAAAACCAACAGCCCAGAAGATGCAAAACCCTATTTGTTGTCGGGTGATGTGTATACTAGGCAACAGAAATTTGATGAAGCAAAAGTAGAGTTCGAAAAAGCCTTAACCCTCGATAAAACCAGTCCTTCACCTAAGTTAGCTATGGTTAATTTGGCTTTAGCTCAAAAAGATACCCAGCAGGTTAACTTGTTATTAGAGCAGTTGCTGATTGAGTTTCCGAATAACATCTCCGCTTTGGCAACGCATTATTTGGTCAGTAAGCAAGCTAATAATCAGTCCTTGGGAATACAAAAAATTCAAGCCGCTTTCAACCGTGATCCAGCCAATCTTGCTATACGATTATTGTTAGCTCGGGTCCAAGTTGTTGAGTCTAATTTCCAAAACGCGATTGATCTTTTGATTGAAGTAAAAAACCAAAAAGACTTACCTAAGGCTTATTGGAAAACATTAGGCCAAAGTTATATTAAAACCAATCAACTGCGCCCAGCGACTCAGCATTATGATGCCTGGTTGAAAAAAGAACCCAATGATAAAGACGCGATGGTTGGGAAATTATTGTTACTCGACAGCCAGAATGAGTTTGAAGAAGGCTCAAAATTAACTCAAGGGTTCCTTAACAATCGTGACGATGTACAAATGCAGTTATTGAATACTCATTTCTTGATTATGCAAGGGGAGTTTGCCGCGGCCCAAAAGGCCTATGATGGATTACCTGAAAACGTCCTAGCGCTGCCTATCGCTAAAGGTTTCTTAGCGCGTTTTCAATTAAATAATAAACAACCTGAGTTAGCCTTAGAGAACGCATTAATCGCTTATAATGCACTGCCTAATGTTAAAAATCTTATGTTGCTAGTCTTTACCTACGAAACCTTGCAGCAACCCAATAAAAGTATAGATTTACTTACTCAACATGTAGAAAAGCAACCTAAGGATTTAGCCGCAAAAATGTTGTTGGCAGAAAGGCAGATAGGCGGCGACTTATCCGGCGCTATGCAAACCTATGAAGTGGCATTGCAACAAAATCCAAATAATTATATTGCGAACAATAACTTAGCCTATTTACACTTACAAAACGACGACATCCAAAAAGCCAAGGGATTTGGGGAAAAGGCAGTTGAACTCAAACCCGATAATCCAGCTGCTTTGGATACTTTAGCGCAAATTTTGGTAGCGGAAAAAAATTATACAGAAGCCTTAAAGCTATATGACCGAGCAATAACCGATGAAATGCAAAATGAGGAAATTTATCTTAATTACGTTGAAGTCTTGTTATTAGCAGAAGAATCATTTTTAGCTAAGCGTAAACTGGGCCAAAGGGAAATGAAACAAGAAAAATCTATAATGAGAATCGCTAAACTAAAAGTGGATTATGGTTTAGAGTAACCTTCGAAAAATCGTAACGTTTTGTTTTGTTTGGTTCTTGGTTACTTAATTCAATCCTAAACTGAGCGAGTCATTGACTTATTTAAAGGCTACTTATGTAGCCTTTTTTATTTACTCACAAACAATCTTTATTATCTTGAGTGCCTGTATGAGGTGCCGTTATTTTAAGGCTCTATTTCTAAAGCATGCAAGCTAGTTGCTTATATTGCCTAAACTTTAAGAGAATAGACGTGCTTCACCTGCTTGGCGTCTTTTTGATTTTATGACTAACAATAATGTAATGAATCCAGGCAATGCTTGTACATATAGAATACTGATTTTAGCCGTAAGACCACCAAAAATACCGGCAATGGTAATACATATAAGTAGAAACATCTTGAGGCTCTGATTGCCGCTTATTAGAGCCCAAAGTAGCCCAAAGCCCAAAAAACCATTATATAAACCTTGGTTCATAGCCAGAACTTCAGAAGATTTTGCTACTTCTGCTGACATTGCAAATATTTTTTGACCAATAGGATGGTTCCAAAAAAACATCTCCAATACCATTATACCCATATGTAATAGGGCGACTAAAAAGGTCATAAACCCAGCTAAAAACTTCATTAATATTACCTTGGCTACTTTGTGACAGATGAATATTTCATAGTGTGGGAAATCGACTTCAGTTGCAAGGGTTGCAATTGATACACCAGTGTTAAATGACAGACAAGATAAAAACAAAAAAGCGCCAAAAAGGCGCTTTTAAAATTTTAACTTTAATAGTGGATTTATTTATTGCCTTTTTGACCCTTCATATAACGGAAGAAGTCACTGTCTGGCTCTACTACCAAAATATCTTGCTTGCTGCTAAAGCTTTTCTTATAAGCGTCCATACTACGTAAAAAACTATAAAACTCAGGATCTTTTGTGTAAGTCTCAGCATATATTTGTGCCGCTTGAGCATCACCCTCACCTTTAAGTTTCCGTAGGTTTCGTTCTGCATCGGCTAACATAACCGTTATTTTGGCATCGATATCCGCTTTAATAAACTCGGCTTTCTCTTTACCTTCAGAACGATGTTCTCTCGCTACCGCTTCACGCTCTGTGCGCATCCGCTGGAAAATGAAATTACGAACTTCTAGCGGTAAATTGATTTGTTTAACACGTACATCAACAATTTTTATACCTAATTCATCTGAACTTGTAGACGCTTGTTCCATTGCTTCGTCCATTAGTTCTGAACGTTCCCCAGAAACAATCTGCTGAATAGTACGAGTACCAAACTCAGAACGTAGTCCATTATTCACTTTTTGTTGTAAGAGTATTTCAGCGCTGGTTTTGATACCACCGGTCGCCAGATAGTACTTAGCAAAATCTTCGATTCTCCACTTAACATATAAGTCGACGATCAAATCTTTTTTCTCAGAAGTAACAAAACGATCAGGTACTTCATCTAAGGTTTGAATTCGGGCATCTAGGCTTACGACGCGGTCAAAAAACGGTAGTTTTAAGTGTAAACCTGGTTCGAAAACTTTGGTGTCACCTGTGTCGCTATCCCTTTGAACTTTACCAAACTGGATAACTATGGCTTTGTTGCCTTCTTCTACAACAAACAAAGAACCAAATACGAGTAGGCCTAAGGCCACAATAATTAGAGCAATAAAGTTTTTCATCGCTTAGTTTCTCCCACTACGAACGCCGCTACTGCGACTGCTTCTGGAATTGGTGTCAACCGCTTGGGTGTCGTTGTCTTGATTCCTCAATCCTTCTAAAGTACTTCTAATATTGGCGGGAATAGACGGACCTGATTGATTACTCAATATTTTTTCCAAAGGTAAATACATCATGTTGCCAGTGCCTTTTGTATCAACCAAAATTTTACTGGTATTACCATAAACCTCTTCCATAGATTCAATATATATTCTGCTTCGTGTCACTTCTGGTGCAGCTTTATATTGAGGCAACAATTCTTCAAAACGTGCTATTTCACCTTGCGCTTCTAATGTCACACGTTCTTTATATGCTTGTGCTTCTTGTGCCATGCGGTTAACTTGTCCACGGGCACGTGGCTCGATTTCACGAGAATACGCTTCAGCTTCGTTGATAAAACGTTGCTCATCTTCTTGTGCTGCAATGGCATCATCGAAAGCTTCTTTTACTTCCTCTGGTGGTCTTGCATCCTTGAAGTTCATATCCACAACAGATATACCCATATCGTATGACTCAATAATGCCAGTTAATTCATCACGCACCGCTTGCCTTGCCGCTTCACGACCACTGGTTAATACGTCATCCATTTTTGAATGACCTACAACATAACGAATCGCACTATCGAAAGCCTGACTTAAACTCTCTTCAGGGCTAGTCACAGCAAAACTGTATTTATAAGGTTCGAGGATACGGTACTGCACTTCCATCTCAACTCGTACAACGTTTTCATCTTCAGTTAACATTGAACCAGAGGACGGCATAGAACGGATCGTTTGTACATCTACAGGTTTGACAGTGTCTACGAAAGTAGGCTTCCAACGTAAACCAGGGTCAACAAAGTGGCTAAATTCGCCAAAACGTAACACTACGCCTCGCTCGGCTTCACGAATAGTGTAAAAACCACTAAACACCCAACCTATGACTAATATGCCAAAAATAACAGCCATGCCAATGCCACCAAGGCTTTTACCGCCTGATGAACCGCCACTGCTGCCACCACCAAACTTGCCAAATTTATTCATCAAGTTTTTGAATACCTCGTCTAAATCAGGTGGGCCTTGATCTCGGCCGCCCTTGTTTTTCCAAGGATCATTATTGTTTCCACCGGGCTCATTCCAAGCCATCATTTCTCTCCAACTAGTTAATTCAATAAATTAGGTCTAAGACCAATACGCGTTTTTTAAAGATTTTGATCTGTTATATTTTGCTAATGTTTCACTATATAGGACTCTAAATCAACGTCGATCCGTTTTATGAGTCTGTTCCAATCGCTTTGCTCCATTCGCACATCGACTAACCAATTACCATTTTCCGCATAATCTTGTGAAGCAATACAATTCATCTCAAAAAAAACGCCTCGCAAACTACTTTTCTGCGGCGGTATCGATAAGCTATGTTGTACCATGTTTTTTGATAAACACTCAGTAATTGCGTCGAGCAATAACTCAATTCCTTCACCTTGCTGGGCAGAGATCCAAACGCGAATTGGCATACCTGATTCATCACGATCTATTTTTGCACCTACACCTTCCATGCGGTCAATTTTGTTACATACTATTAATTGTTGAATATCGTCAGCTTCTATTTCTTCCAATACTTCATCTACTTGTCCAATATTCTCTCGAAACTGCTCGTCCGAATAATCAACTACGTGTAATAACAAGTTAGCTTGTTGGGTTTCCTGTAGAGTTGCTTTAAAAGCCGCTATAAGATCATGGGGGAGATGTCTGATAAAACCAACCGTATCAGCAAGAATTGCTGAGCCCACATCTTGTAACTGAATTTTTCGGAGCGTTGGATCTAAGGTCGCAAATAGCTGATCTGCTGCATACACCGCAGATTGTGTCATGGTATTAAACAGCGTTGATTTACCGGCGTTGGTATATCCAACTAATGAAACAGTTGGGATTTCGGCTCTGACCCTAGAGCGACGCCCTTGCTCTCGTTGTTTTTGTACTTTAGCAAGACGACGTAAAATCGCTTTGATTCTTTCTCTCAATAGCCGTCTGTCAGTTTCAAGCTGACTTTCACCTGGCCCACGTAGACCAATACCACCTTTTTGTTTATCTAGGTGAGTCCAGCCGCGAATTAATCGAGTACTGATATGACGAAGTTGCGCTAACTCTACTTGTAACTTTCCTTCGTGGGTACGAGCACGCTGAGCAAAGATGTCCAAAATTAAACCTGTGCGGTCGAGGACTCTACATTTACAGAGTTGTTCTAAATTTCGCTCTTGGGAAGGGGATAAACTATGGTTAAAAATAACCACATCAGCTTGTTGTGCTCTGACTACATTGGCAATTTCTTCAGCTTTGCCACTCCCGACAAAATAACGCGCCTGTGGTGCCTGTCGAGATCCTGTGACTACGTCTACAGCGTTTACGCCAGCAGACGACACCAGTAATTGTAATTCTAATAAATCTTCTTTGCTATTTTCATCAGCAAAATCAACATGTACTAAAACAGCTTGCTCACCTGCTGCATAACGGTCAAACAAGCCAATCTCCTAAAACCATCTAGTTTTCGTCTGCTTCCGTCTGACCAGCAGTAGGCATTGGAATAGCACGTGATGGAACAACGGTCGAGATTGCATGTTTATAAACCATTTGGCTTACAGTATTTTTGAGTAAAATAACAAATTGATCGAACGACTCTACTTGTCCTTGTAATTTAATACCGTTGACAAGGTAAATGGACACAGGAATACGCTCTTTTCGCAGCGCATTGAGGAACGGGTCTTGTAATGATTGCCCTTTTGCCATGATTTATCCTTTTTATTATTATAAATTTACCTTAGAGCAGGATTATACAGTAAAACAAATAGCTGTATAGACCGCCTTAGGATTGAAGTTGACTCAGTTTAATGACTTTCGACAGATTGTTAGTCGAAAACGTGTCTAAAGGGTTAATATTTTCCCATCCTCTTAACCAAGTCAACTGTCTTTTGGCCAACTGCCTAGTTGCTGCGATAGATTTTTCACGCATTTCGTTAAAATCGAAGTCTCCGTCTAAGTATTGCCACATTTGACGATAACCCACACACCTTATAGAGGGTAGGTTTAAATGTAGATCACTTCTACACTTTAATTTTTCTACTTCCGCCTGAAACCCTTTATCTACCATGGTTTCGAATCGCTGAGCAATACGTTGATGTAACACTTTACGATCCTCTGGGGCGATACAAAACTGCTTGATATTATAAGGTATGGGGTCGGACTTAGTCGCCATCAAGTCTGTCATTGAGCGATTTGTTAGAAGATAAACTTCTAAGGCTCTTATTAAACGCTGGGGATCATTAGGGTGAATACGTTTCGCTGAGGCTGGGTCGAATTGTGCCAATTGTTGATGTAATACATCCCAACCAGACGCTTCGGCTTGGGCTTCAATGGCTCGCCTTACATCTTGATCTGACTCAGGAAGAGGTGAAAGCCCATCAATCAGGGCTTTGTAATACATCATGGTGCCGCCTACCAATAATGGGATATTTCCTCTGGCGGTGATGTCTTGCATAGCTAAAAGTGCATCTTTTCTGAATTCTGACACTGAATAGCTCTGAGCGGGATCTAAAATATCAATTAACTTGTGGGGCGCCTTTTTTAACTCTTCCGCGCTGGGTTTAGCCGTGCCTATGTCCATGCCACGGTAGATTAATGCCGAATCGACGCTGATTATTTCACAGGGTAGGTTTTCGCAAAGTTCTATCGCGAGATCTGTTTTTCCAGACGCAGTAGGCCCCATCAAAAAAAGAGCCGGCGGTAAGGGTTGGGTGCAGTCACTCATAGGCATTTAGCCACTTATCTAATTCCACGGATTTGCCTATTTGAGCAACATCTCGTTTTAGGTTAGTTGTTGAACTAGCAAATTGTTGCCACAACTCCTGAATCTGACTAGGAGTGCGTTCTTCATTTGCAGTTATGCAAGTTAGCAAGTGCTTACGTACTTGCATGCTATCTGTATCTGAACATGCCAAAATTTGTTCTAAACATTCTATCCAACGAAATTGCCTTAATCCTGCGGGCACTTTTCGCAAAATAATTCTATTGGGCGTCCAACCTATCTCGACACTATTGTCTAGAAGTGGTTGGTAAAGGTTTTTAGCTTGTGTCAGTAATTCTGTTGTAGAGGTAATTGAAATTGGCATTAACAGTGGTTGACTAACGGGCATCGCTTCTGAGTAGAGGGAAGACATCACCCTAAGGTGTAATGTGTTTAGTTCAACTACATAAAATGTTAGCTCAACCTTAACTAAGATGTGGTTATCTGAAACGTGCAGCCACTGTCCGAGTTGGCCCAAAACGGGAGCAGAATGACTCGATTGAGTCGGAGTCATGAGTTGTTGGTAGTTTTTTGACGTTTGCTTAATGACTTGAGAAGCGTTTACTAAGTGCTCAGCTTTCCTTTTATCTACCAATGTATTTGTATAGTTAGAAGCTAGACCAGCAGATCCGCGATAGCCCGACCCCCCTTCATCCACTTTTGATTCAGAAGACTGCCTTTGCAAAGGTTGAATATAATCGTGTTTGGGTTCGGCTTGGTCCAATATATTGACCTCAGCATCCACCTGTTGCTGACCTTGTTGAAAATATTGATTCAAGGAGTCCGTTAATGCTCTGTAAATAAAATCATGCACTAACCTAGCTTGATGGAATCTAACTTCGTGTTTGGCTGGATGGACATTCACATCAACCTGATTTGGCTCAAGGGTCAAATACAATACATAGGCGGGATGTAAATCGGTACCTACAAGTCCTTCAAATGCTTGGCGAACTGCGTGATTAATCAACTTATCGCGCATCATTCGCCCATTGACGTAAAAATATTGGAATTCGCTTTGGGCCTTAGCTTGTTCTGGTTGCGCTAACCAGCCTTTCAACTCAAAATCTTGGTATTGACTGTTTAACGCTATGCTTTGCTCTGAAAATTCCTTACCACATATGGCTCCAAGTCGCTTTACTTCTGATCCTTGGGCCTTCACCGCCGGGTACTTTCGCAGTAATTTACCATTATGTTTTAGGCTAAAACTCACATCAAAACGGCTTAAGGCAATACGTCTAACTACTTCATCGATATGAGCAAACTCAGTTTTTTCGGTGCGTAAAAATTTGCGCCTTGCGGGCGTATTAAAAAACAAATCGACCACATCAACGCTAGTGCCATCTGGATGTGCCACCGGATTGAGTTGCACGTGCATATCCCGCCCTTCGCAATGGGCTTGCCACCCTTGGCTTTGGTCTTTGGGTTTAGAACTTAAGATTAAACGCGCCACTGAACTAATACTGGCTAAGGCTTCACCGCGAAAACCTAAACTACAAATGGCTTCTAAATCATCTAGCTTGGCTATTTTACTTGTGGCATGGCGACTTAATGCTAAGGCAAGTTCGTCGTGCACGATACCGCTACCATTGTCTCGGATCAAAATGCGTTTATGGCCACCTTTTTCTATATCTATTTCAATTGCAGTCGCCCCTGAATCCAAGCTGTTCTCTACTAACTCTTTGACAACAGAAGCGGGACGTTCAACCACTTCTCCAGCGGCAATTTGGTTGGCTAATCTAGCGGGAAGAATTTGAATCGGCAAAAGTTGACCTTGGAATAATTGTGTATAGTGTAGATTAGGTGCTAGGGATTGTCAGAACTTGACCGATACGCACCACATCAGTATTGAGATTATTGGCTTTTTTTAATGTACTGATACGCACATTGTAACGTTGCGCAAGCAAAGATAAAGATTCACCGCTGCGCACTCTATGGGTGCGTTTTTCTTGTTTCCATTTAGCCCACAACGAGCCATCAGGAGGTGACCCTTTGAAATGTTGTTTAAGCCCGTTAAATACTGACTGTGCCAACCTCTGTCTATAATCAGACCAATTTAGATTTTTCTCTTCTTGAGGGTTAGAGATAAATCCAGTCTCGACCAAAATTGACGGAATATCTGGAGACGTTAATACCGCAAGACTAGCTGCTTGGGGGATTTTTTTATGTAATTTTGTGACTTTGCTTAAATGTTTAATCATGTCACGACTTACATCGTAACTAGTGGTTAAGGAATAATCCATAGACATATCAAGAAAGGCCTCGGCTAAATAACGTTCGTTTGCCGTATCTTGAATAATCTCAGCGGCTCCGCCTAATAACTCTGAATGTCGTTCGGTGCGTTCCATCCAACGGCCTAGTTCAGTATTGGCTCTTTTCATAGACAAAACCCACACTGACGCGCCACTAGGTTGTGGTGTGGTAAATGCATCGGCGTGAATTGATACAAACATATCCGCTTTATGCTTTCTGGCAATTTGTGGGCGTTTGTTAGGTGAAATATAATAATCACCGGTACGTGTCATTATAGGTTTCATGCCTTTTTCTTTGGCAATCAATAATTCTAAACGTTTCGCTATTCCCAAAGTTACATTTTTTTCATAACTACCCGCTCGACCAATGGAACCTGGATCCTCACCGCCGTGCCCGGCGTCAATAACAATGATGATGTCTCTATCTGTAGTGGATTTCGAATTTAAAACAATTTGTGGTGCTGCAGAATCGGGATCATTTAGATCAATTACCAACCTGTCGCCATAGGGAGCGGTAGGGGGTAAAGCAAAGATATTTTTTTCGAGTGGTTTGGACAACTCAATCACAACTCGCACAGATTGTGGGTCCTTGGCTGTGCTGTAACGTACTTTTTTGACTAACTTACTGTCATTGAGCACTTTAGAAAAATCGAAGGTTTTGGGTGTGTTTTCTATGTCGATAACTAATCGTTGCGGATTTTTTAAGGTGAAATAGGTGTAGTTAGGTGTTTTTTCTAAATCGAAAACTAAACGTGTGGTATTTGGCGAAGGCCAAATACGTAACCCTTCAATGGTATTTTTAGCAAAACTTGCCGTGCTAAAAGCCATCAGTATAAAACTGATTAACAGTAGGTTAAGTTTTTTAAAGCAACACGTTTGCATTATTATTTTTCTAGTTTAATAGTCTAAGCAAATCCGAGCCTTTTGCAGATTTGGCCTGCATCGATAACGCGCGTCCTGTTTGCGTGTATTCAATACTAATGTGTAAATCCGCAGATGCCAAGAGGCCAGCGCCTTTGTCTGGCCATTCAATCAAACAAATACAGTCTGAATCAAAATAATCTCGAATGCCCATAAATTCTAATTCTTCAGGATCAGACAAACGGTATAAGTCAAAGTGAAACACCCGCCAGTCGCCTATTTCATAGGGTTCAACTAATGTATAAGTAGGGCTCTTGACCTTACCTTTATGTCCTAAACCTTGAATAAAACCTCGGCTAAAAGTGGTTTTACCTGCACCTAGATCACCTTCAAGATAGATCACCATACCTTGATTACAGTGCTCTGCTAATTTTCCTGCTAAAGCAACAGTGGCTTCTTCATCCATTAAGTCAAAATGTGTTGAAGGTAAATCCGCAAGGGGAGAAATCATTGAAATACTCATAATCCGTTAACAATGGCTCGTAAAGGTTGCAATAAATCTGAGGCAATCATACCACGTTGACCATATTGTATGGCAACTCTGTCTCCGGCTTCTGCATGAGCGCATACACCATAAACAGCAGCTTGTTGTGAGGTTAATCCTTGGGCTAAAAATGCGCCAATTACACCGGTTAATAAATCACCCATCCCCGCCGTTGCCATACCTGGGTTTCCCCCTTTACAAACCCAGCATTGTGCCTGTTGCTGTGCTTCATCTGTTTGAATGATAGAGCCAGCCCCTTTTAAAACACAAATTGCTTGATATTTTTGCGCGAGATGTTTGCTCGCCGAATATCTATCATTTTCAATTTGAGCAATGTTGCATGCCAATAAACGACTCGCCTCTCCCGGGTGTGGTGTGAGTACAAAGGCCGGTAATTGTGCCAAAGTATCCAGGAGTTCGGCATCATCCGACATCACTGCTAACAAATTTAGAGCGTCAGCATCAAAGACCATTGGCTTGGGGTGACGTTTAAGATGAGCCATTAATCGGGAAAATTGCTGATGCGCCCAATCATCTTGTCCTAACCCTGGCCCTATTACAATATGAGTACACCAACTCAATGCTGCTTCTAGGTCTTTGTTTACAATCATGATTTCAGGACGGTCAGAGGATATAGCTAAACAGCTTGATTCATGGCAAAAAACTTTGACTAATCCTACACCACAACGCAGAGCTGATTCGGCACTGAGGCGAATTGCACCAGCCATTCCTTGGTTACCACCAATACATAACAGTTTTCCGAAAGACCCTTTATTAGCATGTACTGATCTGGATTTTAAAGGTTGTAACATCTGCCAGTCGACCATTTGTGCTTTAACATTGGCAATACTAAAAAACTCCGTAGCAACCGCCAGGTCAGCAAAGTTAAGGGAACCACAATAGTCTTTACCCACACCGCTAACCAATCCAGGTTTGATTGCAACAAAAGTAATAGTCTCATCAGCTTTTACACATATAGGCAGTGCTTGCCCTGTATTAGCATGCATCCCAGAAGGTAAATCTATGCTCAATACAGGCACCAAAGCTTGATTGATTTTTTTGATAACAGCTTGAAAGATGGGGTTAACTTCGCCATTTACACCTGTGCCCAATAATGCATCTACAATCACGTCAAATTGTGTGTAATTTTGTTCAGAAAATTCTCGTGTTAGCCCCCCTATATTTTGCCATTCTGATTGCGCTTGTTTGGCATCACCCTGAAGTACTCGGTTAGGATCTTGGCATACAACCACAACCCCCATGTCCGCCTTTAAAGCCAATTTAGCTAACACGTAACCATCACCTGCATTATTGCCATTACCGGCAACCACTAAAATACGCTGTGCCTTAGGCCATTGCTTTGTTAACCTTTTAAACGCGGCATCGCCTGCTCGTTGCATTAATTCGAACATACTACATCCAGCCATCTGTGCAGCCCGAGGTTCCAACGCTTTGACTTGTTCTGAACTCACAATTTTATGTGCTAGAATCGCAGCTGCTTGCTCGGTTAACAGGTTTGTCAATGTCATCTCCTAACACTTCTGAATTATTGTCTCTGGCTGAAAATATCAAGGCTTGGGGCAAAGCGCTAGGTTTTCAGCAAGTAGGTATTTGTGATGTTGATTTAAAACAACATGAATCTCACCTGCAATCATGGCTGGAAAAAGGCTTTGGGGGAGAAATGCACTACATGTCGGAACACGGTATGAAAAGAGCTAGGCCAGCAGAGCTATTGCCCGGAACTATGCGGGTTATCAGTGTCAGAATGGATTATCTGCCTCCTGATGCAAAATTTGCTGAGACCTTAAAAAACAAACAGCAAGCCTATATTAGTCGTTATGCCCTTGGCCGCGATTATCACAAGTTGTTGCGAGCTCGTTTAAAAAAATTAGGCGAAAAAATAAAGACAGAATGCGCCGAACTAAATTTTCGTCCTTTTGTTGATTCAGCGCCAGTGCTCGAGCACGCTATTGCTGAAAAAGCCGGAATAGGATGGACAGGTAAGCACTCACTTACAATTAACAAAGAGGCGGGATCTTGGTTCTTTTTAGGTGAGTTATTTGTCGATATTCCTTTGCCTGTAGATAAGTCTTTGGCTGAAAATTGTGGTAGTTGCACGGCTTGTCTGACAATTTGTCCTACTCAAGCAATAGTAGAACCTTATGTGGTGGACGCTAGACGTTGTATTTCTTACCTGACCATAGAGCAAAAAGGCGCTATTCCAGAACAATACCGAGCTTTAATTGGTAATAGGGTTTACGGCTGTGATGATTGCCAACTGATTTGTCCTTGGAATCGCTACGCTAATATTACCGATGAGGCAGATTTTCACCCTAGACAAAAGTTGATGAGCCAAGAACTTATTGAGTTATTCACTTGGGATGAAGCAACATTTCTGAAAAATACTGAAGGTTCACCCATTAGGCGTATTGGGTTTGAACGCTGGCAACGCAATTTAGCCGTGGGTTTAGGTAACGCTGAGTATTCAGAAAGCATTGTCAATATTTTGCAGGCCGCCTTGTCCGAGGCATCAGACTTGGTTAAAGAACATATTCACTGGGCATTACAACAGCATCAAAACAAAACCATTCAAAAACCAACCAACCCTAGTCGCTTAACTCAAAGATTAGTCCGCAGTATCGAAAAGGGGTTAGTTCGGGACGCGTAGTTCGGGACTCGTAGTTCGGGACGCGTAGTCAGGAGTGCTTAGCTCGAAAAGTTTAGGTTTATCATGGCTTAATTACACATAATCTCGCACAATTCTGCGTACATCACCATGTGAACAAGCAATTCCTATATTTGTCTCTATATGGTCAGCGGGGTAACCATATAGACCAAAGCGATTGCCTTGACTATGGCTGATTATCACAGCAAAGTTTGGATGAAAATCAATGTCTGCGCGGAAAGGATCAATAACAGGTACTTTGTATCGACCAAAATGTAACAAACCTATTTGTCTACCATTTCGAAATATAATCTGATCAAATAATGGATTTTCAATGAGCGAATACACTGCAAATTTGGGGATTTGCACTGTGACACCTTGCCAGTCCATCTGAACTATTTGCAGCTCCTCGGCCAGTGACGATATTGATTTGGGTAATTCAAATGTTTTCATCATTTCCCCCAGAGATCTGCAATTACTGATTAAGGCCTATAAAACAAAGATAGAAGAAAACGACAAAAACCGTTAAAAATTAAGATAGTAATCCTTGCAAAGTACCCTATATTCTTTGGAATACTGGCTTAATTCATTGTAAATAATAAGTTTTTCAGAGGTTTTATTAGTTTGGATTCGACTAAATTCTAATAAGAGTCGAGTGACAGCAGAGGAGGGTTGAGGTTGTACTTGAAGTTCCCTGTTACAAAACAACCCAACTGACTCCGCATAGTTTGTAAATAGCTGCGCTATTTCCATCGGCAGCACACAACAAAATTTGCCGTCGGTCGTAAGAAGCGTGTTGACTGCTCGCAAAAGTGTAGGGTGATCTAACTCAATGGTTTGTCGAGCACTTACTCGATTTCTAGTCGAAAGAGTTTTATTGGCGCTAATATTAATCGGAAAATATGGCGGGTTACTGATAATTAAGTCATAAGCCATAGTACTAGAAAAACTATGTAAATCAATATTATGGAAGGCTAGTCGTTGCTCCCAGGGGGCATTTTTAGCATTGTTTTTCGCTTGTGAAATAGCCGCTGCATCTATATCTATACCGGCAATTAAACAAGTCTGCAGTGTTTTTTGCGCTAGCATAATTGCTAATAAACCGCTTCCTGTTCCAATATCCAATACACTTTGGGCATGCTTGCTTTGAATCCAACTGCCTAACATAATGCTGTCAGTACCCACTTTCATTGCACAAGCATCATCTTCGATAGAGAATTGTTTAAACTTAAAGCCCATTTTTAGAAAACCTGCAAACGGATCATCTGTGCCGCTACGTCTATAGCGTGAACAGGTTTGTATTTTCTTAGGTTACCAAATAGCAGCGGAGCCAAAAGCGGAGACAATATACTGGCAAGTTTTTCGGCGCGTCTCATTTCTTCACGTTCACCTAATAACAAGGACGGCCTAACTGCAGCAGCGTTATCTAAGCCTGACATACCCAAAATAGCGTTCTCTAATTCTCCTTTTACCCGCAAGTAAAAATTAGTACTTTTAGCGTTAGCCCCAACTGAAGAGATCCATACAAAACTCCCAGCGCGTTGCCCTCTCGAAAGTTGAGCCGCAATATGCACATACTCAAAATCCACTTTTCGAAATGCACTTTTATTGCCCGCTTTTTTAATGGTTGTACCTAAACACACAAAAATATGATCGCAACCAAAATAGCCTTGATAATCCTGTAAGTGTTCAAAATCAACCACAATAGGCTGTACCTTAGTTGCTTCTGCGGTGAAAAAATCTTTTGAAAGTGGTTTACGCAGCAAACAGGTGATTGTTTGGTAACGAGGATCTAGGCAAAGTTGCTCCACCAATGTTTTGCCCACTAACCCAGTAGCACCTAGGACCAAAGCCGTTTTTAACATCAAATACCTGCAATTATATCTGTTGGTAAGAAACCCGTACAATTCGGCTAAATGGACTTACCCTTAAAAAAATAATGCATCATATCCTAATTATTAATGATGAGAGTAAAGATATTAAATAGTTACAAGTAACAAATGAAAACAAGTTGAACCACAGAGGACACCGGGTGCCGCGCACCGAGCTCACAGAGTGTTTTATTGAGTGCATCTAACTTGATTGCTGTCATTGTTGTCTGAGTCAGATTTAGTATGTAATTAAAGCTGATTGTTCTCTCAGTGGCATTTACAGTGGTTGAAGACAAGAATGTCGAACGGCCATTTAAAAATTCTAGGTGTCAATTAAAGGCTAATGCCATTTTTAGGTATCTATTCGCTGAAGTACCACTTGTCTATTTCATCGGCAATATTCTTAGTATCAATAGATGTATTACTACACATAACTAAGTTCATAAATTGACTCTTTGGGTAGCGACGATACATGATTCGCGCCCCTAACCAACCTCCAGAGTGAGATACCAATGGTCCATTTTCATTCTTGGAAATAAACTGTCCATTTGCGTAAAAGGTATCAGCCTCACTTTCAGGGTTAACCGGAAGAGAACTGTTTGCTTGCATAAACTCTTGTATAAATGCTGTTGGATTTTCACCTAATTTTGGTGAATAAAACTGTGCATCCCACTTTTGCATATCCTTAATGTTGGTGTGTAATCCTCCATCTCCCACAACGAACAAATTTGTCATATCATTTATATAATTACCGTCTTCATCCTTTACATACCCGTAAGCTCTATTTTTAACTAGCTCTACAGCATTATCTGCAAAAAAAGTGTTATTCATATCAAGTGGTTTAAATATATATTTATCGGTATATTCTCGAAGTGTTAATCCGCTCACTTCTTCCACTAGAATGGCTAACATTACATAGCCCATATTGCTGTAACGCCATTCAGTGTCAGGTTTTATTACTAATGGTAGCTTTTTAACGACCTCATGAAATTCTGATACGCTTAAATAATCTTCATTGCCGACTCGAAATGGATGACCTGAAACCGCTTTTAAATTAAGTGCGCCTGCTTCTGCTTGAAAATCTTCGGGGTATCCGTATGTCGAGATCAAATCGTAATCCCCCATGCCAGCTGTATGCCCAATAATGCTATTTATCGAGACCTTAACGCCATAATCAGGTAAATTAGCAACGTAGGTTGAGATGTCTTTTTTTAGGTCTATCTTACCCTGATCAGCCAATAGACGAACTGCCATTGCAACAAATTGTTTAGAAACAGATGCCATTCGATGCACATTATTATTAGACATAGCGATATTTAATTCAGCGTTCGCCAATCCGTAACCTTTTTTGATCAAAGTATTTCCATTTTCAAAAACACCAACCGAACAACCCGGTTCATTAGCCGGTATTAGTGACTTAAGTTTACTGTCTAAGGTAATAATTTTAGGTGAATCAGCAAAGACATTCATGTGTTGTATTAAAAGAGGTAGAACAAAAACTAATCGAATGAAATTTTTCATGGGAGTGGTTTTCCTTAGTTTTTCGCTGAAGATAAATTCTACATTTATAATTTGCAAGTCTATATATCCAGTGTAAACCGCTTAAAATCAAAGTGGAGGGTTCAAATTTGATGGAATGTGAATAGAGTTAAGTAGGGGCATTGAATTGAATGCCCCTACTTACAGGTTTGAATTAATTCAGCAAATAACAATTGAATATCTGCAATTGGCTCTAAACAGTCTTTTCAAATCAACAAAGCTACTAAAACTAATTTTTCACTCTGTGATTAAGATTCTTTTGGGTATGTAGCTTTTGCTAGCCACTATTCACTCCCATCTAATTACTGCTATTAAGCAAACATGTGTGTCGCTAAGGTTTTTTGAATGCCTACAACCGTGTCTTTTTTGAGCTCTTTTTCGATTGGGTTATCTTGCCCAGAGATCCAGATTTTGAGTTCTGCGTCTAAATCAAAGTGCCCAGCCGTTTCAATTTTAAATTGCGTAATGGCGCGGTAAGGAATTGAATGATAATCGACTTTACGACCGGTTAAACCTTGTTTATCAATTAAAATAAGGCGTTTGTTAGTGAATACATACATATCTCTAACAACCTTAAAAACCTGCTGAATACTTTCGGTATCACCAATTATTGGTGCTAATTCCTCTGCGACTTCGTTAATATCAATTTCAGACGCGTTGCCGAGTAATGCATCAAGTAATCCCATTTTTACTTCCTTTTACTATTTAATCAGCAGTCAGCATAATTGTTGATGCGAAAATAGCAACTACAAGCTACCATCTGGCATCTATATTAAGCAGTAATGATTATTAATTTATGTCTAATGTGATCTTTTCCGATGTGCAAGCCGCCAAAAAACGTATCAGACCCTTTATCAACAACACGCCAGTGCTTGAATCTCAGTTATTAAATCGTTGGCTAGGTCATAAGATAATGTTCAAAGCGGAGTGTTTTCAAACAACAGGCGCGTTTAAACTTCGTGGTGCCTTAAACATGATGTTAAAGGCAAAAGAAGAAGGGCGACTTGGTAATCAAGTGGTTGCTAGTAGTTCGGGTAATCACGCCCAGGCGGTGGCCTACGCAGCAAACATTTTGGGTGTCAAAGCAACAATTTATAGTGGCCAAAATATTTCTAAAGTAAAAGCCGCCGCCACACAATATTACGGTGCGACGTTAGATTTAAGTGCAACTCGAAAGGAAGCGGACGAAAAGGTCGCTGAGGCGGCGAAAAAGGTTGGTGTGTTATGGATGCCACCATTTAACCACAGAGATATCATTGCCGGACAAGGCACTGCTGCTCTGGAAGCCCTTGAGAAAACGGGGGAGGTGAATGGTGTCTTTGCTCCTGTAGGTGGGGGCGGGTTGATCTCAGGCTCATTGATTAGCACGAGATATATGTATCCCAAGGCAAGTGTAATAGGAGTTGAACCGCTAGTTGCAAATGATGCTGCAGAATCGATACGTAGCGGTGTGATCCAGTCTTTGACAACACAACCTAATACTTTGGCTGATGGCGCTGCAACTTTACAAGTGGGCGAGGAAACTTTTGCGCATTTACAAGTTTTAGATGGTTTTTATGAAGTAGCTGAAACAAAAATTGCTTACTGGACTCAGTGGTTACAACATTTACTAAAGATCCATGTTGAACCAACTTGTGCTATGACCATGGCAGCAGTAGTCGAGTGGCTTAAGTTGCAGAACAGTGAACAGAAAGTGCTAGTAATTTTGTCTGGTGGCAATATCGACCAACAAAAAATGCTTAAAATATGGCAAGATGACCATTTGCAGCAAATACCTAGTTTGTTGATTTAACGCTCAAAACCTGATTTAGTGTGAGCGTAGGGATAATATGTATTTGGCAACGTGTTTTAAAAGGAACCTATTCATTGCGGATTTTTTCAGCATGTATCATTTTGAGCGTTTTGGCGATGCAAGCGCACTCCAGTTTTGCTCAAAAAAAGCTCTTAACTCAGGCTTCTTGTACCATTGTTTATTCTTTACAGCGTTCAGCCAATGAGTATTTAAATGATGAAATTAGCCAGCTTAAAGGACAAATAGAAAAACAAAACATCCACTTTATTGATCTAAATAACTGGGGCAAAACCCCGCCTCATTTAGATCTAAGTGGTCGGCTTCGCAATCAATTACGCCAGCAATATGATCTCCCTAGTAACATAAACCAAGCCATAGTTTTAAACAAAAATGGTAAGCTAATTAGTCGTTTTACTGGCTCTGTCACTTTAGTCAATGCCATGCTTGATTGCCCTTAGACATTATAAAAATTGACTGATAACTCAATGGAATGGTTAGTCCATTTACGAACAATTTACACTGCTCGTTTAGACGTTTTTAGGTTTAAATGTTTTACTTGCGGTACTCAAATTTAAAACCTAATAGAATTCACAATGTTATCAAAATACCAGCGTTTAGGTGCACTTAACCTCAGCTATTTGCTTATCCCACTTGCACTTACACTATCTGCATGTGGTGATACAGATTCAGTTAATACACCAACAGAGATTACACCAACAAATACGACTCCTGTCGCAAATGCAGGTATAGATCAGAATGTAACTGTGAATACCACAGTTACGCTTGATGGCTCATCAAGTACTGATGCCGATGGCGACACTTTAACTTTTACATGGGTGTTGACCGACTTGCCAACCGACAGCAATGCGAGCCTGCAAAATCAAACAGACGTAGAACCAAGTTTTACCGCCGATCTTGCTGGCAATTACACTCTATCCCTTACTGTCAATGATGGGACTATCACCAGTGCAGCTGACCAAGTAACAATTGTTGCAAGTAATAATAGTATCGATATTACTAACGTTTATTTTTCTAGCTTACAAGCCTCATGCACAGAATATACAGGCAGCTATTCCTCTAATGTTACAGATGTACTGCGCAATGTGGATTTTAAAGGGGATGTTGAAATCAGCCAGTCTGGGGGAACTTGTGTGATTTCATCAAATGACATACCTAATCACGATTTTAACGACCAGGGCACGTCCTTTGCCAATGATGTGAGTGAACAGAACAATACTTATATCATTGCTTCATCGCCACAGGTTGAAGCGCAAGTTACCCCTATTAGTTTAAATCTAGCCAACGCTGTATTTCTAAATGGTGCAACAGTCGATTTGCTTGCTGCCGCCTGTTATGACGTGGGTAATGAAGCACTTGGCAACGAAAAAATAGGCTGTGGCCAAGATCAAATCGATAATCCTTGGCGTTATGATCCTATGTCTTCACTTAATACTTTTGGAACCGATAGCCACAATGCCCATGCGCAACCTGATGGCACCTATCATTATCACGGTAACCCGCTTGCAATGTTTGAGCAAGATTGTGATCTTCAAGCAGCCGCTTCACCTGTGATTGGTTTTGCGGCAGACGGTTTTCCTATATATGGCAGTTGTTTCACCGATCCTATTTCTAACTCTGTAAAAAAAGCCGAGTCAAGTTTTGTGTTGCGAAACAATGGTGGAGTGCGAGTAGACGTTAGTGGTTACACAACACCAGTAGCAGGGCAAGGCGTAGTTGCCAGTAACAATTATGATGGTCAATTTATCGGTGATTTTGAATATGTTGCGGGCAGTGGAGATTTAGATGAATGTAACGGTATGACAGTAAATGGACAATATGGTTATTACGTTACAGATAGTTACCCTTGGATATTGGCTTGTTATAAAGGTCAAGTGAATGATTCCTTCACTAAAACGGGTGCTGCATTAAAGAATCGTATGCACGGTCATGGAGATTTAGTGCATTCACATTAAAAATACGGTTCAAAAAGTTTAACAACCTCCGGCACAGTCGGAGGTTTATTTGATAAGAAGCTTAATACTCCAAACATCAACTCTCGGTTAAGTTTATCCAATATTTATTGATGACAAGTATGCTCTTTCACCATGTCCTCACCCAGTAATGCTGTTTAAACTGAATTTCCTCCGGTCCATAAAATTTTCTTATTGTATATTTTTATTGCCAATCTATTAATTTCTTGTGACTGGTATTAATTAGGTTAACCAAGCTTTTGTTGCATCAATGGAAAATCTAAGGCAAGTTAAATTAAATAACATAAGGATCTGCTCATGCAACATTTATTAGCTTTTGCACTACTTTTTTTCAGTGCCTTTATTTTGGCTGCTCCAAGCCATATCAGTAACGTCAAAGGTTATACACTGGATAATTCAGGCGAACTCATTCGTTTCTCAAATATAGTGTTTGATGGCGGAAAAGTACTTGCTATAGGCGGCGAAGAACTCAGTCAACGCTTTGCCAGCGCAACTCAAATTGATGGTCAAAACAAAGTGATGTTACCCGGTCTCATCGACGCACACGGTCATGTTATGGGACTTGGTGAAGGTTTATTACAAGTAGATTTACGAGAAAGCAAATCGGCGCTAGATGCTGCAAAAATGGTGCAGACCTATGCCAAAAACCAACAAGATTTACCTTGGATAACTGGCCGGGGTTGGAATCAGGTACTTTGGCCGGGTAAAGCGTTTCCCACTGCTAATTTGTTAGATGAATATGTTAAAAACAAACCCGTGATGTTGTCACGAGTGGATGGCCATGCAAGTTGGGTTAACACTAAAGCCCTTGAAATAGCGGGTATAACCAAAGACACACTTGATCCCCCAGGTGGAAAAATTGTGCGTGACAAACAAGGTAACCCTACTGGTATCCTGATTGATAACGCCGAAAGTCTTTTATATAAGCATTTGCCTAAAACCTCTGATGCGACCTTAACTGCACAGTTAAATGCTGCTGGCGAGCAACTGTTATCTGAAGGCATAACCAGTGTCCATGATGCTGGTATCGGTAAATTGGTATATGACTATTATAAAAAACGCGTAGCACAGCACTCAATGCCGGTGCGCATTTACCCTATGATTGCTGCAACCTCACCTGTCTTGAGGCAATTGCTTGAAACTGGCCATGTGCAAGACCAATACGATTGGTTATCCATCAGAAGTGTTAAAGCCTACGGAGATGGGGCTTTGGGCAGCCGCGGTGCGGCGTTATTAAAACCCTACTCTGACGCCCCAGATAACAGTGGTTTGTTGGTGACACGAGAAAATGACTTAAAACCACTATTCGACTTGGTTTTAGGCCAAGGATTCCAATTAAACTTTCACGCTATAGGTGACAGAGCGAACCGCTTGGCATTAGACCAATTTTCTGAAAGTTTTAAGCAAGTGGGGGGGATGTCACTGCGCAATCGTGTTGAACATGCACAAGTCATCAATGTTGACGATATTCCGCGCTTCAAAACGTTGAACATCATTCCCGCCATGCAGCCAACTCATGCTACTAGTGATATGAATATGGCTGAAGATAGGGTAGGTGCAGATAGGTTAAAAGGGGCCTATGCTTGGCAAACGTTTTTAAAACAAGGCTCGCCTGTGGCTTTTGGTTCTGACTTTCCGGTCGAGTTGTCTAACCCATTTTTTGGTTTGCACGCTGCTGTTACCAGGCAAGATCGTAACAACTCACCTGACAAAGGTTGGATACCTAGCGAAGCAGTCACAGTGAAACAAGCTTTTCGCGGTTTTACTTTGGATGCCGCCTACGCAGCTCATCAAGAGAAAATATTGGGTGGATTAACTGCAGGCAAGTGGGCAGATTTTATTTTGATAGATCAAGATATTTTCGCCATTTCACCGCAAGATATATGGAAAACCCAAGTGCTGGAAACTTGGATTGCTGGTGAAAAACGTTTTACTAAAGCACCCTAATTCGAATCAGTAATACTTTCCCATTTTAAAGTGTTATCAATTGCGTCCTAAGTCAATATTCTTAGAACAAGATTTAGATAATCACTAGGTTTTGCTTTGCTCTGTGCAACCTTTGTGTTGCACTATATTTTCTTTGGCTTTTCAGCTTAAAAGATTTTGACCACAAAGAACACTGGGCGCTGTGCTACACAGAGGGGAAAAATTAAGATGATTGGATATAAACTAAGCGGTCAGATTTAACATTTTAAATTGAATTTTGGCCTCCGCTGCATAACAGATAACCTTCATCAATAGAGCGTAGAAAAGCGTTAACATACACACCGCAAAAGCAGGGCCAAAACCTTGACTAAATGTCTCTAGTTCGATGTTTGCGGCCATTGCAATTGCTCCAATTACAACACCAATCCATCCCATTAATAAATTCAAGTTTCCAAAGTTCTTGAATACTAGTTTGGCTGCGCTTAACTCACCATAGTTTAAACCTAAACCTTTAGAGAACAATAGTGCCAAAGCATGGCTACGAGATTGTTTTGAAGTACTCGCAAAAGTGAGAAATAATGCAGGGGGAAATACAATTATGAGTGAAGGCACATTTACAAACATCATTATTTCGCCACTCATCATCATGGCCATAGCTGTTGTAAAAACAAATACAATCATTCCAAGTAAAAACATAATCAACGCTCTCTTTACTAGGGTGAATATTAGGGTGTTTGAAAGTTTAAACTGACTAAATTTGAAGAAATTTCTGTGTCAGTCAAAAGATTTTTTATATATTAACGTCTAACTTAAATAGAGTTAGTCCAAAGTGATAAGTGACTTTATTACTATTACGCGTGCCGTTTGCCCAGATAATTAGAGTTAAGACTGTATGGCCAGTATTGACTTGGCTGGTTTTAATATTAGTTTTTCGTAGGCAAAACCATATAGGCACAATTTTGCATATTGCCGGGGAAAGGTTGTTCTGGATAGTCTGTTTCAATAAAACCCAGTGATTGATAACACTGATATGCCACAATATTGTCTTTGAAAACAAATAATGAAGCACCTTTGGCTGTTTGTGTTAAATAGGCTTGCTCAAGTAAGAGTTTAATTAAAGTTTTCGCCAATCCTTGACCGCGGTATTTAGGATTGACCGCGAGCCTTCCAAGATGATGATGCTCTAATCGTCTGTAATATTGCCCAAATGCAACAAGCTGCTGTTCATCGTTTAGCAAACAAAACGAATTGAAATGCTCAGCGGTCAAACATTTAAGAAAGTTGTCGTCAGACATGGGATAGGCCATGTTTGGCCCACCCCAAGTGTAGATTGCTTGATGATTGCTAAACCAATTTTTTAGCTGTAAATAATGTTGCTCTGTAGGGGCAGTTAATGTCATTGGTCTAGCCTTTGGGATTACTGCCCATTATACAAAGTAGTGATCCACTTCTCTTCAGTAATAAAGTTCCATGCCCAGGCCTGGTATTTCTCACCTAAACCTTGTTTTACTGCTGCTTCAACATTTAGCCCTTTGGCTTTCATACTTTTTACCATGGCGGCAGTGTTTACTATCATATCTAAGGCTTTTTGATAATCGACTTTTGTAGCCAAGTTACCGTGTCCAGGGATAATTTTTGTATCTTCTTTAAGCATACCGATAAGTTTGCTGGCGTTGTTAATATAGCCGGCCACTGTGCCACCCCCGTCCAAGTCGATATACGGAAAACGACCTTCAAAGAACAGGTCTCCGGGGTGTAAAACATTGGCTTCTTCAAACCAAATAACGCTATCGCTGTCGGTATGTCCAGCTGGCATATGCATTACTTTGATGGTGTCGCCGTTAAAATGGAAGGTCACACCTTGTTGATAAGTGACTACAGGTAACTCGCCATGGGTATGGTCTTCTTTACTGGCTAATCGTTTGCGTACGTTGTCATGGGCAAAGATAGTGCTGCCCTTAATTTCTTTGAAGTAGGCATTAGAACCAGTGTGATCACCATGGTAGTGGGTGTTTACAACGTACTTCATAGGTGTTTTTGCAATTTCACCAATTGCGGTGGCTATTTTTTCGGCAAGTGGCGCAAATTGGTCGTCAATAATTAAGATCCCCTCGGCACCAGCAGACACACCTATGTTGCCACCGGCTCCCATTAACATATGTACAGACCCACTTACTGGTTGGCTGGTGATTTTCACATCGTCCATCGCCCCTTGAGCAAAGGTTGAGGTAGCTAATAAACCGCTTGTTACCACGACAAATAACATTTTTAAACGCATATTCTTGACCCTTTATTTAATAATTAGTAAAGCCTGAATCTTTAGTATATTGTCAGAATATAGACTCAGTAAATACAAGACCTTAAAGATACCCTGCATGTTTCAATTTACAAAACGTATTAGCTTTATATTCTTCGTTATCAGTTTAGTCACTGCCTTTTATATCAATTTTAAAGTCAGCCCAACTTGGGTTGAAACTCAGCTGCAATACCAAACCTATACTAATGGGGTAGGACAACTAGCTTATCGTGCTAGCGGTCAAGAGGTATTGATTAATAACCCAGTGCCTTATGGAGAGTCTCCCCTTAGACAATCAGCATTAGATACCCAAAAATCCCGCCCTCCTATAGGTGAGCAGTGGGTATATAAAAATAGTACGGATAACTTAATGCTAATCAAAGCAGATTTTCATTTTAGTTTTTGGTCATTATTACCTGCTTTTGTTGCCGTTGTATTGTGCTTAATGACCCGTGAGCCTCTAGTTGCGCTGTTTGGTGGCATAGTGATTGGCGCTGTGATGTTAGGGCGATTTGATATCACTCATGAAGTATTTATTCCAAACATGGCAACATCGAGTGCGGCGTCCATTTTAATTTTATACCTATGGTTACTTGGTGGGCTGATGGGGATGTGGGCGAAAACGGGGGCAGCTAAGGCATTCGCCAACCATATGAGTCAACACTATGTAAAAGGGCCTCGTTCAGCCAAGCTTGTGACTTGGTTTTTAGGCTTAGTGTTCTTTCAAGGTGGCACTATGAGCACAGTATTGGTGGGGACAACAGTTAAGCCCATTGCCGACAAGGCTGGAGTGAGCCACGAAGAGCTCAGCTATGTGGTAGATTCTACCGCCTCTCCTATAGCTTCGATCATTGCTTTTAATGCTTGGCCTGCCTATATACAAGCCTTTTTGTTTATACCTGGTGTAGCATTTTTAGCTACGGAGAATGACAGGATAGCGTTCTTTTTTTCCAGTATTCCTTTTAGTTTTTACGCCATTTTTGCGGTTATAGGAACCTTATTATTGAGTCTGAATATTACCACATTTAGTGGCTCACCCCTCAAGAAAGCAATCAAACGTGTTACTGAAACAGGTCAATTAGACTCACCTAACGCCTCTCCTATTAGTGCCAAAGAGTTACATCAAAGCCAAGTTCCAGAGGGGTATACCGCCCATAGGTTGGAATTTATTTTACCCTTAGTCAGCTTAATCATCATCGCTATTGGTTCCTTCTTTGCGACGGGTACACCACAAATTCATTGGGCATTTTCAGGGGCATTGTTTCTGTCGATTTTTGTCGCATTAGCTAAAGGTATGGCACTCAAACAGGTTTTAGAAGGATTTGGAAATGGTTTGAAAGGTGTGGTGGTAGCCTCGGTTATTTTGATGTTTGCATTAACCATAGGTGTGCTTAGTAAACAATTAGGAGGGGGGATCTATTTAGTTGAATCTTTAGGCGAACATATCCCTTTTTGGTGTTTACCAATAATTTTGCAACTAATGACCATGGTTATCGCTTTTTCAACAGGTACCAGTTGGGGAACCTATGCCATTGCTTTCCCCTTAGGCTTGCCTTTGGCTTGGACTATTGCTCAAACCCAAGGTTTACATAGCCCTGAACTGTTTATGATGGTGTGTTTTGCTACTATTTTGAACGGTAGTGTCTATGGTGATCAATGTTCACCTATTTCGGACACCACTATTTTGAGTTCAATGACCACGGGCTGCGATTTGATGGATCATGTGAAATCACAAATTGTGCCTGCTACTTATGCTGCGATGTTAGCGGCTGTATTGTGGACTGCCACAGTGTGGTTTTTTGTTTAGATGCAAGTTTAGGTTGTTATTAATAGGCGGCTAGGGTGCAAAAGTTAAAGGGTTTAAAAGATACCTTGCACACTTGTCCGTTTTCATCTGTTTCTGAAAATGACTAAAAGCAGTGATATAAATAGTACTTACGTCATCAGGCACTTATTTAGCTACTTCTATACCATTAATAATTGGCATTTCGATTTCTTACATGACTATTTTGCGACCATATTGATGTGCTAACTGTAATGCTGATGCGCCATTATTGGCTTTAATAAATGATGCCCCTTTGCACGAAACCTAAATTATGATTCTCTCAACATACTGTTATAAGTCTAAAAGTGGCATATAAAGCCCAATAAAAACCCCAAATTAGTCAATAAACTCAAATCTGGGTACATATTTTTCTCCTAATTTTACTTTTTCAATAAACATGTCTAATGGCCTTACCCATAAACCCCTTTCACCATAAAGGGGGCGGTAAACTACCAACTCTGATTCATCTTCAGAGTGTTTAGCCACACCAATTACCTCGTATTCGTTTCCTTTATAATGGCGATAACGGCCTGTTGTTAATGACATAATTGCGCTCCCTATATTTGCTTGAGTGGTGCAGTGGCTTTTATTTTCGAACTTCTATATTGCTGCCAAACTATCACCAACAGTTGAATGAGAATAATGACAAAGCTTGCTAGAAGTAACCCTTGCCATTCAATTAAATTTAGAAATATACCTGCACTTAAGGCTGCAGATGCTTGACAGCCAAACACTAAAAACTCGTTTAACCCTTGAACTTTAAACCTCTCACTAGGTTGATAACTTTGTGCCAGTAAAACCGTACCGCCTACAAACAGAAAGTTCCAGCCAATGCCTAATAGCACTAAGGCACCCCAATAACTCACCCATGCATTGCCATTTAAGGCGATAAGTATGGTGGCAACATAAGCGAATAAACCTAAATATATGATTTTTAAGGTACCTAATTTACTGATTAACCAACCACTAAATAAAGAAGGGAAAAACATCGCGAATATATGGCTTTGGATCACCCACTTTGTTTCCTGTAGAGAGTACGCTTGATGAACGTGCATATGCACGGGCGTGGCTGTCATAATAAAGCTCATGAGTGCATAACCTACCACTGCGGCTGATACCGCTAAAATAAAAACCGGTTGTCGCGCAATGACACGTAAATCTCGTCCGCTATTTTCATGTGCCGTGGCGGCAACATGAGTATTCTCAATACGGGTAAATAGCACACTAGATAACGCCAGTATGGCGGTCATTAAATAAAAACCACCAACAAAGGCATGTTCTGAAAATAAGTCACCAAAAGTAATGAGCTCAGGGCCGAGTATGGCGGCTACTAAGCCACCCAACAACACTGTGGATGCGGCTTTGGGCATCATTTCAGTACTCACGGATTCCATAGCTGCAAATCTAATTTGTTGGATAGCAGAGGCCATTAGCCCTAATAAAAATGCTGCCAATGTTAATCCCACAAAACTGTGATTGGCGATGCTCGCTGCTGCTAGAAGTGTTACTAGGGCCCCGAAAAAAGTAGCGGCAATAAAAATAGGTTTTCGACCGAAGTGTTGCATCAATCTGGTAATAGGAAATACCCCACAAGCGGTGCCGACAATAGTCATTGCTAAAGGTAAAGTCGACAATGAGGGATCTGGAGTAAGCTGCGCCCCTAATACACCACCCGCCAATACCAGCATAGTACCAGTGCTCATGGCGAGGGCTTGGATCAAAGTTAATAGCCAAACATTAGCAGGCATTTTGGGCACTTCAATCATTCCTTAATGTATGTTGTTGGCGGATTTAACAGACATAGTGTAACGATTTGCTGATTGTTAGTCTTCAGTAGAGGGAAATGAAAAAACTAATTGTTGACTCTCATTTGAATCCGCCAAACCCACATGTAGTCCCACTAAGCGAATTCCTCTATTAGCTTGTCGAGAAAGTCCCTCTGTTAATAACTCCAAAAAGTAGTCTTGGTTGAGCTGTTGGCATTTATGTTCAACAGTAGTTTGTTGAAAATCACTAAACTTTAACTTAATGCCCTGACTTTGAATAGGTGTCTTAGTTTTGTTAAGACGCTTTTCTAAAAGAGGAAAAAGGTTGTTGAGCATTTTGATGCAATCAGCCTCAGTATGGATGTCTTCCGCTAAGGTTCGCTCGACCCCTACCGATTTCCGTTGCCGTGAAAGACTTAAGTTACGGTCGTCTAAACCATGGCTACGATCCCATATAATTGCCCCAAACTTACCAAATCTTTTGATTAAATCTTCGAAAGGGAATTGGCGTACGTCAGCGCAGGTATATAGGCCGATGTTATTTAATTTAGATAAAGTCACTTTGCCAACACCGGGTATTTTACCTAGTGGTAATCCAATCACAAATTGGTCTAATTTATCTGGGGTAATAACACAGATCCCATTGGGTTTATTTTCGTCGCTGGCAATTTTGGCAACAAACTTACAGGGCGCTACGCCAGCAGATGCGGTGAGTTGAGTTTCTTCAAAAATTGATTTTCGGATATCTTCTGCGATTAACGTGGCGCTGCCAGAGAACAATTTACAATCAGATACATCAAGATAAGCTTCGTCTAACGACAGTGGTTCAATTTTGTGAGTATAACGGCTGAATATGTCACGTATTTGTTGAGATATTTCACTATATAAGGCCATTCTACCCGGGGCCAATACTAAGTTAGGACAGAGTTTTAAGGCGTGGGCGGTGGCCATGGCAGAACGTACACCAAAAGCTCGCGCTTGGTAGTTACAAGTAGAAATTACGCCACGTCTATCGGAACTGCCACCTATTGCTAAAGGTACATTTCGATATTCTGGATTATCGCGCATCTCAACAGCTGCATAATAACAGTCCATATCAATGTGAATGATCTTACGCAAATTTGACCTAACAAATATAACTGTATATAAAATCAGTATTTTGCAGCAATATATTGGCAATTACCACATAAAAAACGCCAGACTAGCTGGCGTTTTTTAAAGACGTAAGGTTTTGAAATTAATTAAAGGATTTGGTCCTTTTTCCATTCATTTAATTTAGCTTGCCTCGCTTGATCTTTTTCCAAGCGCATTTTTTTACGGTCGCAAGGCTCAGGGCAATCGCAGGCTTTGGCAATGCCTAGTGCACCTAGTCCTCCGCAGCTACCGGCAATAGACTTCTGTTGAAATATGTAGCCAACTGACATCGCTACTACCACCACCAAAAAAAATACAAATGCGAGAAGGAATGTACTCAAAACTTGACTCCAAAAAACTGATTATGTGACTAAAACTGGCTAATGAACTGTTATAAGCTGTTCAAATTTGGCACTAGTATACTCTGAATAGCGGTCTTTTTCCTTAGTTATCATTAAGACAGCAATATCGTATTTTTCGGCCAGTGCTAAGGCTTTTTCCTTTCCCATGACAATAAGGGCAGTGGCTAAGCCATCGGCTGTCATGGAAGAAGGGTGGATGACTGTCACAGAGACCATATTATGGGAAATGGGATAGCCAGTTATAGGGTTAATGAGGTGTGAATACCGCACGCCGTCCTGTTCGTAATAAATACGATAGTCTCCAGAAGTCGCCACGGCATTATCGCCAATGCTTATAATTTCTTGAATGGCGCGCTGTTCAGCTTCGGGTTTTTCTATGGCAATTCTCCAAGCAATGCCAGAGGCCTTTACACCTGAAACTCGCATTTCGCCACCAATTTCCACTAGGAAATTCTGGATATTATGAGTTATCAAAAGTTCTGCAACTTGGTCTACGGCATAACCTTTTGCAATGGTTGACAAGTCTAGGTATAAATTTGGAATCGCTTTGCTGGCCCAAGTAGGACCAATAGTGAGTTTATCCAAACCAATTTTCTTTTGGGTTGCCCGAATAAGTGCATCTGATGGGATTTTTTCTGGTCGACTTTGAGGACCAAATCCCCAGAGATTGACCAGTGGGCCAACGGTCACGTCTAACAAGCCTGAACTCATCTTACCTAAACGTTTGGCCTCCCTTAGTACTTCTATTGTTTGTTTTGACATCGGAAAAGGTTCAAGACTGTTCCATTGGTTAAATTGACTTAATTCTGAGTCATCTATGTAGGTCGACATTAACTGGTTTATATTAACCAAGAGTTCATCAATCTGTTGTTTTAATTGTTTTTCGTCTAATTCTTTGTTTGGCACAAACTTAACATTGTAAGTGGTGCCCATTGTTGGACCAGTGAGATGGGTTTCTTGCACCATGGCTGGGGAGCAGCTTGTCAATACTAAGGCAAGAATCACCAAGCTGACTTTAAAAAATTGTTGCATAGTATATTTGCAGCCTATAAGAAAAGGGGCATAAAGCCCCTTAAAAATTCGTTATTAGATTAACACTTAGAGGTCATTAACCGCCGAAGTCATCCAACATAATATTTTCGTCTTCTACACCTAACTCTTTAAGCATATTGATCACGGCTGCGTTCATCATAGGCGGACCACACATGTAGAACTCACAATCTTCAGGTGCTGGGTGATCTTTCAGATAATTTTCCAACAATACGTTGTGGATAAATCCTGTGTCACCTTCCCAGTTATCTTCAGGTTGTGGATCGGACAAAGCAACATGCCATTTAAAGTTATCATTTTCTTTTTGTAGCATATCGAAATCTTCAACATAGAACATTTCACGTAAAGAACGCGCGCCATACCAAAAGGTCATTTTACGCTTGGACTTTAATCGACGAAGTTGATCAAATATGTGTGAACGCATAGGGGCCATACCGGCACCACCGCCAACAAAGACCATTTCTGCATCAGTATCTTTAGCGAAGAACTCACCAAATGGACCTGAAATAGTGGCTTTGTCGCCTTTTTTCAAACTCCAAATATAAGATGACATTTTTCCTGCAGGTAAAGACAAGTTATTAGGTGGCGGCGAAGCAACACGCACGTTCAACATAATTATGCCTTCTTCTTCTGGATAATTGGCCATTGAATAAGCACGAATTGTTTCTTCATCTACTTTGGATTCGATATTAAAGAAACCAAAACGCTCCCAATCACCACGATATTCTTCAGGTACATCGAAGTCTTTGTATTTAACATGGTGAGGTGGCGCTTCAATTTGAATATAACCACCGGCACGGAAAGGGACACTTTCGCCGTTTGGAATTTTCAGCACAAGCTCTTTGATGAAAGTGGCTTTGTTATCGTTAGAAATAACTTCACAATCCCACTTTTTAATACCAAAAATTTCTTCTTCTAGCTCAATGTCCATGTCTTGTTTAATCGACACCTGACAAGATAAACGACAGCCATGTTTGGCTTCTTTTTTGCTGATATGGTCTAGTTCAGTGGGTAATATTTCACCGCCACCGGCTTTAATATCAACACGACATTGACCACATGAGCCGCCACCGCCACAAGCTGAAGAGACAAAAATTCCAGCGTTAGCTAAGGCGCCTAATAACTTGTCCCCTGGTTGTGCAGTAATTGACTCTTCTTTACCACCGTTGATGGTAATAGTGACTTCGCCTTCTGGTACTAGCTTAGATTTTGCAAACATGATGATAAACACTAACGCTAAAACAATAACGATAAACATGCCTACACCAAGATAAACTTCATTAAAATTCATATATATTCCTCAGAAGATCGCTTAAAGCGAAACGCCAGTAAATGATTGGAAACCAAGTGCCATCAGTCCAGCGATCATAAATACTGAACCTAAGCCTCGTATACCTTCTGGCATATCTGCGTATTTTAGTTTTTCCCTTACAGCGGCAAGTAGAGTGATCGCAATCGCCCAACCTAAACCACTGCCTACACCATAAACAATACTTTCACTGAAGTTATATTCACGTTGTACTGCAAAGGCTACACCACCAAAAATGGCACAGTTTACTGTGATAAGTGGCAAGAAAATCCCTAGTGCGTTGTATAACGCTGGGAAAAACTTATCCAGACTCATTTCTAATATTTGTACCAAGGCAGCAATAACACCGATAAAGGTCAAAAAGCTCAGAAAGCTTAGATCGGCTTCTGGGAAACCAGCCCAGCCTAACGCACCTGGTGCCAAAATATTCACATAAATCACTTGGTTAACAGGTACCGAGATCCCTAAAACCACAATAACCGCAACACCTAGACCCATAGCAGTTTTTACTTTTTTGGATACCGCTAAAAAAGTACACATACCTAGGAATAAAGACAAAGCCATGTTTTCGATGAAAACAGATTTAACAAAAATACTGATGTAATGTTCCATGAGTTACTCCTTCGGCTCGACTTGGGCTGGGCGAATTGTACGTATTGCCCAAATTAGGCCACCAATCAAAAAGAATGAACTGAAAGGTAAGATCAATAAACCATTACCTTGATACCAGCCACCGTTTTGAATCAAAGGTAAGATTTCAAAACCTAATAGGGTACCAAAACCAAATAACTCTTTAACTGTACCAACGATGATTAATACCAGTGAGTACCCTAAGCCGTTGCCAATACCGTCTAGGAACGACATAAAGGGTGGACTCTTCATGGCGTAAGCTTCTGCCCGCCCCATTACGATACAGTTGGTAATAATTAAGCCTACAAACACCGATAACTGTTTAGATATCTCGTAAGAATAGGCTTTTAATATTTGGTCAACTACTATTACCAAAGAAGCAATAATTGTCATTTGAATAATAATCCGCACACTCGAAGGTATTTGTTTGCGGATCAGAGAGATAAATAAATTAGAAAATGCCGTTACCGTGGTCAAGGCTAATGCCATAACCAAGGCAGTTTCTAATTTAGTGGTGATTGCTAGTGCTGAGCATACGCCCAAAACCTGCAATGCAATTGGGTTATTGTCCAGAATGGGTCCGAGCAATACCTTTTTCATTTCTTTAGTTTCAGCCATTGTGCGAACCCCTTACGATTTCCAAGTCTGATTTTTAAGGTATGGCCCATAGCCATTCTCACCTACCCAGTAAGTTAAGGTGTTTTGTACACCGTTACTGGTAAGGGTAGCCCCAGAAAGTGCATCAACCGCAAACTGGTTGTTAGCGTTATCACCTTTCTTAACCTGGATTGCTACTGCGCCATCATTAAACAGTTTTTTACCGTCCCATTTGGCTTTCCAGCTTGGATTAAGTACTTCACCACCTAACCCAGGGGTTTCTTTCTGTTGGTAATACACTAACTCACGTATGGTATTGCCATCAGCATCTATGGCCAAAAAGCCGTACATTAAATCCCACAAACCGCTGCCATGAACCGGCAACACTAAACGTGTGACTTCGCCTGCATCATTTTTGACTATGTAGACGCTGGCAATGCTAGCGCGTTGTTGAAAACCAACATTACTGCCAGTGACTTTCACTGCGTATTCAGGGTTTTTAGCTGCTTTATACATGTCGTAGCCTTCTTTAGGCTCTTCGACATATTGACCCGTTTCAAGGTCGATAAAACGTTCTTCAACATATTTGTTAAAGGTTTCAGCTATGTTATTTCCTGCTAATTCACTTAACCCAGCCGCTTCAACAATGTTTGATTGTTTATCTATGGCTGCGTTAGTTTGTTGTAAATCGCGTAAGCCAACGGCTGCGCCAGATACAATAATTGAGCAAACTAAACATACTGCAACCACAACACCTACGGTTTTACCTAGCGTTTCTTTTTTAGCCGACACGTGCGATCCTCCGTTTTATATTGCTTTGGGCGACAAAATAATCGAACAAGGGTGCCCATAAATTAGCGAATAAGATTGCCAACATCATACCTTCTGGGAAAGCTGGGTTAATTACTCGGACCATGACACACATAGCGCCAATTAATATCCCGTAAGCCCACTTACCTTGATTGGTAAATGATGCCGATACTGGGTCGGTAGCCATAAAAAACATACCAAATGCAAATCCCCCAGTCACTACATGCCAATACCAAGGCATAGCAAACATGGCATTAGTGTCACTGCCGACTAGATTCAATAAGGTACTAAATGCCGCACCACCTAACAGTACACCTAACACTATGCGCCATGACGCAATACGCATATAAATAATAAATAAACCACCCAGCATGATAGCCAAGGTAGATACTTCACCTACTGAACCTTGCAGGTTACCAAAGAAGGCATCCCACCAGTCAGCATTAAGACTCCAGTCTGTGACACTACCAGAAGCTGCTTGGCTCAACCAAGTTGCGCCCGAGTAGCCATCAGCAGCAGTCCAAATTGAATCACCTGATATTTGTGCTGGGTATGCAAAATATAAAAAAGCACGTCCAGACAAGGCAGGGTTTAAGAAGTTACGTCCGGTGCCACCAAATATCTCTTTGGCAATAACAATACCAAAAGTGATACCTAAGGCTGCTTGCCATAAAGGAATAGTGGCCGGTAAGGTAAGTGCGAACAACACAGAAGTAACAAAGAAACCTTCGTTAATTTCATGCTTACGTACCGACGCAAACAACACTTCCCAAAAACCACCCACTGCAAACACAGTTGCATAAATTGGTAAGAAGAAACATGCACCGTAAAACATCATGCCAAGCCAAGTACTGTCGGCATTCAACTCACCGCCTAACATTTCGAACAGACCTGCTTGCCAAAATGCTGTAGCGGTATCAGCCCAGCTAACACCTTCCAAAATCGCCATATGAGCTTGCTGACCAATATTAAACATGCCATAAAACATAGCTGGGAATGTTGCCATCCAAACCATGATCATGATGCGTTTTAAGTCAATGCTGTCTTTTACATGGGTAGTCGATTTTGTGACTGAACCCGGCGTGTAGAAAATGGTCGCTGCCGCTTCATATAGGGCATACCATTTTTCGTATTTTCCACCTGCTTCGAAATTAGGTTCGATTTTCTCTAAAAATGCTTTTAAACCCATAATTAACCCTCTTTCTCAATCTGCTCTAAACAATCGCGCAGAATTGGCCCATAGTTATATTTGCCGGGGCACACATAAGTACATAATGCCAAGTCTTCTTCGTCTAGCTCCAAGCATCCCAAACTCTGTGCGCCGTCAGTATCGCCAGAGATCATATCTCTTAACAATAAAGTGGGCAGAATGTCTAAAGGCATAATACGCTCGTAGTTACCAATAGGCACCATAGAGCGATCTGAACCATTAGTGGTTGTTGTCATGCCGAAAAGCTTTTTAGGACTCAAATGTCCAAGATATGCACGAGTTATTGAGTGTTGGTTCACACCAGGTTTAATCCAACCAAACAATTCTTTTTCGCGACCTTCTCGCAAAATAGTCACTTGATTATGGAATCGACCTAAATAACCGTGAACACCATGGGCGTGATTCCCCTGTAATACTGAACCAGATAACATACGCATTTCGCCTTCATTGGCTTCATTTGCGGTTAGCTCGGTAATATCAGCACCCAATAAAGTACGCACTAAACGAGGATTTTTGGCTTCGGGACCGGCTAAAGACACAACTTTGCGATTATCTAACTCGCCCGTTGTAAACAGACTCCCAATGGCTAATACGTCTTGATAGCCTACATGCCACACTTTTTTGCTTTGGCCTACAGCGTCTAAGTGATGTATGTGCGTGCCAACTAGGCCTGCAGGGTGAACACCCGCAAATTCATTCACTTCAACGCTGGCACTGCCAGTTGCAATATCAGCGTCAGGCGCTTTGTTAACAAACACTTTGCCATCAGTTAAGTGACTAATTATCTGTAGCCCGTTAACAAAATCTTTGCTACGTTCGGCAATGATGACCTGAGGATCAGCAGCCAGTGGATTTGTATCCATCACACTAACAAAAATTGAATGTGGCTTTGAATCAAGTGCTGGTGATTTGCTATATGGACGCGTTCTAAACGCTGTCCACATACCAGAATTGACCAAGTTTTCCTGAACTTTAGCGGCATCCAGTGAGGCGAGTTCGGCACTGCTGTATTTAGCAAATACTTCACTTTCATCACCTTCAAGTTGAATCACAACCGATTGCAAAACACGTTTTGCACCACGATTGATTTCAACAACTTTACCGGCAGCTGGAGCAGTGAACTTCACGCCAGGATTCTTTTTATCTTCAAAAAGAATCTGACCCTTCTTCACTTTGTCTCCTTCCTGGATATGCATCGTAGGACGCATTCCAATATATTCTTCACCCAAAATAGCCACTCTAGTAACCGAGTTTCCATCTTGAATTGTTTGTTGTGGCGCTCCCTGAATAGGAAGATCTAACCCTTTCGTGATTTTTATCATACGCAATAGCACTACTCTAATTAATACACAGCACCATTAGGCTCTTAATACAGCCTTCCATGCACTGTATGCAAGTTTCAAAAACCTAGTGGTGGTGAGTATCGTCAATCAAGACTGTTTAATAAGCTACAAGCTAATTTTGCAGCGTCCGATTTTATTTAAAAATTACTGCCCTGAGTAAAACTTATACACAATTCTACAAGACACCTACGCTTAGCCTCGGAATTTTAGCATTAACCAGTGTATTTCTTCCACGCAAATTGTTGTTTAAACACATTTATTTTGTGGTTTTTAGGGTTTTTTTTGCATAAACCCCTTTGAAAGCTAGACTAATTTTCTAAAATAAAAAAAACGTGATTTCAGGCGGTCTGTTTTTAATCAGTATTTCAACTAAGTAATTTTCAAAAAAATAGTCGCGTTTTACGAGCGTTATTGTGTGACCCAATATTTAAGTCTGTTAACCTTTGAGAATAAAATTACTCAAGGACTATTCGAATGGCTAAACTAATAATTGCTGTTAGCTTTATTTTTTCAATCGCTTTTTCATATTGGATGGGAACAAAAAGTACAACCAAAACGGACTCACCTAAGGCAAGTCAAGACGCCAAAAAAAACAACTCTTTCGAAGGCATTAATTCCCCTGTAGCTGCAATTAACCCAAGTATCCCCGTGGACAATACTATTCACAATGGTAAACCCGAGGTTAAGGCGAGTGAAAGTGTTAACCCAGCTAACCTTATTAAAAGTGAAGAGCTGCAGAAGCTAAAAGACACTTTAAGTAAAGTTAAAAAAGAACGCTCTATAGCCAATAGACGATATGACGATATACGTAGTAAATTGATAGAGGCAGGGTTAGTAGAGCCAGAGTATCTGTCTTTAGAAGAAGTCGAAAAAACATTGCCGGCTCCTTTCTCAAGCATTGTAGCTGAAGGTGGAGAATACATGGTAAATCTATTCAAAACCTTAGAAGAGGAAGACATTGACTATGACTGGGGCGCAGATATGCAAACCAAACTCAGTGACTTTATTATCACACACCAATTTAGTGATGGGATTAGCCATTTATCGGTTCGATGTAAAACGACTATGTGTGAAATCCGCGGTTTCGATACTATAGAGGGTAGCTGGAACAAAATTCAAAAAGAGTTAGTAAGTGAAGATTGGTGGCAATTCGAATCATCGAGTTCAGTGCATTCAAACGATGATAAAGGAAACGGTTTCTTTTATTTACTCCTTCAAAAATAGGTATAACCCATTATAAAACTAAAAACCGCCAAATCTTAAGTGACCCCCGAAAGTTAGACAAAACCTTCGGGGGTTTTTTAGTTTAGGGAATCTCTTTACCAGTCGGCTAAGGTATCCACTTCAGCATCGTAATCAACCCCCGCCACGTCAAAACCAAATAGTCTCAAAAACTCATGGTGATAACCGGCGTAATCGCTCAGGTCGTGAAAATTATCCTGAGTGACTTGATCCCATAACGCTTTTATTTTGGCTTGAGTGGCGTCGTTGGTTTCTTTGCCATTCATGTATAAACGACCTAATTCATCGACTTCAGGAGTAGATTGAGTCAATTTATCGGTAAATAAATCGTAAATTTGTTCAATACAACCTTGATGTGTGCCTTCTTCTTTCATCACTTTGTAGATAAGTGATATATACAATGGCATAACCGGAATCGCCGAACTCGCTTGTGTCACTAGTGCCTTTAAAGAAGATACATAGGCTTGCACTTTTTTGTCTGCTTTGGATTTAACTATTGCAGCAGCAGCTCTATCTAAATCTTCTTTGGCTTTACCTATAGTGGCTTGCCCATAAATTGGCCATGTTAATTCTTTACCTACGTAGGTGTAGGCCGTGGTTTTACAATTATCTGCCAATAAGTCTGCTTCATCTAAGGCATCTAACCATAATTCCCAGTCTTCGCCGCCCATTACCTTAATAGTTTGTTGAATTTCATCTTCGTTGGCAGGCTCAAGTTCAATTTCATGAACCAGATTTTTGTCAGTATCGTAGGTTTTAGTTTTATAAGCTTGGCCAACAGGTTTAAGGGTCGACTTATACACTTCTCCAGTTTCTGGATCCGTTCTTCTTGGCGACGCTAGGCTGTATATGACCAAATCAACTTTGCCCATATCGGCTTTTAACGTATCGATAACCTGTTGTTTTAACTCTTTTGAAAATGCGTCGCCGTTGAGGGTTTTAGCGTATAAACCCGCTGCCGATGCTTTAGCGTGAAACCCTGCTGTATTGTACCAACCCGCGGTGCCTGTTTTGCGTTCAGTAGGTGGTTTTTCAAAACATACCCCTAAGGTATTCGCACCACCTGCAAAGGCAGCTGTGATCCTAGAAGCCAGGCCGTAACCTGTAGAACTGCCAATCACTAATACATTTTTAGGAGCATTATTGAGGGCTCCCTGAGCTTTAACATAATCAATTTGTTGTTGAACACTAGCTGCGCATCCAACTGGATGAGCATTAGTACAGATAAAGCCACGAATTTTGGGCTTAACAATCATAGTTACGTCCTATTTATAAATTTCAGCGCATTGTAATGCTAGTCAACGGATAAACACATCTGAACAGCTGATAAAGATGCAATGGATTAGTCTTGTTGAGTGAGTATTGCTAAGCAAAATGTAGATATTCAGCTAGGCAACACACCCAACAAGTCAATTTTGGGTTTTCTTAACTTTGCCCTATTGGGCCTTTATAGCGCGATTTTTATAATATTCAAACTCTGAAATTTGGTGATATTTCATGACATTAGTTTGAAAGTCAGAGTAAGATTTATACACTTTTTTAAACATAGGGTCAGCGTCTGATTGTTCTTGCATCACAGTAACCGAAGCGTCTTTTAATGCCACCATAACATCAGTAGGTAGCGGACGCATATCTACGTTATGTGTCTCAATTAAAGCCTGCATAGATGCATTATTTGCCGCTGTATATTCATCCCACATATCTTGATTAACGGCGCGAGTCGCCACTTCAATGATGGCTTGTAAGTCTTTTGGCAATGCTTCGTATGCTTGCTTATTAACCATAAATTCTAAGGTGGCACTTGGCTCATGCCAACCTGAGTAATAATAATATTTCGCCGCTTTGTATAAACCAAAGGCTAAGTCGTTATAAGGACCCACCCATTCGGTAGCGTCAATAGCGCCAGATTGCAATGAAGTAAAAAGCTCGCCACCAGTAAGTGCAACGGGAATACCACCTAGCTTCTTGAGCACTTCGCCACCTAGCCCAGGAATACGCATTTTCAGACCTTTAAGGTCCTCAACACTATTAATTTCTTTTTTAAACCAGCCCGCCATTTGTACACCAGAGTTACCACCGGCAAAGGGGATCAAATTAAAGGGGGCATAGACTTCACGCCAGAGTTCCATGCCACCACCGTAATGTAGCCATGCGTTCATTTCGGTCGCGTTCATGCCAAAAGGTATGGCAGTGAATATCTGTGATGCCGGCGCTTTTCCCTTCCAATAATAGGAACCTGAGTGGCCCATCTCCGCTGCGCCGCTTGAAACTGTATCAAACACTTCAAACCCCGGCACCATTTGACCGGCACCAAACACTTTGATTTTAAGCCTACCATTAGACATTTGTTCTACATATTTGGCAAAGACTTCTGGACCCTTACCTAATCCGGGAAAGTTCTTTGGCCAAGATGTCACCAGTTTCCATTCATAATGTTGTTGTTCGATTTGGGTAGCAGGAGTATCGGATGATTGCTCACCACAGGACCAAAGGAACACACTAAACACAGTCAAAACTAACATCTGAAGTACTTTCATATATAGACTCTCAAAGCAAAGAAGGTAACCAAGTTACCAGATTTGGCCACAGGGCTAAACAAGCTAACAAGATTAATTGAATGACAATAAAAGGAGTCACCCCTCGGTAAATATCTGATGTTTTTACTTCTGGTGGCGCAACACCACGCAAATAGAACAAAGCAAAGCCAAAGGGAGGGGTTAAAAATGAAGTCTGCAAATTGACGGCTATCATTATCCCCAGCCAAATAGGGTCAATTCCCATGGCCAATAATACTGGTGCCACTAAGGGCACAACCACAAAGGTAATTTCGATAAAATCCAAAATAAAGCCAAGTAGAAATATCACCACCATAACCAATAACACGGCAGCAAAAACGCCACCGGGTAAGTTGGCAAATAACTCTTCAATTAATTCTTCACCACCAAAACCTCGAAACACCAGAGAAAAAATTGAAGCACCAATCAAAATCAAAAACACCATAGAAGTGACTTTAGTGGTGGACATCATGACGTCTTTTAACTTTTGTATATCTATCTTTTTGTTAATCAATGCCAAAACTAAAGAGCCCGAAGCCCCCACTCCTGCTGCTTCTGTTGGGGTCGCAAAACCACCCAAAATTGAACCCAGTACCGTAATAATAAGCACTAAAGGAGGAAACAGCGCGGAAAATAGTCCAATGCTAGAGATAGGCTCATTATTGATATTTTTATTCAGAGATGAATCGATTTGTTTACTGGCAAAAATTAATACATATAACAAATACATTGCGACTAACAGCATACCAGGTACTAATGCGCCCACAAATAAGTCACCAACAGATACAGACTCAGGTGAAAATATTCCCATATTTAATTGTGCTTGTTGGAACGAACTGGATAACACGTCACCCAACAAAACTAAGGCAATAGAGGGGGGGATAATTTGACCAAGTGTACCAGTAGCACAAATTGCTCCGCTTGCAAAAGACGGGGAGTAACCTTGTTTTAGCATAGTAGGGAGGGAAAGTAGCCCCATAGTGACCACAGTTGCACCCACAATTCCGGTACTTGCCGCTAGCAACATACCTACCAACACTACAGAAATAGCTAAACCGGATTTTAATCGCCCAAATACTTGACCCATGGCGATCAATAAATTCTCTGCTACTTGCGATTTTTCTAACATCACCCCCATAAATACAAATAAAGGCACCGCAATCAGCGTTTGGTTAGAAATTATTCCGAATAAACGACTGGGTACTGCTTGCAGATATGAGGTATCGAATACCCCAAAAAGCGCGCCAACACCGGCAAAAATTAATGCGGTACCGGCTAATGAATATGCAACTGGATAGCCTAATAATAATACTAAGCAGACCGCTAAAAACATCACTAGAGCGAGGTATTCCATTATTTAGCTACCTCTTTGTTTAATTGCTTTTGTTGGGAAATTTTTAGAAAGTTAGCAATGACTTCGGCTACGCCTTGCAAAACCATAGTAAATGAAAACGCGAGGATTAAACTTTTCAGCAAAAATACCCCTGGGATCCCTCCTGCTTCTTGAGAGTCTTCCAAAATTTTCCAGGCTGAGACAACGTAATCAAAGCTAATGAAAAAAATAAACAAATTCACTGGCATCAATAATACTAAACTGCCAAAAATATCTACCTTAGCTTGTTTTTCAGGGGAGAAGGTTCTGTAAAATATGTCGACTCTGACATGTTCATTGACTCGTAATGTGTGGGCTGCACCTAACAAAAAAACCATGCCATGTAGATACATTACCGACTCTTGCATGGCGACCCAGCCCATATTAAATCCGTATCTGAGTACCACTATTAGTAGGGTCAACAGCACCATAAAAAGGGTAAACCAACTGATCAATTGACATAAAAGGAGATGAATTGTATCGATTTTTTTCTGCCATTTAGCAGCGTGGTTTAACAGCATGGTTATTTCTTATTGTTATTAGAGCCGATTAAGTAAAGTTACAAGTGGAAAACCTATCAGGCTTATTGTTTCGAGCCACCCAAACAATTCGGAGATTGTGGAAATTCACCAAATAGATCTTTCCACTCCTCCTGAGTATAGGTATGTAATGCTAGCGCATGGATGTCGTTTGCTAGTTCATCCTTTAATACTGAGTTTACTGCTCTATGTCTTTTAATCAAACGTTCACCACTGAAAGCGGGTGTCACAATCACAACTTTAAAATGACTTTCAGACCCTTCAGGCACGTTGTGTTTAAAACTTTCATTAATCACCTGCAAATGTTCTGGGTTAAAGTGATTCATTAGCTTTTTTTCAATGTTATTTTGAATGTTCATATGTGTCCAAGATCAATATTCAGTGATTTCTAAGAGGTTAATTTTAGCGATTAAAACCAATAAAAAATATAAAAATTTGCTTATTGTATAGGCTAGATCATAACCCATAGGCCATGAGATATATTATTTGTTATGAATATATCTAAATGTCAGATTGATCCTAGGTGCCAATATTTTTTTGCTTTTAGCAATACCATGCTGCCAACACATTTGCGTTCTCCCTTGCATGATCAATAAACTGCCGTCTGCCAGAGGTAGTCTAGACTTACTCTTATTTTGATTGTGATAAAAATCCAAGTTACGGGTCGCGCCAAAACTTAGAGAAGCAATCACAGGTTGTCGACCTAATTCAGGCTCATTGTCGGCATGGCGGCCCATCCCATCTTGACCATGACGATAAAAGTTGGCTAAAACAGAATTAAAACGACTGTTGCAAGCTTCTTCACATTTATGTTTGAGGGCAAGTAAAATAGGATTCCAGGGCAGGGGCTGCATAGTCAAGTTAGAATACTGATAACTTGCTTGGGCGTCGCCATACCATGCTTGTAATCTAGGCACGTCAAAGGTTTTGCCGTATAGCCTAATTTGTTCTTGTCGCCAGGTTATAGACTCTTGTAATGATTGCATTATTGCCTTTGTCTGTTCTGGCGGCATAAAATTCGGATAATATTTTAGGTCAGCATCAGGCATATCCAGCTGAATTGGCGTGTTATCATATTGTGATTCAAACAGTGACTGCTGCATAACCCATTAAATTTGGACAAAAATGAACACCAGTTTAACCCTTCTAGACAGAAATTTGCAGTTAGTTAGATACCCGCAAAATTTGCAACATAAAAGTTGGCAGGCATGGGATGCTGCGGATGAATATTTAATTGATTATGTTGAACAAAATTTTTCAAATCTCGCAAATGTAGCAATCAGTATTTACAACGATGATTTTGGCGCACTTGCGTGTTGGTTTGCCGCTTCACACCCTGTATGGGTGAGTGATTCCTATGTGGCTAAACAATCTTGTTTGATTAATCTGCAGCAAAACTCTATCCCAGTAGAATCTGTGAAATTTTACGATTCGGTGACCCCCGTTGCGGTTAAGGTCGACCTTGTTTTACTGAAAGTGCCTAAAACCACGGCTTTACTTGAGCAACAGCTCATTGACCTACAAAGTAGAGTGTCATCCTCTACTATCGTTATCGCAGCAGGAAAAGCGACACTTATTCACAACTCTACTTTGGCGTTATTCGAAAAATATTTAGGTGTTACTACCACTTCATTGGCTAAGAAAAAGGCGCGCTTAATATTTTGCCAACCTTCAGGTGATAAATTCCACTGCAGTCCCTATCCAAGCATTTGGTTTACTGAAAGGCCAAGGTTTGAAATGAGTAATTTGGCCAATGTTTTTGCTCGTCAGCAATTGGATATTGGCGCCAGGTTTATGCTTGAACACTTGAGTAAATTACCCAATCTTGAAAATAGAACGGTTATAGATTTAGGCTGTGGAAATGGCGTTTTAGGCCTACATATTCTGCATCAAAAACAACAAACTAAAGTGATTTTTGTTGATGAGTCGTATATGGCGGTGGCTTCTGCAAAGCAAAATATCTTGGCAAACTTGCCTGAACAACTGAGCCAGTCAGAGTTTCTTGTGAACAATTGTTTAGATGACTTCAGCAACAAATCTAGCGCAACTGAAGTCGACTTAGTGATATGTAATCCTCCTTTTCATCAACAAAATACCATCACTGATCATATCGCTTGGCAAATGTTTAAAGACGCTAAGTCACTATTAAAAAATGGTGGACAATTGTTTGTAGTAGGAAACCGACACTTGGACTATCCAAATAAATTAAAAAGACTATTTGGTAACGCAACAACGGTTGCAACCAACCAAAAATTCAGTATTTTATCCGCTAGTAAACGTTAGACTCTAGGAATATCACCATGTTAAAAACACTTTTTGTTGCCTATTTAATTGTAGCTTCAACTTTGGCCATCGGGAAAGGCAAAGATGATGGCTCTCAAATTCAACCAGACAATTTTTACCCGCGCGTGAAAATGGTGACCAGTATGGGAGATATCATTGTTGAATTAGACCGTTCTAGAGCTCCCATCACAGTAAATAACTTCCTGAGATATGTCGATAAACGTAGTTACGAAGACACTATTTTTCACCGTATAGTGCCTGAATTTGTGGTGCAAGGTGGTGGCTACGATACCGATTTTATAGAAAAGCCTTCATTTGGAAAAATATTTAATGAGTCTGGAAATGGTTTAAAAAACAAAATGTACAACCTCACCATGGCAAGGCAGGATGATCCTCATTCCGCCACCCGTCAGTTTTTCTTCAATATGAGCAATAACGACAGTTTAGATCCCGGTAGGCATTGGGGTTATACCGTGTTTGGTTCGGTTGTTGAAGGTTATGAGGTGTTAGATAAAATGGCAGAAGTGAAAACAGATTTTGACCCAAAATATGGTTGGTCAGATGTACCAGTAGAGCAAGTTATTTTACTCAAAGTCTTAGTATTGCCACCTGTTTAATAGGCAACACCTTTTTAGCATTGTTTTAAACCAAGTCGCAGCGCAGTTTGAGTTTAGTGATTGTCACTTATACTGCGACTGGCATCATCACCTTTCAATGTTCCGCTACAGTAGATTTAAACAAAACGATTGTTTAGTCATTACTTATCTAAAGATTACATTTATTGAATTGAATATAATTTCCACATCTCGCATGGTTTATCCTGAGAACTCCTGTGAGTTTTAGCCCTTACGCAGAAATAAGACACAATAAAATTATAAAAACAGAACACACATAATAATAATGGAGAATAAAATTGAGCAATACATCTAATAACTTGGCTAGTAAGCCGTGCTTTCGGTTGGCTTTATTGGCAAGCGCCGTTTCAGTTGCGTTTTGTGGGTCACTTTATGCCCAAGAACAAACATCTGAAGATGAAGACAATGCCAGAATTGAATCTATCACTGTTACAGCAACTAAACGTTCTCAAGTTATTTATGAAGTACCTCTTTCTATCAGTGCTTTTAGTGGAGAAGCACTTGCATCACAAGGTATCAGTGATTTAACTGATGTGGGAAAATTTGTTCCAAATCTTAATGTCACTGGTTTTTCAGCTGGGCATACTTCTTCAGCCAATCCTTTTATTCGTGGAATTGGTTTACAGGATCATCTAATCACCACTGATCCTGGGGTCAGTGTTTATGTAGATGGTGTTTATTTGGGCCGCCAAGTTGGCCAAAATTGGAACCTAAATAATATAGAACGTATCGAAGTGTTACGTGGCCCACAAGGGACACTTTATGGAAGAAATTCAATCGGTGGTGCTATTAATATCATCACCAAACAACCCGATGATGAAGCGGTAACCAAAGTCGGTGTAGAAGCTGGGACTCGTGGCCGAATTAAAGGCGATGTTTTTGTAAACCGAGCCTTAAGTGATTCACTCTCGTTTAACTTTAACGCCGGTTATAACGCTCGTGATGGTTTAGGCGAGTTTATTAATGTGCCAGACGCTGAATACGATGTGGGCGAAACCAAAGAGTTATACACACGACTCTCAGTTAAGTATGCCCCAAATAGTGATTTTAGTTTGGTACTCACTGCCGATGCCAATGATGGTGAAGGTGGCTTACGCCCTTATACAACTTTAATCGATGAAGTGCCAACAGGAGCCTACTACACAGGTATGCGTTTTGGTTCACCCACTCCGTCGGGACCACTACGTAATTCTGATTTAGCCCCTGATCCCTACGACAACGCTACAGGTACTAAAGAAGTTACCACTGTCAGCAATGAAGCCAGTGGTTTATCAATTACCGCTGATTGGAGTTTAACAGACACCTTAACGACTAAAGCTGTGGTTAGCCATCGTACTTCAGAGTACAAAGCAGGGTTAGATGATGATGCAACTATCTATGCATTAGATCACTATCCAGAAAGAGGGGATGCCGATCAAACATCAATAGAGTTGCAGTTAAATGGTTATTACGATGAATTTGATTTTGTCTCTGGTATTTATTGGTTCAATGAAGAAGGTAGCAACCGTCAAGGTGAGGACTCTAGCTTTAATGGTGGAGGTAATTTATTAGAGCTTGATCAAGAAACCACTAGCCGAGCTGTGTTTGTTAATGTGGGGTATGGCGTCACTGATGACCTGCGTATCTCAGGTGGGTTGCGGTACACTAAAGATGAAAAGCAAGCTACAGCCAACGTAGGGATTGGCCCTTTTACTTCAGAAGATGATTGGGGCCAACTTAGCTATGAGTTGTCGGCAAGTTATACCTTAGAAAACGGTTTGAATTTTTACGGTACAGTACAAAGCGGTTACCAATCGGGTCAATTCCCCGCACGGCCTTATTGTCTATTTGGCGACCCTGAATGTTTTGTCGCTTCAGATAACATTACTGCTGTTAACTACGAAGTCGGCCTAAAGGGCCAAGTGACCGATAACTTTAGTATGAGTGTGGCAGTGTTTAATACTGAGTTTGAAGACTTGCCTTATCAAGTTAGCACTACTTCTGAAGGTGGGTTTGATACCAGTAACCTGGTGGTTGAACAAACCTCTAGAGGTATCGAGTGGGAAAGTACCCTCTACTTTAGTGATAATTTTAAATTGCATACTAGCTTAGGTTATATGGATGTAGATGTATCTGAGCAAGATGGGGTTAAACCAGTTGCGCCTTTGACGCCCGATCTGACGGCATCAATTAGCCCTTCATATGAGTTTGAATTAGCGGGTGGCGCTACAATTAGTACTAGAATAGATTATTCGTACCGCAGTGAGATGTATGGAGAGCCAAGTTCTGATCCCGGTAGGATGACCGAAATAGACAGCCGTGAATTGGTTAATTTTAATATTGCCTACACGCCGGCTCAAGGTGATTGGACGGTAGCCCTATACGGTAGAAATATTTTTGACGAGCGTTATGACAATGCTCGGCTAAATACCGGTGATTATATTCTGCAAGTTTTAAATAATGATGCCAGCGAATTTGGTGTGAGATTTAACACCACATTTTAGTTAGATACCCAGTTGGAACATAAATAAAAAGCGACCTTAATTGGTCGCTTTTTATATCATCTGTGTAATTTTAGTGTGAGCTAATCCAAAGATTGAATTTGAATATTTCTAAACTGAATTGGATGTGTCTCTGCTTGCAGTGAAATGTGCCCTTTAGTGATTTTTAGCGGGTTGCCTTCATCCAGCCATTTTTTCCCAAAAGGATCAGTGGGATCAGCCTGCATTTCTGAGTATTCGAATACCAATTCACCATTGATAAAGTGTTTTACGTGACCATCCCCTCTAACTTCAGCTTCAAATAGTACCCATTGGTCACCATGAAAGGTTTTAGAATTTGAATTGACACAATGTTCGGTAATCAATTTGCCATCTTTTACAATATTGGTGCTTGGTGAGCAAAAATTACCTGTTGTTCGTTCATCCACTCCGTTACCGCCTAAGAGTTGGGATTCAGCCGACATGGGAAACTCTTGATCTATGTCCATATATTCAGCCGGTGGTGAGTGCAACATAACCCCATTATTACGATAAGCCCATGCATATTTAGGCTCTTGAGTGATTTGATTGCCAACGAAACGATATTCCAAACGTATCCGGTAATTTGAGTAAGATTGATTAGTAAAAATGTGTCCAAAGGTTTTATCTTCAAAATGATCCCATTGATCATAAGAAACAGTGAATAGGCCATCTATTACCCTGAATGTATCTTTGTAATTAACCCCTGCTGGATGACCTCTAAATTTAGGCGTCCAGCCATCAAGGTTTTTGCCATTAAAAAGATTTATCCAAGGATTTTCATCTGACTTTTGAGCAAGGCTTGGTTGGTTTTGACAGGCAGATATAGTCACCACTATTAAGCAGCAAAACAGTATCCTCAACAAATGTTTATTCATTAGATTATACCTTCCTTAAACAATTTAACTGCGTGGTTAGCCGCTCTGGCTGATAAGGCCATATAGGTTAGCGACGGATTTTGACAGCCCCCCGATGGCATACATGCACCGTCGGTAATAAAAAGGTTTGGCACATCATGAGCCTGACACCACTTATTCAAAACTGACGTTTTAGGATCACGGCCCATTCTCGCGGTACCCATTTCGTGAATGCGGTTGCCAGGTAATGACAAATCCAATTCAGCATCTGGACCTGGGCTAATGTCTACTGCCCCTGCTTTTTCTAACATCGCATAAGCATCTTTTTGTGCCTCTCGCATCATGATCTTTTCATTTTCACCCATTTCGCAATCAATGTAGGCTAGCGGCAAGCCCCACTTATCAGTTTTATCTTGGGATAGAGTCACGCGATTATCTGGGTTAGGTAAAATTTCACCAAAACTATATATGCTGACCCGCCAGTTACCTGGCTTGCGATTGGCTTCTTTAAAGTCAGCGCCAATACCGGCCCTGTTTCCCGTCCAGCCATCGCGCGAGCCTCTACCCTGAAAACCAAATCCGCGTAAATAGGGTTTGTCACCTTCTGTGATATTGGCATATCTGGGAATATAAATACCACCTGGTCTACGACCATAATAGTATTTGTCTGCAAAGCCAGAAATCACGCCACTTGCACGAGCAGCGCTCACATGGTCCATCAAATTTCGCCCCACTTGATCTGAATGATTAGCTAAACCATTTGGAAATGTAGCGGACTTTGACTGTAATAAAATCATGGCGCTTGCTATCGCTGAAGCGTTCAGAAACACCATCCGAGACGTGTAAGTTGTGAGCTTTCTGCTATTTGCATCAATAACCTTTACGCCTGTTACCCGTTTGGTCTTGGCATCGTAGTCTAATGAGTGCACTATGGCATGGTGCACTATAGTGCAATTACCGGTGCGCATCGCTGCTGGCAAAGTGGCAGTGTTGGCTGAAAAATATGCGCCAAAACTACAGCCCCTGTTACAATGATTTCTTGCTTGGCAAGGTCCACGACCTAATGCCATCTGCTCTTCTGTTGGTTTAGTGAGGTGGGCTACCCGAGCTGGTATGACTTTTCTGCCAGAAAAAGCGTTTTCTAAGTTTTTCTTGAAAACTTTTTCAGCACAATTCAATTCAAATGCTGGTTGAAAAACACCATCGGGTAGTTGCGGCAATCCTTCTTGACTGCCTGAGATACCCGCAAACTTTTCAACATAATCGTACCATGGGGCTAAATCGTCGTATCTTATAGGCCAGTCAGTGCCATGGCCATCTTCTTTATTAGCCTCGAAATCTTGTGGGCCCAATCGATAAGACTGACGTCCCCAGGTTAATGAGCGACCACCAGTATGATGACCTCTTAGCCAATCATAGGGTTTATCGTTAGGGGTTTCGAATGGATGTTCACTGTCTTTTACCCAAAAATGTTTGGTGCTTTCTTTTACAGCGTATCCCACACCACGATGCTGAATAGGGTAGTGTTGTTTGATTTCGTCTTCGGAAATTTTATCGAAATTGGGTTTGTCCCAGGGATTGAGGAAATCGGTATAGTCTTTTGCGGGCTCAATTTCTTTACCTCTTTCCAGAACTAATACCTTTAGCCCTTGCTCTGCTAATTCCTTGGCGTTCCAGCCACCGCTCATGCCTGAACCAATCACAATCGCATCATAATGGGTCATACTTATAGGTCTCCTAATTATTTGTCTATTACATTATCTGATTGGCTTTAAACAGCCCAAGTTCGGCCAACTTTTTCAAAGGGAATACAGGCCTCCCAGCGACCAGGAACCAATTCGTAACGTAACTCTTGGCTCGCTCCTACTTCAGATAGATAATAAAAGCGGGCGATTAATTCTTTTACCGAACGATAGGTATACAAACGCTTGTACTCTGCTGAGAACGCTAATTCATCTAGACGACTTAGTGCCTGTAGTTGCAATTCGGTATTTAGCTTTAAAAAAGGTTTGCCGGCAATTTTATCTAGTTCTTGATTAACGTGGTTTATTGCTTCACGGTGTGTTGTTTGTGATTCTGCCGATGCCCAATCAGAATGTAATTTGTCCATTAACAGTGGAACACCCACTGCCAATGCACCCAAGGTTTGGGTATCGGGAATAATAAGATCAGCTAAACGACTGGTCAGTAAAAATTCATTTTCTGTATAAAATTCTAGATCAGCATTGCCTTGAGCGGCATTTATATCTAGATCTACAATAGTATTATTGAGGCTTTTCGCACATCCGCTGGTACTTGCGGCACCTACCGAGGCTAATATACCTAATAAAACATCACGCCTTGTTATTCCTTGTTTACTGGATCCAGATGATTTGTGCTCATATGCATCATTTGATTTGCTGCCCATATTTTCTCCATACACATTGTTAATCTTTATCTGCTAAGTAGCATCGACTCAATTGCTAAAACCAGCCATTGTGGACGTTAAGAGCTACTTGTGCAGGGGAGTTTTAATCTCATTGCTCAGTTCATATAGTCGTATTTCATCAAGGTTATCTTTTAACCGTATCAATCCCTTGTCAGTAAACCCCAATTTTTTCAGTAAGTTAATGGATTGATGATTATCTATTGACGTTATCCCGAGTACTTTTTGAATGACCTTTCGCTGATAAGCGTCAGCTAAAACTAATTTGGCTGCATCTAAAGCCAATCCTTTCTGGCGATATTGTGGTAAAAAGGCAAATCCAAGGTCTGGATGAGGGAGTTCTTCTCGTTTCAATAGCCCGCATAAACCTATAGGTGTTTTTAACGAAACAGATTCAACGAGTAATAAACCAAATCCATGTTGTTGATACATGGTTTGTGGTCCCTGTTGTATGTAATGAATGGCGTCTTGTTCATTTTTTACACCACGATCGCCTATATACTTTAAAAAATCGGGGTCGTTCAACAGTTCAACAATAAATTCTGCATCTTTTATTGTTAACTTCCTTAGTTTTAAATTTTTAGACAAAAGGGTTTTCATTGACTCGTTTCTTTTCGATATTTCAAAACTTGCAGTGAGGCTAAGAGTTGATCAATTTGTTGTTGTTGCTCTTGGTTGACCAACGCAGCCCTAATGTAACGAGAGTTGCTTCGGTCGTTTATCCAGCCATGCTCCCAAAAGTGGGTGTTTTGGATAAATTCTGAAGCGAAATTGTCGATGCCAATTTCAAAACAGCCTACAAGGCAGGTATCTAAATAGGTTTGGTAAATTGGGTAGTGGATATTGGCTGGTTCTTTATGTTGGTTGGCACATATCCATATTTTGTGGCTATCTGGATTAGCAAAAATTTTGTCCAGCTCAGCCTGTACCAAGGGAGACGCTTCCACAGCCTCTATATTGTTGGGATCAACTTCAATAAATTGATAGTCCTGTTCTCGGTTGCGTAGTTCAGGTGATATTTGTTCTATTGGTAACAGCACGCCATTCAAATGAGCTGATGTATCTTGACTCACTCCCAAACAGGTTTGTAAGTCTTCTAAACCTCTTGCTAACCATTCCCGTCGCCATCCATGGGCAATAATGGGTAAATTCGGGCAAAATATATTTGAATAACGTGAACGACTATCATGGCTAAGTAAACTGCCATATCCCACTAAATAGTGTTGTTGGCTAGCGGACATATAACTGCACTATAACTAAAGCGATTAAAACCACATAAGGGTAAGCAACAGTAGGTTTAATTGATTGTTTGATATATTCGCAAACTAAACCAATGGCGCTGGGCCTATTTTGGCTCCATGCAAGATTAAATTGCATGCCCAGTTGTGAAGTTTGCTCTTGAGTCGAATCTAAGTGGTGCTGAATAGCGTGTTCGACAACTTCAAGGCGTTGCCCGATCCTGTTTTGAAAGGTTTTCCAAATCCCGTCTTGAAGCCACAAAATAGCCACTATCAATAATGACCATATACCTGCTTGTAAAGCAAAAGCCAGAATGCAGCAGACTAAGATACTAAAAAGTTTGATAACTAAAGAACACTTTTCATAGCTGTCAAATTGGGTTTGTAGGGTTACCCATTCTGTTTGCAATATTGATATTTGTACATCAGACATAGTGTGTTCATTGACCTTTATGGTGTTAAGTTGAAAATCAGGAAATAGGTGTTTTTATACGTGAATTCTTTTACCGATTTACTGGTGACACGGTTTTTACCTAAACCTTTTGACTCTAATCATATTTTGTCTGCACTTTTGATTCATTTATTTGCTGGTTGTTTCCGATATTGGGTATGCCTAATACTAACAGTGACACTTTTGCCAACATAAAAAATCATGTAACCAATAATTGTACGTATACGCTTAGCAACTTCAATCGATTGGGCTGTGTCAGTTTTCACTAACAATACACTGAGCTCGCCATTATTATAGCGACCGACCACATCTTTTTCTCTTTGATCTGATTTAAATAGATTGGCTAGATCAACGAATACCTAGTCGCTCACATCATACCTAAAGTTCCAATAAGTCTAGTTATAACAGCACTCGCTAATATAACCGTAAAATAAATCATAATAGTGGAGGTGACATTCTCTAAAAGTACATTGTAGAAAACTAAATAAAGTCCAACCCGAGCTAAATCAGTCAAAACACTATAGCCAAAAAAAAAGTTATACCGCGCGTAATCTATAAATTTACAATCTAAGCGCGACTATTTTCAAAAGCGATTACTTGTTCAATCCTAGAGCAGTCTAAAGCAAGCATTAAAAGTCGATCAATGCCTAGTGCGACACCTGCACAGTTTGGTAGGCCAGCGTTTATGGCTGCAATAAAATTTTCATCAATGGGCATAATGTCCTGTCCATTGTTTTGGCGTTTAGTGTTATCTCCTTCAAAACGTCTGCGTTGTTCAGCCCCATCTGTCAGTTCATGAAAGCCATTAGCCAATTCTACCCCTCTAAAATACAACTCAAACCGTTCGGCCACTAAAGGGTTTGTGGGACTTATTTTTGCTAAAGCCGCTTGGCTAGCTGGAAAATCCATAACAAAACACGGCCGGTCTCTGCCAATTTGAGGCTCTACGTGTTGGCTAAATAACAGCATTAGCAAGGTGTCTTTGTTGCTTTCATTGGCTGCTAATTCCCCATAGCCATATTGATTAGCTAGGGTTTTGATTTCCGTTAGCGTCGCCGTTAAAGGGTCGCAATTAAGATGTTGTTTGAAACTGTCTTGGTAGGTGACTCGTTCTGCCGTTTCACAACCTAATACTGTTTGTATGAGTTCATCAATTTCACTCATTAATTGCAGATGGTTAAAGCCCGGTCTGTACCATTCGAGCATAGTGAATTCAGGATTATGAAAACGCCCTGTTTCTTCGTTTCTAAAAGATTTACAAATTTGATAAATCGCTCCACTCCCAGCACTTAATAATCTTTTCATGGCAAATTCAGGGGAGGTTTGTAAATATAAAGTCGCTGCCTTAGGTGCAAAAGGATGAATAAATTGAGTCGAAAAAGAATGTAAATGTTCATCTGTCACTGTGGCATGACTCAAAGCAGGAGTATCGACTTCAAGTACATCCCGTAACGCAAAAAACGCTCTGATTTTTTGTAACACTAAGGCGCGCTGTTTTAATACGTCAATAGACGCACTGGGTTGCCACTTTTCTGTTTGCATTGTTTTCTCATTATCACACAATAAAAAGCCCACTAAAGTGGGCTTTTTAGATAGAGTAAATATTTACTAACCAGATTGTAGGTTAATTATTTTTGAGCCCTAGAGACGTATTCGCCACTACGGGTATCTACTCTCACTACTTCACCTGTTTGCACAAATAAGGGCACTCTGACCACAGCACCTGAAGATAAAGTGGCGGGTTTGCCGCCTGTACCTGCGGTGTCGCCTTTAAGGCCTGGATCTGTTTCTGTTATTTCAAGCTCAACAAAATTAGCAGGTTGCACGGCAATAGGCGCACCATTCCATAAGGTAATTGTGCATGTGTCGTTTTCTACTAACCATTTAACATTTTCACCAACCGCGGCCTCATCTGCAGCAATTTGTTCAAATGTTTCATTATTCATAAAGTGCCAGAATTCACCATCGGCATATAAATAGGCAAGATCAGTATCAATTACATCCGCCCCTTCTACTGAATCCCCTGATTTAAAGGTTTTTTCTATTACTTTTCCTGAGATAAGTTTACGAATTTTCACTCGACTAAAGGCTTGGCCTTTACCAGGTTTAACAAATTCATTTTCAAGAATGTTGCAAGGTTCGCCGTCGAGCATTATCTTTAAGCCCGCTTTAAACTCATTTGTGCTGAAATTAGCCATATGTCCCCGTAATGTAACTATGCTGAGTCTGTAATTGTCACAAATAATACCTAAAAAACTGCTGGCTGTAGAGAACAACTGGCAAAAAGAACTCGCTATGTCATTTTCTGATCCTATTTCATTGCTTAATTATCTGGAATTACCCTTAGAAAACTATGTAGATGACATCAAAGCAAGACAACTTTTTCCAATGCGCGTACCTCGTCCCTTTGCTGAAAAAATGAATAAAGGTGATCCTTTTGACCCTTTGTTTAGACAAGTGTTTACGAGTCGCAATGAATTTAATACCCCAGCGGGTTTTTCAAAAGATCCCTTGCTAGAACAAAACAATCAACAGCCTGGGATTTTGCATAAATATCAAAATAGGCTGTTGCTGTTGGTGCGTGGCGGCTGTGCAGTGAATTGCCGTTATTGTTTTAGAAGGCATTTTCCTTATACTGATAACCACCTAAATAAGCAACAATGGCAACAAGCCTTAGATTATATTGCTGCTAACCCTCAAGTCGACGAAGTAATTTATTCTGGTGGCGACCCATTGATGGCCAAAGATGACTTTTTAGCATGGTTAACCAAACAAATAGAAGCCATTGGACACATCAAACGATTGCGGATCCACACACGTCTGCCAGTGGTTATCCCTGCTAGAATAACCAAAGAGTTAATAAGGTGGTTTTCCCAAACTCGGTTAAAACCTGTGATGGTCTTGCACGTTAATCATGCTAATGAGATAGACAGTGCACTGGCAGACTCAATGCAAAAACTAAGAGGGGCAGGGGTAACATTACTCAATCAAGCGGTGTTGCTCAAAGGTATAAACGACACTGTTGAGCAACAAATTGCGTTAAATGAAGCTTTGTTTGAGATTGGAGTGATGCCGTATTACTTACATGTTTTAGACAAAGTACAAGGAGCGGAACATTTTGATTTGCCTGACAGCCAAGCGAAAGCGTTAATGAGAGAGTTAATAAAACGTCAGCCGGGTTATCTGATCCCTAAACTGGTTAGAGAAATAGGTGGTCAGCCCGGCAAAACGCCACTTGATTTGCAGCTTCATCCATAGTGGTTCCCAAAATGGAAACACTATTGCCATTAAGCAAAGGTATCGATATTTGACCCAATTGCTGGATTGGCAGATGAAACTTTAGGGGCTGCAGCTGCTTCGATTAGCTCTAGTGTCGCTTGACCCTCTATTTTTTGCTGTGATTTAGCAAGTTGTAGAGACTTTATTTCAAGCGTCGAACTAACAGACGACTGACTTGCTCCTGAAATATCCATACAGTGCTCCTTATTACTTGTAGCAGAGTACAAAAACGGGCAAAATCGCCCGCATCAAATTTGTATCGACAACCTTAAGTAAAACTTTAGTTATGCAAACCATTATTCAAAGCCTCAGCGAAAACGTACAACTTATTTATCGAAAGTCCATTGATGCCGATCAAGTCATTGGTCGTTTGCAACATGACGGAAAAGGTAAATTTAGCGCGATTTTTGCCAAAGACGCAGGTTTCACCACCAGTAGTCGACTATTCAAACCTTATGTGGAAGAAATAGCGAATGAAGTGTTAGCTTTGGAAAAACAAGACCAAGTTGCCATCAAAAAGCAATTACCCAGTTTAGTAAAAAAAATTGAGTTGATTTTAAAAACGCTTGATCAATTCCAAAAAACTGCGCGCTAGTTCAAAGTTGCGCAATAATTAACGTGCCTGATGTATGGGTAGGTTAGCAATTCTTTGGTTAATACTTTGCACCATTTTAAGGTATTCAGGGCTGTCCACTTCGGTAAACTTGCGGTTAAATTCATTTTTGCTTAAGCCTTCAGGTAAGTCCTGAATGTTAGGAAAAAATAAGCCCTCGTCGGCGCTTTCGGCTAATATATTCTGCAATGAAATGGCGCTAGCAGAACTAGTGGCAGCAATTGCAAATTCTACTCCAGCAAAATCAGCGGCTAAGTCGACAAAACTATAGCCACTGCCATCGTCACTTCTATCCATCAACTCTTTAAACTCGCCAATCGCTATACTCAGACCTTGTTCTGATAATATTTTGATGGCGGCAGAAAAAATAAAATGCTGATTGAGATCTTTACGGTAAGCCAAGGTAGGCTTTGCGTTAGGCATGGCGACTTTGGCTTTTTTAGGTTGCACGTCACCCACTAAATTAGCAAACCTGTGATGCCCAGCATATATTGCCAGCGCCATGATTGCTGCTTCGTTTTCTTTGGGCGCAGTTTCATAGTTAGAGCGGTTTTTGGCCAAACGAAATACCACTGCAATATACTCTGATAAGGACTGTGGTGATAAACGTTTACCCACATCTAACAAAGACAATTGTTTCAAATAATAGGCTGTTCTGAGTCGCATTTCCTCATCATTGCTGCCACCTACACCTTGCTTCACATCATTGAGTTCTTTAAGAAATTGAGCAAGAGGAAGAACCGACAATTGTATTTGGCGTTCCGACATAGCCAGCGACTCTACTTGGCGCACAAACTGACTGGCAATATCACTGCTGGTATACCAATTTGCGAGGTAAACTAGGGTGCTCAAAGCTAAGTTGCCAGGTACTTTAACAGAGCCGAGCTTCACGTGACTGACTTTAATACCTGGGCCAGGTAACAATAAAATATCAATGTTCAGATATTGGCCAATAGGATTGTTAGGTAACAGGTAGCTTGCCAAAATGCTGGTGGAGTGTGAGGTAATGCTTACCTGAGCATTCAGTTGCCCGTGGGCGCGTTGCGCAAACCCCACTAAGCTGTTTAATTGGTCTTGGCTGATATTGATTGTCTGTTTGTGAGTTCTATTTTTTACACTGTCACTGAGTTGTTTCATCAGTTTCTTAACTGATTCTGCTTCATTGACTTGTTCACCACTATGGGTGATGACTGTAGGGTAGGACTCAATTGCGGTGACAACAAGTCCCAACACCACAATAACGAACACCAGAAATAAAATACAAATATATTTAAATAGCTTTGCCAAGTTAGCTTCCCTTTAAGCTTGGTAAGTCAATTTGTAGAAACGGCATTTTACTAAACAATCGCCATATTTCCTTTTGATTCTAGCCATTCTTTGCGGTCTGGTGCGCGCTTCTTGGCGAGTAACATATCCATCATTTCTAACATTTGTTCTGAATCGTCTACCATCAATTGCACTAGCCTACGGGTATTAGGATCCATGGTGGTTTCGCGCAATTGCAGAGGGTTCATTTCACCCAAACCTTTGAAACGTTGCACATTCACTTTGCCACGTTTTTTCTCAGCGACTATACGGTCTAAAATACCGTCTTTTTCACCTTCGTCTAAGGCGTAATAAACATCTTTACCTATATCGATTCTAAATAACGGAGGCATTGCCACATATACATGTCCGGTGTTGACTAGGGTTCTAAAATGTTTAACAAATAGGGCACACAACAAGGTGGCAATATGCAGACCATCGGAGTCAGCATCGGCCAAAATACAGATTTTGTCGTAGCGTAAGCCACTTAAATCATCAGAGTCAGGATCGATACCTAAAGCTACTGAAATATCGTGAATTTCCTGGGAAGCTAAAACCTGAGATGAGTCCACTTCCCAGCTATTTAGGATTTTGCCACGGAGCGGCATGATGGCCTGAAATTCACGGTCTCTGGCCTGTTTTGCCGAACCACCCGCTGAATCACCTTCTACCAAAAATAGTTCCGAACGGCTAGAGTCCTGAGTAGAGCAGTCTGTCAATTTACCGGGTAAAGCGGGGCCTTGAGTGACTTTTTTACGGGCCACTTTTTTACTTTGGCGCAAACGGGTTTGTGCATTGTTAATACACATTTCGGCCAATAACTCAGCCACATCGGTATGCTGATTCAGCCACAAACTAAAGGCATCTTTGACCACGCCTGATACAAAAGCTGCGGCTTGACGTGATGATAATCGTTCTTTTATTTGCCCTGCAAATTGTGGATCTTGCATTTTAGTAGACAACACATAACTACAACGATCCCAAATATCTTCAGGGGTTAGTTTCACCCCACGAGGTAAGAGATTTCTAAATTCACAAAACTCCCGCATCGACTCTAACAAGCCTTGGCGTAGCCCATTGACATGTGTGCCACCTTGCGCGGTTGGAATAAGGTTAACGTAACTTTCGGTGATCATCTCGCCACCTTCAGGTAGCCACATCACCGCCCAATCTGCTGCTTCGGTATTACCTGAAATTGAGCCTACAAATGGCGCATCCTCAGGCAAAGTGACATATTCTTTTACCGATTGATATAAATAGTCCCTAAGCCCATCTTCGAAGTACCACTCTGTGGTTTCATTGCTAATTTTATTATCAAATCGAATCCGCAAACCTGGACATAACACTGCTTTGGCACGTAAAACGTGTAACAGCTTGGAGACCGAAAATTTAGCCGAATCAAAATATTTGGGGTCAGGCCAAAAATGCACTTTGGTGCCAGTGTTGCGTTTACCACAAGTATCAACAATTTCTAATTCTTGGACTTTGTCGCCGTTTTCAAAAGCAATTTGATGCACATTACCATCACGGCGGATGTTCACTTCCACTCTTTTTGATAAGGCATTGACTACAGAAATACCCACGCCATGTAAACCACCAGAAAACTGGTAATTTTTATTTGAGAACTTACCGCCAGCATGGAGCTTGGTCATGATTAATTCTACCCCTGAAATACCTTCTTCGGGATGTATATCCACTGGCATGCCACGACCGTCATCTGTGACTTCAAGTGATTGATCTGGGTGTAACACGACTCGAATTGAGGTGGCAAACCCACCAAGGGCTTCATCCACACTGTTATCAATGACTTCCTGACTCAAGTGGTTTGGACGAGTGGTATCGGTATACATACCGGGGCGGCGTTGCACCGGCTCTAGGCCGTTTAATACTTCAATGGCGTCAGCGTTATATTGGTTTGACATAGTTCTTAATCAGCGCTCTTATTATTCTATTGTTGGTGGTGAGGGAAAACCCTTAACTGGCATACATGTTATACCAAGCTTCAATTAGTCTTGCAGTAGAAACCTAAAAATTTCTGGTAAGAATCGTTGAAAACCCTGAAAACTATGGTCCCCACCTTGTTCTATGCTGAGTTTATAATCTTGATATTTTATTTCTGCTTGGCGATAGTCTAGGGTTTCGTCTGCAGTTTGTAATAATACCCAATAGTCAGATGTTGGCTTTAAAGTCGCGGTATCTAATTGGCGAAGTTCATCAATATGTTTGTTTTCTAGCAAAAAAGCCTGTTGCGTATAGGGGTTAACATGCTCTCCCAAAAAATCACCTAACAATTCAAAAGGGCGCACCGCAGGGTTAATCAAAACCGCTTTCCCTGTATACTTCTCTATCATATATGTGGATAAAAAACCTCCCAGTGAACTACCGATAAAACGAAACTTTTTACCTTTGTGTTTAGCAATGCATAGCTCAATATTTTTTATGGCCTCTTTAGGGTAATTAGCAAGTTCTGGTATTTCTATGGTTAAATCAGGATAGTTAGTCCTTACAAACTCAAGAGTTTGTGTGGCTTTTTGTGACTGAGGTGAACTTAAAAATCCATGTAAATAAATAACAACGTATTGCACTTTAAGGCTTACTCTTTGAGACGATGAATAGATGTGCTTATTTGACCATTTTCTAACAGATTAATCACTCTATACCCAGGCTTTAAATCACTTGTAGCAAAAGATGCTTGGGTCGCAAACTGCCAACACGTAGAGGGGCAAGCTAAATACACACACTGATTTACTTGCTGTTCAATGGCAGTATGAATGTGTCCGTATACTACCCCTTTAATTGCCTGATTTTTTGCAACAACAGCGTTAAATTCTTGTCGATTGAGCCACTGATGTTTATCCATCCATCCACCACAAGAAATTGGATGATGGTGGGCTGCTAATAAGTGATACTCGTTGCTGTGTTGATTGACATAGTCCGTTAAGGAATGGAGCTTATCTTGGGACAATTGCCCAAGGGTCGCGTGAGATTGGGTGTCCAATAAATGAATATGCCAGTGGTTAGGCAAAACCAGTTGTGGATGCTGCAACCATAGATATTCTTGGTGGACATTGGTTGCTAAATGTTCTTGGTTGTCATGGTTTCCAGGAATAATAGCAATTCGGCAATCTATTTTTGCGTCTTGAAGTAAACCTGAAAAGTGCTGATAACTTTGCCTAGTGGCGTCACCACTTATATCCCCAGTCACTAATAACACATCTGGTTTATGTTGTTTAACGCTAGCCAATATCTTTTGTAAGCTGTGAAACGGGTTGATCTCCTGGTACCCGAATTTCTTAGTATCGGCAAGCAAATGACAATCAGAGATTTGTATTATTTTCATCGATAGAGGGAGTTATGCTTCAGACGAATGTAACTGGTCACTGTGAGCTAAACAAAATTGCAACCATTCAGCTAAAAACACATTAACCATTTCTTTTTCGTTTTTCTGATACATTTTAATATTTGGGTAGCGGTAGCTAGGCTGTAATGAGCCTATATTTTGGGCACTGATGACCTCAGCCATTTTTGCATCATGGTATAATCTTACTTGTACAACAGGGCGTAAAAAATCATATTCCATCTGGCTTTTTTGTGACATTTCTAAGGTGCTAGTGTAACGACTACATTCCATAATCTTGATGGTATAAAGCAAACTAGTATTTACTTCAAATTGGTACTGCAAATCTGCTGTATCGCAATCTGGAAGAAGCCTTAACAAACGCCCATAGTTAATCTCACAGACCTTGTGCATATTGGCAACCTTAGGCACATATTTACGACCTATCTCTCTAGACATCTGACCAACTATCCAAAACCAGTTGTTTATTCATGGCAAACCATTGTAATGCAATGAGGGTGGCGGCATTATCAATTTTACCTTGGTTGATCCAATTGAGCGCAACAGCAGAGGGGACTCTGTGCACCAGAATATCTTCACTTTCATAATCCAAACCATGTACACCTTTGGCATCGCTGGCATCCACTAAACCGACATAGATGTGTATACGTTCGGTTGTACCACCAGGGCTAGACAAGTAACTTAAGGCTTTGTGTAATTTTTGAATCTCGATTCCCGCTTCTTCTTGTGCTTCTCGGCAGCACACATCTTCAGGTGTTTCACCTTCATCAATAATGCCTGCTACTACTTCTATTAACCACGGCGAAGTGGATGTTGGTAATGCTCCAATTCGAACTTGTTCAATCATCACAAATTCATCCAAAACAGGATCGTATGGCAAAACGGCAATGGCATGGCCCCGCTCAAAAATCTCCCTTTCCACCACATCGCTCCAACCACCTGCAAATAATTTGTGTTTAAACGCGTACTTCACCATTTTAAAGAAACCTTGATATAAGGTTTCTTTGCTTAATATTTGTACATCGCTATCCGAAAACTGTTGGATTGGTTGTTGATTTTGTTTCAAATTGCCACCGTCACTTTATAATTTCTAGGAACTGATAGTATAAAACCTAAGATTAACATATCGAAGTTATAGATGCTGGCACGCCTAGGCTCTATTAATGTATAATATTCTGTTACACTTGAGACCTTGGTGTTACCACAAAGCATTGTTACTTAACGCTTGTTTTGCTTAGACTTTAACTATCATATAAAAAAGTATTCGACTAGACGTAGCCTTGTGGCATACAAAACTAGGGCCGGATTAGGAACCACATAGGACTACCAATGAAAAAAACATTTTTGTCGCTATTGATCAGCATGGGGATATCTTCGTCTGTATTGGCAGACGATCTTTACCAAGTTTATCAAATGGCTGTTGAGAAAGACCCAACCATCAACCGCGCTAAAGCTGACAGAGATGCTGCTTTTGAAGGTATATCTATTAGCAGAGCAAACTTATTGCCTTCAGTATCTGGCTCATTGAGCTATTCAGATAGCACATCGGAGTCATTTAATTTTGATACTGATGCTAATGGTCAACCTTTTGTTGGCATCGTTGAAAGTGATTCTAAAAATCTAGGATTAGATCTAAATTTGAGCCTGTCGATTTATGACAGACAAAATTGGGTTGCCTTATCTCGTGCAGAGAAAGTAGCACATCAGAGTGATACTAGTTATGCGTTATCTAAACAAGATTTGATCGTGAGAACAACTGATGCCTATTTAGCGATTTTACGTGCTAAAGATAGCCTGATTTTTGTTCAAGCTGAAAAACGTGCAATTGAGCGTCAATTAGAGCAAACCAAACAACGTTTTAATGTTGGGTTAACTGCTATTACAGATGTTCATGAAGCCCAGGCCAACTTCGACAATACCGTTGCTCAAGAAATAATAGCCGAAAATGTAGTTGAATTGCGTTTAGAAGAAATGCGTGAAATTACTGGCAAGTATCATGATAATTTGGCTGTTTTAAATACCGAAAATTTTAGTGCTTCTCGTCCTTCACCAGAAGGCGTAGACAGTTGGTTAAAAATAGCTGAAGAAAAAAATCTAGATCTTATGGTCAGAAATTTTTCTAAAGACATCGCCAAAGACGACATTGCTTCAGCGAAAGCTGGACATTATCCAACACTTTCATTGAGTGGTAGCTACGGGCGAGACGATACCGAAATTAATGGTAATAGCGGCTTTCCTGCCAGAGACAGTAACTCACTAAGCTTGACTTTAAGTGTGCCCATTTACTCGGGTGGTTCAGTTTCGGCTCAGACCGCACAAGCCAGATATCGTTTTGTTGCCGCGAGTGAAGATTTAGAATTAACGTATCGTTCAACCGTACGTTCAGTGCGCTCTGCATATAATGATGTCATTGCGGCTACATCTACTATTCGAGCATTGCAACAAGCCGTTGTTTCTGCCGATAGTGCCTTAAAAGCAACAGAGGCAGGTTTTGATGTAGGTACTAGGACCATAGTTGATGTACTTAATAGTACTAGAAACCTGTTTGACGCAAGACGTAATTTAGCAAGTGCACGTTATGACTTTATTAGCGCAATATTAGATCTTAAACGTGCATCAGGTAATTTAACAGAACAAGATTTGGTCGACATCAATAGAGGTCTTGAGCCTTCGAAAGTCAGCTAAACAGTCAATATATGAGGGCGGCGTTTGCTGCCCTTTTTAAATTCTCACTGTCATAATTGTGACTTTTAAAAGCAACTGAGTTAAATTTTTTATTGTTATAGATAATTGATTGACAGCCCAGCCTAATTGAATACCCTATCGCTGATTTTTATTATTTTCTGAGATCTACTTCCTAACATGCAAGCTTCGACCCTAAAAGCCAAGTTTATTCAAATTCGTGCCAACAAATTATTCGAAATTTTTGTCGTCACAGTCATCATCTTTTCAGCGCTACTGGTAGGTGCAAAAACCTATGACATGTCGGAAAATGTTTACACCATAGCAAAATTTATGGATTGGTTTATCAGTGCTTTTTTCCTGACTGAAATCAGTATTCGGTTTATGGCTGAACATCGTAAACGAGATTTCTTCAAAAGTTTCTGGAACATATTTGATACCTTGATTGTTATTATAAGTTTGATCCCCGCCGATGATACCGAGTTAGCATTGGTAGCTAGACTGGTCAGGGTATTTAGAGTACTGAGAATGATCTCAATTATTCCTGAACTTAGAATTTTATTAGTTTCTTTAATCAAAGCAATGCCACAACTTGGCTATGTGATGTTATTGATGTTTATCATCTTTTATATATACGCAGCCATAGGCAGTACCTTATTCGAAACCATTAATCCGGTTTTATGGGGTGACATCACAATTTCACTGCTTACCCTATTTAGGGTCATGACATTTGAAGATTGGACAGATGTTATGTATGAAACCATGGAAGTGTATCCGATGAGTTGGCTGTTTTATTTAACTTTTATTTTCTTCACAGCATTTGCGTTTTTAAATATGGTGATTGGTATAGTTGTCAATGTTATGGAGCAAGAAAATGCCAACGCCCGCGCTGAAGCAATTGAAGAAAGTGGGGATCCAAGCCTTAGAGAAATTTCTGAACAAATATCAAAGTTACAGGGGCAAATAATGTCCATGCAAGGCAGTAAAGAGCCTTCGAGTTAAATTAGGTTATTGTTTGTTTTGTGCGCTAAGTAATTCACAAAATTCGGCATAGGGAACAGGGCGGCTAAACAAGTAACCTTGCGCAATATCGCAGTTATGTTCTGTGAGAAAATCTTTTTGTAATATCGTTTCTACACCTTCGGCAATGACTTCTAATTTTAGATTATGGGCCATGGCGATGACTGCAAGTATGATGGCACCATCACTATCTTGGCTATTTTCGTTAATTTCATTGATAAATGACCTGTCTATTTTTAGTTGATCGATAGGTAATCTTTGTAAATAAGCAAGAGAACTATAGCCGGTGCCAAAATCATCAATTGAGACACTTATACCTAATTTACGAACTTCATCGAGCAAAAAATGGACTTTGTCGTAGTTGTCTATTAACACCCCTTCAGTGAGCTCTATTTCCAATTGCTGTGGATTTATTTTTGCGTTAGTGACACTTTGATTAATAAACTCGAACAATTGACGATCGCTGACTTGGCGCGGCGATAAATTAATCGACAGTTTAATTTCTTCACCTATGTTGGCCAATCGTTTCAATATTGCACAGGCCTCTTTTATCACCCATTTACCTATTGGAATGATCAGTCCTGTTTGTTCTGCCAGAGGAATAAACTCGTCTGGGGGGACGATATAGCCGTCGGGATGGTGCCACCTTATCAAGGCTTCGGCTTTAATAATTTTGCCATTGGCCAAGTTCAGCATGGGTTGCAGATATAGTTCAAACTCTTGATTTTCCACTGCATTGCGTAGCGAATCTTCCATTTCAATGCGTTTTCGTGATGCCTCGATAAGCTCTTTTGAATAAAAGGAGATACTACTGACGGCTTTTTTCTTGGCTGCATAGACTGCTAAATCTGCATATTTCATTAACTCTTCAGCGTTATTAGTGTCTCTAGGAAAGGCTGCTGCACCAACATTTAAGCCTATTTCACACTTTACCCCAGTGCTTAGGTAAAAAGGCAAACAACTGGTGCTAATTAACCTTTCTGCAAATTTGATAGCAAGATTTTGGTCTTCAGGGGAAATCTGAGTGTGTAAGTGATTCAGTTCTAGTATCACCGCAAACTCAGTGCCTCCAATCTTGGCAATCATGTCATCTACATGAGTGATCGCATTGAGTCGTATCGACAATTCTCTTATGACTTCATCTCCAACTACATGACCGTGAATTTCGTTGATACGTTTAAACTGCTTAATATCAAGATACAATAAATAAAACGGTCGATTTTGCTGGATTTTCCTTTCAAGATTTTGCCAAAAATACTGACGATTGGGTAAGTTGGTAAGGGCATCAAAGTGGGTTAGTTTCTCGTTACGTTTAAGTAAATATTTAACCTGGGTTACATCACTTACACTGAATAACCAATTCTGTACTCTTTGTGCATCATTTTTAATAGGTTGAATGGATAATTTAAGCCATTTGCCTTGCAAAGGTGGATTTAACCAATAAATTTCGCCACTCCATGAACTTGCGGTGGAAAAGATGCGTTCACACTCTGGGTATTGGTTTCTAAACAGTTCCAAGAGTAATTTGTCTGGAGGTAGACTAATTTTGATATTGGTATCATTAAATATTGAGCGTAACGCAGGATTACTATTTATTAAGACTAAATCAGAATCAAAGAGCGCTACACCTAAATCCGTTTGCGCTAACGCCTGACTAACGGGCTGTTTGGTCGTTAGGGTACGATTGGGTTCGCTAAGCAATTCTTCTAAACGAGAGTGAAGGTAATCGTGTTGGGCAGATATTTTGTCAGCGGTTAACAACGACTCGCGGGCAATTTGCAGGGTTTCTTGTTTTTGCCTATATTTTGCGTTGAGTTTGTTGACGATTAAATAATTTTGGTTATCAGCGACAACCGCCGATGCTTCTAAGCGAATCACTTGGGTCGTTAATTGTTCTGACCACATACCAGACTCAATACGCCCATTTTTATGGACATTCCAAAGGTTTTCCGCGTCAATTAAAAAGTCTTCCAGGTAGGCAGAGTTATGCTCAAAACTAAAGACTTTGGTATCCACTGTTTCTGGCAGTAACTCGTCTAGCCAATTCCCAGCTTTATATACCACTTCAAACTCAGAAGCTGATAGCCGCTTAAAAACAATGCAGTCTAAAAAACCTAGAGCGGAGAGAAGTGAAGTATCCAAGGGATTAATTACACAGTTAATTCGTTGGCAATATGGGTGAACATGGCATCGACTCCATCTCCCGTTTTTGCACTAGTATTAAAAAATTGACTGAAGCCTTGTTTGACTTCTTCAAGTTCAGTCTCGCTCCAATGCCAGCTGGCTGGCAAGTCTGACTTATTAACAGCTAAAATTCCGGGTATGTCAGCCACTTCCTTAACCATTTTTAGTATGTCTAATCCCTCAACCAAAGATTGTGAACGTGTGTGATCGGTCACTATTATAAAGGCCGACGCACCTCGTAAATACTTAGCTTGAAAACCACAGTAGCGATCAATGCCTTCAATATCCCATATCATTAGCTGTACTGTTTCACTGGCAGTATCAACTTGTTTTTTGTCAATCTTTACACCAATAGTAGTCAGGTATTTTTCTGAGAAAATACCTTCTACGTATTGTTTAACCAAACTAGTTTTACCGACGCCAGTCGCGCCTAGCAGGCATATCTTCTTTTGGATCATGATTGTCCCAATTGTTTTATTATTATTCCCACTTTTTGATCCTAGTCCTAACCGCCTTCAAAATATACCACGTTAAACATCACTTTCCGTGCCCCTTCTTTGGCCGTTTCTAATTCTATTACGCCCAATCCAATCGCATTTAAGCGACTGGCTGCTATGCCTAGCTCTTGCAATTTTAACTTTACATTATCTGCACGTTTTTGACTCAATATTTTATTGAAAGAAACTGTGCCAACAGTGTCACTAGCGCCCATAATAATTAAACCTAATGACAACTCCTGCTGTTGAGCCACTTCAATTAAATTATTAAACTGTTGTTTAACCTCAAATAATTTTTCTATTGCTTGCTCGGATAAATCACTTTGTCCGGCTTCAAATGCAATCGAAACCCTATCTATTTTTGCAATGTTCAAATCTAAAATAGCTCTAATTAACTCGGGATCATCGGCCGCTGTATTCGCTGTTCCTTCGATAATTATCTTGTCTAACCAAGTAGTTTGGAAATTTAAACCAATCAGTTTGGTCAATTCGCCTTGTAAAAGTAACTTATTTAAATTCGTTAATTTCCCACTAATGTTCGGAATATTATCCATCCAGTCGACTGTAACACTGGGGTAACGAGCAATAATACTCTCAGTTTTATTCTTTATTAGTGGAGGATCAAGGGATAAATAAGCTCTTTCTTTGTAAATCACTCGACTACTTTCAATCCCATGTTGCTCAAGCCACTCTTGAATTGTTAGCGAGGCGGGATCTCGCAATACCTCGAGCTGAATATCTTCTAGACCTAAAGTGTCTATGCTGGTAAGTATAATGCCCGGAACACTATCAATTAACTTCACTTGGTTCATCAATTCATGGGTGTTCCAACGTTTTACAAATAAAAATCCGCTACCGATTAGAAGCAAGAGAACAACTGTCCAAGCCATCCATGGTTTCTTATTATTGCTGTGTTCTGGTTTTAAGACAGTCATCAGACAGTCTCTTAACTGATGTTCACTATTGTTAAAAGGTACTGAATCGCCGTTAAAGTTATCTAACTCTTTGTCGTAAAGTTTATGAATTTCCTCTAGTGTTGTTTGTAGTTGGTTTGCTACGCCCTGCGGCATATTGCCGGTAATTGCTGCTACTACTGATGCCTTAGGTCCTTTTTTTAGTAATAAGGTGAAGTCGTCGGTACGTACGACATCAAGATTCTGCTCGACCTTACCGGTATTAGTGCTAAAGGAATCAGATACAAAATCGTTTATTGCCGTCAACATTGATGAGACCATGTCTGCATCTGCTTCAAGTTCTAAACCTAAGGAAACTGAATTTAACAAAAGTCCTGTTTCTCGATGGATTAAAAATACTTGCTCAACTCGAAATGCAAAAGTTTGGCTAGCGGCATATTGGGAAAAGGTGACCCCAGATTGCCATGCTTTAAAACGCCAAGTGAGGCCTTTAATGGTTAAACTGTTTTCTATTAAGGTGTTGGTTTTTTCTAATAGTTCTGTAATAAATGCCGTTACTGATTTTCTAACGAGGCTACCTATTAGAGGGTATAAATAACCTACAAACCTTTCACTATTTGCCGCAACGGATTTTTCAACGGATTTTTCTACTAGTGGTAACAGTACTTTGTTCACCGAGCCATCTTGGGCTTCTCGATCGTGTAAGGCCTCCGAAAAAACGTCCCCTACTAATTCGCGGGCATTGTCTTTTAGAGTTTGTTTGACATACAGACCATCGTCACCTAATACCAGTTTACGAATCTGGCGCATTTGGTCGGTATCAGATTGGCTGCTTGGTTGCTCGTTTAAATGTGCCATATTTCAGGCTACTCACCTTCATCTGTTTCAAGATTACTTGCCACAGTGGCCAGCAATTTCGCGAGGGTTTTGCGATCTGTCTTAGTTGAATTGAGTTCGCTCGACACTTGGGTAAGTTTTTCTAAAGCTTGGTTAAGTTGCTCAGTGAATTTCACTGTTAATGCACTAATTTCTTTATCTAAGCGATTGTGTAATTCGTCATTTTCTTGTTTATTATTGGCCTCTGCCATTTCAAGTTCTGATGAAATTTTGTCGGCGTAGGTATGCAACTCGGTAGCCTTTGCCTCTTGCCCTTGATCGGCAATTGCGAGTTTGTCTTCTAGTTGATTGAAACCATCGCGCATAGAAGCTTGAAGATTCTGGGTATTTTGTTCAATTGTTTGCTGTATTTTTTTGAAGCTATCTTCAGTGTGTTGCTCTAACGCTGTAATACGCGCTTCGATATCACTTTTGGCCGCACCAAAGACTAGATGCCTTAAACTTTCAAGTTCTGTTATTGCCACTGAATCTGCTGACGAAGTGGGTTGGTCATTGGTGTTATCGGTATTTTTTTTACTAGCCATTTTGCAAATCCTCTGCTCGAATAATACTTTCAAAAAATGAAAACGATTTATAATGCACAGGTTCGCATGATAATTAAACTGTTTTCAATAGTTTAGCTAAAAAACGTGGGAAGATTTGTTGACTCATAGACTAAAATATTGATTTTTGGCATTACTAGTCCAAAATAGCGTTGGCAGCGTAATCCATTCATACGTAGTAAATATTCATTTCGAATTAACATCACCAAGAGTTTTTCATGAAATATCAAGGTAGTCCTGCTTTTACCCATAGCCAAGATGACAAAGTGGGTGTTTTAGTCACCAATTTAGGTACACCCGAAGCGCCTAAGAAGGCCGAGTTAAAGCGATACTTAAAGGAGTTTTTATCTGACCCTAGGGTGGTGGAGATACCAAGACTGTTATGGTGGATGATTTTAAATTTGGTGATTTTGAATATTCGCCCTAAGCGGTCTGCTAAAGCATATGCAACGGTATGGACTGAACGTGGCTCACCGTTAATGTTCCATACCCAAGACCAAACCAATGCATTACAAGACAGTTTGCAGCAATTATATGGCGATAATGTAGTGGTAGACTTTGCCATGCGTTATGGCTCACCTTCAGTGGACTCAGTAATTGACAAAATGTTACGTCAGGGCGTGCGTAAATTAGTGGTATTACCGCTATATCCGCAATACTGCGCTTCAACTACTGGCTCTACATTTGATGCCGTTGCTGAGAGTTTCAGTAAAAGAAGGTGGATCCCTGAGCTGCGTTTTATTACTCACTATCATGACAATCCTGAGTATATAAAGGCGATAGCAAGTAAAATTCAAAGCCATTGGCAGCAACATGGACGAGCAGATAAGTTAGTCTTTAGCTATCACGGTATACCACAACGTTATTTATTAAATGGTGACCCTTATCATTGTGAATGCCATAAAACATCACGGTTGATTGCCGCTGAATTGGGTTTAAAGGAAGGCGAACATTTTACTAGCTTTCAGTCACGTTTTGGTCGTGAAGAATGGCTAAAACCTTATACTGACCATTCACTTAAGGCTTTTCCAGAACAAGGAGTTAAATCTGTGCAAATTGTTTGCCCAGGGTTTTCTGCGGATTGTTTGGAAACGATTGAAGAAATTGGTGAAGAGAACCGCGATTATTTTCTAGCAGCGGGCGGGGAACGATATGAATATATAGCGGCCCTAAATGCCGACACAGCACATATTAAGGCGCTTACAACGTTGCTTGAAACCCATCTACAAGGCTGGTCAATCGCCCCAGAAAATACTGAATTGCGCAGTGAGCTGGCAAAAGCTATAGGTGCCGAAAAATAGAAAAGTAAGGTATATTAGGGCAGTAGCAAATAAGACCGCTTGGTCAGTTTGTGTTAACCTAAATTTACATTGTGATGCTACTCACAGTAGCAGCAATACAAAATTAGTTGAGTAATTTATTAAATAATAATCAAAAAAGCCGCGCAGACTCTTTAACGGGTGGATAAGTCGGATGCAGAACAGGAACTTCCATGTCTACACAAAATCTTGCTGACCAAGCCTTGGTCCATACTCCATTTTTTACCAACGATGCCAGTGTTATGGGCATTTTGGCTATTTTGTTGGGTTTAGTGTTTTATACTGCCAACAGCAAAGCTCCTTTTTGGAGCAAGTTTTATATGTTTGTGCCATCAGTTTTACTTTGTTATTTCCTACCTTCGTTATTAAATACCTTTGGTTTAATTGATGGAGAGAATTCGCAACTTTATTTTGTTGCTTCCCGTTATTTATTGCCCGCATGTTTAGTACTTTTGACTATTAGTGTTGACTTAAAGTCAATTGCGAAGTTAGGCAGTAAAGCCATCATTTTATTTTTTACTGGTACCTTGGGCATTGTAATTGGCGGACCAGTTGCGCTGCTGATTGTGTCGATGTTTAATCCAGAGCTCTTAGGTGTTGATGGCCCTAACGCAGTTTGGCGAGGTATGACAACCGTCGCGGGAAGCTGGATTGGTGGTAGTGCTAATCAGGCAGCAATGAAAGAAATTTACGGAGCGGGTGACCAAATGTTTTCTGCAATGGTCACTGTGGATATTATTGTCGCGAACTTATGGATGGCTGTGTTGTTAATCATGGCGGCAAATGCAAAAACCATTGATGCCAAAACAGGTGCTGACACTTCTGCCATTGATGAACTTAAGGACAAAGTTAAGAGTTTCGAGGCTAAACATTCACGAATTCCAAGCCTTACCGATATTATGTTGATTGTTGCTGTAGGGCTGGGCGTAACCGGATTTGCGCACATGTTTGCCGATACTATTACTCCTTATTTTGTGGAAAACTTCCCAGAACTGGCTAAATTCAGTTTTCACAGCAAGTTTTTTTGGATGATTATTTTTGCCAGCACAGTTGGTATTACCTTGTCTTTTACCAAAGTACGGCAGTTAGAAGGCGCAGGTGCTTCAAAGATTGGTTCGGCTTTTTTGTATATTTTGATTGCAACAATTGGTATGAAAATGGATATCACGATGATCGCCGATGAGCCATTATTTTTTGTGATTGGTGCAATTTGGATGTTAATCCATGCGTTACTTATGTTGATAGTCGCTAAATTAATTAAAGCCCCGTTATTTTATATGGCAGTGGGTAGTCAAGCCAACGTAGGCGGAGCAGCCTCAGCACCAGTAGTGGCTTCTGCTTTTCATCCCTCATTGGCCCCAGTTGCGGTAATGTTAGCAGTATTGGGTTATACAGTGGGCACCTATATGGCTTGGTTTTGTGGGCAAATTTTACAGAGCATCAATTAAGTGAATAAATTATGAGTCAGACTCATCCAGCACCTAATGCCTTACTCAGAGCGCAGAAATTGGCGAACTTGACCGATACCCAAATACGGATACCTATTATAGGTGTTCGTGTGGGATTGGACTTTTTAGTGGGGCTTATCCCCGTTGTGGGTGATTTAATCATGGTAGGCGTATCTTTGAGTATTGTGGCTATGGCAAAAAGTATTCAGGTGCCCCGAGCTTTAAGAATTGCAATGTTACGCAATATCGGCATTGATTTTTTACTTGGTTTACTCCCCTTGGTAGGTGATTTAGTGGATATATTTTATAAATCTAACCAAAAAAATGTGCGCATTATGGAAAAGTGGTGGGTCAGCCAAAATCACCAGAAAATTCAAGCCAAAAGTCAGCAAGCCTTTGAAGAATGGGAAAAGTCTCAAGATAACTCAGAGTAGTTTTTGTTGTGTGATTCGGTTGCAGTTTACAGTATTCAATTGCCCCCTAAAACATGCCTTTCATGTCCCCTGAATATCGCTTTAATTGGCCGGTAGGCACTGAATTTTTTAGGTTGTTTTATCATTAAATGCGCTATATTGTGAGTTATGAAAATAAGCACATTTTTCGTTTATGCATTAATTTTAAGTCTAGCCCCACTGGTGCTAAAGCATTCAATTATTCATGCTAAACCAACTCCAATTTCAGTTGCTGTGTTAACGGTAAATAAACAACAAATTGCTCTTTTCGCTGAACAATTTAGCCGTTTTAATCATTTACAATCTGAGATTGTGGTCGATGTGGATTTTTACAGTGATCAGGGGCTCAAAAGTAAACTTTCAGGCTGGTTGGAAAGCGGAAAATACGACTTAATTCATTGGCAAGCTGGAAAGCGCTTAAATGATATTGTGTTACAGGAGTTATTGCTACCTATCGATTTACTGATAGATAAAACAATGCTCGAAAACAATATCAGCACCCAATTGTTAGATGCTGTCAATTTAAATGGATCCTATCAGGCATTGCCTTTTGCCTATTATCCCTGGGGATTTTATTACAGTAAAACTCTCTTTGCCCAACATGACATTTCACCTCCAAAGTCCTGGGCTGAGTTCTTAGCCATATGTAGTAAACTGAAGAAGTTAGGTATTGCTCCTCTAGTGCAAGCAAGTCAAGAAAGTTGGCCTCTGCTCGCCTGGATAGATTTTTTAGCGTTAGATAATGGTGGCATAAAGACACGCAAAGAAATGACTGAATTTGCGAGTGTAGATCGTGACAGTATTGCTAAAGTGGTTGAGCAGTTTTCAATCTTATTAGACTATGGTTATTTTTTTGCACCTGACCATAATTGGCGTTGGGAGCAAGCCGTAACATTATTGGTGCGACAACAAGCAGCAATGACCTTAATAGGGCAATTTGCTGAGAGTGAAATTAAAGCCGAGCATAATTCTCAAATCGGGTACTTTCCATTCCCCCATTCTCGAACTGACATTGCGTATCCTGAAGTGGCCCCTATTGATTTGTTTGTTGTGCCTTTAGCTTCAAAGAATCATGCCTATTTACCCGCTGTTTTAGATTTCTTAGTGCAAACAGAAACAAACAAGGCTTTGGCTACGGGTTTAGGTTTTTTAGCCGCGTCTACAAAGTTTGATGGGCAGGGATTAAGTGAGCGGGCCTTAATTGGTTTACAAAGCTTGCAAAAAAGTACGGGGCTGGTGCAGTTTTTTGATCGTGATACTGAGGCTAAATACGCTACCAATCTAGCCAATAGTATCGCTCACTCGATTTTAAATGGAGAGTCATCAGCCTTTAAAGGCGCGTTGTCAGGACAAGACTTTGTGAATTCGACTCATCAAGTATTAGACGTTGGCTTGCCAGAAAAGTTACTTAATTTTTCGTCATTTACTGGCTCTCGAGGCACTTTTTTTGCGTCAAATACCCTCAGTGCAGTGTATCAAAAATTGGGTTACAACATCTCGATCACCCGTTATCAAAATTTATCAGAATCTTTAAACTCCTATAAATACGGTGCTGATGGCGAACTTGTCAGAGCTAAGGTTTTTGCTAATCAGTCAGAGGATTTAATTCAGGTTCCAGAACCTATCGCTGAGTCAACTATTTATTTGGTATGTCGTACCAGTGAAGCCTGTAGTAGAAAATTGCAGTCCAAGGTCGAGGTTGGCACTAGCATAGATATTCTGGCTATCAGAGACTGGTGGATAAAAGAAAAAGTCACAAAGCAGAACTATGAAACGACTCCATTGATGTTGCAAGCGTTTGAGTCGGGTCAATTAAACTACATGATATTACCAGCAGTAGATGTGGCAGCTTATAACGAACAATTGCGCAATAGTGGTTACAGGGCTATTTTGAGTATCCCTTTTTATCATTTTATTCATAAGAAGCATCAAAATATGTTACAAGAGATTAATCAGGGGTTAAAAGAATTTAAGAAAACCTCTGCCTACCAAGATTTTAAAACGCGTTACTGGCTAAATTAGATAATGACCTCATTGTGATTTGATTTTGCAGCACGACTTAACCTCAAAGAAGAATACCTATGAAAATATACGATACTAAAACCGCACCCTCGCCAAGACGAGTACGCATTTTTTTGGCTGAAAAAAACATCCCAATGGAATACGTACAGGTAGATCTGCAGAAGGGAGAAAATATTTCTCCACAAATGCGCGCCAAAAATCCAGTTGGGAAAATACCTGTTCTTGAACTAGACGATGGTACATGTATTAGTGAAGGTGCGTCGATTTGTTTATATTTTGAAGAATTGTATCCAGAAATTAACTTATTGGGTAAAGACCCCTTAGAAAAAGCCACGATTGACATGTGGCACAGACAGGTTGAACTGTACTTTTTTGGTCAGGTTGGCATGTGTTTTCAACATAGCACCGGTTATTTTAAAGATCGCATGACTCCCGTTAAAGAATACGGTGAAGTTGCTGGTAAAAACGCTGCTAGTTTTCTCAATGTATTAGAAAAACGTTTGGGGAGTTCTGAATATATTGGCGCTAACCGATTCACTATTGCCGATATTACAGCTTTGTGTGCGGTGGACTTTGCTCGTGTAGTGAATATTAAAATTACTGATGAACAACCAAACCTGCAACGTTGGTATGCAGCCGTGAGCAGTCGCCCTAGTGCCAAGGCTTAAGTTTAATGTTTTGGGCTTCGCATCACACCTCATGAGATGTCACTGCACTCAGTTTGATATTGTCTACTATCGCTACATAGTAAAACGCCACTAGAAAGTGGCGTTGTGACAGGCTCTAATCTCTCCATCTCTTTGTCATGTCATAGTAGGCATCGATTCTACGGTCTCTAAAATAAGGCCAGATTCGTTTGATTTGTTCTGTGCGATTGAGGTCAATTTCGACTATCAAGTTTTCTTCTTTATCACTACTCGCTTGCGCCAATATTTCGCCCTGAGGGCCCGCAATAAAACTCTGTCCCCAAAACTGAATGCCGGGATCGCCAGCTGCGGGGGACGCTTCAAATCCAGTGCGGTTGGCGACCACTACGGGTAATGAATTAGCCACCGCATGAGAGCGTTGTATGGTCTGCCATGCATCATGCTGGCGAGTTTGTTCTGCTGATGTGTCATTTGTGTCCCAGCCAATAGCAGTGGGGTAAAACAACATTTCAGCACCTGCCATTGCCATCAACCTTGCTGCTTCTGGATACCATTGATCCCAACAGACCAAAACTCCTAGTTTGCCTACGCTGGTTTGAATTGGCTCAAAGCCCATATCGCCAGGGGTAAAATAAAACTTCTCGTAAAATCCAGGATCATCTGGGATATGCATTTTTCGATATTTACCGATCAAACCCTGCTGGCGATCAAAAACTACAGCGGTATTGTGATATAAACCAGAGCCACGTTTTTCAAATAGCGAGGTGATAAGAACAATGTCTAATTTGGCTGCAAGGGCCGCAAAATAATCTGTAGCAGCACCAGGTATGGGCTCTGCTAAGTCGAAATTATCAGTGTCTTCTTGCTGGCAAAAATACAAGGTACTATGTAACTCTTGTAACATCACCAGTTCGCAACCCTCTGTCGCTAGGGCGCTGATTTGTTCGGCACTACGCGCCCAGTTCACATCTTTGTTATTGCCGGCAACGGCTTGTTGTACTACGCCGATTTTTAAATTTCTTCTATTCATAGACACTGACTCCAGTTACGAAGGATTGCAAAATCTCTGGTTTAAGTATGCCACAAGGTATTTGCATACTTATACAATGCAAACTTCCAAATTGTTGCACTAGGGGCAGGCAATTTATCGGCACAATAGTAAAATCTGGATAAGCTTTTTGTATAACCTGCATGGCTAATTTATCTTCTGTTTGTTGATAAATAGGGCACAAAATATGTTGGTTAGAAATCAAAAAATTGGCATAAGACGCGGGAAGTCTATCACCCTGTTGATTTACTATGTGGGGTAGTGGTAATTCAAATATTTTATGAGTGGGTAAAACTTGACGACATTCGTTAACTAAGTCGCTCAACCCTTGAAAATGAGTGTCGTCCGGGCGATTAAATGCCGACTGAATAACTAGGCCATTATCTGGGGTAAAACGTACTAATGTATCAATATGCCCGTCTGTATCATCGCCCTCTAAATGCCCATTTCCTAAAATAAAACTTTGTTTAGCTCCTAAAAACTGCTGAAAATCATCTTGGTAGGAGGCTATAGTCTTAGCACCATTACGCTTAGGGTTCGTTAAGCAAAGTTCGGTAGATAACAAGGTGCCATGTTGATCAATTTCTAAGGCACCACCTTCAATGACTAAATCAACGGATTGAATACCTTGCTGGCACAGTTGACTTAAAACCTGCTGATTTATTTTGTTGTCTTTAGCAGCATCAAATTTTTGTCCCCAACCATTAAATACAAACTCTATTGGTTGTAAACCCGATGCATTTACACAACTTAAAAATCCGTAATCCCTTATCCATGTATCGTTATAATCAGCTTTGACTATTAACACTTGACTGGAATTTTCTAATTTTGATAAACAATTTTTAATTTCACCATCACGTACTAACAACACCACATTAGTATTAGCTTGGTTAAGTGATTGAATGATTTTTAGATAAACGCTTTGCACATCAATTAGCCAGGGCTGCCAATCCGTATGTTGATCAGGCCATACCAGCATTACGGCTTCTTGTTGAGCCCATTCGGGTATTAGTTGGTAGTTTTCAGTCATGCCATTATTCGTTTAAAAATTTTGGGGATTATAATACCTAGATCCCTTGCCGTCTTGTTTTGCAGCATTTAGATAATAAAAATTTAATCAGACTTGAATTAACCCTAGATAAAGAGGGAGCTATTTCCTAGTTGGGCGTGCTCTCAATGCAATTTAGTGGCTTGGAAACTGTTAACAAGGCTTAACAAACAACGATTACCAAGGTCATTTTGTGTCTTGTTGAGTCGCTTTTTAGACTGATTGTTATTAATTTCTTTGTTTTAATTCTTTTATGGAATAAGTGGTTTTGAAAAAACTACTATTTTCAATTAGTTACCTCAGTTACATAAAATTAACTCTTTGTTTTACATGAGTTTTACTACTTCTATACAATAAAAATACAGAAATCTATTTGCCGATCAGTCATAACTACCCTGCGGTTTGTGGCCGTATTTTTGAACTAATTGGAGAATACTAATGAAAAAACTAATCGCGTTATCTATGGCTTTGTGTGCACTGAATGCGAGTGCAAAATTGGGTTCACCGGATAAGGTGAAATATGCAGGGGATTTATCTTACGCTAATTTTTGCGAAGCAGTCGTTAAAGACGATGTCAAAATGCTTAAACAAAGCGTCAGAAATAAAGTAGGAGTTGTAGCGGGTAGCAACCAATCTGTTTTGAAAAAATTAACCGCAGCAAATGGCATGTCATGTAATGGGGTTGATCTTGTATCTTTCTCAGAGCAGCGCAACGCATCCAAGGTATTTAATTACCTTTCTAATGCAAAGTGAGTGGTATACAGAAAATAAAATTGCCAGTCCATAACATCGATAGTGGGTTATGGGCTGATTCTAATTAGCTCACTTTAATGATTTTTTTGACAAGCTGTAGAAACGATTTGATTGAACGTTGCTGCGTATTGGTACAATTTTTTACGTAAACTTAACTCGCTTTCTGACCTTAATTCATCACTACTATTAGCCAATAGTCGAAAACCACATTGTTGTTGGAGGCTCGATGACTCATTGTCGAGACCCGGAAACGTTGTGACTCTTCCTGCAAACGCCAACAAGGTAAAGTCTTGCTTATCAATGGCTAAATTGGCGTCGGCCTTGGGGTCGGCATAGAGTAACCAATTAAGGTCATTCGATTGGCGCATATCGTTTTCCTTTCTTTGATTCTCGAGTGTTGCTTCAGATTTTTGAGATAAAGAAGTCGTAGTAATTTGACTACAGCCAAGGGATAAACAAGTTATCGCAGCGGCAAACATTATAGAAACTATTCTATTATTCATAATTGCCCTTAGTGGGTGATTGATATAGTTTTATGGAATAACAAAGCAAAGCCAGTAGGCTGAGTAGTAACATACTTCCTCCTCCAGAACCGCCGGAATCGCCAGACACCACCGGAACCGAATTAACTTGCACATTTAGGCTAGCTTCGTCTGTTAGTGACCCGTCTGATACAACATAGACTATTGATTCGCTGCCGCTAAACCCTACTGCTGGGGTATAAGTTAATTGTTGATTCTCAATGGTAATTTGCCCTGAACCTGAATAAGTAAATGAGGTGATGCTGAGCGCATCTAGGTCCACGTCAACATCATTACTTAATACGTCAATAGTTGTAGTCTCACTATTTTGTTGAATCGACACTGTATCATCATTGGCAACAGGTGCGTCGTTGACCGCCATGACTTGCACTTCAAACGCCAGTACGTTGCTATCTGCATTGCCATCGTTAACCAGCACTAATGCGGTTAAGGTACCATTAAAGTTAGTATCTGGCGTCAGGATTTGTTGCTCAGCACTATAATTATTACCCTCTTGGATTATCAGGGTAAAGTCTTCAGGGTAGGCCGAATCAGGGTCGATGACGCTTAAATCAGTAAAATCAAATTGAGTTTGAGTGTCTTCGTTAATGATCAGGACATCCTGATTATTGGCGCTAGCTATGGGCGCGTCATTCACTGCTAGTACTTGAATTTGAAATATCAATACATTGCTGTCCAATTCGCCATCATTAACATATACGGGCACAGTTAATACACCATTAAAGTGAGCATCAGGTGTCAAGGTTTGTTGCTCGATGCTGTAGTTTTCACCGTCTTGAATTGTCAAAGTGAAGTCATCTGGATAGCTCGAATCAGGGTCAATGACGCTTAAATCGGAAAAATCAATATTCAACTGTGTGTCTTCGTTAAGGCTCAATAAGTTCTGACTATCAGAGGAAACAATAGGCGCGTCATTAACCGCCACTACTTGTACTTGCAGTGTGTACACATTGCTGTCTAACTCACCATCATTTATCACTACTGGAACGGCTAAGGTGCCGACAAACTCAGCATCAGGAGTCAAAATTTGTTGGTTAACACTATAGTTGTTGCCATCTTGGATCGTCAGAGTGAAGTCATCCGGATACACAGAATCGGGATCAGTGACATTCAAATCCGCAAGAACTATTTGCCGCTGCGAGTCTTCGCTGAGGGTAATGGTATTCTGGCTGTCGATTGTAGGGGCAACTGGGTCAACGCCAATTATAGAAAATACCCCGTCGCTAACAGTGTAAAAAACGTTGTCGCTGCATTTTAGAAGCAATTTTGCTGCTGCACTCGTAATATTAGGTGCTCTCACATTTTGCTGGCCATCATTGGGTGTCTGCAATTGCACTATGGTTTCTGTAGGGTTATTGGAATCAGCGATGAGTACAATATCCACATTGGCACAATTGATGGGGGAGGTGAGTGTATCCCCCATATTCCACGTGACGGTCTGCTCAAACAGTGCTTGCCATTCACCTGGTGTATCTATACTGAATGATTCGCTGCTGCTAGCCACAGATATGACTAGGTCTTGCTGGTTTACGCCGCCTTTATTATCTCTTGCCGTCAACCTAAAGCGCATATCTCTGTCGGTGGTGGCATAAGTTTCGCCGAGTGTTGTTTGCCCTGAAAGTACGTCACTTAGGTTAGGGAAATAACGCTGCGAATCACTGGTTGGGTTATAAGAACGAAATAGTGGATTGTTGCCGTTGTCACTATTTAGTTCACTTAGACTTGAAGTGGCCCCTTGAGTGCCCCCATTGTCATATTGTTCCCAGTTGTAAGTTAGCAAATCATTGTTTGCGTCACTAGCCGTTCCATCTAGCACAAAAGGAGTTGCTGCCGGTATGGTATAAGCATTTTGTGATAATTGAACTTGTGGAATGGCGTTATCAATTTGGGTCTCAACTCCACAGCGACTTCCAGAAAAACTGTCAACATAGCTACGAATATCTTGAATTGATTTTGAATGAAAATAAGGATCGCTGTTGTTTTGTAAACTTTGCGACCCACAAATACCAGCATAAGACATAATAGTTGAGCCGCTACCCGGTTCGTACGCCGAGTCAACAGACCGCGAACTTTGCTCACAACTGGAAGAGTTAGTTGCGTTAAAAGTGTGAGCTGCTCCCAATTGATGCCCCAATTCATGGGCGACTAAATCGATATAAAAGCGTTCACCCTGAGGGTTGTTTAAGCCAGTATAGCCTTGGGCTTTATATTGACTGTTACATACCACTCCTACGTAGGCCAACCCTCCACCATTTGTGCCGAGTACGTGACCTATATCATAGTTTTGATTGCCAATAGCGTCATCAACCACGCCCTGATTGGCCTCAATATCAGACGCCGCATCGGCATTGGTAAAGGGGTCACTAGCGGCATCAAAAAAGATAATATTTTGGTTATCAACTAATTCAAATTGTAAGGCCAGATCGACCAAAACAACCTGGTTGATGCGGTTTACCAAATTCATCAATTCCGCCACTACATTTCCGGTGGTGCCCCCTAATTTTTGGCTATATTCCCCTGTGGTGCTAATAGCCAGTGAATAGGTACGCACTGAATCGCCTGTGGTGATAACCTTCTGCGCTAATTCAGGAGCTTGGAAAGTTTGTTCCGCCAGCAAAAAATCAGCTGTGGGTGCGGCTTCTGAATTTGCGGGGGCATCTTTATACCAATAACTCGCATATTCTAACGTTTCATTTTGGTATCTTGGCGACAATAACATCCATTGATTGTTGTACCGAAAAAAGCCAAACAAGCCGAGATGGGAAATACTAAACCGGCCGATATTTTCGGGGTGATCCACTTGCTGTGCTTGGTATGTCATAAAGTCTGCGTATTGTTTACCCAGCTCTTCACTTAAAATAGGTGAGGGGCTAAGTGTAACTGAAATGTTCACTCCGTTAGGAAGAGGCACACTGATCTCAGTTGTTAAACTAACTTGTGAAAAGGTGTCAGATAACTGCGACTTATTTATTTGCATGAACCTTGCGCTGTCGGCCATAACGCGCAAGGGTTTAAGATTGTCTGATTTTGCTAGAGTGGATTTATCTTGCCATAGGGTGTCAGCGTAAATGGCAAAATGAATAAAGCTGAGTGTTAATAATATAAAAAACTGACGAATAATTATACCCATGATGACTTCACTGAACTTTGCATACATACCTCTACGACTAATCTAAAACTTATCAAGTGCCAAAGTGCAATAGCTATTATACCTATACTACTTCAAAATGCGCGTTTCAGAACAATTAGGGTATCCATTTCAATACGCAACAATGCCTTAATTTAGATCACTTTTTGAATTGGCATAATGAATAGCTAGCGTGTTGTTATTGTTTCTTTTAGGGCGGCAGTATAATTTATGCTGAGCAGACTATGTTTGATTGAGCGGCTTTTGTTTTGAAAGTAAGGAGTCGAAAATAGCCGCCTAGTCTGTTTTGGGTGTAAGTAAATGTTCAATCTGTTGAATGGCAAATTCTACCTGAGCAATTTGCTCTGAATCAGATAAAGTAAAGTTTAACCCCAAAATACTTTTAATATGAAATTCGCCTTTCAACAGACTAAAAAACGTCACCGCGTACTTATAGGCGAGTTCCTCAGTCATTGAGTGTTCAGCAAACTTCAAAAAACATTTTGCCAAATATTCCAAGTTATGTTTTGGACCCGCTTGGTAGAATAACTCCGCCACTCTAGGATTGCCGTTAACTTCGCCTATTATGACCCTATAAATGGCAATCACCTTGTGGTCATGTAGTAACTTAACTATCTGTAGACCTCGTTCTCGCAATACCTGAATTAAATCGTAATTTTCACCTGATAAATGTCTGTCATCTAGTTGGTATTCTGCACACTTGTCCTCTATTACAGCTAAGAATAATGCTTCTTTATTATTAAAATGAGAATAAACCGTTTGCTTTGAAACACCTGATTGTTTGGCCACCATCTCCATAGAGCAGCCACTAAAACCAAACTCCAAAAAAAGGTCGCTAGCTGCTTCAAGTATTTGTTTACGTTTTTCAGCGCTTTTGGGCCTACCAGCCTTATTTGTTTCTTTATTCAACAATGATAAACCTCTTTTGGCCTTATAAAAGTATTGGCAACCTGAATATTAAATACTATTATATATCAAACTAGACAGTCCAGTATTTATTTAAGTGGATTTCAATTAATCAAATCCAGCAGGAATTTTATGACAAGTACCCCTCAGTTGCCACAACAGCCAAGTTATAAAAAATACTTGGTTTGGTTGCTGCCTTTCATTGCACTGGTGGCTCTAATTTTACTCATGAAAGCTTCCGGTAGTGGCCAGACTCAGCAAGCACCAACGGAGGTTAAAAAGCATTTAGTGAATGTTATGCCTATCCAATGGCATCAACAATATGTGCAAAAATATTTGATAGCTGGCCGAGCAGAAGCGCCACAGATGGCGGCTATAGGTTTTGATTTATCGGGCTCTGTAGTGAATTTATTGGTAGATGAAGGACAACAAGTCATCCAAGGGCAAATTTTAGCTGAATTGGACACACAAAGGCTTATGGCGCAAATGACTGAGTTATCTGCCATCTTTAATCGCGCAAATTCGGATGCTAACTTGGCCAAGTTGTCCCTTAAACGCGTGATTGAACTGGTTGATAAAAATCTTGAGTCAGCGCAACGTTTAGATGAAACAACAGAGTCAGTTAATGCCGCGAATGCTTTTTCGGATGAAATTTTAGCCCGTAAACAAAGTCTGCAGGTTGAAATAAGTAAAACTAAGTTGCGGGCGCCTTTTGATGGCAGTGTTGTTAACCGATTAGTGGATAAAGGGGCTGCAGTAACTGCAGGGCAAACCATATTTACGCTTCAACAAAACGGGCAATTAGAAGTTAGGTTTGCTTTGTCAGCTGATTACGCCAATCAACTTGCCATAGACCAAGTTGTCACTGTGTTGTCTCAATCCTCTCCCTTGTTAGGTAAAATTAAATCTATTGCGCAGCAACGCAGATTAGATACACGCACAGTGGATGTCATCGTCAGTTTGACAGAGCCAAATCGGTCTATTTTGCCCGGAGATTTATTAAATTTTGCTATCAATAGTGAAGTAAATTCGACGGGGTTTTGGGTGCCACGAAAAGCCTTAGTGAGTAGTGTTAGAGGGCTGTGGAGTCTGTTTGTCGTTGAAGCTATAGATGGCGAATTGCAATTAGTGGCTAAGCTCGTTGAATTGTTACACGCAGATGACAAAAAAGCTTTTGTAAGAGGGGCTTTACAAGATGCTGAACTGGTAGTGATAGAAGGTGTTCAGCGTTTAGTGCCGGGACAAAAAGTGCTAGTGGCTGAGGGCATTACAACTAACTCAGTTGCAGGTTTATTATAATGCCACAGTCAACGCATTCAAATAATCAGTCGTTTCCTTGGTATAGCCTGTTTTTCCGCAATGGGCATTTGTTAGTGCTAAGTATTATGGTGTTAGTGGTCGCTGGTTTGTCTGCTATTAACAATATCCCACGTTTAGAAGATCCGAGAATTGATACCCGTAATGTGTTGGTGATTACGCCGTATCCAGGGGCATCATCAGAAAGAGTAGAAGCACTTGTCACCGATGTGATTGAAGATGAACTGAGGCAACTACATGAAATTAAAGAAATAAAGTCAACCTCCCGCTCTGGCACCTCTGTTGTGTCTCTTGAATTACAGGCATGGGTAGACAACAGCACTAACGAACAAATTTTTTCTAAAATTCGTGATGGGATAGGCAACGCAAAACTCAAATTTCCTCAAGGAGCAGGGGACCCTTTACTGGATGAACGCAGAGGAGCAACTGCCTTTACAATGCTGGTTGGCCTTCAACCAGCAAAAGGTTATGACACCCCTTTGTCTATTATTAGTCGAATGGCAGACCATTTATCCGACCAACTACGCAATGTACCCGGTACTGAGTTGGTGCGAGTTTATGGCGAGTTAGACGAAGAAATTCGCGTCACTATTGACCCACAGCAACTGACAAGTTCGGGTTTAAGTATCAGCCAAGCGAGTGATTTAATTGCTAGTGCCGATCCTAAGGTTCCGGCTGGCATGATGTATTCGCCAGAACAAAATATGCGTATGCAAGTTGCTCAGGAGCTTGATAGTGTTTCTGCCATAAGAGATTTACCGCTGCGAGCAAATGAACAAGCTGGCTATTTACGCTTAGGGGACATAGCCAAAGTAGAAAGAGGGGCTCGCTCACCTGTTAATGATATAGGATTGGTCGATGGGCAACAGGTCGTATTTGTTGCATCACGCATGCAAACCACCTTAAGGGTAGATACATGGACAGCCAACGCTAAGGAAATTGTTAGACAATTTAATAGTCAATATGGAGGTACAGTAGAGGCAAATATTGTGTTTGAACAGAATATTTATACACAAACGCGTTTGTCTGAATTGACTACAAATCTGCTACTCGGAAGCTTAGTGGTAATGGCCGTGGTGTTTGTTTTTATGGGCATAAAGGCATCATGGATTGTTGGTTTGTCATTGCCTCTATGCGCGGCCTTTGCCATTTTTTCATTGAGTTTTTTTGATGAGCAAATTCACCAAATGTCAATTTTTGGCATCATCATCGCTATTGGTTTGCTTATTGATAATGCGATTGTGATTACAGATGAAATTCGCAGTAAACTCGTCAACTCTGATATCAGTCGTATTGATGCATTAACGCAAAGTATCGAGCATTTATTTGTGCCTTTATTAGCGTCAACTTTGACCACTATTTTAGGCTTTATGCCCATTTTTTTACTGCCTGGCAATATTGGTGATTTTATTGGGTCAATCGCTATTAGTGTGGTGATGGCATTGATCGGCTCGCTATTTATTTCTCTGACTATTATCGCAGCGCTAGCCGCTCGGTTTTTATCTAGAAAATCAGAAGTATCATCTGCGTGGTATTCCATTGGTATTCAAGCACCCGCTATTAGTCTTGGGTACAGAAGCTTTCTTGAAAAATCCCTTAAAAGACCTTTGTTTGCGATAGTGGCTTGTATTGCGATTTCTGCTTCTGGATTTATGTTAGCAGGGCAACTGGGTAATGTGTTTTTCCCAAGCGCGGACAGAGATCAATTTGAAATTTACTTATGGATGCCAGAGGGAACCGCAATTGAGGAAACTCAAAATGTGGTTATAAGTGTGGAACAACTGATCCGCAAAAAACCACAGGTGGTGCAATTAAGTTGGTTAGTGGGTGGCTCATTTCCATCTGTGTATTACAACCAAGTCATGAATAAAGATAACTCATCGCATTATGCAAACGCGGTAGTAAAAGCAAAAAGTGTTTCCGATGCGAAAATCCTTATAGGTCAATTGCAATCTGAGTTAGACCAAGTCTACCCCGAAACTAAAGTTGTGGTGCGGGCTTTTGGTCAAGGTCCCCCAGTACCTGCACCCGTTGGGCTTAAAATATTCGGGCCAGATATCAATATTTTAAATACCTTAGGTGAGCAAGTTAGGTTGGCAATGTCGCAAACACCGGGCATATCCCATTCTATTGCCTCTGTTACTTTTGGTGAGCCCGAGTGGGTGCTTGAAGCAACACAAGACGCAAGTCAAATGGCGGGTATGTCCTTAGTCGATATTTCTCAGCAACTACAGTATGCATTAGACGGAAAAGTAGGTGGTTCGATATTAGAAGGTACCGAAGAAATACCTATCAGAATTCGAGTTGGAAAGGAATTAGGGGGGGAGTTGCCACAAATCCAAGCTTTGCCTCTGTTGAGTGAAAAACTCGCTAGTCAAGGTATATGGATGCCAGTATCCGCCTTGGGTCAATTTGTATTAAAACCTACAGTGGCAGGTATTACCCGACAAAACGGCGAGCGCGTCAATAATGTAGAGGCGTATTTATTGCCAGGCGCCACCGCTATAGATGTCAGTCAACAAGTATTAAAAACCTTAGAAGAAAGCAATTTTAGTATGCCAAAGGGGTATCGTTTCAAAATGGCTGGTGATGCGGATAAACAACAAGAGGCACTGGGTCAACTCGCTACTTATGCCCCTGTGTTGTTAATGTTGATGATCACCACACTCATTTTATCATTTCGTAGTTTGCGGTTGGCCTTAGTGATAGGGTCTGTGGCGATTTTATCCGTGGGATTAGGTATGTTCAGTCTTTGGCTTTCTGGGCTACCTATTGGTTTTAACCCTTTACTGGGGTGCGCTGGACTCATAGGTGTCGCTATTAATGGTTCAATTGTAGTGATTGCTGCAATAAATGCTAATCCACAGGCAAAAGCAGGGGATATTCAACAAATTGTTAAAGAAACAATGGGTTGTAGTCGGCATATATTATCAACAACTTTCACAACTGTGGGTGGGTTTATTCCTATGTTGTTGTTTAGTGAAGGAACGTTTTGGCCGCCTCTTGCTGTTGTTTTGGCTGGCGGAGTGGGCTTTTCGGTTATTTTATCTTTAGTGTTTACCCCTTTAGTTGTGTCTAAGTTAAATAGAGCTGCACCGAGCATTTAACTCAAGTGTCACAGGTAAATAGCAACACTTATGGTTGCTTGATATCTATACTGCGAGTTAGGATAAAACTTCACATGTAGTTTATGAGCAATGACTTTAGGTAATTGGCAAAAGTTAGAATGAAAACCGCTAAAAAAAACCTGTTAAGCTGGTGGCATACTGATTGTGTGAAGTGCAAGCGGATCAGGGCCATAGTTATTTGGGCAGTTCTCAGCTGTCTTATTTACCTTTGGTTTTTGGGATGAATAAAAGTGAATTCAACTGGTAAGTATGGTCATCTATGCAAGATCTTATTGAAATCAGGAGCCAAGCAAAACGCAATATAATTGTCAGTGCTATGCTTGGGCTAGTTGGCCTGTTTTTGGCGAGCATTAGTTTTTCCATTCTGCCGAAATCATTATTCCTAATTGGTATCTTTTTGACTTGTGGGTCACTTGTGACATTGCTAATCGCTTGGCTCAAATATAGAGAGCCACAGTTCAGCTTTCTTATATCTAGAACATCTATTCTTTACAAGCATAGGCATGGCCAATGGCAGCTTGATTGGAATAATATTCAGCGCATTGATGTACCTAAAGTCACCCAAGGATTACAGCGTATTCCCTTGGATATGGTCGCGATTAAAATTAAAGACTACTCAGTCTTTTTGAACAATGTGTCGCCACGATTAATGACTAATATTTTAATGGAGCAGCGTTCTTTACTATTCCACGAAATGCCCGCTTCGAAAGATTGTGCCAGTGGCACCTGTCATAGTGATGACATGTTAGAACATGATTATTTTAAGGATACCAAGGGGATAGAGTACAAAGGGATTCAAGCCATGTTTGCTAATCGTATGCTTAAGTTAAGGGCGCGTTTAGGATATGATCTTTATGTCTCAGGTTCCGAGTTAGATCGACCTGAGCAGGAATTTGTTGATTTGTTGCGACAATGCCACCTTCGAGTATTATCGGCTCCTATGAGTAGCTAAAGCAGTAAACTGCCTAAACAATATTCGCTTTTTTTACTGCTAATAAAAGGTTAACGGATTCACTCTTTAGTTTGCTCATCCTTAAATTGGCGAGCTCAAATTGTTTTCGTTTTAACGCACCCTCCATATCACTACACAGTGTAAGCATCGCGGGAACACCTGTATAACAACATACGCCGTGTAATTGATGCACTTTGGCCTGCATCTCGTCATAGTTTTCGACTTGATTCGCTTTTTCAATAGACGCTACCAGCTCAGGTAATTGTTGTACAAATTGCTGCAAGATATCTTTAGCTGCATCCTCATTTTGATTCGCGCGTTTAAGTGCGAGTAACCAGTCAAAACTGGGGCGTTCTTCGTTTATTGGGTCAGCTACTTGACACCAGCGTTTTATCAGGTCTATTAAATCTGACAAGTTGATGGGTTTGGGCAAGTAATCATCCATTCCGGAAGCCAGCAGTCTATCTTGCTCTTCTTTAAACGCATGAGCTGTAACAGCAATAATAGGGGTGCCTAAATTTAAATCTGTTTGCCTGATCTGTTTGGTCGCTTCTAATCCATCCATGTTTGGCATTTGTACGTCCATCAGGATCACATCAAATTCATGTTCCTTACATTGGGCAACGGCATCGGCACCACTATAAGCCAAGGTAAGCTGCAAATTGGTGTTTTTTAGCCAAGTAGTGAGTAACCGTAAGTTTATTTCCATATCATCAACAGCCAATACCCTTGCAGTGGGCAAATCGACTAAACGTTGTTGTAATTTATCAGTGGGGTTTTCTATTGGTTCATGTAATAAATCGTTGAGTTTACCTAAGGTTAATGGCAAGCGTATTTTATGAGAAAAATACTGTGCGAGGTCGCTACGATTTGACAACGATTCTATGCCAGAATATAACAATACCGAATCATCTGTATTTAGGTGTCGTGTGGCTTCTAAAATACTCGGTAAAATATTCTCTTTGTTATTTGGCACACATATAAGCACTAAATCATAATACTCTTTTAGCTCTCTTAGATAAGCCAAAGATTCCACACCAGTCACGTTTGCGCCTAGATATGTCAGCATCTTTACACCACAATGGCGAGATTGCGGGAAAGGGTCAAAATATATAATTTTCTTGTTTTGCCATTCACTGTCTGGGCTGAGGGAAAGGTTGGTGTTCAGTAAGTTACATCTGATTGTTACAGTGAAGGTACTCCCAGAGTTTGGCATGCTTTGCAAGGTTAGTTCACCTCGCATAAGTTTGACTAATTCTTGGCAAATCACTAAGCCCAAACCTGTTCCTTGATATGATCGACTCAGCGCGTCATCAACTTGAGAGAAAGCGGAAAACAGTTTTCTTTGGTCTTCGCGACTTATGCCTATACCAGAATCTTCAATTTTAAGAACTAGTTCGTATATGCCATGATTTCGTTCTTTACCGCTGGCTGAAAGACTAACAAAACCTTGATCTGTAAATTTAAGTGCATTTCCCAGTAAGTTATTCAAAACTTGCTTAATACGATAACTATCGCCAATCAGTTTTTCTGGTAAAGGCTCTAAGTTGTAAACAAACTCTAGATTTTTTAAATGAGCAGACTTGGCCATCACACTGACCATATCTTCTAGCATATCGTTAGGTGAAAATGGATGATTGTTAATTTTTAACTTACCGGCTTCAATTTTGGAAAAGTCCAAAACATCGTTCACAATACTTAATAAATTGTCTGCCGCAGCATTGATAATACTCACCTGTTCTTGTTTTTCTGGTGGCAGTGAATTTGAATGCAACTCTTGACTAAAGCCTAATATAGCGTTCAAAGGAGTGCGTATCTCATGACTCATGTTGGCTAAAAATTGTGACTTTACATTACTTGCTGCAATCGCATCTTTGCGAGCAATATCTAAACGCACATTTTGTTCTTCGACTAGTTCAATATTATTTCTGAGATCTTCAGTCGTTTGTTCTACCTCTAGTTCTAATTGATGACGGCTTTTTTCCACCAAAGCCAGTGAAAACAACACCGCCTGAATAAAAATGCCTAGCTGAAAACAATAAGCGGTGAAAAAATTTGAAGGTAAAATACTCGCCAGGCCCAACATATTAATAAGGGTCAAACCTGAAAATATACTCCAGCCAAAAATAAAGTATCGGGCGACATAAAATTGATTATTAAAGCTCTCAAAGCCTGAGTAAGTGAAGCAAGCTATGGCGACAATAATTGTCAAATAAATCAAACCGCTTTGCCAAACTGGAGGCAAGGTGTTTAATATCGATAACACTCCCAAAATAGCTAAAGCAGCTATTATTAATTTAATATAAAACAATGAGTTAGGGTGGGAATTTTTCATTTCTAGAAAAGAAATAGTAAATAATCCCGAAAGAATACCGATAAGCACATAGATCAAGTCAGTATGAGCACTTACCCATAGTGTGATTGCACTGGACAAAAGTAAATGTGAATGGCCACCCCAAACAAACTGCCAGATTAGAATAGAAAAAATATAGCCAACATATGCCAGTAAACTATTTTGCCTTAATCCTATGTACAGAATAAGGTTGTAAAGGGCCAACATAAAAAGCCCACCGTAAAACAAACCCCATATTAGATTGTCATAAAAATTAGCTTGTTGATGAAGTATTTGTGTTTGTATATCAACGGGCGCAATTAGAGTAGAACGTTGGCTCTCTATGCGCACAAATAAGTCAATTGTTTGTGCATAAGGCATATCAAGTTTCAAGGTTGGAAAACGATACTCGGGGTGAGGACGGCTAGTACCGTGACTAACTTGACTCCAAACTTCGTTATCTAGTAATACGTAAATGTCTACTTTTTCCAGTTGCGTAAATGCAACATCTATTACCCATTTTTTGTTGTCGGTAACATTACTAATGGTGGTATGTAACCACACCCCCTTGTCGGAAAATCCATAGTTGGGGTTGTCTCCAGGTTGCCAAACAAATTCATCAAGTTTTTGTTTGACTTCAAAAACGTCTAATCGCTTGTCTGTTTCTCTATATACCTTCAATTGTGATGAAAGCCTAAGCGCCTCATAGGTAGAAATTAACTGCACATTACCTTGCGCATTTACCAACATAGGCAGTGACAACAAAATTAAAAGTAAAAATCTGCAAACAAAAAGCAACATCTAATTCAGTCAGTATGGTGGTGAGTAACAACATTAAACCATCCGACTAATACTTATGGCAAACGTTAGGGCCCATTGACCTTTAATATATTGCTGATAAGTACCTTAAAAAGAGCTCAATATAGAAAGAAACAATGAAAATTGGTTATTCAAACAAACTGTTTTTAAAGCCTAACTTGCTTACCAGTGAAAGCATTTTGTGTAAAACTCTATAGGATCAGCTGCCGGTCATAAGCTATTTAATCGCCTAACTTGGTGACTCATCTCAGTCATAGAATAATTAAGTGACGAGACAGTTACGGCGCTATACACACCTAGTTATGAAAATAAATGACTTCAGTCTCGATGACATATGAAAGAACAACTGGTCTTCACTTTATTTTGATGGGGAAAGATAAACTTAGTTGATGTAATCAGCGTCATTTATAGGGTAATCTATTCATTAGAATAATGAAGTCTTAGGTATTATTCACTTGCAACCAACAATTTAAAACAAGAAGAACTGGTAAAAAGTCAAACATGAGTCAAGAAACCATTATCAATAAAGACGGCATCGAACAATTGACGATGCAAAGGTTCACTGAAGAATCTTACTTAAATTACTCTATGTACGTCATTATGGACAGAGCATTGCCACATATTGGTGATGGCTTGAAGCCAGTGCAAAGACGAATAGTGTATGCAATGTCTGAACTGGGTTTAAATAACGCAGCAAAATATAAAAAGTCAGCAAGAACTGTGGGTGATGTCCTAGGTAAATTTCATCCACATGGCGATTCAGCATGTTATGAAGCCATGGTGCTGATGGCACAGCCGTTTTCTTATCGATATCCATTAGTTGATGGGCAAGGAAACTGGGGCGCACCCGATGATCCTAAGTCTTTTGCCGCGATGCGTTATACCGAGTCGCGTTTGTCTAAGTTTAGTGAGGTGCTGCTCACGGAGTTAGGTCAAGGCACTGTTGATTGGCAGCCAAATTTTGATGGTACTTTAGACGAACCAAAAGTATTACCAGCCCGTTTACCGCATATTTTATTAAATGGCATTACTGGTATTGCAGTGGGTATGGCGACAGATATTCCTCCCCACAATGTGCGTGAAGTCGCCAATGCTTGTGCCCATTTGTTAGACAATAGTAAAGCCGAATTACATGAACTATTAGACTTTGTTCAAGGGCCTGATTACCCAACAGATGCAGAAATAATTACGCCAAAAGCTGATATAAGCAAAATTTACGAAACTGGCCGTGGTTCAATCAAGATGCGCGCAGTGTATGCTGAGGACAATGGTGACATTATTATCACAGCTTTGCCTCATCAGGCATCGGGCGGTAAAATTCTTGAACAAATTGCTGCACAAATGCAGGCTAAAAAGTTACCTATGGTGAGTGATTTGCGAGACGAGTCAGATCACGAAAACCCAACTCGTTTATTAATTACGCCGCGCTCTAATCGTGTTGACGTAGAACAACTGATGCAACATTTGTTTGCCACAACAGATTTAGAAAAAAGTTATCGAGTCAATATCAATATGATTGGCTTAGATGGCCGACCTCAAGTTAAAGACTTACGAAAGATATTAACTGAGTGGTTAAGCTTTAGAAAAGATACAGTTATACGCAGGTTGCAATTTAGATTAGATAAAGTACTTGCCAGACTGCATATTCTTGAAGCATTAATGATCGCTTTTTTGAATATTGATGAAGTGATTCGAATTATCCGTTACGAAGAAAAGCCTAAACAGCAATTGATGGAGCAGTTTAAATTAACGGATATTCAAGCAGAAGCCATTCTTGATTTAAAACTACGTCATCTTGCTAAATTGGAAGAAGTCAAAATCCAAGGAGAACAACAAGAGTTAGCCAAAGAACGAGACGCACTGCAATTATTATTGGGTTCTGATAAACGTTTAAAGACACTGATCAAAAAAGAAATATTAGAAGCCGCAGAGATATACGGTGATGATAGGCGTTCACCAATAGTTGCGAGAGGTGAATCTAAGGCTTTGTCTGAAAAAGAGTTGATTCCTTCAGAAGCTGTGACTGTTGTGCTATCTGAAAAAGGCTGGGCCAGATGTGCCAAGGGCCACGATGTAGATGTTGAAGGACTAAGTTACAAAGCCGGTGATAGTTATCAAGCCAGTGCTAAAGGGCGAAGCAATCAACAAGTTGTATTTCTCGATTCTTCGGGTAGAGCATTTTCTTGTGATGCTCATGGTTTGCCTTCCGCTCGCAGCCAAGGAGAACCATTAACTGGACGGTTTAATATTGTCAGCGGTGAAAAGGTTGAACATCTAGTGATGGGCAATGATGAACAACAGTATTTAATGGCATCGGATGCTGGTTACGGCTTTGTCGGTAAATTTAGCGATATGGTAAGTAAAAACAAAGCAGGCAAAGCCTATTTGTCATTGTCTACAGCGTCTAAGATCATTGGCCCTCAGCCAGTGTACGATCTAAAAACAGATTGGTGTTTGGCGATTTCCAATGAGGGCAGAATGTTAATGTTTCCGCTACGTGACTTACCAAGCTTAGGTAAAGGTAAAGGCAACAAATTACTGAGTATTCCTTCAGCAAAAGTCCAAACTAGAGAAGAGTTTGTCAGTGTGTTGGCTGTAGTGCCTCAAGGCGCTAACGTTAAGATTTTAGCGGGAAAACGAGGTATGACGTTAACTGCAGCGGATCTTGCTCATTATCAGGGAGAACGAGGTAGACGAGGCAATAAATTACCTAGAGGCTTGCAACGGGTTGATGGTGTTGAAGTTGAAAAATCCGGGGTAGCTCTTAACCCAACTGATGAATCAGGTTCGACTGATGTCAATGATATAGACATGCCTGTTCAGTAATATCCTCGCAGTTGAGTGGGCGCAATGATTTCGTCCACTTTTCTTCTTTGCTATACAGCTTTATATGCAGCACATTTTGGAATATCTATTGAGGATCAAAATAGATGTCGAAGGTTTATTTTAGATATTTGCTAACATTTTGTTTATTGGGGCTTATTGATAGCGCATCTGGAGCTGAAGACCCAATAGTGATTATGATTGGAGTGGATGGCTTGCGAGCAGATACCTTAGAACGTATGCATGCGCCTAATCTACAGTTATTGGCAGACGTGGGTGTAAGGGCCAATATGATCCCCGCCATGCCCACTAAAACCTTTGTGAATTTCTATTCTTTAGCTACTGGTTTACATCCAAAACATCATGGAATGATTTCTAATTATCCTTTTGACCGAGAATTAGGCCGTAAATTTAATCGTCAAACTGACGTAACAGACCCTAAGTGGTGGGGCGGTGAACCTATTTGGATCACAGCTGAAAAGCAAGGAATAAAAGCAGCCACTTATTTTTGGGTCGGTTCAGAAGTGGAGATTGATGGTGAGCGCCCCTCTTTTTGGAAACCCTATCAAAAAAATAAAGACTAAGGTGAACGTGTTGAAGAAATACTAGGGTGGCTTGCTCTTCCTGACTCAGAGCGTCCAAGTCTAATAACCTTATACTTCTCAGCAGTCGACACCGCGGCCCATGATTTTGGTGTAGATTCGCCGCAAGAACGTGAAGCCGTTGTTATGGTTGATAAACACATAGGCCATTTATTAATAGGACTCAACCGGTTAGGACTTAAAGAGCACGCAAATATAGTGGTTGTTGCGGATCATGGAATGGTCAATCTGTCTGACGAAAGGGTGATCAATCTTGATCCACTGATAGATTTATCGGCTTTTAGAGTCCCTGACTGGTCAACTAACAAAACCTCGGTACGTGCCCCATTCTTGAATTTGTATACAGAGCCTATGTTAGTGGATGCAGCATTCAAAATCTTACACAAAGCTCACCCTAAAATGCGGGTTTTACGCCGAGGCTCTTTTCCCGCTGAATACCATTTTGACCACCCTCAAAGGGAGCCGGATCTAATGTTACTCGCTGATTCAGGCTGGAGTATTTATGCTAGTAGCGACAAAAGTCAGCCACAATCGATGCTTAAATTAGGTCGTACCTTTGCGACTCATGGATATGACAATCAAGATCCTTTGATGCAGGCTACCTTTATTGCTAGCGGCCCGGCTTTTAAGAAAAAAATGACTGCTAAGCCTTTTGATAACATAGAAGTCTACGGTTTATTGGCCTGTGCCTTAAATATTAAACCTGCCAAGACCGATGGAAATATTAAGAATGTGGAATATTTAATGGAAAAAGAATGTCTGCCAGCCGTTGAATAAGTGACACTAGTGAAACAAAATTTAGATTAAGATTATTTTTTAAGAATGGCAAATACGACTATTGTAAGGGGTTGAGCTTAAGATGATTTTCGCCCCTTATTTGAAGTTTTGGCGATGTTCTTGAATTAAAGTTACTTAGGTTCTATTTCCCGTACATGTCGTCTGACCGATAGTAACGAGCCTGCCAGGCCGAGGAACACCGACAAGCCTAACATCCACAAGAAAGTAGAGAAGTCAGCACCGGTTAAATTAAAATTCTTTTGATATAATTCGCTAACCACACTAATACTGCTGCTCATCCACCATAAAAGTAAAATAACCGCGACCCAAGCCAACAAGCCCCCTAAAAATCCATACCAAAATCCAGTATACATAAAAGGCCGTTGAATAAAGGCATCAGTAGCGCCGACCAGTTTCATCACTAAAATTTCATCCTTTTTACTAAGAATGTTTAGTCTTATCGTATTGCCAATAATAAGTACAACAGCTAAAAATAACAAAAGAGCAATGACTGTGACTAAGTCTTTGACGACATCTAACAACGCATGTAGACGTTCTAGCCATTCAACATCCAGTTTACCAATATCCACTTCTCTTTCATTTTTTAACTTGTCTAACAATAATCGAGCGGCTACAGGGCTTGCATGGCGACTTGTTGGAGTAACTAAAATCACATTGGGTAAAGGGTTTTTATCTAAGTAGGCAATGGCATCACCAAAGCCTGATAATTGCTTAAATTCGTCAAGTGCTTGGTCTGCTGAAATATAATTTATTGAATCAATTTCTGGCCAAAGTTGGATACGTTTTAGCAGTTGATCTATATCACCTTGACTGGACGTGTCTTTCAAAAACAAAGAAATTTGTGAGGCTTGTTCCCAACCGGAACTCATATTCTCGGCATTTTTTACCATCACATATAGGGTACTAGGCAGGGTAATACTTAAACCTAATACACCAATTGTCATAAGTGATGCAGCCTTTGAACGCCATAACTCGCCTAAGCTACCTAGTGCTTGTCGGAAGTGACTGACAAAAAACATGATAAAACGTTGGTAAGTCGATATTTGCGAGATTTGTGCGCCTTGCACTCTACCTTGAAACAAAATACTCATTTGTTTGACCTTAGAGGTGAGGGGGCAACATTTATGTTAATCAATAACTTACACATAGAGGTCGTCACTCTGATATTCGTCGGTTAAACCATCGGTTATCATCTGGCCTTTTTTAAGTGTCAGTGTCCGATATTTCATGCGTGCGATTAATCCAAGATCATGGGTTGCGATAAACACCGACACACCTGCCTGATTAAAATCTTCAAATAATCGAATAATTTCCATTGATAACTTGGGATCCAAGTTTCCAGTTGGCTCATCAGCTAATAATAAAGGGGGTTTGTTGACCACGGCTCTGGCAATACCCACTCTTTGCTGTTCACCACCTGACAACATAATGGGTAAATTTTTGACTTTGTCACTTAGGCCAACCATTTCTAATGCCGCATGAACACGTTTAGCTGTTTCTTTATGGGAGTAACCTTCAATAATTAATGGTAACGCCACATTGTCAAATACACTTTTGTCCATTAATAACTGATGGCTTTGAAAAATCATACCTATATCACGGCGGATATAGGCAATTTGTTTTCTTTGGATGTTACTTAAGTCATGCCCATTGATAAGTACTTTACCTACTGTAGGGCGCTCCATAATCGATATCAGTTTCAGCAAGGTACTTTTTCCGGCGCCTGAGTGTCCGGTTAAAAATGCCATCTCCCCTGGTTCAATATGGAAATCGACCTTTCTTAAGGCTTGTTGTCCGCCGGGGTAGGTTTTACTGACTTGTTCAAACTTAATCATAGATGGCTTAGTTTGCTAATTCTTGCTGATTATCAGACTCGATAAATAACGCATTTACAAAATCTTGGCTATTAAATGGTCTTAGGTCATCAATGCCTTCGCCAATTCCAACATAACGAATAGGAATATTAAATTGGTCGGCAATTGCAAAAATTACCCCTCCTTTTGCAGTTCCGTCCAATTTGGTTAAGCTTATTCCGGTTAAGCCAACTGCTTCATTGAATAATTGGGTTTGGCTCACTGCATTTTGTCCGGTACCAGCATCTAGGGTAAGCATAATTTCATGAGGTGCTTCAGGCGCAATTTTCTTCATTACTCGCACTACTTTTTTAAGCTCTTCCATCAAGTGATCTTTGTTTTGCAATCGACCAGCGGTATCTGCAATCAATACATCAATGTTTTTAGCTTTGGCTGACTGAAATGCATCAAAAATAACCGATGCACTGTCTGACCCGGTTTGTTGTGCTACCACTGGAATATTGTTTCGCTCACCCCAAACTTGCAGTTGTTCAACTGCTGCAGCTCTAAAGGTATCACCTGCGGCTAACATGACTTTTTTGCCTTGCTGCTGAAATTGTTTTGCCATTTTCCCAATAGTGGTGGTTTTACCAACACCATTGACTCCCACCATTAAAATAACGAATGGGCCCGATTCGGCTTTTAGCGTTAAAGGGGACTCTACTTTCTTCAGAATGTCAGCCATTTGTTCTTTGAGTAACTGATATAAGGCATCTCCGTCCTTCAACTGTTTGCGGTCTGAACTTTCAGTTAAATGTTTGATTATTTTGACTGTGGTGTCCATTCCCACATCGGCAACTAATAACTGGGTTTCTAATTCTTCAAATAAATCATCATCAATGGATTTACCGCGAAATAAACTAACAAATCCACTACCAATACTTTCTTTAGTACGGGACAGACCGCGTTTTAATTTACTGAAGAAACCAGTTTGTTCTGCATCTTGTTGTTCGATTGATGGTTTATCTAGTGGGTCTTGTGTCGTTTCATTATTGGTTACTAAGGTGTTTTCTACTGATGGCACATTTTCGATGGCGGATTCTGTAGTAACATTTTCAGATTCAGCTTTAGTCGATTCTTTTTCCTTTTTTGAGGATTCCACAGCCATAGTTTCGTTATAAGAACGAATGTTTTCGAAACTAGCGAGATCTTCTTTTAGGGCTTTTGGTATCGGGGATGGCGCGTCTAAATCGTCCCGCGACTCAACTGTTTCTTGCTGTGTAATTTCATCTATGGGTAAAGTGCTAGTGTCGTTTTCAGAACTATTATTCTTTAATAATTCTGGTTGTGAATTTACTTGTTCATCCGTCTTTTGAAGAGGGGTGTCATTAACAACAGGAGACTCTTCAGGTTGTTTATCTTTTTTGAGCCATTTGAAAAACTTTGACATTCCGGTGAGAAATCCTAGGTAATTGGGTAAACTATTTACATCATTTCATAATAATAGCATTTCTATACCAAATGAAGCGAGGCGAAAAACAATCGTTAAACAGCCGTAAGCTAGGTAGCTCAAAACCTAGTGGTATGGTTCGAATTATCAGTGGCCGTTTTCGGGGGCGTAAATTACCTGTTCTAGATGTGCAGGGGTTACGTCCAACTACAGATAAAAATAGGGAAATGTTATTTAGCTGGTTAATGGCCTATACCTCTGGTGCAAGTTGCTTAGATGCATTTGCGGGGAGCGGCGGATTGGGATTTGAAGCTTTGTCACGCTATGGGGATAATTGCACTTTTATCGAATTAGATAAAATGGTGGCTAAGAAAGTAGCAGATAATATTCAATTATTGGGTTTATCTTCACAGCAGGCAAAAATAATTCAGGGGAATACCTTAGATGTACTCAATAGCTTGAATCAGACCTATGAGTTAATTTTTTTAGATCCACCTTTTAATCAAAATCTACTGCCTGCAACAATCGAACGTATTGTTGACAAATCTTTGCTGGCTATTGATGGTGTTATTTACATCGAATGTGAAGCATCAGGCAAAGGTTATTCAGTGCCTGAAAACTGGCAAATGATTAAAGAAAAACGCAGTGCCCAGATTTTGGCTAGAGTGTATCAACGTATCGATTAACCCTATATTTCTAACCCTATGTTGGTCATGCCTTCTGCGGTGGCCAACTGCTTTAACTGTTTACAGCTTTCCGAATTTTTAGGGCATTTTGATAACAAGATTAGCAATTCTTGCTGAGTTTCAATTTCCCATTGCATCAACGGATGTTGTTTAATTTCCATGTCAGTGATGTCTCCCTCAGAGCTTGCTTCGATAAAGGCTTCCACTCCACCTTGGGATAACTTGCTAACCACCACCGCGCCTTGAGGATCTTCCCCTTGAATCAATAAAATGCACGCAGACATAGACATGGCGACGTCAATTGCGGGAAATACACCGTAATTGTCGAAGTCGCTAGCATCTGGCACCAGCTCTTCAATTTTTTCTAATTGCGCTGTGAAGTTTATTTTAGCTTTTGGTACAGCTAACCATTCCCAAATAGCATTTAAACTGTTGCGATATTGCGCTGGGTCGGCAAATTCAGTGGCTTCACAAAAAAGCACATAATTAGGTAACATTCGTTCTAATAATGTGGCTGAAAATGCTACTGCGTGCCAACCTTCTAGTTCTCTAACTTGCTGGAATATGTTTAGTTTTTTATTCAAGATCATTCTCATTAAAATTTTTACGAGCTACGAGTGCAAAAGCTATTTGCTATAAAGAGCATAAAACTCACTTTGTGTTTTAAGGCTTTAGGGGCACTTGCCCCAGTTACTAACTTACCCTAGTGAATAATATTTTCCTATTCCATCCAGTAACATTTGGATAGAAATCATTATCAAGATCATGCCCATCAGCCTTTCGATGGCCGTTAGTCCTCTTTCACCTAATAGTCTATGAAAGGTGCTAGAAAGCATCAATATGGTTGCTGAGGCTAACCATGCGGCTCCTAGCGCCATGGACCAATCTAACATGCGGCTATGATCTTGATTGGCTAATAATATAAGAGCTGCAAGTACCGAAGGACCCGCCACCATAGGTATGGCTAGTGGTACGATAAATGGTTCTTCACCTGGGGTTAAACCTGTTACGCCACCTGGTTGCGGGAAAATCATTTTTAAACCAATCAGGAATAAAATAATCCCTCCAGCTATGCTGACGCTTTCTTGACGAACATTTAAAAAGTCTAATACCACTTGGCCGCTAAATAAAAAGGTGAACATGATTATTAGTGAGAATAATAGTTCTCTTGCTAATACTCGTCGTCTTCGTTTAGGTTCTATTGTTTTTAAAACAGACATAAACACAGGCAAATTACCCAGAGGATCCATAATCAAAAATAAGGTAATAGCAGCTGACCAAGTATCCATAGGTTTTCTCTAAAATTTCGTGGCTTTTTTCTTAGTTTATAACATCTCTGACCTATGGCCTAAAAATAGTTTTAATTTCAATAACTTGATGATTTAATAGCGCTGTGTAAAAAATTTTCAGTTAATGTGTAGTTAGTTAAATAGATGGCGATTGGTACTAGCAAAACTCAGTCTTTGCGCTTTACTAATACTTCATCAAAATGAAAAATAAAAGTTAAGAGGTATATCCAATGAGTCTGATGACAGTAGAGCAAGTAGCCGAATTTCTTGGCGTGCAGAGTGTAAGAGTAGAGAGACTGGAAAGAGAAAGTTTACTACCGGCCGCAGATAAAGATGCTGATGGAACCCCACTGTTTGAAAAAGAAGCGGTAGAGAAATATAAGATTCTGGCGGAGCGTTTAGGAGGCTTGTAACCTGACCTAAAAATTGAAAAGGCGATCCTGGCAATAAAAATCGCCCTTTCAAGATTATTTTATTCTTCTAACAACGCACGGGCTATGGTTCTAATTCCTTGCGCTGTTGCGCCAACTGGCATATGCACTGTGCCGCTAGCGTTGTAGGCTGCTGCTAAGTCAATGTGCACCCAACCTGTTCCTTGTTCGTTTACGAACCTAGATAAGAATCCTGCCGCATTGGATGCGCCGCCTCCGCCCCCACCTTTTTGAGCTTTACTATTTGCAGTATCAGCAAATGCTGATGGGCATTTATTTTGATGCCATTTTTCTAAAGGTAAACACCATGAAGGCTCAAATTCTTGAACTGAATAATCTAAAACTCTTTGTTGTAGCGCTTTGTCCAATGCGAACAATGCATTGTAATCTTCGCCCAAGGCAACACATGCTGCTCCTGTAAGTGTCGCTGCATCTATGATGAGTTGAGCGCCCGTTTCAGTGGCAGCCATTAAGCCATCAGCTAATACTAATCTGCCTTCTGCGTCAGTATTAACTACCTCCACAGTTGTGCCATTTTTGTAGGTGATGACATCACCTAATTTATAAGCGTGACCACTAATAAGGTTTTCAGCACAACACAAAAATAACTTCACTCTCTTATTGAGTCCTCGCATCATGGCCAAGCCAAGCGCGCCAGTCACAGTGGCTGCTCCGCCCATATCACACTTCATAGTCAGCATGCCTTCACTGCTTTTGATGCTATATCCGCCGCTATCAAAGGTAATGCCTTTTCCTACTAAACAGGCTGAAACCGGGGCATTATTGTCTTCGGTAGGGTTATAGTCGATTTCAATTAATACGGGAGGGCGAGTGCTGCCGCGGCCCACATGATAAATACCCATCCAGTTTTGAGCTTTAAGTTCTTCACCCACCCATCTTTTACTGCTGATGTGGTTTTCATTTATTGATGCTAGCCATTGTTCACATTTATCTGCCAGTATTACAGGTGATAACTCTTCTGGTGTGGCATTGGTGATATTACGAGTAAAGATCATCGCTTGATAGCGGTGGGATAATTCATTGGCGTTATTATCGTCACACCACTTGATATGGTGCTGTTTTGTTGTAGTGGTAAAGCTTTGGGCAAAAGCCCATTGTTGCTCAATTTGCCAGTCTCCTATCAGCTCAACTTGCACTACACCTAGGTTATCTAAACTACGGGCCGCTTTTTGGATATGACTTAAATTGTTCTCAGGCTCCACTAAGTGAATTTGCGCTGTTTGGCCATTAACAGATAATAAAGTTCCAGCTGAATAATAATCGGCTGGCGCCTGGGTGGTAATTGAAACAGATAAACGAGACATAACTACTCCATCTAAAGAAAGGTGGTTAGAATAACATGACGACATTAACCGAACATCTTTTTAAGTGGTAAGTATGCAGTTCTCTTCAACTTTAATCCAAGGCACATTAGTCAAACGTTATAAACGATTTTTAGCCGACGTACAGTTGCCTGACGGCTCAATTGTCATAGCACACTGCCCCAATACAGGTGCAATGACAGGCTGTGCAGAACCTGGCTGGAAGGTTTGGTTGTCTGAGAGTAATAATCCGAAACGAAAGTTGTTATATACCTGGGAAGTAGTGTTAACTGAACAGCAGCATTGGATTGGCATAAATACCCACAGAGCCAATGTATTAGTTAAAGAAGCGATACTTGAGAATCAGATAACCGAGTTAGTTGGATACGAAAATTTACAAGCTGAAGTTAAGTTCGGTGAAGAAAATAGCCGAATTGATTTTTTATTGACTGATCCTCAAAAAGTCGACTGTTATGTCGAAGTTAAATCGGTCACGCTCTTAGATGATGGTACGGGGTATTTTCCTGATGCAAAAACTCTGCGTGGACAAAAGCATCTGCGTGAATTAAGCCTAATTGCAAGTCAGGGAAAGCGTGCTGTACTGTTTTTTTGCGTACAACATTCAGGTATTCAATCGGTGCAAGTGGCAAGGCATATTGATCCTGACTACGCTAAGGAGCTTAAACAGGCTATGCTAAACGGTGTACAAGTTTTATGTTACGGTTGCGAAATTAGTTCAGAAAAAATCCATATAAATCAGTCTTTGCGGTTTTTTTCATAAAATAGACATTGATTTTTTCTAGAAGACCTCCATATTGCGTTGCTACAAAATTGTTTTTCACTGTAACGGAAGATGTTAAGAGCAAGACATTGCCTGTGTTACGGCTTTCTGATATACATAGCCGCCGGCACAAACAGCTCATGCCGTAGTTTAGGAGAATTGGCATATGCCAACAGCAAAAACGAATAAAACACTTGGATTATTAGCACTAGCCGGTTTGACTCCTTACGAGGAGAAAAAAACCGAAGAGTACATGAACGAAAAGCAAATGGAGCACTTTCGTTTGTTATTGAAAGCTTGGCGTGATCAACTTCGTCAAGAAGTAGACCGTACTGTGCACCATATGCAAGATGAAGCGGCTAATTTTCCGGACCCTGTCGACCGTGCAGCTCAAGAAGAAGAATTTAGTCTTGAGTTACGTACTCGCGATAGAGAACGTAAATTAATCAAAAAAATCGAAAAAACCTTAAAACGTATTGATGAGGATGATTTTGGTTTTTGCGACGCATGTGGAATTGAAATTGGTGTACGCCGCTTAGAAGCTAGGCCTACTGCCGACATGTGTATTGATTGCAAAACCATGGCAGAAATTAAAGAAAAACAACTTCAGGGTTAAATTTACCTGCTATCCCAAGTGGCGATTAATTCTTTAATTCGCTACTTGGGGTGATATCTTTGGTTTTATGACCATTGCATTTAACTATCCTCCTATGAAGAATTTTACCCCTCACTCTGGGTACGTTGGCCGATTTGCGCCTTCCCCATCTGGTCATTTACATTTTGGTTCTTTGGTCACCGCCTTAGGTAGCTTTTTAAGAGCAAAAAATAGTGGTGGGCAATGGTTACTGAGAATTGAAGATATTGACCCGCCAAGAGAAATGGTGGGTGCCAGTGATTCGATAATGCGTTGTCTTGAGAATCACCATTTATTTTGGGATGGCGAAGTGGTGTTTCAAAGTGGCAGAAGTGAATTATACAATGAAAAAATTCAGTACTTAGCTGAGCAAGGTTTTACATTTTATTGCCAGTGTACTCGAGCTCAGTTAGCACATTTAGAGCCTGGCCAAACATGTGGGTGTGCCAATCAAAATCTCAGCCCAGAAAATAAAGCGATAAGATTTAATCATCACTTTATCCATCAATATTTCTATGATGAGTTATTAGGCCATGTTGAATTTCCCAAGCAAAGTATACCTCCACAATTTACTATAAAGCGCAAAGATGCATTGTTCGCCTATCAATTGGCTGTGGTGGTTGACGATATACAACAAGGGATTACTGAAGTGGCCAGAGGGGCAGATTTAGTCGCAGCCACATTATTGCAGCTTGCCCTATATCAAGCGTTTAAAAGCCCAGCTCCAAAGTTTTTACATTTTCCTGTAGTGGTAACTGAGCCAGGTAAAAAATTGAGTAAACAAAATCATGCTTGTGAACTCGATCCGAATAAGGTCGGCACTAATTTGATAAATGCACTTAGGTTTCTTGGCTTACCTGTAACTAAAGAGTTACAACGTGAATCTGTCGCAAATATAATGAATTGGGCCATCAGCGAGTGGGATTTGAATAAAATACCCGCAAAAACAGAGTGTATTGACAATAGAATTGGGCAAGCAGACAGTATATGATTAGCGCCGAATTTTTCCGCCCTAATCGGCGAGGTATAAAAGTACCCCAGGCCCAAACAAGGAGCAAAGCATATTATTTCTCGCGTAATTGACAAAGTCAGGAGCGCTCTGCGCACTAAAACCCCAGACAAGCCCGCTACACTTGTTGCGACTGTCATTCCCCGTGCAGAGCATTCGGTCTCTCGTAATTCAATGAGTGAAAACGCACTGAAAGTACTTTATCGCCTGCACAATAGTGGTTATCAAGCTTATTTAGTGGGTGGCTGTGTCCGTGATGCATTGTTGGGAAAAGAGCCTAAAGATTTTGATGTAACAACTGACGCAACACCTGAACAAATTAAAGGGCTGTTTCGAAATTGCCGATTGATTGGGCGCAGATTTAGACTGGCGCATATTGTGTTTGGTCGAGAAATAATTGAAGTCGCTACTTTTCGCGGTCACCATGAGAACAATGATGATAGTGAGTCTAAAATTAGTAAGCAAAGTGATCATGGTCAATTATTGCGCGATAACGTCTTTGGCACGATAGAAGAAGACGCACAGCGCCGAGATTTTACTATTAACGCCATGTATTACAATATTGCTGATTATTCGATCAGTGATTTTGCTGGTGGTATGCAGGCGATTAAAGACAAAAGTATTACTCTGATAGGCGATCCTGAAACCCGCTATCGCGAAGATCCTGTGAGAATGCTAAGAGCGGTAAGATTTGCAGCTAAGCTTGATATGCATATCAGCGAAGAAAGTGCTGAACCCATAAAACGTTTAGCACCATTAATGGCGAATATTCCGCCCGCCAGATTATTTGAAGAAATACTCAAGCTACTTTTGTCTGGGCAAGGTTTAGTGACCTATAAATTGCTCCAAGAATACCACCTATTTGAACCTCTTTTTCCGCAACTAGCCCCGCTATTGTTGCAACCAGGAAGTCGTGAAAATCAATTTGTTGAGCAAGTGCTTACCAACACGGATAATCGTATTAACACCGGGCAACGAGTGACGCCTGCCTTTATTTTTGCTGCCTTTATGTGGTATCCACTAGAAGAACGTTGCCAGCAATTAATGGTGGAAGGTGGGCTGAACCATTTTGATGCTTTTAATCTTGCAATAAATGATGTGATGCATCGTCAAATTCAACGCATTATGATCCCTAAACGATTTAGTGGGCCTATTCGGGAAATTTGGCAGCTACAGAACCGTTTACCTAAACGTTATGGCCGCAGAGCTTATCAAATGCTTGAACATCCTAAATTTAGAGCTGCATACGACTTTTTGTTGCTGCGAGGCCAGATTGAAGGTGGCGACTTATTAGAGTTAGCCGAGTGGTGGACAGTTTTCCAAGAAGCAGATGAAGCTCAACGTAAAACAATGTTAGAAGCACTCCGTGAAAAATCAGGCGCTCCACCTCGACGTCCTAGACGTAATCGTAAGAAACCTAAACCCAAAGTATGAACCAAGTTTATATTGGCTTAGGCAGTAATTTGGGGCAGTCTGCAAAACAAATACAGGCCGCCTGTCATAGCTTAGCGTCGTTATCAGAAACTAAATTAATTAGATGTTCAAGTCTATATCAGAGCCTGCCAATGGGCCCACAAGATCAGCCTAACTATGTCAATGCGGTTGTTTTAATAGAAACCGAGCTTTCACCGGAAAACTTGTTGCAACAAACTCAGCAAATAGAAAGTCAGCACGGTCGTGTACGAAAATCCAATAGATGGGGACCCAGAACCTTAGATTTGGATATTCTGTTGTATGGCCAACAGCAGCTTGATAAAGAACAGCTAACCATTCCCCACATTGGAATGAAACAAAGAGAGTTTGTTCTTTACCCGCTTTTTGAAATCGCCCCAGAATTAATTTTACCCTGCGGCGAAAAATTATCCGATCTTGTGCTGACATGCCCAATAAATGGGTTACAAATAATGTCAGACTAGCTACTCATCTAGAAATTAACAAAAAATCCAGTATAGTGCGCCTACCATAGGCACTGCGCCTAAGCAGTAAATAGTATTTTTGTTGGCAACAAAAATGTGGAGTATATCTAATGAAAAAAGTAACGACTTCAACCTTGCTAAAGATGAAGCAAGAAAATACTAAAATCACTGCTTTAACTGCTTACGATGCTAGTTTCGCAAAATTGTTTGATGAACAAGGTATCGAAGTTTTATTGATTGGTGATTCACTTGGAATGGTACTGAAAGGCGATGACGATACACTGAGCGTTACGGTCGAAGAAGTAGCCTACCACACTCGTTCTGTGAAAAAAGGGGTCGAAAGAGCCTTTGTTGTAGCGGATATGCCTTTTATGTCTTATTCAACTGCTGAACAAACCTATTTGAATGCTGCCGAGCTAATGCGAGCAGGAGCAAGTATGGTGAAGTTAGAAGGGGGTAGTTGGCTATTAGATACTATTAAAGGGTTAACCGAGCGAAGTGTGCCTGTTTGTGGACATTTAGGCCTAACGCCTCAGTCAGTGCATGTTTTTGGTGGGTTTAAAGTGCAGGGGCGTGATGACTTACAAGCAGAAAATATTCTTGAACAAGCCAAACAGCTCGAACAGGCCGGCATACAGCTATTGGTACTAGAGTGTATTCCCTCTGATTTAGCCTGCAAGATATCCCAAAGCCTGAATATTCCAGTTATTGGTATCGGAGCTGGGGCGCAAACAGATGGGCAAATATTAGTGATGCACGATATGTTTGGAATAAGCGCGAACTACATGCCAAAGTTTTCCAAAAACTATTTGCAGCAAAGTAATAACATGCGCGAAGCCGTGAGTCAGTATATCCAAGAAGTGCAAGAGGGGAGTTTCCCTTCTGATGAGCACAGTTTCAATTAGCGCCCTATTAAGGTTGACGCTAGCAATTAAATATCAACAGTAAACGAATATTATGCAACTAATTAAAGACATTTCGGAATTGCGTGAAATCAGACGGACTTGGCAAAATAGTGCCAAAGTCATTGCTTTTGTCCCTACCATGGGAAATTTACATCAAGGGCATTTAAACCTTGTACGAGAAGCCAAAAAACAAGCAGATATTGTGGTGGTCTCTATCTTTGTCAATCCTCTGCAGTTTGGTCCAGATGAAGATTTAGATGCGTATCCAAGAACCCTAGAAAATGATCGGTACTTATTAGAAGAATTAGGGGTCGATGCGCTTTTTATGCCCACCACCAACGACATTTATGCCAGAGGGCTAGAGCAACAGACTTTTGTAGAAGTACCCGGACTGTCGTATATGATTTGTGGTGCTAGTCGACCAGGACATTTTCGTGGTGTGGCCACCATAGTTTGTAAGTTATTTAATATGGTGCAACCCAACTTGGCATTTTTTGGTGAAAAGGACTTTCAGCAATTACAAGTGATCAAAGCCATGGTGACTGATTTATCTATGAACCTAAAAGTATTTGGCGTGTCCACCACTCGAGAAGACGATGGTTTAGCCATGAGTTCTAGAAATCATTATTTAACGGCTAAAGAACGTAAGTTAGCGCCTACTCTCTTTGAGAAGATGAATGAACTTGTAGATGAAATTCAAGCAGGGCGTAGAGATTTTACGAAATTAACTCATGATTATAAAATGCAATTGGCTACTCTTGGATTTAATCCTGACTATTTGGAAATCCGCAACACTGAAAACTTGTTACAACCAGGCCATGAAGACCAACATTTGGTGTTATTGGCAGCGGCCTTTTTAGGAAAAACTCGATTAATTGATAACTTGCAGATTAGGTTATAAAACCTAATTGTATAGCTCGTTATTTTAGTACAACAAGCCAACTTAGTTGGCTTTTTTATGCTCCGCACAAAGCGTTTTCCAAGTATCGGAGTTGTTGGCTATGGCTAGCTGTTCGTCTAATATATTCTGTAAATCCATTTCGGTTGTTAGGGGGTTAGCTAATACCACCCTAAAAACTGTAATCGCTTGTTCAGGGTATTTTTCAGTTTGTAATCGCGTCCGCGAGACAAACGATTTTCCTGCTTCTCTTTGTTGTTTTTGCACAGTAACAGTTAATTTATCGAGCTCGATATTTAACGCCTCAGAAATTTGCGGCTGTGACTTTATTTGGGTTTGCACTTCTTGAGGATTTAACCTGTAAGTCAACAGTGACAAAGTGGGAGAGGTAACAAGTTCAAAGTCGGGATGAGATTGGATCATGCGGGCATAGGTTTTGGCTTTTTCTATACTTTGGTTAATCAGCAATTCATAACCTTGGCGGCCAAATATATGCAAAGAGGCATATACCATCATCGCCATGCCATTTCGTGAACCTTCTAAGGTAGTGGCACCTAAGTCTTTAGAACCAGCACGTAAAATGTATTGGGCATGATGACGCACTGCATTACTGTCATTCGGATCCTTAAATAACACCATACCAGCCCCCATAGGAACATACATTTGTTTATGAGCATCCAAGGTCACTGAGTCTGCTTTCTCAATGCCTTTAAGTAATTGGCTATGCTCACGTGAAAACAGTGTTGCTCCCCCCCAGGCTGCATCTACATGAAAATGGCAACCAAGTTCTTTTGCAACATCTGCTAATTCATCTAGAGGATCAATATGCCCTGTTTCTGTTGTCCCAGCGATACCTACAATACACAAAACCTTGTTACCGTCTTGTTGATATTGTTTTCCTACGGCTAACGCTTTTTCTGCTGATAAACGCTGTGAAGGACAGTCGATAGTAAGCATTTGTTGTCTACCTAAGCCTAATAAATCAACGGCTTTAGATAACGAATAATGACCACGTTTCGATGAAATAATCCCCATCTTTTTATAGCCATAATGCATCATTCCTGCTGCCATGCCTTCTTGCGCCACGCCCCTAAATTCAGAAGAGGCGGGTAACGCTTTATTTCTTGCTACCCACAACGCTGTAATATTCGCAATAGTCCCACCTGAGCAAAATGCGCCCAAGGCATGGTTCGCGCTGTGTAAATAGCTTTGGTAAAAATCAGCGGGTTGTTTATACACTAACTCGTGCATCATCCCCAAAATCTGACGTTCAAGGGGAGTGAAGGCCTTAGAGGTTTCGATTTTTACTAAATTCTGATTTAAACCCACCAATAGTTTCGCTAAAGGCAGGTGGAAGTAGGGCAGTGCAGAGGTCATATGACCGATAAAGCTGGGAGAATAAGTATTAACAGAATTTGCGACGAGTTTTTCTAAAAGGTCTTCTGCATGTTTTGATACAAACTCGGGTGATTCAGGTACTGAATATTCAGCAAAGCTCTTTTCTATTTGTTCTAAAGAATTCACCTTGGCGACAACATGCTGAGACAGAAAGTCTGATAGGTTATCCGACAGGTGTTGTTCAATCTGTGCAAGTTTAGAATCTTTGCCTTCAGGCATAGTAAATACCTTATACAAATGCTCTAAACTGACCTCAGCTCCACTCACTATTGTAACCTTATCTGAATACTTGGAAGTCGCGCACTTTACCTTAATTCAAGCTAGAGACCAATAGGCTAACCGTCCAAAATTAAAATGCTAAATTGGTATTATCTGGCAATTGTTAATATGTTGTTATATTGTCAAGAGTACCAGACATAAAGGTATACCTTTGTATGCAAGTGACTGAAGTAACGGATAGTTTTAATCTAGACAATGTTGTGCCATTTTTTCAGCCAATTATGGATTTGAATAATAACGCTGTCTGGAGTTATGAGTGTTTAGCTCGCCTTTTAACTATTGATCAAAATACCTTTTTACCCACAGAATTTTTATTTTTGGTTGAAAGGCGGCAGTCAGTAGCCCAATTGACTCAAACTGTGTTTAGTCGTAGCGCCAGTTATTTTAGAGATATCAACATGGCGTGGAATATTAATCTGAGTTTGTCAGATATGACTGACACAGATACCCTCAAATTTCTTCAATCGCAACTAGCAGATTACCCAAATCCAAAGCGGATTTCCATAGAGATAACCGCACAAAACGCCTTAGTAGACAGTGTCAGTTTTAGTCAGTTTTGCGAGATTTGTAATGCATTGGGTGTCAACATTGTGATTGATAACTTTGAGCAGCAAAGTTGCGATTTACAGACAATTTTAACTTTGCCTATATCAGCCATAAAAGTATCTGCAGCTCTCTTCGATAAGGTGAAAAGTGATGCAGCGATAGCGGTGTTTGTAAAAGGTTTGATTAGCGCTGCGGCAACCAACAATATAGTGGTAATAGCTGAGCGAATTGAGCAGAAAACGACACTCGAAATAGTCAAAGAATTAGGGATTAAATACGCCCAAGGATTCTATTTTAGCCAACCCAAGGCAAATACAAATTAGTCATTCTAAGCTTTATTGTCTTATAAATCTGCCAATAACTGCCAGCTACTTTGGCCACTTTGCCAATATTTACGCTCGAAAGGGGTAATAGCCTTATCGCTTGCAAATTCACTAAATTGATTGCTGATATTAGCAATACATAACGCGGCAGAAAATTCTTGGATATACAGCTGCCAATTGCTTCTTACTTCTAGCGTGCCACCTAAGCTCAAGATGTCTTTTAACGCTGAGCAGGCATACCAACGACGCTGTAAATGTGCCGATTTTGGGTAGGGATTTGGGTATAACAAATAATGTTTACTGAGCTTTTTCTGGTGGATAACAAGTAATCTTAAAAAATCTTTTAGATCAGCCCGTAATACTAGGTAGTTTTCTAATGTGTTGGCATAAGCTTGGTGTTTGTCGGTGCGTAAAGCAGACTTGTCTATACCTATGACCCTAGCATTGGGGTGAGCTTGTGCAATATTGACAGTACTTTCGCCCACGCCACAACAAGAGTCTAATATCAGTTCGCCTTGCCAATCTCCAAGCCAATTGATTGCTTGTTGAAAGGCTTGTTGAGTATGCTCAGATAGTGGTTTTTGACTTACACTGGCAAGTTGGCGCGACACGACTTTGTGTAAGTTTTGGTGAACACCAACTTGATTAGTACTGATTGAGCGAGACTTTTGTTGCATGATTTTAACTTCGAATACCTACGCCACGATTAATAAGCGAATAAGCCCAAGCGAGTAAAACCCCATTAAACCCAACTAAAATACTCAAAGACAGATAAAAACTGATATCTGAAACGCCAAGAAAACCATACCTAAAACCACTAACCATATAAATAATAGGATTAACTTTACTCACCCACTGCCAAAATTCAGGCAATAAACTTAATGAATAAAAAACGCCACCTAAGTAGGTCAAAGGCGTCAAAATGAAGGTAGGTACTATGCTGACGTCGTCAAAAGAGTTAGCAAGAATCCCGTTAATCAGACCTGCGGTAGAAAATAATACTGCAGTTAAAAACAAAGTGACCAGAATGATCAGTAAATTATGTATATGTATATCTACAAAAAACAGCGAGACAATAGTCACAATAATGCCAACTAACATGCCTCTGGCTACCCCGCCACCCACGTAACCGGCAATAATGATCCAATTCGATACAGGGGCCACTAATAACTCTTCAATATTGCGTTGGTATTTAGCGCTATAGAAAGAGGATGACACATTAGCGTAAGCATTGGTGATCACTGCCATCATGATTAAGCCTGGGACAATAAACTCCATATAACTGAAGCCACCCATATTACCTATTCTACTGCCGATCAAATTACCAAAAATCACAAAATACAATGACATAGTAATGGCTGGTGGTAGCAAGGTTTGGATCCAGATTCTAAGAAAACGTAGGCACTCTTTGCGCCACATAGTGATAAGGGCCACCATACTGAGACTATTCATTAGTGTCTCCTGTCACTTGTTTGGTTGTTGGGTTATCGCTTACTGAGGATCTTCCAGACTCGACCATTCTAACGAATAGCTCTTCTAATCGATTAGATTTATTGCGCATACTTAACACTTGTATCTCTTTTTCAGTTAACTGTTGAAACACTGAATTGAGACCCGCTTCCTTGGGTACATCAACTTCTAAGGTATGCTCGTCCACTAAACGACTTTCAAAGCCATCTAATGTAATCGAACTTAAATTTTTAGATAAATCCAATACAAAGGTTTCAATATTTAATGTGGCAAGTAATGCTTTCATGCTGGTATTTCTGACTATCACACCTTTATCAATAATGGCGATATTACGGCATAACATTTCAGCTTCTTCGAGATAATGAGTGGTCAAAATAATGGTCACACCTTGCTGATTTATCTCTTGTAAAAACGACCACATTGAGCGGCGTATCTCAATATCTACACCGGCAGTTGGCTCGTCGAGAATAAGCATTCTAGGCTCATGCATTAGAGCTCTTGCTATCATCAATCGTCTTTTCATACCTCCAGAAAGCTGTCTGGCGGGTGCATCACGCTTCTCCCAAAGGTCGAGTTGCTTAAGGTATTTTTCGGCTCTAGGCTTTGCTACATTTTTAGGGACGCCATAATAGCCAGCTTGATTTAGCATGATCTGAATCAGAGGCTCGAACTGATTAAAATTAAATTCTTGTGGTACAAGTCCAATGCAAGATTTTGCCTCGACTGGCTGAGTCGCTAAGGAATACTCAAATATATCTACGTCGCCTTGGGTTTTATTTACTAGGGAGCTAATAATTCCAATAGTGGTAGATTTGCCAGCACCATTGGGTCCTAGTAAAGCAAAAAAATCGCCTTGTTTTACTTCTAAATCAATCCCTTTTAAGGCTTGGGTGCCACCTTTATAGGTTTTGGTTAATCCTTTGATACTCAATGCGTTCATATTGACTGCCAGCTTATGTGTGAATAGTATTTTATGAATTTTCGATATATTTATGCTTGTCAGTTAACAGCTGTTTTTATATCGAATACTAGCGACTATAGTTTTTAAACGTTTATTTTTTAGAAGAGAAAAAGAATCACTAGGGAAGCATAATATTGTGACTACTGTTGTTAATTCAAGCCTATGTAAGAATTGTTTTGGCTTTGTTTACTTAACAGATAATCTGAAACTGCCAATGATTTCATTGTTTGCAGTGACATATAGAGCATTTGCTATGTGGATTATTTATTTTTGAATTGTGTATCTGTTGCAGAGGTGAGGCTGCAGAGGTTAGGGCATTATTTTTAGTAAATTTAACGGACAAAAGGGCAGAACGCCCTTTTGTCGCTAATTGAAGACTATCCTATTCGCAATCGCTAGGATCTTGGTCTAATTTTTTCTTACTCGCTATGCAGGCTTCTTTTAATTTTTTAGCTGCATCAGTTTTTAACTCAGCGGCTTTTTCTTTTGTAGTGTCCATAGCGTCAGACGCTTTTTCGGCAGTGGCGTCATAGGCGTCACCCGCCTTTTCTTTGGCTTCATCATAAGCCTCAATTGTGCTTTCTTTTACATCTTCAGCCATATCCGCTGCGCTATCAGCAAGGTCAGAGGCTCCTTCTTTGGTTTTTTCGTATAACTCAGCTGATTTTTCTTTGGCTTGAGTGACCATTTCTTTGGCTTCAGATTCCGCTTCTTCAGCAGATTCTTTTTGAGTATCAGTGCAAGCTATTAATCCCATACTTAATACCGCAAAAGTCATTATTAGGGTAGTTTTTGATATATTCATTGTTATTCCTTGTTGTGTTTTGAATGGTTAATTTTTCACTTAATGCACGCCTAGCGAATTCCGTTCCACTTTCTCAATTCATTGATAATTAGGGTGTTTAAATAGGTTACTCCATTTAGGTTACAAATAGTTGTTAATTATGTCTTTTATTTACGACAACTTGGCACTAAATCGCCATAGCTCGCACTATATACCTATGAGTTGGATTAGGTAACACACTATCAAAGGGGTAACAGGTGATCAGTGTTAGGCTGGATTGTTCTTCATCAAATGTGTCGTGGGTAGTGTTATCTTGTAAGTATTCTAAATCTGTATACACCGCAATTCGTAACATAGTCACTTTAAATTGTTGATGTTTGTGTTTGGTTTTTATCTCGATAATATCCCCTTTTTGTAGCCTTTTTAAACTATTAAATTGGGTGTCGCGATGGCCAACAATTACACTGTTTCCCATTTTTCCCGGCTCGGGTGTTGAACTTAGGTGAGTTGGCGCAAAGGCCAAGTTTCTGCCACTTGCTCCTGCTAACACATACCAATTTTTGTCCTTAATGATGAGTTCGGCAACAGGGTGTGTGTCTGCCCAAGGCCAAGGTTTGTGCTGCTGCGCTGATGTTAGGTTTTTATGCCAAGCGTTAGCAATCAAATATTGCGCTAACTCTGCTTTAGCAAAAATATATAACCCATCTGAAAACTGGTATAGGCCCAACATCATGCTCAATACTAGCCATTTATGCTTGGCTACTAAGAATAATAACTTTGAGATATTGCTTTTCTTTTTATAAGTAAGTGCATACATATCGTTAGTCCTATTAAAATTAAGCCAAAAATTATTTTAAGTTGTGCGAGGGTTGCTGTTTGAGGAAGGGTACCTTGTGCCTGAATCCGCTGGTTTGAAGTGCCACTAGGTACAGAATTGGCTACCTTTTGACTTTTAGATTGCACTTCAGTTGGGCGAGTGGGTGTCACATCTACAGCAACTAAACTCGTGTACTGACTAACTAGGTGGTGACTAAGGGCGGTGTCTGTAATTTGAGATTTGTATTCGTCTTGTTCGGCGCCAGAGCTATAAGCACGCATACTTGCTTGGCGCTTATCCCTAGTCAGTTGGCTAATTTTTTCTCTTGCCCACAAAACATTGAGTCCTGATTGCCTAGTTTGAGCATTAAGCACTAGGGGATTTTCCCAGGCTTTCCCTTGATATCGCGCAGATAGGTTTACCTTAGATAAAATACTAGTCCCTTTGTCCGATTCTATTTTACTGTTGGTTAACCTGTAGCTCAGCACTAAAGGTTCATCTCGATATAAGTCGCTTATAACATTGGGGTAAAACTCTAGTTGCTGATTGGATCCTAATGTTCTGGCATTTAACTGTAATTCAATGTCAGTAATGGCAGGGTGTTGTAGTTTAGTTAAAAGGCTCTGCATTTTTTCTTGCACCTGATTGACGGCACCAATATAGGTAAAAGTGCCTCTGCCCATCTTGGCTGCTTCACTCATAAAATAACTGTTAGGTGCGCTGCCTATGCCAACGGTAAACAAACGTGAATTTTCTAACCTACTATGGATTAATTGCATTAAGGATTCTTCATTACCCACACTGCCATCTGTAATAAAAATAATTTGCCGTAAAATGTTTGGTTCATTAACTTTAGGCTGAGAGAAAGCCAGCTTTAATGCACTTTGCATCTCTGTGCCACCATTTGCAGATAAGCTATTAACAAAGCGTATCGCCTCCTGCTTATTATTTGAGTGGGCTGGTTTTGGTATTTTCCATAAGTTTTGGGCGTAACTATTAAATTCGATAATATTAAAGGTATCAGTTACCTTGAGCTGATCTATGGCTAACAATAATGCTGTTTTTGCTTGTTGAATAGAATCACCTTCCATAGAGCCTGACGTATCCAGTACAAAAATCACGTCACGCAATTGTGATGCTTTAACAGGATCATTTTTGACGGGCGGAAGCAGCATTACCAAACCATATTCATCACCATTGACCAGTTGCGTAAAGTGCCCTGACTGAGGTGCAGCACCAAACTCTGGTCGCCAGTTCAGGACAAAGTCTTGATTAGCCACGGTGTCTTTTTGTATCCGAATATTCTGACTGCCGTCTGATAATTGCGTCACAGTGATAGGATGAAATTCACTCTTAATATCTTGGACCTCAAAACCCGCATGTAAATTAACTTGCAATTCAATACTGTTTTGCGGATGACTTGGCGAGAGTTTTACTGGTATTTTGGGGTCTTCACTGGTGTTGTTTGGCATGTATCTTGGTGTGATAGTCATGGGAAAGCGCAGACTATATTGTTGCTGCTCAAAGTTTAGCTTTTGCTGATATTCAATGTTTACTGTAATCATTTCGCCAGGACCGATATTGGCGATAGAATTGGAAAACATATTCGGTCGTTGTTGCGCTACTAAGCTGGCTTTTTTTCCCTGTGCTTTGGCTTGTAAATATATCTTTTTTGCTTCTGCTTTTTCTTTAATTACTCCCTCTATTTTGCGTTCACCCACTGTCATTAATAAATGGTCGACTGCAGCATTTTCGGGTAAGGGGAATACATATAGGGCATCAACCCAATCTTTACCTGCATTTTTAAAGGTTTGGGTGACTGTAGTGCGAGCGATTATGCCTGTTACTTTGATATCAACCTTGGTTTTGAGTACAGGGCTTTGTAAGTGTTGATAGCTGGTTTCATCTGCAACATTGTGCTCTTTAATAAAGTACAAAGTGCCACTGAGGGTATTTTGATTTTCACCTACAGGTTGATTGCTTAAGGTACTATTTTGTTGTGTGTTTGGTGTCCCTATTGCATTTGAAGTGGGAGCAATATTTTGTTTATTGGTAAAAGCGGGCACTGCAAACTGCAGTGCCCCTATCGCAATAACCACCAAACTAACAACGGCAAATTTAGGTAATGATGACATGGAAAATTTCCTTGTTAGTGAACAATCAGTGGCATTTACGGGTTAGCGGCTGTCATTTCTGTTTGATCATCAGATACCCTTAACATGACTCTGCGGTCAAAAAAGTCATCTTCAAAATGTTCGCCAGCACTGACGAGTGAAGATTCACCAAATGAGTTAGTGATTACTTGCTCTTCGTTAACCTCTTTATTGACGAGGTATTGTTTTACAGATAATGCGCGTTGCTCAGAGAGTGCCTGATTAGACGTACTGTCACCACGTTTATCAGCGAAACCTGATAAAGTGATTTTTAACTTTGGGTTTTTTCGAAGAGTTTGGGCAATCAAGTCGAGCTGTGTTTTGTAATGATTCTCCAAATCGTAAGACGCCGTTTTAAATTGAATATTACTTTCAATGTTTGGAATACTTTGTTCTAGGGCCGAATCCATGGAAGCAATTTGTAGCATTGCCCGTTCTTTTGCTTGTTCGAAGTTTTGTTGCATCACAAACAGTTCTTGATCTTTTTGTTGCAACAAATTGTTAGCTGTTTCGAGCTTTTTATCAGAGTTGACATCTTCAGCTATCATCACACCAAAAATACCTGCAATAACGCCACCTAATGGTCCAGCTATTGCGCTACCCACTATTACCCCAGAACTAAAGCCAATGACTTCATTGGTTTTTTCTTGTGAACTTCGTTGTTCAGCAATAGCGCTGGAAGATAATAGGCAAGTGAACGCGACGGCTGTGGTGATTTTAGTTTTATTCATTATCATTGTTTTCTCCAAGAGTGTGGTTGGTTAATTCCTCTCTAGTAAACAAAGAATGTGTGGCTAGTTCAGGGAGACAAAATGGCAATCTTGAGGTCAATTGTGGCGGAAAAATGGAAATTGCAGATTAGTGCTACTTATGGAATAAACCGACTGAAGTTTTGCGATATAGTGCAGACATAAAGAAATAAGGCGCCTGTTATGTCAAAACGAATCGCTTTGGTTGAAGATGATCAAGCACTTAGAGAAAACTATATTGCTGCCCTCAGTAAACAAGGGTACGAGGTACAACCTTATGCTAATCGAGGTAGTGCTGAGCAAGCTTTTTATGAGAGGCTGCCAGATTTGGCTATTATTGATATTGGCCTTGAGGATGAAATTGATGGAGGCTTTGCAGTTTGTCAGCAACTAAGAAGTTTATCTAAGACCCTGCCAATTATCTTTTTTACTGCACGGGATAACGATTACGACACTATTTGTGGCTTGCGCATGGGTGCTGACGATTACCTAACTAAAGATATCAGTTTGCCGCATTTATTAGCCAGAATAGCGGCGTTGTTTAGACGTACCGAACTATTAGAAAGACCACAAATACAAACGGACCTTATTCAGACCGGTGATTTGTTGATGGATAGCAAAAGAATGACTGTTAGTTGGAAAGGCCAGAGTATCGAACTCACTGTCACTGAATTTTGGATGTTACACGCGATTGCTAAATTTTCAGGGCATGTCAAAAGTCGTCAACAACTGATGGATGAATCTAAAATGGTGGTGGATGACACAACCATTACTTCTCATATCAAGCGTATTCGTAAAAAATTTATGCAGCTAGATGAGCATTTTGACTGTGTGGAGACAGTTTACGGAATGGGGTATCGATGGAAAAGTACCTAAAATCTAAAGCAATAATTTTTACATTCTGGGTAACAACTGGATGAGCCGATTACGTTTTGGTTTACGCCTAAAGTTACTTTTTTTCTCGTCGTTTTTATTAGCTATCCCTTGGCTGGGTTACCAATACGTATGGGAAATGGAAACGTATCTGCGTGTTGGGCAAGAACAAACCATGGTAGGTACCGCACGGGCGGTGGCGACTGCATTACATGAACGTCCTGCTTTATTTGATAGCCAATCAGCCTATTTAACTGACGTTAAACCGGGTACCGATTTATACGCCCATAAAATTGCTTATCCAATTCAATTAGATGGCAAGTTAGACGACTGGCAAGATTACCAACATTTGACTATTGCCTACGGACAACAGAACTTAATTGATCCCATCCAAGACTATGAACTAGATAGTTTACATTTTAAACATATGGTCGGGCAGTACGATAGGTACTTGTATGCCATGTTTGATGTGACAGATAACAGGGTGTTACTCAGGCCAAAAAATAGTTTACGTATTGATAAGAATGATCACTTACAAATTGCGATGACAAACCAAAGTGGGCTGTTTCAACGCTATATCATTGCCCCCTCACAACCAGGTTGGGTGAATGCCTATTTGTTAAAAGATAATTTGCAATCATTACAACCCGAACGACTAGAAACGAAAATTCAAGGGCAATGGAGAAATACCTCCAAAGGTTATCAGCTAGAGTTACGTTTTCCCTTGGCTATGATGTCGAGCAAAATTGCTTTTGCCATTGTTGATGTTGACGATCCACAAACGAGAGCTATTGAACACACTATGGGAACGGCCAATCCTTCGCAATTGGATTCATTGGGCACGGTATTAGTGCCCTCCCCAGAAATAGAAAAAATCCTTAAAGGACTTAAATACTCCAATGCTAGAGTGTGGGTAGTGGATAAACATAGGCGCGTATTGGCGCGTTCTGGCAATATTCAAAGAGCTTCGGGTGTGCAAAGTGATTCACAGAATAGTGCTCATCTAAGTTTGGGTAGCGATGCTAAGCCGAAGAGCCAAAATAGCTGGTGGAAATATATCGAAAACAATTGGTTGTTACCGTTGTATTATCAAATTTTGACTAAACCACCAGCAGATTTTGTAGATGATCTGCGTGATGCTTTTGCATTACAAGGTCAAGATATAAGCCAAGCCTTAAAAGGCACACCAAGTTCTCTATGGCGCCTAAGTTCTGATAATAAAGCGGTGATAATGTCAGCAGCACACCCTATATATATCGACGAAACGGTAATGGGCGCTGTTGTGGTTGAACAAACCACTAATGGTATTCGCACCCTCAGAAATAAGGCCCTTGAACGGCAATTCCATTATATTTTGCTGGTAATTTTAATCAGCACTTTAGCACTCTTTTTAATTGCCTCGCGTATTTCGTGGCGAATTCGTAAACTTAGAAATGAAACCGAAGAGGCCATAGATCAGCAGGGAAAAATTATTGGAAATATTGTTCCTTCGAAGACTCGTGACGAGATAGGTGATTTATCTCGCACTTTTACCCATGTATTGAGCAGACTCAGCCAATACAACACCTATTTAGAGAATATGGCATCGCGTTTATCTCATGAATTACGTACACCTGTAGCTATTGTTAATTCCTCTTTAGACAACTTATTACTAGAAGAGCAAAGTCCAGAAAGTAAACAATATGTGGATCGTGCTAAACAAGGCATAACAAGATTGAGTAAAATACTCTCAAACATGAGCGAAGCAACACGCTTAGAGCAAGCCATTCAAAGTAACGATCGTGAAACCTTTGATTTAGAGGAGTTACTAAAAGGTTGTGTGGCAGGGTATCGTTTAGCTTACGCAACAAGAAAGTTTGATGTGCAGGTAGCGGTATCAAACGCGACTTTTCAAGGATCTCCTGAATTATTCGCGCAGATGTTAGATAAAATCATTGCCAATGGTGTTGAATTTAGCGATGAAAACTCTAGGATAGAATTGCAAATGGTCAACAGCGACCAAGGGTATGTGTTGACGATTACCAACCAAGGTACTTTGCTACCAGAGAATATGCAGCATCAATTGCTTGATTCAATGGTGTCGGTGCGTAAACAACAAAACACAGTGCAACCTCACTTAGGCTTGGGATTGTATATTGCTAAGATCATTGCCCAATATCATCAAGGAATTATCAGAATTGACAACCTTAAAGATAAAACCGGAGTGGTAGTGACCTTAGAGTTTAAGGTGTAAAGCGTTGGCTTGGCCTAAACTAACCTCGTTTATGTTTTCGTGCCATTCCCCAACCTATCATACCGGCACCAATTATGGCGCCTATCCATGCATAGGCTTCTGTTTCCGGTGAAAGTTGTTTGGCAAAGATAATGGTCAGCATTGAAAAAATACAGAGTCCCCAACCAATGATTTCAACTTTGTTTAAATATTTAAACAGAAAAAAATTCGATTCTTTTTCGGGAGGTTGCATATTTATACTCTAACGTCTTTTGAATCAAGGTGTAAAGATAGGCGCAGATTAACAATTCACTAAATAATAAGCGAGGGTTTATCTACTATATAAATCCGAGTTAACAAAGGGGGCTAAAGCGAGCAAGGTAGCTTGGCGATATACACTTTCTCTAGTGGCTAATCCTTTAGTCAACAGGCCTATAGCGCCACCTTTTTGCTTGACGTTTTCAGTACTAAACAGTCTGTCCATCACATGGCCCAGTTCTTCGCCTTGTTTGAGAGCTTGATAAACTAAAGGTGGTAAAGGCAAGTTACAGCTACGTCCTATAGACAATTGTTGTTGGTCAGCGATAGCCACAAAAGCAAAGGTGGCTGGACCGTATTCGAATTGGTCGACGCCGCCTTCAAATGCAACATAATAATCTGCTTGGGTATGCAGTTGACAATATTTAACTCTATTTATGGCACCAAGCTGTGTTTCTGCTGTAGTCATGGGTTGTTCCGGTACGCTAGATGGTGCATTGATACCAATACACTGTACATCCACTTCAGAAAACATTTCACATATTGCTGTTTTTGCGGCGCTAATTTTGACTGGATTTTTTGATCCGACTACAATTTTTAACATTCTGATCCTTATTTAACCAAGACTGGTCTTTTCGGTAAATTATCTAAGCCATTGGCCGGAAAAGGGTAACATTAACGACGTCATTAATATAAACACTACTCGATTACCTTGATTTTGCACGATATAATGCCCCTTGATTTTCAACTATAATAATAAGAGATACGCAGATTATTATGCAGAATATTCCTCCAGAATCTTTGATCCGCACTTGGGTGTGGATGATGTCAGAAAACAATGATCCTGAACTAATGAATAAAGGTCGAAAAAATTTGATCAATGCTTTTGGCAGTTTACAAAAAGCGATTGAATACATTGAAGCACAAGTTGATTTAGACGAAAAAAAATAGCATTGATTATTTTTCTTGAAAATTCATAGGTTCCAAGGGTATATCCAATCGATTTATTTGGTGGAATATCCCGATAAATTATTATTATTGGATGGGTGTTGCCGGGCGGACCTCAGTCTTATTGAAAATATTATTAGCGTTCAGCTTAAGCGGCCATTGACAGACCTAAAGTTAATAGTTGTTACTCATATGCATCCCGATCATGCCGGCGCTGCTCATAAACTGAAAAAGTTGACGGGTTGTAAGATTGCATCCGCTAAAATGTCAACCCAGTGGTACCAAGGCCTCAAAGGAAGGTTAATGCATTTAGTGGACATTGGCCTAGCTGCATGGGTAGCCTATCGAATGAAACGCCCCAGAAAAAACTTATGGTATTCGCCTCATCTAAAGGTTGATTATCAGTTGGTGGATCAGGACAAGTTGCAGGGCTTTGAAGATTGGTGTGTACTCACTACAACAGGGCATACTGATCGCGACTTATCAGTTTGGCATCAGTCATCAAAACGAATTTACGTTGCGGATTTAATGGTTAAAGTGAAAAATCGCTTTATCCCACCTATCCCAGTCAATTACCCAGATCAATATCGCGCCTCCTTAATAAAGCTACATAAATTACAACCAAACTCGATTATGTTGGCCCACGGCGCAGAAGTAGAGTTAACGGCTAAAGACTATGATCATCTTCTTACCGTTGCTCCCACTAAACCGTTTACGATTTGGACGCCTGCAAAAAATAAATTTAAGAGACTGTTGATGAGAAAGTCAGGGTAATTTAAACCTGTCTTTCGTGGCATATTAATTGTCGCCACTAGAGGACTGATAGCCTAGTATCTAGTAGCGACATATAAGACTAAATTCTTCTCGATTTCATCTCTTTCACACAATAATCCACTGCTCTCACTGTTATTGCCATAAAGGTGAGTGAGGGGTTTTGTACTGCGCTTGAACAAAAGCTAGCGCCATCTGTTACAAACAAATTGTCCACGTCGTGGCATTGATTAAAGCCATTTAGCACCGAATCTTTTGGATCGCGTCCCATCCGTGCGGTGCCTAATTCATGTATAGCAAGACCCGGGTTGTTTTTAGCTATAGAGTTATAACTAGTCACGTCTGTTAACCCTGCTTTGGTCAACATGTCAAATGCAGTTTGCTCGGCATCTGCCATCATTAATTTTTCGTTTTCTGACCAAGTACAATCAATATCAAGAAGAGGAATGCCCCATTTATCTGTTTTGGTAGGGTGAAGCGCCATATAATTTTCAAAGCGAGGTAACATTTCTCCTTGGGCATGAAGACCCATACTCCACTTTCCGGGTTTGTTCAGCTGATTTTTGTAGTCGACTCCTATGCCATTTTGATGGGCATTGCCCTGCCAGTTATTTCTATGACTACCACCTGCCAATCCATATCCACGCACATAATCTTTCTTGTACAAGGATGGCTTATACTGAAAATTAGGGACTAAGATGCCTGAAGGTCGTCTTCCCGAGAAATATTTATCATCAAAACCTTCCACTGTGCCAGTGGCACCGGCATTGTAGTTATGATCCATCAAATAATGGCCAAGCACTCCAGAGCTATTCGCAATACCGTTAGGAAATGACTTAGTCTTGGTGTTCAACATGATTTGTGCAGAGCCTAAGGTAGAGGCACATAAAAACACCACTTTAGCAAAATACTCGCGCGTGCTTAGGTTGTCGTTATCTACTACTCTGACACCTTTTACGCGTTGGGTTTTTTCATCATAAATTAAGCTATGCACCACACTATTAGGGGCAATAGACAAGTTACCTGTTTTCGCTGCTGCGGGAAGAGTAGAACTTTGGGTTGAGAAATAGGCCCCAAAAGAACAGCCCTTTTGACATTCGTTTCTAGCCTGACAAGTAACACGCCCTTGTTCCATATGTAGTTGTGTAGGTTGTGTTAAATGAGCGGTACGCCCCATGATTAATTGTCTGTCAGGAAACTGTTCTTCGATTTTCTGTTTAACGTGTAATTCAGGAGCCGTCATGTCAAATGGTGGTAAAAATTCGCTGTCAGGCAATTGCTCAAGACCTTCTGTGCTGCCACTGATGCCTGCAAATTTTTCTACATAGCTGTACCAAGACTCTAGGTCCTTGTAACGAATAGGCCAATCATTGCCGTGGCCATCTGCTTTATTAGCAGAAAAATCAAAATCACTTAAACGATAAGACTGCCTATGCCAGATAAGGGATTTTCCCCCTAACTGATTGCCTCTAATCCAGTCAAACCCTGTTCCTTTTTTAGTTGTGTAAGGTAGGTCTTTGTCGTTACCAAAAAAATGCTTAGTGGCGTCGTTGAAGGCATAACACTTTTTCTGAACGTTGTATTTTTCTTCAACTAGTAAGTTATCAACCTTGGTTCTATTTGCAAATTCCCAAGGGCCTTTACCTTCGCCAATATAGTCTTTTCGATGTTCGACTACTCGGCCACGCTCGATCATTAATGTCTGCATGCCGCGTTCACAAAACTCTTTTGCAGCCCAACCTCCTGTGATACCTGAGCCTACCACTATGGCATCGTATTCTTGGTCGCTTTCGTGAATATATAGATCTGTCGTCATGTCATTTACTCGTAATTCTGTTTGCTTAAGTCTGTATGCCGCAATTATCAAAAACTAATAATAGGCCTGCGGACTCCAAGATTTTGTTTCTGAATTGGCAGGGATAGAGCCAACAAAACCACCTGGAACAGGTTGGTAATTAAGGGCTTTTGTCACCCCTATTTCTGAAGTGAAATAGCCAAATACTATGAGGGCTTTTAGAAACCTAAATTGCCCTTTTTCGCTTTCTGTCGACATACTATTGGTTTCAAAATCTACCAAAAGCTGTTGCTGATGAGGTGCTTGCAATAACACAAATGATTGACCAAATTCTCTGTTCGCTACTAGCTCGACTGCATTAATGATATGAATACAGTCATCTTGCTGCTGCTTGGAGTGGCAGTGTTGTAGCTGATGAGGGACAAATTCATGGCATCCTGCCTCTACTGCACTAGGGGTGTCGGTTTTAGGCAATATGGTTTCACATAGGCTGTAAAGAACGGTTAACTCGTGCTCTGAAAACAACTTACCATTTTTGGGTAGGTTAGGCCTTTGCATTGCAAATTGTTTGGCAACGGGGGCACTGCAACCCGACAACACAGCCGTCGCGGTTGTGGCACCAAATAAGGCGACCATTTTTTTCATAAACAAACGACGGTTATCTTCGTCCAATGTTCTGTACGCTAATTCGGATTTATTAGAATTAGTAGACATGTTCATCTCCTCAATATTGGCTCAATATAGGTGTTTATATTGAGCCATAACTCACTATTAATGTGCGGTCGACTTTGAATTTTTATTGCGCATAATCCAATAAAACCCACCAAAAGTGACTATTAAAACAAGTGGGAATACGATTAGGTTATTTAATGCCGCATGTCCTGAAGCTAACAATAAATCGTTGCCAGTGAGACCTGCAGCCTCTGCCTTTGTTGTTGCCGAGTCTATCCAACCACCAATAATAGGGTTCCATATACCCATAGCAAACATGCCGGCGCCGCCCATTAAAGACATGCCTAGTGCACCGGTTTTAGGGGTATATTCACTCGTACATCCAATCATAGTTGGCCAGAAGTAGGTGATACCAAAGGCGAATACCACAGCGGCAAAATAAACGGCACTGCCTTGTAACTGTGTCATGAGGAATAATCCCAAGCTCGCAAGAATTGCTGAGAAAAACAATACGCCTGGAGGGCTTAATTTATGTACTAGAGGACCTGCATAAAAACGACCAAGGGCCATAATGCCGGTAATCAAAGCTAGAATCAGCATAGGGTGTGCACCAGACGCACTCAATATTTGGTTAATCCATTGACCAGGGCCAAACTCACTTACGGCTGTCATCGTCATACAAACGATTAAAAACAAATAGATAGGATTAAACAAAGCTTTAATGTTGGTGCTGGTGGAATTCACTTCATGGTCAAATTTAGGGAATTCAAACCCTAACATCATTACGCCGTAAATAGCGGTGGGTATCAACATAGTGGCGACTTGTGCTTCCCAGCCTAACCCAATTTGATTCATACCAGCAGAGACCAGTGAGCCAATCACAATACCGCCGGGAAACCAAACGTGAAACCTATTTAACATAGTGGTTTTATTGTCGGGAAACAGTTGCGCAATAATAGGATTACACCCTGCTTCTACTAACCCATTAGCAAAGCCTACTAAGAAGGTTGAAATCATTAGACCCCAAAAACCATCAGCAATTATGGTCAATATAAGACCTAATGCATGGCCTATAAAAGCCAACCAAACAATCAATTTAGCGCCTATAGCGTTGTATAACACTCCGCCAAACATCATGGCTAGAGGGAAACCTAAAAAGGCCATACTGGCTATCCAGCCTAGTTCTTTTCCGCTTAAACCGTATTGCTGACCTAAATCACCTAATATCCCTGCTCGAATAGCAAAGGTCATAGCCGTGACTATTAGGGCTATACAACTAATACGAAAAATTCGTTTGGCGTCTTTATCTGAGATGCTGGTTGTGGCATTCATATGTTTTACCTTATTTAATACCCAAGATTTTATTATTCATTTCAACGTCTTGCTCTACACCAGCAAAATCATCGAAGGCTTTTTCAGTTGGTCTAATTAAATGTTCGCTAATAAATTTAGCGCCTTCTGCCGCACCATCCAGAGGATGTTTAATACAGCACTCCCATTCCATCACAGCCCAACCGTCAAAGTTGTGTTGGGTCATTTTGCTAAAAATAGCTTTGAAGTCGATTTGCCCATCACCTAATGAACGAAAACGCCCAGGTCTGTCAATCCAAGCTTGGTAACCTCCATACACGCCACAGCGTCCATTGGGAGTAAACTCTGCATCTTTAACGTGAAAGGCTTTAATGCGCTCATGGTATATGTCGATAAATGCAAGATAGTCGAGTTGTTGCAATACAAAATGACTCGGGTCATACAGTATGTTGGCTCGAGGGTGATTGCCGACAGCCTCTAAAAAACGTTCAAAAGTCACGCCGTCATGTAAATCTTCACCTGGATGTAGCTCATAACACACGTCTACGCCGGCTTCATCAAAGGCGTTTAAAATAGGTAACCAACGTTTGGCTAATTCGGTAAATCCTTGTTCAACTAAACCTGCTGGACGCTGCGGCCATGGATACATGGTTTGCCACAACAAAGCGCCAGAAAAGCTAGCGTGCCCGGTTAACCCTAAACGTTGGCTGGCTTTTGCGGCATACATCATTTGTTGAATGGCCCAATCAGTGCGGGCTTTAGGATTATTATGTACTTGGCTAGGTGCAAATCCATCAAACATTTGATCATAAGCGGGATTTACCGCCACTAACTGGCCTTGCAAATGGGTAGACAATTCGGTGATTTCTAGCCCTGCTTGATTGGCAATGCCTTTTATTTCATCGCAGTAAGTTTGGCTGTTTGCCGCCCTTTCTAAGTCAAACAGCCGTCCATCCCATGAGGGGATTTGAATGCCTTTGAACCCTAAACTGGCAGCCCAATTGCAAATTTCTGGAAAAGAATTAAATGGGCTGGCATCGTCAGCAAATTGTGCCAAAAATATCCCGGGACCTTTGATTTGTTTCATTGAGCTACTCCTGAATTTGTTAAGATGGATAAGTCGAAGTCAAGCCAGTTAAATGTTGGCTAGCGACACCTCTCTAGGGTTTTTATCAACACCAATTTTTCTATATTGGTTAGGTCAAATACTTTTAGTTATACATATTCGGCCGCGCAGTACCCAGCAGAAAAATACGACTTTTCCCACAAGATATAGGTTTGTAGGACCTAAACTAAAAGTCGCACATAATAATTTACTATTGATATTTAGCCGGCAATCATAAAATCCACAGCCACAATTAACGTGCAATGGCAGCCAATAAAGATGCTTATTGATACTTTATTGAATAGTTTCATAATGTAACCGATTTTCGTTTTTTTGAGTATAAAATAAGCTAAAAGTTAACAGTATGTTAATCATGTTAGCGCATTTTATAGGGGCTAAGCTAAGATAAATTCGGCAATTGAATGCAATAAATTCGGCGTTTTGAATTTTAATGGTTTTTTCTAGATACTTTTATTGAAGAAATATTTGTCTATCACTATCGACTTAGTAAGCAGAATATTTGGGCGTTTGATAGACGAAGACTGTCCGTAATATCTGTGACTTTATACGCCTTACAACCAACTTACAGAACACTAAAATTGCATTAGTTTGCACTTTGTAATCCATCGTTTGATTTTTGTTCTATTGTTAGAGTTCCGCTAATAATAAGGACTGCTCATGTTTAAAATTGCGACTTTTAATATTGAAAACTTAGATATAACAAGTAGTGATTACTCACCAACACTAGAGAAAAGGATCCCTACATTAAGGGGGATGTTAAACAGATTAGATGCTGATATTTTGTGTTTACAAGAAGTGCACGGCCAAGAATTATCAGCACATACTGCCAATAACCCAAAAAGAGAATTATCTGCGTTACATAGCGTAATTTCGGAGACACAGTATGCAAACTATTTTGTAGTACATACAGTTACCTCTGATGAAGAAGCCTACGATAAACGAAATTTAGTTATCCTATCTCGATGGCCAATCAACCTGTCGCAGCAATATAAACATCATCATTTAGATAAATTGGAATATCGAAAGGCTACAGCGTTACCGGTTGAGACTGCCAAAGAAATCAGTTGGGAAAGGCCCATTTTATATGCTCAGGTTCAGGTGCCAGATATCGGGTTAGTACATGTTGTAAATTTGCATTTAAAGTCTCGTATTTCCTCAAGTGTGAAAGGACAAAAGGTCAATAATTACACTTGGAAAAGTGCTGCAGGTTGGGCGGAAGGTTATTTTTTGTCGTCCATTAAACGTGTAGGGCAAGCCCTTGAAACAAGAATATTAGTCGATGAAATATTTCGCCAAGAGTCAAATGCAAAGATTATAGTTTGTGGCGATTTTAATGCACAGCCCGGTGAAGTGCCGGTAGAAGCGATTTGCGGTCGAGTTGAAAATACTGGCAATCCAGATTTACGAGACACTGTTTTGCTTCCATGTAGTTCTGCCATTGCCGAGTCCATTAAATTTAGTCATTTACATCATGGTAAAGGTAACTTGTTAGACCATATGTTGATCTCGCAGTCTATGTACCACTTGTTTGTTAAGGCCGACATTTTTAACGAGAATCTACACGATGAAAGTTTGCCTTTTGCTAGTGACAGTAAATTTCCTGAGTCAGATCACGCGCCTTTTTTGGCAACATTTACACCCTAAACCCCGCTAGGAGTGTCAGTTATAAAAGGAATTTAGTGTGTAGGTGAATAAAACTCGAGGTGACCACGACCTTGATCTTTTACTTTGTACATAGTGTTGTCGGCATTGACCAATAATTCATGGAGAACTCTGCCATGCTCAGGCGCAAGCACTAAGCCAATACTCGCCCCTACTGCGCAGCTCAAGTCGGGCTGAATTTGAATCGGTTGTTGTAGCCGCGCCAATAATTTTTCAGCCTTTTCTTTGATGTCTTCGGAGTTGGCTTGATGTACATGAAAAGCAACAACAAATTCATCGCCACCCCATCGAATGCAGATATCGTCCTCGTCACTAAACATTTTAACAATGCGTTTCGCTAATTTTTTTAAAACGATATCGCCTGCTTCATGGCCATAGGTATCGTTGATGGGTTTAAATTTATCCAAATCAATCATCATTAACACGAAAGGTTGTTGATTTTTGATGCTATAAAATAACATTTTATTGAGCTTTTTCTCACCAGCGCGCCTATTTAATAGATGCGTTAATAAATCGTGATCCGCTTCGAAACGGGTTTGTAGTTCTCTTTCGGCTCTTTCTGTTACGTCGTAAAGAATGACCTCAATAATAGGGCTAAGTGTGTCGCGCTGCTGAGCTCGTTGGTCGGTGACTTTGGCAAACAAACAATGCATCCATTTTTGCTTACGGCCCACTTTACATTCCACATCCAAGGCAACCTGTGCGACTTTGGGTTTGTTACGTATTTCTCGCAACAGTTGTTGTAACTTGTCTGTATTTGCCAGCAGAGTAGGGAAATGTAATGTACTCAGTTCATTGCTATCTTGTGTCATAAAATAAGAAGCAAAAGCGGGGTTAAAAGTGGTGATGTTATCTTTATCGTCAAGCAAACATATTCCGGCACTTGCTTGTTCAAATATCAATCTGAATTGTTGCTCTAGCGTTTGTGTTTGCATCCGCAAATCTCGTTCGATATTGAATGAGTGATGCAATTCATGCATCAAAGCGTTAATACCTATGACCAACTTTGAAATCTCATCTTTACCTTTATAGGGCAACATTCGCATAGTGGTTGGACTGTGTGGATCAATTAGATCGAAGTTGTCGATGAGTTTCTGAATAGGTTTTGTGAGCCTGCGGTGAACTAAAACGGACACAGAAAATGCTAAAAGTAACGAAAGAGATAACCAAATAAAAATTTCTTTTCGAGTCGCATTCTTTGTTTGTTGTTGAATAAACTTACCGTCTAAGTAAATTTGCAATACACCTACTTGCTCATTCGCTATTCTAGGGTGATATAATTTTTTAGAAATTTCTTCTGAGTGGCCAGGTGAATCACCTGAAATAACTTCTAAACCTTGGTTATTACTGAGTCTGACACTTTTTATAGATGGGTTTATGGCAAGGCCGTTAACTATTTCTGTAGCGAGTTCACGGTCATTTTTTTGTGCAGCAGTGGTGGCGATTTTTTCTACCGTGTTTGAAAGTTGTTCTGCAAGTAAATAACTATTTTTCTGCCGAGTTTCTAGACCAAAATAGTAAGATAAACCTGAAGCGAAGAGCGATACTATTATTGCCACTAATGCAATGGCAAGGGCTACTCTCACATAAAGTTTTTGACTAATATGGATCAAATTTAAACACCACTTTCTGGGAATATGTAACTATACATGGGTGAATATAGGCCATTTTTGATTTAGGTTCTGCAATTAGTTTTTCAATCATAGATAAACATTTTAATTGCTCTATGGTTACACATATTAAAGCTAGGTGCCCGAGCTATATGCGTCATGTCCTAGTATTCTTAAAAATCTATCAACATGAGAAGATTTGCAACAGGTGATTTTTAGGCCGCCATTATTTATAGAGGCATGACTTAAATACTCTTTTCATAAGGTGCGACTTTAAAATCACTTGGCTTGTCAGTTGTTGCCTAGCTAAATGAGTTCCTTTCTCAAATACATGTTATTGTTTATTACCTGGGTGCAGAGTCAAAAAGTTCATTTAGGCTATTTAATTGGAGCTTAGGGTTTATTGCTTCGTCATTACGCAGGTATGCACTTAACTATGGAGAGCCACATGAATTTTAAGATAATCCATGAGACAACTTATTCATTTAGTGATGAGGTATTTCTAGAACCACACTATTTACGGTTTCGTCCTAAACAAACGCCATTTATTGACGTCATAAGTTTTTCTATTGCCCTAAAGTCAGAGCCAGAGGGGCATAGAGTCATCGAAGATGAAGAGCATAATGTAATAGATTTTTGTTGGTTCCAGGCATTAACTAAGGGTTTTACGATTCATGTAGAAAGTAATTTACAGACCAAAGCATTTAATCCCTTTGATTTTATTGTTCATCCAGACTCTTTTAATACTTTGCCTTTTAGTTACTCAGAACACCAGTCACAAGTGCTGCATGCTTATTTACAAAAAAGCGAGTCGGATCGAGATCTTCTCGAATATGCAAATGTGATACTTGAATCATCACATTTTAATACTGTGACATTCATGACCAATCTTACCATTCAAATACACCAAGATTTTTCTGTGGAATATCGAGAGGTAGGACCGCCACTTTCACCCAAACATACATTTGAAATTAAGAAAGGATCTTGCCGAGATTTATCTTGGATGCAAATCAATCTGTTGCGTCATCTTGGTATTGCTGCGCGATTTGTAAGTGGTTACTTCTATTTTGATATGGAAAAACCAAGTTATGAATTACATGCTTGGATAGAAGCGTTTATACCGGGTACAGGTTGGTTAGGCTTTGATCCTAGCCACGGAATATTAACAGGCAATACTCATTTCCCAGTGGCTTCTAGTGCTATTCCCGAAAATACCATGCCTGTTTCTGGTGGCATAAGGGGCAGCGCTACATCGCAACTGAGTACCTATTTAACTATCGAAAAACAAAACTAAAAGAGTTAGTGGTAGTCATCAATACTTAAGGGCAAACTCAATGATAAAGGCCGATTCTAGTATTCAAAGGGCTGGGCGGGCGCTCATCCAATAAGCCAGTGAAGGTCTTTTAAATTTTCTAAGGGCTCCAGGGGGCAGTACCAGCATGATTTACTGGCGGTTATTTTTAGTCCACCAATATCAACGCTGAATTGTTTGCAGTACTGTCCGAATAATTCATATTTATCAAGTTACCGCGCTACTATACTAAGCAACATAATGTTAACAATTAGGTGAGTAAATGAGTGAATTTAATAATAAAGTGCGCATGGGAATGGTTGGTGGCGGACAAGGCGCATTTATTGGCGCAGTACATAGAGCTGCGGCCTCCATTGATGGTGAAATAGAATTAGTGTGCGGCGCCTTTAGTTCATCTCATGAAAACTGTTTGGCGACAGGTAAAGCGCTGAATTTAAATCCAAATCGCTGTTACGCCGATTTTAATGAAATGTTTGCAAAAGAAGCGGCACTGCCTGAAAGTGAGCGAATGCAATTTGTGGCGATAGTGACGCCGAATCATTTGCATTTTCCCGTTGCCAAAGCGGCAATCGAGTCAGGCTTTCATGTGATGTCTGACAAACCTGCCACTTTTACCCTAGACGAAGCCATCGCACTTAAAGCTGTGCTAGGTAATCATGATGTGCTTTATGGGCTGACCCATACCTATACTGGCTACCCACTTGTTAGAGAAGCGCGGCAACGTATTGAAGCGGGTGAATTAGGTGAGATTACTAAGGTAGTGGCCGAGTATTCACAAGGCTGGTTAGCGGAAGCGCCTGGCCCTGACAACAAACAAGCAAGCTGGCGCCTCGACCCAAAAAGAGCGGGTGTAAGTTGTTGCATGGGCGACATTGGTGTACATGCAGCTAATCTTGCTGAATTTATCAGTGGCCTTGCTATTACCAAACTTTGTGCAGATTTGGCCCCAGTGGTGGCGGGTCGTGAGCTTGATGATGACGGCAATGTATTGTTGCGGTTTGAAAATGGCGCAAAAGGGGTATTAATCGCCAGTCAAATCAGTGTGGGTGAAGAGAATAATCTTAATATTCGTGTATACGGAACCAAGGCTAGCTTAGAGTGGCACCAGATGGAGCCAAATACGCTGATCATTAAATATAGTGACAAACCCTCGCAATTAGTGAGAACTGGAGTCGGTAACTTTTATCCATCTGCCGCTAGTTCAGTGCGCACCCCAGCTGGGCATCCCGAAGGATATCTAGAGGCCTTTGCCAATTTATATATGGATTTTGCAAAACAGATTCGAGCATTTAAAAATGTTGAAGCTACAGCCAAACTTGTTAGTCAAGCGCCTGGGATCGATGAAGCAATTCGCGGTATGGCGTTTATTGAAAATTGTGTAGCGGCGACTCGTTCTGAACAAAAATGGGTAGATTTCAAACTTGAAAATGTGCTTTAGAGCAATTAGCTTCCGCTCTCATTTGTGTTAGAAAATGACGGTTTGAAACGTCTAAACAAAAAGCCGAATTCCACTTTAGAATTCGGCTTTTTTAGTTTAAATAAGAGGCAATTAACAATTGCTTAGATGTAGTATTAGTGGACGTCTTCTACTTTCTCATATTCGAGTTTTAAGCTAGCTAAATATGCGACTAAATCCCTTATTTGATACGCATCTAAAAACTGTGTCATCGGAGGCATCCCAGACATTGGACGTTGCATAGTGTTGATATCCGAAAGGTTAATCTCTTCGATTAGGTTTTCTTCACGCTCAAGCTTAATGACATTTTTGGTTTCTCCTTGATATATGCCACTAATGGTCTCGCCATTTTTAAGTGTTAATACAATGGTGCCGTACCCTGGCGAAATGGCTGCGCCTACATCAACTATTGATTCCAGAAGATAAGCATTGTCATGTATACGCCCTATATCGCTTAAATCAGGGCCCACATCACCACCGCGCCAGTTGACCTTATGGCAGCGCATACATTCCATTGCCCCACCGCCCGCAAAGATATCTCGCCCAGCCTGAGCATTGCCACCATACATGCTGCTGGCGTATTGAGTCTTGATGTCTGCTTGGGCTAAATAGCGGGTGTACTTTGTTAACTCAGCGACAATTTCAGTTGCATTTCTGGAGTGTAAAAAATCGACTAGTTCTAAGGTTGCGCCATCTGTTTGTTTAGTTGCATTCAGTTGTTTTATGGCATTAAGGGCAATGGCGTCGATTTCGGCGCTATTACCTTTTGCTAATACCTTATATGCCATTTGGCGATCCGCTGTGATTTGACTTTGTAAAAGACGTTTAGCTGCTACTAGTCCCGCTTCAGGGTTGTGGCTGAAGAGTTTATCTAACGCATCGGCGCGGACTCGTTCATCATTGTCCTGTGTTAGTGACAATAAAACCGCCTGGATGTTATTAATGTTCCTATTATTTAAGTATGTAAGTGCTTGCATACGAATTTCAGCTGTATTGCTGGTGTTTTTTACAGCGCCCATAAGTACATCATTAGGGATGCTGATAGCGTTTGTTTCAGCCAGCCTAATGGTTTGTACAAGTGCTGTGCCTTGCACTTGGACTAGTACTTTAGGTAACAGCTTGGCAATAACGTTGTGAATATCAACACGATTTTTGTTGGCATGAGTCGGTAAACCTGTAGTGGTGTCGATGGGGTTAATGTCATTCCAAGCTTCAATTGCTGAGAGGGCCTCGCTGGCGAGTCGTGTAGGTAAGCCGGGAGAGGCAGCATAATTTAGCAGTCTTTCGGCATCCTGCTGAGTGCCTTCGCCGTAGTTAGCATTGATGAGTCGATGATGTTGCCACTGGGTTAATTTGTCTTGTGGATACAATTCAGGCGACAACGCGATATATTTGTCTAAATAGGCCGCAAGGCCTGCTCGGGCTTCGATTATGGCTAAATCGTTAATGGCGGTAATGGCCTCGTCTACTATTTGCTGCTTACTGTCAGTTAAAAATATTCCAATATCAGTGTCTTTTAAGCGCCTTGTGGCTAACAACAGCCCCATACGTACGTGTTCAGATTGATGCCCATGATATGGCCACCAGTTTTCTTTTTTTATGCCTGAAAGTGCCATGGTTAAACCATGACGCACGAATAAATCTTCATCTTTGTATTTAGCCAAAGCAGCAATCACTTGTGGCACTGCTGGTGCGTAAGATAGGCGGCCTAGTCCAATACCTGCATACATGACCACACGTAAATTGGGATCCTTGAGTAAGTCTGTCAGTTTTTCAGCGCTTGGTTGGTACTGATGATCGCCCATGGCACGAGTGGCCTGAATTCTGACTTGTGTATTGTTATCATCGAGCAATGTCAAAATAGTATCGAGCAAAGGTGCAGGGGCCGCGACGTAATAAGACATTTGGCTTAGCCCCCAAATACCGTGAATTCTAGTGATTTCGTCTTTGGTGGTATCCAATGCCAGTTGAGTGAAGATGTTTTTACCAGCATCGCCCCGTTTGGCGAGTTCAAATTGAGCCTTTTGACGAATGCGCTGGTGTTTATTTTGAATAAGCGCAAGGAGCTTGTCGTTACTGAATTGAGTGAAGTCGCTGGTGAGTATGACCTCATTGTCTTTTATTGTGTTGCTGGTGCCATACTGCGGGTGCATTAACCGATAAACCGCACCTTGGGCTTCTGGCTCCCAACCACCGTAGTTATATTCAGATACATACATGGCACCGTCGGGCCCAAAATCTAAATCAACGGCATTGAAGCCTTGAATAAACATGTCGTTGTTGAGCATTTTAAAACTCGCGCCAACGTCTTCTAGTTTAAAGCTAGTGATATTTGATTTGGCAGGGGAGCCCAAATAATGAATGACAAAAAAAGTGTCTTCTAACTCTGGACCAAAACTACCGCCAGGGTTATAGACAAAACCAGATGGACCGCCATTAAGTGGGCCAACTGCCGGAAGAATAAAAGCGGGTTGTTTATCGTTACGGGGTTTATATATTTCTTGCGTCATCCAGGCATTGGGAATTTTAGGATCACCTGTGTAATAAGACGAGCGCAGTTTTAGACGTTCAGTAAAACTCATGATGCTTTGATGACCCGCATGCCAACCGGAATCTCCCCCTTCAACTAAATAATTCACTCGTTCTAAATCACCGCCGTCACCATCGTTATCAGCGGTAAATAGGTTACCGAATTCGTCAAACGCTAATTCTTGGGGGTTGCGCAATCCAGTATAAAATAATTCGATGTTTGACCCATCTGGATCCGATCTAAAAACCCCTCCTAGATTGGGGCCGTATATATGTTTACCTTCTTTGGTTGTTAAGTTATAACCTCTATCGCCTATACTCCAATATAATTTTCCGTCTGGCCCCCAAATTAAGCCATGCAGGTCATGGCCATAAAAACTGATGCGAATACCAAATCCATCTTGCAATGACACTTTTTCATCGGCAACACCGTCACCATTAGTATCCTCTAACATCCATAAATTAGGAATGTTGGTGTAGTAAACTTTACCATCACGTTCAATCACACCAGCACCAATACCGTCTAGAATGCCATTATAACCGTCAGAAAAAACGTTACTGTGGTCTGCTCGGCCGTCTTTATTGGTGTCTTTTATCAAGCGAATAATATCATCGCCAGTTTGATAATATGACATGGGGCGCTCATCTACGTATTTTTCATACATAGCTAAGCGATCTTCAATGGAGGTAATATAAATGTCTTCAACTGTTTTATTTTCGTGGCCGCGAATATCATCTACGCCAGCCGTATAGCGAGAGATTTCGACCATTAACATGTCGCCCTTTGCGTCGAACGTAAAATAGGCGGGATTTTGGGTTTGAGTTTCGTCTGCCCAAAGGCTAATTTCAAATCCTTCTGCAAGCTTGAAGTTGTTTATTCTAAGCTGTGCTTCCTGTTCTATCTTTGCAACTGACTTTTGCTCACTTGCACTGATATTTGCCTCAGGTACATTAAGTTGTTGATTATTTTTAACCTCAGATTTCGAAGCAGGTGAACATCCTGTAAGACCAAATAAACTCGCTATGACTAAGCACCCGCAGCAAATCGAGTCTATTGAAAACCTAAGGCTGCACTTTTTATCCAGGCGCATAATTTACCCTTATTCTACTTAACAAAAAATTTACGTTAGGATAACTATAAGAGAACATTATGGGGTATGTGTAAATCGGTTAAAAATGCTAGATTTTAGGCGTTGAATTTTGCCGTTTGGTGGCTAAATGGTGCCGCCACTTAGGTTAGACTGGAGTGATTTTTTTCTCAATTGTGAAGGTAATTCCCCAAAAAAAGCCTTGAACTGTTTACTAAAATAACTGTGTTCAGAAAACCCGCATTGGTAGGCTATTTCCATTATTGGTTGTTGTGTTTCAATTAATAAACGTCTGGCATTTTCGAGGCGGATTTCATTTAAGAAGCGTTTAGGCGTTTTTGATAAGTATTTTTTAAAACGTCTTTCTAGGGCGCTAATGGATAAAAAGGCAAGCTTGGCTAACTCCTCAATACTGATGTCTTGATGATAGTTTTTTCTTATAAATTCTACAGGCGCTTTGATGGCACTGATGGATGAAATTTCATGAGATGATCTTTCAAGATGATTAGTAAAGCCGTATGAACCAACAATTTCGTTGCGCCTATTTAGAAGTGGGCGCTTAGTAGTTGAGAACCAGGAAAATTCCCCGTTTGGTCTTAAATTTAATTCCACTCTGTTGGTCACAAGCTCGCCAGACATAACTTTTTTATCGTCCATCATAAATTGTTTGGCAATATGAGGTGGCGACAATGAATCATCATTTTTGCCAACTACTCTGGCTAAATTTTTAAAACCATAGGTATCCAGAAAAGCTTGATTGGCGTATATAATTTGACTGTTTTGATTTTTAATCCAGAACAAAGTATTCGGCAACAGATCAAACATATGCACAATTTGTGGTATACCAATTTCTTCCAAAAAATCGCTGTCTATCATTTCTTGTATCGTATTCATGCTGACCTTATGGATTTCCACTGAATGCCTAAACATGATAACGCCGAATATGTTGCATGCATAACTGAATTTATTAACAATATAATCTAAGGAGTAAAATTATGCTCTCGCCTACTTACTCCAACATTATTTAAATAACAGAATAAATGTTTGAAACTGAAAATGCCCAAACTTGCTAACTTCATACCAGCAAAATTTTCCAGATTACGTAAAGTTTGAAATTGAGGTAATCTAGGATTGAACAAAGTAAAGATAGCTGAGTTAGTGATTGAAAGTCATTTGTCGCTTACTCAACTGGAGAGAGGTTTTGTTAGTCAAAAAGTTTTGGTTGAATGGTTCAAAGCGTGAAGAAGACTGTCGATGAAACCCTTTGTATAGCAGGTCTGAGCCATCAGAAGGCAGTCGACGACGTTCAGCCCTATTGCTAGTTTACTTAGATTGCAGTCAGTGACATCCTCTAGTATATCTACCGTCATTCCCGCGAAGGCGGGAACCTCCAACAACATCTGATAAATTGCACAAAAACGTTGTTTTCTTCATCTAAAAAATGAGTAAGCATATAACTTGTTATTGTGTTTTTATACTATTTCAATTGAGGGTACGGAAACTATTAATAGGTTCCCGCCTTCGCGGGAATGACGTGTAATAGCTTGTAAATCCTTACCGTCTGCAATCTGTTATAAACGCTAACTCGGCAAGCGAGCCATGACTGTCGGGAAATGGCACAAAGTTTTCTTTAAGGGGGAACGCTCGACTGACCGCTTAGGCTCAAACATGTCTGCCAGTTTGTTAGGCAAGTCTGAGTGTCAAACTTTACTATCTTCACAACAAAAGGGCCTTGCGGCCCCGAGATTATTCTACAGTCACAGATTTGGCTAAATTTCGGGGTTGGTCAACATCGGTACCTTTTATAATTGCCACGTAATATGACAATAATTGTAGGGGTAGGGTATAGATGATTGGTGCGATGGCAGCTTCACAATGAGGGACATTGATCACTCGCATGGTGTCGTCGCTTTGGAAGTTGGCTTGTTTGTCGGCGAAAACGTACATGATCCCGCCTCTAGCTCTGACTTCTTCTACATTGGATTTTAATTTTTCCAATAATTCATTATTAGGTGCTACGACTATTACCGGCATTTCGTCGTCAATGAGTGCCAATGGACCATGTTTCAGTTCACCAGACGCATAGGCTTCAGCATGGATATAGGAAATTTCTTTGAGCTTTAACGCTCCTTCCATGGCGATTGGGTACTGGTCGCCTCTGCCTAGAAACAAACTGTGTTGTTTATCGGCAAATTCTTTGGCGAGCTCTTTGATGCTAGCGGTTAAGGTCAGGGTTTCTTCTAACTTAGCCGGCAGACTATGTAGTGCTTTTACTATGTGGTCATGGTCTGTTTGACACATGTTGTTATATTGCCCAAGCGCTAGGGTCAACATCAAAAATCCGCTGAGTTGTGTAGTGAATGCTTTAGTGGACGCTACGCCTATTTCTGCACCAGCAAGGGTCATGAATGCCAAGTCAGATTCTCTTACTAATGACGAGCCTGGTACGTTACAGATAGTTAAACTGGCTGAGTAACCTTGTTCTTTGGCAAGCCTAAGGGCGGCTAAGGTGTCGGCTGTTTCACCTGATTGTGAAATAGTGACAATTAAGCTATTGGGGTGTACAAAGGATTTTCGGTAGCGAAATTCTGAGGCAATTTCTACATTGCAGGATACATTGGCATATTGCTCTAGCCAGTAACGGGCCGTCATACCTGAATGATAGCTGGTGCCACATGCGATAATTTGCACATGTTTAATACCTGCTAATATTTTATCAGCATCTTGGCCAAATATATTCGGGCTGATGCCACTGGCACTTAATCGACCTTGTAAGGTATTACGAATTACGCTGGGTTGCTCGTGAATTTCTTTTAACATGTAATGGCGATAACCGCCTTTATCACCGGCATCGTGCTCTACGTCTGACTCAATAATTTCTCGTTCTACTGTTGCGCCACTTTGGTCGTATACTGTAATGCTTGTTCGGGATATTTCAGCTACATCCCCTTCTTCTAAAAACATAAAGCGCCGTGTTACCGGTAATAATGCCATTTGATCTGAGGCAATAAAGTTTTCACCTATGCCTAAACCTATGACTAATGGGCTACCAGAGCGAGCAACAATAATGCGTTCAGGATCTTCTTTATCCATGATTACTGTGCCATAAGCGCCGTGAAACTTAGTCACTGAGTTTTGTACTGCTTTAAGTAAATCGCCGCATTTGTCTAGTTCTAAATGCACCTGATGGGCAATGGTTTCTGTGTCTGTGTCTGAGCTAAAACCGTACCCTGCTAGGGTGAGTTCTTGGCGTAATCTTTGGTAGTTCTCAATGATTCCGTTATGAACAACTGCAATACGTTCAGATGAAAAGTGCGGATGGGCGTTAGCTTCGGTCACACCGCCATGTGTAGCCCAGCGTGTATGGGCAATACCTGTAGATCCTTTAACTGGTGTGATGTGTAATGCATCTGCCAACTCTTTGACTTTGCCAATACGTCTGGTGCGCGTGAGATTACCTTGGGTATCCAAAAGCGCTACTCCGGCTGAATCGTATCCGCGATATTCTAAGCGTCGCAGACCTTCTAACAATATTTCAACTACGTTACGTTCGGCAATGGCCCCTACAATCCCACACATATTAAGCTCCAATCTTTGTTGTGTTAGCGCACATCACTATTACGCCGTGCTGTTCAATTTGTTGTTTTACATCTGCTGGTATCTGATCGTCGGTAACTAGAACCGAAATTGCACTCCATGGCAACTCTACATTGGGTATTTTTCGATGTAATTTTTCGGACTCAGCCATCACCACGACTTGATTAGATACCTTTGCCATCGCTTGGCTCAATTGGGTCAATTCGTTAAAAGTGGTGGTGCCTTTTTGAGGATCTAAACCCGCTGCGCCTATAAACGCTTGATCAAAGTTATATTCTTGGAGTACCAGTTCAGCCATTTTTCCTTGGAAAGAATAGGATTGTGTATCCCAAGTACCACCAGTCATCAATACTTTAGGTTCATTTTCTCGCTCCAATAAATAATTGGCGACCTGTAAGGAGTTGGTCATCACCAACAATCCAGTATTGTGCTTAAGTTCAGGCAATAACGCTGCAGTGGTGCTGCCACTGTCTATGATAATTCGGTTATGATCTTTGATTAAAGAAGCCGCGGTCTTGGCTATGGCCTTTTTACGGGGTGATACTTTTTCATCGCTAAGTTCAGAGGAGCTTGCAGGTAACAAAATAGCCCCACCGAATTTTCTGAGCAGTAAGCCATTGCTTTCTAGTTCGATTAAATCTTTACGAATAGTCACTTCTGAAGTAGAAAACAGCTTTGCTAATTCATCCACAGCTACCTCGCCACAGAGATTAAGTTGCTCGACTATGGCGCGTCTTCTTTGTTGAGTGTTTCGTTTTTGCATGAATTACAATAAGTTTCGATTTGAAACTTATTGTAATCAAAAAGTTTTGAAATGCAAGTTAGTTTGTTTCTGTGAAAACACTGATCACTTATTTCTTTGGCTAGGCATTTAATAAAGCAACACCTAGTCACTATCTAGTCTAGTGTTCGTAACCTTTGTGGGTATTGACCAAGCGGTAAAACGTAGCCTGAGCATAGTCCTCAGGGACGCCAGTACTGTTTTGATTGTACACACCGGCTTTAAAATACATGTATTGGTCTCTTTTATGATAACCACTGTCTTGCATATCCACTACGTGAGTAATGTCAGCTTTGCCTTCTCTACTTAAAGTGACCGTTAAAATATCGCCTTGTACATCAATGATGTAACTGAATTTTTCATCAAGCGCTATGCCATCTTCCGGATCTTTTGCGTTACTGGAGCGAGAGCCTACAAATTCGTAATATTGGTCATCTCCGCCTCGAGGCTCATGGGCTAAGTAGATTGAGCCTTTAGTATTATTAGGTAACTTGCGGTAGTAAATTCTTGCTGGCTCATCATCTTTGGCATGTATTTGCCCCACAATCACTCTACCAAGTTGTTTAGGATCACCAGTTACTGTGACATTGTTGACAGCTAATGTCGCCTCTAAGCGCCCATCAACTCCTCCCGCTTTTCTTTGTTCTTTACCCCTCACAGTACTAAACACCCAGTTGTTTTCGTTTACACCTTGGGGCTTTATTCGGGTGTTACCTCGGCGTAACATTTCGCGTAATTCAGAACGGGTATATTTAGTGTTTTTGGACGTTTTTGGACCTTTAACAAAGGCTGTGAATACCATGCCACCGTCTTCTGCAGTATAAAAATAGGGTTTCAGTTGAAATCCTTTTGCTAGAAATGCTTCCGGGATTATATCTACTTTTTTATCTTCGTTGGTGTCTAAGGGCAGACTCAAATTCCAGTCCAATAAATCAAAGTTTAATCCAGGTGGTGCCTGTGGATTAAGTGTCGCAAGGTCCTTAGCAAAAGCTTGTGAGGAACAAAGTGTCGCAAAGAGTACTAAGGAAATCTTGTAGTAAAACGAGAGCATAAGTTTGGCACCCTATTAATGGAGAATTAATACAACTGTAAATATCGCTTGTTTTGTGAGTATACCTGCATTTTTTGGTGATCAAAAGCTGTGGTAATAGCATTGTTAATAAAATTATTTTTAATTGGTAATGATTGTTAAGCTAATTGGTAATAACTGTTTTGGTATTGATTTTATTGGTTTTTTTCTAATTATTTTGTTGCGTTATGTTGTGTGCTTGACTTGTTTATGTAAAATAATTGTAATTTTACGTTAAAACTGGCTAGCAAGATCTGTCACTTTATGGTCTCATGTCATACTAACAAAACAGTAGTTTTTATTTTGGTTATGTATCTTGGTTGTATTGGTTATATTTTATTTGAGTATTGGTAATAACTGGATTGGGTGGAAAGTCACTCAAAAATAATGCGGCTTAATTCAAGACAGATGAGAAATGACGACCTTGGAAGCATTGCTCCCATTGGGACTTGCTAAACCCTAAATTGGAAATCTCAGGTGAAGCATAAGTACTCTTTGACTACCTTGCTGCTGTGAGCATTGTAAATTTTGTAGTCCTAATTGGGGGCGGTATACATAGGTAAAACCTACCACTGCTGCAATTATTAAACTGGCCTTTTATCAATAGATAGCTTGGGTTTGCAGGGTATTGAACTTGTGTTTGTTTTGGTGACTGTAAACTACAGAGTTTCGAGTGTTGTTAGTTTAATAATGCCGTTTTTTGAAATTTGATTTAAGGCCTTTTTATTCAGTTCTTTGATACTGATAACCAATTATTTATAAAATTTAATATGTTAATAAAATATATTGGTAATACCAAAAAGTTAACAAACTACTTTTATGCCATACCAATTTGGTTTACATTATAAATACATTTACCAGTTGGTTTGCTATTTGGCACCATTTAATAAGTAAAACTTTCAGGAGTAGAAAGCATGTTTAAGAAATTACTAATACCCATGGTCGTTACGACAGTCTTGGTCGGATGTGGAAGCGACGATTCGAGTATGTTGGAAGGTAATAGTAACGGCGCCTTTGAAATCGTAGGTAGCGATTTTCTAGCTGGTACCACACTTACTACAACGTTAAGCGATCCAGATGGTATTTTAGCTGACTCTGTTACTTATTTATGGTCAACAGGTGCAACTGGCAGTTCTTATACCATTACCGAAGCAGACGAAGGTACAATTATTACGGCTTCTGCTTTATATACTGATGAAGCTGGCTTCATGCAAGGGCTTGGTGCATCAACAACCATTATTCTCCCAACATTAGACGTAACCGCAAATGTAGTGAAAGGACCTGTTAACGGCGCAAGCTGTGAGCTTTTTGCTGTGGATGATAGCGGATCTGTAGTCTCGCCAGCCTATGCAAGTGCGATGTCAGACGCAACAGGCGCAATGGTATTTAGTGATATTCATTTTGAGGGCGCTGCATTTATTTCTTGTACTGGCGGAACTTATAGTGATGAGTCAACTGGCGATACCCTAGATGCACCTGAGTTACGAGCTGTATTAAATGTAGTGGAAGGTGATTCTGAAACTCCGGCTCCATCTTATGTTGTTTCGCCATTGACTGAAATGGCAGTGCAAGCAGCTGGTGAAAATTTAAATAATTTCGAAACCGCGGCGCAAGCAATCAATCTTAGATTTGGGATACGCTTTGATACAACAGAAGTGCTTCCTACTGTAGTAGGTGTTGCTGCCCTTGGAGCCGATGGCGCTGAAAATGCAGATAGATATGGTTCTGTGCTTGCTCTTATTTCACAACTAGATAATGACGATACAGCTAAAGATATGGCTGCAGTGATTACCGATATTGCTGCAGACTTAGCAGATGGTTCATTTTCAGATACTGCATTAGATGCCTTTGAGTTGGCACAAACCAATCTACAAACTATTTCAAAAGTAGCCAATGATGTTAATGCTTCTTTACTTGATGCCATTGGTTCGGCCGTAGGTTATAACGATGCGCCAGTTGTTGCCATTATCGAAGGCGAATTCAGCGGAACTGTGCAAAACACAGTATCCGAGCCACTAACCGGTGCAGTAACGGTTACCGATCCGAACTTTGAAGAAGACGCAATTGTTATTCAAACTGATGTAGCCCTTAACTATGGTACTTTTAGTATCACTTCTGAAGGAAATTGGTCGTATACAGTAGACGTAGCAAACGAGACTGTTGCTAGCCTTGAGTTAGGAGAGTCGGTAAACGATACAGTGACTATTACATCAATCGACGGCACAACAGCCGACATTGATATTCGTATTGCAGCACTGACACAACTCGTTAAAATTTCAGACCTAGGTGGTGATACCGGTGAGATTCGATTTGCAGTAGGTGACCAACGTCAAGGTAAGTTAACTGCGTCTTTCGTTAAAGAAAATGCCCTAGGTAGTGATGGAAGCGTTAAAGATGCTTACATTACTCTTTACGGTAGCTCAGGTAGCTCTGCTGAATCGTTAGTCGACTTGCGTATTCAAGGCAATCAAACTGAAGATGATGGGACTCCAATTGAACCAAGATTCTTTGTTCGAAACACTGATAGTTCTTCTTACCCGGGTGACATGATCACTGCACCTTTTGTCGAAGGTCAATTCTTTGAGGTCGACATTACTTGGGATTTAGATGCCGTTGAGCAAATAACTATTACTATTGACGGTGAAGTGATCGGTGGTGGTGCTTTTTCAACTGCGGCAGTGGTTGACTCTGACTTTGTTAACTTAGACCAGTGGTTTGTTGAAGGTATTCAGTACATTCAATTCAGGTTTGGTGATAATGATAGAACCATCCCTTTTGGTTCGTTTTATGTTGATAATATCGCACTTTATTCAGATACCGATGGTACCGTTAAAGTGTTTGAAGATGACTTTGAAAGTTATGAAATAGGCGAAACCTTAGACGGTAGTAACAGCCTATACAGTCCAGCAGTTTACTCTGAAGTGATTGTGTTTGATGTGGGTGGCACCGATGAACCGACGCCAGCAGTATTCTTTGATTTAACAGGGGCTATTGCCAGTGATGAAACTACGTCAACAGGTGCAGTAAGTGTACTTGACCCGGATGACGGTGAAGCTTTCGTTATTCAATCAACACTAACGGGCACATACGGTACGCTAGCAATTTTAGAAGATGGTTCATGGACCTATACCCTAGATACCACCAACGCAACTATTGCTGCGCTTGTTGTTGGTGAACGTGAAACAGATACATTTATGATTGAATCGCTTGATGGTTCTACCGCTGAATTGTCAATAACAATTACAGGCACCATAGTGGTCGATACGGGGGCGAACAATGTTGCAGTTATTGTTGATACACTTGATAGCGATACCGGAGAGTTGCGTTATGCACTTGGTGACAACGGTCCCCTTGCTGCAGGTAGAATCGAAGTAAAGGTCAAGCGTCTTGACGATGATCTTGGTAATGGTGATGCATTCATTACGCTATTTAACTCTGCGACAAATAATGATGGTGCTATTTTAGACCTTCGTATCAAAGATGACAGTTTTAGTGTGCGCAGTCCAAGTGATGTAGATGCGTCTGCCGCCACTGTATCACTTGATCAATTCATGAGCGTAGTCATTACCTGGGCATACCCAGAGGGTAATTTAGAAGTGAATCCATTGGTAACAGTTGAAGTGGATGGTGTCAGCTTTGTCGCTGAAGGGTTTACGCCGGATAACAGCTCAACTGGTGGTGTTACCCATGTTGCCTTTAGATTTGGCGATAATAGTGGGGTGAGAGAGGCTACCGGTAAGTTTACCGTTGATGACTTGACCATCTACTCTGATACTAGTGGGACAACAGAGGTGTTCTCTGATGACTTTGAATTATATGCTGATGGCGACTCGCTGGATACTGACAATGCCGCATCTCCTTATAATAGCAGTACCTCTGAAGCAACTGTAGAAACCCTTGGTGCAGTTGGTGGACCTGGAACAGAAGGTAATCAATTTGCCGCGATTACTGATACGCTAGATTCTGATACAGGGGAATTACGTTATGCCCTTGGTGATAATGGCCCATTAGCGGCAGGCCGATTCGAAGTTGCGATAAAACGTTTGGATGATGATCTTGGCAATGGTGACGCCTTCATAACACTGTTTAACTCAGCTACGAATAATGATGGTGCGATATTAGACCTTCGAATCAAAGATGACAGTTTTGGTGTTCGTAGCCCGAGTGACTTGGATACTTCTGCCGCTACGGTTGTGCTTGACCAATTTATGAATGTAGTGGTGACCTGGGAATATCCGGAAGGTAACTTAGAAGTGAATCCACTGGTTACCGTTGAGATTGACGGGGTACCCATGACGGCCGACGGTTTTACGCCAGATAATAACTCTATTGGTGGTCTGACTCATGTTGCGGTTAGGTTTGGTGATAATAGTGGCACCAGAGCTGCTACGGGTATTGTATCTGTAGATAACTTTGCCATTTATTCGGATACTGCGGGTACTACTGAAGTGTTCTCTGATAACTTCGAGTCATATGTTGATGGTGATTCTCTTGATGATGACAATGCGGCTTCACCCTATAACTCGTCAACGTCTGAGGCAGTGGTTGCGGTTGAATAATCGAACTAAGCACTCTGTGTAAGTATTGCTTCGCATACAGAGTTTGCTCTTCAACCTGAGGTGCAGTGCACTATAGGTTTCACATAATAACCCCGTGAATTGAACTCATGGGGTTTTTTATTTTAAGGTTATTTTTTTTAAGCAATTTATATCGCTATGTACACAAATTAATTAGCTAAACAGGCTAAGTTTGTTAAGGAGCATCAATAGATTTGTCTTTGATTTGCGTTTTAATGGGGGGACAGTTTGGGGATTTGCTTGCATCCCTGTCTGCCTTGCCTCTTGGTTGATTATGACCTTTGCCGTTATCAACTTGCAGATACCCTGCGTAGCACTTGAATAGAATTTAAGAACAAACAAGCGCAGCCAATCACTATGGCTGCATTTTCAATACTAATTTTTTACGTTACTTTTTAACTGGGCGATCCCAACTCGCTATATTTCGCTGTTTTGCTCTTGCAATCGCCAATTCGTTTTCTCCTACTTCTTTGGTCACAACAGAGCCGGCACCTACTGTGGCATTTACACCTATATTTGCTGGTGCTACTAGCGCACTATTTGAACCAATAAAGGCACCATCCCCAATAATGGTTTTGAATTTATTCACCCCATCATAATTGCAGGTAATAGTGCCAGCTCCTATATTGGCACCTGCTCCGACTTCTGTATCTCCAAGGTAGCTCAGATGATTGGCTTTAGAGCCCTTTCCTAAGGTGGTTTTTTTCATTTCAACAAAGTTACCAACCCTTGATTGTTCCTTCATAATTGTGCCTGGGCGTAAGCGAGCGTAGGGACCAACACTGCAATATTCACCCACTACAGCTTGTTCAATTATGGAATTGGCATGGATAACTGCGTTTTCTGCAATCTCGCAATCAATCAATATACAATTTGCGCCAATTGTGGCATTTGAGCCAATTTTAACCTTACCCGAAACTATGACGTTGACATCTATAGTAATATCTTGCCCAACCTCTAGATCACCTCTTAAATCGAAGCGTGATGGGTCTAGTAATGAAACACCTTGCATCATTAATATTTTTGCTTGTTCTGTTTGGTAGGCGCGTTCAATTGCAGCTAGTTGGACTCTATTATTTATCCCTTCTACTTCAATTGCCGACGCAGGTTGTGAAGCTTGAATTGATTTGCCTTCTTTGGCGGCCATTTCGATTACATCGGTTAAATAAAACTCACCTTGAGCATTGTTATTGTTGAGGTTAGACAGCCAACGTTTTAGATCTTTTCCTCCCATAATCATCATGCCAGTGTTGGTTTCTTTAATTTGAAGCTGTTGTTGTGAGGCATCCTTGTGCTCAACAATAGCTGTGACTTGATCACCTTGCCTAATTATTCGACCCATGCCAGTTGGATCATCTAATTCTACTGTGAGTAATGCAAGATCGGCATTTTGTTTCACTGCTATTAATTGTTGCAAGGTTGATTCTTTTATCAGCGGTGCATCTCCTACCAATATCAGTACGTCTTCATCATCCTTAATTTGAGGGGCAGCTTGTTGCACAGCATGGCCAGTACCTAATTGTTTATCTTGTAGACACCAAGATAATACATTGTGGCTGAGGCTATCCTGCAGTTGCTCTCGTCCGTGGCCGAACACTAAGTGGATATTTGTGGCGCCCAACTTATTGACTGTATCAATAATATGCTGAACCATGGGTTTGCCGCCAATAGAGTGCAATACCTTAGGCAAAGAAGATTTCATTCTAGTCCCTTTGCCTGCTGCTAAAACTACTACAGAAAAAGCCATTTAATTTCCTTTAAAATTGAAGTGTTGCCGCCGGTGCGTGCATCATTTTGGAGATTTTTATATATTCTACTTATTTGCTAATCTACTGTCAGTAGTTCTATGCCAGATATAGAGATTGGGTTAACCCGATCCGAAAAATACTGGGGAAAACCAATTAAAAGTATCTGAATAGCTATTCTTTTTAAAGATTATGATCGATTTTTAGCTGTGATTAGTAAAAATAGGCTATAAGCTGATGACTCTATGGACAATTCTCCGTTATGATGGTGTTGTTACCTTAAAGGTATTGGTTGTCACTAATCAGTTTAAGAGAAATTTACAGCAAGGTTGCCAGTGAACATTTTCCGTACATTACATCGAAGTATCTTAATACTGTTTGTCGTAGTTGTAGTATCTATAGTCACCTTAATTCATATTAGTGTGTCTAAAATTGTGGCCGAGCAAAGTCGAGCCCAACAGCAGTCTCATTCTCCCGCCTTACAATTGATTGTTGAACAACTTATGCAGCCCTTGCATATCTCACAGACATTGGCGAAAGCAAAAGAGCTCAAGGATTTAATGTTGGATCCAGAGGTTAATGAAGAACAAGTATTCGCAACCTTAAAACGATTGAATCGCGAGTTTTCTTTAAACTTTTTTATCGCCAGCGAAATCAGTCGCACTCAATATGATTCAGAAGGGAAAAAAATTGAATTGACTGAAGGTAAAGTCGATTGGTATTTCAGATATAAAGCTCAACCTGAAAATGCAATGGCGGATATAGGCCAATGGCAAAACCCGCAATTTTACATAGACTTGAAAATTTATGATGATGAACAAAATTTTCTAGGGGTATTTGGTGTAGGTAAAAGCCTTAATGAGTTTACCCAAGTATTCAGCGAGTATAAAAAGTCTTACGGATATGATTTTATCTTTGTTGACCAAAACAAAGATATCACACTGACATCTGATCCTGATTTATTGATAAAAGGTGTCACTTTTAAAAATCTAGCGGACTTGCCATGGTTTCAAAGCTTACAACCCGAACAACAACAGGGCTCTTTGAATAACCTGCTGTTGCAAATAAATGGTCAAGAATCACTGATTGCTGAGCTTAATATTCAGCCATTTGATTGGACTTTGTATATTATTACTCCACTTCAATCTCGACAAACTGAAATTAGTCGTGGTTTTATCTTTAGCGTAGTGACCTTACTCGCACTGATATTTGGATTGTTTTTATTGATTTACAATTTGTTGTATTACTTCAAAAAAGACATACAAAAAATTAAACAAATTGACATCCTTACAGAATTAGCAAATCGAAGTAACATCAGCTTAAAATTTGAAGAGTTAATGTATGAGAAACAATCGGTTAGTTTAGTTTTAATTGATTTAGATAACTTTAAGCCTATTAATGACACCCACGGCAGAAAAGCGGGGGATATAGTGTTGCGTCAAGTCGCGCAAATGTTACAAAGCAATATTCGTACAACAGATATTTTAGGTCGTTGGGGTGGTGAAGAGTTTATATTGTTGATGCCAGATACGGGTCCCCACGAAGCCGTAGAATTATGTCAGGAGTTATGTAAGAAGTTAGGGGCAATGACTATCACCACTGGTACTACGTCAATTCAACTTACTGCTAGTTTTGGGGTTTCTTTTACCGCCACGTCACGGACTATGTCAGAAGTCATTTCAGCGGCGGATGATGCGCTATTTTCAGCAAAACGTGATGGTAGAAATATGGTCAAAATGCAATTAATTGATTCTGATTAGTCTCAGCGTGTTCACTTAGACACTGCTACGTTCCAGTTCTAACAGACCTGCTTTGATTGTGGTACCCCAGGCATAACCCGTTAACTTGCCATTACTGCCGATAACGCGGTGGCAGGGCACTACAATAGTCAGTGGGTTGCGACCATTAGCCGCACCTACTGCCCGAACAGCCTTCGGATTATTGATGCCTTTTGCAATGTCGGCATAACTGCAAGTTTTTCCATACTCAATAGTGCCTAGTTGTTGCCATACTTGATGCTGAAACTCGGTTCCTCTAGGGTTTAAGTTCAAGTCAAATTGAGTGCGTTTTCCAGCAAAATATTCTTCTAACTGTGTCACTGCTTGTTGCGTCAATTTAGAGCTATTAGTGGCTTTGACGTTATCTTTTACAAAACCTATAGAGGTAATACCCTCTTGGTCTGCACACACTTCTAAAGTCCCAAATTTTGAGTCCAAATATTCAACAAAATGGTGAGTTTTTTTCATGACATACTCCAAAGTTGCAAGGTTAAGTAGCTTCGCCATGGACGTGCTAATTCTGCGTTTATATTTCTTTGTGTTAGTTGCTTTTTGATGATTAGGTCGGTGTTAAGCCAGATGTCGGGGCAAGATTGGCCACGCATTTTTGCATAGGCCACTGTCCAAGGACCTATGCCTTTGATAGTTAACCAATCATCTACAGATGTCTCTGAGCTATGTAGACTATGCTGGGCAAACAATCGCAACGTTTGTTTGCGGCTGTTAGGCATTTTTAGGAAAGCAAGATCACTCTCAACTATAGCTTTAGCCGTCGGGAAATAGCGCATATCTCCTTGTGTTTCTCCTAATTCATTGGTGAGTTGAGTCAATAGGGTAATAGCGGCTTTGACTGATATTTGTTGCCCAAGAATAGCTCGGCATCCCGCTTCAAACGTATCCCATACACCTGGTATTCTGAGTCCAGTGACCATAGTTTCTGAGGGCAGACCGCACCCTATTAATTGTGTTTGAATCGTCTGGGTATCTGCATTGAGATCAAATATTCTTTCAATATTACTCAAAGCCGCGGTGAGTTTTTCAATTTTTGGGAGACTTATTTCAAGCTGTAAATAATGTTGCTCTTGAATTGCCGTGACCCTAAACCATCCTTTGTCTGAGCCAATGACTATGGTTCTAGAATAAGAGTTCTCAGTCACACTTTCGACACCTTGAATGGCTCTGAGTGCTAGAAAAGAGCGCATATGTGACCAATTAAAAGGCGGCCTAAATGCGAGCTTAAGACGAATAAGTTGCTCTTGTTTGTGTTTGCCCTGTTTTAGTTGTTGGGGGGTTAAGCCTGTCACTTTTTTGAAATTTTGTTGCAAACGTCTGGCGCTAGCAAAGCCGCTGGCGTGGGCGATATGCTCAATAGGCAAACTAGTTTGGTGCAGTAATTGTTTCGCAAATAAAACCTTATCAAATAATTGATATTGTTTTGGACTTAAGCCTATATGTTGCTGAAAAAGCTGCCGAAAATAACGCGTGGTTATACCTAACTTTATGGCAATTTCTTGAATGTTTAACTCTTTATGTTGTCTGAGTAACCCCATTGCTCTATGTACTGTGGTGTTGACTCCTTGCCATGCAAAAGAATGTGGCGCACTGTCGGGGCGACAGCGCAAGCAAGGGCGGTATCCGGCGCTCATAGCTTGTTGTGCCAACTGAAAGTATTCGACATTTTTTTCTAGTGGTGCATTGGCTGGGCATATTGAGCGGCAAAAAATATTGGTTGTTTTTACTGCAACAAAAAATGTGCCGTCAAACCTAGGATCTCTAGTTAATCGAGCTTGTTGATAATCTGTGTTCATTATTTTGTGCTTTAATGCCTTGGTTATTGTTATTCTAACGACTTCTAGCAAATTAGTGCGACAAAAGCGGTAGTCTATAGTTGTTATCAGCTACCAATACTTTTCAATCTCTAGTTTGGCTTGTTGTGAGTAGGGGCCCTAATGAATTGAGGTCATATTTGCTCGACGCTTATGGATTGGTGAGAAGGGTTTAACATAAAGGCAATTTCAAGGATAATAGTCTGTATTAGGCCATAGGTAGTTTGCTTGATTTCTTCTAAAGTAGGAATAATGTGATTGCTTGTTTTTATATAAATATGGGGTTATTGGACGTGTTATCTAAACCACTACAACGTCAAGTTGTGTATGTTTAAGTTTTTTATATGGGCGTTACTGTTATTAAGTGTATACAGTGGGCAGAGTGTTGCTGCTGATAAATGGCTTACTGAATTTGCCAAAGATATTCAAATAAAGGCGCAAAAAAAGAACTTACCAGGCTATACCTTTGCTTATATCGAAAAAGGTAAGCCTGCTTCGGTAGTGGTTTATGGAAAAGAAAGCAAATCGGGTCAACCCATAGCTTTGGATACAGTATTTAGGCTGGCTTCGGTCTCCAAAACCTTTACCTCTATGCTGATGGCCAAATATGTGGAACAAAAGCAGTTGGATTGGCAAATTCCTGTGGCGCAATTAATTCCTGAATTTAGTACTGCAAAAAGTAAAAGTGGTGATCTGGTATTACAGCATGTTATTGGTCAATCTAGCGGATATACCCCTAATGCCTATGATAATTTAATTGAGGCAAATTATGCCGTTGACCGCGTGTTAACTATGCTTTCTGAGCTTAAACCACTTTGTCAACCAGGCCAGTGTTACACCTATCAAAATACCCTATTTGCAGTAGTCGACAGTTACTTTCAACAACACCATTCATCTTATTCACAAGCATTAACTCAAACCTTGATTCAGCCTCTTCATATGCCTCATGCTAGTGTGGGTAAAGCTGCTTTGAAGTCATCAGAAAATTGGGCCAAGCCCCACGTGGCAATTTCAAAAAATCGTTGGCGTTTAGCAACAGTCAGAGATGACTATTATCGGTATTCACCGGCTGCAGGTGTCAATGCCAGTATGCGCGATATGGTTATCTGGATGCGGGCGCTACTCGGTGAATCACCGCAGGTGGTTTCACCCGAGTTGATTACTCAAGTGACAACTCCTCTGACTAAAAGTAAAAAAGAAACCTACAGACGTCAATGGCGAGAGTTTTTATCTGATGCGCATTATGGATTGGGGTGGCGTATTTACGATTTTGCAGGGCACACTCTTAATTATCATGGTGGCTGGGTACAAGGATATCGTGCCGATATCGCATTTTCACCTGAATATGGTGTGGGTTATGTAATGTTGATGAATGCGGAGTCAAACTTGATCAATGAATTTACTCCCGATTTTTGGGCGAGATGTTTCAAGCATTTAGAACAAGCCAGCATGGTTGCTGGCTCATTAAAAACAGCACCTTAGGTTTTTAGGTAGGTATAGCCTTTTAGACAATCTTCATAAAAGTCAGTCCATTTAACCCCTTCTCTGGGGTTCATTTGCCCTAAGGCAACATGTCCGTCGATCATTTTTTTGACACTCTTGGCCATAGAGCTAGGGTGGTATTGCATGATCGAGAGCACATCTTCTACTGAAGAGCCGTTGACGACTTCTTCAATATAAAAGTCTTGTGGATCATCGTCGTGACTGAATATATGGACTTCGTTCAAGCGCCCAAATAAGTTATGCATGTCACCCATAACATCTTGGTAAGCCCCTGTTAAAAACAAACCTAGATAATAGTCTTCATCTGGATTGAGTTTGTGCATGGGTACAATGTCAGAAATACCAGACTCACTTATGAACTGATCTAATTTGCCATCACTGTCACAAGTGATATCTACCAAAGAGCAATTAATGGTGGGTTTTTCATTCATTCTGGTCAGTGGTACAACAGGCAATATTTGATCTATGGCCCAAGTATCGGCGGCGGATTGAAATACTGAGAAGTTACATAGGTACTGGGAAGATAACGCAAAGTCTAGTTCTTGCATTTCTTCAGGTACAAACTCTGCATCTTTGAGGCGCAGTTGTACTTTCTCCATAATTTGCCAGTACAAAGTTTCAATTTTGGCTAACTCTTCTAAGGATATTACCCTTAATTTAAAGGCATTTAACGCTTGCTCTTTGAATTGTGAAGCATCGTTAAATATTTCTTGTAAATTGTTTTGCTGATCAATGATTTCAGTCAGTTCTCGCATATCGCTAACTAACACATGTTCATTATCGACACGTTCGGTTTCTATACCTGCTCCGTGAGCCTTAATTTCACCTACAACTTGGGTTACTACACAACTATGGTGTGCCGTAATAGCTCGGCCACTTTCGCTAACTAAGGTAGGGTGGGGCACATTCTCTAAATCACATACTTGTTTCATGCCATATACAATATCGGCCACATACTCTTTCATACTGTAATTTCGAGAAGAATCATTTGTCGACTGACTGCCGTCATAATCAATGCCTAACCCACCACCTACGTCAACGTACTCAAGTTTAAATCCCATACGGTGTAATTCAGAGTAAATCATCGCTCCTTCCGCGATGGACTCTTTTACTGCGCGAATATCGGTTAATTGGCTACCAATGTGAAAATGTAAAAGTTTCAAACAATCGGCCATACCGTGTTTTTCAAGATAACGTGCCGCATTGATCATTTCACTTATGGTTAAACCGAACTTTGCTCTGTCACCACCGGAACTTGCCCATTTTCCACGACCTTTTACTGTCATCTTTGAGCGAATGCCCACTAAGGGCGCTATTCCTAGCTCTTTGGATGTTTTCACCAAAAGAACTAACTCAGAAAATTTCTCAATAACGACTATGGTCTTGCGACCCAATTTACGACTCAGCAACGCTAATCGCATAAATTCTTCGTCTTTGTAGCCGTTTAATACAGTCAGTGAGTCTGTATTGGTATTGAGTGCCATCACAGTCAATAGTTCTGCTTTAGAACCTGCTTCTAAGCCATAATTAAAGGGCGCACCAGCGTCAACAATCTCTTCAACCACTTCCCGCATCTGATTGACTTTTACTGGGTACACACCCATATATCCACCAGTATATTCAGCTTCTTTTAGAAGAGTTTGAAAGGTTTGATTTAATAAGGCCACCTGAGAACGCAGGATATCGTGAAACCTTACAACCAAAGGAAATTGAATGCCTTCTTGTTTGATTTCATCTATCACTGCTTTGAAATCAATACGCATACTGGTATTTGAAGGATCGGGAGTAATTTGTAAATTACCATTTTGGCCAATTTCAAAATAGCCATCTCCCCAACGTTTTACACGGTAGATGTTTTCCGAGTCGTCAATGGTCCACTTTTTAGTTCTTGGCATAGTATTTTCTGTCTAACAAAAGGACGTGGATTATAAAGAACAACAATTGTGCTGGCTAGCAAGTTTACTCTTAAACCAACAATAATGATGCAGATCCTAAAAACACAAAAAAGCCGACTACATCTGTCACTGTTGTTAATATCACCGAGCCAGCCAATGCGGGGTCAATTCCCATTTTATCAAGTAGGACGGGAATGATTATTCCTGAGATGGCGGCGATAAGCATGTTAATCACTAAGGCAACACCGATAATGGCTGATAGCCATGGATTATCAAACCACAAAGAGGTAATGGCCGAGACAACAAATGCCCAGAGTAGGCCATTAAAAAAAGCAACCAACACTTCCTTGTTCCCAAGGGCCCGTAGATTAGATGTGGCCAATTGTCCCGTTGCTAAGCCTCTAATGGTTAAGGTCAGTGTTTGACTACCGGTAATGCCTCCCATGCTGGCCACTATGGGCATCAGTACAGCTAAAGCCACTACTTGGGCAACCACTTCATCAAAAATACCTATTACAATTGAAGCTGCAAACGCGGTTAATAAATTGATCCCTAACCATACTGCTCTGCGCCTTGAGCTAGTAAATACTGGGGCAAATAAGTCTTCGTCGCTAACGCGGCCCATATGCGACAACTGGGCTTCATAATATTCTTGGTAAACGTCTATGGCATCTTTTACTGAGAAGCGTCCTAATAGTCGCCCTTCTTTGGTGATGACAGGTAACATTGAACGTCCGCTGCTTTTTACCGCTTCAGAAGCGTCATACAAGTCCAAGTCTGCCGCCAACACACGATCGGAAAATTCAGCCACCTGAATAAGTAGCGTGTCAGCATCACTATTAAACAATTGATTAATGTCCACCTGGCCTAGATAGTGCTCGGTATCATCTACCACCAAAATACTATCGGTATAAGCGGGTAAAGCTTCCATTTTTAAGGCTGCTAATAATTCGCCTACAGAAACACTTTTATTAACAGTGTACACATCATGATTAACATAACGACCTAGTTGGTCATCAGAATAATTGAGCGCTTCTTCGATTAAGTCAGACTCTAAAGCATTGAGCTTTTTAATTAATCCTTTTGCTACTCGGTTGGGCAATGCATCCAGTATTTCGACTAAGTGCTCTGTGGTACTAGCAAGAGCAAGATCTTCTATATTTTGATTCGATAGTAACGACATAAGCTGTTCGCGGGAGTCATCACGCATCGCAGCTAATATGGGGGACTTTTTATCTTCACTGAGTGTTTGCCACAATTCAAAACGTAGGTCTTTAGGAAGTCCTTCAAATACAAAAGCCCAATCTTCGGCACTAAAATCTCTAGCGATAATAGGCACCACGATTTGGTCTTCTTTAAGGCGGTCAAGTAGCCATAAAAATGCACTTTCCCGTTGTTCTTGACTGACCATTTTAATCTCCTTACTGACTAACCCATATGGTATCGATAAAAGATAAGTACGCCATAGTCATTTATTTAGATTTTTTGGTGTATCTTATATTCTGCAATTAATGCTAAAGCAAATATCCATTCCTTGTAGTCTTATTTCCACTCAAGAAAATGCTTTTACAACTAATAACTAGAGATTTTGATATGCAAGACAGAGAAACCAATCCACCACCAAGCACTGACGACCCTGAACATATTCTAGAGCTGAGATACCTGACCCTCGAAGATTATGCAGATGTTAAAGAATTGATGGACATAGTCTATGTTCAAGTAGGGGGAGCATGGCCACTTAAAAATTACCAAGCTCAGCTTAATACTTTTCCAGAAGGGCAGATTTGTATTGAAGACAAAGGCAAGGTCATCGCTGCTGCAATTTCGGTTATAGTAGACTATGAAAAGTTTGGTGACAAACACACTTATGATGAAATTACTGGGGATGCTTATCTAGGTACTCATGATCCAAAAGGTGATGTGTTATATGGCGTAGATGTGTTTGTCTCGCCAGAATATCGGGGCCTTAGATTGGGGCGTCGTTTGTATGAAGCAAGAAAAGAATTGTGCAAAAACCTCAACTTAAAATCGATTATGGCGGGTGGGCGGATCCCCAATTATGCAAAACATGCCGATACAATGACGCCCTATGAATATATCGAGGCAGTGAAGTCTAAAGATTTATACGATCCTATCTTAACCTTTCAGATTTCAAACGGCTTTGAAGTGAAACAAATACTCAAGGCCTATCTACCAGAAGATGAAGCTTCAAAAGGTTATGCGACTTTACTACAGTGGCACAATATTTATTACAATGCCGAATCTCCTAAGCTGTTTGGTGGCCATAGAAATACTGCACGTATCGGTTGTATTCAATGGCAAATGCGTTATTTCCATGATGTTGCTGAGTTACTGCAACAAGCTGAATATTTTATTGACGCGTTATCTGATTACAAATGTGATGTGGCGCTTTTCCCGGAGTTTTTTAATGCCCCGCTTATGGGTATAAAACCTGCTGAAACATCAATTGATGCAATATGGAACTTAGCCACCTACAGTGAAGAAATCCTAACTGAAATGTCACGGTTAGCGGTGTCATATAATATCAATGTTATTGTGGGTTCAATGCCAGTTGTAAAAGAGGATGAGTTATACAACGTCAGTTACTTATGCCATCGAGATGGACAAGTTGATAGTCAATATAAATTACATCCAACACCTCACGAGAAGAAGGATTGGATCATGCAAGGGGGCGACAAACTTCAAGCCTTTGATACAGACTTTGGTAAAATTGGCATACTGATTTGTTACGATGTTGAGTTTCCTGAGTTGGGTAGAATTTTAGCCGATCAAGAAATTCAGATTCTATTTATTCCCTTTTGGACAGACACTAAAAATGGCTACCTTAGAGTGCGCATATGTGCTCAGGCAAGAGCAATAGAAAACGAATGTTATGTGGCTATTGCCGGCAGTGTGGGTAACCTTCCCAAGGTAGATAATGTCGATATTCAATATGGGCAATCAGCTGTTTTCTCTCCTTCAGATTTTGCTTTTCCACATGATGCAATAGTGTCAGAAACCACACCAAACACCGAAATGACGCTAATTGTTGACTTGGATTTGGATCGCTTAACCCAACTTAGAAATGAAGGCTCTGTTAGAAATTATCTCGACAGAAGGCGTGATTTGTACAAGGTTGACTGGACTGGAAACTAAGTAAGCACTCACATTTAAGTAATAACAAACTAAAATGCCGTATCAAATACGGCATTTTTTCATCAAAATATTGACATTTTTATGGCGCCAATAAATTTACTAAACTAAGTCCTCAATCTAACGATTAAGCCGATTGGTATTGAAACACTTCATCGATAGATTGGCCAAATACCTCAGCAATTTTGAAGGCTACTTCAAGTGTTGGTGAATACTTACTTTTTTCAATTGCCATTATTGTTTGTCGTGTAACTCCGACTAATTCAGCAAGCTCTTGTTGAGTCATTTCATCAGCAAAAAAACGTAACTCACGGATTTTGTTTTTGATAGGAAGAGTAGCCAAGTTAGTGACTACTTCTGTAATAATAAAGCTGAGCTGAAAATCTAACTACTTCAGAAAATATAAAACTGAATAGTAAAATATGCGCAGTCAAAAGTGGGATATTAATAAGCGTAGATTGTTGAATAACCTCTGTATTGAATTCTAGAAAAACGATCCTTCCTAATGTAATAAACACACCTATAACTAACACCGCATAACCAAAATTATTGGCTTTGTATTCGAACAATTTATCCCTTTCATCAGACCCTTGTGCCGCTTCTTTACGATTGCTTATGGCTAGTAATCCTTGCAACAATATTTCAACAACAATGATGAGTAGCAGCGCTCGCAGAGACAAACCTAGTGCGGCGGCTTTTGACACCTCTGCAGGCATGCTGCTTAAAGACACTATATTTAAAAAATAGTCACCAAAAATAAGCAAAGTACTGATTAATGAAATCCAAATACTTTTTTCTCTAAAAGACATATCCATAAAATTCCCCTTTCATTAGTAATAAGGAGAGTAGTATAAAATTAACTCCATGTAAAATATTTTTAACTTAGAGTTAATTTTGATTTCCTTTAAGTTCGTTTTAGTAACCTTTATTCGCCTATGTCTTCATTCCAAAGCTGGGGTTTTGAACTAATAAAGTTTTGCATTAAGTCTATACATTGTTGGTTTTGTAGAACTTTGACAGTAATACCTTTGGATTTAAGCAATCCTTCTTCCCCCATAAAAGTGTGATTTTCACCAATCACTACATTGTTTATGCCGTATAAGATTATTGCTCCTGTACACATTGCACAGGGTGATAATGTTGTGTAAATGATTGACTCTCTGTAAGTCTGTGCAGATTGACGCCCAGCATTTTCAAAGGCGTCCATTTCACCATGTAAAATTGGGCTGCTGTTTTGTACTCTGCGATTATGACCTCGCCCAATTATTTTATTGTTATGCACAATGACTGATCCGATAGGAATACCACCTTCGGCTAAACTTTGCTGCGCTTCTTCAATTGCAGCTTGCATAAATTTGTCCATTTGAATGCCTTAAATGTTGCTTTAGTTTTGGTTAATTAATTCAGAGGTAAATAACGTGAGTCTTTCTTTTTCTAGCGCCTTTTGGGTATCTTCGATATTTAGATTAATCATAAATTCATCGATAAGTGGCATAATTTGATCACCGTATGCTTTCTTGCTATCACGGTCAAAAAACTGAGTTATACCCTTTGCCCCGGCAATAGTCTCATAGGCTTCTTGTACAAGACTAGAGTTGTTTTGTTGGGCACCTTTGTGCGGTGACAATATCCCTAGACTATTATTGAATTTTTCTTGGCTATCACTTTGTGCTGCAAATTTAATGAATAACTTTGCCAAATTATTTTGTTCAGTTTTTGCAGGTAAAACCAATACATCAAGAGGCACTTCTTCGTAATAGGTGGTTGCATCATTGAATACTGGAAATTTGAAAAAACCAATATTGTCTTTAATTTTTTCAGGAAACACTTGAACCGCATAGTTGCCTATCATGGACATACCGATAAGCCCTCTAAATAATAATGGCAGTCCCTGTTTCCATTCCAAATACTGGTGGTCCTCAATAAAGTAGCCAGCAACACTAAGTTCTTGGATTTTTTTAAGGACGTTGTAGATCCTTTGGTCTAAATAAGAGACTTGTCCCTTCATTAGCGCCTTGTGAAACGTTATTCCGTTTAGACGCAGGTTCAAATAATCGAACCATGCAGTGGCCGGCCAATTACTTTTACTGCCAATGTAAATAGGTGGCACATTATTTTGTTTTAGTACTTCACAAACGGCAACAAAGGTCTCCCAGTTCTGTGGTTCAGATAGCTCCAGTTTCGAGAACAAAGGCTTAGGGTAATAGAAACCAATTTGATAATAAGACATCGGTAATGCATAACTTTGTTCTGCAAATGAAACTGCATCAATAACAGCTTTGTCATACAGTTCAACCATTTCTTCTGAAGTCACTATATCGCCTATCGAAGCAATCTTGCCTTGTACAATATACTCAAATAAACGTTCACCAGCGTGCCAATATAAAATGTCGTATTGATTTGACACTAACATCTGTGGAAATTTAGTTTTGTATACCTCACTGGTATAGGAAGTGATCTTGATTTGAGTGTTTGGATATTTGCTTTCGAAGGCTCGCGCTAAATTATAATAGGCGGCGCGCTGGGAACTGTTTGATATAGACGCGGCAATTTTGAGCTCTTGCATGGCGAACCCTGGAAAGGTAACAACAGCAATAAGTGCAACTACTAGACTGCGGATATTATGCTCCTCTTCTTTCAATAGCATAGTCGCTTTAGTTTAATAAAGCCGATTATTAAGACTAGAAAAGCTAGTCGCGAAATAGCGCTACCTTTTTACCGTGCAATTCAATAATCTGGATACTATTTTAGGCTATTATTTCTTTATCTGTTGGCGCAAAAAAAATCGCCTGTAAATTAACCATTATAGTTGCCAAGCTGCAGAATGAACACAGAGCAAATCCACTACGAAACTTTCTATAGAATGACTACTGTGTTATTTCTACCTTTTGCTTTTGCCGCATATAGCGCTTTATCTGCTCGAATAAAAGCCTGCTCAAAAAGCTCTTCCGCAGCTAAGTTTGTTGCTCCTACACTAATGGTCATTTTATCAAGTTTGCCGTCAACAAAAGACGTTGACTCGATTTTTTTACGAACTTTTTCGGCAAAAGGAAAAATACTGTCTGTGTCCATGCAGTAGAATAAAATGACGAATTCCTCGCCACCCCATCGAGAAACAATATCGTAAGAACGAATGCAGCTTTTCAGTGTAGTGGCGACTTCCTGTAATACTTGATCACCAATTATATGACCGTATTGGTCGTTAACCTGCTTAAAATAGTCCAAGTCAAGTACCAGTAGGGTGTATTGTTCTAGTAGTTGTGTTGAGTAAAACTCACTCACTATCCTGTTTAACCCTTCTCGATTTAAAACACCTGTTAATTTATCGTATTCTGCTTTTTCTTGATAAAGCGCACTTTTTTCCTTTAGTTTTTGCAGTTTTTGTCCATCTAATTGCACCTTGTTTCGTAATTTCAAATGGCTAATTAACATCTCAATCAAGAGTAAAACCGTCCAAAATATGATGATGCCTAGATAGAGCGTTTCCTTAGAAATGTACTCTCCAACCACTCTCAACCTATTTAATTTGAATTCATGGCGACCCAATTTGTTGGGGTACGGAATATCTAAACCTACTGAAATGACTTTACTTACATCAGGTTTGATATCTTCAGGTGAAATTTGATTGTCATCTATCCACCAGTCAGCTACCCGAAGTTGATCAAAAGGAATGTTGGTTGGTTGTTTAAAATCTTCGGTCAATTTAAAAATATTATTAAATTTTGCTTTTCCAATTGTGTCTGACATATTTGGTAGGGGGTAATAATTACGTAGAAATACGCGAATATATCGAGCTTGACCTGTGTACTCTAAGTCTACTTCAAGGGCATCGTAACTTGAGAAATCTAGTTGCAGAAACGGTTCCTTAGACCACGCGATGGAAATGCCGCAATATGGGTATGGCGCACCCTCCCTTAAAACGCAGACCCAGTGTAAGTTTTCTTTATCTAACCAAATTAATTCAGACTTTCCACCAACCGAAGAATCGAGAGACTCATCAATATATCTAGTTAAATTGGGATGTAATTCTATGGCGCGCTTGGGAAAATAATCATGGAATATAAACAATATTAAGGTGACAAAAAACGCCGTAGCTTTAAATCTGAATATTATCTCTTTACTCAAGATACTCATTACTGACCTTACTAAATGTTAAACAATCAACTAATTCAGGAGTACGTAGTCTGACAAATATTTCCACCTCGATGGTAACGGTCATTATATAGCGAACTTAAACACTACAGCACTTTTTGAATTTTTTTCCACTGCCACAATTACATGGATCATTGCGATTTTGAGTGTAGGTAGCGATTTGTGTAACTGGCTTGTTTAAAATAGCCTGTAACTCAGTGATATCTTCTTGCTCGTTTGCGTTAATTTCAATATCTGCACAAAGTGAATGTGCTAGTAATTTTTGCTCAATTTCTACTTTGCGAGGTTCTGAATTAACGATTAGCGTCAGTGGAAAATTAGCGCTGCCTAATTTCATTTGCCTGTTGGTGTTATAACCAAAGTGTTGATATTTTTCTCTTACTTCAATACGACCTTTGAAAAAAAGTTTAGACATAATTTAACTCTATAGTGTTTGGACTAAAGCATAGCAGGATTAGATTACGATACCGAAAAGGTTGAATTTGTAATTTTGCATTTCTAGATGCAGAGTTAAATGCAATTTTATCTGTGATATCAAAATCAAAGGGCTCGCTAAATTGAAAGCAAGAACGAGGAGACTAATAAATATTCTATGGATTGCCGTTTTCGCTATTTTATAATCCAAAGAAAATACAATCCTTACCCTTCTTGCTAACAACCTTTTCTGGTTCATTGATATTATAACGGGGATATTTATATAGTTGAGTAATATAAACTCCCCGAAAAACAGCGTTTAATAAGAGTATTTATCTACAATATCTTGATAGACCTGACTCTTTTTCACCTTTTCTAATTGTGCATTAAACTCACTAAGTTGCTCTAAAGAAACACTTTTTTGACTGAACATCACATAGGCTTCACCTGTATGTATGGTGAGACCATGAGCAACAATATAATCATGTAATGCTTTGCGCCTAAGCAGCGTCGCCCCTACAAAACTATCTTCAAGAAAACCGTCTATGTCACCATCCAATAACCTAGCTACATTGAGCTCTCCCATAATTGCGTTAACGAAATACTTGGAGGTATCAGGGCCATCTAACAAGGTAGAAACATCTACTCCGTAAACATAGTCACCAACAATGCCAATGTGACTGGCATTGTTTATGAAGTCAGATAGTGTTTCATATTCAGCTCGCTTCTGATCATCTTTACGAATATATAAAGAAAACTCCTCCATTCGATAGGCATCACTGAAAAACGCAAATTGCTCTCTGGCCTCGGTTTTCGAAGCGCCCAGCAGAATGTCTACTTCGCCCTCCTTTAAAGCCATCAATAAATCAACCCAGGTGCCTTGTTTGTAGGTAAGTTTACACCCCATGTTTTTAACCACCGCTTCTACCAATTCAATGTCTAGACCTGCGACACGATCACCCACATCAACATATTGGTAGGGTTCCCATGCATCAAATCCAAGTACAAATTGGCATTGGTTAATGGCGTCGCCTTTATTCATTTGAGTTGTTGCTAGTTCGGCAATCACTGGAGGGGGGGTTATTTGGTCATTAGTTGGTTCAGGTTTACATGCACTTACAATACAAAATAAAAGTATCATTAAAAATATATGGCTAATTTTCATATTATGCTGCCTCTTAGAATTCTTAATAAGTGTAATTTACAATTGATATTTTGCGAGTCGGTTAACAATTTTTTAACAGTTTGTTTGTTTAAAATCATAGTAGACAGTTTTTAACTCACTAGTAAAAGTCATAGATATTTATAAAAAAATACAGTTGGTTAAGGGGAGGCGTAGTATTTTTTTACTAGATGTTACTTTAAGGATTGCCATTAAATCGCTAATAGTGGGAGTATTTTATCAAGACATAGCCTTAACTATTTGCCACTGCGATTTTTTCAATCACAAAAAATTTAAGTCCCTAAGTTTTTTAAAACCAGTTCAGCATAAAGCCTAGCCTTTAAATCCACTGCCCTTGGGCTAGTCTCCAATAAAAGTAATGCTTACTTACAAATTTCCCTCAGAGAATAATTGCTCTAGGTGTGTTGGTGATGTATAACACCACTAACAAGTTGGTCTTAGGGGTAATAAATGACAATTCATTGGAATGGGGATGCGCCCATTTATATTCAGCTCTATCAGCAAGTCATAAAGCGCATTCTAGATGGCAACATTAAAGAAGGTGAAGCACTGCCTTCAGTGAGAAAAGTGGCCGCGGAATATCAACTCAACCCGGTTACGATCTCTAAGGCCTACCAAATGTTACAAGATGAAAAATATGTTGAAAAACAACGAGGTAAAGGTTTGTTTGTTAAAGCCGGTGCCGCACACAATATCTTAGAGAAGGAGCGCGCCGTTTTTTTAAGCACTGAGTGGCCACAGATATTGCAGCAAATTTCACGGCTTAAACTTTCAGTTGAAGAGTTGCCACGTATTTCTAAGGAGAGTCAATAATGTCAGCGATGATCTCGATTTCTGGATTGCATAAATCTTATAAAAATAAACAGGTATTAAATGATGTTAATTTAAGCTTAGGTGCAGGACAAATTCTAGGTTTAGTAGGGCCGAATGGTGCCGGCAAAACGACTTGTTTACAGGCCTTATTAGGGCTAACCCGGTATACTGGTGAGATTGATGTTTTAGGGTATGACCCCAGCAAAAACAGAGAAAAAATGCTCGCTGATGTGGCCTATATTGCCGATGTGGCTGTTCTGCCTAAGTGGATAAGGGTCGATCAAGTTCTGATTTATATGCAGGGAGTTCACCCTAATTTTAATCGACAAAAGGCCGAAGAGTTTTTGGCTAAAACCAATATTGCTGCAAAGGCTAAAGTAAAAACCTTGTCTAAAGGAATGGTCACTCAATTACATCTCGCTTTGATTTTAGCCGTTGATGCAAAGATACTGATTTTAGATGAACCGACACTTGGATTGGACATTCTGACCCGCCGGCAATTCTACTCACATTTGTTGGAAGACTTTTACGATGAAAATAAATGCATCATAGTGACCACACATCAAATTGAAGAAATAGAACATATCCTCACCGATGCAGCATTTATTCGTGATGGCAAGATTGTATTAGCCGAGAGTGTTGATGCTATTCGTAGCAGGTTTAAATTGCTAGCCGTTGACAACGAACATCTTGAACAAGCTAAAACCCACGATCCACTGTTTACTAATAGCATGATGGGTATCACCAGCATGTTATTTGATAATGTCGATCCTGTAATATTGGCAACGTTAGGCAAGGTAAGTGCTCCTACACTGGCAGATATTTTTGTGGGAGTGATGACACAGGAGAGCAACTCATGAACAGTTCACAAATCATCACAAGTTTTAGAAAAGAAATCTGGGAGTTTAAAAAAACCTTATTTTGGGTACCTCTCATTATTGCTATTTTTATTATAGTGGCACCTTTACTTAGGTTGATGTTGTTGGAGGATTATCAATCGGCGAGGTTGTTCGATAACATTACCAATGTCGATAACTTGGCAAATATTGAGGGCTTTACGCGTTTTTTCCTCGCCACTATCATGGGCATGTTTGGCCCGTTTATTATGGTCTCTTTGATCATGCAGCTTTATTACTTTACTACCTGTTTATTTGATGAAAGACGCGATTTATCTGTTTATTTCTGGCGTTCCTTGCCTGTATCAGATGCCTTAACTATTGGGGTTAAACTGATAACAGGTGCGTTAGTTGTACCTGCAATATTTATGTTAGCGGCGACTTTTGTAGTGGCTATTTTCCTACTCTTAGCGTTCATTGTTTGTATTGTTCTGTCTTTGGGGTACGACGTGTCACTGTGGGGATTATGGGGAAGTGCAGATATTCTTGGCAACCTAATGGCTATTTGGTTAAATTTACTGCCTTATGCGATGTGGATGTTTCCCGTCTTTGCTTGGTTAATGTTGGCTTCGATGTTTGCCAATAAAGCGCCTTTCTTATGGGCAATTTTACCTGTAGCAGCGATACTGTTGATTGAGTCTTTTGTCGTAGAGTATTTGCAATTAGATGGGCGTTTTTTCTTAAATACATTACGTGAATATTTTACATTTGGGCAAGGTATGTTTTCTAATGACGTGTCAGATGTAACGTCACCTAAGTTCATCTTGTTTTCAATCTTAGCATCGAAAATCAGTGTAGTAGCGACATTGTTAGGAGTTGGGTTTATATACCTCACTTATTGGTTAAGAGTAAATAGAAGTGATGTGTAAACAAGCCAAACAACACTAATTTAGAGTGCTTCTTAATCACTCGTTTCACCATTAATAAATCTTAATAAATTGTTGGTGGTGAGGCGTGTTTAAGTAAAAATTGTAAATAAAATCCCTTATTCCCCATATTTAACTGAGTTGTGCTTCTATAATTTTTATAATCCTATACTATGCGCGTCAAAATTTTTTGCAGGGTAGAGAAACGTTACCCTATGTATACGAGTGAGATAGTAATTATGAAATTAACCCCGTCCATTTTGACTCTTTTTGTTGGCGTATTGCCCTTGAATGCTTTTGCCGCCGCTTTTCAGCTTGCTGAGCATAGTGCAACTGGTCTAGGTCGGGCCTTCGCTGGAGAAGCTGCCATTGCAGATAGTGCCGCTGTAGTGGCCCGTAACCCCGCGCTCATGTCGTCCTTTAAAAATGCTCAAATATCAATTTCAGGTACATTCATTTCACCCGACGTAAGTGTGTCAGGAGACAGTGCTCCAGTTTATTCAAATGCTGCTGCGTTAGACCAAGACAGTATTGCACCTGACGCTTTTGTGCCTGCAATCTATTATGTTGCCCCAATAAATAAAAAGGTAGCTGTGGGATTTGGAGTTTTCTCAAATTTTGGATTAGCTACAGAATTTCCTGAGGATTATGCAGCAGGTCAGCTCGCTGGTACTTCTGAGATCACCACAGTAAACTTTAATGCCAGTGTGTCTTATAAAATTAATGCTCATTGGTCGGCAGGTTTAGGTCTTAATTACATTTATGCAGATGCAAAACTAGTTCGTCACTTTGGTGATAATCCTGTAGGCCTGCCAGCGCAAACAGTAGCGGCAAGTTTAGAAGGTGACGACAGCGGTTACGGTTGGAATGCTGGTCTGGCATATGAAATTGATAAAGGCTCTCGCATAGGTTTGCATTATCGAAGTAAAACCACAGTAAACTTTGAAGGTGATTATAGTAATCAATTGCCTGCCGCATTAGGTGGTTTAGGGGGGACTGTTTTACCTGGTTCGCTTGAGCTTGAACTACCCGCAACTGCAGAGTTTTCTGGAGTGCATCTTATTGATAAAAAATGGGCTTTTAATTACAGCGTTGTGTGGACTCAGTGGAGCAGCTTTGAATCATTAGAAGCATTTGTGCCATCAAGTGATACACCGGTGTTCTCTAAAGAAGAAAACTTCTCTAATAGTTTTCGTTATGCCATTGGTGGCAGTTATCAACTCGATAAGAACATAAAATTGCGTGCTGGTATTGCTTACGATACAACGCCGACGGACGATAATCATTTATCCATTTCGATCCCCGATTCTAACCGTAAATGGCTAAGTGTTGGCGCTAGTTATATGCTTGATAAAATATCATCAGTCGACATGGGAGCAAGTGTCATTAAAGGCGCTGAACGCACCTTTAGTGAAACGGACAACCTAGGTAGTCAATGGGCGTTTAAAAGTAATGGTGATGCGTTAATATTTTCAGCGCAGTACAACTATAAATTTTAAACCTAATAGGGTTGGTTATCATCCCGCCATTTAATATTACAGCCCATTGAGGGCGTCTGGTTTGCGTCAATTTGACCTTCGTCAAGGAGTGTATCCATAGCCAAGATCAAGTCACTACCAGTGGCTTGATGTTTGGATGAATCATAATTTCCAGACGATATTCGAGTAGGGCGAGAGTCGTCGAATTGACCGCGATAAACCAGTTTTTGTTGCCCATCAAACAAATACAGGTCGGGTGTGCAAGCCGCAGCATAAGACTTTGCGACTTCTTGGCTTTCATCAAGTAAATAAGGGAAGGGATATCGACGTTTGAGTTTTTCCTCAATCATATGTGCCATATTATCTTCGGGGTATTGTTCTGTGTCGTTACTATTAATAGCTACAAAAGCAATGCCTTTCATTTGGTATTCTTGGGCAAGTTTAGCCAGCTGTGGTGCAATATGAATAACGTAAGGGCAATGGTTACAAATAAAGGCTACCACTAGCCCTTTACTGCCCTCGAAGTCGGCCAAGCTAACAATATTACCTTGGGTGTCAGGCAAACTAAAATTTGCTGCTTTGTGGCCTAATGCCAACATATTTGAGGTGATCGTCGCCATGTTTTTAACCTTATGTTAGGGTTCTATTGTTCTGGCCGGCTAGTTTACCTGCTCTAGTCCGTAAGTATACTTTGAATCAAATAGGAATTTGAAAAGTTAATATGCAACAAGAATTACACATTGAAGATCTAGTGCAAGGCACAGGCAAAACAGCCGAACGTGGCGCATTGATTACCGCGCACTATATAGGTTGGCTTGAAGATGGGACAGAGTTTGATTCGTCTTATAAAAAGGATGCGCCTTTTCAAACAGTGCTTAGCAATAAACGTGTTATCCAAGGCTGGATATTAGGCTTAAAAGATATGCAAGTGGGCGGTAAACGCCGTATACGTGTACCGGCACATTTGGCTTATGGCGAGCGCCAAATTGGCACTATGATCCCTGCAAACTCTAACCTCATATTCGAAATTGAATTGTTAGAAGTGCTGACTCGAGATTAAAATGGCAGTTGCAATTGTTTAGCTTAAGTCACTTCTTGTTTCATTACACCGGCAAACTCCAATCCACCCTCAAGTTCACGAAAATCCACATTAACTAGGTCCCATCCTTGTGCCCCAAGTGAATTCAGATAGGCTTCAACATCTTCACGTTTTCTGCCTTTAAAGAGCCCCGCAGATTCTACGTCTCTGGTATCTACAATTTTATAGTGATATTTTTTCATATAGGCTCCATTATTCGTTACTTGCAAATCAAAAGCAGAATCACAACCAAAAAGCGGTATTTTACCCAGTGATTAATAATGCTGGTTAATCGCCACCACCGCAACCACTCCCACAACTGCTCCCACAGTTACTTGATGAATCTCCCGACGAACCGCCACACCCAGAAGAGCATCCTATATGGGCAGCACAATAATCATTGCCATAATTCGCAGAGCTCTTATCCTTACAGTTTTTCGAATAAAAAAAGCCATCTTCGATTTTTAACTTTGCATCAATTGCGAATAGCATGGGTAAGTGAGCTGGGGATTTAGGATTAATACTGTCAAGGTGGCATGCTAGCCGCCATGCTCTTTTAATCCCTTCTTGGGCGGTTGTTCGAGTTTTCATCGCCTCTGTAGGTGTATGATGTAAAAATCTACCGAATCCTTTTTTACAAAAAAACTCATAGTTTTTTGTAAATAAAATAAACTGATGCCAAGCTAGATCAACGACTTGGGATGGCATAGCAACAGGTTTTAATTTTGCGTTAAAGGAAATAACAAAAAATGACTTTAAGGTATCTAAAACTAACTCAAGCTGATCGTTATTTAAATGAGGGTAAGTCGTGTTTACTTTTTGTTTGATAGAAGCAGGAAATGTATATGATGTGATGAACTGAATTCTTTTTTTCCTTTTATTGTAAAAAAAGACCAGCAAAAGCACTATTAGGATTACCGCAAAGATAATATTCATACCCATATAAAATCATACTCCAATAACAGAATTCAACATAATAAAGGGTTCTTAAACCTCTTCAATTTAAAATCTAATGTGCAAATTGCTAAGCTTATTTTTACATTGAAAAACAGCAATGAAATTTTCTAAGCCATTACTATTTTTAAGGGTATCTTATTTACGCTATCACATCAGGGGGCGTTTCGCTCTGATGGAGTTGCCTTGAAATCACTGATTAACTGATGAGGATCAGCCTGTGCACGATGCGCTTTTGTGGCTTGTGCCCACCAAGCCAGTTGGTTGATTGTTCGAGCAAAGTAGTTGAACCAGGAGTCTTGATCCTCGCCAGTTTGCAGTGTGCCATTTGCTGTAAATATGTCTTGTGCCCTTGGCACATGTATCATTGCTGAAACTGGCAAACAGCCGAGTTCTGATAAATAGGTACGCATCCCAACGGCTGCGCGCATACCGCCCCATTGTCCTGCTGAATAGGTCACAATTGCACTAGGCTTGTAGGAAAACAAAGAACTACCAAAGTGATTCAAAAGGTTTGCAAGGGCGGGGCTCATTGAATGGTTATATTCTGGACTCACCATAATATATCCATCGGCACTTTCTATCTTTTGCGCTAACTCATTGAGTTCAGACGGTGCCTTGTTTTTTGGATAGGCAAAGTGAGGTTTAAAGATAGGCTCTAGGGAATAATCCAAAGCGTCAACCACCTCTATTTCATGGTCTTGATAGCGCATTTTAAGGCAAGCAAGAATCGCCTCTACTACTCTAACCCCCAAGCGAGCTGGCTTAGGCGGAGTGCTATCACGTACACTGCCTAAAAAAACTAAAAATTTCATATCTACCTCAATCTCAATTTGATGCGAAAGCCGGCAACGGAATCCAACCAGAGTTTTAAAAGCACGGCTTATTAGATGATTGCTCTCGTCTAATTAAAAATGAATTTTGTATACTATCAGCCAAATGATATCAATTTTAGTTACTCAACTTGGCTACCACTAGAGAGCTTAAGGTTCCGAAAAGGCAACGGGAGACTATTAGCGAGTCGACCACTCATTTTGGGTTATGTATCATTACTCATATGCTTTTAGGGTGGCAAAAATTGCCTTTTTCAATACCTCAAATGCACAGTGAATAGATTCTGATAGTTTTGTGGGATTGTCAAAATCTGGATTGGCAAGCATAACAATCTCAAAAATTGAATACTCTGGCATAACATCTTCCTTGACCCACTTTTCACCTTTTAACTTTTCCCAGTAATCAACTTGCACATCTTTTGTTTGTCCAAGCAACCAAATTTCAAAGTGCGCTTGTTGATGATTAAGTACCACTGCCAACTTGAGTTTATGCTTTTTAAGGTAGTCGGTTTGCAAATAGAAATACGTGAAATCGATGTATCCGTGCTGTACATTTGCTACCGAAAATTCGCCTTTGTATAGTTTATGAAATTCCGTTCGCAGGTTTTGAACAACTCCCACAAGGCTCTGGTAAGTCTTCTGGATTTCCCCACTGGCGAATATCTTTTTATAGGCATGTACCTGAGCATTTAGACTTCGAACTGACATTTTCCTTGCCCTATGAATTTTAGTGGTACAAAACACCGCACTTAACGGCATAAAAATAGCAGGCTAAACTAAGGTGCGATGTGAATAAAGCCAGCTATTTTGTGTCTAATTAATTTCGCTTACATGCAGGTGACATGAGATTATAAAATAACCATAACACTAGGTGGCCCGGTGTATGCGACCACCAGAGCGAAGGAAGTGCCCACAGTGTTTTGATATGGCTAACGCTAAAATTGATTAGACACATATAAACATGCAACACCCATTAACCCTAACGATATTGGCGCCAATATTAAGTACAAGCAACTTTTTATCAGTACTCTGTTTCCTGTTACAGCAACTTCAAGGCTATCGTTTATTTTATAAAATGGAGTGAGAATACTGGTGTCGCATACCTATCCCCTCGAACCAGAGTCAGGATTATAAAATTGAAGTTTCAAAACCTTTACTCTACTAGTCCGAGTTTCGGTCGTGGCATTGCGGAATACCTTTGCGACCACTTTAGCAGTCACTGTTTGCGCCTTGGCAATAAATAATAGCCGATTAGCCAACAAAAAAATGCCGCTGAAGATAAGTAATATTCCAATTATTTGACAATAAATCTGCATAGTTCAATTTAGGGCTTACAAAGGCTCAGTTAACACTCTGGCGTTTTCGTTAAACGGCTTGTTGTACATGGCACAACTACTTCCTAGTACGTAAAAACCACTGTGGCGCAGTTCCAGTACAAGCCACATAACCGAAAGCAACAATGAACAGTAGAACCCCCAGTGCAGCTAAAATATTATTGAGAGTTAACTGCGATTCCGTTAACAAGGGAATAGATAAAACTCCTGTAATGATGCCCAAGGCAGTAAACAAAAAAGCAAGAATTCTGAAAGGCCATCTAGCTTTTGCGTGACGTTTATCAAAACTCATGGTTACAACCTCCTTTTGAATGTATACCGCCCCAATAAGGGGCTGACAATGCTTGGCTAAATTGTGTAGCGAAGCGGAACTGAGCCAAACTTTAACAGTCCCGCATGAACAGCTGTATATTTCTATTTCACCACTTTGGGAGGCAAATAAATAGTAAACTCATTAATTGGTTCAATAAGTACACTATGCGCAACTTGTTGTTCTTTTAGCGTTACTAACCCTAATCTAGATAATAAACCAAAGCTAGCCGATTTTAGTTTTGCAGAAGATACTTCTAATTGCTTATGCCAAACCCGATAAGTACCTAATTCACCGTCTCTACGATGGTAAAAGCCAGCTAATGGATGAGTTAAATACACGAGTCCAGTTTCAGTATCAGGAAACCCTGCGAGCTCAATTGACTCATCTTTTGTTTGAGAGAGCTCAACACTAGCTGGAGCCCAAGTAGCATCTGTAGTCATTTTATATTTACGATATATCTTTTGTGATTCATCGTAGTCACAGTCGAATTTAACCTCGCCTGAATACCAAGGTAAGTTCCATAAAAGTCTTGGTACTGCAAGCGTCCATGAATCCAATGTAGTTCCTAGAAACCAGACACAGCGTTCGTTGGTTTTTTTATCGATTATATATATACGATAATTGGTTTGACCCATAGTAAATTTAGGAAATGGATAAACAGCGGAAGTAAAATCGACATCTATAAATGGGACTACTGAAATTAGAGCTTTTTTTACCCCGTTGATTTCAACGGTGTCCAATTTAAAACGTTCAGGGAAAAGTCCATCAAATCTTGAAGGATCTACAGCGTAAGTAATTATGGCAAAGTGCTGTAGTTTACATAGGACATCAATCCCTTTTGGCGGAGGTCTTGAATGGAGATAATCTTTTAACTTTAGTGAATCCAATGCCTATCCATCCTTGAAATATAACACCCACATTAAGGGGCAAAAAATTGTTGGTTGAAATAGTGAACTAAGTGAACAAAAGCCCACTGTTTTTTGTCACTGTATAATTGCTTGTTATGTGCCACTACGCTACCCTGTACAAGTAAACGTACATGAACACTTTGGAGTTACCATGGATGCAATAAGCTATACCGCAGCTAGAGCAAATTTAGCAAATACAATGGCGAATGTTTGTAATGACCATGCACCCATTATTATTACCCGTAAAAGTGAAGCTCCCGTTGTTATGATGTCATTAGAAGACTATAACGCAATGCAGGAAACTACATATTTACTTAGATCCCCAGCAAATGCTAGAAACCTTTTAGAATCAATTGCCGAGCTTGAAGCTGGCAACGGAACTGAGCGAGATCTTAGTGAATGAAACTAACGTTCTCAACCAAGGCTTGGGAAGAATACCTTTATTGGCAAACAACAGATAAAAAAATACTAATGCGAATAAACTTGCTAATCAAAGATATTCAAAGAACGCCTAATGAAGGGATTGGAAAACCTGAGCCTTTAAAACATGGTTTGTCGGGATATTGGTCTCGTCGTATAAATGATGAACATCGAATCGTTTATAAACAACAAGATGGCTCTATTCTAATCGCACAACTCCGGTATCAATACGGCACATAACGCCCCAATAAACCGACACAAAGACAGCAGCGAGTTGAGGTCGGATTAATTGGTTTGTTAGCCGTCATTTTCAATGTGAGCTATTACTCTTTGAATATCACCTTCAACAGAAATTTCAGAAAAAATGGGATCAAATAAACACATTATCGCTACAGTAATTGATGCAATCACTAAGTAGAAAAAAGTGGCGTAAAAAAATGACTCACTGACTCCAAAGTAATTAAAAAGCCCGAGCGATAAAGCGAGTGCAATAAGCGGTAATAGTCTGTAATAAGTTACCAAGTGCAACTTTGGTCTAATCTTAAAGTTCATAGTTGTGACGGCTAACGCCTACAATAATGGGAAAAGCTAAGGGAATGTTGTTTATTGTTTTGTTAGGCATTTTGCATTACAGGCCAATAAATTGAAGCTCCAGAAAATATAATAAATAGGATCGAAGTACAAAAGCCAATAATTGATGAGCGGTAGAATAACTTATTGAATGCTGGTGATTTATTTAGTTTAGGTTTGAGTGAAAAAATAAACATAACTAGCAAAATCAAAGCGGCAAGCCACCAAAAACGGTAAGAAGGGAAAACCCAAGAAAGTATAAACGGTAACTGGGTATTAAACTCTCGAAAAATTTCTTCAAATGATCCCAAGATAAAGTAAGCACCGCCACTGACAATTCCGACTGCTAAAGCAGAAGAAATCAAAAGTGTACTTACATGATTATTTAAACGTTCCATGTACTCTCCAAATGCCTAACTCCCCAAGCAGGGAGGTTATGAGCGTTGCGCAGCGAGTAAAGTTCCCACCATAGTGCACTTGTTATGTTTTCCTGCCACCAGAATCTTGATTGTTATTTGGTAAGTCATTGCAAACAGCACAGTTAATATTTTTGCGATAATTGTAGAAACGTCTAATCGCAAAAATGGTTACCGATACCAGTGCCCACAATATACCGAATTCAATAGAATATTCTAGGCTTCTGCCTTTCAGGTATTGAACACTCGCTAGTAGAGCAAAGATAATTGGTAGAGCAATAACGTATTGAACAATCCATTTTTTAATTGGCATAAATTTCCATTAACACTTTAAGTTAGAAGTAAACATAACACCTAGGCTAAAATCGGAGCGAAGCGACAAAGCCTACATGTTATTGTCCCAGCCGCGCTTTTTGCGGCGAACTTAGGCAATTTGTTATATTTCATACCAGCCATAATAAAATAACCCCAAGCAATAAAATAAAAACCACAGAAAAAAAAGGCATATTATGCCGTTGAAAGTTTTTAGCATCAGACGTTGGAGTAAGCCAATAGAGAATTTTGGAGGCCCAAGTAATGCTTTTATTTTTAACCTTTCCATCGACACCAACTAAGTGATATTTCCAATTTTGAAACTTTGCACCGAATCCATTAAGATCTTCTATTAGATCGTCTCTATTTTTTTTTATAGCGATTTCAGAATTTTGCATTTGTCTAGTAATTCGAACAACTACACTTCCATCATTTAAGCGATTTATTGAGTATTCGGAAGGAATTAGTCTTCTTTGAATTTTTTCAAATATGCCTTTTGTAGCAGCATCTGATTGAATTAAAAAAGAGAATGCTACTGATACTCTTTTGTTTTTTCTCCAGACCAAAATATAACCCTGTAAGTTTGAAAGAAATATAACGCCCCGCTAAATTTCGCCGCCTTTGTTTGGCGTCAATTTGAGTGGTTTGTCATACATTTTTTTCATTCTCATTTCCGTGCCAAATTCTTAAAATATAAATGACCTCATCGGTAATGAGGTAGCGAACTGTATATTGACCTACATAGAGATCACGAATTTTTTCTGGATCAGAAGCTTTTAAAACGGGTAAGCCAATCTGAGAGAATTGTTTAAGTTTCTGAACGCCCTCTTGAAGATCTATGGCGATTCTGCGAGCAGCAAATGGATTCTTTTTTTCTAAAAATTCAACAACTCGCTGAAGGTCTTCAATCGATTTTGGTGAATATTTGACATTCATGGTTTAGGAGAAGAGGTTCTCGCGCCAGTACCCCAGCTATTAAGCCAAGCATTAACGTCTGCTTCGTCTATAGACTGCCCTGATTTTATAGATTCTAGGGCCTCAAGCGTATCTTGCCATCTAGTATCTTCAAGTGATTGTTTTGCCAAAAACTCCTTTATAGCCTGATTTATAAGGTAATTTTTGCTTCTATCAAGCTTTTTTGCGAGAAATTCTAGAGGTTTATCCACATCGTCATTAAGGCGAACACTTGTAATACTCATATTCTCATCCAACTGTAACTATTTGTATTACATGTTAGTACAAAGGTAAATGATGGGCTAGATAAATTTATAACGCTTCAAAGCAACGGCGCGTGCTTTTTGCGCGTCTGTGTGGCTTTGATTGTTAGCTGCGTTCATTCCAATAGCCTGGTTTACGATGATTATGCATCACAGCAACTACATAAACTTCAGAGTTACCCCGAACTTTATAGATAATTGAAAAAGGAAAACGACCAAGAACATATCGTCGATGACTTTGACCAAATTTAGGCCAAGTTGAAGGTAGAGATTGGATAGAATTGAAAGCCTCTTCTAATTCTTGCACAAACTCATGTCCCAAACCTTTAGATTGTAATTGATACCATTTAAATGATTCTTTAACTTCAACCTTAGTATCTGGGTGGAAAAATATTGGTAGCATCTAGCTGATGATATTTTTTTTAATTTCATCCCAAGAAATGGCCTGCACCGCACCAGACTCTAATTCAGCACTGCGTGATTCAGCCAACAATAGCCAATCTTTATCAACATCTAGTGTATTTTCAGGATCCATCGATGATAATAAGCAATGAGCAGCCAATGCTTTTTCTTTTGTGCTCAATTGCTCGATGTTTTCCAAAAACATTTTGAATGCTTCTGACATTTTAGATTACCTCGAAATTAAACTTTTAATATATTAACACTTTACTAATTCAACCCAAATCAAATTATATCGCTAGCCGCTAACGCTTAATATAACTGGAAAATACGAGCGCTTTTCAGCGAGTAGTTTTCCAGTTTATGTTTTTGTTATATGCCGATTTAATGAAGGTCTGCAAACACTTCTGGATGTTGTTCAGCAATACGTAATAATGCAATAGCAGGACCTTGAGGATGTCTTCGACCTTGCTCCCAATCTTGAAGAGTACGCATACTGACTCCCAGTAAACCAGCAAAAGCTGATTGGGATAAATTTAGTTTTGAACGGATTACCTGTGGCTCCGATGGTTCCGATAACTCAGTAGTTTTTAATGAAAACTTACCGCGTTTAAAACTCTTAATTTCATTTAAGCCCTCTAAAATTTCTAGACCTATATCTCGATTACTCATGATCTATTGCCTCCGCTATTTGTTTAAGAATATGAGATGCAATTGTTGAACGCTCAGATTTACAATACATAGTAAGCATCCAAATCTCATGTTCTGACTTTTTCCAGTAATATATTGCACGTACACCACCACTTTTTCCTTTTCCGGAAGGGGCCCATCTAACTTTCCGTACTCCTCCAGATCCTCGAACAATATCCCCTGCATCAGGTTTTTGTAGCAAGTAAGATTGTAAACCTCGATAGTCATCGTCCGATAAGTAATTTGGTAAAACTTCCGTGAATATACTTGTTTCAATAAATATCATAACAGAATCATACGGCAATGCCGGACTTTGTCAACAAGCTACAACAGGCATATAACGCTTTGCATATGGGGATTTTAATAGCGCTTTTTCAGCGAGTAAAATTCCCACCATGATGTTTTTGTTAGGGTTACGAAGGCCAAATCTCCGTTTCACCATCTTGTTCAAAAAGGTAGCTACACTCTATTTCTGTTAACTTACCTGATGTGAACCAAAGCATAATACCTAAAGTATCATAATCTACACACTCTCTACTTCTTGTATCATCGTTTGTGAAGTCTTCATGCTTTGGTATTTCACTTGATTCGAGACTTAGGAACTTTTTAACAGAAGCAATAGGCTGATTAAACAAATCTTTACCTAAAAGTTTGTATCCATAGTCTGAAACACTAATTGTCCCCAAACGATAGTTATCTTCTTTATCGAATGTAAACTCAAGACCAAGATCTGAATAGAAGTACATCCTATACCAATACCCTGAGTCTATTACATACTCTTCCTCTTCGATTTTATCTGGTTCACCTAGCTGTGCAATTATCTCTGACTCAGGAATCCCAAACTTAATTTTACCTATGCCAATACCAGGATTTATTTCCATACTATAGGTAACCCTAACACCCCAAGCAGCGGAAAACACGAACGCTTTGGCGCAGCCAGTGAGTGGTTTTCCGATGACTTGGCTTGTTATACGGCACGTTTAAAGTAGCCAATGCTAAAATACAAACTTACAATAAATAAGCTAGTTAGATAGCTAAACGCTAGCCAAGGATAAGCAACATCCTCGAAACAATAACTGTATTGAATTGTTCTAGTTGCTTCGCCGCACTCAATGTTTGTAAAGACTGCTTTAGCTAAAAAAACACACGCTGAAGTAAATGCAACTAAACAAAAAAGATAAATTAAAAAATTTATCTGAGTTGCAAACCAGTAGATACCAAAAGCTATTCCAATAACTGGAACAGTATCAGCAAAAGCACCTTTGGCGTAGGCATAAACAGTTACGGCAGCAATAACTAAAATCAAACCAGCAAAGCCGATCCAAGTCCCTAAAAATTCAAACTTGGAATCCCCGTGGTCAGCTAACTTAATTTTTACTTTATAGCGCTGCATGTTTGTCTCGCCGTATAACGGCTCAAATATGAGGCGCGCGCTGTTTGCGCGTCGGCCCTAATTTGTTTGTTATAAGGCAATTGGTACAAAGCTAAAGCCTTTTGATTTTAGAGCGATAACATCACTACTTTGCATTTCTATTTTGTACAACTCATTGTCCATTAAATGTGTATTAACTGAGCTTGATTCACCCCATTCACTTAAATGTGGAATATGTAAATCCGAGCAACCTTCAAATATTAACTGGTAAGAGATAGTGCTTTTTAATTCGAGCGTATAAACAGAAAACGTTAAGCTGACCGTACTATCATCCCAGTTGTAGTGAACACTTTTCAGTGTTGCATCGTGTAACGGTAAACCTTCGAATCCTTTCACGATACTTTCATGCCTTATAACAGTTAAATGATGCGGACCCAAAGAACCGCATATTAATTTTTATATTTTCTTTAAACTAAATACCACAGTGTTAATGACACACGACACAAAAAAATAAAGAAATACTGTACCTACTATTTCAATATTTTCCATCAAAGCTACTGCATAGTAAGTAGATAAACCAAGTAAAAGTGCAAAGACTTTAACAATAATATTATTTGTTTTAGATAGCTTCACATTAGGTTTTGAAATTAACAAATAGTGAGTAATTAATGCTGCAATTGAAGCAATAAACGCGCAACAACTAACAATAAAAGTTAATAGTTGAAACGTACCTAAGCAACCAAACTTAGGGTCACAAGAATTAGTAAAAAATATATATGCTGCATTAATTAACGTAATTGGAAGAAAGACCCAAAAGAAAAATAATAATGTAAATATAATGGAATTTTTCACCGAACTTCCCTGAAAATATAACGCCGCAATAAGCGGTGAGTAACAGTTTGCTAAAGTATGGAGTGAAATGGAACCGAGCAAACTGTTGCGAATCCGATTTTATTGCTTTGTTATATTTTTAACACTACAATGTACGACATTACCGTACATAAGTTTGAGTATAATATGAATAGCATAAGCGTAAATCAATTTAGGGACAATTTAAAAACCTATGTGGAGCAGACTGTTAGTGATCATGAACCTATAAAAGTTACTAGGCGCGCGGGTGAGGCTTTTATTGTTATGAGTGCTGATGACTGGGAAAGGGAACAGGAAACATTGCACGTGTTACAAAACAGTAGCTTAATGAATCAAATTTCAGAGTCACTGGGCACACATGAAAGCAATAAAGGTTATAAGCCTACAAAAGAGCAATTAGATGAGATCACTAGTCTTTGAAGGAAAAACTTGGCTGACTTACGAGCAACTAAGAGAAAAAGACAATAAGCTTCATAAGGCACTGTGCAAAATTTTGAAGGAAATGTTGCGCTCAGATCCCTCTAGTGGTCTTGGAAAGCCTGAACCTTTAAAGCACAACTTGTCTGGATTCTGGTCTAAGCGAATTTCCCAAAAAGACAGGCTGATTTATAAGTTTGATGATGACTGTGTATACATTTTCGCTATAGGTGGGCATTACGACCAACACTAGAAAATATAACGCCGCAAGCAGGGGATTTTATGAGCGTTTTGCAGCGAGTAAAATTCCCACCATGATGCACTTGTTAGGTTTCGACTTTAAATAATCCATTATTTTACCATAAACCAATTATCGGATACCTCGATATAGCATTTAGACGCTGATAATTGGGGCGAACAAAATTTATCATTGTTTGGGTTACCAAAAACAAATATTCCATCCATATAATCACCTCCTTCTTGATATCTAAATGCTTTCATGACTATCCAGTTATCTTCAAATTTTCTAATCCATATTTGTGTAAGATCTTTATCACGAGAATATTTAATTATGTTTTCAAGATCAGGATTATCGACTTTTACATGTTTTGGTGTACCTCTCATCCAAGCTAATTTAACTGTTGAAGGTGATACTATTTTCTCTTCGTCTCTCCATTGAATTGAAACGTACCCTTTTTCCTCTGTAAGTTTAAAAATCTGCTCATAATGATTTTTATGTAGCTTTAAGAAATCCTTGGCTACCTGCTCATTACTTGGTTTATATGTAAAAATAAAGTATGCGAGTATTAAAACAACTAATACGAAGACTCCAATTAAAATTCTACGCATAGAAACCTAACGCCTACAATAACGGGAAAAGCAGAGCGGCAGCGAGGCTTTTTCCCAGTGAGTGAAACGAATGTTGTTTATTGTTTTGTTAGGTGCTTGGTACATGCTTAAAAGATATCTCGTCGCCAGCCATTTCAAATGCACCCAATATTTCATCCCAAAGTTGATCAAATACAAACTCCTCTGAAGCCATTTCTTCTGACTTCGATTTAAGCTCTATTTTTAAAACTTTTTCAATAACATTCCAATTGACGGTAACAGGAAGTTGAAACCGTATTTGCATACCATTAGTGATTTCATCCATACACGCATCGAGATCATCCAAAGCACATCCAGACACCAAGTAGGTTTGAGAATTCAATATAGCCACCTAACGCCCCAATAAGCCGACGAAAAGAGCGCAGCGAGTTGAGGTCGGATTAATTGGTTTGTTAAATGGCACTATTGATAGCCCACTCACGATACTTAATAACAAAATCCTTTGCTTCAGATAGAGTCTCAGGATATGGAACACTTTCATAGCCATTTGGATCCAATCTTATTTTTTGAAATAAGAACCCGTGATCTACTAAAAACTTAATTTTCTTCCATTGAGCTGTGTCAGACTTTTTAGGAGCCTTAAAATGTCGCCCTAAATTAAAGGTAACACTTTTGCAAACTGGGCATTCTGAATTTTTAGGATATTGGTTTGGCGGCATATCAAAATGACGCATGTTGGAAGTTCTACACGTCAAACACGCGAACGACATAGAATACTCAGGACCAAAGTATTTACTTTTTGGTTCAGGTAATGCTCTTGTCCCTGTTTGTCTGCGTATTTCCATTCGCGCTTGTTTATCCATAAGTCCTCATGCCATTTAACGCTTCGAATAGGCGGCGCGCGTTGTTTGCGCGTCGGCCCTAATTTGTTTGTTATATCGCTTTACAGTGTAGATTGAGCAAACTCCAATGCTTTCTGAATTTCTTTAGCCGAAAGTTTAAGTTTGAGACTTTTAGCACCATCTACTGCATCTTGAAATACATTTTGATCTGACTTATCCAAAGCTTCAAAATCCGGTTGGATGATGAATATAGATTCATACCAACCCAAGGCTTGAATCAAATCTACTTTCCGATAGTTGTGGTCAGAGAAAGCCATACCTAAATGTCTCCTAGCTTCAAAGTCACCTTTTGACACTGCATCTTTCCAGTTTTTAACTGCGAGGTTTCTATCTTGTTTTACCCCTAGGCCTTGGTAAGTTAAAAAGGTAACTGTACTAAGCGCCATGGCTTGAAATTGCTCTTCACCTTCAAATTTTAACGGCGCTTCGATAACGTAATTCCAATGAGCGGCAGCAACTTCATAAACCATATTTCTATACGCGGTTGTTCCCATATAGAATTGACACTCAATGTCTGTATATTCAAGCTCATCTAAGTACTCAATTTTGCATTTATCTGCCAATACAGTGGAACTTAAAAAGAGAAAGGGAATAGTTAGCAATCTAAGATTCAACGCAATGCTCCTTGTGCGATATAACGGCTCAAATATGAGGCGCGCGCTGTTTTGCGCGTCCCTGACATTATTTGTTTGTTATACATCATTTGCTAACCTGAAGTTAAGTGGAGCAGTGATCAAACAATTTATTGGTAACTTGGAAGTCGTTGCCTTCGGCTACCATTGTGACTGAACTATTGTTACTGAATTCGAAAACATATTTTATTGGAGAATGAGCTTTTAGTGAGCTAAGCAATTTCATAGATGATTTAGTATCCAAAAAATAATGATAAACACTTTCTGTAGAATCATCTCTTTTTGTTAGTTCCATGTCGATTGAGTCTGATATAACCGTTAGCTTAATAAGTGCAACTTGCGCTGTTTTTGTCGCTAGTGAAGGAATAACTCTAACCAGGTGCCGATGATTAGTACCATCTAAGTTTTTATTAAAAAAGAACAGAACAATAGCCGAGGCGCTAGTATCAACGATGCTACTTTCTGAGTATTCACTCTTAAGAAGAAGGCTACAGTATGAATTTCCATATTCAAAAAACCACTGTCCCAGTTTATCTTCGGCCTGAGCATAGCTAAAAACAAATAAAATTAAAAAGGTTAAGTATTTCATGATGTATAACGCCTTGCTCACCGGAAAATTGGGAGCGCAGCGAGTAATTTTTCCGCGTGCAGCAACTTGTTAGGAATTGACAGCTGCATTGAGTTTTACTTTAAAAGTATTAATTTCTGGAAAATCTTCAGGACTATAATTTCTCCGTAATGACCGCATTAGGTCATCACCATTTCTGCACCCCGCTTTTGGGGCGAGCTTATTTAATAACTCCTTCCCAGGAAGAAAATATAGGGCTGTATTTATGTCTTTAGATTCAATAACTTCAGTAATACTACTCAACTCTGCCTGTAATGATGACTCTAGAGAATCAATTCCACATTTTTCTATGGCTTTCTGTATCTCTTCTTCAGAAGCTTCCTTTAGGTTATTTAGCAGCTGTTCTTGGTCTTCAGAGTTCTTTAGTACTCTTTTAGTCAGACTAACCCCCAGGGTTATCTTTGCGTTAGCAAATACTCTTTTAGCTGCAATAGCTAACTTGTTCTCATCTAAGCTATCCAATATGAAATTTGCCACATCATCTGGATTTATATCTTTTTCTTGGGAACCAATCCTAGCGCCAATTTGAGCAATTACCTCAGGGATACATAGAAATGACTCCGCCTCATGATATGGAAGCGGTAATACAGCGTCTGTTTGTAAGTTCGACAAATATTCATGCGACCTAAAATCACAATCAACCACACCAATAAGAGATATTTTCGTAGATATTTTTCCCCACAACCCCGACTTACCTACAATGTCCGCAACATCAGAACATCCTCCGCCGGGGTAGATTTCAATAGTATTTTCACTCAAAAGCCAACGGTAAAAAATAGAATCGAATGACTTCTCATGCCCCTCAGTAACAACAACTTTATTAGTTGACAATATTCCTGGCAGCCCACCTAGAAAGGCGGTCAATTCAGTTCTTTCTATATCTTCAAAACTGTCAATCAATGTGATTTTTTCTGAGTCGTTACTCAATACGTATATGCTGTCGACATTATCGCGAAGAGAGAAATTTATGCTATGAGTAGCATATATAAATGATTTTTCTGGAAATTCATTTTCTATTAAAGTCCACAACCTTTCGGCAAGCTCAGGATGCAGATTTAATTCAGGCTCATCAGCTATTACAACTTTATGGTTCTCATCAAGCTCAATAAGATCCGCGAGAATTGAAAAAACTTGCTTCTCACCATCAGATAATTTAGATGGGCCGTATTCACTATCATTCTTTTTGGCAATTAATCTACGTGCTTCGCCATTAAAAAATAACGTTATTTGAGGGAATATCTCATTAAAGAGTTCAAACAACTTGTCAAGAGGAGGCTGTTTACGTTTTGGATAGTCACCATTCTGTCCTCCTTCAACCCACTTCTCTACATCGTCAGAGTGTTTTGACTTTAACTGGAGTCCTTTCTTTTCTAATACAACTAAAGCATCAAATACTCTATCAGCTAGAGAATTTGCTCTTTTGCCTTCGTAAGCCTGAAGAGCTGACTCCAGTCTGTCATATTGCTGTACGTTTCTGTGATCAAGCTGCAAAACGTCAGTGATCGTTATTGTTCGACCACCTTCAATATATACAGCTTTTGCTCCTGGACATATACTCGCTATTTGTCCTTTCAACTCCTGCAAAAATGTGGATTTGCCAGCTCCATTGGCACCCAGGATTACACTTACTCTACCAAAGTTGAATTCGAAGTTATTGTATCTACTTGAAACGTGCTTCATTTCTATTCTTGATTCCTAACGCTTTGCATATGGGGATTTTAGGAGCGCTTTTCCAGCGAGTAAAATTCCCATCATGATGCACTTGTTATGTGTGTTTACGAAAAATGGCATAGATTGGCCGCTTTTATGTAAGGCGCTAATTTGGTTATTGCCTGCTCATCTTTATACCAAATGATATAGGTATAATCCCATTCTTCTGTAATAACACAATCGAGATCTGGGATTACAAACTTTGAGAATTTCGATGAGTCTTTGTTCATTGCCTCGTCGTAGCTAGAGAGCGCTGAACTTATATTTCCAATAGGCGCTAATTTTTCTTTAGCACAGAAGGCTTCCTGAAGCGGATAATCCTGACTGAGTAAAAATAAGAGCCGGTTAAACCTTTGCCATTCAGTTTCAGTAACTTCGTCCAACTTGTGTAAGTTCTCCTCACCTAACCAACCACACCAAAGAGATATGAATTCCTTTTTGAAATCAGGCTTCACTTCCCAGTCTTCAAAATACTGGTGATACATCACATTCCTTGAGCACATAACGCTCCGTTAACGGGCGAGCGTAGTTTGCGAGTCCGTGCCAGCGTTGTTTGCTGGCGTATTCGTTAAACGGTTTGTTAGGCATTTATTGCTCTGACTTGACTAATGTGATGACTAACACGCCAGTAATAGACAATTGAAACTGCGGCCACTAAACCCACATCCATAAGCGAAGTCTCATCTGGTACTACTACCCCTAGAATTTCGAGTACGATATACAGGGCGACAATAGTTGGAATGAGAAATACGATCAGCTTTACTGACATAATCCAAGCTATAGACAAATATCGTTGTAAAAAGTATTTCCCATCATTTGCTCCATTTGCCTTAAAACAAATGAAAGTACCTAGCGCCACAATAAACAACTCAATTAACCAGGAATAGGTGTCAAAAGTGTTAGATGTTTCAAATGGATAGCCCCCTACTGTAAGCAAGATTACCATTGCTATTAAGTACCTAAAATCCTCAAGTTCATTTAGTTTGTTGTTATTAAGATCTTCTTTGAGAGCTGATATATTCCAAAAATACATAAATCTTCCTTAATGTTTGGTCAATGCCTAACGCCCCAAGCAGGGGATTTTATGAGCGTTGTTCAGCGAGTAAAATTCCCGTTGACTTGGCTTGTTAGCAGCCGCATAGCGTGCTGCTATTTGATTTGATTGACGACCTAACAAACTGTGATGTTTTAATTGCACAATATTTACTACTTTTTCTTTCCACTGTTTTTGCTCATTATTACTGCACCAACAAAGACGAAAAAAATAATTAAACCTGCCATAAGTGCTATATCAATTAACGTATCCATTCTCTTTCCTTACTTGGCTTGCTAACAATATTAATAGCCGGAAAAGTTCCGTGTTTAAACACGGCTTTTTTCCAGCTTTCCACATTGCTTAGTTTTATCACAGTCTCCAACTCATTGTACAGGTTAACTTTATTACCCCTTTCTAAATTGGCTACAGGGGAAACACGGAAGTTTTCCAATATCTTGCTGTTTACCGGAAGTTTTACTATAACTGTATATAAATACAGTTATAGTAAGGAAGCTTTTATGCCTAAATCAATGTTTTTGGATATGATAAAAGATGAGATGTTCAAGTTGCGTTATGCGAAACGTACTATTGAAGCTTATTTAAAATGGATAAGTAGTTATATCCATTTCCATCAGAAAAAACACCCCAATCTTATGCATAACAGTGAGGTGGAAGCCTTTCTTTCACACTTAGTGTTAGAGCTTGATGTCGCGGCAGCGACACAAAAGTCGGCATTGAATGCACTCGTTTTTCTGTATCGAGATATCATCCATCAACCTCTAAATTTTAAACTTAACTTTGTTAAAAGTACGCGCCAACAAAAACTGCCCGTTGTCTTAACAACAGATGAAATGCGTAGATTATTGGCAGTGATAAATGTTCAACAGAAACTAGCCGTTTCCATTTTATATGCGAGCGGATTGCGTTTAATGGAATGTATCAGATTGAGAGTCCAAGATATCGATTTTGACTTTAAATCTATTCGAATTTGGGATGGTAAAGGAGGTAAACATCGGGTGGTCACACTGGCTGATGAGCTTGTCCCTTCTCTTCGCCAACAGATTGTTGTAGTAAAACAATATTTGGATGCAGATTTGTCAAACCCCGAATACAGCGGTGTTTATTTGCCTCATCGTCTCAGGCTAAAATATAAAAAGGCCAATCGATCACTACAATGGCAATACCTGTTTGCTTCTCGGCAATTGTCGAAAGATCCTGAGGACCAATCTTTAAGACGTCATCATATTGATGAATCGACTGTGCAAAAAGCGATACGTTTAGCAGCGAAAAAGGCTCTTATAGAAAAACACGTCACCCCACACACCCTACGACACTCATTCGCCACCCACTTACTGCAATCAGGCGCCGACATCCGAACAGTACAAGACCAACTAGGCCATGCCGATTTACGCACTACACAAATCTACACCCACATTTTACAGCGTGGTGGAAACTCAGTAGTGAGTCCTCTTTCTAGGTTGTGAGCTCGGCTTCTAACCTATCACTCCATCCACAATAGGTTCAAAGGCAGTCAGACTATCCATCAATGTTGCATTACCCAAACCGTTTTGTGGGAACAAACTGCTAAAGTTGCCTTGCTCTCCATGTAGCGCCATATAATTTAGAATCACGGTTTCTACTAGTAAGTTAACGTTGTTTGCGGCAGGCGTGGCAGCGGTTTCCACTGAGGCGTCGCTGCGCATGTAGCCAATTTGTTGGTGTTGGGCTTGCGCATCGGCTGTTGCTCCGATTAATTGTGGTGTGCCGCCAGGGTTGTAGACTAAAAAGAAAGATGCGGCGGTAGAGGAATTATCACCTGTCCAGACACCTTTGCCGCGGCCATTGACCGAATCGTCTATCATGCCATTACTGGCTACCGAGCCGTCACTGCACACATACATCATCAGCGGCACGCCTACTCGGGCTGCATATTCCAAGCAGGCTCCCATACAGCGGCCTGCTCGTAAATCTCTTACTTCGCCTGTTGACCTGTCTCCGGTATGGTAATCAAAGCCCCCCATAGTGATAGTGCCAGCCCCGGCAAAACCGTTGATGACTAGTTTCATGGTAGAGGCGGTTTTTCTAAATTCGCCGTCGCTGTCGAATTCTTCTTGAGTAAAAATGCCGTTTTCGCCCACTATGTTTGAATCAAGTTCAGGGTTTAAAGAAGATGGATCGCCAAACCTGTCGGTGATATCGGCACTTTTAACGTATCCACAATTGACTAGATCTTTTAGCACTTCGTCTGTAGTGATTTGGGTATTCACCTTACCCAATTTCATGGCACTAATTCGTTGAATCGATTCCATTACCGCGACTGAGTCTTGCTGGCTTAATAAACCCACTAAATCACCAGTGTCTACCAAACCTGTTACATCAGAGGGTCTGTCGATTTTGGTGGGGCGCTTGGATGCGTCAATCATGGCTGCAGGTGACATTGAGTTACCACCTGAGTCTGAATTGCGGGATCCTATTAGGGTTAATAAGGAGCCATCCGAGCCTACTTTGTTGATGCCATACATAGGGTTATGAGGGTTATTGCCGGTATCATTTTCCGAGCGAGCGGGGATAACCGCACCGTTAACATTGGCACGATTGGTCACACTTAATTTGTCTTGAATGCCACGTAAAAAAGCACTATCTGAGTGAAACGCTAACCCTAATTCGTTATTGATAAAATCACTCAGACCAGTATCGGGATTAGCAATAGAGGGTACAGTATCACCAGGTAAACCCAGTTTGCTGTAACCCGCCGTACTCAGAAAATCTAATTGTCCTCCACGGCCACCTACTAATACATTGGAGCCAGAAATATTGGCACCGCCGGCTAAATCAAACACAATAAATGGGATTTTTCCGGCGCCTTGGGTGGCAATGCCGCAACTACTTTTTAACGCTTCTAAATCCGCTGACAAGGTGGCATGAGCCTTCCCCGGATTGGCAAATAAACTGAATACTGAGCCGCTGAGTGCTGTGCCCATACCCGCCATAAAACCCTGTGCGATAAAATCCCGGCGAGTCACTGGTTTGGCATGGCAGGCATGATAAAGAGGGTCGTTCAAGCCAATTGGATTTTTGTTTTTCATTTGTTACCTCTTTCACTGCAAAAATTTTTCACCACAGAGATCACTGAGAACACCGGGTGCCGCGCACAGAGCTAAAGAAGGTAATAACCGAATCTTTTCTCTGTGCACGAAGCACTCTATGTTCTCTGTGGTTTAGCATATCTTTTACTCAATACTTATTGCATGGTTATCGCAGCGCTGCCTAGGGCGCCTGCGCATACCGCTTTGACGACCGTTTTTGTATAATTCGCATCACATACTTTGCCGCCACTGCAATCCGTTAGGCGCGTAATTAAGTTGTTTAATTCATTGGTAACATCATTGTTATTGGGCTGGTCGCTAAGATCATTTCCTAACATTTTGCTCGCTAACGGCGTTAATACTAGGCTTCTGCCTTGTGTCGAAAACGCCGTTGAGGCATTTTGATTAAAATTAAAGCCACTAAAATAATTGTCTCTAAGGCTTGGCGTTTCCACTAACTGATCGCAATATTTTATGGCCAATTGGGTGACGGCCATTTGATTAGAAGCTAAAAAGCTGTCCATATTAGTGACCGATGGCAGTTGTTGTTTTAGCTGTTCAAAAGAGGCTTTTACAGCGGTATTACTCATAGGAACACTTGTTACTGCCGACATGCTGGCATTGATTTCGGCAAAGTTACGAATACCGATTTGGGCTTGCGCCGCTAAATCTATGCCGGTTGCAGGGGCTGGGGGATCGGCTTCAATAACCACATTGGTTTGTTCGGCCAATACTTCAAAAGTAAGGAAAAATTCATCTGACCCCGCTCCTTTCTCAATAGGTATAATAGTGCCTAACCTCGATAAAACTTGCCCTTGATTTGCAACATAATCGTTTTGGGTCAGCATAATATCGAGGTTTTGAAACACTTGACCCACATTCGCTTCACGACCATTAATACCAATCCGCATACCTTGTAGTGGTATCTCTGGAATACTGGGATTGGCCTCTAAGCTGTAAAAAAATGGTTCGCTAAATAAGTAACTGTAGCTATCAAATTGACTGACTTCGAACACTACGTAACTTTGGGTGATTTTGGTGATTTCACTCACGTCGAACAACAACAAGAACTTTTGGCCAATGCCCACATCAAAGTTTTGCGCCACTTGCTCAGCACTTAATATACGGTTGTGGATAGCGACCATTCTAATAGAGCCTGCCCAAGGGATGTCTCCTGATACTTCATTGCCTAAAACAAAGGCGTAACTGTCGTTCCAGTCGGCAAAATTACCTACTTCTGTGGAATCAGCATCGCCGGTAAATCGGCCATTTACAAATATTTGTCTGCCATTTACCGAGTCATAATTGACCACTACATGTTGTAAACTGGCTTGCAATACTTCTGCAGCATCGGCAGTAGAAAGCGCTGGTTGCCCATTTAAATTGGTTTTGTCGGTACGTAGTAGAAAGTCATAGTTATAGAGAGTTTGGCCTAAGGTAAAATTACGAGTGTCCGCTCCGCCCGAATAACTGATGATTCTGGCGGGACCCTCTTGAGTAACATTAGCGGGCACTACCCATGCTTCAATGGCAAATTCGCCTGTTGCGGTGATCAACTTGTGTAACTTTTTGCTGCTAGTGGTTGAACCTTGCGCTTTGCCGTTGGTTAACTGGATGCCCCAACCACCAATCCAGCTCGCATCGCCATTTAGGGTGAGGTCGATTGCAGGCTCTACTCCGCTGGTATCAAATGCAGTTGTGCCAGAGCCTGTTTTAAATTCCCACTTGGCTATGAGATCATTTTCAAAACGTCCGCCACCTGTGGCCAGTGTGCCATCAAACAGAGTTAATGCTTTGCTATTGATGAGTGCAGGGTCTAATTCAGTTAATTCAATGCCATCGGCCATATTTTGAATCGCGCTGATGAGATCATTGGCATTGCTACTGCAATCACTCCAACAATTGTGGAATCCGTCTCGTACTCTTTCCACAAAGCGAGAATTGGCCGGTGTGTCCAGTGAAATTCTCGCTTTTGATGCTTCATAGGCTTCGTCAATATCACTTGATGCAAAATACGGTGAAATAGGAATGGTGGCAGCACCAGTATGGCAATTGGCGCAGTAGGTTTCTAATAGCGGATACACAGTATCAGCAAAAAGTTGCGAATCAGCCGGAAAGTTTTTATTGGCTCCTGGATCTTTTGCAACAGGTGCCACTAGTTGTATTTCATTAGCAGCACTTTCTGTGTCCGCCCAGTTTGTGATCCAAGTTTCTATGATATCGGCGCAGGCGGCGTCGCTGCTTAACCAACAGTAATGTCCAGCGGCCACTTCTGTCACCAAAGCAGAGTCTTCTGGTGAGGTGAAATTCACTAGTTGAATTGCAGCGTCGTAAGCCAGGTTAATATCATCATTACGCACAAAAGCAGGTGACTGATTATCCTGTACATGGCACGCGCCACAGCGTTGTTGTGAACTAATATTGTCCCACAATTCCAATTTAAATTGGGTTACGTCAGGTGTCGCTGCAACAGGGCCCGAATAAGTAATAGGAGTGTTTTCTTGAGGTGGGGGCGCTGGTGTTTGTGTCACCTCAACCGAACTGCCTCCGCAGGCAGTCAATAACCAAGCTGAAAATACAAAGCCTAAACGAGAGAAAACCTTGTTGAGTTGTGTTGTGTTACAAGAGCTCATGTAAGCCATAGTGATTATTCCCCTTTGCAATAGTCAGCGGAATCGGCGAACACTTGTTTGATGTTGTAACCCGTGCTGGTGAATGTATTCGTTATACTGCTAATTTGCGCTCTATCTGCAGCGTCTTGTGGCGAGCGTAAACAAATGTTTTTGAACACTTTGGTGACTTGGCAAGTGGCAAATTGTTGACTGTTGGCGAGCTCTTGCCCCATAGATTTAGCTCCACTACCGCTAGCTGGCAAAGATTCATCCCAACCGAGGTTTTTATTAAGACCTTGTCGCCAATAGTTATTCCAGTCGTCATTGTTGGTGATAAAACCATAGGGAAAGTTGTTGCCATTAATATGGTATTTACCTTGTACTCGGGTACCGGTATCTGCATCTATTTGACCCGATTGATTGTATTGTAATGCGCCTTGTTCTCCATCTGGATCATTTTCAATATTGTATTCGTAATTATAATAAGCAAATGCCTGCGCTAAGGGATCCATACCCGAGTGACAGCCCACACAAGAATTATTGAATATACGGCTATCGCCTCCCGGACTGCGACTGACATCTTGACGAATACGGTCAGGGCTGCGACTGGTATCTTTTACACCTTCCAAATCAGTGCACAGGTGGTTAATTAAGGTAAAACGAAACATGGCGCGATTGGTACCGTCTTTAAAAAAAGATTTAGCGGCAGCACGTGTGGTCATTATGCCGGCAGTGGCTGCTGCAGGTATACCCATCACTGATGATTGGGTGGTGCCTTGTAAAACGTCTTTTAAATCTGCGCTTTGGTCGTCTAACGCCTGATAATGGGCGTTGTTAGTAGTGGAGTAGGCAGGCACACCAGCAGTTGCGTTTGCGATATATAAAATGTCACCACTGAGTATCTGCCTAAAATCAATTTCATCTCGGGTGATGCCGATTATAGTTGCGGTATAGTCATTTAAAGGAGCAAATACATCTGCGTCTTCGTTGGTCCAAGGGGTGATCCAGTTTTTTAGAGTCACTGAATAAAAAGCGGCGTCTTGCATCGCAATATCGGCTGCCTCGCTAACAAGTCCTTCACTAATAAGACTTTCCATTTGATCTAATACTTGGCTACTGGGTGGCACGCCTGTGAGTCGATCATGAATACGCTTAGCTTGTTCTCTTGGTCCTGCGTAGCTATGGGAAACACTGCTTAAAGCGGCGACAACTATGGCCAAACTGAACGCATATTTACTTCTGCCAATTTGTGCGACTAACTGTTTCAAATTGGAACTCCTCTTAGCGCCAGTAACGACTTGTTTGGCTTATGTTTTAGTCAATAAATCCATTTCTGACAATACCGCTGATACAAGTTAGGTTTGGTAATTCATACCTAACAAGGTGGTTTAGTTGAATATGCGAATTTTGCAGCAATAAAATAGCCCAAAAGTGAGCTGATATTCTCTACACGGCTGCAGAGCACGAATTACGCCATCTAGTTCAATGCTTTGAATTTCATAGAGTTTATAGGAAGTAATAGTAATAAAAAGTTGGATAGCTCGACTAAAGTGTTACTTATAACCGTCTTTTTTTTAAATTTTAAAGGTGTACTTTTGTCAGAACAACCTCCTGATTAAATGATAATTTATTATTTATCAATATGTTAGGTGTTGTTTGGATGTGGGCTTTTGGTGTCGTTAATTGCATACATTTATGCATGCATTCATTATTACTAAAATTAATCTAAATAGAGACTAGACTAAAATAGCATGACTTCCGTGGGGTTAGGGTTAAGGTATTGAATGACATTCCTAATGATAAAATCATAAATTGTCGCCCAAAGCCGTTAATGCAAGTATCTATGGCCTATTAATAGGCAAAAGGTAGCTGCCTGTAGACAGTTTTTGGCTACATCAGAAGCTGATATTCTATTAGCGAATTATTAACCATAGCGAAAATACCTTGAACCACAGGTCATTATCATTACATAGACATTTAAGCCTGACACGGGCAGTTATTGTTTTGCTTGGTGTTCAGCTTGTGGGCTGTGGTGGTGATCAAATATTGACCGCTGAGCAAGAGCCTGATCCTGTGGTGGTAGATGTCCCTATTGCCTATATCAAACGACCCGCACCTTTAGATGACGATTTACAGTTAGTTGCGCAAGATTTGCGAGCCCCTAATGACTTCTTACCCGGTGCTCAACTATTCATCAAACCAAGAGCTTCCGTCAGCGCTATTGCAACAAACATTAGCGACCGCGCATTTTTTTCTGAACAAGAAATATTAGCAGCAACAGAAACCTCCCCATTAGCAGGGTACGATATAAAGGATTTATGTGTGTCTTATGATGGCACTCGTTTGTTGTTTGCTATGCGCGCACCAGAAATTGAAGATGCTGATGAGGATGAACAACCAAGTTGGAATATTTGGCAGTTTGACCTGACAACCGATTCTTTGAACCGAGTAATCCCATCTGACTTAGATGCTGAATTTGGCCAAGATACTGCACCTACTTATTTGCCGGATGGCCGTATTGTATTTAGTTCTACTCGGCAACAGTCTAATCAAGCTCTTTTATTAGACGAAGGCAAACCCCAGTATCAAGGGCTAGATGAAAACCGCAGTCAAATTGCCTCTGTGTTACATGTTATGGATGCGGATGGCAGCAACATTCAGCAAATATCCTTTAATCAGAGTCATGATCTAGATCCTATGGTACTCAGTTCAGGCAAAATTCTATTTAGCCGCTGGGACAATATGGCAAACAACAATAGCATCAGTATTTATCAAATGAATGCTGACGGCAGTGGCTTAGAAATTGTGTATGGTCATCATAGTCATAGCAGTGAGCTCACTGATGAAGAATTACAATTTACTCAGTTAAGTGAACAGCCAAGTGGAGAATTACTAGCAGCACTTAGACCTTTTGATAGCGCTGCGTGGGGAGGGGAATACGTCAATATTGATATCCATAATTATATTGATAACACCATGGCAATTGCTGCACAAAGTGGATTAAGTGGACCTGCTCAAGAGTCAGCCATATTTGATAATGTTGTCATCGACGGCAGTATTTCACCTGGCGGTGTGTTCGCTTCGGTGTATCCACTTTGGGATGGTAGTCAAAGAATGCTGTTTAGCTGGAGCCAATGCCGAGTCTACGATCCTGAGCAAGTTTTGAATGAGGGAGATGTGCCTACTATTCTGCCTTGTGATGCTGAATTAATCACTCACCCACAAATTCAAGCCGCACCTATGTTATTCGGGTTGTGGATGTTTGATCCAATAGAAAACACCCAGTTAGTCATCAACGTGCCTGAAGAAGGTCAGTTTTATACTGAAGTGGTGGCTATGCAAGGCCGCGCCTTCCCTGCCGATCCACAACAGCCGGCAGACTTTAACCAAGATCTCGCTAACGAAGACTTAGGGCGAGTACATATAAAAAGTGTCTATGACTTTGCAGGTGTTGATGTGACAGAGCAAGGCATTGCAGTAATGGCTGATCCCACTCAAACTCCTGTCATAGATAGACCGGCGCGATTTTTACGCGTCGTCAAAGCGGTATCTATTCCCAGTAGAGAAGTACGGGACTTCGACAACGCTGCCTTTGGCCGTAGCCGCAATCAATTGATGCGGGAAATTATTGGTTATGTGCCTGTCGAGCCTGATGGTTCAGTATTATTTGATGTGCCTGCCAATGTGCCTTTAGCTTTTAGTGTGCTTGATGAAAACGGTAAACGTGTTAGCGAAAGGCATCAAAATTGGTTGCAGTTTGCCCCGGGTGAAGTACGCACCTGTAATGGTTGTCATAGCGCAGGTAACACATCCCCTCACGGCCGAGCAGATGCTGAAGTTGATAGTATTAACTTAGGCGCAACTACTACAGGTAGCCCGTTTCCCAACACCAACCCTGCATTATTTGCTGATCTAGGCGATACCATGGCACAAACATCAGGCAGAATTAATGGTATCTACTATCCTTCAGCAGATATCATTTTCGAAGATATTTGGAGCGATCCTGAGTTGCAAACCCCAGCAAGCAGTTTTGCTTATCGTTATGCCGATTTACAATCTTCTTTACCTATTACAGCCGCTTGTGCCCTTAATTGGACAAGATTGTGCCGTATTCAAATTCATTTTCCAGAGCATGTTCAACCTATATTGTCATTGGACCGAAAAGAGTTTGCAGAAGACGGCATAACATTACTCGAAGACCATAGTTGTTTAAGTTGCCATACGCCTGAAGGTGATGATGGTTTGACACAAATACCTGCAGCCCAATTAGACTTACGCGCCACACCATCTACAGATAACCCTGACTATTTTACGAGTTATCGGGAGTTGATGTTTACTGATAATGAACAAGAATTAGTTGCAGGGGTGTTGCTAGACCGCTTAGTGATAGTGACTGATGAAAATGGCAATACTGTGTTCGAACTTGATGAAGAGGGCGAATTAATATTGGACGCTGAAGGCAATGGAATTCCAGTGACTGAAACAGTCGCAGTGCGAAATAGTATGTCTGTAAATGGCGCCCGATCAAGTAGCCGATTCTTCAGTCCTTTTAATGCGGGGGGGTCACATTATGGGTGGTTATCGCCTGCCGAGCTAAAACTCTTATCTGAATGGTTAGATATTGGTGCTCAGTATTACAATAATCCTTTTTCGGCGCCGCTTAACTGATGTTATTTAGCAGCAAGCAGAGGGTTTATCATTTCATAAAACAGGCACCCATTATTTGCTGGATTTTGGTATTGATAACAAGCCAGGTTTTAGCTGATGAAAACATACAAGTGCAGATTGTAGAGCCTTATATTGAACTACATTCAGGACCCGCTGGTGGGTTTCCTGTTATTCATGTAGCGGCAAAAAATGAATGGATTACCGTGCTAAAGCGTCGTACTAATTGGTTTAAAGTCGAAACCAATAAAGGTGTGCAAGGGTGGATCAAACAAGAAGCACTGCACCTGACTCAAAGCAGTAGCGGTGAGTCTGTAAGGCTGGCAGATGGCTCATTTGAGTTATTTTCTGAGCGTGATTTTGAATTTGGGGCGTTAGGTGGATCCTTTGAAGGTGTGCCTGCAATGACAGTATTTGCTGATTGGGTGGCAACTGAAAATCTAATAGCAGGTATAACTGTGACCCAAGCCTTAGGGGATTTATCTGAAAATCAGTTGTTTTTAATACGCTTACAGCACACCACTTTTCCAGATTGGCGCTTGTCGCCTTATGTCACTTTAGGTGCAGGGAAAATTCGCACCACACCTAGAGCTAATCTAGTACAAAGTGGTGATGAAACCCGTACCAGTGATTTATTGGCTGCAGGATTAGGGCTGCGTTATTACATGGCGCAAAATTTTATACTAAAGCTTGAATATCAACACCTTCAGGCTTTAACCGACATAGATGAAAACGAGGATTTAGAACAATGGAAATTGGGATTCGCAGTTTTTTTCTAGCACTGCTGAGCACAGTAATCAGTTTATCTTCGTTTGCACAACAAGAAACGCAGCAAAGTGTTATCGAGCCTAGTGTTGAACGCAGAGACATCAACGAAGCGAATATAGATTCTGAAAATTTTGAGTTTGGTCTGTTAGTAGGAGTGATCAGTGTAGAAGATTTTTCATCGAGTATGGTTGTGGGCGCGCGAGCTGCTTATCACATCAATGAAGATTTTTTTGTTGAAGCCACTTATGGGCAGGCAGAAGCGGGACAAACCAGTTTTGAAGTACTCAGTGGTGGCGCTCCGTTTTTAACTGAAGAAGAGCGAGATTACCGTTATTACAACGTGTCTTTAGGTTACAACCTCAATGGTGAAACCTTCTTCAGCGACCGATGGGTGTTTAATTCTGCTACCTATTTCACCTTAGGTGCCGGTAGCACTGAGTTTGGCGGCGACGAACGCTTTACCTTGAGCTTAGGAGCCGGTTACCGATTGTTACTGACTGATTATTTTGCGTTACATATAAATATGAAAGATCACCTATTTAACTCAGAGTTAATTGGTGAAGAGAAAACCACCCATAATATTGAATATGGCCTAGGTGCCACTTTCTTTTTTTAAACAGTTATTTACTTATTAAGAGATTTATTTATGCCGTTATCTGTTAAAAAAACTCGTCCCGCTACTGGTGCTAAAACATCGGGATATGTGGGGATAGTAATGCTCTATTTTGGCTTTTTGTTTGTCTCTTTTAATCTCTTTGCCGCAGCTAATAAAGGCCCTGCACCAGACTTTACTTTGGCGAGTAAGCATGACGGTAATGTGCGTTTGCAAGAACAACTCGGCAATGTGGTTTTAATTAACTTTTGGGCCTCTTGGTGTGCGCCATGCCGTGAAGAATTACCCTATTTAGAAGCCTTGCAACAGCAATATGCCGATTTGGGTTTTACCATTTTGGCGGTCAATGTAGATGAAGAGCCGTCCAAAGCGGATAGTTTGCTAAAGGATATTGCGGTGACTTTTCCGGTGTTATTTGATGCCAACGACCAAGTAAGCAAGTTATATGATGTACAGGCTATGCCCACTACTGTGATAGTTGACCGCGACGGTAATCAGCGCTTATTGCACCAAGGTTATAAAAGTGGCGATGAAATTAAATACCAACAAGCTGTTAAAGCGTTACTTCGGGAGTAAGCAGTGAAGTCAATGAATTACAATAAAATGCGCTGCTTATTGACTGTTGTAGTTTTAGGCTTGGCGAGTGGTTGCAGCAGCACTTTTGAACCTTGGGTAAAACCTTATGAGCGTGACAACTTAGCCGACCCAATTATGAGTATGAATCGTAATCCTGTGTCTATGTCATATACCCAACATGTGTATCAAGCACGTGAAGGTGCAAGAGGCGCTGAAGGTGGCGCTGGGGGCGGTTGTGGCTGTAATTAGGCAAAAAATGAAGAGTCCTCATGGTACAGTGCGAAAATTGATGCTTCGATTAGTTGTTGCCTGCCTGATCCTTGGAGTGTTTGTTTGGCAGGCTAATGGGGCGGTGTTGCCACAAGACCGTTCTGATGCGATGTATCACTCCTACCAAGGTGGTGGCATCTCAATTGATGGCCCTTCAATCTTATTGCGAAAAAAAATCGGAAACCAGGTTTCTGTATCGGCAAATTATTATGTTGATACCATTTCTGGCGCATCTATAGATGTATTAGCAACGGCCAGTCCTTATTCAGAAGAACGCACAGAAAATAGTGTGGGTGTTGATTTCCTTCACAATAAAACCTTAATGAGCCTGAACTACACTACTAGTTCTGAAAACGACTTTGAAGCAGAGTCGATACATTTTGGTGTGAGTCAGGACTTTTTTGGCGACCTCACCACTTTAACTTTAGGTTATTCCAAAGGTAATGATGAAGTGGGCAAAACCGGTGATGACAGTTTTTTAGAATTAGCTGAACGACAAAATTATCAATTGGGGATCACTCAGGTCATAACTAAAAATATGATACTTGGCTTGAGCGTAGAGAACATCTCTGATCAAGGCTATTTGAATAACCCTTATCGGTCGGTACGATTTTTAGATGCAACTAGTGCCCGTGGTTATAGTTTTGAAACCGAGGTGTACCCTAACACCCGCAGAAGTAATGCCGCCGCTGTGACGGCTAATTATTACCTGCCATATCGGGCGTCTATTTACGGTGAAGCAAAAGTGTTTTCCGATTCGTGGGGCATTCAAGCTAATACCTATAAATTAGGTTATATCCATACGTTTGGTGAAGACTGGATTGTGGAGTTAAGGGCCCGACATTACCAGCAAGACAAGGCCGACTTTTATCAGGATTTATATAACCGCAGTGCTGAATTTAATTTCCGTGCTCGGGATAAAGAAATGAGTACCTTTAATAACTTGTCTTTAGGTCTGAGTGTGACCTATGAATTTCAGTTTTCTGCCACTAATTTTTTCAAGAAAAGCACTGTTAACTTAGATTTTGATCATGTGAATTTTGACTATGACGACTTTAGGAATGTGCTAGTTGTTGACACTGCGGTGGGGGAAGAACCTTTTTATGAATTTTCGGCCAATATCACACGTTTGTACCTGTCCATTTTTTATTAGCGCTATTGATTTAACAAGGCCTACAGGAAGTCTACTACTATGAGATTTTATTCAGAAAAAGCATCAAAGTTAACTATGGCTCAATGGCCTATGTTTTTACTTGTTGGCCTTATCTTAAGCATCAGTTTTAACCTAAGTGCTCAACAAAGTACGCAGACAGAAAACAACACTGTAGCTGAACAATTACAACAACTACGAAAAGAAGTGGTTTCGTTAAACCGAGACCTGTTTGTGCTAGAAGAAGATTTACTGTTTCCATCAAGCACTCAAGTTGTGGTGTATCTCTCTATGGATGTAGGCACTTACTTTAATTTAGATGCAGTTGAGTTGCAGATTGACGACAAAGTCGTGACTTATCATCTGTATACCGAAAAACAAGTGCAAGCTTTGTTTAAAGGTGGGGTGCAAAAATTACATATGGATAATCTGGCGCAAGGAGAACATCAACTGAGTGCATTTTTTATTGGTAAAGGGCCACAAAATAGAGAGTACAAACGAGCCACCAGTCTCAGTTTTACAAAAACCGCTGATGCCAAATCCTTGGAAATAAGCATTATTGATTCTAGCGTTAAACAACAGCCTATTTTTGAGGCGGCTGAACTTTAATATGTTGAAGTGCATCAATGCCTTAACTTGTTGCTTTGTATTGCTGGTAAACACCCAGGTGAATGCCCAACAAGTCTCTGAGCCTAATTCTGTGCAGTTACAAAAAGCGTATCAGCAGGTTCTGTATGAATACTATCAGGGAAATTTTGCTTTAGCCTTGACCCAAATGGCGATTTTGGAACAAAAATTTCCCAATGGTTTGACCCAGATCCCAGATTTTTTGAGTGCAAACTCAGTCGAACCTGAACTGCTTAAAGGCGGAATGAGTTTAGCTTATGGATTAGACAATCAAGCTTCTGAGATTTTTTTACGCTTGTTGAAAAACAATACTGCACCAGAAGTGACGGCTTATGCTTGGTTATTACTGGGTAAAACCTATTATCAGAAGCGCCAGTTTGAGGATGCAGCCAACGCCTTTCAGAAAATTTCTGCAGACGATGCCGCTGAATATTTTGACCTGCCTATTCGCGACAACTGGTTATATATGCAGTCGCAACTCCATGGTTTTTTATTGACTCAAGCTCCATCAGGAACCGACATCCAATGGTTAGAACAATTATCAGAGAATTCAATTTATCGCCATTATGTGCAATACAATCAAGCCTTAGCTTTATTGCAACAAGGAGAAAACCAGCAAGCCATTAGTCGTTTATCTACTTTAGCAAAAAACGACAAAGGCTTTGTGCGCCGCTGGATGGGCTGGGCGGATCCAATATTTAATGATAACGATGAACAGAGTATTACCGATGAACGCGATGCTATTAGAGATCGAGCAAACCTCACACTTGGCTATACTCTGTTGCAAAACGATGCACCTCACGAGGCCTTTAGAGTATTTGAAAATATTCGTACCTATGGCTTAGACGCAGAGGCTGCAATACTGGGGTATGGCTGGGCAGCAGCTAAAAAGGATGAGTTACAAACCGCTTTGGCTGTCTGGCAACGACTGATTTTAATGCCGCTAAATAATGAGTACACCTTAGAAGCCTATTTAGCCAGTGCTTACGCCTATGAAAAGGCTTTTGCGCCGAGGCAATCCTTACAAGTATTGCAGTTAGGTATGGCGCGTTTTGAGCAGGCTTTAACTGACCTAACGCAAGCTGAGCAACAGGTTAATCAGCGTCAATTTATATTAGATTTACTGCCCAATACAAAAACCTATCTTGATCCCGGGGAAGGCGTGAACCTAGCCTCCGAGGATAATCAGCAGTCTTTTAATAACAGTGGGCTATTTAGCAGTGTCACAGTCAGCAGTGAGTTTAGGGCTGGGCTGTCGGCCTTGCAGCAAAACCGAGACATACAACAGCAATTGCAAAATTGGCAACAACGTATGCAGCACTATCATTTGATGCTAGATGAAAGGCAAGCAGAGCGAATCAATCGCGCTAAACATATTTTGCAAAATCGCACTTTGGAACAATTGGCAGAATTACAAACCCAGCGTGAGGGGCTAGCCAAGGTGGTTGCAACAGCCCAACAACAGCGTGACGGACAAGTGTTTATGCCGCTGCAAAGTCAACAATGGGTGAGCAGAGTGGCACGAGCTGAAAAAAGTCTAGAGAGTATTTCTCGGCTCAAACAACAGCTAGGTCAAGCACCATTAGCTGAGAGTTATCAACAACGTTTAAAACGGGTATCGGGGCGCTTGATTTGGCAAGCAAGCGAAGCCTATGCTGCTAATCAATGGCAAGCGCAGAAAGCCTTGAATCAACTTGATAATGCAATCATTGAAACCCAGCAGCGACAGCAACAATTATTAGCACAATTGGCGGTGCAGCCAGATTTTGCTGAACAAAGACTTAGAGTCAGCAACTTGGCGCAGCGGATTAATACTGAAATCGCTAAAAGTAAAGATCTACAAGATGCACTGATTAGTCAGTTGTCTGACATCTTTAATGCGTCTATCCAAGAGCAAAAACAAAAGGTGACACACTATATTTTGCAAGGGCAATTAGCCATGGTGAGGTTGAGTGATCAAGCTTTGCAAAAAGACAATAACAGTACAGAAAAACCAGATGATGAACCGCAAATCGAGGGAGGCCAGTTATGAGAACAGGTCTTAGTCTTTATTGCCTGATAGTTCTGGTGTTGCTTTTGTCTGGTTGTGGCATGTTTTCTGGTGAGTCGGTCCCAAAAGCTCAACAATCGATCAGTAAACCCACACTTGGAGACCTCTATTTTGAGCCACTACCGCTTGATCATACGCCTCTAGAGCAGCCTGAAACCATTACTATGCGTGATGCATACAAAACCTTGCTTGAAATGGTTGGTGATCCTGATACTAAACAAATCGTTCAGTATAGGTTGGCTGATTTAGAAGTCTTGTTAGCAGAGCAAAAACAAGAAAATGGACTACCAATAGAATCGCCACTCAATAGTGCTAACCAGCCTGAACAAAATCCGCAAAAGTTATTTGATTTAGCCATAGCACAATATCAACAGCTGTTACTGGATCACCCGCAAAACCCAGACAATGTAGAAGTACTCTACCAACTTGCTAAAGCTTACGAACAGCAAGGGCAAATGCAGGCTAGCTTTGATACCTTGCAGCGCTTGTTACAGCAATTTCCAGACAATGACTACTTAGCAGAAATCCATTTTAGAATAGGTGAACTAGAGTTCAATCAAGACAATTATGCCCAAGCTATTAGTGCCTATAGCAAGGTATTGCTCCAAGGTGAACAAAATCCTTATTACGGTACTGCGGCCTATATGTTGGGTTGGAGTTATTTTAAAAATGAACAACAAGGGGAAGCGTTAAAAGCCTTTACTACCTTGCTTGATCATAAACTACCTAATGACATAGTTGCTCAATCTATGCTGTCTCAAGTCGACAGCCAAGGGCAAATTGAGCAGTTACCTGTAGGTGAAAAACGTTTGGTCACAGATACAATCCGTATCATGAGTTTATTGTTTTCTTATCAAGACAGCCAGCTTGCCTATCAAAGTAACCAAGAGGCCAATCCTGCTCAAAGTATCGCTGCGCATTTCGCTCAGGTTAACAGTAGGCACTATGAATATGTGTTATACGACGCATTGGCGCAGAACTATCTAAATCAAGACAGATATCATGACAGTGCTAAAGCCTACCAAGCTTTTACTGAGCGCCATGGGGAGCATTTTCAGGCGCCCATTTTTGCAGTGAAGCAAATTGACGCTTACATTTTGGGGAAATTCCCTACCTTGGTGTTACCTGCTAAACAACATTTTGTGACCCGTTATGGTATTGCGGGCCAGTATTGGCCTAATTGGCCCATAGTGTTGCAAGAGCAAGTTGCCCCTTTTTTGAAAGAGTATCTACAAGAACTTGCACAATATGAGCATAGTCTTGGACAGATGTTAGCCAGCGCGAGTCAAATCGCCACTCCTACTCCTAATACGTTAGACAAAGATACTGCTACCCCTGAAGAGCTAAAAACACAAGCCACGCAAGCGTTTTTGTTGGCTTCAAAGTGGTATCAGCAATTTATTTTGACTTTTCCTAAAGATCCCCAGGCTCCTGAAGCAACTTATAGTTTGGGGGAATCCTTATTTGAAGCGCAACAATACTCTGACTCTATCAAAGCATTCGAGGACTATGCTTATCAACATTTACAGCCTAATACCCATATCACCGCTATGCATCCCAAAGCGGCAGAAGCGGCTTATGCTGCGATTTTGGCTTACCAAAAAATTCAATTAGATACTGAACTCAAACAAGACAATGGGCTAGATAACAGCTGGTTGGATAAACAACTTATTGCGCAAGAAAATTTTGTGGCTACTTTTGCTGATGACCCAAGGGCCAGCGATATTCTGTATAGCAGCATGCAACAGTTATTTACCTTAAAACGTTATGACGCAGCCATGATATCCGCACAGACATTGTTGGTTTGGCAACCTAAGGTTGATGCTGACAAAACATTAGCCAGTTATTTAGTCATAGGGCACAGTCAATTTGCCTTACAGCAATATTCACTTAGCGAAAGCACCTACGAAAAAATTACACAATTATTGCCCGTTAATGATCCTCGCCGCCTTGATATACGGGATCGACTCGCGGCGAGTATTTACAAACAAGGCGAGCTGAATGTTAAAAACAACTATTTACCCCTAGCGGTGAATGATTTTTTAAGGGTGTTGGCGAAAACACCAGAGTCGGCTATTCGTGTTAACGCCCAATATGATGCGGCAACCTATCTATTGCAGATGCAAGAATGGCAACAGGGTATCGAATTATTTGTAGATTTTAGACGACGTTTTCCAACCAACACACTCACCGAAAACATCCAACAACAATTGATATTGGCCTACCAGCAAAATGAAAACTGGCAACTAGCTGCTGATGAATTGTTGCTGTTACACCAAGCCAATCCTGAATCTGAAGAGGCAAGGCAAGCTTTGTATGTCGCGGCGCAGTATTTGCACAAAATAGGTAACAGGGGTCAGGCATTAGATGCTTATCGCACCTATGCTCATAGCTATGCCACACCTTTTGCTGAAGCTAACGAAGCTCGATTTATTATGAGTGAGTTCTACCTAGCCAGTAATGAGCACAGCAAACGTCGTTTTTGGTTAAATAAATTGATTCAGGCAGATCTTCAAGCACAAAAGTCAGCGGATATTCAGCGAGATGATCGTACTCGTTATCTGGCGGCCCTGGCATCCAATGTATTTGCAGATGACAAGTTGTCTGCCTATAAAAAAATTAAACTCACTCAACCTTTAAAAGCCAGCTTAGCCAAGAAAAAAGCGGCATTAACTGCCGCACTTGACGCCTACAATAAAACCTTGAGTTATAAAGTGGAGGAATTCAGTACCTCTGCGAATTTTAGTATTGCGGATATATATCATCAACTCGCCAAAGATTTAATGGCATCCAGTAAACCTAAGAACCTCAACGCTTTGGAGCTTGAACAATATGATTTGTTACTTGAAGAGCAGGCGTATCCATTTGAAGAAAAAGCTATCGATATTCATGAAACCAATGCCAAACGAAGTTGGCAAGGTAGTTATGATGAGTGGGTTCAAAAAAGTTTTAGCGCCTTAGAAAAATTACTGCCTGGCAGGTATAACAAACAAGAAAAAAGCGCGGAGTTCACTGATGAAATTTACTAATGTAGTTGTATTTTCAGTGTTAAGTCTGGCCCTTTTGAACAGTTGTAGTACTTTGTTTACTGTCAATGAAATCGAAGCAAACAGCAAGACTGCAGAGGTGACGACTGAGGTGTTAACACCATTACAAACTCAGGCAAAAGCGTTACAGGCACAGCCTAATTTATATCAAACACAGGCAAGTGAACATATAGTTGATACTCAGACCTTAAGGCAATTTGACGCTGCTTTATCCCTGAAAAAACAAGGTGATTTCTCCCAAGCCCAGCAGCAATTGCTTGCCTTGTCGCAACAGTACCCAGATTTTTCAGGAATATGGTTGCAACTTGCCTTGTTGGCCAAGGAACTCAACAAAGATGACATCGCAATACAGCTTAAAGAGATGTCGAAATATCTGAATAACGCTGTTGCGGTTAACCCCCTCAATTATCAGGCTCACAATGAATTAGCCTTGGTATTGCGGCAACAAGGACAGTTTCAACAGGCCCAAAGCCACTATGAATTGGCCCTTAAAAGTTGGCCTGCTTTTGCTGCCGCGTATTTTAACCGAGGCATATTATATGACCTATATATGGGGGAAAAATCTTTGGCCTTGGCAGATTTTGAACTTTATAAGGTCTTGTCTAATGATGATTCACGGCAACTAACAGGTTGGATAATGGATTTGCAGCGACAAATAAAAAGCGCCACACAAAATGCGCAATCAGGAGGGATGTGATGACTAACGTAATAGGGTATTTCACTACACTATGTTTCGCACTGCCAATAGGTTTATGGGCTACTAGTGTTATTGCTCAAGAGCCTACTGTGATTGAGTTACAAGAGACAATTCGCGGTAACCAAGAGCAACCCAAAGTATTAACTATTGTGCCTTGGCAATCGCCTAAAACCAAACAGGCTTTGCCTAGTCCAATTGTTGAACGCATTAATAAGAAGTTTGTGCCGCTACAACGAGATGAACTGAAGCTTCAAATTCAAATGTTAAACAATAAAAACATACCCCAACCTTAAGGCTCATACCTAAAGGGTAGAGGCGAAAAGATACAGTGAATAGATTAGATAGTAGGAGTTAATGATGAATTTTTTTGAAGTAGTAGTACGGTTTTTTCAAGAGGGCGGTGCGTTTATGTTCCCCATTGCGATTGTTTTGGCAATAGGTTTGGCTATCGCAATCGAGCGTTATTTGTTTTTAAGCTTTTCTAAAAGTGTCAATAAAAAAGCCTTTAAACAAATGGAGCCACTACTTAACAAACATGATTACACCGCAGTGTTAAGTTTTGCCAGTACTGATACGTCACCCATTAGCCGTATAATTGGATCAGGTTTGGCTCGTTTGAATCATAGCCAAAGGCGTGAAGATATCGAATATGCGATGGAGGAAGGGTTGATGGAAACTACGCCTAGGCTAGAAAAGCGTACTGCTTATTTAGCGACTCTGGCAAATATCTCCACTTTGTTAGGTTTGCTGGGGACTATTATTGGTTTGATTGCAGCCTTCTCTGCTGTGGCCACTGCAGATCCATCTGAAAAGGCCAGTTTGTTATCTCAGAGTATCTCTGTGGCAATGAATACCACTGCTTTTGGATTGATTGCGGCCATCCCTCTTTTAGTTTTCCACTCAGTATTACAAACTAAAACCACTGAAATAATCGACAGTATGGAAATGGCTGGAGTGAAGTGTTTAAACGCGCTAATTGCCCGACATGACCTGAATACCAAATCTCGTTCTACAGATAATAATCAGTAATTTTAAGCAACAGATTATTCTGAGTTTAAGCATAGGAATTGGATATGGCGGGTAGAGCAAAATTCGGTCGTAGTAGTCGAAAAATCAAAAAGGAAGCTGAATTAGATATCACTTCTTTTATGAATTTGATGATAGTACTGGTGCCAGTATTATTAATGATGATGGTGTTCTCACGGATAACCGTATTAGAGCTGGCGTTGCCACAGCTTGGTGAGGCCAATGAACAAAATATCGATGTAAAAGATCAACGTTTAGAGCTGGTGGTCAGAGCAAATCATATTGCGGTTTATTACCCTCAAGGTTATCTCGTAAAAGACATAGCAGTGACCGAGCAAGGTTACGATTATGCGGCTTTACAACTGGTGCTTAGACAAATAAAACAAACTTTGATAAATAAAAATATCGATAAAAAAGCGGCCACACTGTTATTAGAAGAAGACATTCCTTATCAAGTCATTGTGGCACTTATGGATACCACACGTTCATACCAAGAAGTCTTAATCGCATCTGTGGTGGACGCTGAACTTTTCCCTGAAATTTCTTTAGGCGATGCACCCATCAAGACTAATGCCGCGGCTTCAGATGAATCTACAGGGAGTGCAAAATGAAACAATCCGCAAGATCCCTGCGTATGGCACGTCACCACAAGCGTATGGCAAAAGACTCAAAACTGAGTTTAGTTTCATTAATGGATATTTTTACAATATTAGTGTTTTTCTTGATGGTGAATGCATCAGAAGTACAAGTATTACAGAACAGTAAAAGTGTTGAATTACCCGAATCCACAGCACAACAAGCAGCCAAAGAAACCTTGATTTTGATGGTCAACAATAATGAGCTCATTCTACAAGGGCAAAAATTAGCCGATGTTCAAACTATTTTGAGTCAAAGTGAAGACATTATCCCAGCTCTTGCAACCGAACTGGCTTACCAAGTTAATCGAACAAGTAACAGTGCTGAAAAAGACGCTGAAGGTAACGATATCGAAAGAGCCATTACCATTATGGGCGATAAGGATATTCCCTATACCTTGCTGAAACGCATTATGCAGACCTGTGCCCAAGCAGGTTTTACCAATATCTCTTTAGCCGTTGCTGGACAAGAGCCTGCGGTGCCCCAAGGTGAAAGAGCAGTGGTTGATGATATGAACGCCCAGGGTGAAGCCCTATGAACACCGCGAGCATGAATGTGAACACTGCTACTACTAGCAGTAAAATGTTAGAGGCAAATGCATTTATAACGGTATTACCTTGGTCATCAAGTGAGCTCGAAAACAAACGTTTTAAAACCATCACCGCTATTATTTTGTTATTGACTTTGGTTTTTGCGGCACTAGTGAAATGGCAAGACTTACCTGAACGGCCACGGGCTGAAAAAGAAAAAGTACCTGCACAATTGACGCGTTTAATGACTCCCAAAAAAGTGGAACCTCCCAAACCCTTTCCCATTCCGGAGCCTCAGCCTGTTGAGCCCAAACCTGTACCAACCGAAGTCCCTCCAAAGGTCGACAAGCCTAAAGCTGCAGAGCCTAAAAAGGTAGAACCAAAAGAGGTTAAAGAAGAACCTCCAAAGCCGGTCAAGGTTAAAGTGCCCACTCAAGCAGAAATTACCGAACAGGCTAAAACTAAAGCTAAACAATCTGGCTTGTTGGCCTTTCAAGATGACTTAGCCAGTATGCGAGACAATGCCAGTCTAAATAATTTAGCTGATACTGACACCATAAAAGGTGCCGGAGCAAGTAACCAAACTCAGCGTAAGTTTATTGGCAAAAAGGTGGCCGGTAGTAGTGGCGGTGTCGATACCAGTCAATTAACTACTAATATCGGCTCACGGGGAGAGTTAGCAGGGCGCAAGAACACTGAATATGTTGCACCAAATGAAGGTCTTGCTTCATTGGCGGCTAAACAAGCTGTTACCGAGGATACGGTTTTAGGCAGTCGAGAGACCGAGTCAATTCGAAGAGTATTGGATGCAAACAAAGGGGCGATTTATGCTATTTATCGCAAAGCCTTGCGCTCTGATCCGAGTTTACAAGGCAAGTTAACTGTTAATTTGCAGATTGAACCCGATGGCTCGGTGTCCACAGTGAAATTGGTTTTTAGTGAGTTAAATTCGGCAGAAGTTGAGAATAAGTTGCTCAATAGAATACGCCTAATTAACTTTGGTGAACAAGCAGTGACACAAACCATATTGGATTATTCATTTAATTTTTTACCTTTTTAAACACGTTAAAATATGCCTTCTGAATAGGCTAATTTATGGCGAAACCTTAAGATAATCTTTTGCCCGTTTTGGCAACCTAGGCTGCTGTAAACATGATGACTATGCTGTGAAATAAAGCTACCTTTTTTCGATTCTCGCATATATCTGATTTAGGAAGCTTGCCTAGAGGTCCTTGTGCAAATGGATTTCTAGTCATATATTGTTGTTAACAAATCATTTACTTAATTCGGGAATGTCCATGCAGCCAATATTCCAGATCTTAGCCCGATGTTTTTTGTGACCTTTGTTGTAAAAAAAATTTATGTAACGCTGTGTTTAGTTTGGGTTTTGTTATTAACCTCTACTAGTAGTCATTCTGCTATCGACATCATTAAACATGTCAATTCAAGATCCGATAGAGATCAACAAAAAACCTATTATGTAGCTTTGCTAAAATTAGCCATTGAAAAAGCACAACATAAATTTGGTCCTGCCTCTTTACAATCTTTTGGCACTTCTATGGTGTATCAACGCAAACTGATGAGTCTCAATAGTGGCAAACTTGATGTGATGTGGGCCATCACATCAGAACAAAGGGAACGAGACTTGTTACCTATTATGATACCCGTATTAAAAGGACTTATTGGTTACCGAGTCATGGTAATTCAAGATACTAAGCAACAGGCACTAACACAGATTATCAGTACACAGCAGATTAAGAATATGGTTGCAATTCAAGGAATAGATTGGGTGGACACAGATGTCCTTCTGGCAAACGGTTTTAAAGTTGAAACGTCAGATTGGCACAATAGTTTGTATAAAGGTGTAAGCAAAGGACACTACGATTATTTTCCTAGATCCATTTTAGAGCCTTGGGCAGAAATGCAAAAATATCGATTTGACAATCTAGTAGTTGAAAACAAACATCTACTTTATTACCCCGCTGCCATGTACTTTTTTGTGCAAAAAGACAATAAAGCTTTAGCCCAGAGATTGGAATATGGTTTAAACCAAGCGATTGACGACGGTAGTTTTGACAAACTTTTTTATAACTACCCAGCACATCAAGAGGCCTTGTCTAAAGGAAAATTAAGCTCTAGGGTTATGCATAAATTATCCAATCCTTTTCTACCCAAAACCGCCCCCTTAAATGACAAACGTTTGTGGCATAAACTTCATTAACGATCTCAATTATTACTACAACTAATAGTTTTGGTTTTGTGATTGTAACTCATCTATAACCTGCGTAAAATCCGCCGCGGAGTTGGCCAGACAATCGTCGTTCAGTTTTCATTCGTGAATTTCTGAAGGGAGGAAAGTCCGGGCTCCATAGGGCAGGGTGCCAGGTAACGCCTGGGCGGCGCGAGCCGACGACAAGTGCAGCAGAGAGAAGACCGCCTAAGCGCGCAAGCGCCGGTAAGGGTGAAAGGGTGCGGTAAGAGCGCACCGCGTTGCTGGCAACAGTATACGGCAAGGTAAACTCCACCCGGAGCAAGACCAAATAGGATCTCGTATGGCGTGGCCCACGTTGAGATCGGGTGTGTTGCTGGAGCCAGTGAGCGATTGCTGGCCTAGATGAATGATTGTCGCTGTTTGTTTTCGAACAAGCTTCACAGAACCCGGCTTATCGGCCAACTCCAACTAATTTCAAGCCTTTGATTCTAAAGGTTTATGTGGAATTTTATTCGAATTGAAGAATGAAGTGCTACAAAAATTGCTACAGTGAAGTAAGGAATGCTTATGCTTGCTGTAGCCAATTTTTCCCATCTATATTGTCGTAATCGACGCTACTATCTGCGTTTAACTATTCAAAATAAACAAGTTTGGATAAGTCTTAAGACTGATTCTTTGGATATAGCCGTTCATATCAGGTCACAAATCAAATCACTTTTAGCCAATTCTCTAGTTATTTCTAGATTAAGGGCTAATCAATTATCAAAATTCCTGCTCACAATTAAACAAAAAATAAATGCTGCGTTAATCTCATTTGCATACATCGGTTTCCAAAGGGATGTGAGTTTAAATGGAGTGCTGCCCTCTGTAAGTCCACCAGCAAAAAAGCGACCCTTAAAGCCCAAGTTTTCACAAGTAGCCAAAGAGTCCATATTGCGTAGCAAGGCCAGTTTAAAAGGGCTGGAAGGGTATGAGCGCAACTTGGAAATATGGCTTAATTTGGTTAAAGATAAACCAATAGACCAATACACCACTAGAGAAATAGGCCAAGCGATTGACCGATGTTTTCAGCTTCCTGTAGCTAATAAATCTCCATACAACCGCATGACATGGAAACAAAGAGTTAAATGCAAAGTTAATGATGAGTCCGATAAGGTTTCTAGGAAATCAGTAGGGGCTATTTATAAGTGGCTTAAAAGTGTTTTTGCTTATGCGTGTGATGAAGAGATTGGCTACATTGAGAAAAATCCCTGCACTATTAAGCGTGACTTTAAGCCAGCAACCAGAGGTTATTTTGATGATTGTGAGTTGAGGTTAATGCAACAGGAGGTCATGAAGCCCGAAAAGTCATGGCAAAAATGGGTAACCCTTATCGCTATGTATCACGGAATGAGAAGGGGAGAAATATGTCAGCTTAGGCGAGAAGACATTCAACTCGACTCAAAAACTCAAAGGCCTTTTTTCTTGTTAGGTCGTTAGGTACTGACCAAAATGTTAAGAATGCTAACTCGATTAGGAGAATACCTATTCATAGTAATGTTTTGGACTTAGGTTTTATGGATTGGATTAACGAAAAGGAAGGCAAAATATTTGAAGGGGTTGAGTCTCGTGCTGTAACTGGCTGGTTTTCTAGGTTTATGAATAATTGCAAAGTTGCTAGCCATGATGAATATGGAAATACCAGAACATTTCACAGTTTTAGGCATAGCTTTATTACAAAAGTGAGAAATGTTTATCCTAACCTACACCACATACAAGAAGTTGTAGGACATAAGCTACAGCATGGTAAGACGACAGATATTTATACACACAAAGTTAATCAAATGAGTTACCTAATTGCGGTGGTTGATAGCTTTAATTTTTCATTTAATAGCGTTTAACTATCAAAAGAAAACCTCTAAGTTACACTAAAGTAAAAACGTAATAAGGAGATAAATAATAGGCTCAATAGCTCTATTTCTTAAATCAACACATTGAGAAGATGTTAAATTTCGCGGGCGTATTCTTCGATCCCAGCTGATTTTAACGTTTCTAAAAATTCTATATTTTCTCGCAATGCTGTTACTTGCGCGTTGTCAAAGTATTTCATTGTTATTAATATTAATCGTATTAAAGAATAATCGGTGAAATTTAATAAAACTTCGTAATACTCTTTTCGATCCTCATTAGTAAATCCGTTCTGATCTGATAACTTTTTTTGAACTAATTTAGCAATAATAGCAAATGTTCTAGTCGCAGAATAAATACTATCGTCATTATCAAGTGATTCTAATGCCACCTTGATATCCTCATTTTTCTTCCCGTTATCCTTTAGGTGAATCACAATATCTTCGATACTTATTACGGCAGCCCCAGCGGTCTTAATGACAGCCACATCACCGGCATCAAATTTCAACTTTAAGTTGTTAAAAAGAACTTTTTGAGAATCTATCATATTGAAAAAATGAAGCTCAAAAGATCTTATTTTTTCAAATTTTTTAGTTTTGTTATTCTCGTTTTTTTGTAAAGTTAAAGACTTTATTAATATTAAAATGGTCAAAAATGTTAGTATTGGGTTTAGCACACCTCCGAGAAAGTCGCCTAATAAAGCCCATTCATTTGCCGTTTTTGATATTCCTTGGCTCTGAAGATAGCCGAAGTTATACCAATACGCTCCCCAAGTGAATGCGAGAATTAGAAATGCAAATAATACTATTTTTTTAGACGTCATCTAGTAAACCCACCACTAGAAACTTCACGGTATCTCCTGTAGGTAAAGCAATTCTTTTAACCCTCAACTTTATAAAAGTTCCTTTTTCTGGCTCTACAAGATTATTAATATGTAAGTTTCCTGAAAGTTTTTGCCTAACTAATCTTTTAGCAACACTTAAAAGTGAGGCAAATCCAAATGAATAAAATTGGCTCCCACCCCTAATGTGCAATCTTCCGTTTCCGGTCTTAGAATGATATCTGATAATAACGGCTTCAATAGTGAAAATGTCTTCATCCACATGAGTTTCAGTTAGTTTTTTTGAAGTATCTTCAGTTAAACATACAAGTTGTTTATGTTCATCCTCTCCTCTTCTTTTATATCTGAGTTTTAAATCGTATTGGTAATATTTTGAAATTTGATGCATTTCAATCAAAGGCCGCTTAACTCGTTTAAACAAGTTGTCCGAAAGATCTCCTATGTCATCAAGCACAGCTGAAGCTTCATCTGATAAATTACCTGAATCTAAATAAAGTGCTTCTAAGATGAAATATGAAAGTACCTCTAAAAATACTAGATCTCCCATCCTTCTTAATTTTTGTTTCAGTTCAGGCTTAGATATTTCGATAGAGAAACGCTGTCCAAATGAACTTCTAAAGGATTGTTTGAGTTTAGTTCTAACGTCGTTGCTTCTGTGAGTTCTCCTTCCTGACGCTGGGATTTCACCTGCAAGGATGGCTTCAGTTATAAGACTTACTACATCCGATGTGCCCTTTAGAATGTCAAGCCCAAACTGCATATCTACTTCACATTCAGGTGAGCCTATAACTACGTCCAAGTTTATCTTTTTCAATGGCCGATTCCGTTCTATTCAAGATTGATAAAAACTTGATATTGCACAAAAAAGTACCGCTTATCAATAACTAACTGAAACTAATGAAATAAGCTAATTTATTAAATGTCAGTTGTAACACATTATTCCCAGTTGTAAGTGGTTCTCACTGTTTACGAATACCACGTAAAATTTAGCGAACAGCGCCAAAAACATGAATTCTTTGAAAACTCATATTTAGAATGTGGAAAGGGGTCTGTAGCGCACCAAAATTTTTGTAATAATTGGGGTCGCAGTCAATTTAAATACGCAGTCAATTTAAATAATAGTTTCACGCAAATCTGTTATTTCTTGGTTGAAAGTCGGCATCGCTTAAGTCAGTAATATCGCATTTGCTATCACTTATTAAAGAATGACTCGACTGTCCGGTATTAGGCTCAGAGCTGCCTGTCACGAAAACCCATTTCTATTTCTGCTAATGGCACACAGGTGCCATTAAACAAAGTCGCTTGGTGTTAACAAGGTAAATTGTATTAGTTCCGACTAAATCTGACACTACTTCTTGAAAATTAGTCCCGTAACCTGCGCTTGTCAGGGCTTTTCAGGTACATTTTCTTGGCTTTCGAGCTTTTGTGGGATACCTGCCGACTCATGTAGTTCTTTGGCTTTTTCAACAATTTTCTTGTGCTTGTCCATCATCGAAACTATTGCTGAATTTTCTGTGTCTATTGTTCCCTCAAGAGCACTAGTTAAGTTACCTATCTCGGTAACATCATCTCTTGCTCTCACACATAGCTGGGCAATCCTCCATTCTTCAGGTGTTTTTGGTTGTTGCAATAATGAAATCTGATTTTGCCAAGCAGTCTGTTTTTGAATTGCACTAGCATTAATACCTGCAAGGATATACTGAAGTTCATTTTTTCTTTTTTTACTTTCGTTGATAACCGCCCATTGATATATAGCAATACCAGTACCGATAAGTCCAACTATTAAACCCATAGCTTCTGAAATATCCATCATTTCTCCTTGTAAGTATTAGCACGCCGTTAGTGGTGAGTAATAGTTGCATCTTTGTTTTACTTGCAATCAAAGTGATAGCATTGCGAATCATAAATTCATGGGCTTGTTATGCCTAGCGGCCGAAACCTTTAGCTGACATTTGAAAAGCAATTCCTCGAACAGTAATTGTATTAACGACGGTGACTATTGCCTTGGTGGCCGATAGTTTAATGTATTAGGTAAAGTTTAAGCTACTACAAGTGAGGTTAATTTTCAGTCTGAAATTCTACTTCTTCTATTTCAGTATTATTTATTAATAGCTTTAAAAAGTAATAAGAAAAGAAAGGTAAAGCAATACCCAAAGTTACAATAATTAATGCACACCAAATTAGAAGTTGAAAAAATACACTGCCAAAACCAGTTCTATTACTTAATTTATATTTGCGAAACACTTCTTTTTTACTTGCTTCTTCAATAAGCAAAGGTTCGCTTTTTTCAGGTGTTGATAAATTAATATATCCAGATGCAATCATCTTATTATTTGCAAGCTTTACTGCATTTTTTGCTTGCGCGTTTGGAACCTTATCAAAAAGAACTTCAAATTCTATATCTTTGCGAGATAACAGTAGTTCAACTAATGAATTACTCTTTTCTAGACTTATTTGTTTAGGTGTATCAGTTATTGTTGGGTTGTTTGGGGAGAATTGAAATATGTAAAACTGCTTTAAAGATGCGCTACTAACAATGACAGTTTTGTTTAGATTGCTTTCTTTAAATTTCGATACTTTTTCTGCTTCTTGCTTGGCCTGAACTTCTAACTTTTTCCGTTGGATAGTATCAACAATATTAAATGCAAATCCATGATTTTTGCTTTTTACTTTACGGCTAAATGGTTGGCCATTGCGTTCAACAACAACTTGAATAAAATCCCCTGCTTTTTCAATCGCATTATCAAGCGCTTGTCGGATATCAAAATCAGAATCATAACTTGAAATATCAACATCATTGATATGTGTAAGAATGTCTCCTTCCCTATATCCGTTAACAACCGCCCCGCATTTTATCGAGCCTAATTTCAATTGAACTTCGTACATATTACATTCATCCTTGGAGAAGTTAGTTTCGTCTGAAACATTGAGGTTAACAGTATTTGTTTTATTTCGATATTGCAAAGTTAACCTGTTAATGGCGATAGCGCCCTAAAAAGCCCCACCATTTTTATTGATAGCGTACGTTAAGGCGCTTGAATGGAAAAATTCCTTGCCAAGTCTCTTAACCGCCCCCGACTATCACAGTACCAGTTGTAATCTAACTCTTTGGAATAAAAGTGCGATTTGAAATTTGTTTACGCTTGTTGCTCATCACATAAACAAAACTTAGATGCTTAATTAGAGCAATTGAAGCGTTGCGATAAAGTCTTTAAAGATAAAGTTGAGTGTTAGCAAAAGTGACGATCTTGAATAGCATAATGATCTTCTCCTAAAACTGTAGATACTTTTATTTAGAAACAAAGTAACGTAAAAGTATGGTGAAAAAGTATCCGGGATGATTTAAACAAGAAGTTGTGCATTAAGTGGTGGCAAAAATTATTCTGCTCTATGAAACATAGTTGGAAATTATGAAGTACATGCACTAAAGACGGGCATTTGCATTTAATTGAATCTAGTACGAATGATGAATAAAAATAACCACTACTTTTTTGATTATGTTTGTTTCTCTGTTTCTACCAACAAATTGCCTGTTTTGGGGCGTTTGAAGGCGGTGAACAAACTAAAATTAGCACTATGTGTGATTTGGTCTAAAATTTGCTGACCTTTTGGTCAACTTTTATTGCTCACTATGGATGTATCCACTTATGTCATTGCTAAAATGTGCAAAAATTGCGGTTTTTGTTTTGCTGTCTTTTAACGCTTTTAGTACTCATGCTGCTGATGGCGTGTCTTCTGGCACTATCCCTGTCAAAACGGTTGTAGTTACTATGTACGAAGACGGGGAAGCAATGGGAGATGGTGCAGGAGAATTGCAACTCTGGCTAGAGCGCGGCAACTTTTCGACTAAATTGGACTTTCCTTTGGGGGAATACGATTTATATCTCAGTGAAGATGGTGTGTTAGTCATATGTGTTGGAGGAGGTATTCCTAACGCAACAGCTTCAATCATGGCCCTTGGCCTTGACCCGCGTTTCGACTTGAGCAAATCATATTGGTTAATCGCGGGTATCGCAGGTGGTGATCCTGAAGATGTGTCATTAGGCACTGCTGCTTGGGCTAAGCATGTTGTTGATGGTGATTTAATTTATCAAATCGATGCACGAGAAATTCCCAAATCATGGCCTTACGGCATTATTCCTCTTGGTGCGACTGAACCTGCTGAAAAACCAGAAGACATATCAACGGGTTGGACGTTAGACACTGTCTCGTTTGATTTAAATGGCCAGCTTGCTGATTGGGCTTATGCACAGACAAAAGATGTAAAGATTGATGACTCAGACGCTCTTAAAGCCTTTAGAACGCTATACAAAACCTACCCAAATGCGCAAAAGCCGCCTTTTGTCACTATGGGTGATACCTTAAGTGCGAGTAAATATTGGCATGGTAAATATTTAAATCAGTGGGCAAATGATTGGCTAAAGTTATACGGAGGCGATTCAGCAAACTTTATGACCAGTAACATGGAAGATTCAGGTACGTTAACCTCATTAATGCGCCTAGCACGTATCAATAAAGTTGATCCTAATCGAGTGATGGTCTTAAGAACGGTTAGTAACTACACAATGGCGCCAGCTGACAAGGAAACCAGTTGGAGTGTTACTGCGCCTTATCCCGATGGTGGCTTTCCAGCTAAAGATGCGGCCTATGTAGTAGGTAATACTATTGTCCAAATGATTGTTAAAAATTGGAGTGAATACAAGAATAGCTTACCTTACGAAGCAAAATAGTTTATCTGTAAAAATTTTAATTTAAAGATTACCCCCTTGGAGTTGCTGTTATGAAAATGGTTTATTTACTCACCCTATTGTGGGTAAATTTAGGTACTTATGCTCAGGCAGGTACCTTTGATAATGAGTTCGTAGTGTTCAAAAAGACTGCATCAGCGCAAGCGCTTTATACCTTTTTATATGCCATGCCAAAGGGTGGTGATTTACATAATCATTCAACGGGCTCCAATTTGTCTGAATGGTGGTATGAGGAAATCCTAGCCCAAGAAAAAAAAGGCTATACCTATTATACAAAAGTAAAAATCAATAATTGCCGAGGTTACGGTACCAACGAGTTTTCTGGCTCACCTTACCTGATGTTTTTCATCAATATTCAGGCCTATGAATATAATCAGCTCAATCGCTGTGAACAAGGTGAGTACTTGCGAATACAGGACCTTAATGATGAGCAAAAACGAGCATGGTTGAATAGTATTCGAATTGATAACGCCAGCGAAGGCCGCGATGAGTTTTTTCAAAGACACTGGGCTCGTATAAATTCCTTGATGTCTAATCCCTATATGCAGGCCAATCTAATTGTCAAAAACATGCAAGCGTTTGGTGCTGAAGGCTTAACTTACTTAGAAACAGACGCGGGTGTGCGTGGCTTCGTACATCCAGATGGCAGCCCATTTGACAGTGAAGAGGTGTATCAAATATACCTCGACCGTTTTGCACAAAAAGATGCCTTAGCCACAGGGGTCACTGTCAGACTGCAATACGCGTTCGTCCGTTTTAATACCCATGCTGAAGATAGGCTTAAATGGATGTATGGATTCGTAACCTCGCATTCAGCGCTGTATGTTGGGGTTGATATTGTGGGCCGAGAAGACAACGACAAAGGCCACCCTCTGCGTTTTTTACCCACACTGAGAGAGCTAAGACATCAGTATCATGGTGTGAATTTGTCTCTTCATGCAGGGGAGTCAGATGAGCCGAATTATCATATACGCGATACGCTTTTGCTAGGAGCCACTCGGATTGGTCATGGGCTAAATTTAATCGATGACCCAGACACACTATTACTGATGCGTAACAGCCAATATTTGATTGAAATAAATCTTATTAGTAATTTGCTTTTAGAGTATGTGGATGATTATGCTAAACATCCATTCCCAGAATATTTACGCTTAGGTATACCTGTGGCGCTTTCAACGGATGATCGCGGCATGTGGGACTCAAACATGACGGATGAATACTACACAGCGGTGACAAATTTCAATTTATCTTGGTCTGAATTGGTTAAATTAGGTGCCAATTCAATCACATATTCATTCCTAGATGACAAAACAAAACAACAACTTCTAGATGACTATTACCAACGAATTACGGCCTTCGAAAGCGCCTATAGCGATAAAAAAATGGCAGCATTTGATAACCTAAAACCACAAAGTTACTCTTTCGCTTGTAAGAAATTTAAAATATGTTTTTGAGTGGTTTGTTGTAATAGCCAGTTAGTATTAGAAATAGTTCAATCTGCCCATGCGCTATCACGCTTGAATTGTTTAATTAAGCGTGTTTAGCTCTTGTCGAGCGTTTAAATGTGACAAAGTTTGCTACAGTAGTATAAGGCAACCTTATGTTCGCTGTAATCAATTAAATTATCTCTCTATGATTTGTGCTCGTTGAAGCATTTTCCCATTGCCAAAAGTCGCAAGAGGACAATACAATTTAACTGGATTCAGTATTGATTATAGGGCTGAGTGCAACACTGAATGTAAAAAATACTCTCGGGCAAGTAGCATTAACATCAAATTGCGGTTAATGTTTGTACATAATAGTGATTGTTTTCCTATTCTACATATCAAAAAAGAACCCGATTTATCATGACCAAAAAAACATCAGGTTTTGCAGAAGATAACGACGCTACTGTTGTTTTTACTGCAAAAGGAAAAGCCGCAAAAGATCTACTAGAAAATGATGATGATACCCGAGTGTCACCCTCTGTATTGTCGCCTCAGGATGATGATGGCACCGTCATTTCCAGCGTGCAAACAGACAATCAAATAGACAATGCTGACTCCACTGTAGTACCAACATCGAATAAAAAAACCTCTTCTGACCAGGGAAAATCAAAGGTGGTCGCAATACCACAAGCTGAATCCGCGACAGCACCAGATAATCAACACACTGTCAAAACACGTCCACCCCAAAAGCCGCAAGTTAAGCCGTCGAATACTCATGCTCCTTACGAAGCAACAGGTTCCTTTACAACTGGGAACTCTAATCGTACTTATTCAGATACTAAAAATCCGCTAACCAACACTTACCATAAACCCTTTGTGCTTGGTGGAGAAGCAATTAAAGAACGCTTTATTATACAAAAAATACTGGGGCAGGGTGGCATGGGAATGGTCTGCCAAGCACTAGATTTACGTAGAGTTGAAGCAGAAGATGATGCGCCTTATATCGCTATTAAGTTGTTGAGTAATGACTTTGAGCAATATCCTAACGCCTTTAAATCGTTACAGAGTGAAACCAGAAAAACGCAAGCCTTAGCACATCCAAATATTATCACTGTTTACGATTTTGATCGTGATGGCGACACAGTCTTTATGACTATGGAGGAGTTGGATGGCTATCCCCTTGACGCGGTCATTAAAGGAACAACAGACGTTGTACTGGATCCTAAATCCGCTTTAAAAATTGTCAAAGAGATTGCACTAGCACTTAAATATGCACACTCGAAAGGTATAGTTCATTCTGATTTAAAACCCGGAAATATCTTCTATACTAAAACGGGTCAAACTAAGGTACTTGATTTTGGCATTGCCCGAGCACTAAATAGTGAGTTGTATAAGGATAATTTCGACGCAGGTGAATTGAACGCACTCACACCTAGATATGCTAGTTTAGAAATGTTTGAAAATGGCGACCCTGATCCCAGAGATGATATCTATGCACTGGGGATAATAGCAGGTGAACTTTTAGGCGGGGGTCACCCTTATCTTGGGAAGAAAGCGACACAGGCTCGTGATGGCAAACTGAAACCTGTGTTCAGTAAGTCGCTTGGTTTGCTATATAAAAAAGCCATTACCAAGGCCGTCGCATTAAATCGTAACGAGCGTACACAATCAGCCAGTCAGTTTTTATCCAACCTAAATTGGGCGGAAAAAGGACCGCGGCGGGTAATGGCCGGGATTGCAGTGGCGCTTTTATTAGTGATTGGCAATGTGTTTCTCATTGAGTCTGTTGATACTAGGGTGCCCTTGACTGCTTTGCCTCCTATGGATCAGCAATCTGTAATGGAAAACATTGCTGAGGCTGATACGGCGTTAAGTTTTCAGGATTATAACGGGGCTTTGATCTATCTCGAACGGGTTTACGAGCTGCATCCCAGCAACGAAGATGTCGAACAACGCAGTGAACAAATTCTTAAGGTATTTCGAGAGCAATTGCAAAATAAGCAGGACGATGCCGACTATCGCCAATTTATGCGCACGCAACTCGTAGAAGTGGGTAAATATAAATTTATGGCAAACAATGAACAGTACCAAGCATTACAAAAACAACTGCGTTGAACACGCTAGATACTTATATCAGTCGCTATTTCGCTAACTTTGTATTAGTCCTAAGGGGGCTTAATTGTGTTAAATAAATTGTATTCTTTTCGTGAAGTCGCGACAGTAACTATTGTGGTTAGCCTACTTGGTTGTGCTGCAACCGACAAAACTCCAGCCGCGAATACTGCAGCGCTAAAAAATTCGAATCTGACCCCAGAAGATATGCGCGCTAGCCGCATCGCCGAATTGCAGGTTGTCGATTGTCTGCTGCCAGGACAGATGCGTATGTTAGGTAATCGCAGTTACATGACACCTCGTAGGCCCGCGACTGTTACAGCCGCCGAGTGTCAAACCCGTGGTGGCGAATATGTGGCGTATGATCGTGCTGATTTTAAAACTTCTTTGCGGGTGTGGATGCCGGCAGCTGAACTGGGTGATGCCGATGCACAGGTCAGTGTTGGTGAAATATTTGAGAAAGGCGCAGGTGGTAGTCCCAACTACGAAGCTGCCATTATTTGGTACAACAAAGCCGCCGAGCAAGGTAACAAACGAGCGCAATTTAATCTTGGTACTTTATATGAGCAAGGCCTAGGCGTAGAGAAAGATCCCATTGCAGCCCTTGGCTGGTATCGAAAGGCTTGGGATCTGCCAGAAGACAGTATCGTGTTTCAGTCTGCAGTTGAGCAAGAGCAAAAAAACGCCTTGGACGCATTGAACAAGGAGATACGGAAAAAAGATCTCCAAGTTAACATTATGAATAAACAAATCGCGAGTCTGAGTGATGAGTTAAAAAAACAAAACAATACTGACCTGTTGCAGCAAGTACAGGAGTTGAAGTCGTTGATTGTTGAGCTAGAAGCAGAAAGTAGGGTTGCCAAAGAGCAAAGAGTTTCAATTCAACAGCGCTCAGATGGTTTTAAATTAAGGTCTTCAAATGCCATCGCTGGCGTTTCAAGTATCGAAAATTTCAGTGATGATATTAAAAGCGGTGATATCAATTTTGGGAAGTACTACGCCCTAGTTATTGCTAATCAGGATTACGATAAAATCGAAAAGCTTGATACACCAGTAAACGATATCAATGTTGTGGCTGACTTGCTGACAAACCGTTACGGTTTCAATGTGCAAAAAATCATCAATGCGAATGATGTTGCTGTGATGGAAGCCATCAATAATATCAGTGAGCAATTAACCGAGGACGATAACCTATTAATTTATTATGCCGGTCATGGTGCACGATTACAGTCGGGAGCGATGGAGTCAGGTTATTGGTTACCTACCAATGCAGAGGCTCCACCTCGAGACACTTACTGGGTAGCTAATGAATTTGTGACTCGACATCTATCCAGATTCAAAGCCCGTCGAGTATTAGTTGTGGCGGACTCCTGTTACTCAGGATTGTTATCCACTGCCCCAGGGATTTTGATGATGGGGGAGAACGGTAAGTACAATAATGATTACATAAAATATAAGGCATCTAAGCGTTCACGGTTACTACTTACGTCAGGAGGTGATCAACCCATTCTCGACGGTGTTGGTGGCAGTAACTCGGTTTTTACTAAAGCCTTTGTTGACGTATTGCGTAGTAATAACGCCATTATGACTGGACCTCAGCTTTTTATGGAGGTCAGAAAAAAGGTGGTTAATGCCGCCAAAGCCGTTGATTTTGAGCAAAATCCTGAATATAAAACGATAAAAGGTGCGGGCCATGAAGTAGGAGATTTTTTCTTTGTCCCAAATACAAAGTCGTAAATACTATTACAACTATACAATTTTAAATTAGTAGAAACGCTTAAGTAGTGCGGTTTTCAATCAAGTAGAAAAGGAATCTAATGAAAAACACTTCAAACATCTGCCGAGTTTCACTATTACTTAATGGACTTATTTTGTTGGCCTCAACAACTGCCCATGCGGACTTGTTGAGTTTCGAAGGGCAGTACCAGTCTGAGTTGGAAGAACTAGCGGCAATTTCAAATCAAGCCACCTACGATCAACTAAAGGCCAAGGGTTGCCAAGATACTGACCGAGCGGCCACTGAAAGCTGTAGTGGTACCTTATTTATAGTTTGGAATAATGTGCGTGAGTTGGTCCATACTGCCAATGAATTATCGAATGAAGGACCCACACAATATAGTCTGGACTCGGATCTTGAGGGGTTAGGCTTTGCGCTGCGCTGGACTGCTGGTGAAGAATTTTCAAGTCAGGAGTCTATGGCGGATAGTTTTGTAAGTGGACAGCTTAACAGTTTAGCCTCTCGCGTTACCGCTCTTCGAAGTGGGGCTCGTGGTTTTAATATTACCGGGCTGGCGATTGATAGTAACGATCAGTTAGTGCGTAGTTCACATACTTCGCCACAGCAATCGGGGCTTAACTCAGGGGACGAAACCAATGAAGCTTGGTCGCGACTAGGCGGTTTTATAAATGCCAGTTATACCTATGGTGATCAGAGGGCCAGTGAGCGAGAGGATGCATTTGATTTCGATGGTGCGGAGATTAGTGCTGGGCTTGATTATCGTGTTGACGACAACTGGGTAGTGGGCGCTATATTGGGTTATCAGCAGCAAGAAATCGATTTTGATTCCTCCCAAAGTATTGTTGATGGCGGCGTCACTATGGATGCTTTTTCGATTATGCCTTTTGGGCTTTATCAATCTGATGATTGGTATTACAGCTTGTCTGTTGGCTATCAACAAGGGCAATTTGAAACAGAGCGCGCGATCCGTTACCCGTCAATTAATCCTAATGTAGGCAATACCGATACTGTTGCTATCAGTGATAACAATTCAGATACTTTGTCTGCTAATTTGGCTGCGGGTTATACCTTTCGTGTCGCCGACAATTTTATCATCGAGCCATCATTAACTCTTAACTACCAAGATTTGTCTATTGATCAATATCAAGAGACAGATATCAAGAATGACGGCTTTGACTTTATCGTCGATGCTCAAAAAATTAAGTCTCTGGAGACTGTGCTTGGTTTAAAAACTCAGTATATTGTGAGTAGTGATTACGGCATTTTTATGCCTTATATTGACTTACAGTTTTATACGCAACATGAAGATGATGAACGTTTTATCGGTGCTGTTTATGCTAATGCTGCGGAACAAATTACTGATGATGCCCGCTTTTTGTTACCCACAAATAGTACAGATCCTAATTATCAAATATTTGGAGTCGGTGTAGCTGCGGTCATACGTGGAGCCCAGCAAACCACTTTTGGCTCAAGCGCAAGTGGTGGTATTCAAGTCTTTTTGAATTATCGCGAGCTAAAAGGTATTGATGATTATAATCAGAAAATCCTCTCTGGAGGATTGCGTTATGAATTTTAATGCTGCTGATACCTTAGTAAAATCGACAATATTTGCGTTACTTTTTGCCTTTCTGACTGCCTGCGGTGGGGAAAGTAGCGGCGGCGTTGGTTATCAAAAAGATGACTTACCCCCTGTGGCTAATGCCACTGCGATTGGGCTAGGAAAAAGCCAAAGTACTACCACTAAATCTTTTTCTGCCCGAGGTAAGAGTGAAATAGTACTTACAGGTAAAGATAGCTACAGTGACTATGCGCCAATACAACATTATTCTTGGCAGCAGACTGGTACGGGACCCACAGTTGAATTTATAGAGCGCACCAACACCACAGTCATGTTTAACGCCCCTAATGTGGGGGTCGATACTGAACTTAACTTTCAACTCACCATTACAGATGCTAATGGTAAAACCGATACTGACGAACTTAGCATAACCATTATTGCAGTCGATGATGCAGAAAGGTTTCTAACCGATCCGTCAGCGCCTGAGCAGCAACTGAGTATTGTAGCTGCGCTGCGGGGTGGCGAAACTACAGGTAATAGCAGCCAACCCTTTACTCTTGAGGTCATCACTACGGCACATTGGCTAAATAGGCGAGGCGAAATGGATCAGTTAGTGATTAAAACCGACACTATCAGCGATGCCTTCGAGAGCAATTTCAGTCCTGAGCTTGACTATGACCCATTGACTGAGCCCGCAAATCCTACAGTAGTGATTGAGCTTTATCCGCTAGATCTTGATGACATTAACAAACATTTTGAGACGGTTGAGCGGGATAGACGTTTAGAGCCTTATGAGGCAGGCTCTGCATATCTGGATATACAGATCAAGATTGTCGAAAAAACCAGTGTCGACTTTGAACTCATAGCCCTAAACATTTCTGGAGATGATTCCATTGATATTTCGGAGAGTAGTGTCCTAGCAAATGAAACGTCATTTGGTGCTAACGCTGCTTTAGCGAGTTTACTGACCAAGCCTACCATACGTAGCAAAATTAACGCAAAGACCTTGAGCAAATCGACTAAAAGGTCGGCAGCAAAAAACGGGGCTTTGTTGCAAACTTGGAATGGTGAACTAACGGCTACCTTATTAACCACTAATGTTTTAGCCGCTTTGGGATTGGGAAACAGCATTTCCGCCAATAACTATTATGCTTTGATTGATCCCCAGGGACAGTTTGCGACTTTAAGTAACTGGCTAGAATATGCTGGTTTCCAAGATGCTTATGGTAAGCCGATTGATGATGCGGGTATCTCTCATGCTTTGTACCTTAATAATTTCGATTTGGGTTTTGCTCGTGATATGTGGATGCGTAAAGATGTAAATGGCAATGTGTATTCTTATGTTACTAATTATCCTACATTGGAAGCGGCACTTGAGGCCCGTGGCGAGTTTGCAGTGGTGGCAATGGAATACAGTGAGAACCCTGATCCCGATGGAGAGAATGCAAAAATTGTAAAATTTTATGCCTTTGTTCCCGATGAAAGAAATGGTGACTTTATTCGTTCCGCAAGTATGAATTTTGATGGTGCGGGAGAGAAATTTTTACCTGGCGTCTGCGCTGCCTGTCACCAAAGTAACCCTGATACTCGTCAATTTACTAATGTCGCAGAAGCTGATATTGATGCCACATTTATGCCTTGGGATCTGGATTCGTTTTTGTATGCTCATGCCAGTGACTCGGAATATGTTGAACCTACATTGGACACCTCTAAATTCTCGCAAGAAGTGTTAAATGCCAATAGCCGTGAGGCTTTAGAAGAGCAACTACGACAACTAAACTTGGGCACTTTGGCCACTTATGTTGATAATCCAGAACGGCATGCCGCGTCTATTCAGTTGATTCACGGTTGGTATGGCGATGAGGAGCTAGCGTTACCGGTAGATCAGTTACCTACTAGTAGTTTTAATGGCGCTTATACACAGCCAGGTTGGGCCGGACAGGAAGATCTTTATCATGATGTATACGCGCGTAACTGTCGCATTTGTCATACCCAAGTCAATAATGAAGAGACTAACTTTGATAATTACGACGAGTTTATAAATAGACCTAATCTTATTCCATATGTTTTTGAACTTGGATTGATGCCGATGGCGCGTCTCAGTCTTGATAGACTGTGGGTACCCTATGATGGTGGCGAAAGTAGTGCCAGTATATTACGTAGTCATTTACAGTCACTTGGGAATTTTGTCCCTAGAGCGCCAGGTGCACCAGTGCCTCGTTTTACTTTTAGTACAATTACGCCAACGATTGACGATCAGGTGATCATGGATGCGAGCACCAGTTCTTATGCAGAGTCATACAGTTGGGCTTTGCTTGCACCGCAAGGATCAGCTGCTAGCCTTAGTAAACTCACTGGTGTCAGCACTGCCTTTGAGCCAGACATAGCTGGTGCAGATTTTGGCGTTAGTCTGACGATAACCAATGAAAACGGCGTGCAGGAAACACTGAGCCAAAATATTACTATTGTAGATCGCGCTCCGATTGCAACATGTTTCAGTACCGACAGTGCAGATCTAAGCAACAATGGGCTGCTTGCAGGCATACCTATAAGCACTCGTATTGGGCCAAATGAAGACGGTGATGGCGATGTCACTATTGATTCCTTGATGGACGGTACATTGGGTTCAGCCAGTATTGATGCCGGCAGCTTAGATTTTAGCTACCAATTGTTTAATCCCTTTATTCGTGGCGAAGATCGTATCGCTTATCAACTGGTTGATGCCGATGGCAGTTTGTCGACTACCAGCATTGATTGTCTAAATTCCCCTCCTGCAGGTTTTGGGTATATAACTATAGATACTAGCTCAGCTGGTTTGTTGCCAACCAATGTATTAGCTGAAGTAGATTCGATAAATAACAGCTTCGAGGTTGATATCAGTTGGGATCCACCTACAGATGTAACGGCTGACAGCTACACACTCTGGCGTGATGGAGTCGAACTTTCACTCAGTGAAGAACAGCAAAACAGCCGCAGTTATACTGACTCACCACTGACCTATGACACTTTGTATAGCTACACTGTGCGTGCAGTGATCAATGGCTTTCAGTCGGACGACTCTTTCCCCGCCGAAGTCACAACGGCCTCTCTTGTACCCGATGCGTTGGTTGGAACCAGTTTGAGTCCTACTGAGATCAACTTAGTATGGGAAGCGCCAGAAGGTAATGCCACCTCCTACAATATTTATCGAGATGACGGTACAGGTAGTGTGTTGTTACAAGCCAACATACTAGATGAGACTTATACAGATAACAGTGTGTCTGGGAATACCCTTTATGAATATGTGGTGACAGGACTTGACGATTCGGGCCAAGAATCTGTGCCTTCCAATATCGCCAGTAATGCCCCTAAACCTGAGCCTCCTACCAGTCTCAGCGCCGAGTCAGTTTCTACCAGCCAAATAAATCTAAGTTGGCCAGCGGTTACTGATGCCGATAGTTATAAAATCTATCGCAAGTTGAGCTCCGAGCCAGGTTTCCCTGCAACGCCTTTGGCCACGCCTGGAACCAATAGCTATTCAGATACAAGTGTCAGTGCCGGTTTCAGTTATGACTACCAAGTTGGCGTGACTATAGGTTTTGAAGATTCCATTGAGTTTGCCACTGACAGTGAAACAGCCTTTCCTGCAGCACCGGTATTACAAAGCGCTGCGGTCAACGGCACCAGTACCTCAAGAATTAATCTAAGTTGGTCAGCCGTTTCCGGCAATATCAGTGGTTATACCGTTTATCGAGGGGCTGTAGCGATAGCTACTGTTTCAAATGGTACAACTTATGCCGACACTGGTGCTTCTTCGGGTACCCAGCACAGCTATACGATAAAAGCATTGGCAGGTGGCCATGAATCGGCCTCTTCAAACTTGCTTTCTGCCGCGACCTATCCTGTTAATCCTGCACCATCAGCGGCAGCTGTAGCAGCAAATGTTGACGTAGATGGTTCAGGTAAAGTGACTGTAAGCTGGAATAGAGTGTCCGGAAATAATGTGAGCTATACCGTATCTGCATCAGGATCGAAAGTAGGTGGTGGCGGTGCCAACGCTGGCAGTATCGCTAGTTTTACGGATCCAAATGGGTCGATCAGTCGAACTATGACAGGACTTAGTAGTTACAGTAACTACACCGTAACGGTGACAGCTACGGCCAATGGTTTGTCAGCCAGTGCTAGCACAGCTGTGCAGACCGGGGTTTCTTATGCTGCGGATATTTTAACTGGGCCCGCTACGAATCACTCCTGCGCAGCTTGTCATGTTAATCCCGCACCCACCTTGAGACAGCGTTTTACAGATGTATGTGTAACCTCTAATAATCTTCCTTCTTGTCCTACAGGAGCTGATGCCGGCGCTATGGATGGGTATTCTTTAACGGCCTCAGAGGTAAATATGATTAATCTCTGGAATGGGAGCCAGTATAACTAGTTAATGAATGGGCTGTAATTATTTGAAAGTGTTTCATTTAAGACTGTCACATCAAACAAATAGTGGTGTGACAGCGGAAACGCTGATAGGAAATTTTGATTTTGGAGCACATTGTATAAGTTAACTTCTTTCTTTGGTTTATCCGTATCCGCTGAATTTTCGCAGGTACAACTGCTCAATATCACATGTGCTGTTTAAAGGATTGAATTTGCCATAGATTGTTTATTGGCTGTATTTTTGCCATTGCGAGGAGTGCATAAAGAAAAACCGAAGATGAATTTTGGGAACTAAGATAATGAATAGTAAAATTTCCTCCATGAAAACTCCGATCTTGTTTTTACTGCTTACAATTTACTTATTTATTAGTACTTCTCAAGCAGCGCAAGATGATTCTTTCGCAATATATCTAATCAGGCATGCTGAAAAAAACACTCTACCACCAGCGGACCTTACCTCCTGTGGCTTGCAGCGATCCAAAGACTTAATCAAAGTATTCCAAAATATTGATTTCGATGTGATCTATAGCACCGATGTTTTAAGATCCATCAGCACCGCCCAGCCAATTGCTGAACAACGAAATTTACCCATTGAATTGTATGATCGACCCAAGCTCACTGATTTTGCAAAAAAGCTATTGCAACAAAAGAAAAATGCCTTAGTCGTGGGGCATTTAAATACCACGCCAATGCTAGCGGGGTTTTTAAGTGATAACAGCTATGACATGATCAAAGGACCTGACTACAGTCGAATTTACCAAGTTGTAGTTATCGCAGGGCAACCCCATGTCTCCATCTTACACCAGTCATTTAAATGTAGTGAAACAGAAGCTAGCCCATAGACAATGGCTGAAAATCAGCTGTTTTAAATGGGTTTATTGGCCGTCTTGTAGAGGTGTTTAGTGCGTTGTCTAAATTGTATTTTGTTGTTTGTTGTTACTATTGCAGTCACGGGCTGCAGCAACGTACCGAGCTCAGCTACTAGAATTAAACACATAACCTCTACTGCCACTCAGCAGGGCTGGAAAAGTCATATTATTGAAGGGGAACAATTGGATTTGTTGGCCTTTCTTCCTCCACAAGCTCCCCCAAAAGGGTTACTTACAATTTATATTGAAGGCGACGGGTACGCTTGGAAAAGTCGTTTCGAAGTTTCTGATAACCCAACACCGGTAAAAGCTATTGCTCTGGAATTGGCACTGCAACACCCTGGGGCGGTTTATCTTTCACGTCCTTGCCAGTCGATAACAGGTCCAATTTGCACTCCAACATTATGGACTAAGGCGCGTTTTTCCGAGACAGTTATCAATGCGAGTAACAAGGCCATTGATAAGTTAAAAGCACGGTATCAGGCTAAAAACATACAACTTATTGGCTACAGTGGCGGTGGGGCAGTGGCAGCGCTGATTGCAGCAAGGCGCAAAGATGTGAAGCGACTGGTAACAGTAGCTGGTAATCTTGACCATAGCCGCTGGACTAGGCTGCACGGCGTGTCACCACTATCCGACTCGTTAAATCCTGCTGACTTTCGCCAATCTCTCGAGACTATCAGCCAATATCATTTTGTAGGGCAAAAGGATCGCATTGTTCCGGCCCAATTAGCCCAAGAGTTTGTAGCGGAGTTTAGTTTAACTGCAGACATTACCTTGCATATTGTTGCTGACTTTGACCACCACTGTTGTTGGCAAACGCAGTGGCAGTCACTAATGACGGAGCTCGACAGTACCCGTCCTACATTGCAGTAGCTAAGTATAAAGTGTCAAAAGTAATGGCAAACCATTCATGGGTTCGCTTCAATAATAATTGAACCTATACCACTATTTTATAATCCCCGAGTCCATAATGATTTGCGACATTTCTTTGACTTTAGGGCTGTTCATTAAACCAAAGACATCGCCTTTATTTAACATGCGATTAAGCCCAGGATCGTTACTAAGTGTTTTAAAACGTGGGTTTTGTTTCACTGCTTCAACGCGAATAAGGGTTGTCATTACTTCTTCTGTCAGGCGCATTTTGACCGCAGTTTTATCAGTAACATCCACATCGCCGAGCACATTGGTTCCATCCAAGATGCGTTGCACTGTTGTATTGTCGAGAACCGCATTGATCTCGCTAGCAGTCATTAATCCAAGTACATCTCTTTTTTGAACCATTCGGTTAATTCTTTGACTGTTTACCAAACGTTCTACATCTGGGTCATTAGCGAGAGCGATACCATCTTTAATGCTGCTAGCTGGATTTTTCAACACATAAGAAGCCACGCCGACTAATTGTGGTGCTTGAGGAAATTGCTGCGTCAGCACGTTATCGATAGCACCACCCATAAGTTTTTGCGACCAATTGTTGACGAGATTGTCTTCTGGTAACTCGCCTTGTGTTATGGCTGTATTTGCCATGTTTGCAAACCAAACCAATCCCAATCCCACAAATACACCGATTAGACCATTGGCAACTGCTCCAGGAATGGGCAGTGCGGATTGCCCATCTGTCGCTTTGCCTAAAATATGCAGTAAGATCCTTAATACGATTGAAATTACGATGGCGCTAACAATGAATATTGCTAGTCCTGCCACAAAATATGCGGCGAGCCCCTGAAGTGGGGTTTTTTCGCTAAGTAGAGTTGCGCCTTTGGCCGCAAAAGTGATAGCGAGAAAATAGGCACCTACCAGGCTTGCCAGTCGTGCTAACACTAAACCTAAACCAAGTCGGTAACCTCGGTAGATGAAATAAAGTAAAACTATTGAGAATATCGCAATGCCGATCATGTATATGTCCTTTTAGGTGTGAGTCGCATACTGCTAGTGTTTAAACACTATACTGGCAGATAACCCAAGACTAAAGCGGCTAATACAAAATAGTTCAATCAAATCCCTTGATTAATCTTCATTAGGTAGTATTTTATTTCACCTCTTAAATTTTTTGTTGAATAATTTATTCTCAAATTTGTGATAAAACATTTTTCTAGGTAAAAATACTACATGTATCTGAATCATCCGCAGCAAATCCAACTTAATCAGCTCTTCTTTTTCAAACACAGTTCTATGATAAAAAGCACTTTTTTGGGGGCCTTAACACTATTTTTAGTTGCTTGTAGCGGCGATGATATCGAAGAGGACGTATCAACTGATCCGGTAGACCAAGTGGATACCACTTTAGACTCAGACCTCAGAGCCATTATTGTTAAACAGGCGCTAACAGGTGACCCTAGTATTGGTCGAGCATTGCCTGATATCGAGGAACCTAAGGCGCAGTTAGGTATGAAACTGTTTTTTACTAAGAGTTTAGGTGGTGATTTCGATTCCGCCTGTGTTACCTGTCATCATCCAATGTTGGGCGGTGGTGATGATTTGGTTTTACCTATTGGTGTTGATGCCGAAATAGATGATTTGTTAGGTCCTGGGCGTTTGCATAATGTAAATGGTGATCATTTTGATGGTGGTCCTACTGTACCCAGAAATTCGCCAACAACCTTTAATGTTGCTTTATGGGATGATTATTTGTTTCATGATGGTCGCGTAGAAAGCTTAGGAAAAACCCCAAAAATGGGTGGTAAAGACGGCTTAGGGATCCGTACTCCAGACGTGCCTTTTGAACAAAGTGACGGCTATGCAGGGGATAATTTAGTGGTGGCTCAGGCTAGATTTCCAGTCACATCAGATGAAGAAATGAAAAACTTTAGTAACTTTGGTGGTACAGATAATCATCAAGTGAGAGAAAATTTAGAGCAACGTTTAGGTGATTATGGCAATCCTTTAGGTGGCAAGTTAATTGTTAATAACTGGTTAGCTGAATTTAGAGAAGGCTTTGCCGAGCCAGATGGCACTGCAGAGGAATTAATTACCTTTGATAATATTGCGAAAGCCATTGGTGAGTATGAAAGTTCACAGATATTTGTGGATACACCTTGGAAAGCCTATGTTCAAGGGGATGATTCTGCCATTAGCGATGTTGCGAAACGTGGCGCTAAGTTATTCTTTAGTGCTTATGAAGATGGCGGTGCAAACTGCAGCGCTTGTCATTCAGGTGATTTTTTTACTGATGAAGATTTTCATGTGATCGGCATGGCGCAGATTGGTCGCGGTAAAGGTGACGGTGAATATGGCACTGAAGACTTTGGTTGATTCCGAGAATCTGGGGATGAAAAAGACAAGTATGCTTTTAGAACGCCTTCGTTACTTAATGTGACTGCAACAGGTCCATGGGGTCATGCCGGTGCCTCAACCACACTAGAACAAGCGATTCGTACTCATTTAGATCCCCAAGCCGAATTAAACAATTATGACTTTTCTCAATTGGCGCCGAATATTCAAGCATTTGATATGCAAGTTAACACCCAACGAGCGATTGATAAAATTGAGCTTAACCGAGAAAATGGAATTGCTAGCATTGAACACTTGAGTTTAACCGATACTGAAGTCGCAGAATTATTGGCCTTTCTTGCAGTGCTAACAGATCCTTGTGTTGAAGACAGAGAATGTTTGAGTAAGTGGATCCCAGATGCAAGCGACACTAATCCTGATTCATTGCGTCTTAATGCAGTTGATAGTGAAGGGAATTATTTATAAAAGCCTATGCGGTGAGTTATTAATATCAATAACTTGCTGCTCCAATAGGTGAATTTTGAGTAAGTAACTATCATGCTAGGAGGCACTAATATTGGCTCTTAGCATCGTATCTATGAATCTATGAATCTATGAATCTATGAAACTAGAAAATAACCACACTTTTTTACAAGAATAGTAAGAGTTTTGTATACACAATAAAAAAGTAAGAGGCGCACATTGCGTCCTCTTAGGACCAAAGATTTTGATGCTTTTGAATGCTAAAATAACGATAGGGATTCCAAAAGCCTTTCACATAACTTGGCAATCTTGCATCGCCGAGATCCTCTATATGCACCTCATGGATTTCTGCCAAAGTTTCCTCGGTCAAATTTTCCAATTTTTTTTGTACCGAAGGATAAAATAAATTATTTTCTGGCTTCAAAGCGAAGTGTTTTGGTTCTGAGCCTTCCTCTCCTTTTTCAGTAATTTTCCGACAAGTTGGGATAGTGGGTTGTTGCGGATTTAAACGAGTGACTATGCCGTAAAAATAATCTTTTAGCTGTTCATTGGGCGAGCTATTTTGAACATATATTATGCCAAAGCCTAAAGGAAAGTGTCCCACCAAATTAATAAAGCATTGGCTAGCATTAGTGCAAATAGCGCCATTTTTAGCAGAATTGTTTAGAATTGTTATTACTTTAGGTAGATCTTGAAAGTGATACTCTGGTTTCGTTGACAGAATAAAAGATGAATAAATTTGTGGGATTTTAATGATGTTTCCGATACTACCTTCAGAGGGCTTAACAGCATCAACCAGCAAGCCTAAAACAAATTTTAAACGATTATTTTGCTTTTTTTCATAGCGTATTTTTTTTTCGAGATCATCTCCTTCATATACAGAAATACCAATACCATTAGTAATGAAATCCTGAGTCTGTTCATGATTCATGATGAGCAAAGGTATACGCGTTTCTTTATCTAACACCCGAAACTCGTCAATTGAACCATCAGCTCCTTTTAATAACCTTTGAATTTCCACATGTTGCATACCTATATCTTGTGTTATTGCGGCAATGATGACAGGAATAGCCACATCTAATTGAAATTGACTGTATTTATTGGGGACAGCAGAAAAACGAGTCTCTGGTTTGAATCGGGTAACAATATAGTTATTAGACAGTTTTTTTTCTGCCAACATTTTGTCTAATAAACGTAATGCCAAGACAGCTTTATATAAAGGTTTATATAGCTGATGCATCTGCTTTCTATTTTTACCTTCTGTGCTCGACAACATAAAAAGTGTGGCTAATAATTTAGCGCTTCTGGTGTTAGTTTGTTGTTGATTATTACCCTCTGTCAATTTCAGAACGTTAATGCAAATACTCGCAATACACTTGTAGCACTGTTGTTGTTTATGAAGTTGTTTTAGTTTCTCATCATGCAGTTCTTTTTGAAGTTTTTTTACCTGATTATGGGCTGCAGCGCGTTTCGCTTCGGGTACCGATTTTAGATACTCCTTGGTACTTGTGAGGTTTTCTTGGCAAGTACGCAGCACTCTTGCGTTAGCATCAGAAGAGGTGAAATAGAGTGCAGCAAGTTCGAACAATGAGTCTTTTTTTGCTGAGCTATTTTGAATTTGCTTAACCAGTGTTTGTACTGAGGTGGTATACTGTGAATCACTCAAGGTTGAAGACATAGTTGACTACTCACAAAATCATTTTCTTTTTAGGCCTAAACTACTTCAATTAAAGTCGTCATTTAAAGTAAGCACATTATTAATATAGGGTTTGTTTACCTTTAAAGCAATTTCAGTCAATACACCTTTCCTGTGACCAGTTGGCGATTACTTCTTTAGCGAACAACATTTTTCTACCTTTCCTAAGTAATATTTACAAATTGATTGTAAATATTATCTATTCGCCCTATCGCAAATTGAAATACCCAAAACTTTACCTTCTTAAGTTAGTTAAGTATTTGATTATTATAATAAAATAATTCTCCATGTTGTTTCTGTTATTGGAATGTTTTGTGCAGAAGACTCCATGAGTTTAATGATTGTTATTGAGGAGTAAACATGAAAAAAACAATGATTGCAGTAGCGTTAACTAGCGTTATATTTTCTGGGTGTGCATCCAATACTAGTAATACCCAAAAAGGTGCTGGAATAGGCGCTGTGCTTGGGGCACTGGCTGGAAAAGGTACGGGTGATAATGATAAAAGTCGTTATGTTTGGGGAGCTGCTTTAGGTGCATTAGCTGGTGGCGCAATTGGCAACTATATGGACAAACAAGAACAAGAGTTTCGAGAAGAACTCGCGGATAGTGGTGTAGAAGTGTATCGGGAAGGAGACAATATACGTTTATCTATCCCTGGCAACATTACTTTTGCTAACGACAGCGCTGCCCTTGTAACAGGTTTTTATCCCGTTCTTGAGGATGTCGCAAAAGTCCTTAACCGTTATGATAAAACTAAGCTAAGCATTGAGGGGCACACTGACTCTGTAGGTGACTCAAATTATAATACTCAGTTGTCGATCCAAAGAGCGAACAGTGTCGCAAATTACCTGCAAGGTACTAATGTAGACGCCAATCGTTTACAAACCCTTGGAATGGGTGAGAGTCAACCAGTAGGGAGTAATGATAATGCGCAAGGTCGTCAAGAAAATAGACGTGTTGAATTGCGTATTATTCCAATACAAGCCTAACTGATTCAAAAAAAGTGGCTGATATTCAGCCACTTTTTATTTATTCAAACCTTTCTACAACTACTGGAGATAAATACAAAAAATTTAATAAACTCAACAATTCCCCGCAAAATATTTCTATTAAGATAGTGGTAGTTGAATAACGCTAAAATTTGTATTCAAGTTCGATCCCAAATGTCCTTGGTGTACCATAGTAGTTAACTAAGGTTCCAAAAAAATCTCGGTTGTTATTGGTTAGGTAAACTTCGTCAGTTAAGTTTCTGGCCCAAAGTGAAACCGTCCAATCATCATCATGTGAAATTAAACCAAGTCGTGCATTGAGTAGAGAGTTTGACGGTACAGAACCAAATGCAACATTGTCCCCGGATGCTAATAATTGACTCTTAATATTGTTCACATCTGTGTAGTAGGAATCTGAATAGGCATAATCCAGTCGCGCTAAAAGGTCAGCCCCAAATGCATCTATTGGATAATAATACTGCAAACCTAAGTTAAATGATGATTCAGGCGCTCTAGGAAGTTGATTACCTGATGCGTCACTACCACCGGCACCACCACCTGGAAAACTAACAAATTCTGTGTCGAGTAAACCGGCTGAAAAATTCAATGTTAATTCATCAGTCAGTAAATAGGTCACCTCAGCTTCTAATCCATTTGTTTCGACCTCAGCTGCATTACGAATGCTGATAGACGTTTGGCCTTCTCCCAAATCAATGAATTGATTCACTTGGTAATCGCTGTATTTGGCGTGGAATGCGGCAAATGAAAAAGATAAATTTTTGTCTAAGACTGAGCCTTTTACACCGACTTCGAAATTATCTACAGTCTCTTTATCGTAACCAATACCGCCTTCAAGTGTAGACGTATCAATGAAGTCAAGGTTGTAGCCACCACTTTTATAGCCATTGCCGTATTTAATATAAGTATTTAGCTCGTCATTTAATGCATAATTTAAACTAACAGTTGGGGCAATGTGATTATCAGTTCTTTTATCAATTACACTGCCAGTTGCAATACCAAAAGCACCAGAGCCAGTGCCAATTGTTACCCAATCGACCTTTTTGTCTTCAGTTGATAGCCTTACGCCAAATCCCAATTTTAAATGTTCAGAGAGTTCGTAATCACCACTAACAAATAACGCCACTGTAGTGGTCTCCACATCTCCGTGGTTTGTTGTGGGATTGCTTGGGTCGGTACCAAATAGTTGTGCAGAAATTGCGGATGCAAATACCGTTCTAGATGTTTCAGAATCTTGGCTATATAGATATAAACCCGCTACATATTCGAGTTTCGAATTGGCTGGTGAAATATACTGAAACTCTTGGCTAGTTTGTTCATAGGCATCGTTATAACCTATGTATAATAAATCCAATGAAGAGTAGTCACTATCGTTACTATATGAAATTTCGCTGTCTCTAAACGCAGTAATCGAACGAACATCATGGCCATTATCTAAAGACCAATCTAAGGTGAGTGCGATCCCATTAATGTCTCGTTCTTCCACTGGATCAGAGGTTGAGCTTATCTCAAATAGTTCTGGTGATTCAGAGGTGAGTTCACTGCCAAAAGTGTTGGTAATCGGTTCCCCTGTATAGGATGTTCGGTCACTTTGCATTCCATCTATTGATAAGTTGGCCTTAACGTTTTCACTCATGTCATAGCGAATCTGAGCTCGATATGAAGTGGCATCTTGCTCGTTAATGTTGTCATTTCCGGTAGCAAGGTTGGTAACAAAACCATCTCGAGTTTGTTTATTAAAAGAAAACTTGGCTGCTAGTTTGTCACTTAAAGGTAGGTTGAGAGAAGCGGTCAATTGTTTGGCATTTAAATTACCTAATTCAGCGCCAACATGACCTTCTAAAGTATCTGTGGGCTCTTTAGAGATAAGATTGATGGCGCCTGCTACGGTATTTTTTCCAAACAAAGTGCCTTGTGGACCACGTAACACTTCAATTCGTTCCAGATCTAATAGTTCTTGATTCAGCGCTGGAGACTGGCCTAAATATACACCATCAAGATACACACCTACGCGGGTATCAAATCCAATGTTACGGCTATTTGCTCCGACTCCACGAATCCTTACTTCTGAGGAAAAATCGGTGCCATCACTGATGGTTAAGTTTGGTACAAACTCGGCAACGTCTTTGAGCTGTCTAACCCCAGTTTGCGAAATGGCATCACTGCTCATAGTCGAAATAGATATGGGGACTTCATTAATATTTTGGGTACGCTTTTGCGCAGTAACCAATATTTTTTCCAGACCTTTTGATTCTTTTTCTGCGAGAGTCGATTCCGAGTCAACTTGTGCCATGCTGTTAAAAGCAAAAACAGGGCTCATTAAGATAGAAATTAGAATCGGATTAAGTTTACTCTTATGCATTAGATGTCTCCTATAAGCCTCACTTAAGTGGCTGGTTTTACGAATTAGGCAAAGTGCAAATCCGCGTTGGTTATTTTTCTAACATTTAGGTCCACTATCTTTATCGGTTAAAACTCACAGTGAAAAAATATAACCCAAACATTGCCATGTCGCGTATTCCAATGCAACTCAAGAACCATTTGGCTGCATGACTTGTGAGATGTTATCAGTGAAGATTAATTGATGTTTGATATGAACAACCTAGGGGCAGTGACAAAACTGACACTAGTGATAAAACCATTAAATGGCCGTAAAGAACCGCCAATTAACCCGATAATAATGTGCACGCATTAAGTTCGTTTCCTTATTTAATTTAATGTTTTGGTTACATTGTGTTAAATATATTGCAATAGTTTGTTATTGAGTGCAATTACATTTAATTGTATGCTTTTGCTGTGTATATTTTCATCACGTTGAAATGATATGAGCCTAGATGTGCCGGAAGGCCTTGTGTCTATCTATGATTGATATTTACAAAATACGAAATACTTTCTGTGTCTCGCTATTATCTGGAGGGTACTATTATGTCGAATCTCGTAAAAATTAATTCACCACAGAGAAAGCTACCTAAAGATCTGATGGTCAGAAAACCTCTTAATTTGGCGGAATATTTGCCATACCGTGTTTTTAAACTGACCCGGGATCTTGCATTTCGCGGTAAAGTTGAGGTTAACGGTATCTCCGTCAGTATGCGAGACTGGAGAATTTTAGCCTTTCTTGCTGCCACAGGGCCAAAAACTAATAAGGAGTTAGCCAATGAAATTGGCATAGATTCCACGACTATTTCTCGTGCCGTAAAACATTTAAAAAAAGTTGGGGTTATTGATGTGAGACGCTCAAAACGGGATCGTCGGACTCAACTTGTCGCTTTGACACAGAAAGGTGCTGATACTCACGATGCCTTGTCACCTGAACGTAAACGGTTTGCCGAAGAAATCGAGTCTTGCCTGACAAAAAATGAACGAGATGGACTGTATTTAGCTCTGGATAAAATTGATATTTTTTTTGCTGAACAACGAATTGAACATGATGAATGGGAATCCTAATATGTTTTTACTAAACTTTCGACGAATAGTGCTATTAAGTAGTGGCTATTTGACTTTGTCTTTATTTAGTCAGTCTGCTTTTTCTGCTGAGATTTTGGACCAAACAACCAAGACTAACGCTGGTTCTACTTGGCAGGTAGTTGAGCCAGGTGGGGATACGCAGTGTTCTGATGGTAGTCCATATAAATTTCATGTTAAGCCAGGTAAAACAGACAAACTTTTTGTTTTTTTTAACGGTGGTGGGGCGTGTTGGAATGCACAAACCTGTGACGTCCGAGCAGAAAGAAAAGCGTTTGTACCTAGAGCTGACCTTGCACATAATGATCCTAGCCAGCATAACGGCATTTTCGACTTAGATAACCCCGAAAACCCTGTTAAAGATTGGAGCATGGTTTTTGCCCCTTATTGTACAGGTGATGTGCATTTAGGCTCAGCACAACGTAAATATGTCACCGCTGATAAACATGAATTCGAAATAAAACATGCGGGTGCGGCAAACAGTCAAGCTGTGTTGCAATGGGTCGAGGACAATATGTCACCAGAAAAAGTGGTGATTGCAGGGGCTAGCGCCGGCGCTTTGGCAGCACCAATATATGCTGGGCGTGCGGCTACCATGTTTCCTAATGCGGATGTACTTAGCTTTGCTGACGGTGCGGCAGGTTATCGTTCCAACCAAGTGCCAAAAATTCTAGAACAATGGTCGGTTTATACTCCTTTAGATATAAATAAATACGCTGGTTTTCAGAAGGAAATGACTAGTTTTTATTCGTTTTATGGTGTTGAAGACAAACATCATTCTAAGATCAATTTTGCGCTTTATGATAGCGCTGAAGATAAAGTCCAGGTTATGTTTAAAAAAATGCTGGGAGACACTGACGTGCTTGTTGATGCTATTGGTCAAACATACAAGTCCTTACGTAGTCAGGTTGCACCTTTAAGTTATTATTTGGCAAGAGGTGACGTACATACTATTTTACGCTTTAAACATTTTTATTCGACAGAAGTTGATGGTGTGCGATTTGTGGATTGGTTCAATAATTTGCTAAATAGTCGTTTCCCAGATGTTGTTGATTGTCGTTCTTTATCTGGCAAGTGCCAGAATGATGCGCTTACTCAACAATAACAAATAAAAAGTGGCTGTTGGCTACAGCCACTTTTTACCTTGATAGCAATATTTTACTCAGCGACTTTTACCGGTACACAACCCTTTTCATCAAGCTTTTGTCCCTTGACTAACATAGACAGTTTTCGACAGAGTACGTAAAAAACTGGCGTGAATATTAATCCAAAGAAAGTCACACCTAACATGCCACTAAACACTGTGACTCCTAACGCCTGTCGCATTTCAGCACCGGCACCAGTGGCAATAGCAAGCGGAATAACACCTAGGATAAAGGCGAAAGAAGTCATAAGAATAGGGCGTAGCCTTAGTTTTGCAGCTTCAACAGCGGCCTCGTAAAGTGGGCTGCCTTGTTGCTCTAGATGTCGGGCAAACTCAACAATTAAAATCGCATTTTTACTTGCAAGCCCTACTAAAACTATCAAGCCCACTTGAGTCAGAATATTATTATCCATACCCATTATCCAAACGCCTGTAATCGCACTAAGCAAACACATAGGTACAATTAATATAACCGCCAAGGGTAAAGTCCAGCTTTCGTATAACGCTACTAATAACAAAAACACAAATACCACGGCCATGATAAAAGCAATGATCGCCGAGTTACCGGCTATTTGTTGTTGGTAGGCTAATTCTGTCCACTCAAATCCTATTCCTTCAGGGAGTATTTCTGCTGCGAGTTTTTCCATGCTAGCAATGGCTTCACCTGAACTGAAGCCTGGAGATGTGCTACCTAATAAGTCTGCGGCGGGATATAAATTATATCTAGGTACACGAGAGGGGCCAGATTGATACTTAAAAGTCACCACCGAACTCAGCGGCACCATATCACCAGAAGAGTTTTTAACACGAATGCGGCCAATGTCATCTGGTGTCATTCTAAAAGGTGAGTCAGCTTGTGCTGTTACTCTAAAGGTTCTTCCTAAGTAACTGAAATCATTTACAAAGGCACTGCCTAAATAGATCTCTAACGCGCTAAACACCTCTGATACTGGCACCCCTAAACGTTCAACGCGCTCTCTGTCTATATCCACATAGAGTTGTGGAGTGTTGGTTTCAAACAAACTAAATACAGCTTGTGTTGCAGGCGCTTGATTCGCTGCGCCTGCTAATTGCCACATGGCTTGTTCCAACACAGGAAGGCCACGACCGGCTCTGTCTTCAATCATCATTTTAAAGCCACCACCATTACCAATACCACGGACAGATGGAGGAGGAATGACCACCACAAAGGCTTCTTTGATTTGCGACATTTGCTTGCGTACTTCAGCTAAAATTTGCTCGAAAGTTAAACCTTTAGCAGAGCGATCTTCAAAATAGTCCATCATAGTGAATATGGCCGCAGAGTTAGAAGCATTAGTAAAAGTTGCGCCAGAAAACCCAGCAAAACCCACCGATGTTCGAATTCCGTCAATTTTTAATAACCTGCCTACCGCGTCTTTTACGACGTCGTCGGTACGGGATAAAGACGACCCTGCAGGCAATTGAATACTAACAATTAGGTAGCCTTGATCTTGCGCCGGAATAAAGCCTTGGGGTACAGAAGTGAATAAATACCCTGCCAAAACCATTAGCCCTACATAGACGAAAGACATCAGCGCACCTAGTCGAATTAGTTTGGTTGTTAACCTTCCGTATAACTGAGACGTTTTGTCCATCAAGCGGTTAAACGCATTGCCTAGTCGCGTTAACAAACTCGGTTTATTTGTTGCTGGCTTATGGGGTTTAAGCAACACAGCAGATAGAGCGGGACTTAAGATTAAGGATACCGCCACAGAAATAATGGTGGCTACGGCTATAGTGATACCAAATTGGCTATAGAATTGCCCTGAAATACCTCCAACAAATGCCGTTGGCAAAAATACTGCGACTAAAACCAAACCAATTGCCATGACTGCACCACCTACTTCGCGCATGGTTTCTCTGGCAGCTTGTATGGGTTTTTGTCCTTCGGCTAGCAGTCGTTCCATGTTTTCAACTACCACTATGGCGTCATCTACTACTATGCCAATGGCTAACACTAAACCAAATAGGGTCAAGTTATTCAGCGAAAATCCTAGTGCACTCATTATTGCAAAGGTACCGATTAAGGAGACTGGAATGGCGATGATGGGAATAATCGCGGCTCGCCAATTTTGTAAAAATACCAGTATTACCAAGACCACTAAACCTATGGCTTCATAGATAGTGATTTCAACCGCATCAATAGATTGACTAATAAACTCAGTAGGGTTGTAGGCAATGTCGTAGGCTAAATCAGGTGGGAAGTTGGCTGATAATTCTTCCATAATGCTACGAATAGTGGCTGCGGTTTCTAAGGCGTTAGTACCCGGGCGTTGAAAAATGGGCATGGCTACGGCTTTTTTATCACCTAAATAACCTCTAGTGGCGTAACTCTCGGCGCCTAGCTCAACTCTACCTACGTCTTTAAAGCGAACAATTTTACCGTTATTATTTTTGATAATGACGTTGTTAAACTGTTCCGGCTCAATAAGCCGACCTTGAGTTTGTACACTTAATTCAAATGCAGTTTGACCTTGAGTGATAGGTGATTTATTTAAGGTACCACTGGCCACTTGGATATTTTGACCTTGTAATGCGCTAATCACTTCTCCTGCGGTCATGTCGATAGAAGCGATACGATCTGGATCTAACCAAACTCGCATAGAATACTGACTGGCTCCAAATACTAAAATGTTACCTACACCTTGTACTCGAGCCAATTGGTCACGTATTTGTAAGGTCACATAGTTCGCAATGTAGGTTTGATCATAAGTGCCATTTGGCGAAAACATATTCACTACTAACATTAAATCTGGTGAGTTTTTAATAGTGGTGACACCAATGCGTCGAACCGGTTCTGGTAGGCGTGGTTCCGCAATGGCAACACGGTTTTGCACTTGCACTTGAGCCGTGTCTAAATCGGTACCTAATTTAAATGTCACGGTAATAGTGACATTACCGTCTGCAGTAGATTGTGATGAGATATACAGCATGTTTTCCACGCCATTTATCTGTTGCTCTAATGGAGTGGCCACCGTTTGTGCAGCTATTTCCGCATTGGCACCGGGATAGGAAGCGGTTACTTGTATAGTTGGCGGGGCAACTTGTGGGTATTGTTCGATGGGCAATATTTGGTAGGCAAGGCTACCAATAATCAGCACAATAATAGCTAAAACAGAGGCAAACTTAGGCCGAGAGATAAAAAACTGAGAAAAATTCATTTGGCTATTCCCAGTTAGTAGCTGTATTGGCTAGAAAGGTCGACATGTTTTGGTGTCACTAAAGCACCGGGTCTAGCTCGCATCATGCCATTCACTATTACATTATCTTTTGGGGTTAAACCGTCACTAATAATACGTAACTCTTGCGTGTGTAATTCACCTAATGAGACAAATTTTCTCTCAATTTTATTTTCACTATTCACTACATACACAAATTTACGTGACTGATCTGTGCCGACACTCGTATCTGGTACTAAGATAACTGATACATTTTCTTGGGATAACAAACGCATACGACCAAAAAAGCCCGGTAAAATAAACCCTCCAGGATTATCTAAAATCGCTCTACCTTGAATAGTACCTGTACCTGCGTCTATTTGATTATCAACAAAATCCATGACACCTAAATGACTAAATTCCTCTTCATCTTGTAAGCGTACTTGTACTGGATTGGATTTAGTACGTGAGCTTTCACGTTTATCTGATTGACTCAGGCGGATATATTTTAAAAGATCTCTTTCTCCCGCATCAAAATAGAAGTGGATAGGATCCACTGATACAACTGTAGTCAGCAAGGTTGCTCCTGACGCTCCGCCAGTAACAAGGTTACCTATATTCACGAAGTCCCTAGAAACGACTCCATCTATAGGTGACTTAACTTCAGTGAACTCCATATCCAGTTTGGCATTTTCAAGGGCCGCCCAAGCGAGATCGTATTCATTGATCCTACGATCAACTTCTTCCTGCGACAGTGAATTTTTGCTACGTAAGTCTTTGCCTCTTTCCAGCTCTTTTTTGGCCAAAGCGAATCTTGATTCCGCGCTTTTAAGGGCAATTTTGAATGAACGTTGGTCTATTACATACAATACGTCGCCTTTTTTGACTGCTTGACCGTCTTTAAAATTGGTTTGTTGTAAATATCCACTCACTCGTGCACGTATTTCCACATGGTTAACTGCGGCAAATCTTCCGGTGTATTCATCCCACTGAGTAATAACAGTTTGAATAGGGGAACTCACATCAACTTCTGGCGCTGGCCTTTGTTGAGTTTGTGACTCTTGCTCAGAGCACCCTGCCAAAAATATAAATGATAGAAAAAGTAAATGGCTAGGCGTAATAAAGCGCATAACATGGGGTCCTTAAATTATTGATAAAAACGGAACGAAATTAACGAGTATGCGAGGAAGTACAAGCAACGAGGTATAGAACGTATTGTAACGATAAATCTTTCGCTAAACACGTCCTATTCATTATAACTTTTCATTTTAAGGTAATCGTAAAAGCTTGTTTAAAGTCTTTTACAGGGAGTCGCTCTTTATCTTGCTGACGAATTCGCCACGCTTGCACTGACATGCCTACACTTGCAGTATTTTTATGAAAACTTACCGTCATAAAATGTTCACGGGTGCGTTCTTTCCAATAGGCCGATAATGGGTAGCCTTTTTTGGTATGCACATTAAAGTTTTTGTCGTATTGCACAGCTTGTGCTTCAAATCCAGCTATCTCTATGGTGGCTGGGTCGGGAAAGAGTTTAGGTGTGGTTTTAGCTTTATCTGAAGCTAGGCTATTTAACCCTGTTAAATTTGACATAGGCGACGACACTACCTCAATCAACTTACCGCCGTTTGCCCCCATTTTTACCTGAGCAATACGCCCAAAATGCACGTCACCTGACATCACTACTATGTCATGTCCTGAACTGGCCATGGCAATAAGCAACTCTGAATATTGCTTTTTGAAACTCAATAAATTGCGTTCCAACTTGTTTTTTTCAGCTAGTAATACTTGCGGAATCACCAACACCCCAGGTTTATTCAGCCCTTGCGCCCAGCTAAGCATTTTATCAAAGCCTTGTTTATCGATAAATTGTGTTTTACTGCGATAAGATCGTAAATCAGCTATGCAAAATGACAGGTCACTACCAATTTCAAAGGTATCGACCTTACTACTTTGCTGCACTTTTAAAACGCCATCTCGGGAAGCCGCTTTCCAAGCATTGCGAATTTTGTTTATTTTTAACATAAACAAGGTAGGTAATAAGCTGTCGTAAAACGGGTAATCATTCCAAAATTCGTGATCATCTGGCAGCATCCAAGCTCCGCCACGTGCTAAAATGCTGCCCAAAGCTTGCCAATGTTTGGCATAGTCTTCCGCCACTCTTTGACGAACCTCATTGGTCAGCGGTGATAGAGAGTCAAGACCTATATCCAAATACACCTGATCGCCCACCATAAATTTAATATCTGGCTTAACTGACTCTTCGCCACGCTCGTACAGCGCTTTAAAAGCTCGAGCTGCCTGACCACAATCGCGATGCTCATAAAAACAGCTACTCAGCGCCACAGTGAAGGCCTTATTTTTATGTGTAGGTAGCGCTGCAGGTAAAGTTGTAAAGGTTCCACTACGTAACAATTGCCATTGGTCTAATCCCTGATGTTCCTCTCCCTCTAAGCGCTGGTAAAAATCTACTTTGTAGTTTTTCCCAGCTAGAAGGCCAGAGGCTAAACGGGTGTCGTAAAAGCGTTGGCTTAAGCCGTTGAAGGGGCGTTGCCATTGTTTAAGGGTGATATCTTCTCGCCTGACTTCATTACCTTCTAAGCTCACAATTAATCTAGCAAGTTTGGGTTTTCGCAATGTACCAAACAGAGTGCCGGCCCAAAGTTCCACTGATGTTTGACTGACCTTATGAATTACCAAACTCCACTGTGAAGTGTTGGTTGTAAAATTGACTATGTTCATATAGCTATCCATGTTTTATAGAAACAAATTAAGCATAGAAGGCAATTTTGTTATTGGTAGTTTTTTATACTGGAAACGAACTTCAAAATGAGCGGTGATTTCTAATACGGCAAAAGTGATAAAAACGTGAATATTTGAGGCTTACCAAGTTTTATAATCAAGTGTGAAATGACTCAATACGAAAAATCAGCTAAACGTGCTAGCCTCAGCTTTGGTTTGTTAATGGGTAAAAGTTGCGGGGCAGTGGTCTTTCATCCTTTCAAGTTGGCGCTTCTCTCGTGGCATAGGAATTATATGTGAAATCGCACCTACAAAAAGGTAAGCAGCTGATTTGGACACCACTGCAAAGAAAGATATTTTTGCTGGTAGTGAGCTTATTTACTTTGGTGTTTGCTTTGACCTTAGTGAGTATCTATCAGGCTGCCTATAATCAAGCCGAACGTGAATTTGTTGCTCGTTTAAACGTCGGCAAAAATGTGTTTATGAATGAAGTGGTTATTGCCAAACAGCATCTGGATTCAAGTGTAGAAACTATCGCTAAAGACTGGGCGCTGCGCAGTGCAATAGGTCAAGGTGAAGACACCAAGTCAATCAAAAGTGTGTTGTTTAATCATGGTAAACGCATAAATGCGGATATTGCTCTGGTGTTAGATAAAAGTTTTATGTTAATCGCCCAATATGGTGGGGAAGATCTCACTGTTGAGCGGTTTTTAGCTGCAGATTTAGATGACAAACAGCAAAATAATCCATGGATTGCCATGGTTGGAAACGAACCTTTTTTGATGGCAGCTAAGCCAATTAAGGCGCCAGCCACTATTGGTTGGTTGTTGATGGGCAAGAAGTTGAATCTTACTTTTCTAAATAGAATAAAGAGCCTGATTTCCTTGGACATTAACATGCTGGTGGTAGGTAATAACCAAAATGAGGTACTTTTGTCGACCCAGACTAATAGTGCCGCTGTGCAGCAAGAGCTAAAGCAAGTGACAGAGCGTTTTGTTACTCAAGGCGCAACAGTTGATATGCATGTGATGGGCTCAGAAGATTGGGTCGCCTTGCCCTTTAGTATATTTAATAATCAACAGCAGTATTTCGTCGTGTTGTTACAAGACTCAATACGTGAATGGCTAAAAACTCGCAATACCTTTATGTTGGAATTATTGCCCTTTTTTATGGTGGGGATATTACTCGCCTTGTTAGGTTCATTTTTTATTGCTCGCAGTATTACCCGGCCAGTGGGGCGTTTATTACAAGCTGCTAAATTGGTAGCAAGTGGCAGTTATACTGACCCAATCGAGGTTTCGGAAAAAAGTGAGTTGGGTGAATTGGCCCGAGAATTCAGCAGTATGCAAAGCGCAGTAATGGAGCGTGAGCAGAAAATAAAAGACCAAGCTGAAGAAATACGTCAAACCAATACGATTAAATATCAGGTAGAAATTGCGCAAAAAGAACAACATCTTGCGGCATCGGCAACAGAAGCTAAAAGCCGCTTTTTGGCTAATGTTAGCCACGAAATCCGTACTCCACTTAATTCTATTATTGGTTATTCAGAAATTCTTAGTGATGTGCATGCCAGTGAGGATGCGAAAACCAAAGCTATCTTGGCGGTGCATAATGGCGGGCAATATTTACTCAACATAGTGAATGATGTCTTAGATTTATCAAAAATTGAAGCGGGTAAGATTCAATTAGAAAAAGCCGACATCAACTTAGTTGGTTTACTGCAAGAAGTGAGCGCTTACATGGAAGGTTTTGCTAAAGAAAAGCACCTTGCTTTTAACCTCAAGCTTAACTTTCCTCTGCCATACGAATTTACATCAGACCCCACCCGACTGAAACAAATTTTGCTGAATTTGTGCAATAACGCGATTAAGTTCACTCATCAAGGTCAAGTTGATTTACAGGTTCATTGGGATACTTTTAGGCAACGTTTTATTTTTGTGGTATCTGATACGGGTCCTGGTATGAGTGATGCGCAACAATTGCGTTTATTTACTGCTTTTTCACAGGGTAACCAATCGACTAGCCGAAAATATGGCGGCACAGGTTTAGGTTTGTATATCAGTAAGCAGTTAACAGAAATGCTTGGTGGACATATCAAAGTCACTAGTCAAGAAGGGCACGGAAGTCAGTTTGCCGTGTATATGCCTTATATAGCGGCATCAAATAAACAGGTCATGATTAATCAGAGTCAGGCTGATGCAGTATTGAGTACAGGCGCTAAACCCAATCTAGAGATACCTGAATTAACTGGGCATATATTGTGCGCCGACGATAACGAAGATAATCGTCAATTAGTGGCGTATTTGGTGGCTAAAACAGGGGCGCAACTGACTCTTGTTGAAGACGGGAAGCAGGCATTAGGTGTAGCAGCAAATACGCCATTCGATTTAATTTTGATGGACATGCAAATGCCTGAAATGGATGGTTTGCAAGCCACCACTATTTTAAAACAAAGGGGCTTTGATAGGCCAATTATTATGCTCACAGCCAACGTAGACGCAAATAGTAAAGACAAAATGTTGGCAGCAGGAGCAACAGCACATTTTCCAAAGCCTATTGATAGTCGCCGTTTCTATATCATGTTGGCAAAGTACTTAGGTAAAACAATAGGGGATGAAACAAACTATCAGGCTAGCGGCATTAATTTTTACAACAATCAAGACCGCAACACAGGCTCTGAATTTGCACAATTAATACAAAATTATCGTGTGAGTTTTAAAGACAAACTAGTTGCGATACAAAGTGCAATGGAACAACAAAACTGGATACAAGTTAAATCGCTTATGCATAAATTGAAAGGCTCAGCGGGAAGTTATGGCTTTCAAGAACTCAGCGATTGTGCAATTTTAGTGGAACAGCATATAGATTCAGATAACCTGCAGCAAGCTAATCGTTGCCTTATTACTTTGCAAAAACACATGCAGCAGTTGTATAGGGAAACTGAGTCACCGAATGCAAAAACCGTTTAAAAGGATAATGAATGAAACAATTGTTTTTCTTAGTGTGGAGCATTATCTGTAGCCAATCCTTAGTTTTGGCACATCAACAGTCTATAACCTACGTAGCAAATGAAGCCGTATTGATTACTAAGGGTGACTACAAAGTGTTGTTCGACCCATTTTTTCATCAAGCTTTTGGAACATATCAGTTGGTGCCAGAAGACATCAAACAAGCCATTTTTAGTGGAACGCCTCCTTTTGACAATCTCACTGCTATTGTTATTAGTCACGCCCATGGCGACCATTTTGCCGCGGACGATCTATTACTATATTTGCAGCAATTCCCGACTACCCAATTAATTGCGCCTGAACAGGCGGTGACAGAACTCATGGCATTACAGGGGGCAGACTCAATAGGCCCTCAAGTCACCAGTATTAAATTGGCATTTAAGCAACCACCAATAACCCTTGAAATAGCTGGGTTAGTGATTGAAGCCGTGCGCATTCCTCATGCTGGTTGGCCTAGTCGAGCAAAGGTTGAAAACTTGGTTTTTAGAGTGACGTTAAAAAATCACGATTCGTCTGTCACTGTTATGCATATGGGCGATGCCGATCCAAATGATGATCACTACCTTTTGTATAAAGATCATTGGCAAAAGCGAATGAGTGATACTGCATTACCACCCTATTGGTTCTATTTTTCAGCCGAGGGTAGGGATATCTTAACGGATATTCTTAACGTTAAAAAAACGATTGGGATCCACGTACCTACAGACATTCCCAACCAACTAAAATCTAGCGGTCAGGACTATTTTTCCAAGCCAGGTGAAGTTCGCATGCTTGATGAGTCCCACAGCCATTAATCACACAAATAGCAGGCAGAAATACAATGAAACAGTTAGTTCCTTATCTTAACTTTAATGGCCAGTGCCATGATGCTTTACATTTTTATCAAAGTTGTTTTGGAGGTGCAGAAGTATCTATTCAAACGTTTGCCGATGCTAAGGTCGACGATATGCCACAACAGTCAAAAGATAAGGTAATGCACGGCGAATTTAAAAGTGATGGCTTATTTTTTATGGCTTCTGACGGTCAAGTTGGGGGCGATTTTGCAATGGGGAATAATATCCATTTGAATGTGCAATTGGATTCTGTTGATGAACAAACAGTGTTGTTCGAAAAACTGTCAGAGAATGGTTCAGTAATAATGCCGCTACAGCACACATTTTGGGATGCGCGTTTTGGCATGTTGACAGACAAATTTGGTATTCAGTGGATGCTCAACGTGATGAAAAGTCACTAGTCTTTAATACCGCGCGAGTAAATTAAGAAGTAAAATAATTAAAAATCAAGGGATTCAATTACAAGGGGGTAATTGAATTTTTTATATTCTTATTTATGCCATTCTTAGGTAGTCTAGTGCCTTCAAAAATACAAGGATATTTATATGAAGTCATTTTTGTTGGCTGTCTTGGTCATTGTGTCTGTTGGGTGCGGTTCGACAGAACAGCCTTCGGCAAAATCTGAGCCTTTTACCGGTGTAATTTCAGCCAGCCAGCTAATTGCAGAGTACCCGCAATTTCGCTCTGGGTACCAACAATACCAACCTAGCTCAGCAGAAATTGCCGCTGTTAAGTCTTTATCAGGAAAATCTTTGATCGTACTGTTTGGCACATGGTGCCACGATAGTGAGCGAGAAGTGCCAAGACTATTGAAGTTATTAGATTTGTCTGGGGTCGAGTTGCAAAATTTGTCGCTACACGGTGTCAATTACAGCAAACAAGAGCCCTCTAATTTACATGAACTGCATGCTTTAAAATACTCTCCTACTATTATCCTGATGCAAGGTGAAAATGAACTGGGACGCATAGTTGAAAAGCCAATTGTTAGCTTAGGAGAGGATTTAGCGGGCTTTGTTTCTGAGTAAACACTCCGCTTTTGTCGCGCTTCTAACAGAACGTCCTTTTTGATTTCGCACTTTATTTTGGGAATTAACTATTCAGTCACTCACACCCAGCGATAAAGATCTTTGGTTTCTGCCACTAGGTGGAACCGGTGAAATAGGCATGAATATGAACTTGTATGGTCATGCTGGGCAATGGTTGATGATGGATTGTGGTATCACTTTTAATAGTCCTCTTTGCGCCCAAGCTGAAGCAAACAATGCTGGGTTACATAAACATGATGTTGTGGCGGCTGACCCTTTGTTTATCAGTCAGCGTAAAGAACAACTAGCGGGTATAGTGATCACCCATGCCCATGAAGATCATTTGGGTGCATTGCCCTATTTATGGCGGCGCTTTAAATGCCCCGTTTACACCACAAAGTACACGGCAGAAATATTGCGGCGTAAGCTTGCCCGTGATGGTCAAGGTGACAACATTCCTATCATCGAAATAAGCAGTGGAAAGCGTGTTGATATTGGTGTGTTTAATGTTGAATGGATGCTGATTACCCATTCACTCCCTGAGCCCCATGCTTTTGTGATCAGAACGCCTGCCGGCAATGTTTTTCATACCGCGGATTGGAAAATTGACTTAGCGCCTGTGACTGATAAACCTTTCGATGCCCATTCTTTTAAATTATTGGCAAAGCAAAACATATTGGCCATGATCTGTGACTCAACCAATGCCAATCGGGAAGGTCATTCTGTGTCTGAGCAGCAATGTTATTTGGGGTTAAAACAAGCGGTCTTAAACGCAAAAGGCAGAGTGGTAGTTGGGTGTTTTAGTAGTAATATTGCCCGTTTGATTACCCTTGCAAAAATAGCTAAAGAGACAGGACGTTATTTTGCGTTGTTTGGTCGCTCATTACAAAACACTGTTGGCGCTGCTAAGGCAACCGGGCATTGGCCAGATGATTTGCCTGTGCTGGATGCTTTTAATACTGGGTATCTATTGCCGGAGGAAGTCTTGGCGGTTGCAACAGGCAGCCAAGGTGAGCCTAGAGCTGCATTAAATCAATTGGCTAAAGACAGCTATCGTAATGTGTCATTAGATGAAGGGGACCTAGTGATATTCAGCTCTATTGTGATCCCTGGCAACGAAGAGCCCATTAAAAACTTGCTTAAAGCCTACAAAGCCCGAAAAATATACACCTTGATGGCAGATGACTCAACACTCCCTATCCATGCCTCAGGTCATCCATGCCAAGAAGAGCTAAAACAGATGTACGAATGGGTACGTCCACAAATCGCCGTGCCCACTCACGGAGAAGCCGAACATCTGCAAGCTAATGCAGAAATAGCACGATTAAGCCATGTGCCAAGAAGTCTTACGGGATTAAATGGAGACTTGTTTAAACTGGCTCCAGAAGTAAAAGTAATAAAACAGGCTGTGAGAACAGGAAGGATTGCTTTGCAGCAATCTTAAGGTACCAGAGCTTTGGATAAACCAATCCCTCAAATCAATCTGCTTCCCTTTTCTGAACCATTATTCATAACCTGAATTTATCTACATAGAAATTGATAAAGGCCATTATGCGCGATGAAGCTGCAGAGTTTTTATAATATACGGCATTAACTTCTTCTCTTGGATTAGGGCTAACCACACTTTCAGGTAATACCTCAATGAGGGTTTTACTGTCTAAGTCTTTTTTTATCATAAAGTTAGATAAAATAGCGATACCATTGCCATTTAACGCGAGTTGCCGAATTGATTCGCCATTACTGGCGGTAATAGTGGGTGTGATAGGGATATCTTGTTTTAAAAACCAATTATTAAGTTTCGGTGAATCGGCAAAACCTATCAACTTATGTTCTTTTAACTCAGCAAGGTTTTGGGGTTTGTTAAATTTGGCAAAATAACGTGGGCTGGCAACTATATGCAGTTTACTGCTGCCAATATTTTTGGCGTATAAATTTGAATCTGCTAATCTCCCAATTCTGATAGCCACATCGGTCTTTTTTTCAATTAGATCCACAATATTTTCATTTGATATCAAATTTACTTGGATATCTGGGTAGGCCAATTGAAAGTCTTCCATGTAGGGAATAATTTGATGAAACAAAAATGGGCTTGCGGCGTCAATTCTGAGTTTACCTTTCGGAGTGCCTTTTAGGTTGTTTAGGGCTTCTTCGCCGCGATTCAGGGTTTCTAAGGCGTTTCTCGCATAGTTGAGAAATAGCTGTCCTGCTTCTGTTAGCTCAACTCGTCTGGTACTTCGATTAAACAAAGTGACATCAAGCTCACGCTCAAGTCGTGCAATTGATCTTGATATTTTGGCGACTTGGTTATCCAACAAATTTGCAGCGCTTGTAAAACTACCACAATCCACCACAGTGATAAAAATTTCAAGATCCTCAGTTTTTGACTTAACAATCATAGGCAACCCCTAAGCATTTAGTGACGAATAAGATGTCATAGTTCAACAAAAGTATTGTTAATTATTACATTTTTAACAAAAGTAATTTGTTATTAATGCTATTTTTGCAAGTTTGTTTTTCAATAAGAATAGCCTCACTTTAATTATGTGAGGAAGTTCAAATGCCATTGGCTCTATGGGCGCTTACTTTAAGCGCATTCGCTATCGGAACAACTGAATTTGTAATTGTTGGCTTAGTGCCAACCATTGCAACTGATTTAGCCGTTTCGTTACCTTCTGCTGGTTTGTTAGTGAGTTTATACGCTTTAGGCGTAGCAATTGGCGCGCCGGTATTAACCGCTTTAACGGGTAGGTGGAATAGAAAATCTGTATTAATCAGCCTGATGGCTATTTTTGTAGCTGGAAACATTTTAGCTTGGCAGGCGCCTAGTTATGAAACACTCATTCTGGCGAGAATTTTCACTGGTTTAGCCCATGGTGTGTTTTTCTCCATTGGTTCCACTATTGCAACTAGCCTAGTGCCTAAGGAAAAAGAGGCCAGTGCCATTGCTATTATGTTTACCGGTTTAACGGTTGCCTTAGTTACAGGTGTGCCTTTAGGTACATGGATTGGGCAAGAGTTGGGGTGGAGAGCAACATTTTTAATTGTTTCAATTCTTGGTCTCATTGCCTTAATGGGGAGCGCTATTCTGGTGCCTTCAAACTTGAAACAATCGGCTCCAGCCAAGTTTTCTGAACAGTTAAAGGTATTGACCCAACCAAGGTTATTGTTGGTGTATGCCATGACAGCTGTAGGTTATGGCGGCACATTTGTAGCCTTTACTTACCTAGCGCCGATCTTAGAAGAAGTGTCAGGCTTTGAGTCCAGTGCCATAGGATTGATCATGCTTGTGTATGGTGTATCTGTTGCTGTGGGCAATATCTGGGGCGGAAAGTTAGCCGACAAGATGGGGCCAGTCAAAGCGCTGCATATCATTTTCACTGCCCTTGCTTTAGTACTTTTAGCTTTTACCTTCACTGCGGGTAATCAAATCGCCGCGGTCATTACTGTGCTTATATGGGGGGCTTTTGCATTTGGCAATGTGCCTGGATTACAGGTTTATGTAGTGCAACTCGCTGAAAAGTACACACCTAATGCAGTTGACGTAGCCTCTGGTTTAAATATCGCAGCTTTTAATGTGGGTATCGCTTTGGGTTCAATTATTGGTGGTGTGGTAGTGGAGGAAATGGAGTTAAGTGATACACCTTGGATTGGTGCCTTAATTGTTGTTTTAGCCATCATTCTAACAAAAGTGTCTGGTTTTCTTGATTCACGAGATCAAGGTGCAGCAGCCTAATATTAAGGGGTGGGGCTGTGCCCCATCAAGGAAATTATCATGACGTTCGATAAATTAAAGGCCCGCGGCTTTACTGTAGGCGTGGAGTTACCTTTAGATAATGACTGGTCTAAAGAGGGGCAATACAAAGGCTTAAAGGCAGGTAGGCCTTTTGGTGTACCTGACATGGCCCACCATAAAACGCGCATACAGTTGGCGGATAAACTGGGATTCAGTACTGCATGGGTTCGCGACGTACCTCTATATGAGCCAAGTTTTGGTGATGCCGCTCAAGTATTTGAGGCTTTTACCTATCTAGGCTATTTAGCAGCTTTGACCGAAAATATCTTACTGGGTACAGCTGCAATAGTCTTACCTTTAAGGCAACCTTGGTTAGTAAAAAAGGCCGCCAATATCACAGCACAACTCAGCAACGACCGGCTGATATTGGGTGTAGCCAGTGGCGACCGACCTTCTGAGTATCCTTTATTTGGTGTTAATTATGGGGCAAGAGGGCAATTATTTAGAGAGGCGGTCGAAGTATTAAAAGATCACTCGAACTTTAAATTAAAGGGCGACCAAAAGATTTACCCTGAAGTGGCTAAGTTTCCTATTTATGCAGCCGGCCTTGCACAACAGTCTCCTGAGTGGGTAGGTAGTCACTTAGATGGTTGGTTAGCTTATCCTGGCACACCAGATGATCACCAAAAGCGTGTAGCAATGTGGCGTAATGTTGCTGGCTCAAAACCTTATGTCAGCTTTATACATTTAGATTTAGTGACAGATAATGATGCGCCCCTCGAAAGACATAGGTTTGGCGTTAAAACCGGTGTAAATGGCCTGATTAAAGAATTGCAAAATATGCAAAAGGCAGGGGTAGACCATATAGGGCTACACTTTAGAAAAAATGAAAGAAACTTAGAAGATAGTATGCTTGATATAGCAAATAGTGTACTACCGGTTTTTCACAAATAATCATTGAATACCAAAGTATCGCTCGTCTCATCACTTGGGATGGGCAACTTTAGCTGTAAAGAGAGGCGCTACATAACTTGGCTGCGATTAATGATTACAAGCAATGTTAAGGCGCATTTAATTGATGCAAAATAGAACAATCTTCAACCTGATGACTTTTACAAGAGGTGGCGAGTGTTGTTAAGGATTTTTCTAACTTAGCCAATTCACGTTGGGTTTGTTGGATGCGGGCAAGTTGCTCAGCAATAATATTATCGACCACTGCGCAAGAATTTTTGGGACTATGCTGAACATCTACAAGGCGTTTAATGTCATCAATTGTAATATTGAGTTCTCTACAGCGGCGAATAAAAACCAGTGTTTCAACATCTTTTAGTTGGTAATGTCTATAACCATTGTCTGCTCTTAGAGGTGCTGACAATAATCCAACCTGTTCATAGTAGCGTATGGTTTTCGCTGAGACCTTGGTAATAGTGGCGAGTTCGCTAATTATCATCTTGACCTTCCAGTTACTGTAAGCTTTATTCTAAATCATACCATTTATTACTTATGTTAAGTTGCAAGAAATCATTTATGCCTTTTTTATTCCGCTCCACCGTGGTCGTTTTCTCCCTTAGTTTAAATCCCTTAAGTCACGCTGATGATCTCAGCTCAATTTCTTTAGCCTTTAATGATTCGAATCAAATTGTGGATAAAGTGCCGACTCATCAAGATAAGAAGAAAGACTCACAAGAAAAGCATAATGATGAACATGAACATGAACATGAAGAAAGCGTTGAGAAAATTGTCATACAGGCTACGCGTTCAGGGCGTATTGCTGATGAGCAATCCATTCGTGTGGAAATAATTAACCGTGAAGAAATTGAAGAAAAAGCGGCCATGCGGCCAGGTAACATCTCTATGTTGGTCGCCGAAACCGGTGGGGTGCGGGTGCAAACGACCTCTCCTGCATTGGGCAGTGCCAATATTCGACTACAAGGCATGTCTGGACGCTATACCCAATTGTTAGCAGATGGCCTACCGCTTTACGGCAACCAAGCGGCTTCTATTGGTTTATTACAAATTCCTCCAACAGATCTTGGGCGGGTTGAAATTATCAAAGGTTCTGCCTCATCCCTTTATGGTGGGTCAGCCCTTGGTGGAGTCATTAACCTAGTTTCAAGACAGCCAAAAGATGCACTCAGTGGTGAAATGTTGCTAAATTTCACCACCGAAAATGGCCAAGATTTTACCTCTTATGTGGAAAGTCCACTGAGTGAAGGTTTAAAAGGTTCGATTACTGCCGGTGCTCACCACCAGAATGGACAAGACATTGATAATGATGGCTGGATTGATCTCGCTGGATACGAAAGGTATACCGCACGGCCTCGACTTTTTTGGGAAGGCAACAATGGTGAAACCCTGTATGCAACTGCGGGCTTTATGACAGAACAACGAGCAGGAGGAACTCTACAAGGTAGTACAGTTGCGGATGGGACTTCATTTGAGAAAACCCAAGATTCACAGCGACTAGACGGAGGCTTGGTATTTAACATGCCAATTCTAAATTCAGTCACCTTGAGTACCAGAGCTTCCGCTATGGTGCAAGATCATGAACATGGCTATGGTGGAGTGATGGAAGATGATCAACACCAGAGTTACCTGCTAGAAAGCAGCCTTGCTGGTTATAGTGATGCGAGCGATTGGGTTATTGGTATTGCTTTCCAATCTGACATTTACGCCTCTACTACTTTTCCTGAGTTCGATTATTCCTACGACGTACCTGGATTATTTGCACAAATGGATTATGAACTTAGCGAACTAGTCACTACTTCATTTAGTGCCCGCTTAGATGAGCACAGTGAGTATGGTACCCAATTCAGTCCAAGAATTTCGCTGTTATACAGACCCGGTGACTTAACCATTAGAGGCTCTTATGGCAAAGGCTACTTTGCGCCAACCCCTTTTGTTGAAGAGATTGAAGCCGCAGGACTATCGAGACTGGAAACCCTCCAAAATATTCAAGAAGAGCACGCAGAAACCGCATCTGTTGACTTCACTTATACCTATGAAAGTATTGAAACGAGTTTGACCTTATTTGCTTCGAATGTGGATAACGCCACCGAACTTGAATCCTTTGCTTCGACTAACGAAGGCGTACTCGACAGAGTTCGCTTGGTGAATGCCGAAGGCGAAAGTCAAATTCGCGGATCCGAGCTGTTGTTTCGCTACAAGTGGCAGGATATCAAACTGACTGCCAGCTACCTGTTTTTGGATGCCACTGAATTAGCGCCAAATGGGCAAGGCACAAGGGAGATAGCACTAACCCCTAAACACTCTGCTGGCTTTGTGGCGATGTGGGAGCAACACGGCAGTTTCAGAACGGGCTTTGAAGCCTACTACACTGGGTCACAACGCTTAAATGACAACCCTTATATTGATGAGTCAAAGCCATACTGGCACTTAGGTTTAATGGGGGAAATTACCATAGGTCGAGCCAGTTGGTTTATTAATCTTGAAAACCTACTGAACGTAAAACAAACCGATGAACATCCGTTGCTTTTGCCTTCCAGAGCACCAAGTGGCCAATGGACCACAGATATTTGGTCACGCAATGACGGCTTTATTGTTAATGCTGGGGTGAGAGTGAAGTTTGGCGGTTAAGGTAAAATAATTTTCGAGAGCACAACATTTATAGTCCGGTACTTCCATATGACCAACTTTCAAAGAATTAAGCGGGTGAATGGACATCAATAGTTATTGGTTTAATGGTTGTGCCCCTGCGCAAACAAATCGATGGTTTACGCAGGGGAGGGTGGATATTGTGTCTAAAACTGCCATTTAAAAGAAAATAGCATAGCCAATAAAAACGCGCCTTGAGGTGCAAAGCGCGTTGTGGGACTAGTAAAATAAACTTACTAACACCGTTTGGGGATAAATTCTTTTACTAAAAACTGAGTGCAGCGCCTAAACTAATAGCTTGGTTTTTAATCTCCCCCCCTTCTTGGTTTTCTGCATTAATGTTTGAGTATTCTGCCGATAGCGTCACCATGCTCCACAATGTATGGTATACACCAAGAGTAATTTTACTTTGTTGTTTCACTTGAATTGCGGTGTCTTCTGGGGCTAATTCAACATTAGAAATACCATAATTAATACCTAACTTAGTATTGTCCCATTTATGCGTAGCCTGTAAGAAATAGCCATCACTATCTCGTGGATTTGCCGCACTGTCTGAACCGTCGATTAATAGCCCGTAGTACCCTAAACCTTCGGCTGAAAAACCAGATGCTAATACACTCGTATCGCCGATATTGTATACGATAGTCAGGTCTACGCCTGTAGCCTTGTAGTCATTTAATGGGCTGTCGACACTCTGTGACAAAAAGGTAGTTGATACAAAACCACTGTCAAAGTCGTACCTTAATTTACCGTGTAAGCCAGGCGTTTTAGAACCACTGTCTCCGGCAAAACCATTACCACCGAAGGTAACAGGGTCAAGAGGCTGAAAGACTCCAATCGCACCACTGATGCCGTTTTTTGCAAAGGAATAAGTGAGTTGTGATAAGCGGTCGGCAAAGATGTAACCGTATCCTGCGCCGCCTAAACTGGTATTCAATGGGGTTGTCACTAAAGCTGGGGCTCCGACACCCCCTAAGGATATGTCTTGTAACACTATGTCTATGCCAAATACACCGTAATCACGGCCCGCTTTAAAGGTGCCAATGTCGTTATTTCCAACAGTGAAAAACGCGCGATACGCTTTATTGTCGCCTCCACCATTAAACGCGCTGTTATCGGTGTTACCCGGCTCGTAAGCCAATACGGCTTTAATATCCATGCCATTTTTTTGAGTGGCGGCACTAAACTGAAAACTAGCGGGACTATAACCATTAGAAACGGAAGTCGCGTCGTCGCCACTGCATAACAGTGCATTACCCGCTACGTTATCAGGATTATCATCACAGTTAACATACACAAGATGGGTATTGACGTAACCATTAAACCCAAATGTATAGCCTTTACTTTCAATTTCTACTGCCTGAGCTGCTGTGATTGAAAACAAGATACTCCCAAGTGCCGAAATTTTAAATTTATTTATACTATTCATGTGCTTACCTTAATTTTATAAGTGCTTTCATCGCTTTTTATCAAGGCAAACTCTGTGCTAAATCTTAAAATTTAGGCACAAAGAACCCTGAACAGGCTTTTGCCTATTCAAAATGCGACGAGAAATGATGTGCGGGGCAGATTTGCCCCGTCGATTTACTTACTGACTATTTGATGACCATTGGGTTGATAGGTGAACCGGTGCCACCTTTCATTTTTAAAGGCGCAACAGAGAAGAAGAAACTATATTGACCATCTTCTGCAGAGTCTGCGGCTAAGTCGTCTAGCCAATATAATTCTGTTAATACCACACCCAAATTTCTGATTAATGCACCATGTAATGGGATCACCATATTGGTTCCTTTGACATCTTGAGCGGCTAATTCAACGGCTAAATTATCGGCTGCGATAACAGGAATTTCCATGTCGTCGATCCATTTAACTAATTCAGCACTGTAACAAAGACCTGGTTCATCTAAGGCTGTCCAGTTTTGTTTATCGTCTTCATCATAAAAGCGCCCCATCGAGCCTGTTCTGATCATTAATATGTCTCTTTTTTCAATGGTCAGCTTTTGTTTTTTGGCTGTATTTTTAATGTCATCTAAAGTCACGCAGGTACCTGGGGCCAAGCGGTGTTTTTTATCGCCACGTAATCGACCCACATCAATCAATACTCCTCTTCCGGCTACGCCTACATCACCTAGTTGAGCAATATCTACATAATCGTGACCATGTACAGTGGTGTCGGCTGATTTGCCGTTATACACTTTGTCAGAATACCAAGCATGACCCAAGGCATCCATATGAGTGGTGCCTTGTAAATACATGAAAACAGCATCGTCCGAATATTTCATGCCCCCACTTAAGGGTTCAGACTTGTTTGAGGAATAAATGCCTTCATCTTGCGACATAAAATGCATTACCGGTACACGACCTGGAAATACCGGGCCTATACCGTGGATCATTGGCAGTTGTAGCGTAAAACGCTCGCCTGATTTAACGGCTTTTATGCCTCGTTTAACTTGGTTTTCGTCTAAATAATTTAAGGCTCCAATTTGATCATTTTCACCCCACTTACCCCAATTGTTAGGTGCATCGGCTAACAATTTTTCAATGTAAGTTTCGTCAGCGGCAGTTGAGGTAAGCGGAGCGCAAGCAAATGAAATACCGACAAGCAGAGCTGAAAGAGTTGTTTTTAGTGATGTTTTATTCGTTGTATGTGACATGTTTCACCTTTTTCTTCTTGTTATGCCTTTATTGGCAAAGTGTATTCTTTGTACTGATGCACAAAGAGGTAATGCCCACTCATGACGCTCATCGTATGTCATAGCAGACGTATTTCGTTTCTAAGTATTCATCTAATCCTATTCGTCCGCCTTCACGGCCCAAGCCGCTGGCTTTAATGCCACCAAATGGCGCCACAGCAGTTGAAATAATGCCTGTGTTGACGCCCACCATACCCACTTCCAACTGCGCACTAATGTGCTCAATAGTGCGGTGATTTTCACTGAACAAATAAGCAGCTAGACCAAATTGCGTGTCATTTGCCATAGCGATGACATCAGCAATAGTAGAGAAGCGTATAAGTGGCGCTAGTGGGCCGAAGGTTTCCTCTTTAGCGCAGAGCATATTTTGCGTGACATTGAGTAAGACAGTGGGGCTAAACCAGTTCCCTCCTAACTCGAGTACTTCACCGCCAAAAGCAATTGAAGCACCTTTTGACTGTGCATCATTGATATGTTCAGTGACCTTTTTTGCGGCATTTGCATCTATTAAAGGGCCAATATCAGTAGCTGATTCAAGACCATTACCGACCTTTAATTGTGCTACTTTATTTATAAATATTTGAGCAAATTTGTCGTACACAGTCTCATGCACATAAATACGATTAGCACACACGCAAGTTTGCCCTGCATTTCTAAATTTACTTTTAATTAATTCAGTTGCTGCTAGCTGCAGGTCGGCGTCTTCACAAATGATAAATGGTGCATTGCCACCTAACTCAAGGGATAACTTCTTAATGGATGGTGCACAGGCTGCCATTAATTGTGCCCCTACAGCTGTAGATCCTGTAAAGCTTAATTTTTTGACGAGAGGGTTAGCCGTCATTTGTGCACCAATCTTTCTGGCGTCACCACTTATTACATTGATAACTCCATCGGGAACCCCCGCTTCTTGTGCCAAGCCCATTAAAGCAAAGGCAGTCAAAGGTGTTTCTAAGGCAGGCTTTACAACCATAGTGCATCCAGCGGCTAGGGCCGGGGCGACTTTTCGGGTAATCATTGCAGCAGGAAAATTCCAAGGGGTAATTGCCACGCATACCCCTACAGGCTCTTTACTCACATAAAGCTTCTTGGTGGTATCGTCGCTGGGAATAATGTCGCCGTAAATTCGTCTTGCTTCTTCTGCGTACCATTTAATATAACTGGCCGCGTAAAGTACCTCACCTTGGGCTTCATGTAAGGGTTTACCTTGTTCTAGGGTCATAATAGTGGCCAGATCATCCACATGCTTAATAATGAGATCGTGCCATTTAAGCAATATGTCTGACCGCGAGGCGCCACTTAATAACTTCCAAGACCCTAACGCCTGTTGTGCAGCCTCAATAGCTAAAGTGGTTTCAGCTGCTCCCATAAAAGGGACGTGAGTTAATCGCGTACCATCGGCCGGATTAGTCACATCAGCTAATGACCCATGGGATATCCATTGCCCATTGATCAAACATTTATTTTTAAATACTGATAAGGTTTCTAACATCATGATTTGTCACTCCCTGTGGCGAGAAGGCTTTGTCGTTTTTTCACAAGCGTTGACTGGTTAATGCCTAGTGATGCGGCTGCCGCTCGGGTGGAGCCATATAAACTCATTGCATTGTTGATTAATTCTCGCTCCAAATTTGACACTTGTTGCTTAAGGCTGCCGGAAGAATAAGGGTCGCAATGTGTCATTAAAGGTCTGATAGATTCGGGTAAATCGTTAGGCAGTATTTCGGTATGCTCAGTAATTAAAACCAAGCGTTCTGCTAGGTTCATTAATTCGCGAATATTCCCCGGCCATTTATAGTGTAAAAGCACTTCTGAGGTTTCCGGGTGTAAGGTTTTTTGTGTGTTATAGCGTTTCGCATAATGAGTTAAATAATGCTCAAGTAGTGATAGTATTTCGTCTTGACGTTGACGCAAAGGCGGTAAATCAAGGGGCATAATTTGTAGACGATAATACAAGTCTTCTCTAAAACGGCCATCAGCAATGGCTTCTTTCAGATCATGATGTGTCGCGGTAATGAGCCTTATATTGGTGGTTTTAAAGCGTGTAGCACCTAAAGGTAAAAATTTATTTTCTTCAATTACTTTTAGTAATTTAGCTTGTAACGACAAGGGTAAATCACCAATTTCATCAAGAAAAAGTGTGCCACCATTGGCAATATCAAGTAATCCTTCTTTTCCTTTTACCGACGCACCTGTAAAGGCACCCGACGTGTAGCCAAACAACTCAGCTTCTATTAAACCTTCAGGCATGGCGGCACAATTTAAAGAAATAAAAGGCGCTGCAGCACGCAGACTATTGTCATGAATAAACTGCGCCAATAATGTTTTTCCGGTACCGGTTTCCCCTTGAATTAAAATTTTAACGTCTGTGGGGGCGACTTTTTCAGCCAACTTATAACATAAACGTGTATTGGTGCCGGTTAGCACTCCCGCCTTGTCTGTGTGAACATCTACATCTATCCCGTATTCCTTTCTAACGGTTAATATTTGTTCCAACTGTTCTTCAGCATGTTTAGCCCGTAATAGAGCGGTAACGTCACGTACCGAACTAATCACAAATTCAAGTTTGCCATCTTGGTCGAACATGGGATTACCACTGACTACTATTTTTCGGTCACCTTTGATGGTTTGTACACGAGTGATAGGTTGTTGCTCGCGGATCACTTCTAGGGATACTGATTTAGAAATGTAGCCGTCTGTGACTATGTCTTTCATGTGTTTACCTAACACACGATGACGCTGTAAACCGGTGATTCTTTCGTAAGCCTTATTCACCGTTATGGTAATACCCTCACCATCTGTAATGTAAACTCCGTCGGGGAGTGCGTCTAAAACGGGTTGCAAAAGTTTGGCGTTAAGTGATTTCATTGCTCTTCGTCACTCATAGTCGTTGGGTTAAAATTATTGTGGGGATCACCTTTGAAGAAGTTTTTGCCGTAAATCAACAGCACTAATAAAATGCCTACTCCAAAGGCCCAGGTGGCACCTTTAATGACTAAAATAGCGGCGATAATGCCTGCAATGCCCAAATCTCGCTGACTTTTGGCTTCCATCACGCCAATTCTAAAACTCACAAACCCTTGTATTAACAGCGTTAATGCAAGTGCAACACCCAGAATAGGCTGCACTAAACTCACCACAGGTAACAACAGCAAGCCCGAGTTGGTGCCCCATCGGAATGACCCTGAGCCACCGAAAATAGATTGCATTGCTTCTCGACCTTGCTTGTAACGTTCAACAATAACAACATGCATCGCCGCCCATAAGGGTCCGCACATCACAACATCAGGACCAAATATGCTCATGAATACATTTCTACCACCAAAAATCAGATGTGAGCGATTAGGATCATAATCAATTTTTTCATCAGGGCGCTTTTCGTCAGCTTCATCTAAAATGGCTTTGGTTTGCAGTACATCACCAAACAACACTATATAAGCGGCTAGGGCAGTGGGTAGAGCTGTCAGAAACATTGAAGCATCGGGCAAACCTACGCCAAACACAGTGTACTCTTGAAACATCAGCGCGAAATTGGGACTGGTAATACCCCATTCAATATCGGGCCAACTCGCTTCCGACACTAAAGGCGCCAAAATGACGGCCAAAATAATGATAGGGAAGATCCCCAACTTGCCTAAATTGGCCCAAAACGCATTGTGTTGTTTCAGTTGTGCAAAATGCGGAGAAAATATTAAGTAAAATGCCAATCCTACGGCAACTGTGATGGTGATTGGAAATTGCTCGAACCGACCTCCTTCTTTAAATACCACCACTATAGCGGCTAAGCCTGCGCCTATAATCACCCCTGATTTGATCGCTGAAGGGATCAGCCTGACCACCTTTGATGCTAATTTGGTTTGGCCGAGAATAATTGCCAATAACCCAAGCATGATTTGAAACGCAATTAATGCATGTACTCTATCGGTACCTGGATCAAAGGTTTGCACGTATGCGATCAGTAAAGGCACCGCTGGGGTTATCCACCCTGGTACCACGGGATCCCCTAAAATATGGTGAAACAAATATAAAAAGCCATTTATCATCACAATCGCAATCGCCGCTTCAAATGGCATTCCTAATAATTCTACCATCAGTGGAATAGCCGCAAGATCAACGGCGCACATTAGCAATCCTTGCAAATAATCAGGCCACTCGAATCGGTAATGCAAAAAAGGTAAACGTACTTTAAATGGGCCTAAAGGAAAAAAAGTAGTTTCAGTTCCATATTGGTGGTTTTTCCATTTCATGGGTTAGTATTCCAAATAATAAAAGGGTAAATTAATAGGCCGCGTTATAGATGCTTTCAATATCAGACAGGGACAATTTTCTAGGGTTGTTTTTAAGCAAGCGTTCTACTTTAAAGGCTTCTGTGGCGAGTTCAGGAATATCTTCTTCTTTTATGCCAAGTGCGCGCATACCTCGCGGAATACCCACTGTTTCACATAAATCATGCAATTGTTGGATTACCTTGTTGGCAATCGTTTCAGCATCGTCGTTGGGGGTAATGGCTGTCGACAATGCATTTGCCATATCAGTAAAACGTGTCAAACAAACACTCTTGTTCCACTCCATAACATAGGGTAGTAATAATGCGTTACTCACACCATGGGAAATATGGTAGCGCCCACCCAAAGGGTAAGCCAGCGCATGAACCGCGCCTACTCCTGCATTACCAAAGGCCAATCCTGCCATTAAACTGGCAGTAGCCATATTTTCGCGAGCATCAATATCTTGCGGTGAACGATACGCAGTTGGTAAATGATTAATAATCATACCCATGGCTTTGATTGCAAGGGCGTCTGTAATAGGGCTAGAGAAATTTGATAAATAAGATTCTATGGCATGCACTAAGGCGTCTACACCACTTGCTGCGGTAATATGTTGAGGACAACTTAGGGTCATTTCTGGGGCCACAATGGCTAAATCAGGCAATAAAAAATCGCTTACAATTCCTTTTTTAGTTTGCTCTGAAGGCACCGATAAGATCGCAATATTAGTGACTTCCGAGCCCGTCCCAGCGGTTGTGGGTATAGCAATGTGAGGTATGCCTCGTTTTACAACCTTATTTTCACCAAACATCGCACTTAGGGGCTGATTGTTAGCTGCTAAGACGGCTACACATTTGGCAATATCAATTGCACTGCCGCCGCCAACACTAATAATGGCATCATGTGGTTTGGCCTTATATGCAGTAAAACAAAGTTCAACCACATTGTTGTCTGGTTCAGCGGCAACATTGTCAAATATAGAATACTGATATGCTGCGAGTTGAGCCGTAATGAGATCTAAAGTGCCTGAATTTCTGACTCCTTTGTCGGTCACTACCAGTGGATAACGAAAGTTCAGGCTATCAATATGTTCTCTTAGAGTAGAGGAAGCACCTTGACCAGTAATCAGTACATGGGCACTTTTGAAGGACGAAATTTGCATGGGATTCCTCATTTCTATTTAATCATGGAAAGCGACGATTTAACGCTGATTTGCAAAACAGATGCCAACACCAAAATATATTTGTAAACCCAATGTTAATGGCGCTTATCTCTGCCGTTGCTAGTTTGTTAATCACTAAAATGATAATAAAGTGATTCTATTTGGAATCAAGTTGATTAGTATTGGAATCGAAAAATGAGCCTGTCTAGATTATCTGAAAGGGTTTATGGACTGAGCATTTAGGTCAGGCATTGTTAATAACGCTTAAAAGCTGACCTTGCTTGATAACAAACTTTACAGTTTGTCTGTTTTGTGGAGCGTGTTGGATTGATACTGCCAATATATTTTTGGGGTGGTGTCTTTAGTGGATAATCATTTAGGCTGAGGTTTAAAACTGCTGTTAAGTATCAATAATAAGCATACAGGGGATGTTTCCCCTAAAGCTCATAGTTAGCTATAGGGGGCAATAGGTTGATTTCTAAAGACTTTACTTGAACGTTCCAGGCCATTCAGCTGCGATATAAGTAAACACTGTCCAAGCCGCGACATTCTGGCGCATATGTTCAGGGTTGACCTTGTCAAAGGTGTCGTCTGGAGTGTGATGTAAGTCAAAATAGTCAGTGCCGTCTTGCATCAGGTTTAATGCTGGTACACCTAGTGCAGCCAAGGGCATCATATCTGGACCGCCGCTGGTATTGCCACTGCGACGACTGACACCTAGTTCGCCCATCAGTGCTGCCATAGTATCCACAACGTGAAGCGCGTTAGGTGAAATATTATCTGAAGATTGCAGACCATAAACAGGCCCGGCACCAAAGTCAGATTCTGAGCCAATGATATGCTTAGCAATAGTGCCATCTTCTTTTCGTGCCTTGGCATAGGCACGGGCACCGATTAATCCGAGTTCTTCAGCACCCCAAAGGATAACGCGTATGGTGCGTCGAGGGCGCTGTTGAGTGTTGTTTTTAATCAGGGCTGCCGTTGCCATTGCAATTGCAACTCCTGCGCCGTCATCCACTGCGCCTGTGCCTAAGTCCCAGCTATCTAAATGGCCGCCAATTACTACCACTTCGTTAGGATGTTCTCGACCCGTTATTTCGCCTATGACATTTTTGGTGACTATTGCGCCTAGATCTTTAGTTTGAATATTTAGACGAATTTTAGGGTTGTGGCCGTATTCCATTAAACGCATTAATTGATCGGCATCAGGGTTAGATAGAGCAACAGCAGGTACCTTAGTATAACCCATAGCCACATTGGTTGCCCCTGTGTGAGGGTTGCGGTGGTCGTCTGTTCCAATAGACCGAATGAGTATGGCCTCGGCGCCTTTTTGCGCCGCTAACTCATGACCTTTTGAACGGGCGATATTCGCAGGTCCATAACCCCCACCATTTTTAACGCGTTCCATACGATTACTGATGAAGGCAATTTTGCCTTTTAAACTGCCATCAGCGGCTTTCTCTAGATCTGCGTAACTTTCAAAGTGTGCTATTGGTGCTTCTAAGCCACCTTCGGGGGTTGATTTTGAGCGACCTAGGGCGGTGATGGTCATTTTTTGATAGGAAGGGATGAGGATTTCAGCTGTTTCAATACCGCGCACCCAACCATTCATGTTTACATCTTCGGTATATACTTTATCGAATCCCAGTGCTTGTAATTTTTTAATGCCCCATTCAATCCCTGCTTTTTCGCCAGGTGTACCTGGGTGGCGAGCGCCCACTTCTGTGGTCAGGGATTTTAATATTTCGTAAGCATTATCATCTTTGGCAGCTTTATCGCGCAGACTTACAGCCATTTCTTGGGTTTCTTTTGAAACTGGGATAATAGCGTTGCTGGCAAATGTTGGAGTAGTGAGTATAAAGGTGGTTAGGATCAATACTTTAGTTAATTTCAAATTAACTCCTTTGTGTGTCTTTTATTATTTTCTGCAAGTTAATCGCTGAGCATAACCAAAATCGCCGCTAGATCCATCCTTAACTTAACGGCTTACACTAGGTTTTTTTGTTTCTGAATGTGTTTTAGCTTGCGTCTTCATCGATAAATATATCTTCTACACTCAATTTAAATAAGCGAGCAATTTTAAAGGCTAATGGCAAGCTAGGGTCAAATTTGCCTTTTTCGATGGCATTGGCGGTTTGTCGTGACACTGCCAAGGCATTAGCTAAATCGGCCTGAGTCCAGTCGCGTTCAGCTCTCAGTACTTTTAAGCGGTTTTTCATTGGTACTTCCTATTGCCGATTAAAATACTGATGATGTAAGTGAATGCCATGATCATTATTAGGTGGTTAATTTCAGGTTCGAAGCTGATCAATTTGATGTCTTCTAATTGCTCATAGGCAATACCGGCTATTAAACCTACGCCTAAAGTGATCCCCATGGCATCCATAGTAATTTTGCGTTGCAATTCGTCAAGGTTGGCTAGGTGTTTCACGTTTACCATGATCATCGCTAATCCCAATGCCAGATGTGCCATTAATGCAGCAATAGAAAAGGCCACTTGATAATCCCAAATAAATTCTGCACCAAATCTCAGTAGTGCGGTACTGGCCACCCAAGCTAACGTCCATAAAGCTAACTGCTTAATAAAATGGTTGCCCTGTTGTTCACAGTTTGTTTCGTTGTGTTTAATATTATTCATAAGTCAAACTCCTAAGTCATAAAGTAAAATAAGCTTTACTTTTAAGGTGAGTTTAACCTCTAGATAAGTTATGTCAAGTGTATTTTACAAAAAGAATGCTTTACATGACAATTAAGATAGTTTGTTTTTAAAATCTTCATATTCAAACTTGCGTACAAGTTCAAAGCTACCATCCTTGCGAATGATACCAATTGAGGGGTGTTCAACGCCGTTAAAAAAGGTGGTTTTGACCATAGTGTAGTGGATCATATCTTCAAAAATAATTCGTTCACCGATCTGTAATTCGTGATCAAAACTATATAAATCAATAGCATCACCGGTTAAACATGAGTTGCCGCCAAATCGATAAGTAAACGCCTTTTCACCGGCCTTGCCTGCGCCTCGCACATCTGGACGGTAAGGCATTTCTAATACATCTGGCATGTGCGCAGTAGCAGACATATCGACTATGGCTATTTTATCGCGGTTCTCGACTATATCGATCACTTCACAGACCAACGAACCTGTTTGCCATGCTACAGCTGAGCCCGGCTCCAATATAACCTTAAGGTGAGGATGGCGGGTTTTAAATGCTTTTAATGTAGCGATGAGGTGCTCTACGTCATAACCTTGTTTAGTCATTAGATGACCGCCACCAAAGTTGATCCACTTTATTTGAGCAAAGTACTGACTGAATTTCTTTTCTACTGCGAGGATAGTCCTCTCTGTGGCATAAGAGTCACACTCACATAAATTATGAATATGAAATCCTTCTATGCCGTTTAAATCGGCATCGACTAAATCTTTGGCAAGTATTCCAAAACGAGATCCCGGTGCGCTAGGGTCATATAGCTCAGTTTCGGTTTCCCGGTGTTCTACATTTAGACGTATACCCGGCGACACGGTAGAGTTTAAAATTTGCTTTTTATAGCGCTGCCATTGGCCAAGGCTGTTAAAAGAAATATGATCAACTAAATCGACTAATTGATCGATGTCGGTGGGTTTAAATGCTGGCGAAAACGCATGTACCTGTTTACCTATTTCTTCTTTTCCTAGCCTAGCTTCCCATACTGCACTTGCAGTAGAACCTTGTAAGTACTTGCTAACTAAATCAAAAGTGGACCACATAGAAAACCCTTTCAGCGCTAAAATAATCTCCACGCCGCTCTCTTGTTGCACATGCTGCATAAGTTGTAAGTTGGTTTCGAGTTTGTCTTCTTCACACACATAACAAGGTGAGGGGATGGCAGGGTTTAACATTGGGTCGGTCATATTGTCACTACATTCTTGGCACTGATAAGTAAGCCGGTAAGAATATCTCTGACAGTAATAGAGTTAAAGTGAAAACTGTGTATGAATAAATTTAGTTCCTAATTATCTAACTAATTATTAGGTGTTTTTACGGCTTAGTTTTCAATTGCGAAAACCTCTATTTAAAATTTAGTGACCTACTCTGCAAAGCCCCATTTTTCGATGATCAGCTTATACTCGCCATTATTTTTGAATTGCTGAAGACCCAAGCGCAAAGGCTAAGTCGCTTTCCGATCGGCTAAATGTCCGATCGCCATTTCTAAATTGGCATTGAGCGTTTCTATACGCATTAATGAAGTAACGTCCTCAACACTAAACCCCGCGTTCTTAATTTCAAATTGTGCGGTCGTCAAGTTGTCTAATACTAAGTCGGTTCGCCCTTTAAATAGCATTGACCATAATTGTGTTTGACTGCTTAAATCTTCGAGAATTAGTGTTTAAACGGACTTTGTTCGCATTTTAACCTAAGGCTAGGTAAATTTTTGAATATTTGGCATTTCAAAAATCTATACAGGGTGAAATAGTATCAATGCTAATCTTGAATTATTATTTTATGAGAATAACTAAAATGCTAAACCAAATGATAACTAACTTAGTGTTTCTGTGCTGCCTTTTTTGTTTGCACGCCACTGCCCAAACCAAGCCTGATATTGAAGATATTTCTGATGCACGTGCTGCTATGTTGAACGATTCTTTTAAACAGTTAGTTGATAGGCATAAAATTAATACTGCCGGTGTGGCAGTGATTAAAAATCGTAAGGTTATTTGGCAGAATCAATTCGGGTTACAGTCTCCAAACATCCCTGCGTCATCCAGTACACTATTTAACGTTGCGTCACTCACTAAGACTGTAACAGCAGAAACCATTCTACGACTTGTTACCCAGAATAAACTTGCCCTTGATGAACCAGTCGTACCATTTTGGCTAGATCCTGACTTAAAGAGCAATCCAAGTGCCAAGCAGTTAACAGCAAGAATGTTGCTCACCCACACAAGTGGATTTATGAATTGGCGTTATTTTTCTGAGAATAAAAAACTCAGTTTTATCCATCCTCCAGGCTCGAAATTTGGCTATTCAGGAGAAGGATTTGAATATTTAGCAAAATATGCAGAAAACAAGTTAGGCATACCTTTTGAGCAGCTTGTTAAATCAACGGTTTTTAAACCACTTGGCATGAATAACGCTTTTTTAGGTGTATATGAGAAAAACTTTTCGCGCATTGCTAAGTCGCAAGATGAAAATGGAAAAGTTTATAGAGATTACTGCACGCCTTATGGCTATTGCAGTCAGGAAGGAAGTTATTCTGCTGCGGCCAATTTGGTTATCACCGTAGAAGATTATGCCAAGTTCCTAATTTCTTCGATGCAGGGTCAAGGGCTGAGCAGCGAATTAAAAGAAGATAGAAATACAATGCAGGGGATTCAGTTTGATAAAAGTGATATTGATTGCAGCAGCTTACCTCACGTCCTTTGCCCTACTAAACTGGGGTACGGTTTGGGTTGGGGCCTGTCATACCTTGCACATGACAAGTTGATTGGTCATAGAGGCACAAATTGGACTGTGGTATCGATCGCCTATTATTACCAGAACAGTGGTGATGGTTTGATTATTTTTCTAAATGCGCCTAACAAAAGCGGTATGGCAGGGATGATTGATGCACTTTATTTGCTTGATCCTGACTCCCCCGAAATTCACGGTTACAAACTGCGCCTTGCAAGAGCCAACAGATAGCGCGTTTTTTATATGGCTACCGAATCAAAATCGACAACCTATCATACTTGCCCTAGTGAGTTTCCGTGCTTCATTAAATCTTGATGCAAACTTTAGGTATCTTTTGTATTGTATTTAACCAGGCCTAGGTAGCATTTTTCTTTTACAGAATGTGATCATATTAACGGTGTGTCTCATACAATAAATGTTAAAAGCCTCAATCCATCGAGGCTCTAGCTTCTATTGTTTAAAAGGGCTTTGCTCACATTCAATTACATGCCATGGCAAACCATGAATATTCAGCATATCCATAAAGGGGTCTGGATCAAATTGCTCCATATTCCATACACCCGGTTTTTTCCATGTGCCATTTAACATCAATGACGCGCCAATCATGGCGGGAACACCTGTAGTGTAAGACACCGCTTGTGCACCTACTTCTTCATGACATTTGGCATGTTCACAATTGTTGTAAATAAAGATGGTTTTTTCTTTTCCATCTTTTAGGCCTGTGATGTAGGTACCGATACAAGTTTGACCTGTGTAGCCATCAGCCAATGAACCTGGATCTGGCAACACTGCTTTCAAAAACTCTAAAGGTACAATTTGTTGACCTTGGAAGTTAATCGGCTCGATGCTAGTCATGCCTATGCCTTCGAGCACTTTTAGGTGAGTTAAATAGGCGTCACCAAAAGTCATCCAAAAACGTGCACGTTTAAGGGTAGGGAAGTGTTTAACGATAGACTCGAGTTCTTCATGGAACATCAAATAAGAGGCGCGTACACCTATATTTTGGTAATCTAAGTCTTCACGGACACTTAATGGATCGGTTTCTTTCCATTCGCCATTTTCGTAAAAACGTCCACGCTGGGTGATTTCGCGAATATTGATTTCTGGGTTGAAGTTAGTCGCAAAGGCCTGACCGTGATCGCCGCCATTACAATCGACTATGTCTAGGTAATGGATTTCATCAAAGTAGTGCTTAGCTGCGTAAGCCGTGTAAACATTGGTGACACCGGGATCAAACCCACTGCCTAATAATGCCATCAAGCCTGCTTTTTGGAATTTCTCTTGGTACGCCCATTGCCAAGAATATTCGAATTTAGCGACATCTTTGGGTTCATAATTGGCGGTATCTAGGTAGTCTACGCCTGTCTCTAGGCAAGCATCCATAATGGCTAAGTCTTGGTATGGTAAAGCCAAGTTTACCACTAAGTCAGGTTTAACTTGGTTGATGACCGCTGCCACTTCGCTAGCATGATCGGCATCTACAGCAAATACGCCTTTGACTCTGTCTATTCCAACTTCTTTTTGTAGCGCTTCACATTTTGAAACTGTGCGGCTCGCTAAGTAAATTTCATCAAATAGCTCAGGTAAACGAGCACATTTTTTAATGGTCACTGCGGCCACGCCGCCAGCGCCAATTATCAAAACTCGGGACATAGGTTGTTCCTAGTATTCAGGGTTAGGTAATAAAACGTGAATGCTAGCAGTAATTTATTGAGGTGCAAGTTGAATATTGAAAAACTCAGTTGAGCGCCTGAATTTGAGGAGCGTTTAATTGGTACACACTTCCTTGGTTACTAGACTAAGCGCATCAAGCACGGCTTGTTTTCTTTGTAAAATGTCACCGGAAACTTGAATGTGTTTAATGTTATTGTCTTGCAGATATTGGCGGTTAAACGCTTGGAATTCATGGCGATTGGCATCTCCTGAGCGCTCCCAAGTATCGTCGTAAGGAATATCGTCATCACATAACACCACTAAGTCATAACGTTGCCAACACGCATTAGCTAACTTTTCCAACTCTGGAAGGGCAGTTTGGTGGTAATGTAAAGCAAAATGCCAAGTGGTAAATGCACTGGTATCACAGAATAGAAATTTGTTTGCCCGTGATATAGCTTGGTCTTCCCACTGGTTTTGAGTTTTAGCTATATGCAACAGTTGTTCTGGCGTTAATCGTCGGTCTACTTGGTGGGTTATCCAATATTCGCGACCATATTCTGGCACAGTGATTGTTCCCAGTTGATTTGCGAGGATTTCACACAAGCTGGTTTTACCGGTAGACGGGCCTCCTAAAAATACAATTTTTTTAATCACGAAATGCACGAGCCTTTATTAGAATTGAATGAAAAGTGTTTATACCATTGCCATTGGCCGATAATCGCCATAACTAAGAAACAGGCGTATAAAACTGAAGTGGGAAATAAACCCTTTTGCCAATATATTGTCATAGCCACTATGTCTACGATAATCCATACCGCCCAGTTCAATAATTTTTTATGTGACAATAACCATTGTGCTACCAAACTTGCGCAAGTCGTAAAGGCATCAGGGTAGGGGAAGCTGGCATCTGTGTAGTGAGCCATTACCGTACCGAGTAAAGCTGTACTAACAAGAATAGCGAAAACCCAAGAAACATATTCTTTGGTTGTACCTTGGTTGACTATGACGTGGCCCGTTGAGTCTTGTGCATTTTTCCACAGTAGCCAACCGTATATTTGAAAACCAATATAAAATACATGTAGCGCCATGTCTGAATACAGCTTCACATCATAAAATATCCAAGTGTAAATACTGACTTGTACAAAGCCAAAAGCAAAACACCAAATATTACGTTTAATGACCAAATAGACGCAGATAAAGCCTGAGATTGTGGCGACCCATTCATGAGGTGATGCGCCAGCAAAACCTTGCAACCATTCAAGCCAGTTCATAAAAATCCGCAGAATATATTCAAAAGTGTCATCATTGTAGGGAGTTTTGTAAAATTAAAGGAGAGCTAAGTAACAATTTACCGTACCTTTGACGCGTAAAGCAAACAAGACTTACCTAGCGCCCTGTAAACCACCAGTATGTAACGCTAATATACGACTTTTAGCTGGAAAGTAGTCCTTATTAATTAGATCTCGTAACGCGAAAAACAGTTTTCCACTATAGACTGGCTCTATTTCTATTGCGGTTTGTTGATAAAAGTCATCACAAAATTTCCCAAGTTCATGATTAGACTTTGCGTAACCACCAAGATGGTAATTGTGATTAATTTGCCAGTTTTTTGTTTGGTGATCTTTTCCCAATAGATCTGTCACCAGCTGTTCTAAATAGAGTTCCCCCTTGAGCACTGCAATCCCCAATATTTTACAGTCTGGTTGTTTTGTGTGTTTACCTATACCCGAGATTAACCCAGCAAGTGTGCCTCCGCTGGCAACAGGCGCCACAATATAGTCGTAGGCATTACTTAATTCTTCCACAATTTCAGTCACACCCTTTAAGGCTTCTTGCTGAGAACCGCCTTCTGGAATAAGCAAAGCACCGGGGTTTTGTTGCTGCAGCATGAGTAAATAGTCTGGTTCAGTTCGTTTTTGGTAAGTCTTACGGTCAACATATTGAATCGTTGTTTTCCAATTACTTAAATCTTGCAACATAGGGCTAGGGTTGTGTGAATAATCCCCTCTAACAATAGCGGTGAATTGTATGTTGAGTTGCTGACAGCAGTAACCTAAAGCATGTAAATGATTTGAAAACCCGCCTCCAAAACTGATGATGTGTTTTGTGTCAGCGGCTATTGCAGGTGTTAACGCATATTTTAATTTACGCCACTTATTACCCGATATAATTGGGTGTAACATATCGTCACGTTTTACCGTTATTGTTAAGTCATGGGGGAGTGCCCAATCTGGTTGGATAATTGCCTCAGCTGAAGGAGCGACTATATTTAATTGGTTCAACAAATTATTTTTATTCAATCTAGTTCTGTTTTAATCTCTTGGGTTGGATGCTAGCGAGTTAACATTAAAGGTTTACCATGACTATCATAATTATCTGCTTATTTATCGCCACCGCAATGCCCATTATCGCTAAAGCGCCCTTAGCCATAGCCATGAACAAAGCTGGTGGTTATGATAATCGAAACCCTAGGGAGCAACAAAAGTCTTTAACGGGTTTTGGAGCTAGGGCTAAAGCGGCGCACGAAAACTGTTTTGAAGCCTTAATCATGTTTACGCCCGGCGCTTTATTAGTGCTTATAACCAACAATACTGGGCAGTTAGCCGAGTATTTTGCCATAGGATTTGTTGTTTCCAGAATTGTCTATCTATTCGCCTATTACGCCGATAAACATCTGTTGCGTAGCTGCAGTTGGGGCATAGGTTTTATCTCTTCCCTAGCCCTTATTTGTTTAGCCATTCCTTAAGTTAGCTGTTTTGTTCTAATACCTGTCTGCATTATTTTAAATACATAGTGCCATTGTAGGTCTCTAGGGTGATTGCGGTGATGTCTCCAATATTATTTTTGAGTGTATTGATTAGATTTTTCAAACTACTATTCCTCATTACTGATTCTAAATTGATTGATATACATACTAAAACCTCAGGTTAACTTGAGGTAAAGCCTTTTTTTCCTTATATTCGAAGTGCAGGTTTATTGAGGAGTTAAGGGAATGCTAGACGCAAATTTGTCGGTAGGTTATGTGGCTAAACGCACTGGGGTGAAAGTGTCCACTTTGCATTTCTACGAACAAAAAGGCTTAATAAAAAGTTGGCGTAATCAAGGAAATCAAAGACGTTACAAACGTGATGTGTTACGCAGAATTTCAGTGATAAAAGCAGCCCAAAGGTTAGGTATCAGTTTGCAGAGTATTCATCAAACTTTCCTAGGCATGCCAAATGAACGCACTCCTGATAAAAACGACTGGGCACAATTGTCGAAGCGTTGGCAGCAACAACTTGATCAACAAATCAATTCGTTAATTAAGCTTCGAGACTCACTGGATGGATGTATAGGTTGTGGGTGTTTGTCGATGCAAAATTGCCCTATCTATAATCCTGATGACGAATTAGAAGAGTTGGGACCTGGCCCAGTTATTTTAGACAGAAAGTGACTAGGTTTGACAATAGCAGCCTTTTGCATCTGTTATCAGTAGAGTATTTTCAACAGCAGAGCTATTTATTTTCGGAAGAATTGCATCGACTAATCCGGTGCCTTGTAAGCAGCCGTAACCTTCTGAATAAGGGCCCAAATATATCAGCTCTTTTAGCGCTCCAATTATTGCTACTGCTGGCGTAGAAGGAACAAAGCGAGCAAACTCAGGAAGTGCCTTTACATTGATATAAACATTTTGGAAACCGTTAGCAGCCATGTCGTTAGATAAGCGAGCAATGTGGCTTTGCGCTATGGTTTCACAGAAACAGTTGTTGTCAGAAAAATGTATGATCGACTGGGCCTCTAAGGTGTTTTTTTGTTGTAGTTGAGAGATGAAATTCTGCTCAAACTTGACGTCAGTTATTGCTAACGAGAGTTTCGAATCAGGATCAAACTCGTCTAGCTGATTAACCGATAACATCAGTAGCCCAGCCAGACAAGTTAAACCCCACAGAGCCACAATCCATTTTGCAGACAAAACTTATACCGAAAATTGTTGCAATTGATGTTCAAGCTTTTTGCATAACTGGGCCAATTCTATGGCCTCGTTTTTAACGATATTGACGTTGCTTTGTTCCTCAGCTGATAACTCTCGTAATAAGCGAGTAGAATCGTTAATGGATTTTACATTTTTAGATTGTTTGTCGGCAGATGTAGCTACATTGGTTATATTGTCTGATACCAATTGAAAGCTATTGACCACACTATCCATCTTTTCCATGGCGGTGCTTGAAGAGTGAACCGCTTCGTCAACCATAATCACACAGTCATTCATTTGGGCGACTGAAGCATTTGCACTGGTGATTAATCCCACTGTAATTTGTTCTATTTCTTCTGCGCTTTCTTTAGACTTAATGGCCAAGTTTCTCACTTCGTCGGCTACTACAGCAAAACCTCTACCATGCTCTCCCGCTCTAGCAGATTCAATGGCGGCATTTAGCGCCAGCAAATTGGTTTGTTCAGCGACAGATTTAATTGATTGCATCACTTCTGAAATGTTATTGCATTTGTCGCTCAGTGTTTGGATTGCATCTGATGCGACAGTTAAAGTTTGCCTTAATTGGGACACATTTTGGCTAGAACCTGCAATAGACTCTTTGGTTTCTACTGTGCTACTTTTGGCTTTTTCAGCATGCACATTTGACTCTTTGGAGCGTGTGGCAACATCTTCTATTGTATGACTGATTTCTTCTATTGAAGCAGAAATTAACTTTACTTGTTCAGCGCTGAGTGTCACCGATGTATCGAGTGTCCCTGACGACGCATTCACGCGTTGCGCTACCGCTGACACGTTACTGCTGAGTGTATTGGACTCTATAATTAACGATTTAAATGCTTCAATTAGAGACTTAAACTCTTCAATACTTTGAATGTCATGGGGAATTTCAACCTTGAGATTGAGTACGCCTTTTTCATGCATAATGCCTGATACTGACTTATTTAATAAAACTGCTCCTCTCGCTTCAACGAAGCTACTTTGGGCCATGAATCCCAGAATGACACCTTCAGCGACAGCAAATGCTGCGTGAATGGCCAGGATGTAAAATGCGACGCGGCCCTCTTCGAATATCACTAGGCTGCCACCACTACTCTGTACAAAGTAAAAAAGAATATGATGTACAGCAACAGTTGCAGTGCCAACCGCAATTGTTTTCCAATCACGAAAATAAGATAAAAACGCCAACATCACGAACACTTCAAAGTGTAGCTCCGTCATGCCAAAAGCTTGCTGAATATGTAGCGCCGCGAACAGTTGTACTGCAATAGCAAAAGCATAGCGACTGACAGGATTTGTCCCATGGGTATAGCTGAGAATAATAGGCAAAGCCAAAATAGGTAAGCCGAGTAAAAAGGGTTCGAGCCAACTAGTCGTTAGATAAGCGATAAATAACGATATTAGCCATTGAACAACTACAACAATTCTAAAAATTTTATTAGCGCTGTGTAACCAAGGGTAATTCATAAATGCTCCTAGAAAAATTGACCTTTGAGTATTATCGACCTTCTTTATAAATTTAGAATAGTCAATTAGTCGCAGGTATCAATGTAAATAACGCAGCGATGTGGCGACGCTTTGAACTGATTGTTCTAAAAACAACTAATTTGTTGGCAGCAAATGTTTGGCCTAACTAAACAACTGAATCGTAACAACCCCTGTACTACTTGCTTTGCTAGGCAATAGATCAATTTTAAAGTTTAAAAAGTGTGTCACAGAGTAAGTAGTCAGCCTCTATCCATTAAACTCAACGGATAAATTATTAATGATGCGCAACCTTGGAACATTCTCATTCAAATGGAGAGGCATAAAATCCAGCAATTTTCTGGCTTAATTCTTTAGGTTTTTATGGCTTTTGACAAAGCAGCTATATCAAATAACAAAACATCGTTAACAGCCAGTTGACATATAGACGTCTATACGGCAAATTGCGCACATGAAAAAAATAATAACAATCACCACCGGCATGACGATTATCACCTTCGATAGGGTGGTCGCTGGCTAGTGCATAAGAATTACACATAAAAAGCCCGCAACCACAGCGGGCTTTTTTGTAGCTCAAAAAAATACGTGATAATTATAGTGTTGAAACTTTTAAGGAATTAAAAAATGAAGGTATTGAAGTTTGGCGGATCGTCTCTCGCTGATGCAGAACGTTACTTAAGAGTGAAAGACATCAGTGTTGCATGTCACACCGAAAACGGTGCGGCTGTTGTATTGTCTGCTCCAAAAGGCGTTACCAATGCCTTGTCGTTATTATGTGATGAAGCGGCTGCGGGCAAAGATTACGGCGAGTTATTTGCCAAATTAAATATGGTGCTTTTTGGTATCTTGGATGATTTGCAAACAACTTTACCCAACTTTTCGCAAGCTAAATTAGCGGAATTCATTCAACAAACGTTAAATGAACTTAACCAGCATTTAGAAGGTTTTGCATTGCTTCGTTGTGCGCCTGAGCAAGTTGTCGCTAAAGTGTTGAGTATTGGCGAATACGTCAGTGTGAATATTTTTAGTGAAATTTTAAGCACCTTAGGTCATAAAAACAGCATTATAGATCCGGTTAACTATATCATTGCTGAGGGCGACTATTTAGACAGCATCGCCGATGTATCTGCCAGTAAAGCTCGCTTTAGTGATGTCGATATTTCTGGTGAACAAATTTTAATCATGCCTGGGTTTGTCGCAGTAAATGAAGAAGGTGAAAAAGTCACCTTAGGTCGCAATGGTTCTGATTATTCAGCGGCTATATTAGCTGCATGTATCGATGCACAATGTTGCGAAATTTGGACAGATGTAGACGGCGTATATAATGCTGATCCCAACCAAGTAGAAGGCGCTGTGTTACTCGATAAGCTGACTTATCAAGAAGCCATGGAGTTATCTTATTTTGGTGCAAAAGTATTACACCCAAAAACTATCGGTCCCATAGCGCAGCACCATATCCCGTGTTTAATTCGTAATACCCTTAATCCAGCTGCTCCAGGTACCTTAATCAGTAACGAAGCCAGCACTAAGTGGACGAGTGTAAAAGGTATCTCGCATTTAGATGATATGACTATGTTTAACGTGGCAGGTCCGGGTATGAAAGGCATGGTGGGCATGGCGAGTCGCGTGTTTGAAATTATGTCGAATGCTAATATTTCCATTAGTTTAATTACCCAGTCTTCGTCTGAATACAGCATCAGTTTTTGTATTCACAGTAAAGATGCCAGTCGCGCACAGGATTTATTAGAAGATTCATTTGCGTTAGAGCTTAGCAACCAATTATTAGACCCTATAGAAGTGCGTCACGAATTGGCCATTGTAACTTTGGTAGGTGATGGAATGCGTCATTCTCAAGGTTTAGCGGCTAAGTTCTTTAGCTCACTTGCACAAGCTAGAGTGAACAATGTGGCTATTGCGCAAGGTTCATCAGAGCGCTCAATTTCTACTGTTATTGAATCAAACAAGGCTAAAAAAGCAGTGAAAGTGGTACATCAGAACTTTTTCTCTAATTTACATGCCATAGACGTTTTTTTAGTGGGCTGCGGTAGTGTAGGTAAAGAGCTTTTAGCTCAAATTGCTCGTCAACAAGCGTCTTTACTTGAAAAAAATATCAGTTTAAAGGTGTATGGCATAGCCAACAGTAAAAAATTATTACTGCAAGCCAATGGCATAGATTTGAATGTGTCTTGGCAAGCAGCTTTAGAGCAAAGTGACAAACAGCTTTCTATCGATACTTTGATGAATTTTGTACATGACAATAGTTTAGTTAACCCAGTTATTATCGACTGTACCAGTAGCGCACAGATTGCTGAGCAATATCCTCAAATGATGCTTGATGGCTTTCACGTTGTGACACCGAATAAAAAAGCCAATACCGCTAGCACCGAATTTTATAAGTTACTAAGAGATACGGCGCAACAGACCAATCGTCAATTTTTGTACGAAACAACAGTAGGCGCAGGTCTACCCGTTATCGATAATTTACAAAACTTGTTTTATGCCGGTGATGAATTAGTCCGTTTTGAGGGGATTTTGTCTGGTTCGCTGTCTTTTGTGTTTGGAAAATTAGACGAGGGTTTGACCCTGTCTGAGGCAACTGAGATTGCTAAGCAGAATGGATTTACTGAGCCTGATCCTCGTGATGATTTGAGTGGTATGGATGTCGCTAGAAAACTTCTTATTATGGCCCGTGAGTCTGGTTTAACCCTTGAGTTATCTGATATCACAATAGAACCCATCTTACCGGCTTCTTTTGATGCCAGTGGCAGTATCAAAGACTTTATGTCGCGATTACCGGAATTAGATAGTTTCTACGCCCAAAAAGTCGCAGCTGCCAAGGACGAAGGTAAAGTATTACGTTATGTAGGTTCGATTGAGCATGGTAAATGTGTTGTCAGTATCGAAGCTGTCAATGAATCCCATCCACTGTACATGGTAAAAGAGGGCGAAAATGCCTTGGCGATCCATAGCCATTATTACCAACCCATACCTTACGTTATTAGAGGTTATGGTGCCGGTGCGGCGGTGACTGCGGCAGGTGTATTTGCTGATGTCATGCGTACTATGCCTTGGAAACAATCTATATAATGTCAGAAGCTAATATGAAAAATACTATCCTAAGGGCCTATGCGCCTGCTTCTATCGGTAATGTCAGCTTAGGTTTTGATTTACTTGGCGCAGCATTAAAACCAATAGACGGCAGTTTATTGGGAGATGAAGTTGATATCGAAATTGCAGAGCAGTTTAGTCTAGTCGTCAAAGGGCGCTTTGCAGATAAATTACCGCCTGATGCAGACAGTAATATTGTTACTCGTTGTTACCAGCACTTTATTGGCGAATTGGAAAGTCAAGGTCACCCCAAAAGTGCTATACCTGCACTGAAAATGACACTTTATAAACATCTGCCCATTGGCAGTGGATTAGGATCAAGCGCCAGTTCGATTGTGGCGGCATTGTTTGGTCTAAATCAGTTTTTTACTGAATATTTTGGTAAGGCACCATTCAACGACAACGAGTTGTTGTTAGTGATGGGAGAGCTCGAAGGACAAATAAGTGGCAGTGTACATTACGATAATGTTGCGCCATGCTTCCTTGGTGGACTAACCTTAATGGCCGAACATAAAGACCAGGTTGCCTTGCAGTTGCCCGTATTTGAAAATTGGTATTGGGTGTCTTGTTATTCAGGTATTAGCGTGTCCACCGCAGCAGCGCGGGATATTTTACCCAAACAGGTTTCGATGCCTGATACCATTCAGTTTGGCCGGCAGTTAGCAGTGTTTGTTGATGCTTTGTACCGCCGCGATGAAAAACTCGCTGCTGCCATGATGTTTGATGTGATTGCTGAACCTTACCGTAAGTCACTGTTGCCAAAATTTGATGAATCCCGTACGTTCGCAGAACAACAGGGCGCACTGGCTTTTGGTATTTCAGGCTCTGGCCCAACAGTGTTTGCCGTATGCGACAATTTAGAAAATGCGAAAATAATTAATCAATGGCTAGCTGATAACTATATTCAAAATGACACGGGTTTTAGTCATATTTGCCAGCTAGACACGAGTGGTGCATCCGTAAGCCACTCTTGAAAGCAGATGCTTTCAAAGGAGCTAGTCACAACGAGCCTACAAGCCCTGTAACTAGCGCAACATCAAAAGTATTAAAAAGGTAGTAAAGTGGAACTTGTTAATTTAAAAGACGCCTCTGAGCAAGTAACGTTCGCAGAAGCGGTAAAAAAAGGTTTAGGAAAGAATCAAGGTTTGTTTTTTCCTAAAGAATTACCCAAATTTGATGATATTGAATCAATATTGGCCATGCCTTTTGTTGAGCGAAGCGTAGAGATATTAAGTGCCTTAATTGGTGATGAGTTACCTCGTGAGACTGTCGCTGGCATAGTAGAACGCGCTTTTGTGTTTGAAGCTCCTTTGGCTAAAGTCACAGATAACGTGTATACATTAGAGTTGTTTCACGGCCCTACACTGGCATTTAAAGATTTTGGTGGCCGTTTTATGGCGCAGTGTTTGGTTGAAATTTCTAATGGGCAACCGATCACTATTTTGACGGCAACTTCCGGTGATACGGGAGCTGCTGTGGCTCATGCATTCCATGGTATCGACAATATCAATGTGGTGATCTTGTATCCAAAAGGTAAAATCAGCCAGCTACAAGAGAAGTTATTCACTACTTTAGGTGACAATATCCATACAGTCGCAATTGAAGATGATTTTGATGCTTGTCAGCAATTGGTTAAAAGTGCTTTTGATGATCCTGAAGTACGTGATGGTTTACACCTAAACTCTGCAAACTCCATTAATATTAGCCGTTTAGCCGCACAAGTTTGTTATTACTTTGAAGCAGTGTCACAGCTCACATCAGAAGAGCGCAATGACTTAGTGATTTCAGTCCCTAGCGGCAACTTTGGCAACTTAACTGCCGGTTTAATTGCTAAAGTGATGGGGCTTCCGGTTAAACATTTTGTGGCCGCCACTAACTTGAACGATACAGTGCCTCGTTATTTAAAAACCGGTGAGTGGTTACCTAAAGATACAGTGGCTACTTTGTCTAATGCTATGGACGTGAGTCAACCCAACAACTGGCCGCGTATTGAAGCACTAATTGAATTAGGAATGGTCGATAAGTCTGTTATCTCTGGTGACACGGTAGACGAAGAATATACCCAAGTAGCCATGCGTCAACTAGCCCAACTGGGTTACGTGAGTGAGCCCCATGCTGCTATTGCTTACAAAGCCTTGACCAGAAAAATGGAGGAAGGGCAAACCGGTATTTTCCTAGGTACTGCTCATCCAGCTAAATTTCGCGAAACTGTGGAAAATGTTTTAGGCCAACCTATCAGCTTGCCTAAACCTTTGGCAGATTGTGCGGGTAAAGAAGGGTTATCAGCTGAATTGCCCAGTGATTATCAGGCGCTAAAAGCACATTTGTTTACTATTTTAAGCTAAAGATATTTGATGACCACTTGGGAAGATATTTTAGGTCAGGAAAAGCAGCAGCCTTACTTTCAACAAATGATGCAATTTGTTGAAAGTGAGAGAGCTGCTGGCAAGACCATTTATCCTCCCAAACAAGATGTGTTTAACGCCTTTAATCTAACTGAGCTAGACAAAGTGAAGGTAGTGATTTTAGGGCAAGACCCTTATCACGGACCTAATCAAGCCCATGGATTATGTTTTTCGGTTTTGCCTAAGATAAAAACGCCCCCCTCTTTGGTTAATATGTACAAAGAGTTAGCCGCAGATATTCCCGGTTTTACTATCCCGCAACATGGCTATTTAAAGAGTTGGGCAGAGCAAGGTGTATTGCTACTTAATACTGTGCTCACTGTAGAACAAGCTCAGGCACACTCCCATGCTAAAATTGGCTGGGAGCAATTTACCGATACCGTTATTCATCAATTGAATGAACATTGCAATGGATTGGTGTTTTTGCTGTGGGGCAATCATGCTCAGAAAAAAGGTGTGGCCATAGATACCCAAAAACATCACGTGCTTACTGCCCCTCATCCTTCGCCATTATCAGCACATCGCGGCTTTTTTGGATGTAAACATTTCTCTGAAACCAACACTCTTTTAAAACAGCAAAATAAAACCCCAATTATTTGGCAAGTTTAACTTTCTAATTTTACTCTCAATCTTCTTCTAAACTTCACTCTTGATATTTATATTGAAAGAGTTTGTTAGCTATGTTGTTCTTATGATGCGCTAGTAAGGTTGGAACACGAATTTATTCTCCATATAAATGAGGTCACGAAATGAGAAACACTTTTGTTAGAGCGAATGTCACAGCTTGGGTTGTGATGTTATTACTGAGTTTTAAGTGGCCGAGTATTATTTGGTTGAGTTTATTGCTTATTCCAATATCTGTAATCGGCCTATATGACATGAATCAAACTAAACATGCGCTTAGGCGAAATTTTCCTTTTGTAGGTCGCGGACGTTGGGTAATGGAATTTTTCCGCCCTTTTCTACGTCAATATTTCTTCGAGTCTGAAACTGATGGTGTACCTATCAGTCGAATGTTTAGGTCGGTGATTTATCAGCGCGCTAAAGGAGCACAGGATTCTGTACCTTATGGCACTAAGGTTGATACTCAGGCGGTAGGGTATGAATGGATTGGTCATTCATTAGCCGCCATTCATGCTGATGAAGAAACCTTAAGTCAGCGAATCGTGGTGGGGGGAAGTGATTGTTTGCAACCTTACTCTGCGAGTGTTTTTAATATATCAGCTATGAGTTACGGCGCATTAAGTGGCAATGCAATAGAAGCGCTAAACAAAGGTGCTAAAAAAGGTGGTTTTTACCACAATACCGGTGAAGGTAGTGTCAGCCCTTCACACTTAAAGCATGGTGGTGATTTAGTTTGGCAGATTGGTACAGGTTATTTTGGTTGTCGAGCGTCCGATGGAGGTTTTGATGAGGAAAGTTTCGCCAAAACAGCCATAAAAGAAAACATCAAGATGATTGAAATTAAATTATCTCAAGGTGCCAAGCCAGGGCATGGGGGAATTTTGCCCGCCCATAAAAACACCATAGAAATAGCGCAAATTCGACAGGTAGAGCCAGGCACTCGAGTCGAGTCACCACCGGTTCATTCAGCATTTTCTACACCTCTGGAAATGATGCATTTTATAAAGCTGCTGAGAGATTTGTCTGGTGGTAAACCCATAGGTTTTAAATTGTGTATTGGTCGTAAAAGTGAATTTATTGCACTTTGTAAAGCCATGGTTCAAACAAAAATTCAACCTGATTTTATCACTGTTGATGGAGGGGAAGGTGGCACTGGTGCTGCGCCTTTAGAATATTCTAATTCAGTTGGCATGCCCTTGCGTGAAGCCTTAGTGTTTGTGGTAGACGTACTGGTGGGTTTTGGTTTGAAAAAAGACATTAGAGTGATTGCCAGTGGTAAGACATTTACAGGATTTCACCTAGTTAAAAATTTGGCTTTGGGTGCGGATATGTGCAATAGCGCTAGAGGTATGATGGTAGCGCTGGGTTGTGTTCAGTCCTTGATTTGCCATACCAATGAGTGTCCAACAGGGATTGCAACTCAAGACCCGAGCTTAGCTTCCGGTTTGGTTGTGGGAGATAAAGCCACGCGTATAGCCCGTTTTCATAAAGGTACAGTGCACGCTACTTTTGACCTAGTTTCTTCTGCGGGCTTATCAAACCCAAATCAGTTAAATCGTTCACACATTTACCGTAGAGTCAGCCAATCAGAAATAAAACGTTATGATGAAATTTACCCAAATTTAACAGAAGGGTGTTTGTTACAAGAAAACTGTAACCCTGACCTGTTTACGCTAGAAATGAAAGAGTCGACAGTTGATAGTTTCATGCCGAAAAATTATGTAGTAGCAGGACACTCTGGATCAGAAAAAGTAGCGAGTTAAGCCACTATTATATGTTCACATTTGCCTGTTAAGTGTTTCTGAATTATATAAAAAAGCCCTGAATATTCAGGGCTTTACATTTATAAAAATTCTAATTCATCTTCTGGTGACATACCTAACTCTCTTAATTCTAGCTTGAGTCGGTGTCTGTCGTGTATGGCTTCAATTTCCCGCCATTTTCGTTTACTGGTTTTGCTTTTTGACGACTTGGTTTCTGAATCTAAGGTAGACAATAATTCGGACTTATCCATTTTGATCTCCTTTATTATTTTTATAGCGCACTTATTACAAAGGTACTCTTTAAGCAATTGTGATTTTCAACATAAAACAACAGCTTAATGACTATGTACCATACGGATAGTTAAAATAGAATAAGTATTTGTACTTTTTATTAACAAAAGGTGAAGGTTTAATGACAAGGAAAAGGCATAAAAGAGCAGGAACGAGCTTCGAGCAGAGAGCTTCTAGCTTTAAAAACTAGACAAAAAAGGGTGTCATTTGATTAAAATGACACCCTTTTTGATTAACAGTGAAATTTACAGAGCAACAATGCTTGTTTAGCTACTAGCTAGTATCACATGGCGACCGGCTCGTATCCAAAATAGCGCAGAGCAAAAAAATTTAAACCTCAGAGGAAAAAGAGGACACAGAAGAAAACAAGGTGTTTTTATCTCAGTGTAGCGAAGCGCTCGGCGCCCGACGCCCAACGCTCCTTTTCCTCTGTGGTGAATAGCTTTTATCTTTTAGCGCGTATCACGGGTTTATCCATTAGCTTGTCTAAATTTACTGATTAGTTGATTGGTTGATGCATCAAAACTTAAGTCCGCATCGGTGTTAACGAGTTTATCAAGTACTTGATTGCCTAACTCTTTACCTAGCTCAACTCCCCATTGATCGAAAGAGTTCACGCCCCAAATTGCCCCTTGCACAAATACTTTATGTTCATACATGGCAACCAGCGCACCTAAAGTTTTAGGATCTACTTGCTTGAATAGCAGGGTATTACTGGGTTTGTTACCTGGCATGGTTTTATGGGTGGCGAGTGATTCAAGTGTCTCTTCATCTAAGCCCTTTGCGGCTAAATCAGTCTTACATTCGGCAAAAGTTTTACCTTGCATTAGGGCTTGTGTCTGACCAAAACAGTTAGAGGCTAACATGGCATGATGGGTATCATCTTGATTCGGTACCTTGAGAGGTAACATAAAGTCAGCGGGTACTAATACTGTTCCTTGGTGAATAAGCTGATGGAATGAATGTTGTCCATTAGTGCCTTCGCTACCCCAAATTATAGGGCCAGTGGCGTAATCTACTGCTGTGTTAGAACCAGTAATTCGTTTACCATTACTTTCCATGTCCAACTGTTGTACGTAAGCGGGGAAACCACGTAAATAGTGATAATATGGTAGTAACACATGACTTTGTGCTGCGAAGAAGTTTACATACCAAACTCCTAACAATCCCAGAATCATTGGCAAGTTTTGCTCTATGGGAGCTGTTTGGAAATGTTCATCCATCTCAAACGCACCTTGGAGTAATTCACGATAATTGTCGTAACCTATAGTCAGTGCAATAGGCAATCCAATGGCTGACCAAAGTGAATAACGACCACCAACCCAATCCCACATTGGGAAAATGTTGTCTTCAGCCATACCAAATTCAGTGGCGGCTTTAATATTTGAAGACACCGCTATAAAGTGTTTGGCAATATCTTGTTGTGTTCCACCCGCCCCCAAAAACCACGCTTTAGCAGTAAGGGTATTTTGTAAGGTTTCTTGGGTAGTGAAGGATTTAGATGACATCACAACTAAGGTTTCTTCGTGGTCAACTGAGGCTAATACGTCTTGGATATGACAACCGTCAACGTTCGCAACGTAATGCACTTTTACCCCTTCAAACCAATAAGGTTTTAGGGCTTCTGACATTATCTTAGGGCCAAGAAAAGAGCCGCCTATACCTATGGCCACAATTTGTTTTAATGACTTTCCGGTATAACCCTTGCGTTCACCACTGTGCACGCTGGCTACAAAGTCTTGGATTTTTTTCTGACATGCCAACACTTCAGGCATCACATCTATGCCGTCTACTAAAACGGGCTTGCCTGAAAAGTTACGTAGCGCAGTATGCAAAACCGCGCGTTGTTCTGTATGGTTAATGATGTCACCGGCAAACATGGCCTGACTTTTTTCAGTGACATTACATTCACTGGCCAAAGCTTGCAGTGCTTGCATAACTTGGTCGGTGATGAGATTTTTTGAATAATCTAACTCAATACCACAAGCAGATTGAGTAAAGGTTTCAGCGCGATTAGGGTCTGCAGCAAACCAGTCACGCATGTGCTGAGTTTTTATTTGAGCTGCTAAGTGTTCTAGGTTTTTCCAAGCAGGGGATGCCGTTAGTGAAGTCATAATATGTTCTCTATCTAGGGTCAAGGTGAAGTCCGGCTATTAAGGTTGACTAAAAAGCAAAAAGCGCCGGTTCCGACGCTTCCAAGATTAACAATTTAGCTTATAGATAACTTCTTAGCATGGCTTCTAATTTAACTTGGTCAGCGGCAAAGTTGCGGATACCTTCAGATAACTTTTCTGTAGCCATAGCGTCTTGATTCATTTCCCAACGGAATTGCGCTTCTGTTAAAGGCGCTCCAGGAGTTTTAGTTGCTCCTTTATCTTGCAGCTTAATTGGCAAAGGTGCGTCAGTTTGTGACAATTCTTCCAATAAGCCTGGTCCAATAGTTAAACGATCACAACCGGCTAATTCGGTTATTTCACCTGTGTTACGGAAGCTAGCGCCCATAACAACAGTTTTATAACCATGGTCTTTGTAATAGTTATAGATTTTAGTGACTGATACTACGCCAGGATCTTCGGCAGAGCTGTAGTCAGTTTTACCGGTACTTTTCTTGTACCAATCTAAAATTCGGCCAACAAAAGGAGAAATTAAGAAAGCTCCTGCTTCGGCACATGCTTGTGCCTGAGCGAAACCAAACAACAAAGTAAGATTACAGTTAATGCCTTCTTTTTCTAATACTTCTGCTGCTCTGATGCCTTCCCAAGTAGAGGCCAACTTAATCAAGATGCGACTCTTATCGATACCCGCTTCTTTGTAAAGAGCAATCAACTTATGGGCTTTTTCAATACTTCCTGCAGTGTCAAATGATAAACGCGCATCTACTTCTGTAGAAATACGTCCGGGTACAATATTGACAATATCGGTACCAATAGTGACAGAAAGTTTGTCACCAGCATCAATTATTTGTTGTTCTGCGTCAGAAGACTGTTCTTTTGCCCATGCCACTGCACTTTCCAAATGAGATTTATACTGCGGCATCTCTGCTGCTTTAAGTAACAAAGACGGGTTAGTGGTGGCATCTACTGGTTGGTATTTTTTAATGGCTTCAATATCGCCGGTATCAGCAACAACAGTAGTGATTTCTCGTAAAGCTTGTAATTGATTAGACATATTATCCTCTATAAGTAGTGACGCTTCATGGGCTATCACATTGCAATGTGTATAGCTTGGCAAAATTGTTTAGGAATTCAAAGAAGTAAGCTGACTATCATATGTCTTAATGCTTACTGTAACGCGAAAAATAAGAATAGCTATAGGGTATAACCGTTGCATAACAGACGCCAGTAAAACGCTAGCTTTGCTAACAAAAATAAAGACGATGTGAAATCACATAATCGTTTTTCTAACGTAAAATGATAATGTTTTCTGATCACTCAAGGCTAATTAGTTTGTCGGTGAATAGTTAGCAAACTCGCGCTTTGCTTGTTCGTAGGCAAGCGAAGCGTTTTCAAATTCCTGTTTTAATTCTCGTAGCACAGCATATAAATGCTGTTGTTGTGTTTGATGCTCTGCAATTTCATCTCTAATAGCTATTCGCTGATTTCGATTTAGGCCATCAGAGATCATAACTTCACTTTTTTCAGCGATAGTGTGCTCTAGCCAATCTAATTCTTTGTAGGTGTCTTCGAGGTCATCTGTTCTTTGGTTTAGCACCTTTTTTAGTCCATATAAATTTTGGCCATCGCTGAATCCAGTTAGGAATGCTTTTTCAAATGCTTCTGGACAGTTACGCTTATACTCTTTGCCTTGCAGGCCTCGAGTGAACCCGTTGTGTGTTGTACAAAAAGCTTTAGCCCCTTCATAGTGACCTTTGCGATAAGCCGTCAAATCTGGGGTAACACCGTGTTCAGAACAGTCTTTTCTGTGCTGAGAAATAGACACTTCATTCTTACCCAAACTTCCGTCTTCGAAACCTATTAATTGCCAATCTGCGTTCAAACAATCTGCTTTATTCATAGTGGCGCAATTTGATAACAATATAATAATGCCAGTGAGCCCTAAAAGTTTTAGGTACATATTTATCCTTAATTGCATTTTGGTTTAGCTTAATTTTGGCTGAAGCCTATGTGAAATACAAAGAATAATAAAATCCAACTTGTATTTGGCAACGTATCCCACATATCACTGCAGTAGTTTTTTATAAATTTATACCATTACAGGATCCCATTGAATGTTAGTTGTTATTTCGCCAGCCAAAAATCTCGATTATGATACCCCTGCAGTAACAGAGACATTCACATATCCAGATATGTTGGATGATTCTGAGGCGCTAATAAAACATTGCCGTAAGTTAAGCCCAGCCAAAATTGCGTCATTAATGAAAATTAGCGATAAATTGGCAGGTTTAAACGCAGATCGCTATGCCAGTTGGCACACTCCTTTTGACATCAACAACGCCAAACAAGCTCTTTTGGCATTCAATGGAGATGTATACACAGGGTTAGATGCGACTTCATTTGAGCAAGACGACTTTCACTATGCCCAGCAACACTTGCGCATTTTATCTGGCTTATATGGTGTATTACGACCATTGGATTTGATGCAAGCCTATCGATTGGAAATGGGCACCAAACTAGACACAGGGAAAAATAAAAACCTCTATCAGTTTTGGGATGACCGTATCAGCCATAAGTTAAATGAAGCCATTGCAGTCCAAGGCGACAATGTATTGGTTAACCTTGCTTCAAACGAATATTTTAAAGCCGTGAAGCCTAAGGCGTTACACGCAGAAATTTATACGCCTGTTTTTCAAGATTGTAAAAACGGTCAATTTAAAGTGATTAGTTTTTTTGCCAAAAAAGCAAGAGGCATGATGGCTAGGTATATTATTCAAAACCGCTTAACTGAGATTAGTCAATTGAAAGAGTTTGATACTGCAGGCTATCGTTTTTCAGCCTCTAAGAGTAAAGGCAACGAGTTAGTGTTTACGCGAGATGAGCAGGGGTAGAGGGCTGCTGCTATTGTGTATAGTTACCTGCAACGCCAGCCCGATGCGCTGAGTTATCCTATTTTTCAAGAGTTATGTCGGTCCCATGGCTTTCGAGTCGTTGCGACCTTTGCCATTAAGCATTGGCAGTAAGGCGAGCATAGGGCGCAATACCGACATAATGTTATTCATTAAAGCTCGATAGAATACTGTTTTCTAAAAATTGAGATACCCAAAGCGAACAGCATCAGTAATAGGCTTGAAGGTTCGTTTACTTCCGTAACCCTCTGTTCAATGGCAGCTAAATTAGAATAGGTAACAAGGTGAGACATGGTGATTTCTTCGCCAGGCTGCAAGGTAATGCCTATTGCATAGGACATTACGCTACCACCCAATGCTTGTTGAGCTCCTCCTCCATCTAAGCCCGATGCGCTCGCCATGCCGGTTAAGCTTAAATGTCCAGTACCGGCAACGTTAGTTTCTCGAATCAGTGAAATGCTGGCGTTGCCTCCTGATTCAGTCTGGTTAGTGCTGTATGGAGAAATATCTGCAAATTGAATATCGAGTATATTGCTCGAACTAAAAAACATATCTAATGTAGCGAATGCTTCGGCAACACTATGTTCGCCATTGGCAATGGCAAACATATCCATCTCAAAGACGCCTTGGATACCAAAGGTCATGGCAAAGGCGTTTTGATTTGAAAAGGTAAACTCGCGTTCAAAAGACACCTCAGACGTTGCTCTAGTATCAAAAACGGAAGTAGTAAGGGAAGCCTGAGCAACACCATTACCCCATAAACCACGTTCAGACACATCATTGCTGCCGTCAGGGATTATTTCCAATTCTCTTATTTGATATAACTGAGTATTGTTACTCGAAATTGAGCCTTCAGTTCCGGCGTTGCGAGTACTGGTACTTATTGAAGAAAACGTAGAAGGTGCATCCCGTGTTAATCCAGCAATTACTATATCAGTATCGTCAAAATCAACAGCATCTGGTGCATATAAGCTACTGTTTGTTAAAAACGAATAGCTAGGTGGGCCGTCAATGGATTCAAGCCCAATAGGGAGCTGACCACCAGTGGCGATTACCATGTCATTATTAAATGAGATGCCACTATTGGCCGTTATTGGAATGGCCATGCCTGTGTTTAGCCAGGACATTGTCATTATGGCAATAATAGTTTGGGATAATGCTTTCATAGTAGGTCCTTTTATCTATTTTAGATTGAGAGCGGTTTTATTAGAGTAGGTTTAAAAAGGTTAAGCAAAATTGGGTTATTTTCATTGAGTGTTGCTACCTATATTTTGTGATATCAGTACCTAATTTAAGAAAAACGTCTGCAATGAGAGGTTATTTAGCTTAAATTTAAATAATGGAACAAGTGCAAGGCTTAGGTACATCCGATGCTTTTGGAACGTGATAACGCGATAGATAAGATCACTGAAAGTATGTCAAAGATCTCTCAATCGGGAAAAATCTTATTGCTAAGTGGTGAGGCGGGGATCGGGAAGACCAGCTTACTCGAACATATTCGTATGCATGCTGACACATCCATTGATATTCTTTGGTCTGGATGCGACCCTTTATTTACCCCTCGACCTTATGCACCTATCTACGATTTTGCTCAAATTATCTCTCTTGATTTGCTAAGCCACTTAGAAAATGGTGCCACTCCTAGCATTATATTTGGCAGTTTTTTTCAGGCGATAAGCAAACTGACAAAACCTACTGTTCTGATTATTGAAGACGTACATTGGGCAGATCATGCCAGTCTCGACTTATTAAAATATGTCGCCAGAAGGATCTCTTTTATACCGTGTTTGCTGTGTTTGAGTTATCGAGAAGATGAAGTGACTCATGACCACCCCTTTCACTCTGTTCTTTCTTTGATGCCGTCTGCGCATACCATTCGAGTGCACCTCGAACAATTGAGTCAGAATGCGGTGACAAAGCTTAGTAGCAAAAGTACTTACGACCCCGAAATTTTATATAAAATCACAGCAGGTAATCCCTTTTTTATCGCTGAGTTATTGGCTAACAATGACTACAATCACCATGCTATCCCAGCTTCAATTAGGGAAGCTGTGAGTAGTCGAGTACAGCATTTAACCCATGGTGAACGAGAGCTTATGCAGGTGTTAAGCCTTATTCCGTATAGTATTCCAGTTGCACTAATAACTGCGCTTTTTGGTGAAAATGGCGAGTCATTTGCTATGGCTAGTGTTGCCAGAAAACTTTTGCAATGTGACCCACATAGAATATTCCGATTTAAGCACGAATTAGTCAGGCGGACTATCTTAGAAAATCAACCTGCGCATCATCAAAAAAATGCCCATAAGCGAATTCTTGAATGTTTAAATCAAATATCGTTGCCTGTTAATTTGGCATGGCTTGTTCATCATGCGGAAGGGGCGTTAGACTCAGAAAATGTACTTAAGTATGCGCCCACTGCAGCTGCTAATGCAGCCGCATTGGGTGCACATAAGGAAGCTGCATCGTTTTATGGAAAAGCACTCAATTTTGTTGAATATGCAGATACCGAACTCGCTGCTAGTCTCCACGAAAACTGGGCTTACGAAGTGGGCTTAACTACCCATATGAAACAATCAGTTATTGATGCAAGACGACATGCCATAAGTCTTTGGCGTGCGTTAGGCAGACAAGACAAAGTGGGCGAAAACTTACGCTCGTTATCGCGACTATATTGGTATCAAGGCGACGCAGAAAAGGCCGAGCAGTATGCGAATCAAGCAATTAATACATTTGAGTCTATTCCAGCATCGAGTGAATTAGCCATGGCATATTCTATGCGCTCACAATTAGATATGCTTAATGATAGAACTGATGACGCGATTAAGTGGGGCAATAAGGCACTTGAATTAGCTGAACAGTTTTCTAGTCCTATTGTTAAAGCCCATGCCCTAAATAACATAGGCACAGCTTTGGTCATTCGAGGGAATGAAGAGGGAGAGGAAATGCTCATGCAAAGCCTTGTTATTGCAGAACAACATGGTTTGCATGAGGATGTCGCACGGGTTTACACCAATTTCTCAGATTATTGCGTTCGCTTTAAAAAGCTTGAAATGGCGGAAGACTTAACAACCAAAGGGATCCAATACGACATTTCTCACGATTTAGATTCGTGGACATATTATCTTGTAGGTCTTCAGGCGCAATTACGCCAAGAACAAGGGCGTTTAATTGATGCACAAACTATTGCTGCAGGTGTCCAAGGAGTTGATAATCAAACATTGTTAATGAAACTACCTGCCTTGATTGTGCTCGCTCGAGTTAGTTCACGTCTTGCTGTTGAGGACAGCTATGCTTTGCTTTGTCAGGCACTAAAAGATGCACAATCTACCAATGAATATCAGTACATGATCCCAGCAAGACTTGGTCTGATAGAGCATAGCTGGTTGTATGCCTTTGACGACTTTCAACAAGAGGATGCCAAAAAACATATTAACTGGCTAGATGAGCTGGCAGAAGGTGTGTTAAACAAATGGCAATTAGGCGAGTTAATTATATGGAAGAAACGATTTAATATTGAAGTTGGCGATAGTCACTCTAGTGCTAATGTGATGGCACAACCCTATCAGCTTGAGTTAAATGGTGACATTGAAGCAGCATACTGCGCTTGGCAAAGGCTTGGTATGCCTTTTAATGCAGGTATGAGTTTATTACATAATCAACCTAAGCAAAGTCAGGTTCGGCAATCCTATCTTATTAAGGCTTGGGAAATATTTGAAAACATACAGGCAAGATCTGCACTGCAATGGATTAGAAATGCTGCAATCATTGAAGGATTGACAGATATTCTCCCTAAATCTCGCCGTGGACCCTATGCTAAAACTCGACAGCATCCAATTGGTCTAACAAACAAAGAGCAGCAAGTGCTTAAGCTTTTGGTGACTGGGGCAAGTAATCAACAAATTGCTGAGTCACTCTCGCGATCAAACCGTACAATTGAAAATCACGTATCTTCAATTTTAAGTAAACTTAATGTAGATAATCGAGTTGAAGCCATGCTCAGAGTGCAAAATGAACCTTGGTTGTCGGAGTGAAACCTTGTGGCCGAGTGAATTTAGTTTATTGATTTGGTGTTTATGCGGGAGGAACAGTAGTTAAGCTAAACCCTGGTTAAGGCGTGCCGCTTCCTTTAAAGTAATTGCAATCAAAACAGTATGTTAGAAGGCTGCAATTTCATTGAAAAGTCAAATGCTATTGGGTTTGTCGAGGCGAGCTTGCGAAGGAATAGCCCACAATTGTAAGTAATTTCAACTAAGATAGGCATGATAATAGTGGCTGGACGGTATGGCTAAAAGGTGAAAAAGGCAGCTATGACAATGCGCCAGTTTCGCCTCTTCCATGTTTCATAATAATTAGAGAGTTATGTAAAGGGCTGTTTCATCACTGGGAATGTTGGGAGCGAATGAATTGGGTATTTCAATTAATGTTCGTTGCTCTAGTTTTGCACGTTTAATAAAACCTTCATGGTACTTATTAAACAAAGCATCAAAGCTACCGTTCTCTATTGCTACTTTAAAGCCGTTCTCAAGAGCTTGGCGTAACTCAGGTTCATTCTTCCTAATAAAATAAAACATAGCCAAGGGATAGTGCAAGATTATATTAGGTTCAACACTAATGCCGAGTGTTGAAAATGTTTGCTCTTCGCGCCAGATTTCTAGAATTGATCTTGGAAATAGTTCAAATCTATTTTTGCCGAGCATTTCAAATAAGCGGTTGTAGTGTCGACTGGTGATAACCACAAAGCCATTTTCCGAAAATATTTTAGTATCTTGCCATTGGCTTCCTTGACCTATAGTAAATTGTTTCAAAGCCTGAATATCGGTAATTTTTTCTAAAATCTGGCGGTTTTCATTTTTCACTAGCATAAGCCGGTAACCCATTAAACCTTTGAATATTGGATACCGAATAGCATGGTATTGTTGCTCAAGTTTTTCGTCGGAAGGCATCGCAAATACATCAATTGCATGATTATCCAATAGGACTCTATGTTGTTGGTCACTTGGGAATGGCACCCAATCCACTTCAATATCTGCAGGTGAGGAAGCAATAATGAGTTTTTGTAGCTGCTGTGAATATTCATGACGTAAGTCATTTTTTGAATTTATCACCGCTAGACGAATGGTTATGGGTTCCCCAGCATTGGCGGATAAGACAAGCAAAACACTTAAAATAAAAATTACTAATTTCATGGGTATTTCTCAATTCGTGTTAACAACTTTTACTCCAAGCTTATTTGTCACTACCTACTATTTTAAGGTTAACTGATATCTCATTTTGCCAATAGAAACTATGATATTTTGCTGTCGATTTAACTTTGTCAATTCGTTTGGCTGCAGCACTAAAAATAGTTAGACTTCTTATCTGCATTTCGTCATTTGTGGAAAATATTCACTATGCCCGATGGGTTAAACCATATATCAACCCTTAACTCTCCCCTTGCTGTATATCAATCACAATTGGGAGAAAAGCTTGTTGAGGATCTGTCACAACTACAAGCCATTAATACATTGGACACACTATTTTGGCAATTAACTCAGCAAAACTCAACGACTTCCCTGCCTATTAAAGGGCTATATTTGTGGGGGGATGTGGGTCGCGGTAAAACATTTTTAATGGACTTGTTTTACGATTGTTTGCCACAAAAAGGCAAATTGAGATTACATTTCCATCATTTTATGGCACGCATTCATCGGGATCTTAAAGCCCTAGTAGGTCAACAAGATCCTTTGGTTATTGTTGCCAAAAACCTTACTAAAGAATGCCGCATATTATGTTTCGATGAATTTTTTGTCTCCGATATTGGCGATGCCATGATTTTGGCAGGATTGTTTGAATGTTTATTTAAGCAAGGCGTTGTGTTAGTCGCTACCTCAAATATTCCCATTGAGCGCTTATACGAAAATGGCTTAGCCAGACATAAATTTTTGCCATGTATTACCTTACTGCAACAACATACATCACTTTTGCATCTGAACGGCAAGCAAGATCACCGTTTACATCGCCTGCGAGCAGAGCAAAACGAATCGGAGTTTGTCGCAACATTCAAATTCATAGGTATGACTGCAGAGATGGATTTTTCTATTATTTTTGCTGATCTCATAGCTGCAACTAATCTTGTTCAAATCAATGCCTCCAGCATAGAAATCTGTCACCGCGAAATCAGTGTAAAAAGCGTGACTGAATCTAACTGTCCCAACTCAATGGTATGGTTCGACTTTTACGCCTTGTGTGAAGGTCCACGTTCACAACTCGATTACATGGAAATTGCTACTCGTTATGACACTGTAATGTTAAGTGGCGTTCCCCAGTTTGCAGGTGAAGTGCGTGGATGGATTAAGGCTCGCGGAACCGAAGACGGTATAGGAGATAACCAAGCCCAAATCACAGGCGAGCGTATTTTATCTTATGGTGAGAATGATGATATGGCCCGACGTTTTATCAGTTTAATTGATGAGTTATATGATCAAAAAGTGAGCTTGTATTTAAGCAGTGACGTGCCATTGGCTGAACTTTATCTAGAGGGCGCTCTGAAATTCGAGTTTCGCCGAACCTATAGCCGTTTAATGGAGATGAGTCAAAACTAAGGGAATTTAAAGAAAATTAAGTTATCACTTCACATACCTAAGTATTACCTTAAAGATACATTTAACACACAAACTGCTTTCTAATACGCATCATCGAAATAGAACCAACTTTTATTTACTTAAATTACCCTCCAGGAACTTGACCATGTTGAAATTAGTTAAAACTACCATCGCAATCGCTACTATCTCTTTATTCACGGCAGGTAATGCACAAGCCGATGTAAGTGAAGCCCTACAGAACATTTGTACTATTGTTAAGGCTGACGATAAAGGTGAACTTCGTAAAAAAATGAAACGTGTTGAATCTGATTTTAAACTGAAGTTAAAAGATTATTATGCAGGTATTTCTTGTGGGGGCAACAGCCTTATCCGCACAGCTATGCTTAGCAATGCTGTTGAAACAGGCACTTTGATGGTTAAGAAAATGTCTAAAGGTGATTTAAATACGCCTGAGCAAGACGGTAAAACAGTTATTGCTTGGGCGTCTGAAAATGGCTTAGAGACTTCACCAATTGTGACTGCCCTTAAAGATAGAATTTAATTTATTCACAAAATTGTGAGTCAGACTTTCTTTAAATAAAAGGCTGCTCCCTCTATAAAAAATGGTCTCAATTGAGGCCATTTTTTTTGAATACAAAACACAGAGGAAAACCCAATACTTAGCAATCTATTCCTCTTTGTCGCGAAGTGCTCTGTGGTATTTATGGTGCAAATGTTTCTAGGCGTTTTTATTGTAAATAGGTCTGCAGTTTGTGGTTTTTTGTTGATTAATTGTGAGCAGTTGTTTACTTTTGTGAAAACGTTTCCAATAAAAAAGAAAAATAAAGGCCTTATTCTTGCCAATGATAAATCTTAAATATAAACAATTACTCAAATCTACAGTATTACTTTCCTCACTATTGGCGACCTTAGCCGCATGTTCTAATGGTACTTCCGAACAAACGACTGAAAAACTTGCACCAGTTTTAGCTGAAAAAATTACTGCTATTGATGTCACACCTGAAAACTGGCCTAAACAAGTGTCTCCTATAAAACGAGATCCACAACAGGAAGCTAAAATCGCGGCGATCTTGGCAAAGATGACCCTTGAAGAAAAAGTAGGTCAAGTTATTCAGGCTGATATTGCGTCTATTACGCCCCAAGAGGCTGGGGAATATAACTTAGGCTCGGTATTAAATGGGGGCAGCAGTGCACCTAATGGCGATATTCACGCGCCGCCAGAAGAATGGTTAAAGTTAGCAGATAAGTTTTACCAAGCATCGACAGATACCAGTGACGGAGGAGTGGGCATTCCTTTGTTATGGGGTATAGACGCGGTGCATGGCAATAACAATGTAGTAGGGGCGACGCTTTTTCCCCATAACATTGGATTGGGAGCGGCGAACGATCCAGACCTGATGCGTAAGATTGGTGAAATTACGGCTAAGGAAATATTAGTTGTAGGGATTGATTGGACATTCGCCCCTACTTTAGCTGTGGTGCAAAATGATAAGTGGGGACGAACCTACGAAAGTTATTCTGAAAATCCTGAGATAGTCGCGAGTTTTGCAGGGCCTTTAGTTGAAGGGATCCAAGGGAAAGTCAATAGCGATAATTTTCTAGGCAAAAATCATTTATTAGCCAATGTTAAACACTTTTTGGGCGACGGCGGTACTAAAGACGGGAAGGATCAAGGTGACACTCTTGTTAGCGAAGCTATCATGCGCGACATTCATGGTGCCGGTTATCCTCCTGCAATCCAGCACGGAGCACTAGTCGTCATGGCGTCATTTAATAGCTGGCATGGCAGAAAAATGCACGGTAGCCGCGAAATGTTAAATGATATTTTGGTGGAACGTTTAGGCTTTGATGGCATAGTCGTAGGCGATTGGAATGGCCACGGACAAGTGGCAGGGTGTAGCAATGTGTCTTGTCCTCAGGCGTTTAATGCGGGTTTAGACATGTTTATGGCCCCCGATAGCTGGAAAGACTTATACAAAAACACCCTGAAACAAGTTAAGTCGGGCGAGATCAGTATGGCGCGCTTGGATGAAGCCGTGTCACGGGTTTTACGGGTTAAATTACGTGCTGGGTTATTTGCGGCTAAGTTGCCATCTCAACGTCCTTATGCCGGTAAATTCGAATTGTTAAGCTCAAGTGAGCATAAAGCGATTGCCAGAGAAGCGGTACGTAAGTCGCTGGTGTTACTTAAAAATAATAATCAGTTGTTACCACTACATGCCAGCTCAAAAGTCTTAGTAGCAGGTGGTGGCGCCCATAACATTGGTCAGCAATCTGGCGGTTGGACCTTAAGTTGGCAAGGAACGGGTAACAATAATTCTCACTTTCCTAATGGTGAATCGATTTATCAAGGCATTCAAAAAGCGGTTCAGCAAGCTGGCGGGCAAGTGGAATTGAGTGAAAAAGGAGAGTTTGAGACAAAACCTGATGTCGCGATAGTTGTATTTGGCGAGCAGCCTTACGCTGAGTTTCAAGGTGATGTGACAGATCTCGACTATAAACCTAACGAAGATCTAGCCTTATTAAAATCACTCAAAGCGCAAGGTATTCCCACGGTAACAGTATTTTTGTCTGGTCGTGGCATGTGGGTGAATCCTGAATTAAATGCCTCAGATGCGTTTGTTGCCGCTTGGTTACCGGGATCAGAAGGCGGCGGTGTGGCTGATCTATTGTTTAAAGATGCGCAAGGTAATGTGCAATATGACTTTACGGGCCGATTGTCGTTCTCTTGGCCAGCGAGTCCTTTGGATGTTGAGGTAAATATAGGTGATGACAATTATCAACCTTTGTTTGCTTATGGTTATGGATTGTCGCTAAAGGATAGCCAAAACTTAGCGCCTTTGAGTGAAGAAGTGGACCCTTCTGTGAGCCAAATTAATGATAATAAATTTCTATTTGCTGGTTATCCGGTGCAGCCTTGGCGATTAGTCCTTAACGATGCAGGGGGTAACACACAAGTTAGTGCCAGTTCACAAGCCAGTTCCTTATCTAAGTTGTTGCTGCAAGCCACAGATCATCAAGCACAAGAGGATACGATCCAAGCTACGTGGGAAGGTGAAGCCAATTTATCGATACAGGGTAATCCTGTTGATTTAACTGAAAAAATGGCAGCAGGCAGTGCTCTGACTTTTAATTACAATGTTTTGCAGCAAGGAGCGAGCAAAGTTTCCCTAAGTATCGGCTGCGGAGTAGATTGTGTCGGTGATTTAGATCTCACTGGTTCACTCAAATCTAAGGCTGGCCAAGGTTGGCAACAAGCCACAATCCCATTGAGTTGTTTTGCTGATGTAGGTAGCAACATGGAAAAAGTGGACATGCCATTTTTGTTGGCCGCAAAGGCCGGATTGATAATACAATTAAGCGAAATAAAGATTATAGAGGCTGATAATCCATTGAATTGCGATCTGTAAAGGATTGCGCATATATCACTATTATTAGGGTATAGACATTCCGCATCAGTGAGTGTCTATGCCTTAGCTTGCTTTCTAAGGTAATAACCCTTACCTTGCCCTCAAATAAACTATTAAAAGCTTAGTCTCAACTATATGAAAGTCTCCTTAGAGGGATTTATTCTTACTGCCCACTCTATAGAGCGCCAGGGTAAAACCTATATCGAATTCTGGTTTATTACTGAAACGGGTGTAATACAGGGGATATCAACAGCGCAACAAGCGTTGTTTTTTATTGAGCAAAAAAATCACTCCCAAGCATCAACTCTACTCAAGCAAAGTGGTATTGAACACAGTTTTAAACCTTTAGAACTAAACACTTTTGCCCATCAAGCAGTGGGTGCACTGTACTTTGATAAAAACAATTCATTGTACAAAGCTAAAACATTATTAAAGCAGCATCAAATTAGTTGTTTCGAAGATGATATACGTTTAACCGAACGTTATCTGATGGAACGTTTTATTTATGGCAGTGCTGTTTTTACAGGCAAGCAAGTTCCTCACAAATCAACACAACTCACCAATATTCAATGTAAACCCAGCCAATATGTACCTAATTTTAAGCTGTTATCTATCGATATCGAATGCAGTGAACAGGGTGAACTGTTTTCTATAGGTCTTGCCAGTGACACCTACAGGTGTGTATTGATGATTGGCAAATCCCAAGTAGCAGAAGAGTGGATACACTGGGTAGACAATGAAAAGACCTTATTACAGCAGTTTGTGATACAAATCGCTCAAATCGACCCAGACATTATTATTGGATGGAACGTCGTCAATTTTGATTTTCGTTTGTTGATTAAGCGGGCAACATTACACCGGGTTGAATTGACCTTGGGACGCAATAATCAACCACTTTTTTGGCGAGACGCCAGAAATGAAGTGAATCAAGGCTTTGTTTCTATGCCAGGTAGAATTGTTGTAGACGGTATAGATGCTTTAAAAACAGCGACTTATCAGTTTGCGAGTTTTAGTTTAGAAAATGTAGCGCAAAGCTTACTTGGTAAAGGTAAAAAGACGGAAGATGTAGATGATAGACTCGCACAGATTGAATATGATTTTATACATAATAAAGTCAAATTAGCGGAATATAATCTGCAAGATTGCCAATTGGTGTTAGCTATTTTTGAACACACCAAAGTACTGGATTTTTTAACTTTACGTAGTCAGCTTACTGGCCTTGAATTAGACCGAATGGGGGGGTCGGTAGCCGCTTTTATCAATTTGTATTTACCCAAATTACATCGGGCTGGCTACATCGCGCCTAATCGCCCAAAAGACGGTGGTTTAGCCAGTCCCGGTGGTTATGTAATGAGCTCAATACCAGGCCTATATAAAAACGTTTTAGTGCTGGATTTTAAGAGTTTGTATCCTTCTATTATGCGCACCTTTAAAATAGATCCACTTGGATTAGTGGAAGGCTTATTAAATCCAGAACAAGCTATTGAAGGTTATCGGGGAGCAAAATTTAGCCGTGATAAACACTTTTTGCCGGAGATTATTACTTCACTGTGGATGCAACGTGATGCAGCGAAGAAAAATCAAGATGCGGCGCGAAGTCAGGCTATCAAAATTTTAATGAATTCCTTTTACGGGGTGCTAGGCTCAGGCGGATGCCCATTTTACGATACACGATTAGCTAGCTCAATCACCATGCGCGGCCATGATATTATGCAAACCACTGCAAAATGGATTGAAGAAGCGGGTTATCAAGTGATTTATGGAGATACTGACTCGACTTTTGTGTGGTTACAAGGGGAATTATCCAAGGAACAAGCGAATCAAGTGGGGCACTCTCTAGCCATGCAAATTAATCAAAAATGGCGGGACAACATTCAACAAACACACCAACTTGATTGTGAGTTAGAAATAGAATTTGAAACCCATTTTAGCCAGTTTCTAATGCCTACTATTCGTGGCTCTGAGCTCGGCAGTAAAAAACGTTATGCGGGATTAAAAACCACAAAAGAGGGGGACGAACTGGTATTTAAAGGTTTAGAAACGGTTCGTTCTGATTGGACTCAGCTTGCAAAAGGCTTTCAACTCACGCTATATAAAATGGTGTTTTCAGGGCAAAATGTGCATGACTATTTGCTGCAGATCATCGCAGACACACGCTCTGGCAAGCTAGATGAACAACTTGTATATCGTAAACGTATTCGGCGCAGATTAGATTTGTATGTTAAAAACGTACCGCCACATGTAAAGGCGGCAAGGCTAGCCGACCAACAAAATGTGGCATTAGGTAAAACACCCAGATACCAACACAAGGGCTGGATATCTTATGTGATTACAGTCAATGGACCACAACCAATAGAATATCTAAGCAGCCAAATTGATTATGACCACTACGTGGATAAACAAATTAAACCTATTGCCGAAGGAATATTACCCTTTATCAATTTATCCTTCGCAGACATGACCAGCCAACAAATGGGATTGTTTTAACACGGCTGCGAGTGAGAAGTTTAAAGCATAAAAAAATCAAAAGCCTATCACCACAGAGGAAAATGAGAGTTCCGGGTGCCGAGCACCGGGGGCCGAGTTCCGGGGGCCGAGCATCGGGTGCTGGAACTCGACACCCGGGCACAGAGAAAGACAATTGGCATTTTTCCACTGTGCAGCGAAGCGGTCGGCGCCAGACCTTCTGTGTCCTCTGTGGTTCAAAATCCTTAATGTGTTGATTTTTAAATTTGGAATTAAAAAAGCCAGTTGCTATACAACTGGCTAAAAGAGTTATTATTTTTGCGAAGCTAGAAGCTAGAAGCTAGAAGCTAGAAGCTAGAAGCTAGAAGCTAGAAGC